>JAUIMC010000032.1 GCA_030433215.1 Alphaproteobacteria bacterium
GAAGCGCCTGCGTTAAGGCGTCTGTCTCGACATTCAAACTGGCCTTGGCGACTGATGCGGCGGTAATCATCGGAGCGGCTCCCAAAATTCAGGCTGCAAGGTCGGACTGGTTCAGAGTGAGGCGCGGCGCGTCGCGCGGACATCGCCAGCCTTCGTCAAGCAGGGCGCGGGTGTTCTCCTCCATGCAGCGCCATCCGGCGGACAGGAGCTCGGAAAGAAACGCCATATGGCAGACGGCGGTGTAGCTGGCGACGCCGGCGAGCGCCGCATAATCGATGATCCCGCGCGCCAGAATGTTGCGCGCCGCGACGCGGGTCTTCTTACGCAATGGAAGGCAGAGGCGGGTGATTTCGAGAATATCGCCGCCCCGCGGGATCTCGCCTTCGCAGAGGTCGGAGAAGAGGGTGTCGAGAAGATGCGGCCGGTCGGTGCGCAAGAGGCGCACCGAAGCGATATGACCGCCTTCCTCGTCGGCGAGCACGAGATACGCGGCGCTGTCATCGTCGAAACGGTCGCGCTCCTCGCCCTTCTCATGGGCGAGGTCCCAGCCGAAGATATCGACGAACAGGCGCTTGCGGTCGCGATGCATGGATCTGAGAAGTTCGGGAAACGCGCCGCGATTGCGCCGGTCGATGAGAAAAAGCATGAAGTCCTCCACGTAGCTTCCCGTGGAGGATTCACCAACAGGCCCACAGCCGTCACTGTGCCGATCGGCACATTGACGGGTTCACCGAAGCGCGTCGACGACCCCGATATGGCCTTCGAAGAGGGCGCGCATCACGACCTGCATGCGGCTTCCGACTTCGTAATGGGCGCGCGCGTCCTCGATATGGCGTTTCACGGTGCCTTGCGAGATGCCGAGGATCGCGCCGATCTCCCAGTCGGATTTGCCTTTCGCGGCGAAGAGCACGCATTCGAGCTGGCGCTGGGTCAAGGGCCCTTTCGGCGGGCGCCTGGCTTGCGGAAACGCGTTCAGCACCATGGCGCGCGCGGCCTGGAAGGCGAAGCCGCCGACGAGCTGCGCCATTTTGAGATTGTCGCGCGGCAGCGCGCGTCCTGTCGCCATGGCGAAATTGCAGCTGCCGTTAGCCTCGCCGGGGACGTTGGCGGGAACGGTGAAGCCTTCGTCGATGCCGGCCTTGACGGTGCGCTCGCGGATTCGCCGGTGGGCGTCGGTCATGGGGATGAGCGCGGGAATGTCGGACCAGGCGAAGCCCATATTGGTGCGATGGCTCGCAAGCAGGACAGGATCGTTGGCGACGATGTTGTCGGCGATATATTGTTCGATCCAGCGTTCGGGATAGGTGCCGAGGGCGACAAGTTCGCCTTGCTCCATGTGAGTCAGCGCCTCGCTGTATCCGCTCAAATCCACATGATGCATCAGCGCGAAATAGTCGAAGCCCATGTCCTTGGTCACGGCGTCGAGCAACCGGTTGAGGTCCGACGGCGCGCGCAGTGATTGAGCTTCATCGACAAACGCCTGGACGGCGCGGAGACGGGGCATCGTTCGGCGGACCCTTTCCAAAGATTTCGAAACCGCCGCCAGGCGCTTCCTGGCTTAGTGGTTGGCGTTTTGAATGGATGCAAGAATTTCCGGCGATCTTTATTGTCACATAATCGTAACAATCACCGGTAGAATCTGAAAGCGTAATTAAATACTAGAGGTTAACTTTATCATTTGGAGACACACTGAACTCAGCGCCAGCGCATCGCGCCGGCGCGGTGCAAACGCGCGGTGAATACGCCTTGCGCCGCTGTCTGACGCACCGGCGCCGGCGCGAGACATGCGAAGCGAACAACACCGACGCAGGATGGCCGGTCGAATCTCGATAACCGAAAGCGTATACAGGAGTCTCACGGAGCGCGTGTCGTCCGGCGCGTTTGCACCGGGCGCGCGGATCGACGTCAACGAGATCGCGGCGGCCGACGGCGTCAGCCCGACGCCGGTGCGAAACGCGCTCAACCGGCTTGTGGGCGCCGGGCTGCTCGTCTCACACTCGAATGAAGGGTTTTTCGCGCCGCTCATTACGGAACAGGGTCTGCGCCATCTTTATGACGCCCATGGGGCGCTCCTCGGTCTCGCCGTCGCCCGCGCCGCGGGCGCGCGCTCGCCCCCGAAGCCGCGCCCGATCGAAGCGAAAGACAGGGACGCGAGCATCGAGCAGCGCACGGCGGCGGCGTTTAACGCCGTCATGGCGCTCTCCTCAAATGACCGGCTTTGCGCCGCGCTGTCAGATATCGCGCTTCGCCTGAGGGTGTTCCGTCTGCACGAAGACGAGGCGATCGCAAACCGGCAGGCCGAATTGCGGCGCATCGAGAACGCGTACATGGTGGCCGACTTCCCGGAGCTCGCCCACCTCGCCGGCGCCTATCACCGCCGCCGCATCCGCCTAGCGTCGCAGATCCTCGCCGCCGCGCATACGAGCCCCTGAAACATCCTGTACGGACAATATTTCCGAAGAATTTTCCGGGCGAACGCCAACCGCTTGAATCGCCGTCACAATAGTCTGACGATTATCTCAGGATTGCTTAGGGATAGCAGCGCCGCGCGCCTAGACTCCTCCCCGCCATGATCCCCATGGCGCAACCGAAAGGAGAGAAGTCATGAAACCGATCGAAACACACGAAGACGACATCATCGATCTCGGCGTCGCCAGCGAGGAAACGAAAGGCGAGCCTGGATACGTCACCGAGATCGACGATCAGCTCCCCGCCAGCTCCATCACGGACTGACGCCGGATGCGGCGCGCGACATTCGCGTCGCGCGCCGCTGCGCGACACACAGACATTTTGATCACGGTCCCTTCTTCAGGCGCGCTTTGCAATGACCTGCTATCTGCCCAAAGATCTCAGTGTCTGCGTCAGCTCCGGCCAGGCGATTTTTCTCGATGTGGCGCGAGACCGGTATTTCCGGCTTCCGCCCGCTCAAGACGCAGTTGCGCGCACATTGATCGAGGGGGGAGAGGCATGCGACGAGGATATTTGCGCCTTGCGGGAACTCGGCGTCCTCGCAGACAGCTCGAAAGAGGCGCGCCCGTTCGTCGCCGTGCGAACTCCAGTCCCGGAATGCAGCTTGCTCGAAGAGCGTGACGGCGGGTCTTCGCGCCCAAGCCTGCGCTTGATTGCCGAAACCGCCTGGGCGCTCGCACAAGCGCAAAGGCAATTGAAGCGAAAGGGGCTGAAACGCACGCTGGACCGGCTCGCGATGCGCAAACAGCGGGCGCTTGCGGGCGCCGAAGCGCCGGCGAACGCCATTTGCGCGCTGGCGCGCTCTTTCCATGCAACGCGGCGGCTGGTTCCGTTGAATCCCGTTTGCTTGCGGGATTCCGTCGCGATGCTTTCCTTCCTCCTCCGGCGCAACATCACGGCCAGTCTTGTAATCGGCGTCAAAGCGCAACCCTTCGCCGCCCATTGCTGGGTGCAGCGTGACGGCGTCGTCTTCAACTGTCCCCTGGAATATGCAGCGATGTTCACGCCCATAAGGATCGTTTAAATGAGCGGCCGCTATATCGGTCTTGCCTGGGTGACGCAAAGCGCAGGCACGCGAGCCGAAAAACTGGCGCAAGACGCGGCTGCGATCCTCGGACTTTCGCCCATTGGCCGTTCCGGCAGCGCCGTGTTTCTCGTCGACCGGGACAGTGAGGACGGCGTCATTATCCGGGACGGCGTCGTTGCCATTGGCGATTTGTTCGCCCGCGATGAAGATGGCCGCGGGGTGCGAGAGATCACTGACGCTGCAGCGCGGCGCATATCGGGATCGGGCGGAGGAGATTTCTTCCGCCTGTTCTGGGGAGACTATATCGGCGTGCTTCTCGAGGAGCCGGTGCGCGTCCTGCGCGATCCATCGGGCGGCGCGCCATGTTATTATTCGGACTGCGGCGACGGGCTGACGGCGTTTTATTCGGATGTCGATTTCGCCGTGCGTCTTGGCATCGTCCAAGGGACGATCGACTGGCCGGTGTTGCGGCAATGGCTCGCCTGGCCCGCATGGCGTTCGGCGCAAACCTGTCTTGATAATGTCCGCGAGCTGCCGGCTGGCGCCCGGCTCACAGTGAAAAACGGTTCGGCGTCAGTCGCCCAGGCATGGAGCCCGTGGGATTTCGCTGATGCGAGCCGGCAATTTACGCAGCAGCGGGACGCCGCTGAGGCGCTTGGCGCAGTTATCCTTCAATCGACGCGCGCATGGGTTTCGCGCTCGGCGTCGCCCCTGGTCGAACTGTCGGGCGGCCTCGATTCGTCGATTGTCGCTGCGAGCCTGCGCGAGGCCGGCGCTAATTTTGAGTGCGTCAATCTCTGGTCGCCGGAGTCGGGAGAAGACGAGCGCGGCTATGCGGTCAAGGCCGCCGAATTTTTGAATGCGCCGGCGCATCTCGCCGCTATGTCCGCCGACGCATTCGATTTCACGGACTTGCCGTCAACGCGTCGGCCGCGGCCCTCGCATCATCCGCTAAAGCGGATTGCGGACTGCACGATGGAACGCGTAGCGCATCGCATCCATGCGGACAGTTTCTTCAGCGGCAGCGGCGGCGACTATGTGCTTGGCTATTTGAGCAGCTCGGCCCCTGCGGCGGACGCCTTGCTTGCGCATGGTCCCGGACGGCGATTTTTCTCAGCTGTCGGCGACGTCGCCGAGCTTCACGCCTGCAGCGTGTGGAAGGTTGGCAGGCTTGCCCTGAAAAAAGCCGTGTCGACTCCCCGAAAAAAATCAGGCCGCGGCGAATTTCTCGCGAACGCCGCTGGTCTCGCGCCGCCGCCGCCACATCCTTGGACAATCGCACCGCGGCGCGCGCTGCCCGGAAAGATCGAACATATCGCCGCGCTCAGCAAAAGCCATGGCGTCAGAGACGGACGGGACCGAGTGGCGTTCGGTCCATTGCGCATGCCGCTCCTCTCGCAGCCGGTGGTCGAGACGAGTCTCAGAATTCCAACATGGATGAATATCGCAGGCGGCAGAAACCGCTCGGTCGCACGGGACGCTTTCGCAGACAGACTGCCAGCCGCCATTCTCAACCGGAGATCGAAAGGAACATTCGCCGGTCTTAACGCTCATGTGCTTCATCGCCATCGCGCCCGCATCGCAGAGTTGCTGCTCGGCGGCCTCATGCGGGAAAATGACGTCCTGGACGCAACAGCGCTTGAGCGCGCCCTCACCTCAGATCAAACGCTTTCAGACGCCGCCTCTTCGGCGATGCTGGAATTCGCCTGCGCCGAACTCTGGGCGCGAAGCTGGTGACAAATCAGCAGCCGCTTTCACTTATTTGTTTGAAGAACGCTCGTGCATTTGCCATTTGAGCTTTCGCCAGCGTTCATGCTGGCCCGCCTTGCCAGGGGCCGGGTCCTCGCTGCCAAGAAGCCAGAAGCCGAACCAGTCGAGGTTTCGGTCATAAATAGAGAGCTTGTGTCGCGGCTGGAACTTGATATGGGGCTCATGCGGATAGGCCCATAATTCAACGGGGACCCCTGCTAGGCGCATGCGCGCGTAATATTCGATCGCGGACCGGTATTCCTGTTCGGCCATTTGCATGAGGATCGGCGCCGTAAATGCCTCCGGATAAAAGGCTGGAGACAGTTCGCGCCAGCGCTCCGGCGTTTCTTCGGGAGGCCCCAGACCCCATTGCTCGCGCGCGCGCGGCGCATAGCCTGTCTGCATCGACCGGAACCAGTACCAGGTCGGCGACGCCGCCGACGAGGCGACGGACGCGGCGGCGAGGAGATCGGAATGGGATGCGGTCCACAAGGTCACTTCGCTGCCAAAACTCAGCCCGCCCATGCCGATTTTGCGCCGGTCGACGAGTCCGCGCGCTGCAAGGAGATCGACGGCGGCCGTGACGCCTTCAAGGCCCGTCTCGTAATCCTCCTTCGCATCGCGATCCTCGCGCCCGGGCAGCCGCGCGTTGACGCAAAGCGCGGCGACGCCGGCCTGCGCCATCGGGATCAGCGGCCATTCATCGCCGAAGCCGCCGCGCAGGAAACCAGGACAGACATAGTAAGTGACAAACAGCGGCATGGGACCGGCATCGCTTCGTGCTTTCGGCGTGAAGAGATGACCGGTGAAGCGCCGTCCCCGCTTGTCTTTCCAGGCGAGGAACTCGACATCGACTCCCGCGCGCAGGGCGGCGGCGAGGCCCGCATTCGGCTCATAGAGCACGGCGCCGGGGCCGCCATCCAATGGAATGCTGACAAGACGCGGCGGCGCGGCGGCCTCTGCGGCGACGCAGACGGCCGCATGCTCTCCTATTGCGCATGGCGTATTTCCGCTGCGGTCGCCGCTCAACAGGCCGTCGGATCTGGCGACGAGACGCAACACGTCGTCCTCCGGCCGCCACACATAAAGGCTTTGCGCGTAGCCTCGCTCCGCGTCGCGCGACGTGATGACGAGTTCATCATCGTTCCGCCAGGCGACGGCGATGATCTTCAAGTTTCCGCAAGCGCCGCAAATCATCGAGCGCTTGTCCCGGCCGACGCGGCTCACGCGCAACGCGGTCTTGCCTTCCGGCGCTTCGGAGATAACGGCGACAAGATCGCCCGAAGACGAAGGAACACCGCGCCCGGCGGCCGGATCGCTGGCGCGCAGCAGTTTCGCGTCGCGGTCTGCGCCTTCGCGCACGGCGCCGGTGTTCAAATCGAGGACGCGGACGCGTTTAGGCGCGTTCCACAAAAGCTGGCGGCGCGTCATACGGTCATCGGTGCGCTCGCTTGCGAGCCGGCCGTTGATGAGCACCGAGCGGAACAGTCCCTGGCCCGCGAAAATCGAGTCATCAAAGAGAACGCCGTTTGCATATTCTTCCTCTTCGGCGCGGGCGATTTCCTCGCGCGTCGCGCCCACCCTATAGATCAGCGCGTTGGCGCCGGGGTCGAGCACGAACGCTTCGATATCGGCGGCGTCGGACGTCAGACGCTCCGCCTTGCCGCCGTCGCGCGCGGCGCGCCAGATCTGGACTTCCCCGTCGAGGAGCGCGCGATAATATATCCACCGCGAGTCCGGCGACCATTGCGGCGGCTCGTTTATCGACAGCCCGCCATTTCGCAGCGGCGCGCCGCCTTCCGCAACGCGGATCGGCGATTCGTTCGCATCAAGGCGGTGCACCCGCCACGCCGAGCGGTACGTGTTCTCCTCAATGGAGGCGCGCTCTTCGCGAAAAGCGACATGCTCTCCGTCAGGGGAAATGGCGACGCTGGAGAGATCGCTGATCTCGACCAGCATGCGTGTGGTCACAGGTCCTTCCTGCGCCGCCGCTCTCCCAAGCGGCGGCGAGATATTGGCCAACAGAAAGACGGCAAGAAGAGAGATCGGCCGAAGTATCGGCATCCGCGCAACTTTCAGAAATTCATGAGGGGCGGTTAACGTGTCGTATCAAAACCGCTTGCGAAGCGTGACCGCGACGATCCGGCCGAGCGGAGAAGAGGTCGTGCTGTCGAAATATATTCCCTGTTGAAGCAGGGAGGGGCTGAAGGCGTATGGCGGATCCCGGTCGAAGAGGTTGTTGACCGAGAGCGCGAACCGCAGCTCGGACAAGGCGCCGGCCTGCTGGCCGAAATCATAGGCGAGATTGGCGTCGACAGTGGTCCAGGCTGCGATATCTTCATTTGGCGTGACGCCGGTGTCGGACGCGCCGGAGACGTAGTTCACGATACCGGTCGCTGCGAACCCTGACATTTCCCAGGTCAGTCCGCCGCGCGCGCGCCAGTCGGGCGGATTGGCGATGGTTCCGGACTGGACGGTTTCGGGGAACGAGGGAACATTTTGCTGACGGATGTCGAGCCATGTCGTGTTGGCGAAGGCTGACAACGACGAGCCGGGGAGGTCGAACAACTGCCGGTAGGAGATGTCGACGCCGCGGACGGTCTGGGACATCGCATTTTGCTGTGCGTTGTTGACGATCGCGACGACGCTCGCGGGATCGTAGGGCGCGCCGGTGAGATTGACGAAACGCGAAACGCCGGCGATGAGCTGCGCTTGGCGGTCGGCCGCCGGATCGCGCTCGACAAAGTCGCTGAAAGCGGGATTGATCAGCGCTGTCGCGCCAGGCGAGACGGGAACCACCACACGGTCGTCATAGTCGATAGCGAAAAAGGTCGCCGACAGGGTCAACGGCGCGTCGCCGTCGAAGTCAACGTCGAAATCGGCGCCGGCGGTCCAGGAGCGGGAGCGTTCCGGTCCGAGATCCGGGTTTCCGCCAGTGGCGAAGATCACTTCGCCGCCTCCGGGATGGCTGAACACCGAAGCCGGATAGAGGACCGCAGTCTGCGCGGAGAAGAGCTGCTGAAAGGACGGCGCGCGGAACGATTCGCCCCAGGTGCCGCGCAGGGTCAGTCCCGTAAACGGCTCATACCGGACACCGATCTTCGGCGTCGTCGTCGAGCCGAAATCGCTGTAATCCTCAAGGCGTCCCGCGAGGCTTACGGTCAAAGAATGGAGCAGGAACCGGTCTTCGGACTCTTCGACCACCGGGATCAATGCTTCGGCGAATGCGTATTTGATTTCGCGGTCGCCGCTGACCGCGAGCGAGGGGGTCGTTTCGCTGCTGCGCTCATAATCTTCATGGCGCCAGCCGCCGCCAAAGGCTGTGCTGATATCGCCGCCCGGCAGTCC
>JAUIMC010000033.1 GCA_030433215.1 Alphaproteobacteria bacterium
TCAAACCATTGCGCGTTGGGCAGGTTCGAATCGCGCAAGGAATCCCCGGTCGAAGCCGAGGCGGTGCGCACCGTCACATCCACCGACGAGTTCTCGAGGTCTTCCGGATAGAAATCGATGACCGCCGTGAAATCACCGAAGCCGCCTTCGAAGCTCCGGCCTTTTTCGGACCCGATGAAGATGAGACTGCTCTCCTCATAATTCACAGCCCAGTTGCCGCCTTGGTCGTCTTCATGAGCGCCCGCCGCCAGCCGCGGCCCGGCGCTTGCGGCGCCCGGTTTCGGCGAGGCGTAGTAGGCGACGACGCCGAGCCCCAGCACCGCGAAGATCGCAACAAGGCCGAGCCAGGCGCGATTGCGTTCGGGCAGCATGGTCTGGAACACGCCGTCCTTGTTGACAAAGACATGCTTCAGCGCGGCGCCCACATGCAGGACCAGGAGGACGAGGATGATCTTCGCCAGAAGCTCATGACGTTCTTCAAACAGATGCTCCGCGGTTTCACGGTCCGCAACGCCGCCGAAAAACGGCAGATGCGGGACTGGAATGACGCCGAAGAATTTCGTTGGAATGTCCGTGGGCGAGACCGACACGATGGCCCAGCCGGCGAGCGGCGTTAAAATCATCAGGGCGTAAAAAGCCCAATGCGTCACGCGCGCGATGATCTTCTGCCAGTCCGGCATGGCCGCCGGCAAAGGCGGCGCCTTATGGGTAAAGCGCCAGCCGAGCCGGACCAGCGACAGCGCCAGCACCGTCAGCCCGAACGACTTGTGCAGCTGATAGAGATCGAACTTCATCGGCGACGAATTCGGCAGCCCGTGCATATACATGCCGCCGAATATCTGCCCGATGATGAGCGCCGCAATCGTCCAGTGGAGGATTGCGGCGACCGGGGTGTAGCGCGCCGCTGTCAAGGCCCGTTACTCGCTGTCGGGCGCGGGCATCTCCCACTCGGTTTCGATCTGAATATCGACTTCGTCGCTCACCATCGGAACGAAGGCGCCGACGCCGAAATCGGACCGCTTGACCGTGGTCGTGCCGGAAAAGCCGAGCTTGTAAATGTTGTTGCGCTCGTCATAGGCGCCCTTGCGGAAGACGACATCGAGCGTCACCGGCTTGGTCATGTCCTTGATGGTCAAATCGCCAGTGATCGTGCCCGTGTCGGGGCCGGTTGTTTCGACATCCGTGCTGACGAAGGTGATCTCGGGATAGTTGGCGACGTCGAAGAAACGCTCGCCTTTCAGATGCCCGTCAAAATCCGCAACGCCGCTGTTAACGGAGTCGACGTCGATAGTGATGCTGACAGAGGATTCCGACGGCGCGTCGGCGTTCCAGTCAAGCTCGCCGGTCCAGTCGTCCCATCTCACGATCGGGCGGGAGTAGCCCTGATGGAGATAGGAAAAAACGATATAGCGGTGACCGGCGTCGGGCGCATAGACCCCGGACACAGCGTCATTCTGAACCGTCTCGGCGGCCTGTTGCGCGCTCGCCGCCTCGCCGGTCTCAGCGGCGGCGCTGGCGGCGGGCGCTTCCGTCGACGCCGCGCCTGATGCGCCCTCCGAGGCGTCCTGGCCGCAGGCGGCGAGCGCGAGAGAGGCGGCGCTGGCGAATGTTACGAGTTTGAAATTCATCGATATGTCCCTTTTTCTGTCACGTCCGGTACGCACTGAATTTATAACCGCTCGCGGCGCTTCGCGCCTCACACTGGCGTGATCAGCGCTTATAATGAGAGATGATCGCCGTCATATCGGGCCGCGCGCGCTCCTTCGGGTCTTCCTTCGCGGTTCCTATATAAATGAATCCGGCGATTTTTTCACCCTCTGCAAGCTCGAGCGCGGCAAGCGCCGCTTCGTCATAGGCGTACCATTCGGTCAGCCATTGCGCCGCGTAGCCATGCGCGGAAGCGGCGAGCAGCATGTTCTGGCAGGCCGCGCCGGCGCACAGCACCTGCTCCCATTCCGGGGTGCGATGACCGGGATCGGTGGTTGAAATAACCGCCACGACCACCGGCGCCCGGAGGAAACGATTCTCTTCGTAGGCGGCCCTTTTTTCGTCAGCCTCCGGCTCGTTCTTCAGGAACGCTTCTTTCAGGGCCTTGCCGAAGCGCGCCCGCGCCTCGCCTTGAAAGACCACGAACCGGAAGGGCACGACCCGGCGATGATCGGGGATGCGCGCCGAGATGGTCAGGATATCCTTCAAAGCCGCCGCATCCGGTCCCGGCTCGCCGAGAAAATCCGCCGGACAGGAACGCCGCAGCCGCAGCGCCGTCAGGAGATCGTCGCCCGGATGGGCCGGGGCGAGGCTTTCGCCCAATTCTGGATACTGAACCGTCTTCGTCATGCCGTCTCCAAGGAGGCTCTTGGCAAAAATTCCGTGCCTGATAGGAGATAGACGCAAGCCCCGCCCGGCTACAAGGGCGGAACCGGAAATGACTGAAATACGGGCGGGAAATAGATTTCATGGCGGGCGCAGCGGCCATTTCCAGCGATGGATTTCTGACCCGGCTTCAGGCGGGACGCCTGCCGGCCCCCGTGACGGCGACCAGCCTCGGCGCGGCGGGCCTCGCCGCGCGTGATCTCGCGGCGCTTTTTGAAAGCCAGCTCGCCAGCCGCCGCCTTGACCTCGAGGCGCGCCGCCTCGGCTCGAAAAAGCGCGGCTTTTACTCCATCGGGTCGTCGGGCCATGAAGGCAACGCCGCCGTGGCCCGCGCCTTCCGTCTCGACGACATGGCGTTCCTGCATTACCGCTCCGGCGCCTTCTATATCGAGCGCGCCGCCAAGCTTGCCGGCGAAACCCCGATCTGGAACATGGCGCTGTCCTTCGTCGCCTCGTCGGAAGACCCGATCTCCGGCGGACGGCACAAGGTCATCGGCTCGAAACCGCTGTTCATCCCGCCGCAAACCTCGACCATCGCCTCGCATCTGCCGAAAGCCATGGGCGCGGCCTTTTCCGTCGCGCTCGCCCGCACCCACAAAAAGCCGAACGCGGAGCTTCCCCTCGACAGCGTGGTCTTGTGTTCCTTCGGGGACGCCTCGGCGAACCATTCGACAGCGCTCGGCGCGATCAATGCCGCGGCGCATACGGGCTATCGCGGCCTGCCCCTGCCGCTCGTCTTCATCTGCGAGGACAACGGGATCGGCATTTCGGTGAAGACGCCGGAAGGCTGGATCGCCGCGAATTATGCGAACCGCGCGGGGCTCGCCTATATCCAGGGCGACGCCCGCGACGCCGTCGACGCCATGCGCGCAGCGCGCGAAGCCGAAGCGCTCGCCCGCGGCGCCCGCAAACCGGTGTTTCTGCATTTGCGCACCGTGCGCCTGATGGGGCATGCCGGCTCTGATATCGAGACCGGCTATCGCGACAAGGCTGCGATTGACGCCGACGCCGATCAGGACCCGCTGCTCCACACGGCGCGGCGGCTCATCGAGGCCGGTTTGATGTCCCTTGAAGACATTGAACGGCTCTATGAACAGATCGGGGGCCGGGTGCGCCGCGCCATGGAGGCCGCGACGACGCGGCCGAAACTGACGAGCGCGGCGGCGGTGACAGCCTCTCTCCTGCCCCCGCCGCAAGTGCGCCGCGCTTTAAAACCCGGCAAGCTCATGGTGCAAGCGCCCGACGACGCGCGCGCCAAAGCCGAACCGCAACATATGTCGCGCCTGATCTCGCTGGCGCTTGCCGAACAGATGGAGCGCGACGCCAATGTCGTTGTCTTCGGCGAGGACGTCGCGAAAAAAGGCGGCGTCTACGGCGCCACCACGCGCCTGCAACCGAAATTCGGCCCCTCGCGCGTGTTCGACACGATCCTTGACGAGCAGTCGATCCTCGGCATGGCCATCGGGCTCGGCCATAACGGCTATATCCCTGTGCCGGAGATCCAGTTCCTCGCCTATGTGCACAACGCGGAAGACCAGCTTCGCGGCGAAGCGGCGTCGCTCTCCTTTTTCTCGAAAGGCCAGTACCGCAACCCCATGGTCGTGCGCATTGCGGGGCTCGCCTATCAGAAAGGCTTCGGCGGGCATTTTCACAACGACAACTCAGTGGCGGTCTTCCGCGACATTCCGGGGATCGTGCTTGCCTGTCCCTCCTCTGGCGCGGAAGCTGTGACCATGATGCGCGAGGCGTTCCGGCTGGCGCGCGAGGAAGGGCGCGTCGTCGTCTTTCTCGAACCCATTGCGCTTTATCCCGTGAAGGATCTTTACGAAGAGGGAGACGGGATGATGACCGCCGTCTTCAACGACATCAAAGGCGGGGCGGCGTTCGGCAGCGTCAACCGGATCGGCGACGGCGAAGACCTCGCCATCCTCACCTATGGCAACGGGGTTTATCTCTCCCAGCGTGCGGCGGCGGAATTGAAAGACAAGGGCGTCAAAGCGCGCGTCATCGACTTGCGATGGCTGGCGCCCCTGCCCATGGATGCTGTCATTGAAGCCGTGGGCGGCGTGAAAGATATTCTGATCGTCGATGAATGCCGCAAATCGGGGTCGCTGTCGGAAGAGCTGATCGCGCAATTCGCCGATCGCGGCCTTTCCTTCAACATCGCGCGTCTTACCGGCGCCGACACCTTCATTCCCCTGGGGCCGGCCGCGAACGAAGTGCTGGTCAGCGAGACCGGCATCGTCAAAGCGGCCCTGGCGCTGACCGGCAAAGCAACCAAAAAGGCGGCGGAATAATGAAAAAATCCGCCGTCGTCATCTTTCCGGGCCGGGGTACATACGGCAAGGACGAGCTCGGCTATCTCGCGCGCCATCACAGCGACAAGGCTGCGTTCATCAAGGGTGTCGATGAATGGCGCGAAAGCCAGAACCGCGACACCGTCTCCGCGCTCGATCATGCAAAGACCTATTCCGCCGCGAAACATGCGTCGAGCCTCAACGCCTCGGCGCTGATCTATGCCTGCGCCCTCGCCGATTTCGCCGCCATCGACCGCGAGCAATACGACATCGCCGCGGTCTGCGGAAACTCGCTCGGCTGGTATCTGACCCTCTCCGGCGCGGGCGCGGTCAGCGCCGCCAATGCGATCCGCCTTGTGGACACGATGGGCGCGCTGATGGAGCGCGAAGGCAAGGGCGGCCAGCTTATCTATCCCTTTACCGGCGAAGACTGGCGCGACTCCCGCCCTAATGAAAAAGCCATCGGCGACGCGCTGCATGCGGGCCGCACCGAAGGCGAGGCGTATCTCTCGATCCGGCTCGGCGGCATGGCCGTGCTCGCCGGCGATGAAGCCGGCATGGCGGCGATGGAAAGAGTCCTGCCCAAAGCCGAAGGACGCTATCCGTTCCGGCTGGCGCGCCATGCGGCGTTTCACACGCCGCTTCTCGCCCATGTCTCCGCCGCCGCTTTCGACGCGCTTCCCGCCGAGATCATCGAGGCGCCGCACCTCCCGATGATCGACGGGCGCGGCGCGATCTGGACGCCGCATGGCGCCAATCTGAAAGCCCTTTACGACTACACCCTCGGTAGCCAGATCGTCGAAACCTACGACTTTTCAAAATCCATCGAAGTCGCGGTTAAGGAGTTCGCGCCGGACAAACTCATCCTCGCCGGCCCCGGCGCTACGCTCGGCGCGCCCATTGCCCAGGAGCTGATCCGCCATCGCTGGAAGGGCCTGACCTCGAAAGCCGACTTCATGGCGCTACAAAAGGAAGACCCGTTCCTCATCGCCATGGGCCGCGATGACCAGCGCGCGCTCGCGGTTCAGGGCTAATCCGTTTTTTCGATGCTGTCGGGATCGACGCCGATGGCGGCCATGCGGTCGCGCCAGCGCTTATGCGCGAGCGCCTGCATGTCTTCGACCTTGTCGAGCTCGTCGGTGATCTCGAGCCCGATCAGGGTTTCGACAATGTCCTCGAGCGTCACAAGCCCCTGCACCGATCCGTATTCGTCCACGAGGAGCGAAATATGACTCTTTTCATGCATCAGCTTGTCGAACAGTTCGGACGCTGAAAAGACATCGAGCAGCACCAGGAGGTCGCGCCTGAATTCCGCGAGCGGCCGGTCGACCTCGCCATTGGCCTGGGCGATCAGGAGGTCGGATTTCAGAACGAAGCCGGTCACCTCGTCGGAATTCTTCTCATAGACGGGAATGCGCGAGAACGGCTTGTCCGAGTGCTGATCGAAAAACGCGCCCACGGTCATGGAGACGGGCGCGGAAAAGATCACCGAGCGCGGGGTCATGATATCGCGCGCCGACAGCATCCTGAGGCGCATGAGATTCTTGACGATGTTCAGCTCCTTGGCCTCGAGAAGCCCTTCCTTCTCGCCGATCTCCGCCATGGCCTCGATCTCGTCGCGGCTGAAGGAATAGCCTGCGCCCTCGCGCCGCGACAAAAGCCGGGTCAGTTTCTCCGACAGCCACACGAACGGAAACAGGATGACCGTCAGGCCTTCGATCAGTCGGCCGAATGTCGGCGCCAACGCTTTCCAGTAGGTCGCGCCCAGCGTTTTCGGAATGATCTCCGAAAAAATCAGGATCAGGAGCGTCAGCACTGCGGAAGTGACGCCCACATAGGCGCTGCCGAAAACCTTCGCCGATTGCGCACCGACGCCCGCGGCGCCCACCGTATGCGCGATGGTGTTGGCGGTGAGGATCGCCGCAAGCGGACGGTCGAGATTGCCCCTGAGGCGCGTCAGCGCCTTGGCGCCGGTGACGCCCTTTCGCTCCAGCGTGCGGATATAGGAGGGCCGCACCGAGAGCAGCACCGCCTCCGCCACGGAGCAGAAAAACGAAACGCAAATCGCGAGGAGCAGATAGAAAACGAGCAGCGTCATTCAGATAATGCGCCGGCGCCGCTGTAAGATCGGGGAATCATACGGAAAATCTAGCAGCCTTCCAGCGCCTTGCAAGCAAGACCGATAGGCGAGCCTATTCCTCGCCGATATGGGTGAAAGCATCCGGCGCGAGGAGAACGATGACGCCGCCTTCCTGGCGGATCAGCCCTTCGGACTCCCAGAGCTTCAGCTGGCGGTTGACGTTTTCGCGCATCATCCCCGCATGGGCGCCGAGATTGCCTTGGCTCAGCTTCATGTCGATATGCAGCGCGCCGTCGGCGTCCCGGTGGCCGTAGGTCTCGCCGAGGCGCAGGAGCGCGCGCGCCAGACGCGGCGCCGCCGGCAGGGTGGCGATGTCTTCCAGCAGGAAATTGGTGTGGCGGATGCGTTTGCACAGCGCCGAGATGATTTGCAGCGCGACGCCATGATTGCGCTCGAGAAAGTCGAGCACGTCGCGCCGGTAGAGCCGCAGCGCGCGGGTCTCCTGAAGCGCGCTCGCCGTCGCAGAGCGTTCGCCGCCGTCGAAGACCCCCATCTCGCCGAGGACCTCGTTCTCGCCCATGAAGGCGAGCACGGTCTCCTTGCCGGCGTCGGAATAGCTCGAGATCTTCACCCGGCCCGAGAGGATGATGTAAAGGCAGTCGCTTTCGTCGCCCTGGGCGAAAATCTGCTTGCGGCCGGGAAAGACGACGGGATGTGCGGAATCGAGCAGGCCTTGCAGCTTGTCGTCCGACAAGGCCTCGAAAAAGGGATGCCTTTTCAGCTCCCAGATCAGTCCGGCGGCGGCGCCTCTCATGGGGTCGCGCCCTCTCCCAATGCGCTTGCCGGAAAGTCTACCGAATGAAGCCGGGTTTGTCCCGTTGCTAAAAGGAAAGAGGGCGCGTCCCTCCCCCAAGGGACGCGCCGCTCTCAGGGCGAGGCCGGGACGGGGCGATTGTCCTGGCCTCTGGGGCTCGGATCGTGTCAGCGGCGCACCGTGACGAGGCTGGAGGCGCCGAGGGCGGCGTTGAGGCCGATGAAACCGACGAGGATGATTTCGATAACGCCCATGATGCTCTCCTGTTTGCCTGTCTTTTCTGCTTGCCGATGAGTGAAGGTTAGAAGCGCCCGGCTTTTGCCGCTGTGATGGCGGTCACAGCCGCCGGCGATCTTCCAATACTTCTATAACCTCCTGTTTTTCCT
>JAUIMC010000034.1 GCA_030433215.1 Alphaproteobacteria bacterium
CAACGCGCCTTTTTCGGAGCATCTGGAGAAGCGGTTTCGGGTCACTATCAATGAATTTCGCGTGATCATGCTGATCGGCCGGCTTGGGACCGCGGCGTCTCATGAGATCGCCGAGATATCCGGCGTGACCACCATGAGCGTCAGCCGGGCGGTCACATCGCTCGAACGCAAGGGCTGGATCGCCTGCCGCGTCGATGACGGCAATCGCCGGCGGAAGATTCTCCGCCTCACTGAAGAAGGCCAAAAACTCTACAAAAAGATGCTGCCGACAGCGGACAGCGTCGCGCAATATCTTTTCACGTCTCTACGTCCTGAAGAAATTCAGGCCTTCGACCGCTATGTCACAACGCTGACCGAGAGCCTGGAAGCGCGAGACGCAGAAGGACGGTCTCTCTTCCTCGAGAAGACCCGGCCGGACCTCTAGGGAAGGCGCGCTGAGGCTTATTCAGCGGCTTCCGAATTATTGCGCGTGAGATATTGCGCAATAAGGTCGAGCTCATCGTCGCTGACCTCGACCCGCGTCATGGGCGGCATGGTGTTAAGCCCGCGCCGCACCACAGTCTTGACGTAATCCCCGGTGAGGTCGGTGCGATTTGCGAGCAGCGCCTCCTCCGGCCCAAGCCGGCGGGCGATCGTAATGGTGCCGGGGCCGAGCTCGATATGACAATACTGGCAGCGCGCCAGAAACACCGCTTCGGGATCGCCATTACGGGCGCGCGTGAAAACGCCTTTCGCCTGTTCCGCCGCGGCGGCCTGTGAGGAAATTTTGGTCAGATCGGAATTGTCGCCCGCCCTGCCTTCTTCTGCCGGGACTTCATCCGGCGCAGGCGCGTCCGTCTGAATCCCTTCCTGCGGCTGAGGCGCGGGAGCGGACTCTTCTTTTCCGCCACAACCGGCGAGCGCCAGCGCCGCAACACCGGCGAAAGCGCAACGGGCAATGAACAAAGACTTGATCATTATTCCCTCCCCTCGCGCAGGCGCGCCGGCCAGACGCCGTTCTTGCCGGGCGCGATGACGCCATTCGGGTCGAGGGCGTCCTTCACTTTTTCATTGAGCCGTTTCAGCGCGTGATTATTGTAGTCATAGGTGTCGGCGACGGTCTGCATGAAGTCGATATGGGTGCGGTATTCGCCATACCCTTCCTCACGCGCATCCTTGATCATCTGTGTAAAGAGGTTGCGCGCGCGGCCCACCATGTCTGCGTCGTCGCGGTTATAAAGGATCATGTTGACATTCGCGATATGGCGATGGCCTACCGTGAAGCTCGAATAATAATCGAGCCCGGCGTCTTCGAAGCGCCGCTTGCGGCTTAAAAAGGCATCATAGGCAAGTTCGCCCGAAGGCGGCAGGATCGGAGAAAAACCGATATGACCGCCGCGCCCGCCCATCCAGTTAACGACATTCAAGGGCAGCACCATGGGAACGCCAACGGCGATGCTGAACGGCTCGCGCGGCTGGCCCTTTTGCCAGTGGCGCCATTCGAGTTTCTTGCCGAGGCGCGGCTCGAACGCCTCGCTGACGATTTTCTGCTTGGCTTCGACGACGCTTACGTCGCCGAACAGCGACAAATGGAACGTCCACCAGCCGACATTATAGGTTTCCTGGATTTTCTCGGCGATCTCGTCGGGGATCGGCCCCTCGCCTTCATACCAGTCGGCGCGGGTCGTGAAAGCTGATGCGTCGTGGAGATAGTTCCCGAAGACCACATTGTGTTCGATGATCCCGCGCAGGCGCAAGTCCGCGAGAATATCCATCGCCCATTTGATGTCTTCCATCTCCGGCAAGTTGACCTGCGTATGCGCGGTCATTTCCGGCTCGGGCATCATCCACAGATTGGCTTTGGTAACGACGCCGAAATTCGACTGAACAAACATCTGGTCCCAGCTCGGCCCGAAACTATAAGGATAATGCGCCCAGGACTTGTTTCCGTCCATGGCGCCCATGCCGGTGCGCACGATTTCGCCCGTGGGCGTCACAACCTCCAGCCCGCAAAGCTTCGTCGTGTTGTCGCCGTAAGGCGTGTAGCCAATGCCGCGCTCCAGCGCGTTGCCGATGACCGAGCCCCAGCCATTCGCCGGAACAGACATCCACAAGGGAATGTTGTTGTTGGTGAGGTGCTCGTGGAACTGATAAAAACCGACGCCGGGTTCGAGCGTCGCATAGGCGTAGCGCTCATCCACATCGAGGATCTGGTTCATCCGGGTCATGTCGAGCACCGCACTGCCCGCAAGCACCGGCGCCGCGCCGCCATAACCAAGGTTCTTTCCGCGCGCGACCGGCCAGACCGGAAGTCCGTGTTCATTCGCAAGGCGCACAATCGCCTGCACTTCTTCAACGCTCGTCGGCGCTAGCGCGGCGGACGCCAGGTGATCGAGGCCGTCGCCCAGCGCGTAAGGGTCGATATAGGTGTCGCGGTCAAGCTCCGTGTCGAAGACCTTGTCTTCACCGAGCTCGCTCTTCAATGCGCTAAGGGCGGTGTCGAAACGCGCCGCATCAAGTCCCGGCGGAAGGATTCGGTCGGCCATTCCCTGCTCCCGTTTTCAGCGCGACAGGCGGCGATAAAGCCGCTCCGGCCGGCGTGTTTCCCGCGTTTCATCCCTGTTGCCGTTCATCATAACGGTCGTTATAATTCCTGCAACCCGCGTCTGACCGCGAGAGCGAAAAGAAATCTTCTGCGCATCCTTGGGAGGGTTGTACGATGCTGACCATGAAACGCAGGGACATGCTTCTTGGCGGCGCCGCAAGCATCGCCTTGCCTTATGGCGCCGCACATGCCGACAAATACGCAGCGTCGAGCAAACCCTATGTCACCGTTTACACGCCAAGCCTTCCGAGGGCGCAGGGTCTAGCGAATAAAAATGCGGGCCCTGCTGACAGGGTCGAGCCTCTGACAGGCGACATCGTTTCCTTTTACAAAATGCGCCTCGCCGCGCATCGCGGCGCCATTCACGGTTATACGAACTGGAGCGATTACGTCCTGCTACGCGGCCTCGCTGAGGAACAGGGCCTGCGCCTGCGCGCCGAAGCGCAACTGCCCGGCGCCGGCAAGACGCTGTTCCGCTGGGTGATGGCTTAGTGGCGGATATCCCGGCTATTCCTTTAGAAGGCAGCTCCGGACCGGAAGCGCCGAAGCTCGAATTCGTCTTCGAGATCGAGATCAATTTCGCGCGTTATGATTCCATCCCGGACATGCCGAGCGGCGCCGGGCGCGGCTTCGTCTATATCGACAGCGGCGCTGTCAAAGGCCCCAAGCTGAACGGGATTGTCCTGCCCGGAAGCGGCGGCGACTGGGCGCAATTCCGACCCGACGACGTCCTGGCCAGCGATGCCCGCTACATGATTGAAGCCGAAGACGGCGCCAAAATCCTGATGCACAATCGCGGCTTTCTCTGGGGCCGCGAGCCCGACACTCTGAAACGCATGCAGGACTGGATGTTCCGCGACGGGCCGGAAGTGCCGTTCGAGGAATTTTACCTGCGCTCCTCGCCGATGTTTGAAACGCCAAAAGGGCCCCATGAATGGCTCATGCGCCATGTCTTTGTGGGCATCGGGCGCCGCCGCAAGGACGGCAACACCATCCGCTATTACGCGCTGCTGTAAAGGCGCGCGCCCCGCGCAAAAGACGAGGAAGAACCCATGGGCAAAATCGTCATCACCGGCGCCTCAGGCCAGTATGGCCGCATGGCGACGGACAAGCTGATCGCCAAGGGCCGCGCCTCGGACCTCATTCTGATCACGCGCACGCCTGCGAAACTCGCGGACCGCACGGATCAGGGCTGCGACGTGCGCTATGGCGACTTCGACAAGCCGGAAACCTTGGCCGAGGCCGTTAAAGGCGCGGAAAAAATGCTGCTCATCTCCGGCACCCGCGTCGGCGCGCGCATTCCCCAGCACAAGGCGGCGATCGACGCGGCGGCGGCCAACGGCGTGAAGCACATCATCTATACGAGCTTCGTGAATGTCGCCGAAGACAACCCGGCGATTGTCGCGGTCGATCACCGCGAAACTGAAAACCTCGTCAAGGCGAGCGGTCTCGCCTGGACGTTTTTGCGCGACGCTCATTATGCGGACGCAATGATCCTGAACGCCGGGCCGGGCTTTATCGCCTCCGGCGTCTGGCTCACCAGCACTGATGGCGGACGCGAAGCCATGGTCTGGCGCGAGGACTGCGTCGACAGCGCCGTCGCCGTCCTCACCCAGGACGGCCATGAGAACAAGGCCTACCCCATCACCGGTCCGAACAGCGAAAATTTCGAGGAAGTCGCGGCCATGCTCAGCGAAGTCTGCGGCAAGGAAATCAAGCTCGTCGAGACCGACGATGACGGCATGTACGCGCATTTCGACGCGCTCGGCATTCCGCGCGAGCCGGTCGACGATCAGTCGGTGGCCGGTATTCCCTGGAACTCCGACGATATGGTGAGCTTCGAACGCTCCATCCGCGAAGGCTGTCTCGACATCTGCACGGACGACGTCGCAAAGCTCACCGGCCGCAAGGCGCGCTCGGTGCGCGAGTTGATCGAGGCGAACGCGGAGTTCCTGAAGCAAGTCGCCAAGGACAGCGCCGCCTAGGCGGCCCTCGCCTCTTCGGCTTTTCTCACGCGCGCGCTCGCCAGCACAATGGCGATGCACACAAGCACCGGCGCAGCGCAGACCAGAAAGAAGGGTTGCGGCGCGACATCGCGCGCCACCAGCGCGCCGCCGGCGAGCGGCCCCGCAATGGCGCCGATGCGCGCCACGGCGACGGCGAGCCCGATGGCCGAAGAGAAGACGCTCTGGGGATAGAACGACGCGCTCGACGCCATGATGGCGAGATGCGCCCCGGAAACGCCGCTGCCGATAACAAGGAGCAAAGCCCCCCATAAAACCGCGCTTCCGGACGCAAGGCCCGTCGCGAAGAACGCAGCGATAACGAGGGCGTAGGCGATCGTGAAAGCGGCAACGCGCCGGCCCCGGTCGATGAACCAGGAAATGACGAGACCGCCGGCAAGCCCCCCGCCCTGAAAGAACGCCGTCAATTGCGAAGCCGCGTCCGCCGATAGACCGTCTGTGGTCAACAGATGCGGCAGCCAGCTGACGATCATGTAAAGCACGAAGGCGTTGACCGTGTAGAGCCCCACAAACACCGCCGTCGCCGGCAGGTAGCGCGGACTTAAAGTGGCGAGGATGGAGCCGCGCGCCGCCGGCGCCGGTCCGTCTTCGCTTGCCGGCGCGTCTGTTTTGGGAAGGACCGCAAACAGGGCGGCGGCCAGCAGCAGAATGAAGCCTCCGGCGGCGTAAAAGATGAGCGGCCAGCCGCCAAGTTTGACGAGCGCCGGCGTAATCAATCCCGCCAGAATAGCGCCGATGGAAATCCCGGCGGAGATCAGTGCGATGGTCGCCGCTTTTCGCTCCGGCGGGGCCTGTTCGGCGGTGCTGGCGGTGATGTTCGGCAGGCAGGCGCCGAGCGCCAGCCCGGTCAGAAACCGCCAAACGACAAACTCCATGATCGAGGAGGAAAAGCCCGTGCCGATTGTCGCTGCGCCGATCAGCGCCAGCGATGATACGATCAGCAAACGTCGCCCGAAACGGTCGCCCAGCGGACCAATCAGCAAGGCGCCGGCGCCGAGGCCGAGCAGGACGGCGGAAAGCGCGCCGCTGAACGCCGCCGGTTCGACGCCCATTTCCTCGACCAGGTAAGGAAGAGCGAGCGGCATCGCCGCCAGATCATACCCGTCGATCATCATCACCATGAAGAACAGCGGCAATATCAGTCGCGCCATGATTTTTCCTCTTGCAACCGGCGCCTAAACCGAGCCGTCATTGCGTGTTCCCGAAACGGGGTTCGGATAATGATAAGGCGGGATGAAAACCTCCGGCCAGGCTTCATAGTCAACGGTCGGCGGCGCGTCGGGCTCAAGCCCCTTGAAGGAACGCAGGAGTTTCACCCCGCCCTTGTCCCAGCCCTTCTCATATTCAGAATAAAAGGTGATGAAGCCGTGCAGGCGTGCAATGCGCCATAGTCCGCCAACCTTCACATATTTGTTTTCATAGGTCGCCTCGCCCCAGCGCGCCTCGACACCGAGCGTCGCGATCTGGATAAGCGTGCGCCAGCGCCCTTTCGCCGTTCCGGCTTCGGCGTCGATGGTGATCACCGGCTGAAGCTGCATGTGATTGAAGAGGACGCCGCGCTGATATTTCGGAAAATTGTTCATGTATTCGCGCACCCGCGCCTGACCTTTATAGACGCCGCGCCCTGCGATCTCGAGCGAGCCGTCCTCGGCGAAAAGGTCGGCGGCGTCGTTCCACTGGCCTTTGTCTACATAATAGCCGTAGGCGCGCTGAAGATTGCAGATGGCGATGTAGTCTTCAGAGGCCGTCGCGCGTTTTTCCAGCGCGCTCATTTTCTCTTTCAGGCTTTCGACTTCGCGTTGCAGCGCAGCAATCATCTCTTCATTGGTCATAAGCCGCTCCCCTATTCATGCCATGAAGCGCGGTCCGGAAGAGTGATTGAAAGCGTTGCGGCGGGCAAGCATCAAGCGCGCGCGCAAACGCCGATTTTCCGTCCACTTCAGAATTGAAGGACTATTGCCTCCGGCAGAGCATCATCGGCCTTCCTTACGCGCCGTGCCGTTCATGCTAGAAAAGAAGCGCGGGAAATGAGGGAAGCGGTGATGGGCGATAGCAATGAGCTGGCGGCGCTGAGACAGGAAGTCTCGGACCTTCGCAACGAAGTCGGCCTCCTGAAGGACAAGAACGAAATCCGCGAGCTGCAATATAAATACGGCTACTATCTCGACAAATGCCTCTATGACGAGGTCGTGGACCTTTTCGCCGAAAACGGAAAGGCTACCTTTTTAAACGGCGTCTTCCGCGGCAAGGAAAGCATCCGCCGGCTGATGTGCGGCTGGTTCCGCGAGCTTTTCACGCAAGGCCATAACGGACCGATATACGGGTTCTTTCTCGATCACATGCTGATGCAGGATATCATTACGGTGGATCCCGACCGGCAAACCGCCAAGGGTCGCTTCCGCTGCCTGATGCTTGCCGGAACCCATGAGAGCCGCCCGGCGATTCCCGGCATGCCGCGCGCCTGCTGGGAGGCGGGCATCTATGAGCATACCTATGTGCGCGAAAACGGCGTCTGGAAAATCGGCGTCTATAATTATTCTGTGCTGTGGCAGGCAGACTATGAAAAGGGATGGTCCGTGGGCGGCGCGCTTTTACCGCCGCTGGAAAAAACCTATCCGGAAGACCCGAAGGGGCCCGACGAACTTCTGGATGCTGTTCCCAGCATCTGGCCGGAAACGCGGGTCGTGCCGTTTCACTACCCGCACCCTGTCACCGGCGAAGACTGGCGGGGCGATCCTGTCGGAAAACGCCCCGACGGCATGAAAGACGGCTGACCGTCCGCTCCGAAAATAAGCGGAAAGCGGACGGCGCCTTTTCCGCTTATTTTATTTTCTTGAAGCTTTCATCATAGGCGTCTGGCAACCCGCCGCTATTGATGATGATGCGTTCGGTCATCAGCCAGCGACCGTCGACCTTTTTCATTGTCGTATGGTCCGTGCCCTGCTCGACAATGCGCGGCGCAAGCTTGACCGTGTCGGAGTTGACCTCCGTCCAGACAAGATCGACGACCGCTTCGTCGCCGTCGATGACGATGCGCAAATTGTTGAGCATTACATGCAGTTTTCCCGGCAAGGCTTCGCCCGGCGACATGGTGCTGTAATTATCGTAAAACGCCTGAATCCCGTCGCGGCCTTTGGCGACTTTGCCATTGATCGCCATGACGCCGTCTTCAGTGTAATAGGCGGCGAAGCCATGA
>JAUIMC010000023.1 GCA_030433215.1 Alphaproteobacteria bacterium
ACGCCGGTCCAGCCATTTTCATTGTGGCTTGCCGTCACCATGGCGACGCAAGGGATGTCGAGATCGAACTGCGCGAAATAGGCGACCGGCGACAAGGCGAGGCCGATATCGTTGACCTCAATGCCGGCGCTCATCAGCCCGACGGTCAGCGCCTGTTTGATCGATGCGGAGTAGCTGCGGAAATCATGGCCGACGACGATGCGCGGCTCCTTGTCCATCTCACGGATCAGGGTGCCGAGGCCCATGCCGAGGGCCTGGATGCCGAGGAGATTGATCTCCTTTTCGAGGATCCAGCGGGCGTCATATTCCCGGAACCCCGTGGGCTTGACGAGCGGTGTGATCTCATACTCGAAAGTGTTGGGTTTCAGATCGGCGCGCGGCATAGGCAGCATGTGGCAGGTTCCCGGCTAGACGTCATTTCGGGGCACCATAGTCAGCCGGGCGGACCGCGCAAGCCATAAAGAAGATTAACAGAATCAGTGACAAATTCGTCATGCTGCCTCATAGTTGCGGCTGTCGTAAAAGGGTCTTGAAACACCGGGGGCGGCGGCCACCGAGGGGTCTTGCGGGAATTCATGGATTTGCCATTTGATCTGGCCGATGTGGGTCTGCGCGGCCAGAGCGCGGCCGGACTCGTTGCTTTCATTTTCATCGCCTGGCTGTTCTCCAGCCAGAAAATGCGCTTCCCCTTTTTCGCGGCTGTCTGGACGGTTCTGGCCCAGATCCTGATCGCCGCCTTTCTGCTCTATCAGCCCGGGGCGCGGCGCGCGCTGGCCTCTCTTCAGACTGTCGTGGAGGTGCTGCAGGCTGCGACCCGGGAAGGCACGACCTTCGTCTTCGGCTATCTCGGCGGCGGCGAGGCGCCGTTCGAAGTGGTCAATGAAGGCGCTATGTTCAGTTTCGCTTTCGGCGCGCTTCCCCTGGTGATCTTCTTTTCCGGCCTCTCCGCCGTGATGTGGCACTGGGGCATCTTGAAGGTCTTCGTGCGCGGCTTTGCTTTTCTGCTGGAAAAAGTTTTCCGGGTCGGCGGCGCCGTGGCGCTGTCTTCGGCGGCGAACACTTTCCTCGGTCAGACCGAGGCGCCGCTTCTGATCCGGCCCTATCTGTCGAAGATTTCGCGTCCTGAAATGCTGATCGTCATTACCGGCGGCTTCGCCACGGTCGCCGGATCGGTGATGGCGGTATTTGCGACAATCCTGTCGAATGTCGATCCGTCGATCCTTGGTCATATAATTGTCGCGTCGATCATTTCGGTGCCTGCGGCGATCCTGATGGCGCAGGTGATGATGCCGGAGGATAAGGGCGTAACGCCGACCCCGGTCGAGGCGGCCGACGATTTCGGTTATGGCGGCACCATGGACGCTTTCATGCGCGGCGTCACCGACGGGCTTGGCCTTTACCTCAACATCCTTGCTTCGCTCATCGCCTTCATCGCGGCGGTGGCCTTGATCAACATGATGCTCGCCGCGGCGCCGGATATCGCCGGCGAACCGCTGACGCTCGAACGCATATTGGGCTACGTCTTCGCTCCCTTGATGTGGCTTGCGGGCGTGCCCTGGTCGGAGGCCACGGCGGCGGGGGAATTCATGGGGCTAAAAACTGCGCTCAACGAATTTGTCGCCTATCTGCGCCTTGCGCAGGTGGAGCCGGGCGTTTTCAGCGAGCGGTCGATCCTCATCGTTGTTTATTCGCTGTGCGGCTTTGCAAACTTCTCTAGCCTCGGCATCGTCATTGGCGGGCTGACGGCGCTGGCGCCGGACCGGCGCAAGGACGTCATTGACCTTGCGCCGCGCGCGCTGGTCGCGGGCACGCTGGCGACGCTGATGACCGGCGCCGTCATCGGCCTGATCTGGGTGGGATAATGTCGGCGTCTGTGAAAAAAGGCGGATGCCATTGCGGCGCCGTCGCCTGGGAGGCGGAGCTTCCCGACGAAATTATCGCCGATGAATGCAATTGCTCGATCTGCGCCATGATCGGTTTCCTGCATGTGATTGTCCCGCGCTCGAAATTCCGGCTTCTGAGCGGCGAGGAGAAACTTGCCGAATATCTGTTCAACACCGGCGTGGCGAAACACTGGTTCTGCAAGATCTGCGGCGTGAAGTCCTTCTATATTCCGCGCTCGAACCCGGACGGTTATGCGCTGAATTTGCGCTGCATGGATCGCGCGCAGTTTTCGAACGTGACCATCCGGCCCTTTGACGGCCAACACTGGGAAGCCAATGCCGGCCGCCTGGCGCATCTCTCGAAAGAGTAGGGGGCGCTCGCAAAAGGCGCAGCATTAGCCGGCGGGCGGCCATGCCTTGGTGTCGTGGTCGGGATGCTGGCGGTTCGAAGACGTCACCGACCGCACCCATGTTTTATCGGCGTTGGCGCTGGTTTCGCCTCCTTCCGGGAGTTTCTGCAAACCGGCAAACCAGGGGACCCGGGCCTCGAGCCCGATCTGATTGATGGGCGGAAATTTTTCCGGTTCGTCTAGCGAGCCGATGGTGAGATTGATGCGGTCGTTATCGAGGCTGTTGTAGAAAAGCGGCGTGCCGCACCTGGCGCAAAAGCCGCGTTCGGCGTGGTCGGAACTTTTGAATACGGCCGGGCGCCCGCGGGTCCATTTAAGTTTGTCGTTTGGGGCCGCAACCAGTGCGGCGAAAATGTTCCCAACCGCTTTCTGACACATGCGGCAATGGCAAAGATGCGCATTATCGAGCATCTCACTGGCGTGATAGCGCACGGCGCCGCACTGACAACCGCCGCTGACTTCGATTTGAATGCGTTTCATGGCTTCACACTTATTTGAGTTTCACGCACAGGCGCGCGCGGATGACATCCGCTGAAAACGCGATATAGGAGCACGATGGCTGTGCAAAAACAAAGCCTTCCGTCTTTGCTCAAGGAAATCCACGCCTGCCGCCTGTGTGTGGAGGCGCCGAAGGGCGCGCCTTTGCCCCATGAGCCGCGGCCCGTCCTGCGCGCGTCGAAAACGGCGAAAATCGCCGTGTTCGGACAGGCGCCGGGCAATCTCGTTCATCAGACGGGTAAGCCGTTCAATGACCCATCCGGCGTCAGGCTGCGCGAATGGATGGGCGTGACCGACGCTGAGTTCTACGATGAGAGTAAGGTCGCCATCATTCCCATGGGCTTTTGTTTTCCGGGTTATGACGCCAAGGGCGGCGACAGGCCGCCGCGTAAGGAATGCGCGCCGCAATGGCGCGAAAGGCTGATGGCCGCATTGCCGAATATCGAAACCACGATCCTCGTCGGCGCCTATGCGCAGAAATGGCACCTTGGCAAAGACGCTGAAAAAACGCTGACCGAAACCGTACGGAACTGGCGTGCCTATGCGCCGCGCTATTTCGCGACGCCGCATCCGTCCTGGCGCAACAATAGCTGGTTGAAGAAGCATCCCTGGTTCGAGGAAGAGTTGCTTCCCGTTCTGCGCAAGCGCGTGCGTGCGCTCTTGCGCTGACAGAAGACCTAACGACGGTAATTCATCCAGTCGTCGATGCGCGCGAAGATGATGAAAAGCACCGCCAGGACGATGAGAATAAGAAGCGCAAACTGAATCTGTGTTTCAGCCGTATGGACTTCGTGCTTGGAGGGCCGCTCGGGCATCTCGATGGTGCGGGTCGTGGCGTCGGCGGGCTGCTCGCCGGCGGCAGCTCCGGCGCCGATATCCTCGGCGGCGGTTTGGCCTTCACCCGGGGAGGCGTCGCCGGTCTCGGCCCCGGTCTGCGCGTCTTCGCCCGCCTGATCGCCGGTCTCTTCGCCGGAGTCGCCTTGGGTTTCGCCAGCGGTTTCCTCGCCCGCGGCGGGGGTGGTGGTTGCGCCTTCGGCTCCGGCGTCCGTTTCGCTTTGGGCGTCGCCGGCGGTCTCGGGCGGCGTTGTTCCTTCGCCGGCGCTGGCGCTTTCCGTCAGGCCCTGTCCTGTCTCGATATTGGTTTCGAGCTGGTCGAGCTCCTCGGCGCTGTCGCGGCCCATGGTCGAGGCGGCGACCCCGGCGCCGCCAGCAACGGCGGCCCCTTGAACCGTTCGACTCTCAGCGGGATTGCCGCGGCGGGGCGCGTCTTCGACCGGCGTCGCGCGCGTGTTTTCGTTGATCTGTTTCGGATCGCGGACGTCGGGCGCCTGCGTAGGCGTCAGGAACAGCGCGCGCTCGGCGGCGCGCCGCCGGGTGAGGCCCGTCACTTCGCGCAACACGCCGCCGACTGTCGCCTTGTTCCACCAGGTCAGCGCGTCCGCGGCGCCGACTCGGTTGCCTTTGTTGAGCCGCTTCAGGGCGGTCGAACTGCGCAGGGCGCCTATCCCCACATTGTAGACGAAGCTGACCAGGGCATCGAATTCGTTCTGGTTCAGGGGAACTCTCACGGCGCTGTCGACCGCCTGTTCCCGTGGTTTTAGATCGCGGCGCAACAGCTCCTCTGCGTCGCGCTCGCTGATCTTCATGCCGGGTTCTACGTCGGGGCCGGTGTGGCCGTAGCCGATGGTCCAGATTCCGGCGATATCCTGATAGGCCTCGAGCTCCAGCCCTTCGAACCTTTTGATCAGTTCAATGCCGCTTTCAGACGTCTTCACGGAAAAACGCTCCCACACCCCGCTTCGACGTCACCTTAACCCTAAAATGGGCCAAAATGTAGAACGGGCTAGGCGGAAATGAGGATTTCTCTTGCGGCCGTGACTGTGGCGCGGTGCGAAAGCTCAACCGCAGGCTGAGGAAAGGGCGGGAAAAGCCGAAAAAAGAATGGCTTAGGAAGGGCTACGCAGTAAACGCCGGAAAGCTGAGTGTTGGAGTTCCTCTATAGCCGGGGCAAATTCAGCTTCTAGGACGCTGCGGCGGCCTTGCCGGTCGAAGGGGCGGCGCGTTCGAGAAGGGTTTTCTGGCGGGCCGCGCGGGCTTCAAAACCTTCGGTCGCATCGCGCAGCCGGGAGAGCAGGCTCGCCTCGACACTGGCGACGCCGGCCCGATCCGCAGCGACGGCGCGGATCGACTGGGCGTAGGCGGCGGCCAGGCGCGCTTTTTCCCCCTGAAGAGGGGCGAGATCGTCCGGGCGATCATTCGCGAGCGCGAGATTTTCCTCCTCGAAGATGCGGGCCAGATCCTCCGTAAGGCTGATCAGCGCGCGCACGCTGTCCGCCGCGGCCTGACCGCTTGCGCCGGTCTGCGTCGAGGAAGATGCGGTCATGGCTGGCTCCCTTGGAGGCGGCTCGCCCCCGGCATGCTCGTCTGTAGACGGAGCAAAATGGCTGGTGGCCGAAGCTCCGTTTCTGTCTCGATCCGCTATACACAGCCGCGAAAAACAAAGGATTGCGCATTTAATTGAAATTGTAGGGGCCTTGGACCCGGGCCGGCCGCAGCATGGCGCGAAAGAGGCGCCATCGGCCCGGTCCGCATGTTGCAGCGCAGCGAGAAGGCCCGGATTTACTGCGGTTGCGATGGGGCAGGGCCTGTAGGAGCCCTGTCGCTGCGATCCGGGCGCGTGCAACCGAAAATCAAGATTTCATTTTTATGAAATTGCGCCGGGAGAACCCTCGAAGCTCGAAAAGGCTGCTTGAGCCGCCGGGGCGGCGCCGTTATAGAGAGCCGCGGCTCGGGGGAGGAAATCGGGCCGCATGAGAGCCATGACCAGGCTTGAGAGAATGTGTCAGTTGGGAGAAGGCCATGTCGGCGTCCGAGATTGATGAGTATCGTCCGTCGGAAGACGAACCCTTCATGAATGACCGTCAAAAGGAGTACTTCAAGAAGAAGCTGCTCACCTGGAAACAGGACATCCTGAAAGAAAGTCAGGGTACGCTGACGAACCTTCAGGAAGACGACAATCATCTGCCTGATATCGCCGACCGGGCGTCAAGCGAAACCGAAAAGGCGCTTGAGTTGAGAACCCGTGACCGCCAGCGCAAGCTGATCTCGAAAATCGACGCCGCGTTGCGCCGGCTCGAGACCGGTGAATATGGCTATTGCGAAGAAACCGGCGAACCGATCGGCGTGCGCCGGCTGGACGCCCGTCCGATTGCGACGCTCTCGCTTGAAGCGCAGGAACGCCATGAGCGGGAAGAAAAAGTCTACCGCGACGACTGAGACGCTCCGCACCGTGATCAAAATCCGTGACTGACGATTGCGTGATCCGGCCCTGTCGCCCGGAGACTTGCCGCGGCTGCAAGAGATCCGAAAAGCTGCGTTTGCGCAGTGACCCTCGACAACCCTTCCGGCATTGGCGAAATCGGTCTTAACGCTGTCCATCCTGATCACCAGGGCGCCGGGCTCGGCGCGCTTATGTACGGCTTTGCGCTTCGGCGCATGAAAGAAGCGGGCATGAAGCTGGCGACGGTTGGGACCGGCGGCGACGACCGTCATGCGCCCGCGCGCCGCGCTTATGAGAAAGCCGGTTTCGGTCCGGGCCTTCCCAGCATGCATCTTTACAGGCCGCTTTAACCGGTCGGCGCGGTTGCGAAGAGGTCAGTTGCAGGCGCTGCCCGGGATCGCTATATTCCTTCCCGCAATTTCTGTTTTGGGCCGCAGCCGAACCGCGGCCGACACTACTGTCTGCTAAGCTTTCGACCTTTCCAAGACACGGGTTGCAACGAACCGGCCGGCGTTTTTTAAAACACCGGCCACCTGTCTCGCCGGGATACGCGGTGGGGCGCGCCTAATGTCAAAGGAGACGAAAGATGGCGACTGGTACAGTGAAATGGTTTAACGGCCAAAAAGGCTATGGCTTTATCCAGCCGGACGATGGCGGCAAGGACGTGTTCGTCCATGCGACCGCTGTCGAGCAGGCTGGTCTGCCGCCGCTGGTCGAAGGCCAGAAAATCAGCTTTGAGATTGTTACGGACCGCGGCAAAAGCGCGGCTGGCAATCTGCAAAAAGTCTAAGCTGAACTGACAGTCTTATGACGGGAAACGGCGCCTCTTCGGGGCGCCGTTTTTCTTTACGCTGCAAGGGAGGCGGACTCGCGGCCGGCCGGCCGGCGGAAAAGCGTCGCCATTTTCGCGAAGGGCCGGGACCAGAAAGGCGGCCGGAAGACCCAGTCGCGCATTTTGGGCATGAAGCTTGGATCCGCATTGTCCAGAAGGGCGGCCTCGGACATCAACACGCCGATGGTCTGCTCGACTGTCAGATTGAGCTCGCCCTTGGTTTCGGAAAGCGCGCGAATGGCGGCGACGGCGCACACGCCCAGAAAAGCCCGCGCTCGTCTCTCATCGGTCCCGGCGAGACTTTCGACGGCGCGGACGGCGCGCGGGGCGTGCCGGCCCATGACTTTCAGAACCAGCGCCTCACCGCGCGCTTTCACGTCCGAGGCGCCGAGCCGGCCGGTCTTGAAGACATCCTCCCGGCAGCGGTTGAGGGCGTAGCGAAGACCGGGACGCAGGCCGGTAAGCAGGAAAGGCGAGGTGGAATTGCGTCCGAGCGCATAAAGGACGAGCCAGAGCGCCACGGGCGCGGCGCGCATGGCCCGGGTTTCCTCGATTCCCATGCCGCGGGCGGCCTGGAGCGCCGCCTTCCTGGCGGCCTGGCGCATATGCAGGGTTGAAAGGGCCATCGTGTTTCCGGCTTTTGGTTATCGGTTTTGCGACGCACCCCACGCTTGCCGGAATAACAGTCCGGGGGCCCCGGCGTTCCCGAAGGCCGGCCTGAAAAACCGGTTGAAACAGCATGAGACTCCGCTATGAAGGCCCATGGAGCGACGCAATTCCTCAGCAAAACCGCCTGCGAAACGGCGCGGGGCCGCGAAGGCCCCCAAGCGCGCGAAAAAAACCGATATCGCGACGACGGCGCTTGGCGCGGAGCCTGAAAAACGCTCGCGCAAAAAGGACGCCACTAGCCGCGGCGAAGCCGCCCAGCGCGATCTCAATGTCCATGTCAAAACCGCCAAGCGGCGCGATTACGCTTCGACCCTCTGGCTGAAGCGCCAGCTGAATGACCCTTATGTGCGGAAGGCCAAGGCCGAGGGCTGGCGCTCCCGCGCCGCCTTCAAGCTCCTCGAAATGGACGAAAAGCACCGGCTGTTGAAGCCAGGCGCCAAGGTCGCCGATCTCGGTTGCGCGCCCGGCGGCTGGCTTCAGGTCGCGGTGAAGGCCGTCGGCAAGACCGGCAAGGTGGCGGGGATCGATTATCTCCATGTGCCGCCCGTGGCTGGGGCCGACATTCTCGAGATGGATTTCCTTGACGAGGCCGCGCCCGAAAAACTGAAAGAGCTGCTCGGCGGCGGCGCGGATGTCGTCCTTTCCGACATGGCGGCCCCGACGACGGGCCATAGATCGACGGACCATTTGCGCATTGTCGCACTCGCCGAGGCCGCGCTCAATTACGCCGAGGACGTGCTGGCGCCCGGCGGGGCCTTCGTCTGCAAGGTTTTCGCTGGCGGCGCCGAAGGCGATATCCTGACGCGGCTCAAGCAGAATTTTGAAACCGTGAAACACGTCAAGCCGAAAGCCTCGCGCTCCGATTCGGCCGAAAAATATGTCGTCGCCATTGGCTTCAGGGGGCGGGCATGACGATCATTGCAGCGCTGCACGACCCGGAAGAAAACGTCACCTGGCTCGGCTCCAATGGCCGCGCCACCATCGGCAGCTATGTCGGTCCGTCGCTGGATCGCAAATGGTATTCGATTCACGGCTGGGCCATCGGCATCACCGGCACGGGACCGAAGCTTGAAGCGCTTGAAGCCAACGAGCAGAACTTCCCGAAACGCGCCGAGCGGCCCTTTGAAATTCTGACCTTCATGCGGGAGGCTTACGGCGCTTTCGAGATCGGCGAGATGGAGGAGGGGCTGAAGCGCTTCTGCGGCAACGGGCTTCTTATTCACAAATCCGGCGCGGTCTGGGACTTCGACAATTCATTCTGTCTTTCGCCCGTGGCGAAAGGCTCCTTCTGGGCCCGGGGCTCGGGCATGGATCTGGCGCTCGGCGCCGGGATCGCCCTCAAGGACCATATCCGCTCCCCCAAGGCGCTCATGCGGCGCGTGCTCGAGATCGTCACCGCCAATGACGTCGACAGCCCGGGCGAAATTTTGATCCAGACATTCGACCATCGGGGCGTTTTGTCTGATCCGTTAGATGACGAGGTGTAAAATGCAAATCCGTGATGCGCTGACATTCGACGATGTGTTGCTGGAGCCGGGGGCGTCTGAAGTGATGCCCTCGCAGGTGGATGTGAAGACGCGGCTGACCCGCGAGATCACGCTCAACATTCCGATTATCTCGTCGGCCATGGATACCGTGACGGAAGGCGAAATGGCGATCGCCATGGCCCAGAACGGCGGCATCGGCGTTCTTCATCGCAATCTCACCATCGCGGAACAGGTCGAGCATGTGCGCCGGGTCAAACGCTTCGAAAGCGGCATGGTGGTGAATCCCCTGACCCTGACGCCCGACGAAACGCTGGCGACGGCGCAGACGATCATGCTGGAGAAAAACATTTCCGGCTTTCCGGTGGTGGAAAATCCGGACGCTTACGGCGTCGGCAAGCTGGTCGGCGTGTTGACCAACCGCGACATGCGCTTCGCGCGCAATCTCGACCAGCCGGTGCGCGATCTCATGACCTCCGTCGATCTCGTCACCGTCAAACCCGGCGCCAGCCAGGATGAAGTGCGCGAGCTCTGCCACAAGCGGCGCATTGAGCGCGTTATCGTCGTTGACGACGACTATCGCTGCGTCGGCCTGATCACCGTCAAGGACATGGAAAAGGCCCAGAAATATCCGCTGGCCTCGAAGGACGCGCAGGGCCGCCTTCTGGTCGCCGCTGCGTCCTCTGTTGGGGATGCAGGCTATGAGCGCATCGAGGCGCTGATCGACGCGGGCTGCGATGTTATCGTCATCGACACGGCGCACGGCCATTCGGTGAAGGTCTCAGAACAGGTGGAGCGCGTGAAACGCGCCTCGAACGGGGTGCAGGTGATCGCCGGCAATGTGGCGACTTATGACGCCACGAAAGCGCTGGTCGACGCTGGCGCCGATGCGGTGAAGGTCGGCATCGGGCCGGGCTCGATCTGCACGACGCGCATCGTCGCGGGGGTCGGCGTGCCGCAATTGACGGCGGTGGCCGACGCCTCCCGCGCTGCGCGCGAGGCAGGCGTTCCCATCATTGCCGACGGCGGCGTCAAATATTCGGGCGACATGGCCAAGGCCATCGCCGCCGGCGCCGATTGCGTGATGATCGGCTCGCTGCTCGCCGGCACTGATGAATCGCCGGGCGAGGTGTTTCTCTATCAGGGCCGCTCCTATAAATCCTATCGCGGCATGGGTTCGATCACGGCGATGTCGCGCGGCAGCGCCGACCGCTATTTCCAGGCGGATGTGAAAGAGCAGATGAAGCTTGTTCCCGAAGGGATTGAAGGCCGGGTGCCCTATAAGGGGCCCATCGGCCCGATCCTCCATCAGCTTGTCGGGGGCGTTCGCGCCTCCATGGGCTATGTGGGCGCGGCCTCCATCGAGGACATGCAAAAGCGCGCGCGCTTCGTCAAAATCACCAATGCCGGCCTCAAAGAAAGCCATGTTCATGACGTCGCCATCACCCGGGAGGCGCCGAACTATCCGACCCCGAACTGAGGCTTTGGTCTGAGCCTTTCCAATCCAACGCGGAATTAATGTTCCCATAGGGAACTTGGCGGGGCCTGGCTTATCGCAAGCGTTGAAGCAAACGGGAATTACAGTAGACTCTCTTCCGGGCGCGCTTCACGGGGTGGCGTATTCGGACGGCGAAGCCCGGGCTGGGACATCACCATTACGAACTCAAGGGGAGTTTACGTCATGAGAAAGACTATTATCGCCGGCGCTTTTGTTGCGGCGCTCGGATGCGGCGCCGCCAATGCAGGCGATGCAAAAGCCAATTGCGAGGAATTTTCGGCCAATAACGGCATCGATCCGGGGCCTTGCGCCTGTATCGCCGACTCCGTTGAGGGCGACGCCGACCTGATGGCGGAACTCGAAGCGCTCGAAACCATGGCGGACTATGAAAACGCTTCCGCCGCGCTGCACAACGCGATGGATCATTGCATCGAATAAGTGTCCGGCGCCCGCGTCGCGCCGGAACGTTGCGTAGGACGCGAACAGGTCATTAACAACAATCTCTACGGGAGCAGACGTCATGAGAAAAATTCTGATTGCGGGCGCCATGGTTGCGGCGCTTGGATGCGGGGCGGCCTTCGCCGGCGATTCGCAAGCCGCTTGTGAAGAGTTCGCGGCCAATAACGGCGTTCCGGCTGAGCCTTGCGCCTGCATTGCCGAGTCCGTTGCGGACAAGCCTGACCTTCAGGCCGAGCAGATGGCGCTCGTCACCATGGAAGAGTACGAAAACGCCTCCGCGGAACTCCACGACGCCATCGATCACTGCATCGAGGAATAGGCGCGTTTCTTTCAAACGCCGCGATTTGTCCTTAAAGGGATGAATCGCGGCGTTTTCTATTTAAGGATTTGCAGCTCATGCGTCTGTCCGGGCGGATTTCCGCCGCTATTGAAATTCTCGAAGACTTTGAAACAAGGCGCGTGCCCCTGAAAACCGCGATTGCCGACTGGTCCCGCGTGAATCGCTATGCCGGGGCCAAGGACCGGGCGTTTATTTCGGGTCTCGTTCTTGACGTCTTGCGGCGGCGCAAGGCGCTCGCGGCGGCCATGAATGACGCTTCGGCGCGGGCGGGCGTTCTCGGCGCCTTGCGGTTTTTGTGGAATATCGGCGCCGTGGAGCTTTCCGAAGCTGCTGTGGAAGAGCACGGGCCCGGCGCGTTAGGAGAGTCGGAAGAGACTGCGTTAAAAACCGGCGCATTCCCAAAAAGCGGCGATTACCCCGACTGGCTCGCGCCGCAGATCGCCCGTGTTTTTGGCGAGAGGGCTGACGAGGTGATGGCCGCCTTCTGCGAGCGCGCCGACATCGACCTGCGCCTCAACACGCTGAAGACCGCGCCAGAAAAAGCGCTGGCGGCGTTGAAGACCGTGAGGGCCGAGGCGGTTCCGCTCCTCACGACTGCCGCGCGCATCGCTGCGCCCGATCCCAGCGAAAAAGCGCCGGGCGTCACGGTGATCCCCGCCTTCAACAAGGGCTGGGTCGAGGTGCAGGATCTGGGCTCGCAGATCGCCGCCAGCGCGGCGGGCGCCATCAAGGGCGCGCAGGTTCTCGACTATTGCGCCGGCGGCGGCGGCAAGACCCTGGCGCTCGCCGCGTTGATGGAGAACACCGGCCAGCTTTACGCTTATGACCGTGACCCGCGCCGGTTGAAGCCGCTGTTTCATCGCGCCAAGCGCGCGGGCGTCCGTAATCTTCAGATTCGCTCGCCCGCCGGCGGGGAAGGGCTCGAGGATATCGAAGGCAAGATGGATGTCGTCTTTGTCGATGCGCCCTGCACCGGAGCGGGCACATGGCGCCGCCATCCCGATACGAAATGGCGCTTGACGGAAAAGCAGCTTGAGACGCGGATTTCTGAACAGGACGCCGTCCTGAAAGAGGCGGCGCGTTATGTCAAACCCGGCGGACGGCTGGTCTGGGTGACCTGTTCATTCCTGATGGAGGAAAACGAGGACCGGCTTGCGTCGTTTCTCGCAAGCCATGAAAATTTCACCCGCGCGCCGGCGCTCGACGCCATGAAAGCCTCGGGCCTTCTCACCGAAGAGGGCGAGGCGGCGCTGCGCTCTTGCGTCACGCAAGAGGGCGCGATCCGCCTGACGCCGGACAAAATCCGCTCTGACGGGTTTTTCACGGCGGTGTTGGCGGCCAGCGGCGCGTAGACTAGATTTCGCGGACCTTGCCTGACTTCTTCTTGTGAGCCAGCACGTGCATCATTTCACCCGGACGAAGCTCGTCATGGGATGCGTTCCCGCTCAATTCCAGCGTGGTTTTTGCATAGGCGTTTACGGCCGGGTCCGGATACCAGAGCTCAAGCTCGGTATCGCGCATCAGCCGATAATCTTTGTATCTGGGATGGGCTTCTTTCATCGCTGCGGCGATGTTGCATTCCATGGGGTCTGTGAAATAGGTCTTATTGCCCTCGTCTTTTTCGAGATAGCAGGTCTGGTTGACGGCAAGGATTTCCGCCTCGACATCTACATAATTCATCTTCTTGTCGACGGCGCTGACGATGATGGCGACGCCGATAAACGCCCCGACGGCGCCCGTCTGAAGCAATTTGGTCATGTGCTTTCTCCCGCCCGATGAGTGAGAAAGACTCCGGTCTAAAGGTGAGCATTTGGTTGCGCAGTTTGGTTAACGCCCAAATGCAGATTAGGGCGGGACAGTAAAAAATAGCGCACTCATTGCGAGGATGAGCTTCCGCAGAACTCATTCGCTTACGACAACTCAGGCGGGCGGCTCGATCGTGTAGATGCGCTGCCGCGCTTATTCCTCCCAGCGCGGCTCCTCGCCCATGGCGACCTTGGAGGAGTTCACGAGAAGGAAGCCATTGAGAACGTCGATGCTGTCCGGGTAGGCCGCTTCGACCATGGCGCGCAGCTCTTCGCTGTTCTTGGCTTTCCTGGCGGCGTCGAGCCAGAAGTCGATAAAGCCGCCCGTATAGGCGAGGCTCGACGCATCGTTGGGCATGCCGGGTTTGGCGTGGCCCGGAACGACGATTTCGGGATTGAGTGCTGCGAGATCGTCAACCGCTTCGCCCCATGCGCGCGTTTCCTTTCGTCCGTGCTCGCCAAGCCAGAGATACATTTCGTTGAAGAGAAGATCGCCCGCGAAGAGCGCGCCGATAGAAGGCGCGTACAGCGCCGTCGCATGATGATGATCGCCCTGCATGGGCCCCAAGACCTTCAGTTCATGGCCTTCGAGCATGATTGTATCGCCCTCCATGGCGGTGGGCGCGGTCGGCGTCTTCGGCCCGTTGTCGCCGAGCATGGGGCTCCAACGTTTCACCTTGAAGGGGAGTGACCGCCAGATGTCTTCAACGACGGTGGGATGGGCCACGACCTTCGCATTCGGAAAAGCGTCGGTGAGCACTTCCATGGCGAAAAAATGGTCCGGATGGTCATGGGTGACGAAGATCGTTTCGAGTTCCTTGCCGCTGTCGAGGACCATGGCGGCGGCGCGATGGGCGTCCGCCATGGTGAAGGGGGGATCGACGAGGACGGCTTTTTTCTCGCCCTTGATCAGGACGACATTGGAATAGAGCGAGCCAGCGCTTGTTTGCAGGACTTCGAGGTCGAGCGGCGTGTCCTGGGCAATGGCTGGCGGTGCGACAAACAACAGCGCGGCGAGCGCGCGGGCCAACAGTTTCATCTTTCCCTCCCAATCTGCGGTTTCGCCCGCAGTCCTCTTGACGATTCTGGTTTAGATCGCGGTCTGGCCTCCGTCGGCGACGATGACCGCGCCGTTGGTGAAGCTGGCTTCATCGGAACAAAGATGCAGGACCGTTCCCGCCATTTCCTCCGGCGCCGCGGGGCGGCCGATGGGCGAGGTGGGGAGGAACGCTTCGAGAAAGCCTTCCCGGTGAAACCATGGCTCGGTCATGGGCGTGCGGACAAAACCGGGGCAGAGCGCGTTCACGCGCACGCCCTGTTTTACATATTCAATCGCCGCCGTGCGGGTGAGGCCGATGACGCCGTGTTTGGAAGCGATGTAAGGGGTCATGCCCGGATTGGCGATGACGCCGCCCACGGACGAGGTGTTGAGGATCGCGCCTTTTCCCTGTTTCGCCATCACCGGCAGTTCGGCTTTCATGCACAAAAACACGCCTTTGAGGTTTATGGCGATGGTGCGGTCGAAAGTTTCCTCGTCGAAGTCGGCGAACATCTTTTCCGGCGGAAAAACGCCTGCATTGTTAAAAGCGGCGTCGAGCCCGCCATGGTTTTTTACTGCGGCGGCGACCAGCGCCTCCACTTCGCTGGCTTTGGAGACGTCGCAATGAAGGAAAGCGGCGGTTCCGCCTTCTCCTCTGATCTCGGAAACGACCTCTTCGGCGTCATCATTATAGTCGCCGATCATCACCTTGGCGCCTTCGCGGGCAAAAGCGAGGGCGGCGGCGCGGCCGATGCCCGTCGCGGCGCCGGTGACGAGAACGGACTTGCCTTCATAGCGCATGGGCCGGCCTTTCTCTTAGCCTTTCGGCGCGATCATCACCTTGCACTGGTGGGTGCGCTTTTTGAGCGATTCAAAAACATCCGGCACGGCGTCGAGATTGATGGTGTCGGAGATGAGCGCGCGGGGCTCGGCAGCGCCGGCGTCGAGCGCATCAAGGGCCGCTTCATATTCCTGGCGCTTGAAGAAGGCCGAGGTCTGGATGCGCACTTCTTTAGAGAGTGCGACGAACGGCACGAAGGTCTCGGGGCGCGTGCAAAGGCCGAGGACGAGCACCGTACCCTTGATGCGGGTCTGGTCGACCGCCTGCGAGATGAGGCCCGGCACGCCGACGCATTCATAGACAATGTCCGCCTTGCCGCCGAGCGCGCGTTCCGCGGCGCCGACGGGGTCTTCGAGGTCGACGATGAAATCCGTCGCGCCCATCTGGCGCGCGCGGTCTTCCTGGTAATTGTTGATGTCCTGCACGACGACTTTCGACGCCCCGAAGCGGCGGGCCCAGAAGGCGACGCCAAGGCCGATAGGTCCCGCGCCGAGGATCAGCACCTTGTCGCCGGGCTTTTGCTCGCCCGTCATGACGCCGTGCAGCGCCACGGCCAGCGGCTCGATGATCGCGCCGTCCGCCATGCTCGCGCTCTTGGGCAGCGGCACGCACTGGTTTTCATTGGTGACGGCGAACTCGCTATAGCCGCCGCCCTGCAAATGCATCTTCTCGCACCAGGCGGGCTCGCCGGCGAGGCAGCTCGGGCACTTGCCGCAGCTTGCAATCGGCACGACGGAGACAAAATCGCCGAGTTTGAAGCGCTCGACGCCCTTGCCGAGGCCGACAATCTCGCCGGCGAATTCATGGCCGAGCACGTCCCCGGCGCCGGCGCCGAAAGCTTCATCTTCCGTCATGTGAAGGTCGGAGCCGCAAATGCCGCAGCGCTCGACGGAAAGCAGAACCTCGCCTTCTTTCGGGGATGGGTCGGCGATGGTTTCGAGAGCGAGCTTCTTGTGAAGCCCCTGGTGGACGACGGCGCGCATGGGTCAGGTCTCCGCAGTAATTCGCAGCACCGGTTTGATGACGGAACCGTCTTCGCTCGCCGCGATAGCTTCATTGATTTGATCGAAGTCGAAATAACCGATCAGTTTTTCGAAAGGGAATTGGCCTTTCAGGTGATAATCGATGAGCTCCGGCAGAAAGGCGTCGAGATCGCTGTCCCCGCCGAGAATGCCCATCACCCGGCGGCCGCCGCCCATGAAAGACGCTTCATTGAAGGTGAGCATGTCCGCCGGATCGGATGCTCCCACAATCCCGCATACGCCCATAGGCGCGAGCAGGCTCCATGCGTCTTCGATCAATTTATTGATCCCGGTCGTGTCGAAGGCATAGCCGAGACCCGCCGGACACAAGTCGCGGATCTTGGCGACCGCATCGTCCTTGCCGTTGAAAGCGTGGGTCGCGCCGAGTTCTTTCGCCATGGCGAGGCGCTCGTCATTGAGGTCGACGGCGATGATCGGATCGGCGCCGGCGATTTTCGCGGCCATGATTGCCGCCATGCCTACGGTGCCGGCGCCGAACACGGCGATGGGCAGGCCGGCGCGCACTTTCATACTGCGCAGGACCGCGCCGGCGCCGGTCATCAGTCCGCAGCCAAGCGGCGAAAGCCGTTCCAGCGGAATGTCAGCGGCGGCATCCGGCACGCGGACGGTATTGCGTTCATGAGCAATGGCGTGGGTGGCGAAGCTCGACTGGCCGAAGAAATTGGCGTTAAGCTTTTCGCCGTTCTGCGTGAGTGTCGCGGAACCGTCAGGGCGCGCGCCCGACCAGTTATACGGGAAAAAATTGTAACAATAGGTCGGCGCGTCGATGTCACAGCTCGGGCAGGCGCCGCAGCTATTGAAGCTGAGGATCACCCGGTCGCCGGGCCTGGCCGTGGTCACATCGGCGCCGACTTCCTCGACGATGCCGGCGCCTTCATGGCCGAGCACGGCGGGAAGGGGAACCGGCAACTGCTCGTCCCGCACCGCCATGTCCGTGTGGCAGACGCCGCAGGCGACAATGCGGACTCGCAATTCGTCGGGGCGCAGCGTGTCCAGGGTCACCTCCTCGATGGCGAAGGGTTCGCTGTTTCCCCGGCAGATGGCGGCCTTTGCTGTTACGGACATTCTTACCCGACCCTTGAGAACATTTTACTTGAAGCCGCCAAGCGCCATGCCGCCATCGATCAGCACTTGCGATCCCGTCACATAGTTCGACGCGTCGGAGGCGAGATAAAGCGCCAGCGGCTTCATTTGATCGGTTTCGGCGATGCGGCCGAGCGGCACGACCGAATCCCAGGCTTCGCGCACGACGGGATCTTGCAGCCAGCCGCCGCCGATATTGGTGACGAAGGGGCCGGGTGCGATGGAATTCACGCGGATGCGGAACTCCGCGAGCTCCATGGCGAGATAGCGCACCATGTGAGACACGCCTGCTTTCGCCGGGTGATAGGGCATGCCGACAATCGGTTCGATGACGACGCCTGCGTTGGACGAGGTGGCGATGATCGAGCCAGGCTTGCCGCCGGCTTTCATGACTCGCGCCGCCTCGCGCATGGTGTTGTAAACGCCGGTGAGATTGATAGCGATGCAGCGGTCCCAGGCGGCGACGTCGTAAGCGTCGACCTGACCTTCCGGATTGCGCCCGCCTTCGGGCGCGGCGAATCCGGCGCCGGGATCGATGCCGGCGTTGGCGAAGGCGATGTCGAGGCCGCCGTAAGCTTTGACGTGATCGTCGAAGACTTTGGTCATCTCCTCGCGGTCGACGACATCGAGATGCGCGGCGCGCGCATTATAGCCTTCGCCCTGAAGTCGCTTGGCTTCGCGTTCGGCGCCTTCCAAGTCGATATCAGTCAGGGTCACGCCGGCGCCGGCTTCCGCCATGGCTTCGGCGTAGCAAAGGCCGATCCCCGAGGCCGCGCCGGTGACGATCGCGGAGCGGCCTTTGATGTCAAACTGTTCGAGTGCTTTCATGGCTTAAATATAGAGTTGCTTGTTGATGCGCAGGCCGTGTTCCTTGCAGTAGCTCTCATAGTGATTCATGAACCACCAGACATCGAGCGTTTCGACGAAATTTCCGTTCTCGTCGTAAAACTCGTTCGCCCCTTGCATCCAGAAAAGCGCCTTCATGCCGTTCGGATCGTCGGTGACGAGCGTATGCGCCGTGCCGGGGGTTTCGGTGATGAACTCGCCCGGCCCGCACACCCAGTCATATTCGAGATAGCGGAAAGACCCTTCAAGCCCGACCGCCCAGACGGGGCCGCGATGCTTGTGCGTGCCGATGACGCCCGGCGATTTGATCCAGAGAATGTTGCAATAGATGTTCTGGCGCACGTCGAAAGCGAGATGGCGGATGGCGGCGTTGTCGCCGAACGGCACCCAGGGGCTTTCTTCTTCGGATTTGCCGACATAGGTGCCTTCAAGCCCGCGTTCCTTGATGAGATCGCCGTAAAGCTCCTCGACATTGACGATTTTATAGGCGCCGGAAGGCGGCGCTTTCATGCCAGACATTGTGTTTGCTCCCTAATGATTTCCAGGAAAGTAGTTAAGTTCCAAAAGCACGCCATTCGGATCGCGCACAAAGATCTGCTTCAGATCGATGGCGGTCACATGGTTGAGGCGGTGCTCGAGCCCCAGTGAAGCAAGGCGCTCCGCCATGGCGTCATGACCAGTGCAGCTCAAGGCCACATGATGCACAGGGCCGGTCTCGCGCGGCAGTTCTGCGATCTTCTCGTCGCCAGTGAGCGATCCGGGCGTTGTCAGGTGAAAGATCGCGCGCCCCTCCGCGTCGAACATCCATTGCACGAGCTTCGGATCAAGGGGCGGCGGCGGATCGCGCGCCTCGAGATCGAGCACATCGGCGTAGAAATCGACAGTCGCTTTCAGGTCGAGCGTCTGGATATTGACGTGATCGAGCGCGTTGACTTTCATGGCTTACCTGAACAGCGTCTTCACATAATCCGCGCCGATGCCGACCTTGTCGTAATGCTCGCGCGCGGCGGCGATATAATCGTGCACGTCGTAATGGCCGACGCCGTTGCCTTCGTCGTCGAGCCAGATCAGCGGTCCGGTGACGACAAAGAAAACCTTCATCGGATCGGGGCTGTCATAGGCGACGAGGGTGTGGCCTTCGCCTGGTGATTCATAAACGAAATCGCCCGCGGTAGCGGTCCAGTCATGTTCGAGATAGCCCCATTTGCCGGAGATCGTATAGGCGAAGATTTGCTGCGGGTGATAATGGCGGTTCACGAGGCCCGCCTCTTTGGACATCAGGACATCGGCCCACATGTTTCGCTGCGGTGAAATCCAGACCGGCTTCGAGGACACCGTTTCCGAGATCGGCACCCAGTAGCGTTCGTCGCCTTCGGCGATGTTCGACATGTAAGCGTCGCCCATCGATTCCGGTTTGAAGACGTTTTCAATCGGCTTGATGTCTTTCCAGAATTCCGTGGTTGCTGCTTCAGCCATTTTCTTTCCTTTCCTAACGCGCGGCGGGCTTGCTGTTCTTAGGTGTTATGCGCTCCGCCTTTGTCGACGCCGCAGTGCGGCTTTCTGCTCAGGGTTGATAATCGAAAAGCTCGAAATCCTTTTCGTAAACCTTTTCAATGATCCGGCGCACATCGGGGGCGAGCTCAAGGCGTTCCTTAGACGGCGGCCTCGCATTGTACTTTTCAAGCGGCTCGCCGATGCCGGTGGTCTTGCGGATATGCTCGTAATCGTCCGCGAGCGTTTCAAAGCGGCCGACATAGTCGATTCCCAGCTTGCCGCGGATGGTGACAAAATCGTGCTGAGGAACGAAGTGAACATAGGTGTAGGCGTTCGCCGGCGTCAGCCAGTTCCGCACGAAACTTGAAAAGTCGTCATAAGGCGCAAGCTGGGCTTCGGAGAAATCACGGTCGTAAGGCGTGACGCCGCCGCCTTTCAGGAAATGGAAGGCGGAGATCAGCCGGTCCGTTGGGTGCCGCACGAAGGCGAACTTATAGAAACTGTCGAACTCCTCTTCCGTGAAAAGAAGGCGGAACATGCGAAGGCGCGTATGGGACATGCTCATCTTGCCGCCATAAAGCGAGAGCACGACGGATATGCCGGCGGTCTTCGGAATATGGATGAAGATGGTTTTCGTCTTGAAGAAGGGCGCGATATTCATGTCGCTTGTCGGGGACAGCGAGCGGCTCTCCTCGATCATCCGATAGCGGTCGGGACGCGCGAACTTGTAGACATTGCGTGTAACAGTCCCGCGGGGGACGTAATCGAAGAATTTATTAAGGTAAGAGGCTTTCATCGTCTTCCGGAACAGGCGGCCTGTGGAAACTATACCGCCCCCGGACCTCAGGCAATGCGGCGTCATGGCCGCGTTCGCCAGTTTGGTAAACGATGCGCCCGGCCGCGTTGTCGGCGGCGCGGGCGGCGCCGAAGCATGATGATTGAAATCACATATGGTCATGACGCTCCGGCGAAGCACGAAACGGGGAGGCTTGGCTGCCTTGAAAAAAAGGGCGGGACATTGCGCCCCGCCCCCTCAACCTAAGGGCAGGTTAGAAATTGACCCCCAAGCGGGCGTACCACTCCGCCGGGCGGCTGTAGGTGCCGTAAATCTGGCCGCCGGCGATCTGCGCCTGACCGGTGGTCAGGTAGCGTTCGTCGGTGATGTTGGTGCCGCCGACCGTGACGTTCCAGCGGCCGTTCGGCTCCTCATAAGAGGCGCTGAGATTGAGGATGTCGGTGGACGGACGTTGCAGGAGGAAGGTTCGTTCCGTGTCGTTCCACATCGACGAGGTGTGGGTGTAATCGGCAAGGAGCGTCACGATCGCGCCGTTGCCCATGTTGAACTCGTAACGCGGGCTCACATTGAACTTGAAGTCCGGCGTTTTCGGCAGGTCCGCGCCGGGGATGACGCCGGCCTGTAATGGATTCGGCGCCACCTGGGCGGGGCCGAGGACGTCGATATATTCGGCGTCGATAAGGCCGACAGAGGCGTTGATGGAAAGCCCGCCGCCCGGCGCATAGACGGTTTCGACTTCAAGGCCCTTGATGCGCGCGTCGCCGGCGTTCTGAATGGTCGGTGAAACGCCCTGCTGGAAGTTCAGCTGGATGCCTTCATATTTCGTGGTGAAAGCCGCGACATTGAAGAGCACGCTGTTGTCGAACAGGGTCGACTTCAATCCGCCTTCCCAGCTGGTCGCTGTTTCTTCGTCGAAGTCAGGCGCGACGGGAAGCGGGTTGGAAAGACGTGTCGTCCAGCCGCCCGTGCGATAGCCTTCGGAGTAGCTGCCATAGACCATCACGCCGTCGGCGGGAAAGACCTGTATGCTGACCTTCGGCGAGAAGTTGTTGAACTTCTTGGTCTGGATGCCTTCGATATAATAGCGCAGCGGCTGGCCCGGCACCGGGAACCCCTGCGCGATGCGGCAGTCTTCGGAAATGGTGGGCGCAATGCTCATGCAGTCGGGATCGCCGAATTGCTGAGCGATCTTGTAATTGAGGCCGTTGCGGTCGGACTGCGCGCCTTCGAATAGCTTTTTCTCATGCGTGTAGCGTCCGCCGGCGGTGACTGTCAGCCAGTCCGTCACCTTGAAGTCGATCTGACCGAAGCCGGCATAGTTAGTCGTCTTCAGATAATTCGGACCGTCGACCTGCAGGAGGCCTTCGGCAAAAGTGACGTAGTCATGAAGGTCGCCTTCCTCGACGAAGTAATAGCCGCCGAAGACATAGTTAATGCGCCCGTCGAGAGCCGAGCCCGTAAGCTGGACCTCCTGACTGAACTGCCACTGATCGGTTGTGAAGCTCGTATGCAGGAAGTTCAGCGGTGAGTTGTCGAGATCCATGCCCACATCCCAGTCGAGATGGCGATAGGCGGAAATCGACTTCAGCGCCGCATTGTCTGAAAGCTCGAAGTCGAGCATCAGATGCACGCCGTAATTTTCAAGGCGCGCGACATTATTGCCGTTGGCGTATGTCGTATCGATGTCGTCGGTGACGAAACGGTCGTCATAGGGCAGGCGGTCGTTATAAGGGTCGGAATCGATATTGACGCCGAAAATCGGCGGGTTGTCGGCCACCCAGTCGAGACCGCCGATGCCGCCGGCGTAAGCAATCGGCGGAGGCCCGCCGCCGCAGGACATGTCGCCGGCCGGCGGCTGAATGCCTTCGATGGCGCAGTTGTAGCTGCCGGCGAAAACAGCGTCGCTTGTGGCGATAACCTTGTTCGCGAGCTGGCTCTGTTTGGAGAAGGCGTAATCGCCGGAAAGCGTCGCCTTGAACGGCCCGCCATCATCGTAGACCAGCTTGACGCGGGCGTTTTTGGCGTCCGTGCCGCCTTCGTAATCGCCCTGATTGCCGTAGATCGCAGCGCGCATGCTCTGGATGGGCTCGACATTATAGTCTTCGAAGCCCGGATAGGGGAGGCGCTTCATATAGCCCCGGCGGTCTTTCATAGAGACGCTGACCGAGGATTTTAGGCTGTCTGTCAGCGGAATGTCCGCCGTGGCGCGGATTTGCAGCAGTTCAAAGCTGCCCGTCGTGACGTCGCCGGAAAAGGCGAACTCGTCGCCCGGCTCATGGGTGACGATGGAAATAGCGCCGCCGATAGTATTCCGGCCGAACAGCGTTCCTTGCGGGCCTTTCAAGACTTCGATCCGCTCGACATCGAGAAGGTCCTGGTTGGCGCCGATGGAGCGGGCGAGATAAACGCCGTCGAGATAGACGCCGACGCCGGGATCGATGTTGAAAGCGAAGTCGTTCGCGCCGATGCCCCGGATATAAGCGGAGATGACGGCGGTGTCGCCGGAGAAGGGCGTGCCGGCGTCAAGCGATACATTGGGCGTGATGTTCGAGAGCCCCGCAACGCTGGTGACGGCGCGTTCCTGAAGCGCGTCTCCGTCGAAAGCCGAGACGGCGATCGGCACGTCCTGGACGTTTTCTTCGCGTTTCTGCGCCGTGACGGTGATGGTGTCGACCTGTGCGTAAGCGAAACCCGACAAGGCGACGGCCATGGCCCCTAAGCTGGTCGTTATTTTCAATTTCATGTTTGTTCCTCCTGGCGATAGTGCTCAACGCCTCCGCTCAAGGGAGCGAAGGGATTCTGGACGGCTTTGTTTATTGTTTTGGAGCGCTTGGGCTGCCGGCGGTTTGTCTGTTACGGCTGTTTCAATGTGAGCGCAGGGCGCAATCGTGCGACCTGCCGCAGACGTCCGCGCTTGCATGAATGCAGCTTTGCCGCCCTCACTCACAATAATCCTCCCGCCGCGCCGGCGCCCGTTTTTGCAACGGGCTGCTGCGCGCTAATGCGCCGTCGGGTTGCGTTGGTTTCTATGAAGCGCAGACGAAAGCCGGCTTCAGCCCAAGCTTGTTATCGGGAAAGTCTGCCTATTTGGATGAGGCGTCTTGGACAGACGCGAAAGCGGGACGGATAGACGCGCAACACACGTGTCTGTGATCCTGATGCAACATGGCGCCGGTGTGGAGAAGCTTAGTGGTCTGCGCGGTAAGCCGACGGGGACACGCCGAATTTCTGTTTGAAGCAGCGCGTGAAGTAGCTGCAATCATTGAACCCGCATTCATAGGTGATGGCGGTGATGCTGAGTTGCGGCGCTGCAATAAGACGATCCGCGGCGAGGGCGAGCCGTTTCGACAGAATGTATGAAGACGGCGTGGAGCCGATGGTCGCAAACGCGTTCTGAACCGTGCGGATCGACACGCCCAACTGGTCGGCAAGATCGGATGGCCGCAAATCGGGATCGCAAAGGCGCGCCTTCACGAGCGCCTTTAGCCGGTTGATGAGACGCGCGTCGCTATCGGCATTCACATTCCGGTCGCTGAGCGCCATCGCCAGCAGGTTATAAAAGACGTCGGTGACGCCCTTGACCATGACGGGATCTGCATTGCTCTGATCGCCTTGCCGCCAGAGCGAGAGAAGAAAATCGTGCAACAGGCGGCTGGACGGGGTTTCCCCGGCGATGCGGCAGGAGAGCAGCTCATTCAGATTCGGCATGCGCTGAGCCAGCGCCAGGCGGGGCATCTCCACGACGAGCATGTCGTTGTCGCTGGAAAGGTCGACCCGGTAGTTTTCATTGCTGTCGGTGAGAATGACGTCGCCGGCGCGCAAATGATGAACTTGATTGGCCTGGGTATGGAGGCAGCTGCCCGTATGTTGAAGATGCAGCATGACCCGGTCGCCGCCATTGCGGGCGATGCGCGCATTACGCTGGACGGCGGCGTTGGGCGATTTGGGGCGGATCATGGTGAGATCGCCCATGGTCCAGCGCCACATCTCGGCGTCGAAGGATTCCAGTTCGGAATCGATGGTCAGGCCGCAGAAGGTCTCGCTTGCAATTCTGTTCCAGAATTCAAGCCGCTCAAGCTGCTCGACCTCTGTCGTGGCGAAATGTTCAATATTCTGGGCCATGAAGGCCTGTCCTTTAACATGCGCCGGCAATGCGGCCGCGATGATCCTGGTGAGAACCGGTTTCGCGATCTGGGCCGCGAAAAATTAGTTCGGAAGACCATTTTCATCAAGGGAATCAAACCGCCTCATGCTGCGTCGCAGCATTGCCTGTCGTTGTGGCGAAGCCAGTCTTGTCGAGGGCTTCTCATTTTGACGCAATTTTTCGCAGCTTTAGGGCGCTGCGGTCCGGCGGAACGTGATACCGGAAATTAGTAATGTAATATAACAATGTCGCCGGCCCTCGGCGGCTGGGCGATTGCGAACCGGGCGCGGTGAAAGGCGCCGGTTAAAATGGAGACACAAATGGCTGAAGAACGGGCCGAAGAAGACACCGTAGCCTATGAAATTACGGATGGCGTCGCTTGGGTGAAGTTCAATCGTCCGGAGAAGCGGAATTGCATGAGTCCGAAGCTCAATCGGCAAATGCTGCGGGTGATCGAAGAGCTTGAATTCGACGACAGGGTCGGCGTGCTGGTGCTCTCGGGCGAGGGGACGGCGTGGTCCGCCGGCATGGATCTGAAGGAATATTTCCGGGAAACTGAAGCGCTCGGCCTGAAAGGCACGCGGCATGCCCAGCGTGAAGCCTATGCCTGGTGGGAGCGACTGCGCTGGTATCAAAAGCCCACGATCGCCATGGTGAACGGCTGGTGCTTCGGCGGCGGTTACGGTCCTCTCTTCGCCTGCGATCTGGCTTATGCGTCGGAAGACGCTCAGTTCGGTCTTTCGGAGGTCAATTGGGGCATTCTCCCCGGCGGGGGCGCGACGAAAGTGGCCCAGGTTCTCATGCCGTTCCGCAAGGCGATGTATCACGCCATGGTTGGCGAGAATCTGACCGGCAAGGAAGCCGCGGACGCGGGGCTCGTTAATGAAGCGCTGCCGGCGGACAAGCTGAAAGCGCGCGTCACTGAAGTCGCGAACAAGCTGCTTGAGAAAAACCCGTGGACGGTGAAAGCCACCAAGGACGCCATGCGCCGCGTGGGTGAGATGACATACGAAAATGCAGAGGATTATCTCATTCGTGCGCAGGAAGCGCTGAACTTTTTTGACAATGAAGCGCGCAAGGAAGGCATGCGTCAATTCCTTGACGACAAGACCTACAAGCCTGGACTCGGCGCCTACGATCTGTCTAAGCAGAAGAAATAGGCCCGAAGGAGAGGGCGGTTATCGTGAAGTCAAATCTCCTATTGTTGCCGGGGCTGTTATGCGACGAAACGGTCTGGCGGGAGCAGGTCGCATTCTTCTCCGGCCGAGCCAATGTGGCGACGGCGGATTATGGCGATGCGGACCGCATTACCGGGATGGCGGAGGTCGCGCTTGCTGACGCGCCGCCGCGTTTCGCCCTGGCCGGACATTCCATGGGCGCGCGCGTCGCGCTCGAGGTGGTGCGGCTTGCGCCGGAACGCGTCGAGCGCCTGGCGTTACTCGATACGGGCATTCATCCGGTGAAACCTAATGAACGCGAAAAACGCATGGAGCTTGTCACCCTCGCGCGGGAAGAGGGCATGCAGGCTCTTTGCGACGCCTGGCTGCCGCCGATGCTGCATCCGGACCGCCGAAACGATGAGAGCTTCATGGCGCCGCTTGTCGCCATGGTGAAACGGTCTACGCCGGAACGCTTTGCCACCCAGATTGAAGCGTTGCTAAATCGTCCGGGTACTGAGGCTGTGCTTTCCTCGCTTGAGTGTCCGCTCCTGGTCGGGGTCGGGCGGCAGGATGAGTGGAGCCCGGTTGATCAGCACAAGGATATTTTGAATAAGACCGGCCGGGGGCGGCTGGCGGTTTTCGAGGATGCCGGGCATATGGCTCCGTTCGAGGCGCCGGAGTCTGTTAATTCTGCGCTTCTGGAGTGGTTTGACGGGACGGCGTAAACTTAGGCTCGGGGCGCTTGGCGGAGAGGGCGTCAGCGAATCTGAAAGCCGGGGGAAGGCTAATGTCGGTCGCAACAGTGGATAAAGGGGCCGCCTCGCGCGCGCTAGGAGAGGCGCCGCCGGGCCTTGAAACCCGGTTTCTCGACGGGCTGGTGGGCTACAGGCTGCGCCAGGCCTCGAATTCCTTCATGTCGGAATTCGCCGCCTCCATGGCCGATACGGGCCTTCGGGCGGTGCATGTCTCCATTCTTTCCGTGGTGGAAGAAAATCCCGGCGTTCGTCAGGGTGCTGTCGGCCAGGTGCTCGGCGTGGCGCGGGCCAATATGGCCCCCTTGGTCGCGGAGCTTGAAGCCATTGGTTTGTTGCGGCGCACCACCGACAAATCCGACCGCCGCGCTGTCGCTATTCATCTGACCAAGAGCGGTCAGGCCATGCTGCGCAATTGCAAGGCGCGAATCGAGGTTCATGAACGGCACGCGCTTCAGGGGCTGACCCGCAGTGATAAGGAAACATTGCTGCGCCTGTTGAAAAAGATATAAGGGGTCAGACCTCTTTTAGGGATGAAAATACTATGAGCTCCAAAGACCCGCGCGAGATTCTCGCTCAGTCCTCCATGGGCACGTTTCAGATTATCGCTGTCGGCTTGTGTGTTCTTCTGAACGCTCTTGATGGTTTCGATGTGCTTTCCATCAGTTTCGCCGCGCCCGGGATTGCCGAGGAGTGGGGGATTCAGCGCGGCGCGCTCGGCATTGTCCTGTCGATGGAGCTTATCGGCATGGCCGTTGGATCGGTGGTTCTCGGCGGGGTGGCGGATGTCATTGGGCGCCGGCCCACCATTCTCGGCTGCCTTGTTGTGATGGCAGTCGGCATGGCGCTGGCGGCGACAGCGAACGGCATCACCGTGCTTTCGATTTACCGCTTTGCGACCGGGCTTGGCATTGGCGGCGTGCTCGCCGCGACCAACGCCATGGTGGCGGAATATTCGAACGCCAAGCGCAAAGGGCTTTGCGTCACGATCATGGCGGCGGGCTATCCCATCGGCGCGATCATCGGCGGCACGGTCGCCTCGGTGCTGCTCGCTTATTTCGACTGGCGTTCGGTATTCATTTTCGGCGCCGCTGTGACCTTCTTCTTCATTCCCTTCATCTGGAAGCTGCTGCCTGAATCGATCGAATTCCTTGCGCAGAAGCGCCCGGCTGGCGCGCTTGAAAAGATTAACGCGACCCTGAAACGCATGGGACACGAGACCGTCTCTGCGCTGCCGGCGATTGAGGGCGAACCGCAAAAGATCGGCGTCGGGCGCCTGTTCGGTCCGCAGCTTATCCGCACAACAGCCTTGCTCACCTTCGCCTATTTCGCACACATCATGACCTTCTATTTCTATCTGAAATGGATTCCGAAAATCGTCGTCGATATGGGCTTTGCGCCGTCGCTCGCAGGCAGCGTGCTCGTCTGGGCGAATGTGGGCGGCGCCACCGGCGCCATCCTGCTGGGCCTTTTAACGCTGCGTTTCGGCATGAAGGGGCTCGTTATCGGCGCCATGCTTTTCGCCGGCGCCATGGTGACCCTGTTCGGTCAAGCCAGCGCCGATCTGGCGCAATTGTCGCTGATCGCCTGTGTGGCGGGCTTCTTTACGAATGCTGCGATTGTCGGGCTCTATGCGATCTTCGCGCTCGCTTTCCCGACCGAAGTGCGCGCCGGCGGCACCGGTTTCGTTATCGGCGTCGGCCGCGGCGGCGCCGCGCTGGGGCCGATTGTGGCGGGCTTTTTGTTCGAAAGCGGCTTCAGTCTTGAGATCGTGGCGATCTTCATGGCGATGGGGTCGATCTTTGCGGCGGCGGCGCTGTTCTTCCTGCCGAGCAAGAAGCCCGATATTCCGGCTGCGGAATCAGCGGCGCTCTAGAGCAAGGGCCGGGTCTCTCTATGGCTGTCGATCTTTACATGTGGCCGACTGGAAACGGCTACAAGATCCTGATCATGCTCGAGGAGTGCGGGCTCGATTACGTCATCAACTGGGTGAACATCTTCGAGGGCGATCAGTTCAAGGAGGAATTCCTCAATATCTCGCCCAACAACAAGATGCCCGCCATTGTCGATCACGAGGCGGAGGGCGGCGCGCCGCTTTCCGTTTTCGAATCCGGCGCCATCCTTCAATATCTCGGGCGCAAGGCTGGCAAATTCTATCCTCAAGGGGAGCGGGCCCGCGTTGAAACCGACCAATGGCTTTTCTGGCAGACATCCGGTTTCGGCCCCATGGCCGGGCAGGCGCATCATTTCGTCCATTATATGGAAGAGAAAATTCCCTACGCCGTGGAGCGCTTCACGAAGGAAACGAACCGGCTCTACGGCGTCATGGACAAGCGTCTCGCTGATCGCGACTTTCTCGCCGGCGAGTATTCCATCGCGGATATGGCCGCGTTTCCCTGGGCGCGCCGTCATGACTGGCAGGGAGTGACCCTGGACGACTATCCCAATGTCAAAGCCTGGTTCGACCGCATTGCGGCCCGCGAGGCCGTCCAGCGCGCGCTCGCCATCAACCCGGAGAACACGCCGTCCTCTGCGTCGAACTAATGATCACTGTCTGAGAAATGCGAAGCGGCCGCTTCTTCGCGCGTCAGTCGTGAATCCGCCGCAGATAGTCGATCAGGGTTTTCACTTCCTGCTTTGAGAAGCGGCTCTTCAGCCATGATTCATGTTCATGGATGGCTTTTTTCGCTTCCCCCAGAACCTTGGCGCCGGTTGTCGTCAGTTTGAGCGTTTGCTTGCGCCCGTCGCTGGCTGACTGGCCCCGACGCAAAAGCCGGCGGCCCTCGAGGCGGTTGATGATCGCCATCACCGTCGCCCGGTCCATCCGAAGCTGCTTGGCGAGGTCGGTCTGGGCGATCCCCGGATGGTCGTCCACCAGCCACAGCACCGAGACCTGCTTTTGCGTCATGTCGAGATCCGCGAAGGTGTCCATGAAATGACGATAAACGGACGTATAGGCCAAGCGGATGTGAAAGCCGACAATATCGTCGATCTCTCCAAGATCATCCAAGTCATCAGCCAGCTGCGGATCAAATTTGGACTGCGCTTTTTTTGTCGTTTGATTGCCTTTTGTCACGCCCCGGTCCCTTGGCTCCCTCAGGGCCTACCATATACACTTCTCTCCACGGAGAAAGCCATGGCCCATTTTCCTGATACGCCGAGTTTTACGGGATTCAACACCCCGTCTCGTATAGAGGCCGATATCGTCGATCTCGACGTCGAGGGCGCTATCCCAAGGGAAATGCATGGCGCGTTTTTCAGAGTCCAGCCAGATCCGCAATTTCCGCCTCTTCTTGGAGATGATATCGCCTTTAACGGCGATGGCATGATCACCCAGTTTCGGTTCGCGGACGGAAAGGTCAGCTTTCGCCAGCGCTGGGCCAAAACCGACAAATGGAAGCTCGAGAATGAGGCAGGGCGGGCGCTTTTTGGGGCTTATCGCAACCCCCTGACCGACGATTCTTCCGTGAAAGGACAGATTCGCGGCACCGCCAACACCAATGCCTGGCTATATGGCGGAAAGCTCTATGCGCTGAAGGAGGACTCGCCTGCGCTCGTCATGAATCCGGTGACGCTGGAGACGGAAGGCTATACGAAATTCTGCGGCAAGATGACCGGCGAGACGTTCACGGCGCATCCGAAAGTCGATCCGAAAACCGGAAATATGTGCGCCTTCGGCTATGCCTCTAAGGGTATTTTGACTCTAGACATGACGTATTACGAGATCAGCCCCGAAGGAGAGCTGCTCTACGAAATCTGGTTCGAAAATCCTTATTACGCGATGATGCATGATTTCGCGATCACGGAGGATTACGCCCTCTTTCATGTGGTGCCGTCGACGTCGAACTGGGAGCGCCTCGAAAAAGGCCTGCCGCATTTCGGGTTCGACACGACCATGCCGGTCTTTTTCGGCGTGTTGCCGCGCCGCAAGGGCGCGACGAAAGACGATGTGCGCTGGTTCAAGACCGACACCTGCTTCGCCAGCCATGTCATGAACGCTTATCAAGAGGGCGAGCGCATCCATTTCGACACGCCCCAGGCGAAGAACAATATGTTCCCGTTCTTTCCTGATGTGCATGGCGCGCCGTTCAATCCGCAGGAGGCGTCAAGTTATCTGACCCGCTGGACCGTCAATATGGCGTCCAATTCAGACGCCTTTGAAAGCCAGACCAGGCTAACAGACATGTTCGGGGAATTCCCGCGCATCGATGACCGCTTCACGGGGCGGAAATACCGTCATGGCTGGATGCTGGTCATCGACATGGCGAAGCCTTGCGAGCTTCAGGGCGGCAGCGCCGGCGGGTTCCTGATGAATACGCTGGGCAAGGTCGATCACGAGACCGGCGAAGAACAGAAATGGTGGTGCGGGCCGGTATCGACCCTGCAGGAGCCGTGTTTCATTCCGCGCTCGAAAGATGCGCCCGAAGGCGACGGCTGGATCGTCATGGTCTGCAACCGGCTTGAAGAACATCGCAGCGATCTTCTCGTCTTCGACGCACTTGAGATCGAAAAAGGCCCGATTGCGACAGTGAAGATTCCGATCCGTCTTCGTTTCGGGCTGCACGGCAACTGGGCGAACGCCGAAGACATCGGCATGGCCGCCTAGGCAGGCTCTCCGGCGTCGCGCGCCCGCTGCGACAGCGTGGCTTCGTCTTTGGGCATTCGCCAGATGAGCGCGATGAGAAGCGCCACGATCACCGGTGCGACCCAGTAGACGCTGAGGATGGCGTCCCCGAGATTGCCCTCATTGACGTCGCTTATCATGCCCACAGCATAAGGCCCCAGCCCCATGCCTGTGATGGTCATCATCAGGATGTAGTAACTCATCACCGCGCCGCGCATGCGCGGCAGGACGAGATCGAGCAGCGACGCATAGATCGGCGGGAGCCACATGGTGAGGACCAGCGAGTAAAAGACGAACCACCCGAAAAAGCCCGCGAGCGTGGCGGCGTTGAATACGAAGAAAGCAAGGAAGGGCGAAAGCCCTAGCGCGAAGAGCGCCATATAGATGCGCCCGCTTTTGAAGCGCTGGTTCATCCAGTCAGAGGCGGGACCGGCGATCAGAGGGCCGGCGATGCCCAGCAGCGTGATCAGAATGCTGAATTGCACGGCGATGGCGGTCTGCGAGCCCTCGAAGTTCTGGATGGCGTAGACCGCCGACCACGACATGACTCCGTAATTGACGACCGATTGCAGGGCGGCGATGGCGATCACCAGCGCCAGCGAGGGCTGTTTGATAATCACGGCGAAAGCGGGCCGGTCGCGCAGGGCGAGGGTCTGCATCCAGCAGATGACGATATAGGCGCCGAGGCCGCTGATCGACCATTGCAATGCGTTGCCGGTGAGTTCGAGGCCGCCGAGCCTGACGGCGACCGGGTTTTCAGGGCGCAGGCTGTCGGTCCAATGCGCGAGATAGACGGCGAGCGAAGCGATAAGCGCGGCGGCGATGATGTTGATGATCCAGAGTTTCACGGGCGCCTTGCGGCGCGCGAATTCGAGCCACACAAAGCCCGGTAGGATTCCGACCAGCGTTTCAAGGCTGGCGCGAAACGGCGCCGGGTCGGGTTTGGAAAGCGCACCGTCGGAAAGTCCGCGCAAGGGCTCCGGCAGTTTCAGTAAAAGAAAGCTGAGGAGAATGCCGGGCGAGGCGGCGACCAGAAACGCCGCCTGCCAGCCTTTGAGGCCGAGCGGCGCGCCGCCATCCGCGAAGGCGCGCTCCCACCCGTCGGCGATGAGCGCGCCAAGACCGATGGCGCCGCCAAGGCCCAACGCAACGGCGACAGCCATAGCCGAGGTCACCATGCCGCGCTGTTTTTTCGGGAAATAGTCGGAGAGCAGCGACATGCCCGCCGGCTGGGAGCTCGCCTCGCCGATGCCGACCCCGAGGCGGGAAATGGCGAGCGTGGCGAAGCTGTTCGCAAAGCCCGCGAGGCCGGTCATCACCGACCAGCCGAGGATCGATATGCTAAGCAACCTCGTTCGCACCCAGCCGTCCGCGAGGCGACCGAGCGGCAGGGAAAAGACGGAGTAAAACAGGCCGAACACTGCGCCGTAGAGAACGCCCAGCTCTGCGTCGCCGATACCGAGATCTTCTCTAATGCGCGGCGCTAATATTGAGAGTATCTGACGGTCCACCATAGACATCGCCGTCGTCATGGTGACGAGAAACAGCGCATACCACGCCATGGGGCCGCCGAGTTTTACGGTTTGCGCGCTGCTGCCGCTTCCGGGGCTGTCACCGGAAGTCTCACCCTCTTTGACCGTCATGTCCGTTTCCCCGCCTGCTTATCGTTTCAGGTTGAAGACGTGTTCCGCGTTGGTCTGCATGAGTTTCTTTTTAGCTCCCGGAGAAATATCGAGAAGGTCATGGGTTCTGACTTCTTCGGCGACATATTCGTAAGGATAGTCCATCGCATACATGACGCGGTCTTCGCCGAGCACATCCACGCAAAACTTGATCGCGGGCTCCCACGCCATGCCGCTGGTCGTTACATAAACATTTGTGCGCATATATTCCGCAATCGTCTTTTTCAACGGTTTCATGCGTTCATAGCGTTTCGCGCGCACGCCGGCCTGGTGCATGAAGTCGAGACGGTAGAGCCAGTAAGGCAGGGCTTCGCCCATATGGCCGACAATCACTTGTAAATCGGGATAGCGGTCGAATATCCCGGCGGTCATCAGGCGCAGAAGGTGCATGCCCGTCTCGACGCCGAAGCCGAAAATCGCGCCGTCAAGGCCGGCCTCGAGCATCGGCTCGATCATGGAGTCCGGCGGCGTCTGGGGGTGAATGTATAGCGGCTGGCCGGTCTCGCTGAGCGCGCGGAAAATGGGATCAAATTCCGGCTCGTCGAGATAGCGCCCTTGCGTGTGCGAGTTCACCATGACGCCCTTGAAGCCGAGTTCGGCGCCGCGATGGATTTCCTTTGCGCTCCAGTCCGGGTCCTGGGGCGCGATCGAGGTCATGCCGACATAGCGCGTCGGATGGCGCGCTGCCGCCGCCGCGAGATGGTCGTTGGCGTGCGAGACGATTGCTTTCGCTTCTTCGGCCGGCAAGGGCTGCACGCCCGGCGAGGTCAACGACAGGATAGCGATGTCGACGCCCGTCTTGTCCATGTCGGCAAGGCGCCGGTCGTCGAGATCGAGCAGGCGCTCCATGATCTGCGTCGCGCGATCTGATGGCGAGGTTGCGTAGAACCCCCAAAGCGAGACCATGCCTTTATCGGCGGTTCCGTCCTTCACCATGCGCAGATAGGCGTCGATTTGTTCTTGCGTTGCGAAGGCTTCCTCTGTGGCGATGCGCAGATAACCGCGATCGCCGCCGGTTTTGAGGTCATGCGTCATGAATGGGTTATCCTTCGTGAACGGCTTTGGTGACGAGGCAGGCTTCGACGCCTTCGGGGCCGTCTTCCGACCCATGGCCGGACCATTTGACGCCGCCGAAGGGCGTGTCGGCACCGCCGATCATGGCGGTGTTGAGACCAAGCATGCCGGTTTCGATCTCGCGGGCGAGGCGTTTCTGGCGGGCCGGCTCTTGCGTCCAGGCATAGGCGGCGAGACCGTAGGGCAGGCGGTTGGCTTCGGTGATGGCGTCCTCTTCCGTGCGGAAGGAATTACATAGCGCCACCGGGCCGAACGGTTCGGTGTTCATGATTTCCGCGTCCAGCGGCACGTCGGAGAGAACGCTCGGCGCATAGTAGAAGCCCTGATTGCCGATGCGCTCGCCGCCGCAATGGAGCCTGGCGCCTTTGTCTTTCGCGTCGCCGATCAGCTTTTCCATGGCGTCAGGGCGGCGTGGATTGGCCATAGGCCCCATCTGCACGCCCTCGTCGAGGCCGTTGCCGATCTTCAGCGCCTTGGCGCGTTCGGTAAAGCCGGAAACGAAATCGTCATAGATGTCTTCCTCGATCATGAAGCGCGTCGGCGAAACACAAACCTGCCCGGCATTGCGGAATTTCTGCGGCACGACCGTATCGAGCACTTTTTCAAGGTTGCTGTCTTTGAAAACCAGCACCGGCCCGTGCCCGCCGAGTTCCATCGTTGTACGCTTCATATCCTCGGCCGCGAGCTTGGCGAGATGCTTGCCGACAACCGTTGAGCCTGTGAAAGACAGCTTGCGGATGATGGGCGAGGCGAGAAGATGGCGCGAGACTTCGTCGGGAACGCCATAGACGGCTTGCGCCACCTCCTTCGGCAGGCCGGCGTCGAGCAGCGCCTGCAAGACGCCGAGCGCCGAAGCCGGGGTTTCTTCCGCGGATTTCAGGATAACCGAGCAGCCCGCGGCGATCGGCGCCCCAAGCTTGCGGCCGGGATTGCCGATGGGAAAATTCCAGGGTGCGAATGCGGCGACGGGGCCGACAGGTTCTTTTGTGACTGTGGAGCGCATCCCTGCGGGGCGCACCAATGTGCGGCCGTAAATGCGCTGGCACTCGCCTGCATAGAAGTTGAACAGGCCCACATTCATCATCACTTCAATGCGCGCTTCATGGAAGGGCTTGCCTTCCTCCATGGTCGCAATGCGGGCAAGCGCGTCTGCGCGTTCGTTCAGGAGACGCGCCGCGCCCTGAAGAACGGCGGCCCGCTCAAGCGCTGGCGCATCGCGCCATATCCTGAAACCTTTCGCCGCCACGGCAAGCGCCCGATCGAGATCGGCTGCGTTGGCGAGCGGCAATTCGCCGAGCGTTTCTTCGGTGGCGGGGTTGACCACGCGATGGGTCCTGCGGTCCCCGGCATAAATGCGCTCGCCGTCGATGATCATGTACAGTTCGGGATAATTGCTCATCGTTCTTAGTCCTTGCTCTCAGGATCAAAGGCCGCGTGTCGGCGCCTGACGGAGGCTGGTTTATAAAACGCCGACCGATCCGGCGCGGTAGGCGGTAATTGTGTTCCGTCAGTGAAATCATTCCGAATATAGCTGAAAGACCAATGGGTTCTATGCCTATATGGCAGTCAGGTTGCCACCGGAGGTGAACCTCAAGAAGCGGCCGCCAAGGCCGCAGCGAAGAAATCTCTTGCGGGACGGCCTCTCAGTCGGCTCGGCTTGAAGTAGGGAGCCACTGATGAAAGATTTTGCTGGGCGGACCGCCTTCATTACAGGCGGCGCGAACGGCATCGGGCTCGGGCTTGCGCGCGCGCTCATCGCAGAAGGGGCGAAAGTCGCCATCGCCGATATCCGTCAGGACGCGTTGGACCGGGCGCTCCAAACGCTCGACAGTCCGCAGGCGATTGGTCTGAAGCTGGACGTCTCGTCGCGCGAAGATTTCGCCGCCGCGGCTGATGAGGCCGAAGAAAGGCTCGGACCGGTTTCTCTGCTGTTCAACAATGCCGGAATCAATCTTTTTCAAACCATCGACGAAAGCACCTATGACGATTGGGACTGGGTGCTCGGCGTTAATCTTCACGGCGTCATAAACGGGATACAGACGTTCATACCGCGCATGAAAGAGCGCGGTCAGGGCGGTCATGTGGTCAATACCGCCTCCATGGCCGCTTTTCTGGTCAGCCCGTCGCCGGGCCTTTACACAAGCGCGAAATTCGCCGTGCGCGGAATGTCGGAATCGCTGCGCTATTCCCTGACCTCATACGGCATTGGCGTCTCGCTCCTATGCCCCGGACTCGTAAAGAGCCACATCCATGCAAGCGATGAACTTCGCCCGCAACATCTCGAAGCCAGAGGAAAACCTATCGACCGGGAGTTCAACGCCCAGCTCGCCAAGGTGCATGAGGCGGGGATGGAGCCGGATGAGCTCGCGGCCATCACCCTTGAGGCGATCCGCGCAAACAAGTTCTACATTTTCACGCATCCTGAATTCAAAGAGGAATTGAAGGAAGTGTTCAATGAAATCCTAGAAGAATTCCCTAAAGGCGAAGCGCCGGCGCACCGGATGGCCTTTGAACGCGGGCGCCGGGAAAATTACCGGCGCTTTCGGGAAGCTTCGCGCAAAGCGCAATCATGAGGCGTGGCGATTGATGGCGGGTTCAGGCGCGTGGAAACGCGCAACGTGTCGCATATAAAAAGCATTTCGCATCCGGCATTTTTGACGAAAATCAGAAATTAGGTTGTCGAGAAAAGGCGAGGAGCGGGCATCATGACAGATCAGGCTGTGGAAGACTGGAACGGCGAAGTCGGCGAGCGCTGGCTCAAAAATCTCGATGCTTTCGAATCGATGATTTCGCCGGTGAATGCGGCGCTGATGAAGGCTGCGGCTTTCAAGCCGGGCGAGCGCGTCGTCGAAGTTGGGTGCGGCGGCGGCAAGAACGCTGTTGAGATTGCGCGCGCTGTGGCGCCGTCCGGCGAGTATCTCGGCGTCGACATATCTGAACTCCTCGTTGAGCATTGCAGAAAACGCGCGGCCGAAGCCGGCGTCGAAAATGCATCTTTCCTTTGCGCCGATGCCGGGACCGCCAAACCCGACGCGCCGCGCGAGCGTGCTTTCTCGAGTTTCGGCGTGATGTTTTTTGAAAACCCGGAGAAGGCTTTCGGCAATATTCGCGGCTGGGTGAAGCCGGGCGGCGATTTCGTCTTTTCCTGCTGGGCGCCGCCGGAGATGAACCCGTGGATCGGCATTGTCGGCGCGATCGCCGGCAAATATGTGGAGATGCTTGAACGCGATCCGGACGGGCCGGGGCCGTTCCGCATGGCCGATCCGGACGCTACGAAGGCGTTGCTCGAAAGCGCCGGCTGGAAAGATGTTGAGTGCACGCTCTGGCGCGGCGAGCAGCTTGTCGGCGGCGAAGGCGCGACGCCGGAGAGCGCCGCCGGGTTCGTGCTGGAGGCGTTGGCTATCGGCGAACCGGTGAAAGAGGCGGGCGGGCCTGAGCTTGTCGAAAAGGCGCGCGCTGACATCGTCGAGGCGCTGAAGCCGTTCCATAAAGACGGCTCCATTCGCATGGACGCCGCCTCCTGGATCGTGACTGCGAAAGCCTAAAGCGCTTTTATTTCATGTTCGCGCCCAGGACAGGATGCGCGCAGTGCAGCGGCATGTCCTGGCGATAGGGCCATGTCTGGCGCTGTTTCGGCAGGAGTTCGTCCGGACCGGTGGGGTTTTCCGGATAGGTTTTTTCCGCCGGTTGCAGATGCGCAATCGTATGCGCCCAGCCCTTGTCGTATTCGGCCTGCCATTGAACGACGTAATCGAGCCGCTTGATCTTCCAGACCCCATCCTCGCGCACATAGTCGTTTTCATAGAGGCCGGCTTCGTAGAACTGATCCGGCAGGCCTTCGGGGTGATAGTCGCGGCTTTCGTGATTGCCGCCGAGCAGCAGCGCCCGGAAGCGCGCCTTCGCGGTCTTGCGGTCGTCTGAGATCGTGACGATGTCCTGCATCTGGAAATGATCGAGCAGGAAGCCGTATTTCGGCCCCGGTTCGCCTTTCGTGAAAAAGTTCTGGAACCAGGTTTTGTAGAGGCGGGCGACGCCTTCATGGCCCTTGTAAATGCCGGAGAGGAAGATCGCTTCGCCGTCCTTGGCGAAGAGCTGGACCACCTCGTCATACTGGCAGAAATCCATGTAGTAGCCGTAAGCGTAATGGAGCTTGCGGATGGCGTTCACGTCCTCCAGCGCATCAACCCGATGCTGCAATGCGGCGAGTGCGGATTTCATCTCTTCGAGTTCACTCATGGATTCCTCCCGGATGGCGTTTATCCGCTTATTATGAATACCATCGACGCCAAGGCACACCACTGTGGAGGCGAGAGATCATGGACTGGCAGGGAAAAACGGCCTTCATCACCGGCGGCGTTTCCGGCATCGGGTTCGGCATTGCGCGCGCTTTCTCCGACGCCGGGATGCGCCTTGCGCTCAGCTACCGCAATGAAGCCTACAAGGAAGAGGCGGCGAAATGGTTCGCCGATCAGGGGCTAGAGGCGCCCTTGTTCCTCAAACTTGACGTGCAGGACCGTGCGCGTTTCGCGGAGGTCGCCGACGAAGTCGAGTCGTATTTCGGCAAGGTGCATGTGCTCGTCAACAATGCGGGCGTCAGCGTTTTCGGGCCGACTGATGAAGCGACCTATGACGATTACGACTGGATCATGGGCGTCAATTTCGGCGGCAACGTCAACGGGCTCGTGAATTTCATCCCCAAGATCAAATCCCATGACGAAGGCGGCCATATCGTCAATGTGGCGAGCATGGCGGCGTTTATTTCAGGGCCCCAGGCCGGGATCTACACCGCCAGCAAATTCGCCGTGCGGGGCCTGACCGAATGCCTGCGCTATAATCTCGCGCCCTATCATATCGGCGTGTCGCTGGTGTGCCCCGGGCTCACCAACACGAACGCCTGGGACTCGGCGCTGCGCCGTCCCGACGAGTTCAAGGAGAGCGGTCTCGGCGACGTCGACAAGGCGGAGCTTGAAAAATTCGGCGGCGCTTTCGAGCTCGGCATGGACCCGCGCGAAGTCGGCGACAAGGTGCTGAAAGGCATGACGGAAAATCGCGGGCTCATTCTCACCCATCCCGAGCATGGGCCGGACTTCAAGGAAGTCTATGAAGACGCCATCGCAGCCTTGCCGGATGAGCCGGCGCCGGAAGGCCGTCTTGAAATCGAGAGACTGCGCCGGGAAGCCAATCGCGCAGCCGCCGCCGGGAACAAGATCAATCTCGATGACCTGACTTAGGAGGCCGCCGCGTCCAGCTTGTCCTGCGAGACCCACCAGCCGTGAACCTGGGGGCGCAGGCGGTGCGGGATGGCGACCCGGGTGACCGGCCCGTCATTGATCGCGCCGGCGTTCAGGATCCAGGCCTCGTGCTCGAAGTCGTTCTCGCCGGTCTGGCGGTCAACGATCATGACAAGCCAGCCGGGATGTCCCTCTTCTGACGAGACCACATGAACCGGCTCGCTGAGGGAATGCGCCGGCGGCAGGGCCAGCGTATTCATGTCGCGGGTTTCCGGATTGATGCTGACCAGCATGTTGAACATGACGCCCACCGGGCCGCCGATGACGGGCGGGCCTTTCATCTCCGGATCGATGCTGAGATACCAGCCTTGCGTGTAAGGCCGTCCCTGATCGGCGTCGCGGAGGCGGCAGAGATCGCCTGAGGGGCCGAGCTTGGTTTCCTCGATCTCGTCGTCTTTGGGATCGAAAGACCAGCGCACGAACGCGCCCTTGATTTCCGATTGCGGGATGTCGATGCCGGAGGCCTGTCGGATGAATCCGAATGCGTTGGTTTCGGTGATGTGCTGGTCGAGATGGATGCGGCCCGCTTCATCCTCGAAGCAATTCATGAAATGGAACGCCGATACGCCTGCCGGCCCCTTGATCCAGTGCATGTCCTTGACGTCGCCATAGCGGGGCATCACGCCGACCCAGCTTTCGCGGTCCTGTTCATGGACCCAGTGCACGCCGCCTTGTTTCAGGCGGTCAAGATCGCAGATTGTCGGAAAAACCGGAAAGACCGCGTAGTTCTCGGTGATGACAAAGTCGTGCATCAGCCCGCAATAGGGCGCGTCGAACCATTGTTCCTTGACGAGCTTGCCGTCCTTGTCGGCGATGCAATAGGCGACCTTGGTTGAGGCGAGCCCGTCCGCCTCATAGCCGAAGAAGAACATCTCGCCCGTATCGGGATCGATGCGCGCATGGGCGGTCATGGTTTCGGATTTCAGGACGCCTTCGAAATCGTAGGAGCCGATAGTGTCGAGCGTGATGGGATCGACCCGGTAGGCGCGGCCGTCCTCCTTGGCCATGAGCAGCTTGCCGGCGTGCCAGATTGGCGTTGTGTTGGAGACGGTGCGGTCGACGCCCGCGACCGACGGGTCGTCGGTGAACGGGTTCCTATAGCGGCCGAACAGGGCCTTGCCGGCCTTGACCTCTGCCTGATGGCGCGCCGTGTCCACATAGCGGATGTCGAAATCAACCGAGCCGTCATCCTTGAACCACAGACGAGAGACCATGCCGTCGCCGGAGAT
>JAUIMC010000005.1 GCA_030433215.1 Alphaproteobacteria bacterium
TTGAGAGATCTCGTGCCGGTGACCTCTTGTCTGCGGCATATCATCTTGTCTTCATCAGACTTGGCGACCTGCTGCTTTTCCTCAGGCGCCGTGGTCTCAGCGTCTGGAGCTGTCGTTTCAACGGCCTCCGTCTCAGCGACGGCGCTCGGCGCAGTCGCATCCGATGTCGCGCATCCCGCTGCGGCGAAGACTGAAACAACCGACATCACCCAAAATGCTTTCATTGCATGCCCCTATTGATGTTGTTTCTTGAATGCTATCCACAAACGAAAGGCCCAACAAGCGCTTTGGCCAGTCCCTCTATTGAGGCTCATTCCGCCGTCATGATTTCGGTGATTTCGGCCAGCAGCTCGCCGCCGCACATCACCATCACGCCGCTATAGTTTTTCGCAATGGCCGGACCGTCGTAACGCACAGTCTCGGTCGTGATGACTTGCGCCACCATGCCGTCCGGCGGCGTCGCCGTCAGGTGAAGGCGCTGGGTCGGAATGGCGCTGCGGTCGGCCATGCCCGCCTCCCAGGAAAACACATAGCCCGGGGTCGGCATGTCGACGGCCCCTTCGACAATCAATGTCGCCTCTGCGCCGGGGCCCGGCATGGCGTTCACCCAAGCCGTCCAGTCGCGTGATGCGATGACCGGACAATCGCCTTTGTCAGGCATGGCGGCCTCCTCTTCAGACGGCGCCGCGGCCTCTGATCCCTCATCAGGGGATGACGCCGGCTGCGCGCAGCCCGAAAGCGCGAACAAGAAAGACACCGCAACGAAGGAACACTTATATTTCATAATGTCTGCTCCTCGAATGACCGGATGCAGACTAGAACCGCCAGAGGGCGGTGTCCAACTGGAAGAAAAGACCTAGCCGTTGACGGATGAGGCCGTTTCGCCTTTCAGCGCCTCGCCCTCATCATAGACCCAGCCTACTAGCGCCGCGATGACCTCGTCGAAAGCGGCGTCGAACGCCCGGTAGGCGTCGTCGGGCTCCGTAGAGCTCGCCGCGACGCGCGCGTCGAATTTGCGTGCTGCGTAGACAGTTCCCTTGCCGTCCGAGAGGCGCGCGTAAACGGAGACGTCCGCTGCCGGCTGGCCTCCGCCGACACTCACCTCCATACGGCGAATGTCCGTTTGCAGAACAAGATCGGCGACAGGGATCGCGGTGCGGTCGCCGACGCCGATGATGCGTCCGGCGTCTTCAAAGGTCTGGACGATGGCTGTCTGGAAGAGGCGCGGCGCGCGGTCGGCCCATTCGGCGCCGCCGAGATATTCGATGCGGCCCGGCGCCGAGGCGACGGCGATGCGCACGCTGTCATAGACGCGCGTGGCGCGCGGCTCGTCGACGACGAGAGAAAAGGAGAGCCGCGGCCCGGACAGGGCGTCGACTTCGGCCGGGGCGATATGAAAGCGCGGCTTTGGCGGCGCCGCTTCGGGCAGCACCGACACGCAGCCTGCGGCAAGAAACGCCAGCGCGGCGGCAAAGCTTTTGAGGACCATGTTCGTCATTGCTCATTCCCCGAATATTCAGGCGCGCGTTCGCCGAAGAAATAAGCGTTCGGGTCGCGGTCGATTTCCCGCAACACGGCGTCAAGCGTGCGCATGAGGCGGCGCGCCTCGGCGAGCGCCGGCGCCACCTGACCCAGCCCCTGATCGGCGAACACCCGGATCGAGGCGCGGTTCTCGCTGGTGATGCCGCGCAGCTCTTCAACGAGCGAGCGCGACTCCGACAGGAGCGCCTTGATGTCTTCGGCGGCCATCTGCGCGTCGTTTTCCATGAACTCTTCGAGGCTCGTCGCCGCCGAGTCGAGTTTCGACGTGACATTGGCGAGATCGGTGGTGACGGCGTTCAAATTGCTGATGATCTGGACGATTTCCTCGTCATTGTCGGCGAAAGCCGCGGTCACCGTCTCCACATTCTCGATAATGCCCGAGATATTGTTGATGTTGTCGTCAGAGAGCAGCCGGTTCGCCTGGGCAAGCACGTCGCCCGAGCCTTCGAGGAAGGCGCCGAAGCCCGACATGTCCGCCGAGATCTGCGGCACGCGCCGGTCGCTGACGTCCTTCAGCAGCGGCGCATCCTTGCTGCCGCCGACAAACTGGATGATGGCGAGGCCGGTAAAGCCCACAAATTCGAGTTCGGCTTTCGTGTCGGTCTTGACCGGCGTGTCCTTGTCGACTCGCACGCGCGCAATGACGATGGACGGGTTGTCCGGATCGATCGTCAGCGTTTCCACTTCGCCTTTCTGGATGCCGTTGAACCGCACGGCGGCGCCGACCGAAAGGCCCGAGACGCGTTCTGTAAAGATCACGTCATATTCGTCGAACTCGCGCTGGGTCTGCGCCATCTGGATGATGATGAAGAACGCAAGCGCAATCGCGGTCAGAACGACCGATCCGATCACGACGTAATGCGCGCGCGTTTCCATTGTCTCTTAACTCATCCCCTCGCTCGCTTTATGGGCGAGCGCGGCCCTGCCCCGGGGCCCTGAAAAATATTCCTGTATCCACGGGTGGTCGGTCTTGCGGACTTCCTCGAGGGGTCCGCAGGCCATGACCCGTTTTTCGGCGAGCACCGCCACCCGGTCACAAGTCGCATGCAGCGTATCAAGATCATGGGTCACCATAAACACGGTTAACCCTAAGGATTCCTTGAGATTAACGATGAGCTCGTCGAATTTCGCCGCGCCGATGGGGTCGAGACCGGCGGTCGGCTCGTCGAGAAAAACGATTTCCGGATCGAGCGCGAGCGCCCGCGCCAGCCCTGCGCGCTTCTTCATACCGCCGGACAGCTCCGACGGGTATTTCGCGCCGGCCTCTTCCGGCAGGCCCGACATGGAGATCTTCAGCGCCGCAATGTCCCTAACCAATTCTTCAGGGAGGTTAAGGTGCTCTTTCAGCGGCGCCATGACGTTCTGGGCGACGGTGAGCGATGAAAACAGAGCGCCGCCCTGAAACAGAACGCCCCAGCGCTCTTCGATGGCCTCGCGGTCCTTGTCGCTCGCCTGATAATAATCTTCGCCGAAGATGCGCACTGCGCCCGCGCTTGGCCGCTTGAGACCGATGATGGCGCGCATCAACACCGACTTGCCGGTGCCCGATCCGCCGACCACGCCGAGAATTTCGCCGCGCTCGACATTGAGGTCGAGATCTTCATGCACCACGAAATCGCCGAACTGGGTTTTCAGCCCTTCGACTTCGATGACATGCTTTCCGTCTCCGCCTGCATCCGTCAAAAGTCGATCTCCAGATAAAACATGGCGAAGAACGCATCGATCAGAATGACGAGAAACAGCGCCTGAACGACGGAAAGCGTCGTGCGCTGACCGAGCGACTCGGCGCTGCCCTCGACTTCCATGCCCTGGAAACAGCCGATGATCGCAATCACGAAGGCGAAAAACGGCGCCTTGATAAGCCCCGCCCAGAAATGATTGATGACGATGGTCTCCTGAAAGCGCGACACGAACAACGCCGGCGAAATATCCATCGCCATCGCCGCAACGAGGCCGCCGCCGATGACGCCGAGCACCGAGGCGACAAGCGCCAGGATCGGCAGCATGATGACAAGCGCAATGACGCGCGGCAGGACGAGCACTTCCATGGGATCGAGCCCGAGAACGCGCATGGCGTCGATCTCCTCACGGATTTTCATGGAGCCGATCTGCGCCGTGAACGCGCTGCCAGACCGGCCCGCAATTAGAATGGCGCTCAGGAGCACGCCGAATTCGCGCAAGACGGAAATCCCCACAAGCTCGACGGTGAAGATGTCGGCGTTGAACATTCTGAGAATCTTGGCGCCCATGAAGGCGACCACCGCGCCGATGAGGAACGACATGAGCCCGACAATGGGCATCGCGTTCAGGCCCGCCTCTTCCATGTGATAGACGGTGGAGGTCCAGCGCATCTTTTTCGGATTGAACAGCACCCGCCACGCCGTCGACAAGGTGAGGCCGATAAAGCTCATCACCTCAAGCGAGGCGAAATAGGCGTCGGCGACGCCGCGCCCGAGGCGGTCGATCAGCACCACGACGATATTGCCGTGGAGCGGCTCCACATGGCAGGGGTCGAGATGGCTTTCGACCTGTTTGAGGAGCGCGGCCTGGGCTTCGCTCGCATTGAGGAATTCTGACGTCGAGGTGCGGCTTGTGCAGCTATGCATCGTGCGCTGGAGCATCATCGCGCCGACCGTATCCAGCCGCTCCACGGCGGCCATGTCGATCACGAGATCCCGGCCCACCGAATCATCGGCGAAATCGCGCAAGGGATCGTCGAGACCGCCGAGGAACCGCGCGCGCCAGTCGCCCCGGGGCGCCAGTTTCAGCACCCCCTGCCTCACATCGATGTCGAAACTCGCCGCCGAATCCGTCATGGTTAATGCTTCCTTAACAGAGCCCGGCGCGCGGCCCGGCCCTTGCAACGTCATGGTTTAAAACAGGATAATAAATTCATCCTGAAGAAGGGCTTGCAAGTCGGACCGGCATTAGGCTCATGGGATCTTGATGCTGTCGCCCGGCGCCCGCGCCGGTAAGAGGGGTCGTTCTTGGCCAAGCGTATGTTTTCCAAGCCTTTTCAGTGGCTGACCGGGCTCCCGCTGCTGGTCGTGACCGGCATGCTGGCGGTGATGGCGATCGGCACGCTGACCGGCGCGCAGTCGCCCGAGGCCCATTGGCGCGAGCGGCTTTTCGACTATTTTCAACGGCTTGACCCGGCAGAGGGCGCCTCTGTGGATAACTTCCACCTGGTGCTCATCGACCGCGAAAGCGTCGAGGCGGTCGGCCCCTGGCCCTGGCCGCGCACGGTGATCGCCGACCTGGTCGAGGCGGCGGGGGACGCTGGCGCCGCCGGCGTCATCCTCACCGAAGCGGTCGACGCGCCCGACCCCCTCTCGCCGGAGACCATCGGCGAATTCTGGCTTTCAGGCGCAAGGGACGAAACTCTCGCCCGCCAGCTCGCCCTCCTTCCCCGCACCGACGAAAGGCTCGCCGAGGCCTTCACCGCCACCGCCGGCGCGGTTGGGGTCTCCGCCTCCGCGCCGTTCAATCCCTACCGGACGGCCTCCTTCGAACGCACCGACATGCAAGGGGTGCGCTGGCTCGATGTCAGCCAGGACAACGCCGACTACATGGCGCTGCCGGCGACGCGCTATTTCTACGGCCTCAATCCCTCGCTCGCCAATGCGGCCCAGCCCGCAATCTCGGCGCTCGCGCCGGACAGCGACGGCGTCTTGAGGCGCTCGCCGCTCTTGTGGTCGCTGGAAGGCAAACCGGCGCCCTCCATCGCGCTCGAAGCCGCACGCCTCGCCGCCGGAGGCGACGCGGTGACCATCCGCGCCGGCGACGCCGCGAACGCGCAAGGGCGCACCCTCGAAAGCCTCCGGGTCAACGGCCATGCCCTGCCCGTTTCGGCAAGCTCGGCCATGCGGCTTTACCTGCCGAAAAACATCGCCGTCCCGTCGACTTCCGCCTCGCGTCTTCTTGGCGGCCTCAACGGCGCGCCGGTGATCGCCGGCTCCAACGCCCAGCTTGAAGACACGGTCGTTCTCATTGGTCTCGATACCGAACTCGGGCCCTCGGTGCGCACGGCGCGCGGCGATCTCGCCCCCGCCGCCGTGCATGCGCTCGCCGCGGCGCAGATCGTTTCCGGAGAAGCGCCGGTGCGTCCCGGCTGGGCCGGCTATATGGAAGCGCTCGCCGTGATGCTGCTCGGCGCGGCGGCGATCATGATCGCCCGGCGGCTCGATTTCTGGCGCGCGGTCGGGTTCGCGGCCATCGTTTCGCTCATTCTCGTCATCGGCGCTTACGGCGTCTTCGCCTTCGGCGACGTCATGCTGAACCCGATCCCGCCGGCCTTCGCACTGTTCCTCGGCGCGCTTTCCATCGCCGGCGGCAAGTCGATCGGCGGCGTGTTGCGCGACGATAACTTGCGCGGCTCGTTCCATGACACGCTGCCGGAAGCGGCGATGAAAAGACTGCGCGAGGATTCCGGCGCCGACATTCTTCAGGGCGTGCGCCGGGAGATCACGGTCCTTGCCTGCGAATTGCGTTTCGCCGACGAAGACTTGCGCACCATGGAGAACCTGCCCGACGACATCACCAAGCTGCTCGCCGCCGCTTCGCTCGATCTGCGCCAGACCATCATCGAGGCCGGCGGCGCAGCGGACCAGGCAGACGGCGGGCGCCTGTTCGCGTATTTCAACGCGCCGCTCGAGACCGCCGATCACGTTCAGGCCGGCTGCGCGGCGGCGCTGCGTCTCATCGAAAGCATGGACAAGGTCAACGCCGATCTCGACGCGTCGAGCCGCACGCGCGGCCTCCAAATCCATCTCGCCATCGGCGTCGCCACGGGAACCTGTTTCGTCGGCCCCATGGGCCATGGCCGCAACAACCGCTATTCCGCCGTGGGCCCCGCCGTCGACCGCGCGGCTTTCCTCAGAAGCCAGTCGGAATTTTACGGCCCCGCGATGATCTGCGACGAGCAGGTCTACAAGGAAACGCACCACCATTTCGCGTTTCTCGAACTGGACAAGCTGCGCCTTCGTGACGAGAAACGCCCGGTCTCCCTCTATGCGCTGATCGGCAATCCGTTCATCAAGTCGTCAAAGGCGTTCCGCGCCCTCGACGACGCCCACCGCGAATTCCTGAAAGCCTATCGCGCCGGGGAAATGACCAAAGCGAAAGAGCTGCTCGAAAAATCAAAAAGCTCTCCGGGCGCCAAGATCGCGCTCTTCGACATCTATGAAGAGCGCGTTCAGAAATATTCCGAAGAAGGCGTCCCCAAAGGCTGGGACGGCGCGCATACAGCGAGCGTATAAAGACTAAGGTGTCTGGCGCTCATAGCGGAAATCCGCGCGGTTCGTTCCGCCCTCTTCGCCGATCGACACAGCCGCGTGCAGCACATCATCGCCTTCAAGCGCGAAAGTCAGCCCGTCGAAATAGACGGCATTCTCGCCGAGCGCGACCAGCGGGAACGCAGCGTAATCGCCCTTGTCTTCCCAGCCGGTGAGATCGGGATTGAAATGCTTGATCTTCAGAACAAGCGAGCCTTCCTCTTCGACGAAGAGATAAAACTCGTAAAACATCAGGGCGCCCTCCGCCGTGGTCTGGCGGAACATGCCCATCATCTGGCCGTCCGCGGGCGCTGAAATCACTTCTTCCGAATGCCCGCCGAGCCCCTCGCCCTTCCAGTGCCCAATCATCCAGGAAAGATCGCTAACCGACGCTTGCGGCGAGGCCCCGCCCTCGACGAGCGACTTGATTTCAACCTTCGCCTCTTCGGCGCCGGCTCCCGCGGTCAGCATGAAAGCCGCGGCGATCATTACAAATAAAACGCGCATGGGTCTCTCCCCTTCCCGCCGCCCAGCGGCGCATGCCGCGCATCTTACTCGAAAAGCCGGCCGCCGTCCCACACGCGCCTCAGGGTCAGGGCCGCGATGAAGGCGCACGCGCCCATGCCCGCCATCATGAGATAGGCGGGCCCCGGCCCAAAGCCGTTCCAGATGAACCCGCCGGCGACGGTCGCAAGTCCCGTGACGGCGCCGACGCCGGTCGTCGACATCAAGGTCATGCCGGTATTGACGAGGCGCAGGGGCGCGGCGCGGTCGAGAAACTCGATGGCGCCGAGATAGGCGCAGGCGAATGTCCCCGCATGGAGCGTCTGCACCACAAAGAGCAGCGGCAAGGGCGGCTCCAGCGCGACCACCGTCCAGCGCAGGGCCGCCGCCGCGCCGCCGAGCGCCAGCAGCTTCGCCGGGCCCAGCCGCCGCGCAAGACCGCGCGCGCGCGTCAGCAGAAAGATTTCCGCGATGACGCCGGTCGCCCAGAGGCAGCCGATGACGAGGGTCGAATAACCGAGCTGTTCCCAGCGCAAGAAAGAAAAGGCGTAATAGACCGCGTGTCCCCCCTGGGTGAGACCGGCGGAGAAAAGCACGATAAGAAAAACAGGGCTTGCGAGCAGTTTCGGCGCCTCGCGCCAGGAAACCGGCTTGGCGCCGCCGCGCCCGCCCGCGCCCGCCGGTAAGAAAAAGGTCATCAGGAAGGCGAAACTCGCCGCCGCCGCCATGGCCGGCGCCGCCGCCGCAACGCCCGTCGCGGTCAGGACCGCGCCGCCGATGATGTTCGTCGACAGAAAGAAGAAGGAGCCCGCCGCGCGCGTCTGGCCGTAATGGAGCCAGCCATTGCGGTCAGCGCGAAGAACCGCCGTGTCGGTCAGGGGCACCAGAAGTCCGAAGGTCCAGATCATCAGCGCCGCCGACGCCCCGATCAGAATTTTCGTCGGCGCGATCAACAGCCCGCTCGCCCCGAGCGCGAAAAGAAACGTGACGACGCGCAGCGCCCGGCGTTCGTCGGTCTGGTGATCGGCCCAGAAGGCGACCAGCGGCCCGAACATCAATCGCGCGATCAGCGCCGCGCCGGTGATGAGGCCGATTTCCGAGGCGTTGAATCCGTTGAGCGCCAGCCAGCCCGCGAAGAACGGCAATTGCAGGCCGAGCAGGATGAACTGTCCGCCATAATAGAAAGCGTAAAGCGGTCCGGCGACTTTTTTAAGATTATTGCTCAAGGCATTGATCGCTCAGATTTACGCCGACGCGCCCCCGGCGCGGTATGCAGTCCAGCCTTTCGCGCGCAAGTCGCAGGCCGGACATTCGCCGCAGCCATAGCCCCAGTCATGGCGCGCGCCGCGTTCGCCGCGATAACAGGTGTGGCTGTGCTCATTGATAAGCGCCACGAGTTTTTCGCCGCCGAGCTTTTCCGCCAGCCGCCAGCTATCCGCCTTGTCGATATGCATCAGCGGCGTTTCAAGCGCGAAATCGGAATCCATGCCGAGACGCAAGGCTTCGAGTTGTGCGTCGAGGGCCGGTTCGCGGCAATCGGGATAGCCGGAATAATCGGTCTCGCACATGCCGGCGACAAGCGCGCCCAGATTGCGGCGATAGGCGAGCCCGCCGGCGAGCGAGAGAAAGACAAGGTTGCGGCCCGGCACGAAGGTCGTCGGCAGCCCGTCCTCGCCCATGACGATCGCCGTTTCGTGGGTCATGGCGCTTTCACCGAGATCTTTAAGGCCGACCGCGCTGACGATAGCGTCATCGCCGAGTTTCCCCGCCCAGTTCGGGAACGCCTTCGCGATTTCTTTCCTTACCGTCAGGCGCGCGCCGAGCTCGGCTGCATGACGCTGGCCGTAGTGAAAGCCGATGGTCTCCACATGGGCGTAGCGCGACAGCGCCCAGGCGAGCGAAATCGAGGAATCCTGCCCCCCGGAAAAGAGGACGAGCGCGCGGGTCGGATCGAGCTTGCGCATGGTTCTAAAGCGCGCGAGACTCCGCGCGCATCCCTTTGGCCTGCCAATGGTTTCCGCTTTCGTTTAGGCCGGGTGCGGGAGGCGCGCAATGTCTGGACCGGAACTGTCTGAAATCGTCTTTCTTTATGTCACGGCCCCGTCTACGGAGACCGCAGCGCGGATCGCACGGGCCCTGGTCGAGGAAAAGCTCGCCGCCTGCGTCAATATTCACGGCGAAATGCGCTCGGTCTATGAGTGGGAAGGCCAGGTCGAGTTCGGCCTCGAAATCCCGATGATCGTCAAAACGACGCGCGCCGCCGCAAACGCCGCCCGGGACCGGATTATCGCCCTTCACCCCTATGACGAACCTTGCGTCGCCGCCCTGCCGGTGTCCGAGACCGGCTCCAGCGCCGGCTTTCTGAACTGGATCAAAGAAGCCACAAAGGCGTGAAGCCCCCTTGCCGTCGGGCCGTTTCCGCCCTTTATCAGACCCCGTAAGAGACGGAGATCAGAGCCATGACCGAGACCGCTGTTTTCGCCGCCGGCTGCTTCTGGGGCGTCGAGCAGGTGTTCCGCGATACTGAAGGCGTCGTCGCGACGGAAGTCGGCTATACGGGCGGCCAGACGGAAAACCCCACCTATCGCGAGGTCTGCGGCAAAGGCACCGGCCACGCCGAGGCGGTGAAGGTCGAGTTCGACCCCGCTGTTGTCAGCTATGAAAAGCTCCTGGAGATTTTCTGGGCGAGCCACGACCCGACCCAGGTGAACCGTCAGGGCCCGGATATCGGCGATCAATATCGCACGGCGATCTTCACGCTCACTGACGCCCAGCGCGAGAAAGCAGAAGCCTCAAAAGCGGCCGAAGACGCCTCGGGCCGTCTCCCGCGCCCCATCGCCACCGAGATCGAGCCGCTAGGCCCGTGGTGGAAGGCGGAAGACTATCACCAGCAATATTTCGAGAAAAAGGGCGGCGGCGCCTGCCACATTCCGCGCTAGTTGCCCGCGCTCGTCCGGCGGGCTTTTAAACCGCGGCGCCCGCGCGGCGCGCATTCAGCGCGCGAACGGATTTTCTCGAGGCGTCCTCGCCGCGGACCGGCGCCGAAGCGCGCCGCAACCGGGCATTGTTGGTCGCCATCATCAAGCCCCCAAGCAGGATGAGAAGGCCGGCCGCATCGCCGGCGATGCGGAACAGTTTCACAATGCCCTTCATGCGCGTCTCCCCGCTGTCATGAATGGTGACCCCACCAGGAATCACTTGCTCTCACTCATCCAGTCTATGAAACATGCATGTGACAATCGCGTGAAAAGAAGCCGCGTTTCAGACGCCGCACCTTTTGCGCCTTTGTCACGAAGCTGTCTTACATAAAATTTATTCGAACCACGGAAGCGGCTGCTTCTTCTGCACATTCTCAAAATTTCCCGTTTTGGGCCGTGTACAAATTAGTTTTTGCAACACGCAAGATGTGCGCGAATGTCATAAAAAATTACCTTGAAGACGAAGTCCCCATCCATCCAATAAGCAATCAGCTGACGAAGGAGCGCAGGATGGCGCGTGCGGTCGGCCACGGAATGTATCAGGGTCGCAAGGCGGGGTCACACACGTGCGCATGCGTTCTTCAGCGCTCACACTCTGCGATGTGACGCAGTCATACGCCGTTCGCGGCGGCGGCGTGAAAACCTTCCTCAACGAAAAACGCAGCTTCCTTCTCGACCATACCGATGCAAACCATGTGCTTATCGTGCCGGGACCGGAAGACCGCATTACGCAGGACAAACGCGTCTCCATTATCGAAATCAAATCGCCGCAGGTGCCGGGCAGCCCCAATTACCGGCTGCTGTTGCGATCCAACGCGGTTCTCGACGCGCTCGCCCTCGCCAAACCAGACCTGATCGAATGCCAGGACGCCTACAACCTGCCATGGACGGCGCTGAGTCACCGGGCGCGCCATCCTGAAACCGCCGTCGTCGCCGGCTATCACACCGACTTTCCGACGGTTTATGTAGAGCGCTATCTGCGCCCCCGGGCGGGCGCGTTCGCGGCGCGCCAGATGCGCCGGTTCTCCTATCGCTACGCCGCCAATCTTTACCGGCGTTTTGACGCTTTCTACACGCTGACCCAGATCGCCGCGGAACATTTCGCCGAGCTCGGCCTGCCGCATGCGCAGATCCTGACGCTCGGCGCCGATACGGCGCTTTTCAACAAGGCGCAGCGCAGCCTCGACTTGCGCAAGGAACTCGGCGTCAGCGACAACCAGCCGCTCCTGATTTATGCGGGCCGCATCGACAAGGAAAAGAAAGCGCGCGTCGTCGTCGACGCCTTCCGCAAGCTTCCCGCCTCCTGGGGCGCAGGCCTCGTCATGCTCGGCGACGGCAAGGAACGCGATGCGCTGGCGAAGGAATGCGCGGGGCTGAATGTTCATTTCAAAGGCTTTGTCGACGACCGGGAAACGCTCGCGACCTATCTCGCTTCCTCCGACATCTATGTCTCGGCCATGGAAAACGAGACCTTCGGCATTTCTGTAATCGAGGCGCAGGCGGCGGGCCTGCCTGTTGTGGGCGTCAGGGCCGGCGCGATGATCGACCGGGTGCCCGCCTCCCTTGGGCGGCTCGGCCCGTGCGGCGACGCGGACGCCATGGCGGCGAATATCGCGGCGGTCTGGATGGACCGCCTTTCGGAAATGGGCGCGCGCGCAAGAGCCCATGCGCTGGAAAATTTTTCCTGGCGCAAGACCTTCGAGGATCTCGTCTTCCGGATTTATCCGCAGGCGCTTGAAAAGCGGGCCGGGAAAAGCGCCGACACGGTTTTCGAGCCGGCGGAGAACCCGCAGGCGAAAGCCGGGTAAATCAGGCGCTGATCTTTTGTTCTTTTGCCGCCTCTTCCCAAGGGCGCTCGCGCAGGCGCAATTCGTCATGGGCGCGCGCCGCCATGCGTGGACCTAAGAAGTCATAGAAGAACCAGTCTTTCATACCGAACGGCGTCGCGTGATAGAGAATGCGTTCAAACAAGGTCCAGCGCTTTTCGAGGGCGCTCGAGCGCCGGTCACTGGCGCGGCACCACAGACGCGGATCGTGCACGACCCGGCCCTCCTTCCAGACCCGGTGCATGAGCTCATGGTCCTTGCGCAGATGCGGCCAGAGCCTGCGCGAATAGCCGCCGGCGCGTTTCAGCGCCTGAGTGCGGAAAGTGTGGGCGTAGCCGCCCGCATGGCACTGTTTGCGCAACAGCTGCGGGACGATTCGCATCTTCATACGCGCAAGCGTGCTGCTCTTGCTCCCCGGCGCATCGTAAAGCGCTGTCGCCAGCACCGCGACGGTCTCCGGTCCCACAGCATCGTAACGCGCGCCCGCGCGGGCGAGATAGTCCGGCGGATAGATGGTGTCGGCATCGCAAATGGCGATGAATTCCGTATCGGCTTCGGCGATGCCGCGCTCCAGCGCCGCCGCCTGGCCGGGCGTTGTCTCTACAAGATGCACGATCTCGATCCCGTGCGCATCGGCGAGCGCCGCGCGCGCAAGCTCGCCGGAGCCGTCCGTTGACGCATTGTCAACGAGGATCAGCCGGAACGGGCGCACATTTTGCGCGACCATCGAGGCCAGCATCGCGGGCAGAAAAGCGCGCTCATTGTAATAGGGAACGACGACGGACCAGCGCGGAACATTGACGCTGTGTGCAAGCTGTCGATTGGCGTGTTGCATTTCCGCGCGCATGGATTGCACGCTAGATGGAAATGACGACAGAATTGCGATGATCGCGATCAGCCGTCGGAAGTTGCGCTCCGTTGCGCAATCCACTCCGCCACGTCAGCCCAAACCTTGTTCGCCTGCAAATCGCGAAACAGCATGTGCCAGCCTTCAGGGTAGCGGCGGAAGGTGACGTCGCCGGAAAGCCGCATGGCGGTTTTCTCCATGGCCTTCAGGGGAATAATCTCGTCTTTCTCGCCCATGAGAAAGAGAATGTCGCCGCGCACGTCTTTCGCGCCGCCATAGGCCGAGCCCATGACGCGCGTCACGCCCGCCACCGCATCGAGCCGTGTTTCCTTGATGACGAGCGGGTCGCGCGCCATTTCGCGCAACGCCTCGATATTGTCCGTCGCCTGACGCTGGGCGCGCTCGCCGGTGAGCGTTTTGCCGGGCGCAAATGTCGCCGCGATATTGGCCGAGAGACGATAAGGAATGGGCAGCGCCGCCCCGCCCCAGACGCCGGGCGCGGCGAGGATCAGACCGTCGGCGCCAATAGGCTTCTCGGCCGCCGCCGCCAGGATGACGCCCGCGCCCATGGAATGGCCGAGCGCGAAAACGGGAAGACCGGGGTGCTTGGCTTTCGCCGCTGCGACCGCCGCGCGCAGATCGGCGGTCATCGTCTCTTCCCCGGGCCACTGACCGAAACCGGGCGAGCGGCCGAAACCGCGCTGATCAACGGCGTAGACCGTGACGCCTTTCTCCGCCCAGTAGGCGGCCGGCTCGTCATACATCTGCGAATAGTCGTTCATGCCGTGGAGCGCGACGATGACGGCGCGCGGATTTTCCGCTTCCCACTTTTGAACGCCCAGCACGGCGCCGTCGATGGAATGAAGACCGTCTTCCTCGAAACGCGGCGCGACTTGCGCCGGGGGCGCGCCGGGAAAGGAAACGCAGGCGCAGAGTGCGAGCGCGGCGACAATCGCGGCCATCGCGCGCAATCCAAAACGTTCGCTTTGTCGAGGCAAACCCTACCCCCGCTCATCCCCGCGCATGCGGGGATCCAGAAATACATGCTGCGCTTTTGCGCACCATTATTATGGACCGAAGCCGGCAAGAGCTCAAAGCCTACAGCCGCTGGAATTTACACAGGAGAATAGTAATGGATCCCCGCATGCGCGGGGATGAACGGCCGAGGGACCTTGTCAGGCGTCTTCGGCCTTGGCCCGCTCTTCAAGCTTCTCGAGCGCCAGGCGGAACGCCGCCGCCTCTTCCGGCTCGAGGGTCGACATCAGGTCGTCCTCAAAGTCGAGCGCCAGCGCGGCGATGCGGTCAAAGACGTCGCGTCCCTCCTGCGATAGAGAGAGCATGGAGACCCGCCGGTCGTCCTTGTGCGGCGCGCGCTTGACGAAGCCTTTCTGCTCAAGGCTCGCCACCGCGCGCGAAACCGTCATCTTGTCCATGGGCGTGCGCTTGACGACGTCGCGGGCGGCGACCGCAGAGGCCTCGCCGATCACAGCCAGCACCCGCCATTCGGGGATGGTGATGTTCTCGTCGCGATAGGCGCGCGCCAGCCGGCCCGAAACCGCATGCCCCAACGCAACGATGCGATAGGGCGCAAACTGGTCGAGCACCAATTTGCGCTTGGCGCCGGGCTTGGCTTTGCGGGAAACGCAGGCGACGGTCATAGGCCGACTTTAAGCAGATTCTTTCAGGACGCCGCGGCGAATCTGATCTTCCTCGATCGATTCGAACAGCGCCTTGAAGTTGCCTTCCCCGAAGCCTTCATTCCCCTTGCGCTGGATGATCTCGTAGAAGATCGGGCCGATGGCGTCCTGGGTGAAGATCTGAAGGAGAAGGCCCTGCCCTTGCGTCGGGGCGCCGTCGATGAGGATGCGGTTCTTCTTCAGCCGCTCGAGGCCTTCGCCGTGATCGCCGACGCGCTCATCCACCGCCTCGTAATAGGTGTCGGGCGTATCCTGGAACGGGATGTCGCGCTTTCTCAGCTCTTCGACGGTCTCGTAGATATTTCCCGTGCCGAGTGCGATATGCTGGATGCCCTCGCCATTATAACGGTTGAGGAATTCCTCGATCTGGGACTTGTCGTCCCGGCTTTCGTTCAAGGGAATGCGGATCTTGCCGCAGGGGCTGGTCATCGCTTTCGAAACGAGGCCGGTCATTTTCCCTTCGATGTCGAAATAGCGGATCTCGCGGAAGTTGAAGATGTCTTCGTAATAGGCCGCCCATTTGTCCATATTGCCGCGATGGAGGTTGTGGGTCAGGTGGTCGATATAGGTGAGCCCGGCGTCGTTCTTCGACGGGTCGGCGCCTTCGATGGGTTCGAAATCGACATCGTAAATCGTGCGCGCGCCATAGCGGTCGACGAGATAGACATTGAGCCCGCCGATGCCTTCGATGCCCGGAATGTTCAATTCCATGGGACCGGCTTTCGCTTCGATGGGCTTGGCGCCGCGCTTCACCGCTTCTTCGAAAGCGTGTTGCGCGTCTTTCACGCGGAACGCCATGGCGTTGGCGCCGGCGCCGTGCTCGCCGCAGAAGATTTTCGGCTGGCCGGTCTGCTCGCGGTTCAACAGGAAGTTGATGTCGCCCTGACGGTAATGAATGACGTCCTTCGAACGGTGCTTGCCCACAGCGGTAAAGCCGAGGCGCTCGAACAGGGCGGCAAGCTCGTCCGGATTGCTGCTCGTATATTCGACAAACTCAAAACCGTCAGTGCCGATCGGGTTTTCGAAAAGGTCCGCCATGGCTATTCCTTCCAGCTAGATGGTGAATTGGCCGAATTGGTAACATATGTTACTAATTTGAGGCAAGAACCGCTTTTCCGCTAGGTCAAATGAGAGGCAAAGTCATGAAATTATTCGGTTATTGGCGCTCCAGCGCGACCTATCGGGTGCGCATCGCGATGGCCCTGAAAAGAATTTCCTATGACTACGCGCCGGTGAACCTTCTTAAAGGCGAGCAGAAGAGCGAAGCCTATCTTGCCCGGAACCCGCTGGGCCTCGTGCCGACGCTGGAAACCGAGGACGGCGCCCTCCTCGTCCAGTCCTCTGCGATCATCGAATATCTCGAAGAGACCTGCCCCGAGCCGACGCTCCTGCCCGGCGGGCCTGTCGCGCGCGCCAACGCCCGCGCCATCGCGGCGAGCCTTGCAAGCGAAGCCCAGCCCTTCGGAAACCTGCGCATCCAGAAATATCTCAAAGACGAACGCGGTTTCGACGAGGCGGCCATGAAAGACTGGATGAACCGCTGGCCGGGCGGCGCCATGGCGGCGGTCGAAAATATGCTGGCGCGCACGGCGGGTGACTATTGCGTGGGCGACGTTCCCGGGCTCGCCGATTGTTTTCTCGTGCCGCAGGTCTATGGCGCGCTTCGCTTCGGCGTCGACATGTCGGCCATGACGAAAATCAACGAGATTTACGAGCGCTGCCTCAAACACCCGGCCTTCGAAAAGGCGCACCCGGACAATCAGCCCGATGCGGTGAAATGAACGCGGACGCGAAGGCCCGGTTCATTGTCCTCCAAAATGAGCGCGGCGTGATGGCGCCGGGCGATGCTTGCGGCGAGACTGAGGCCAAGGCCGCTGCCGGGCGTCATCCGGCTTTCATCGAGACGGACAAAAGGCTTCAGCAAGTCCTCGCGCAGTTCCGGCGCAACCCCGGCGCCCGTATCGGCGATGATCGCCGTGCAGTCACCGCCCTCCGATTCAAGCGAGAGGCGGATTTCAGTCCCGGCGCCGTTATGGCGGATCGCGTTTTCAATGAGATTGGAAAATAATTGCGACAGCAGCCTTCTGTCGCCGTTAACCCAGGCTTCCTCCGCAATGGACACGTCAAGGCGCTGCCCCCTGTCCTCGGCGACGGGCGCAAAGGCTTCCGCAAGCGCATGAATGAGGCCGCCAAGATCGACCGGCTTTTGTTCAATAGCCGTCTTGCCTGCGTCAAGCTCGCTGATTTTCAAAAGCGCGGAGAACGTACCGAGCGTTTCCTCAAGCATCTGCGCCGCCTCGCGCGCGGCTTCCCGCATGTCGTCAGCGGACTCCATCGTCTCCATCGCTTCAAGGCGCCGTTTCAGGGCGCCAAGCGGCGTACGCAGATCATGGGCGATCCCGGCGGACACATAGCGCACGTCGTTCATCAACTGCTCGATATGGTCGAGCATGCGATTGATGATCTGGGCCAAGGCGTCGAAATCATCGTCGGCGCCCTCAACCGGCATGCGCGTCGCCAGCGATCCGGCGCCGACCGATTCTGCTGACCGGCGAAAGCCTTCGATGCGTGCGAGAAAGCGCCGGCTGACAAAAAACCCGGCGGCGATGCTGACCGCGCCAATCCCGAACACGGCGAACGCTATGGTCTGGCGGAACGCAACGGCCAGTTCTTCAATCGATCGCATATCTGAGGCAACGGCGAAGCGATAACCGTCCGCAAGCGACGTGGTGAGCACAATGAGGTTTGGCGCGCCTGCCCTCTTCTGAACGCTCCACCCGTCGGCGACCGTCAACTCAATAGCGTCGAAGACCTGCTCGCCTTCAGCATTGACGACCGCATAGAGCATGCGGGAATCCGACGCGCGCTCCAGGCGTTCGCGGATGTCATGGATCAGCTCGTTAATCCCTTCGTCGCGATAGTCGCCCATTAACTGGCGCGCCTCGGAATCGACCTGTCCGCGTATCTGCCGTTCCAGGCTTTCGCGGACGCCGAAATATAAAAGCGCGGACACGAGGACGGCGCCGATGGCGAAAATCAACGCAGATATTGCAGTGTAGCGAAAGCGCGCGGTTCGCAGGAGCTTATTCATCATTGTCGACGATATAACCGGCGCCGCGCACAGTGCGGATCAGTTCGCCGCCAAACCCGCGGTCCATCTTCGAGCGCAGACGGCTGATATGCGTTTCGACGATGTTGGTCTTCGGGTCGAAATGGAAATCCCAGACATTCTCGAGCAGCATGGTGCGCGTCACAAGCTCGCCCTTATGGCGAACGAGATACTCAAGCAGCCGGAACTCCGTCGGCTGAAGTGAAATCTTTTCGCCGGCGCGCCGCACGGTGCGGGCGAGAAGGTCGATTTCAAGATCGCCAACCCGCAATTGCGTTTCTGCGCTTTCCGGGGCGGGCCGTCGTCTCAAGGCGCCGATCCGCGCATGAAGCTCTGCGAAAGCGAAGGGTTTTACTAGATAGTCGTCGGCGATATCGAGACCTTGAACCCTGTCTTCAATACCGCCGACGGCGGTGAGAAAAATCGCCGGGGTCCTGTCGCCGCCGGCGCGCAGCATGGAAAGCAATTTGAACCCGTCGAGGCGCGGCAGCATCCTGTCGATGATGAATGCATCGTATTGCGCGTTCGTGGCCATCATCAGCCCGTCCTGACCGTCCCTGGCGCGATCGACAACATGGCCTTTTTCGCGAAACCCTGCGATCACATAGGCTGCGGCGTCCTCATCGTCTTCAACAAGCAATAATCTCATGCTCTTCGCTTGCGCTCGCCACCCCTTGCGCTGCTGCGCGCCGGTCAGGCCTTTTCAGTCGTCGCGGTCTTCGCGCACGCCGGTCACATCGCCGGAAGACGCATCGACGCGAACATCGTAAATCCGGTCGTCTTTCAGAACAGACACTTCATAATCCAGACTGAAGCTATCGTCATCAATGCTGGCTTCATAAGCCTTGCCGCCGGTATGAGATTCGGCTGACTGAATCGCGTCGACAAGCGAAATCTTGGCGTCCTTCATGGCGCGCGCCTCGCTGATGCCGGCGAGCGCGCCGGACGCGAAAGCGATGATCACGGTGAAAATTGCAAATCCAACTGCACTTAATCTGGCTCTCATGGTCAATCTCCATTCAGGGTGCGCCGCCCCAGGACGGCTCTGGGACATCTGAATAGAGAAGCGCCGCTTATCGGGGTTTTTCAGGATTTATACAAAATCCCAATCTTGCGCCCCGTTTTTTGCCTCTATCTCACGAGGAACGCGCTGAAACGCTCCATTGCGCCCCGAATGCGAGCGTGACAGGGTTCCGGCGACAACAAGACGGCAACAACAACCGGACAGCCCATGAAACCGCTTATCTTCGCCATTGGCGGCAAAGAACCTAAAATCCACGAAACTGCATTCATCGCGCCGGGCGCGGTCGTATGCGGCGATGTGGAAATCGGCGAGAACGCCTCCGTCTGGTATGGGTGCGTCATTCGCGGCGACACCAACCGGATCGTTATCGGCAAGGGCTCCAATGTTCAGGACGGCACGGTGATTCATACGGACTCGCCGGAGATCGGCGGCCCGCCGACCCTGATCGGCGAGAACGCGCTCATCGGCCACAAATGCATGCTGCACGGCGCGACAGTGGAAGATGGCGGCTTTGTCGGCATGTGCGCGACCATGCTCGACGGCTCAATCGTCAAGACAGGCGGCATGCTCGCCGCCGGGGCGTTTCTCAGCCCTAAAAAGGTCGTTCCCGCCGGGGAGATGTGGGCGGGCATGCCCGCCAGGAAATTCCGCGACATGAAAGAGGGAGAGGATAAGACGGCCCTTATCAGCGCCGCCGTTTACGTCGAGAATTCCAGGAAGCACATGAAGGCGCTTAAAGAGCTTTAAAGCCCCAGACGCTTTCTGATTTCGGCTACGATCTCCGGTGTGGCGTCATGAGGCGCGCGCTCAAAAACCGGCGCCGCATCATCAAAAATCCGCACCTCGCCTCGTGCGACAAGCTGCGAAACGCACCAGTCCATCTTGGCCGCGAGCCCCGCGGGCTTCCAGACATAAACCGCTGCGCGCGAGGCGAGCGCCTCACTGACCATGTTATGCGAATCCCCCGCCACAATCAGCGCGGCGGCATAGGCCAATATATCTGCATACGGATTGCCTCCGGAACCGTCCCAGATGAAAACACGGGCATGGTCAAGCGAGGCCTTGAACGTTTCGAGAAACGCCGGCGGCGTGCGCCGCGACGGCGTGACTGCAATGGCGGCGTAGTCGCGGGCGGCGTGCGTCGCCCGCGCGGCGAGATCCCTCGCGGCCTCAGCGCTGTAATCGGCGCCCCCGCCCGCGGTGGCCCCGCCGAGAATGACGCCGAGAAACGGCTGCGGCAGGTCCGCGATGGCGGCGACCGGCGCCGGGGGCGCAAGAAGGCGGGGGCCCAGCGCGTGCGGCGACGTCAGCGTCGAAAAGACGTTGCCGCCGCGAACGCCGTCATGCGCCGGCGCCCAGAGCGCGTCCGCGACGCCGCGTCCGAATCGCGGGTCTTTCAAAATGACAATCTTCGTCTTGCCGGCGCTAGCCTTCCTGAGCGCCCGCGCATGGGGAATGGCGCGCCGCCCGGAGATGATCGCCGCATCGGGAAGCGGCCCGGCAAGCGCGCCCCCTTCCAGGCCCGGCGCCTCACGCGGGTCCACGGGGCCCCAGGGCGCAAGCACCGCCCAGAGTTTGCGCGGCGCAACCACTCGCTTCTCGTAGGCAGGGCTTAAGGCCGCGGCCACCGCCTCGCACTGGACTTCATCGCCGACCTTGCCGTCGGTCAGAATCCAGACCCGGAGGGCATGCGCCTCTTTCCGGCCGCCGCAACCATCGGGCGCACAAGTCATTTATCGCTCCCGTCAGGCCGGGCCTGCTGAAGGGATAAAGAGGTGGGAATAAAATCGCTAACTATGAGCATAATATGTCTTTTTTTCGCCTGCGAGAAACATTTTGCGATTTGAGGCTCGATTTAGATGTTGCGGCGCAATAATTTCTTGCACCGGCAGCGACTCTTAACGCATGCTAAGACGACGCATGCGGCGTAGGGTTTTTACGCCGCATAATGGCTGTCGCGGAAAAACAAAACAGGGGCCTAATTACCATGAGCGCAGAAGCCGTTCTTAAACGCATCAAGGACGAAAAAATCAAATTCGTCGACCTTCGTTTCACCGATACAAAAGGCAAATGGCAACACGTCACGTTTGACCAGACTCTCATCGACGCGGACTTCATGTCCGAGGGCACGATGTTCGACGGTTCGTCCATCGCCGGCTGGAAAGCGATCAACGAGTCGGACATGATCCTCATGCCGGACACGAGCACGGCGATGATCGACCCGTTCTTCGCGCAGCCGACCCTGACGCTCACCTGTGATATTCTCGAGCCGTCCACCGGTCAGCCCTATGGTCGCGACCCGCGCACCACGGCGAAAGCCGCCGAGGCTTATCTCAAATCCTCCGGCGTCGGCGACACGGCGTTTTTCGGACCGGAAGCGGAATTCTTCGTCTTCGACGACGTGCGCTGGTCCACCGAGCAGAACAATATGGGCTACGCCGTCGACTCCGTCGAAGGCCCGTACAACACTTCCACCGATTTCGAAGGCGGCAATCTCGGCCACCGTCCGGGGCCGAAAGGCGGCTACTTCCCGGTCCCGCCCGTCGACAGCTGTCAGGACATGCGCTCTGAAATGCTGGCGCTGATGGGCGAAATGGGCATCGAGCCTGAAAAGCACCACCACGAAGTGGCGCCGTCACAGCACGAACTCGGGATGAAATTCTCGACGCTGACGGTCATGGCCGACCGCTTGCAGATTTATAAATACATCATTCACCAGGTCGCCGCCGGCTACGGCAAAACGGCGACTTTCATGCCCAAACCGATCTTCGGCGACAACGGCTCCGGCATGCACGTTCACCAGTCGATCTGGAAAGGCGGCCAGCCGCTTTTCGCCGGCGACAAATACGCCGACCTGTCCGACACCTGCCTCCACTATATCGGCGGCATCATCAAACACGCGCAGGCGATCAACGCGTTCACCAACCCGCTCACCAACTCCTACAAGCGTCTGGTGCCCGGCTTCGAAGCGCCGGTCCTGCTCGCCTATTCGGCGCGCAACCGCTCCGCTTCCGTGCGTATTCCCTGGGTGTCCTCGCCGAAAGCCAAGCGCATCGAAACGCGCTTCCCGGATCCGGGCGCGAACCCCTATCTCGCCTTCTCGGCGCTCCTCATGGCGGGCCTCGACGGCATCGAGAACAAGATCCATCCGGGCGACGCCATGGACAAGGACCTTTACGACCTGCCGCCGGAAGAGCTGAAAGACATTCCGACGGTCTGCCGGTCGCTGCGCGAAGCGCTGGAAGCGCTCGACGCCGACCGCGCCTTCCTCAAGAAAGGCAATGTCTTCAACGACGACCAGATCGACGGCTATATCGACCTCAAGATGGAGGACGTCCTCCGCTTCGAAACGACGCCGCATCCGGTCGAATTCGCCATGTACTATTCCGTCTAAGCGGCGGACAATCGAATACGGGAAAGGCCGGGCCCAAAAGCCCGGCCTTTTTCTTTTGGGCGGCCCTCTCCGAGGGGCCTTCAGGTCTGTTTTTCTTTACCCTTTTGCGCGATCTATGGCACACCGCTTGAAAGCCGCCAGGGGCGGCGCCGACGCCGGCAGCCGGGGCCCTGCAAGGCCCCCGCGAAATCCTGGGGAGAACGGATCGCCGTGTCAGTTGAAGACAATCAGACGAGATCCCGGCCGGAAGACGAGCCGGCGCGCGCCGAAGCCCGCGCCCTCTTCGTCGATCTCGACGGCACGCTGATCCATGGCGACACCCTGTGGGAGGCGGCGGCCGCGCTGGCCGGCAAAAACCTCTTTTCCTTTCTTGCGTGCCTTCCCGCGCTTCTTGGCGGACGGGCCGCCTTCAAGGCCGCAATCGCCCGCCGGCTGTCAACACACCTCGGCGATTTGCGCCTCAATGACGAGGTCTTCGCTTTCGCCAGAACTCAGTCCGCGACCCGGAGCGTGGTGCTGGCGACAGCCGCGCATAAAAGCGCGGCCGACGCCATCGCCGAAGAGGCCGGCTTCTTTCACGGGGTGATTGCAAGCGATAAGGAGAATTTCAAAAGCGCGCGCAAACTCGCCGCCATTCGCGCCTATCAGGAAACACATGGCTTAAGCACCGGGTTTGATTACGCCGGCGACAGCAAAGCCGACCGCGCGATCTGGAAAGAAGCCGAGACCGCTTATGTCGCCGCGCCGGACGACAACGCCGCCAACGCGCTGACCGGCGGTCACCGCAATACCGTAAGACTGCCGGCTGCGAAGGCGCGCCTTCGCGATTACCTCAAGGCGATGCGCCTTCACCAATGGGTGAAGAACGTCCTCATCTTCCTGCCGCTCGTCCTGTCGCATCAGATCTTCGATATCGGCAAGGTGCTTTACGCCTTTGCGGCTTTTGTCGGATTCAGCCTGTGTGCATCGGCGACCTACATCATCAATGACATCCTCGACATCCGCTCGGACCGCCGTCACCCCCGCAAGATGAAACGTCCCTTCGCGGCCGGGCGCATCAAGATCCCCCACGGCCTGCTTGTTTCCGCCTTGCTGCTCATAGCGAGTTTCGCCATCGCCCTGGTCTTCACAAGCCCCCTCGTCGCGCTTCTTTTCGCCGGCTATATCGCCTTCACGCTGACCTACTCGCTTTATCTCAAGGAAAAGCTCCTGGTCGACGCCATGGCGCTCGGGATTCTTTATGGCTACCGCATCCTGATCGGCGGCGCGGCAGCGGGCGTCCTCGTCTCCGACTGGCTCATCGCCTTCTCCGTCTTCTTCTTCCTCGGTCTTGCGCTGGTCAAACGCTATACGGAAATCAGCCAGAAAACGCCTGCTTCGGACGGCAAGATTCCAGGGCGCGGCTACTATGTCGATGACCGGGAAATCGTCAGCGTGCTGGGCGTCGTCGCCAGCTACACCTCGATTCTCATTCTCGCCCTCTACATCACCTCGCCGAATGTCACGGTGCTCTACAAGGAGCCGCGCATCCTCTGGGTGATCTGCCTCGTCATGATTTACTGGCTGGGGCGCATCTGGACTCTCGCCCATCGCGGCCAGATGCCCGACGATCCGATCGTCTTCGCCCTGCGCGACAGGGTCAGTCTTTTATGCGGCCTGATTTGCGCCGGCGCCATCCTGTTGTCGATTTAGGAAAGCACATGCCGAAATCCGCCGCCGCCCTCCTCGCCGCCTGGAACGGCCTTTCCTTCAACCGCCGTCTCGGCGCGCTGATCGCGCTGGGCTTCGTCTTGCGGCTTGTCTGGGCGCTGATCATTCCGGTTGTTCCCGCGTCCGATTCCTACGCGTACTGGATATCCGCCGGCAATCTCGCCGAACATGGCGTCTTCGGGATGTCGGCGGATGACCCATGGAGCTATTGGCCGGTGGGCGTCAGCGCCATCTACGCCGCTTTTTTCAAGCTCTTCGGCGTCACCCTCACGGCGGTCGTCATTGTCAATCTCGCCGCCGGCGCGCTGCTCATTCTCACCTCGGCGCTCCTGGCGCGGCGCTGGTTCGGCGAGCGCGAGGCTCTCTGGACCGCCGCCATTCTCGCGCTTTGGCCGAGCCTCATCCTCTACGCCACGGTGATCGCCAGCGAGGTTTTATTCGCGCTCGTCGTGAACACGGCGCTTCTTGCCTGGAGCCCGCGCAACCTCCCCGCCCTTGGCGGCAGCGTCTTGAGCGGCATTACCTTCGGCCTTGCGGCCCTGATCCGGCCCGTCGCGTTGTTGATCCCAGTCGTGTTCGCGATCATGACTGCGGCGCGCGATGGTAAAATCCTGCCGCACGCCTTGCGCCTCGTCATTGTCTTGACCGCCATGGCCGCCGCCATCGCGCCCTGGACCGCGCGCAACTACGCGGTCCATGACGCGTTCGTGCTGATTTCCACCAATGGCGGCCCGGTCCTTTGGATGGGCAACAATCCCGACTCCGATGGCGGGTTCATGAACTTTCCCGACTATGTGCAAGACATGGACGAAGTCGAACGCGCGCATGTCCTCAGCGACGAGGCCAAGGCGTATATGATTTCTCACCCTGTCGGCACTGCGATCAGTTTCGTGAAAAAGCTTGTCGATACGCATCTGCGCGAAACCATCGCCGTTCACTGGAACCAGCAAGGGATCGAGCAGCGGATCGGCGCCGGCGCAGTTACGCCGCTGAAAATCATCACCCAGGGATCGTGGATGGTCATCTTCCTCGTCTCGCTCGCCGGCGCCGCGCTTATCGTCGCTGCGGCGTTCAGGGAGAAAACACTCTCCGGCAAAGCCATTGCGCTCATGTCCCCGCCGCTGGGGCTGTGGGCTTATTACGCGGTCGTTCACGCCGTCATCATTTCGGGCGACCGCTATCACATGCAAAGCGCGCCCTTCATCGCCATGATCGCAAGCCTGGCTGTCGTCGCCGCTCTTGCAAGACTTCAAAGCCGTGCTGCGCCTGCCCCGGCGCCGGGCGCGAAAGGAGTTTAAGCCATGTCCCCCGGATGGTTCTTTGTCGCCGCCGCCGCCGCCTCGAACGTGCTCGCCAATGTCATGCTGAAAAAGACTGTGACGGCCCTGCCGCCCGAAGGCGGCTTGCCCGCGCTGAAGGCCGCCCTTGCCATGGGATCATTCTGGGCGTTCGGCGCAGGCGCCGCCATGCTGCTTGTGTTTTACGTTCTCGCCCTGAAAGCCTTCGAACTTTCCGTCGTCTACGCCATTGTAACCTCGGGGGCGCTGGTCGGCGTGCTTGTCGTCTCGGCCTGGCTTCTCGGCGAAAGCGCAAGCCCCCTCAAAATCGCCGGCTGTCTGCTGATCGTCGCCGGCATTTTCCTGATTTCACGACCCTGAAAGGCTGGAACCCGTCCATGTCCGCAACCGAGACCGCTTCCCCTTCATCACGCGCCGATATCGGCGAATGGTCGAAACTGCTGGGCCGTGAAATCGGCGGCCTGCGCGGCTTCGTGACGACCCATCGCTGGCGCATCGTTCCCTTCGACCGCATCCTGCCGCTGTTCAGCGACATCAAGCGCGATGGCGCGGACAAGCCGGAAGTCTTCGACATCGGCGGCGGCGAAGGCCTTTTGCTGTTTCTCGCCGAACGCGCCGGCGTTCTGTCGCGCGGGCTGTCCGTCGACGCCTCGGAAAACAATATCCGGGTGGGGACGAAAGCGCTCGCCGCCGCCGGCGCAGACACTGTGGAACTCTCCTGCACCAGCGCCATTGAAGAATGGCCCAACCGGCAGTTCGACGCGGTGACCATGATCGACGTCCTTCACCACATTCCGCCCGCTCTGCAGAGGGCTTTCGTGGATGAGGCGGCGGCGCGCGTACGGCCCGGCGGCGTCCTCATCTACAAGGACATGGCCGACAGCCCGTTCTGGATGGCCGGCGCTAACCGGCTGCACGATCTGGTGCTGGCCCGGCAGTGGATTCACTACGCGCCGATCGAATCCGTTTGCGCCTGGGTGGCCGAGAAGAATTTTAGCGAAGAGCACGAAGAAACCATCGACCGCTACTGGTACCGCCACGAATTACGGGTTTTCCGGCGCCCGGCGGACGCCTAGAGCCCGGCCAGCCCTTTCTTCTCCTTAGTCTTTTTTCTGCGGATCGTCCGCCGCTTGACACGCTTGGTCTTTTATGTAACCTATAAGTTACATATTATGGACGCCATCAGATGAACGACCGCGATATGGACGCCGTGTTTCAGGCGCTCGCCCATGAAAGCCGGCGGCGCATGCTGGACATTGTCAAAGACGAGCCCGGCATCGGCGTCGGGGCGCTCGCTTCCGATTTCGACGTCAGCCGCATCGCGGTGATGAAGCACCTCTCCGTCCTCGAGGAAGCGAACCTCATCATTTCCGAAAAGCACGGGCGCACGCGGAAGCTCTATTTCAACGCCGCGCCGATCCAGATGATCCACGACCGCTGGACCACGGAATACAGCGCCTATTGGGCCGGCCGCATGACCCGCATCAAATATCTCGCCGAAGCGCGTCATGAAAATGCAACGGATGAAAAGAAAGAGGGGAAGTCATAACATGAACGACAATCAGTATGCCGAAAAACAGGTCTATCGCGTGGTGATCGAAGCACCCATCGAAACCGTCTGGTCGGAGCTCGTCAACACCCAGTCGCCGCGCCCTTTCTTCTGGAATGCACGGTGGGACACGAAGGAAATGGCGCCGGGGAACCGCTATCGCATGGCCTCCAATGACGACAAGGTGATCGCCGTGGTCGGCGAGATCATCGAAATGGAGCCGCCGCGCAAGATGGTGACGAGCTTTCAGCTCACATCCCTGACCGATCCGGCTTCGACCGTCACCTATCTCCTGAACGAAGTCGAGGGCGGCACAGAGTTTCAGCTCATCACGGAACATATCGTCGCCGGCTCCAAGAGCGAGAAATCCATGGCCGCCGGGTCAAAATCCATTGTCGAGAATTTCAAGGCCTATGTGGAGACCGGCAAGGTCACTTTCGGCGCGCGCATGATGCTCGGCATGTACGCCCTGATGGCGCCGCTGGTTCCGAAAACCATGCGCGCCGAAAACTGGCCGCTGGATTGAGGGAGCGCGACGATGGCCAAATCACCCGAAGAGATGGCGGCGGCGATGATCGCCAATATGAAGGAAAAGACCGGCAAGACGCTGGAGCAATGGCTGGCGGTCGCCAGGAAGTCCGGCGCGGATAAGCATGGCGGCGTCGTTAAATATCTGAAGAGCGAACACGGCCTCACTCATGCCTTCGCCAATCTCGTTGCGCATAAATATCTGAAAAGCGACGCCGGCAGCGCCGAAGGCGGCGAAGATACTTTGGTGGCCGCGCAATATGCAGGGGCAAAGGCCGACCTGAAACCGATCTATGACGCGCTTATCAAGGCCGCCTCATCGCTCGGCAAAGACGTCGAGATCGCGCCGAAGAAAACCTATGTCAGCCTGCGCCGCAATAAACAGTTCGCGCTGATCCAGCCTTCCACCAAAACCCGCGTCGATCTCGGGATCAATCTCAAGGACGAAGCCGCGAAAGGCCGCCTTGAAAAATCGGGCAGTTTCAACGCCATGGTCTCTCACCGGGTGAAACTCGAAAAGCCTTCTGATGTCGACAAGGATGTGAAGGCGTGGCTGAAAAAGGCTTATCTGGATGCGTAAGAAGCCGCCCAAGGGTCAGCGTTCGAGCGCCTTCGCCTTGCGCGCTTCGCCCATCTGATATTTGAGGAAAGCGGGCAGCAACGTCATTCTTTCCGCCGCATCCCGGCCTTTCGAGAGGCGAAAGATGTTCTCATAGAAAAACGCCATGATCGAAAAGCCGTTGAGCGCCTTGAAGAGATCAACACCGGAATTAGGCCCGAAAACCCCGGGCCCGAGCCGCATCAGCTTTTCGTAAGACGGCGCAATGTCGATGTCGCCGCTGAACAGTTTTTTCGGCAGATCGGGATCGACGCAAAGCGGACGGGCGATCCCGACAATGTCGCAGGCGCCGGCGGAAACCGCCGCCTCCATCCCCGCCCGGCTTCTGAAGCCGCCCGTCACCATCAGCGGCATTTTCACCGCCGAGCGGATTTCCTCCGCATAGGTTAGAAAATAGGCCTCCCGCGCGCGGGTCGTATCGCGCTTGGTCTCCTCGTAGCGCGCCTCCAGCCCGTCGAGGTCCATCATCGCCGGCTGTTCGTAGGAGCCGCCGGAGACTTCCAGCAGGTCGACGCCCGCCTCGTTGAGCCAGCTTGCAACCTGCAAACACTCGGCGGGCGAGAAGCCGCCTTTCTGAAAGTCCGAGGAATTGAGCTTCACCGACAAGGGAAAGCCTGAGCCGACCTGCGCGCGCACTTCCTTGATGACCCGCATCAGCAACCGCGCCCGGTTTTCCAGGGGACCGCCCCAATCGTCGTCGCGCAGATTGGCGCGCGGATTCAAGAACTCGGAGATCAGATAGCCATGCGCCGCATGGACCTGCACGCCGGAAAAACCGGTACGCTTGGCGACCGACGCCGCATTCGCAAAGCGCGCGACGACCTCCTCGATTTCTGCGCCCGTCAACGCGCGGGGGCTCCCGAACTGCCCGCCGGGAAGCCCGAGCGCGACCGCCGACGGCGCGACCGGCTCCTTTGCAACGATTTTCGGCGTCTGGCGCCCGGCATGGGAAATCTGCATCCAGATATCCGCGCCCGCCTCGCGCGAGGCGGCGGACCAGCGTTTCAGGCGATCGAGCTGTTCGTCCGTTTGCGCACCGTCGATGGCGACATTACCGGGCCGTTCGAGATAGCGCCGGTCGACCATGACATTGCCGGTGATGAGCAGGCCCGCGCCGCCCTCGGCCCAGCGCCGGTAGAGAGTCGCATGGCGGTCCGTCGCCCGGTTCCGGGCGTCGGCGAGCCCTTCCGTCATCGCCGCCTTGGCGATGCGGTTCTTCAGCTTCCCGCCGCTCGGCAGGATCAGCGACTTGGTCAGAATCCCGGGCATGGCGCGTCTTTCCGCAGGACAGGCTATCATGATGCGCCGATTCCCGCGAGACGCTGCGCCCCGCCCTTGCGCCCCGGCCCGCCCTTGCAGGAGGATGAGCCATGGCTGACGAAAACACACTCTCGATTGAGCGGGACGGCCGGGTCCTGACGGTGACCATCAACCGGCCGGACCGGCGCAACGCCGTCGATGGTCCGACCGCAAAGGCGCTTGCCGACACCTTCCGCGCCTTCGACGCCGACGAGACGCTCGCCGTCGCGATCCTCACCGGGGCGGGCGGCAATTTCTGCGCCGGCGCCGATCTGAAAGCCCTGGCGCAAGGGGAAGAAAAACGAGTCGCGGAAGACGGAGACGGGCCCATGGGCCCGACGCGGCTCAGGCTGTCGAAGCCGGTCATCGCCGCGGTCGAGGGTTACGCCGTCGCCGGCGGCATCGAGCTTGCGCTGTGGTGCGACCTCAGGGTCGCGGCGGAAGGCGCGGTGTTCGGCGTCTTCTGCCGGCGCTTCGGCGTGCCGCTCGTTGATCTCGGCACCATCCGCCTGCCGCGCCTCATTGGTCACTCGCGCGCCATGGATCTCATTCTCACCGGCCGGCCGGTGCAGGCGAAAGAAGCCGTCGATATCGGTCTCGCCAATCGTCTCGCCCCGAAAGGCCGCGCCCTCGCCACGGCAAAGGGACTTGCGGCCGACCTCGCCGCCCTGCCCCAGGCCTGTATGAGAAACGACCGGTTATCGGCGCTCGAACAATGGGACCTTTCCGAAGACGCGGCGATGCGCAACGAACTCCGGCGCGGCCTCGCGACCATTTCCTCAGGGGAAACGGCGTCCGGCGCGGCGGCCTTTACCGGCGGCGCGGGCCGCGGCGGCGCGAAACGCGAGGACTAGCCGCGGCGTTCAGGCTGGGCGGCGCGCAATAAAACCGACGCAGTCGTATTTTTTTTCTTTACTCGCCAGCGCCGTTTCCATCAGTAGACGGATTGTTTCAGATTTTGAATGCTTCGGCGGCAAGGCGCTTGTCGCGCCGCCGTCTTTTACGACGCCGTCGCGGATATGGTTTTCGGTCGCCCGCCAGCTATTGGAAAAGTGCCGCTGGAAGCCGTCATAATAATCGCTTTCGACCACGAAACCGGCGTCGCCCATCGCCTTGCACAGATTACCCGGCGTGAAGAAATAGAGATGGCGCGGCGCGTCGAACATTTCGGAAATGATGTTGAAGCGTTCAAAATGCGTGCAGGCGCAGTTCGGCACCTCGCAAAGGAAGATCCCGCCCGGGCGCGTCAGCGAGAAGGCCGTGGCGAGCGCCTTTACGGGATCGAGACAATGCTCCAGCGAATGCGTCATGATGACGATGTCGAAGCTTTGGCCCTCGAGCGAGGCCGGCGGCGCCTCCCCGGTTCCCTGATGCGCCGCGATGCCGGCCTTGACCAGATTCTCGACCGCTTCCGGATCGGGATCGAGCCCGGCGGCCTCGGCCCCCAGCGCCTTGAAGCGCTTTAACAGATTGCCGTGGCCGCAGCCGATATCGAGGACGCGGATCTCCCCCGCCGGCTTGCCGGAAAGCGCAATCAGCGGCTCCGCCCGGGCGGGCCCGCCCTTGTCGAAGCGCCAGGCCAGATGGTCGCGCACCCGGTCGGCGAAACTCACCGCCTCGCCCTTCTGGAAATGCGATTCCCCATGGGTGTAATAGGCCTCAAGCCGGTAGAAGGCCGGCAGCTCCTCCGGGGAGGGCAAGGGCTCCACGGCGCCGAGCCCGCAATCGCGGCAGCGCGAGACGCGCCCATAGGGCGTCGGCCGGAGGGTCTTGGCGTCGATGGGGCAATTCAGCCAGTCTTCCCGCTCGCCCCCGCACAGTATGCAGCCTGCCATCAAGTTTTCCCCAATCTACGCGCCGCCGGCTTTCCCCGGCTTGCGGGTTGCGCTTTGCTCTCCAGCAGCAACCAGTCTACATCGTTCTGCCACCAAGCGATTCCGTAAGTGTTAATGAACAGAAAATTATGAGTAAACGCGCCGCCAAAAAGCAAGAGTCCGACCTTTTCGACGACTACTCCGCCAAGGACATCGAGGTCCTTGAAGGGCTTGAGCCGGTCCGCAAGCGGCCGGGCATGTATATTGGCGGCACCGACGAAAAGGCCCTGCACCACCTCTTCGCGGAAGTCCTCGACAACGCCATGGACGAGGCCGTGGCGGGCCATGCGACGCGCATCGAGGTCGAGCTCCACGATGACGGCTATCTCTCGGTCGACGACAATGGCCGCGGCGTTCCCATCGACCCGCACCCGAAATTCAAGAACAAGTCGGCGCTTGAAGTGATCATGACGACGCTCCATTCGGGCGGCAAGTTCGAGGGCAAGGCCTATGTCACCTCGGGCGGCCTGCACGGCGTCGGCGTTTCGGTCGTCAACGCGCTGTCCGACGACCTCATCGTCGAGGTCTGCCGCGCGCGCACCATGTACCGCCAGACTTACGCCGAGGGGCAGCCGCGCTCGAAACTCGAAAAGGTCGGCCCGGCGCCGAACAAGCGCGGCACCATGGTGATGTTTCACCCCGACCCGAAAATCTTCGGCGCCAATGCGAAGTTCAAACCGGCGCGCCTGTTCAAGATGGCGCGCTCGAAAGCCTATCTCTTCGGCGGCGTCGAGATCCGCTGGAAATGCGCGCCCGAGCTCATCAAGGACGACACGCCGTCCGAAGCCGTCTTCCATTTCGAGCGCGGACTGACCGATTACCTCAAAAGCCTCGCGGGCTCGAAGCCGACCGTCACCGACGACATCTTCGCCGGCAAGGTCGAGAAGAAAGACGAAGGCGGCCACGGCAATCTCGAATGGGCTGTGCTCTGGGGCGCGGCGGGCTTCGGCGAGGCCGACGGCTTCACCCATTCCTACTGCAACACCGTGCCGACGCCGGAAGGCGGCACCCATGAGGCGGGCCTGCGCGCCGCGCTCACCAAGGGGCTGAAGGCCTATGGCGAGCTCTCCGGCGTCAAGAAAGCCGCAAACGTCACCGCCGAGGACGTCCTCGGCACCGCGGGCGTTCTCCTCTCGGTGTTCGTGCGCAATCCGGAGTTCCAGGGGCAGACGAAAGACAAGCTCGCCACGGCGGAAGCCCAGCGCATCGTCGAAAACACCGTGCGCCCCGCTTTCGATCACTGGCTCGCCTCCAACCCGAAACAGGCCGCGGCGCTTGTCGAATGGGTCGTCGACCGCTCGGAAGAACGCCAGCGCCGGCGCAAGGAAAAGGAAGTCTCCCGCCAGCAGGCGACGCGAAAACTCCGCCTTCCCGGCAAGCTCGCCGACTGCTCCCAGAAAGACCGGACCGGCACGGAGATTTTCCTGGTCGAGGGCGACTCGGCCGGCGGCTCGGCGAAACAGGCGCGCAATCGCGGGACGCAGGCCATTCTCCCCTTGCGCGGCAAGATTTTGAACGTCGCAAGCGCCACCCGCGACAAGATCATGGCCAACCAGGAGATCGCCGACATCGTGCAGGCGCTGGGCGCTGGAACCGGTCCGAAATTCGACATCGAAAATCTCCGCTACGAAAAAATCATCATCATGACCGACGCCGATGTGGACGGCGCCCATATCGCGGCGCTCCTCATCACCTTCTTCCATGAGGAAATGCCGGAACTGATCCGCGCCGGCCGGCTCTATATGGCGCAGCCGCCGCTCTATCGCCTGTCGGCTGGCGGAAAGTCCGTCTACGCCATGACCGACGAGGCGCGCGAGAAACTCCTGAAGACCGAGTTCAAGCCGAACCAGAAGGTCGAGGTCGGACGCTTCAAGGGCCTTGGCGAAATGATGCCCGCCCAGCTTAAAGAAACCACCATGAACCCGGAAACCCGCAGCCTCGCCCGCGTTGTCATCGCCGAAGACAAGGAAAAGGAGTGCGGCACTCTCGTCGACCGCCTCATGGGCAAGAAGGCCGAAGCGCGCTTCCAGTTCATCCAGGAAAACGCCGCCTTCGTGCAGGACGAGCTGGATATCTAACGGCTCTTCTCTGACTTTATTCTCCGCTCATCCCCGCGAAAGCGGGGATCCAAGTTTCAACAATATGCTCTCCTCCCCCGTGAACGGGGGAGGTGTCGAGCGCAGCGAGACGGAGGGGGTTCTTCGCCCTCCCCCCATCCCCGGCTTCGCCGGGACTTCCCCCGTGAACGGGGGAAGAAAGTTCCCGTGAAACAATTTTACGCAAACGGCCGCCCGGGGCGCTGCGAGTAAAGCGCAGCGTTCTCTCCAAACGCACCGGGCGCGCAAGCAACAACCCCTCCATTTGAATCTTTTGCTTAGCCCGCCGTTAAGATCGCCCCGCCTAACTTTTGCGCATCGCAATCCGGGCAATACAGGGGCTTCCCATGGCGCATGCGCTGAAGATCGCCGTCCTCGCCGGCAGCACGCTCATTCTTTCCGCCTGCGGCACGGTGACCGTTTCCAACGGCTACACTTATTATGGCGAAGGGACGCGCGAGCCGACCATCATCGGCGATCCGCAAAAAACCCGCGTCGCCGTCGAAGCGCAGTCAAACGACAGCAACACTCATTTCGACGGCTGGCAATATTCATCCGTGGGCAGCGCCGTGGCGAAGTCCGCATGGGAAGACTACAAGACATCTTTCGGCGCGCTTCCCTGTTCCGTCATCAATGTCGCGCCTTACCGCATCGCGCCGGAAGGCGAGGAGCAGACATATACGGGCTGGTATGGCGGCGAAAAGGAATATTGGCGCGCCGATGTCTGCGACGCGACCTATGAGGTCGCGATTGAGTCGTTTCGCAACGTCGCCGGCCAGAAGCATTTCAAGCCGAACGGCGTGACGCTCGTCGACAAACAGAGGACGCGGAAAACCAACCCGGCTCTCTCGCCTGCGCCCGTGACTGCGTCCGCGCCGGCAGCGACGCCCGCGCCCGCCGCGGCGGCCGTTTCCGCGCCTGTGGTCAAACATGCGTCCGCGCCCCAGCCTGCTTATGAGCCTGCTTCTGTGCCTGTGATGGCGGCGAGCGCCCGGGAAAATCCCGCAGCGCAAGCGGACTCCGGACAGGACCCACGGCTGGAGCTGTTGCCCTATAATCTTCGCCGCATCGTCGCCAGCATGCCGAAGGAAGAGCAGGAACTTCACTTCAAGCAATACATCAAATAGCAGGCTTTATGGCGCGCGGCGCCTCCGGGCGGGCGCGCCATTCGCCTAATAAGCAATCCAAAATGGCGGCTTTTCATCATAGCACCCATGATTCAGCGCGTACCACGCATCAAAGCCTTCCCAATACTCATGCCAGCGCTGAAGGTCCTTTTCATACTGGATTACGGCGGCCTGATAAGTCGCGTAACAGGCGTACATGGCGCGATATTCCGAATAGAGCGGCGAGCGTTCATCCTGAAAAAGGTCGGTCATCAGGAGCGAAATGCTGCGGTCGTTCGACGGCCGGTCGGGGTATGTCGCAAAAGGCGGCGGCGGATAATCGTATTTCCAGTCTTTTCGGTAATCGATTTCCTTGTACGGCTCTTCCGCCAATCGTAATCGGTCCGGCATGAATATCTGCCTCACATAGCGCACCTCCGCCCGGCTCGGCGTTCCGTAGGGAAAGAGATACGCCTTGTGCGCGGCGAAGGCGGCGGCGAGCCCGATGATGAAAACAAGCTGGAACGCCGCCTCGCCGCGGTTGAGCCCGCGCAGCGCGAGAACGCGCAACAGCCAGACCAGCGCCGTTATGACGATAGCGAGGCCAAGCCACTGGAACGGCGCGCGAAAATCGAACCAGCCGGAAAGCCAGACGATCGCATATTGGCATTCGACCGTCGGGACCATGCTGAACATGTGCCACAGCCAGTAGACAAAACCGAAACCGAGAAGAAAGAGCGTGAAAGAGGAGACCGCGAAAGCGGGGTTGAGGCGGCTGCGGCGCCGGCGCGCTATCCAGTTCCTGACCCGCGTCCCCATAACGCCTCCCTTTTGCAGATATAAGAAACAAAACCGGCCGGACAATATTTTCGGCGGCCCGGCCTTGCCTTTTTTTGAAGTTTCCCTTAAGCCCCGCCCCCTCTCGCACATGCGGGACGAACCAAGGAGCAATGGATGAAACTGCGCAACTGCGATTGGCTTATCGCCGTCTGAACGCGCCGCCTCTCTCTTCCGTAGGCGGAGCGGCAAGACCGCATGCCTGCACCTAGATTTTAGAAGAGAGACATCCGATGACTTTCCAAATTTCATCGACCCCGGCGGCGTTTACGCCGCTTGCCGCGTCGCCGTTCATGGGCGGAGCCTATGGCTGGCTGACGCCCTATCTCGTTACGCTTGCAGAGCGCAACGCAGCGCTGGCTGCGCGCCTGCTTCGCCTGACGCGGGCGGAACTGCATTTTATCGCCCTGTGCCTCGCGCTGATGGGCGACAAACGCGACGACGCGGATCATTTCGCGGCCTTTGCGCATGACTATGACCGTCTGCCGCGCCGGTCCGTGCTCGCCAATCATATCGATCCGGCGGGCCCGGCCTATTCGGCGAAAGTCGTGACGCTCGTTTCGAAGCTCGCCGGCCGGCCATGGCGCCCGAACGCCTATCGCCGGCTTGCCGCGCTTCATGCCGAGCCCCAGGCGCGCAAGACGCTGAGCCACCTGCCGTCGATTTCAAGGCGCGCAACCTCAATCCTCGCGCGTCTGCCGGCCGCCTACCGCACGCCGGGCGTTTTGAAGATGGTCCGCAAACGGCGCGATCTGAGCGAGCTTGTGTTCGCCATTGAGATCGTCCGCCGCGTGCGCGCCGATCTCAACGACCAGCAGATTCTCGCCTCTCTCGAAAAAGCGGATAGCGCGTTCATCCGCGACTGGGTGATGCGCCATTACGAACGCGTCCCTTTTCCGCCGGCGCCGGTAGGGGCGTTGGTCGTCAATGGCGTCGACGCCTTGCGCCCCCTCGCGAGTTTCGAGGAAATGGCGCAAGCGGCGCGTGAGTTCGACAACTGCATCCGCACCTGTCTGTGGCGCGTGCTGAAAGGCGATTCCTATTTCTACCGCTACGCGCCCGACGCAGGCGGAAAGGGCGTCGCCATTATCGAATTGCGCCGGGCGCCGGTGATCGGCTGGGTCGTCGACGAGGCGCTCGGACCGAAAAACGACGCGATCCGCGGCGCCGACCGTGCAACGATCCTCTCTGCATTCCGGAAAGCGGGCGTCGGCGCGGCGCCGCAGGCCGTGAACCCGGAAGCCTGGTTCGACCTGCAATGACAGGAAGGGCGCGTTTTCAGTGAAGACGCGCCCTTTCCGCGCGGCCATGCTGGACATCCCCGCCCCGCGCCCCATATTCCGGGCTCATGAATATGTTTCTCATCATCCTTGTCGCGGGCGCCGGGCTTCTCGCCGGCGGCTACTGGGCGTGGAAGCGCCGCCGGACCGAAGCGCTTATGGCCGCGCCCCTGCCCGCCGAGCATCGCAAGATCCTGCGCGCGAAGGTGCCGATCTATTCCGCGCTGCCCCATGAGATGCGAAAGCGCCTCGACGGGCTCATCAACCGCTTTCTCGCGGAGAAGAAATTCTACGGCGCCGGCGGGCTCGACTTAACGGAGGAAATGCGCGTCGTCATCGCGGCGCAGGCCTGTCTCCTGCTCGTCAACAAGGAGAACCGCTGGTATTCGACGCTCGACACCATCCATGTCTATCCCGCCGCCTTCACGAGCCAGATGACGCGCGCCGAAGGTCATGTGCATACGGAGCATCGTCCGGCGCGCGCCGGGGAAAGCTGGGCGCGCGGGCCCGTCATCCTTTCCTGGGACCAAGCTTCCTATGGCGCCTTCGCCGCCCATGACGGGCATAATGTGGTGTTTCACGAATTCGCCCACCAGCTCGACAATGAGACCGGCGTCACCGACGGCTCGCCCCTGCTCGACAAGGATCAGAGCGCCTCGCGCTGGGCGCGCGTTTTCCGCGCAGCCTATAAGCGTCTGCGCGAGGATGCGGCGGCGGGACGCGCCAACGCGCTCGATCCTTACGGCGCAACCAATCCGGCGGAGTTTTTCGCCGTGGCGACGGAAGTCTTTTTCGAACAGCCGAAGAAATTACGGGACGCCGAACCCGAGCTATACGAGGAAATGGCGCAATATTACCGCCTCGATACGGCGGACTGGGTTTAGCCTCTCCGCGCGGCGCACACGTCTAGAACGGAACGTCGTCGGCGTCGATATGAGACGTCGAGCCGTCTTCCTTGATGAGCACGGCCGTGGTCATCTTGTTGGTCTTGTCATCCATGCGCGCCTGATATTGCTCGGACACTGTGACGCCGCGCACGGCCCGAAGGCCCTGGCGCCATTCCTGCGCCTCTACCCGGCGGTGCCAGGCATAGGCCTGGTCGAAGGGAATACCGCAATAATGGTTCATGAAAAGCGCGCAGAGATTGGCGTTCTGCGCCGGATGCGGGCCGCCCGCCTCTTTCAGGGTCGGCCAGAACTTTTCCTTGTCCTTCTTCTTCTGGCGGCGCTCGAACTCATCCGTGCAGGAATGATAACCGACCATGCGCATATAACGGCAATAGGCGATATTGAGCGTCGGACAAAGCTCGGGGATCAGCCCGAAAACCTCGAGCTCGGCTTCGCTGACGCTATCGAAATCGAGCGGGCTGCGCTCATATTCGCTTTTCAGAATAGTAACGTCGGTCATGGCCGGCCTCCCGCGGCCATCATCACAAGACCGGCGGCCGGCTGGCAAGCCCGGCTTTTCCCCGACGGCTAGATGTGAAGCGCGTGGCCGAGGGTGCGCAGCGCCGCTTCCTGGAACGCCTCGCCTAGCGTCGGGTGGGCGTGGATCGTGCCCGCAACATCGTCGAGCGTGGCGCCCATTTCGATGGCGAGCCCGAACGCGGTCGACAGCTCGGAGACGCCCCTGCCCGCGGCCTGAACGCCCAGCACCAGCTTGTTATCCTTGCGTGCAACGATGCGGATAAACCCGTCTTCGGCCTCCATGGACATGGCGCGGCCATTCGCGGAGAAGGGAAAGTTCTGGCTGATGATGTCGTGGCCGGCCTCTTTCGCTTCGTCGGGCGACAACCCCACGGACACGATTTCCGGATCGGTGAAGCAGACGGCGGGGATCGCGCGCTTGTCCCAGCGGCGGTTTTCGCCCGCAATGATCTCCGCCACCATTTCGCCTTGCGCCATGGCGCGGTGCGCCAGCATGGGCTCGCCGGTGACGTCGCCGATGGCGTAGATCCCGGTCATGGAGGTTTTGCACTTGTCGTCGATCTTCACGAACTTGCCGTCCATATCGAGGACGAGATTGTCGCGGCCCCAGCCTTCGGTTTTCGGGGCCCTGCCCACCGTGACGAGAATTGTGTCGGCCTTCACGGTCTCGGCCTTGCCGTCCGCGGTTTCGATGTCGAGGCCTTTTTTCGACGCGCCTTTCGCTTTTGCGCCGAGCAGCACCTCGACGCCGAGGCGTTTTAGCGTTTTCTCGACGGGGCGCGTCAGCTCCTTGTCGTAAAGGGGCAGGATCTTGTCCATGGCCTCGACCACCGTGACTTTGGTCCCGAGTTTCGCAAAAGCGATGCCAAGCTCGAGGCCGATATAGCCGGCGCCAACCACCGCGAGCGTTTTCGGCGGCGCCTCGAGCGACAGGGCTTCGGTCGAGGAAATGACATTATCGCCGAATTTCAGGAACGGCAGCTCCACCGGAACCGATCCCGTGGCGATGATGATGTTGTCCGCGCGGATGCGCACGTCTTCGTCGCCGCCGGTGACCTCCACCGTCTTGCCGTCCACGAAAGACGCCCAACCGGCAACAGAGCGCACCTTGTTTTTCTTCAAAAGCCCGCCGACGCCGCCGGTAAGGCGTTTGACGATGCCGTCTTTCCATTGAAGCGTCTTGGCGAAATCGATCTCCGGCTTGCCGGTCTTGACGCCGATGGCGCTGTCGCCGGCGAAATGCGCAGCCTTTTCGAACTCGTCGGCGGCATGGATGATCGCCTTCGACGGAATGCAGCCCACATTGAGGCAGGTGCCGCCGTGATACTGGCCTTCGACGATCACGGTATCGAGGCCCAGTTGCCCCGCGCGGATCGCGGCGACGTAACCGCCGGGGCCGGCGCCAATCACCAGGACTTTACAACTCAGGTCTTCCATATGCTCATTCAATCCGTATTCGAATATTTGATTGGGGCCCTAACCCCAATCAATCGATAAAAATCATCGCCGGGTTTTCCAGCAGTGACTTGATCCGCTGCACGAAGACCGCCGCGTCCCAGCCGTCGATGACGCGGTGATCGAAGCTCGACGACAGGTTCATGATCTTGCGCGGTGTGAATTCCGAGCCGTTCCAGCGCGGCAGCACCTGCATCTTGTTGACGCCGACAATCGCGACTTCCGGGTGGTTGATCACCGGCGTCGTGACGATGCCGCCCATGGCGCCGAGCGAGGTGATGGTGATGGTCGAGCCCGAAAGCTCCTCGCGCGAGGCCTTGCCGTCTTTCGCGGCTTCGGAAAGCCGCGCGACTTCCGCGGCGCAATCCCAGAGATCGCGCGCCTCGGCGTGTTTGACGACCGGCACCATGAGGCCGTTCGGGGTCTGCGCCGCGACGCCGATATGGACGCCGCCATATTGATGAATGACCGCCGCGTCGTCGTCATAGATGGCGTTCAGATGCGGCTGTTCGCCGACCGCTTTCACCATGGCGCGCATCAGGAACGGCAGCAGCGTCAGTTTCGGCCGGTCTTCCCGGCGCGTCTTGTTAAGCTCGGCGCGCAGGTCTTCGAGCGCCGTCATGTCGACCTCGTCCACATAGGTGATGGGAACGATCCGGTCGTTCGCGGCTTCCATTTTCTCCGCGATCTTGCGGCGAAGCCCGCGCACCGGCACGTCGGTGACGGAGGTGTTGCGGCGCAGCCCCGCGCCCGGCGCAGAAGCCGCCGCGCCGCCGCTTTCGAAAAACGCGTCAAGATCTTCATGGCTGATGCGCCCCGCAGGGCCCGATCCCGGCACGCGGCGCAAATCGACGCCGGCGTCCGCAGCGCGCTTGCGGACCGCAGGCGACGCCAGCGGCTTTTCGCCTTCCGCGCGCGGCATGGCCGAGACAGGCGCAGCGGCGGCGCCGTTCGTCTTCGGCTTTTCCGCTTTCGGCGCGGGTTTTTCTTCCTTCTTCTCCGGCTTCGGCTCGGACTTCGGTTCTGGCGCTTTTTCCGCCTTCTTCTCTGCCGGTTTTGCGTCTTCCTTGGGCGCTTCCTCGCCCGGCTTCACATTGCCGGCGCCGTCGACCTCAAGGCGCACCAAGGGCGACCCGACGGCGAGCACGTCGCCGGGTTCGCCGCCGCGCCACAGGATCTTGCCTTCCACGGGCGAGGGGATTTCCACCGTCGCCTTGTCGGTCATGACCGATGCGATGACCTCATCCTCGCGCACATTGGCGCCGATATCGGCCATCCACTCCACGAGTTCGGCTTCGGCGACGCCTTCGCCCACATCGGGAAGCTTGATTACATGTTCGCCCATCAGGCTTTCTCCATGACTTTCTTCAAGGCCGCGCCGACGCGGGCGGGCCCCGGAAAATAATCCCATTCATGCGCATGCGGGTAAGGCGTGTCCCAGCCCGTCACCCGCACCACCGGGGATTCCAGATGATAGAAACAGTTCTCGGCGACGATCGCCGCGAGCTCGGCGCCGTAGCCACAGGTTCTGGTCGCCTCATGCACGATGACGCAGCGCCCGGTCTTCTGCACCGACTTTTCGATGGCTTCCATGTCGAGCGGCAGCAGCGTGCGCAAATCGATGATTTCCGCATCGACGCCGGCTTCTTCGGCCGCCGCTTCGGCGACATAGACCATGGTGCCGTAGACGAGCATGGTGACCTCGGCGCCTTCGCGCCTGATCGCCGCCTTGCCGAGGGGCACCGGGCGGTCGTGATGGCCGTCAAAGGGACCGTTATAAAGACGCTTCGGCTCGAGGAACATCACCGGGTCTTCGTCTTCAATCGAAGCGATCAGGAGCCCCTTGGCGTCGTAAGGATTGGACGGGATCACCGTTTTGATGCCGGAGACATGGGCGAACAGGGCTTCGGGGCTTTGCGAGTGCGTCTGGCCGCCGAAAATCCCGCCGCCCGTGGGCATCCTGACCACCATGGGCACGGTGAAGTCGTTGTTGGAACGGTAGCGGATGCGTGAGGCTTCCTGGGTGATCTGGTCGTAGCCCGGATACATATAATCCGCGAACTGAATTTCGGCGCAGGGGCGAAGGCCATAGGTCGCCATGCCGATGGCCGCGCCGATGATCCCGCTTTCGCTGATCGGCGTGTCGAAACAGCGATGCTTGCCGTATTTTTCCTGCAAGCCTTGCGTGCAGCGGAAGACGCCGCCGAAAAAACCCACATCCTCGCCGAAGACGACGACATTGTCGTCGCGCGCCATGGAGACGTCCATGGCGGAGCGGATCGCCTGGATCATGGTCATGCGCGCCATCTTAAACTCCCGCTTCCTGGCGCTGGCGGCGAAGATGCAGCGGCATTTCCTCGTACACGTCTTCGAACATGGTGCCCGGCGAGGAATGCGGCCCGTCATGGAGCGTGCCGTTCTTCTCAGCCTGTTTCTGCACTTCCGCGACCTCAGCCTCGAGCATCTCCTTCATCTGGTGATGCTGGGCGTCGGACCAGACCCCGCGCTTGATGAGATAGTCTTTGAGGCGCTCCACCGGATCGCCGAGCGGCCACGACGTCGATTCTTCCTTCGCCCTGTAGGCGGAGGGATCGTCGGAAGTCGAATGTCCGCCCATGCGATAGGTGACATATTCGATCAGCGTCGGCCCGTGCCCCGCCCGCGCACGGTCCGCCGCCCATTTGGCGACGGCGTAGACCGCGAGATAATCATTGCCGTCGACGCGCAAGGAGGGAATGCCGAAACCGAGTCCGCGCGAAGCAAAAGTCGCAGCGCCGCCCCGGGCGATGCCCTGGAAGGTCGAGATCGCCCATTGATTGTTGACGATGTTGAGGATCACCGGCGCGCGGTAGGTGGAGGCGAAGACGAGCGCGGAGTGGAAATCGTTTTCCGCCGTCGAACCCTCGCCGATCCAGGACGTCGCGATCTTGTCATCGCCCTTGATGGCGGAGGCCATGGCCCAGCCCACGCCTTGAATGAACTGCGTCGCGAGATTGCCGGAGATCGTGAAAAAGCCGTGCTCTTTCGAGGAATACATGATCGGCAATTGCCGGCCCTGCAACGGGTCGGCGGCGTTCGAATAGATCTGGTTGATCATGTCGACCATGGGATAGTCCGTCGACAGAAGAAGTCCCTGCTGGCGATAGGTCGGGAAGTTCATGTCGCCGGACTTTAGAACTTTCGAAAAGGCGCAGGCGATCGCCTCTTCCCCTAGGCACTGCATGTAAAAGCTGGTCTTGCCCTGGCGCTGGGCCATCAGCATGCGCGCATCGAAAGCGCGCACGCGCATCATGTCCTCAAGGCCCTCCTTGATCTCCTCGTCGCTCAGCATGTCCGCCCAGGGGCCGACCGCCTCTCCTTCGCGGTTCATGACGCGGATGATCGTATAGGCCAGATCGCGGATATCCCCGGGGTCCACATCCACCGGCGGGCGCGGCGCGGCGCCGGCCTTGGGGATCGGGACATTTGAAAAATCAGGGGTGTCGCCGGGGCGAAATTCGGGCTCAGGGACGTAGAGGGAAAGCGGCTTTGTGTCGCTCATAGGGTCTCCGGTCATCCTCCCGTCCTATATAGGCAAGGCGTGGATAGAGCGTTACGCCTCGAAATCAGCCTTGTTTTGCAGGGATTTAGCCCGCCGGCCCGGGACCGCGCAATGGCGGCGCGTTACAATCGCGAAAAATGGCCGGGCGGTGTTTTCTGGCGAGCCCTGGGGGTCGAATCTGCCAGAGATGACTTTGCGCGTAGCAGAAAATTCAAGCCGCTGACTCGCTGAAATCCGCGCCGGACGTCACCAACCGCCCCCGCCGCCCCCGCCGCCGCCGCCGCCGGAGAAGCCGCCGCCGCCCGACCCGGAAGACGATGAACTTTGCGGCAGCGCCGATGCGACGCCGCTCGCCATGCCGGCGACGAGCGCGCTGTTAAGGCCGTGAAGGGAATGGTAGCGCCCGCCATGGGCGCCTGCCCAGCGCGGCTGATAGCGCGCGGCCTCTTCGGGAATCAGTCTTTCAAAATGGCGCGTCCAGGGTTCTTCGACGCCGAGCGCAACCGCGTAAGGCAGGAACTTTTCATAGCGCTCCACGGTCATGGGCGGCGGCGCGCCGGAGCCGACCTTCACGGCGTCGAGATAAATCTTTTCCGCGGTCTTGAGATAAAGCCGGAAGCCTTCGATCTCGGTGCGTATTTTCTGGCCATGGGGCGTCGGCGCCGGAATGAAGTAGGCGAAGGCGGCGAACATGGGGACGAGGACTAGGAGCGCGGCGGTATGCGCGCTTGTCCACACAATCGCGACGGAGATCGCGGCGACCGTCGCGAGTATCGAAAGAACTCCGCCCATAATCAGGTAACCGGCGTTCCACTTGAAATAAGGCGCGCCGAATTTCCGGCCGAGGTCGCGCTGAAGTTTCTTGTAGGCGTAAGTAAAGGTGGAATCATATCCCTCCCCCAGCGTGAAATCCCTGCGCCCATTGAAAACGCCATGCAGGAAATTGCGCTCCGCCGGGGACAGCTCTTCCTCCCGCCCTCCTTCAAGCCGGGTGAGCGTCGTCTTTTTCTTGCTCTCCACGTCGATCTTGACCGCATCCTTGACGCCGAGATTGAGAACCGTGGCGATCAGCGCGTCATGGCCTGACAGCGTGCGCCGGTAGATATGATGGGTCGCCGCGGGCGACAGCCCTTCCGGCGGGTCGTAACGCGGGAACACCGGTCCCTTGGCCGGGTCCTGACCGGCGCGGATGAACGCCCAGCCGTAAAACAGGGACAAAAGCGCAATGGCGCCGCTCAGCACCAGCGCCGTGGCGTTGCGCTGAAGCCATTCGCCGCGCCTATCGGCGGCCGAAGGCGGATCGACAACGCCTTTTTCGAAACCGACGGCGACGGTCAGCCCTTCATGACGGCCGAGAGACTGCGTCGTTTCAAAAACTTGCGCATCGCCGGAAACGAAATGGCGATAGGCGCGCCCGTTCGCGCCCTCGCGCCCCGTATAGGCGGCGGTCGATATAACATCGGCGCCGCGCGGCAGGCGCACCACCGCGCGCGCATGATCAATCTCGAAGTTCCAGTAATTGCCCGTGGCGTTCCAGTAGATCTCGTCATAGTCGTCGAAATAACGGACCTGGTTCTTCGCCCGATATTCGATCACATAGTCATGCTCGCCATAATCGAGAAACCTGTCCGCGTCGCCGATGCGGATTTGCATGGCGTTGCCCTGGCGCTGGGTCTTGTAAGGCTCGCGCGCGCCGTTTCGCTCGATCCGCCTGACGTCATAGTCATAGGCGTAGCGCACGCCGTCTCTCATGTAATAGCGCGGCAGGTCGCGAAAGATCCCGCGCTTGATCTGGCCGCCCTCCACCGTCACCTCGATGGTTTCGGTAACGATGATGTCGCCGTTCTGGCGAACATCGATCTCGATGGTGAAATCGTTGATCTTTTCGCGCGCCGATGCGCAAAGCGGCGCCAGACACGCGGCGAAAACGGCCAGAGCGGCAAGGAAGCGGCGACGCATCACGCGCCCGCGCCCATAGGGTCCATGTCGATGACGGGCGCGGCTTTGTCCGCGGTCTCGATCTCGAAATAGTCGCGCGCCTTAAAGCCGAGCGCGCCGGCGAGCATGTTCACCGGAAAGCTCTGGACAAGCGTGTTCAACTCGCGCACCGCGCCGTTGTAAAAGCGCCGCGCCATTTCGATCTTGTCTTCGGTTTCGGCAAGCGCCGTCTGAAGCTCCAGAAAATTGCCGCTAGCTTTCAGCTCCGGATAATTCTCCGCAACGGCGATCATTTTCGCGACGGGCCGGGAAAGCGCGCTCTCCGCCGCGCCGCGCGCCGCCGGATCGTCCCCGGCGGCCATCGCCGCATTGCGCTTTTCCACGACCTCTTCAAAGAGCTTTCGTTCATGGGCGGCGTAGCCCTGCACCGTCGCCACGAGCTGCGGGATGAGATCGGCCCGGCGTTTGAGCTGCACGTCGATATCGGCCCAGCCATTATCCGTCATCTGCCGTTTTTGAACGAGGAGATTGTAAAGCGCGATCAGCGCCACGGCGGCGACCGCCGCAAGGATCAGCAAGACGATGACAAGATTCATGAAGCGCCCTCCGCGGGGCCACTATAGGACGCCTGCGTTGCTTTTTTAACCCGCCCCGGCGTTTAACCTTTGACGAGATTGGCCCATTCTTCTTCAGTGAGCACCGCGACCCCGAGCTCCTCGGCCTTTTTCAGCTTCGAACCGGCGCCGGGACCGGCTACCACATAGTCGGTCTTGGCGGACACCGAGCCGGAGACTTTGGCGCCGAGGCTTTGCGCCCGCGCTTTCGCCTCGTCGCGGGTCATGGTCTCGAGCGTGCCGGTGAACACGACCGTCTTGCCCGAAACCGCGCTCGATTGCGCCGCCGCTTCGGCCTGTTCGGGGTTCACCTGCTTTCGGAGATGATCGACGGCGTCGCGATTGTGCTTTTCGTCGAAGAAATCGATGACGCCGCGAGCGACGAGCGCCCCGACCCCGTCGATCGACAGCATGTCTTCGTAAGCTTCGTTCTTTTCATCCCGCGCCTTCAGGGCGGCGTCGTAAAACACATCGAAATCCCCGTAATGGGTCGCGAAGAGCCGCGCATTGGTCTCGCCCACATGGCGGATGCCGAGCGCGTTGATGAAACGGGTCAGGGAAATCGCGCGGCGCGCGTCGATGGCGTCGAAAAGGTTCTGCACCGATTTTAGGTTTGTCGGCGGCTTTTCCTTCCCGCTCTTGTCGCGCTTGCGCTCGCCTTCGTCGTCAAGATCATAGCGATAGAGATCGATCTTCCCCGCCTCTTGTCTTTCGCGCAGGGTGAAAATCTCCGCCGGCTCGCGAATGATCCCTTCGTCGTGGAAGCTCGCGATCTGTTTTTCGCCAAGCCCCTCGATGTCGAAGGCCTGGCGCGAGACGAAGTGCTTCAGGCGCTCCACCATCTGCGCGTCGCAGACGAGCCCGCCGGTGCAGCGCCGGTCCACATCGACCTTGCCGGTGTTCGGATTGACCTCGTTCACCGCATGGGAGCCGCAGACCGGACAAGTCGTCGGAAATTTATACGCCTTGGCGCCTTTCGGGCGCTTGTCCTTGTCGACCTCCACCACCTGCGGAATGACGTCGCCGGCGCGCTGGATCACCACCGTGTCGCCTTCGCGGATGTCTTTTTCCTTGATGTAGTCTTCATTGTGAAGCGTTGCGTTCGAAACAACGACGCCGCCGACTGTGACGGGCTTCAACCGTGCGACGGGCGTCAGTTTCCCTGTGCGCCCGACCTGAATGTCGATCTTTTCAAGAACCGTCGTCGCCTTTTCCGCCGGGAATTTATGCGCGGTCGCCCAGCGCGGCGCGCGCGAGACATAGCCGAGGCGTTCCTGATAATCGAGGCGGTCGACCTTGTAGACGACGCCGTCAATATCATAGCCAAGCTTGGCGCGTTCCGCCTCGATCTTGCGGTAATGCTCCAGCATCTCCTCGACGCTCTTGCAATGTTTGGCGAGGGGGTTGGTGCGAAAGCCGAGCTTTTCGAGCCGCCCGATGGCTTCCCATTGGGTTTCGCCCAGGGGTTCGCTCACCTCGCCCCAGGCATAGGCGAAAAAGTGCAAAGGCCGCGAGGCGGTGATCGCCGCATCGAGCTGGCGCAGCGATCCGGCGGCGGCGTTGCGCGGATTGGCGAAGGGCTCATGGGTTTTCGCATCGTCTTCGGCCTCGCGTTCGAGCCGCGCGTTCAGCGCCTCGAATTCCTGAAGGCTCATATAAACCTCGCCGCGCACTTCGAGGACGGTGGGCGCGCCTTTGAGCGTCTTTGGAATATCGCCGATGGTCAGCACATTCGCGGTGACGTTCTCGCCGGTGACGCCGTCGCCCCGCGTCGCCGCCACTTTCAACACGCCGTCTTCATAACGCAGGTTAAGCGACAGCCCGTCGATCTTCGGTTCGGCGGTGAAGGCGAGCTTGTCGTCTTCCCCGAGCCCCAGAAACCGCCTGACGCGCTTTTCAAACTCGTGAACGTCTTCATCGTTGAAGGCGTTGTCGAGAGAGAGCATGGGCAGCGCGTGTTTCGACTTTTCAAATTTGGTCGAGGGCGGCGCGCCCACCCGGTCGGTGGGCGAATCCTCGCGCTTCAATTTCGGAAAGCGCCGTTCGATAAGCTGGTTGCGCCGGCGCAGGGCGTCATATTCCGCGTCGGACATCTCCGGCTTGTCGTGTTCGTAATAAGCCTGGTCGGCGCCTGCAATCGCGCCTGCAAGACGCGCCAGCTCGGCCTCGGCCTCTTCCGGTTTCAGCTTGTTCACCGGAACCGCTGAATGGTCCTGCGCCTTTTTCTTCGTCATGTCGTTCCGTTACGCCCGTTTGCGCGTCTTTTTCGCCGGCGCCTTGTCTTTCGGCGCGTCAATATTCAAAAGCCGGCGGGCGGCGGCGCGCGCTTCGTCGGTGGTCTCGGCGCCCGACAGCATGCGGGCGATTTCCTCGACCCGCTCTTGCGGCTCGAGCGGCGTCACCCGGGTGAGCGTTGACGTCTTGGTCTGCTTTTTCTCGATGCGCCAGTGCTCGCCGGCGCGGGCCGCGACTTGGGGTGAGTGCGTGACCACCAGAACCTGCGCGTTGGCCGCGAGCCGCGCCAGCCGCTCCCCTACCGCGTCCGCAACGGCGCCGCCGACGCCGGCGTCCACCTCGTCGAAGATGATGACCGTGCGGTTTTCTTTTGCGGCGAGCGCCGCCTTCATGGCGAGCACGAAACGCGACAGCTCGCCGCCCGACGCGATGGTTTTCAAGGGTCCCGCCGGCGCGCCCGGATTGGTCGCCACCATGAACTCGACAGTATCAAACCCTTCCGAGGTTGGATGGCGCTCATCGCTTTCGATTTCGGTCTTGAACACCGCCTTGCCGAGCTTCAGGGGCGCAAGCTCCTTCATGACGGCGCTGTCGAGTTTCTTCGCGGCGCCGGCGCGGTCTTTCGACAGCGCCGCCGCAGCTTTGGCGAAAGCCGCCTTCGCTTCTTTCACATCCTTTTCAAGGCTTTCAAACGCCGCCTCGCCGAGCTCGAGATCCTCGAGCGTCGTCTTGGCTTTCTTCAGGAAGGCGGCGAGCCCGTCCGGCGTCACGCCGTGTTTCCTCGCCTCGGCGCGCAGCGCAAAGAGCCGTTCTTCGACGCGGTCGAGCTCGTCCGGGTCGGCGCCGAACTGGTCGATTGCCGCTTCAAGGGCGCCGCGCGCCTCCGCCGCTTCGTTCAGCGCCGAATCGAGGCGCTGCGCCGCATGGGCGAGCGGATTGTCCCGGTCGGCAAGCAGGCTCGCGGCCCGTTCGATGCGGCGTAGGGCGCTCGCCAGCTTGGCGTCGAAGGCCCCCTCGCTCATGGCGGTCATGGCGGCGTTCAGGTCTTCCGCGATCTTGTCGGAGGCCATGAGTTCCGTGCGACGGCCGGCGAGCGACGCTTCTTCATCCGCTTGCGGATCAAGTTTCGACAGGCGCTCGACCACATGGCGCAGATAATCGGCCTCGCGCGCGGCGGCGTCGCGGTCGCGCTTCTTTTCCTCCAGCGCGTCTTCAGCGTCGCGCCAGCGCCGCCACAGCCCCGCAACCTCTTGCGCCTTTTTTTGCAGGCCGCCGAACTCGTCGAGCATGTCGCGATGCGCTGACGCGGTTAAAAACCCGCGCCCGTCATGCTGGCCATGAATCTCGACCAGCGTTTCGCCGACGGTTCGCAGCATGGCGATGGAAACCGGCTGGTCGTTGACGAAGCCGCGCCCGCGCCCGTCCGCTCCCTGCACCCGGCGCAAGATCACCTGGTCCTCGCCCGCATCGAGCCCGTTTTCCTCGAGCACTTTCCAGACCGGATGCGCCGCCCCCGGCTCGAAGATCACCGAGACGACGCCTTGCTTGGCGCCCTGGCGCACCGCGCCGCGCTCGGCCCGGCCGCCGACCGCGAGCCCCAGCGCATCAAGAAGAATGGATTTGCCCGCGCCGGTCTCGCCGGTCAGCGCGGTCATGCCGTTTCCGAGCGACAGGCGCGCCTGATCGATCAGAACGAAATCCTGAATATGAAGCGCGATCAGCATGGGCGAGACAGGCGCCTTTTAACTGGATACTCATTGCCTGAAGACGGCGCGGGATAACGCCCGCCCCGGTCATCGCAAGATCTATCGCAGTTCGCGGGCCGGTTAAAGCGGGTCGCGCGCTTCCTCGAGGGGGCTCTCAGGCGTGTTGTCCGGCGGCCCCAGGGCTTCAAGCTCATCGGGCGACGGCGGGTCCAGCGCGTCCTGATTCTCCAGATCCGCCCGGTCGAGGGACTCAACCGCCCTGTCGAGGCTCGCCGGCCGGGCCTTCGGCCTGTGGCCGGTCCCCTCGGCGACAATGCCGCGCTGGTCAAACAGGCGATAGCTGTCCTGGTACCAGCGGGTGCCGGGATAGTTGTAGCCAAGCACGGCGGCGGTGGCGCGCGCCTCCTCGATGATGCCGAGTTCGAGATAGGCCTCGGTCAGGCGGTGCAGCGCTTCGGGCACATGGCTCGTCGTCTGGTAACGCTCGACCACGGTCTTGAAGCGGTTGATCGCAGCGATGTGTTTGTTCTGCTTCAGATAGAAGCGTCCAACATACATTTCCTTGCCGGCGAGGTGGTCGAAGGTGAGATCGAGCTTCAGCCGCGCGTCGCGCGCATATTCCGTATCCGGATAACGCCGGATGACGTCATTGAGCGTGGCGACCGCGTTGTTGGTGTAGTCCTGGTCGCGGCCCACATCGCGGATGCGCTCGTAATAACACATGGCCTTGAGGTAATAGGCGTAGGCGGCGTCCTTGTTGCCGGGGTGCAGCGAGATGAACTGGTCGACCGCCGTCACCGCCTCTTCGTAATCATTGCCCTGATAATAGGCGAACGCCTTCATCAGCATGGAGCGGCGGGCCCAGGCGGAATAAGGATGCTGGCGCTCCACTTCCTCGAAATAGGCGACGGCGGTGTCGTAGCGCTTGCGCTCCAGCGCGCGCGTGGCGCTGCGGTAGAGCGTCTCCACCGGGCGCTCCACATAGGCGAATTTTTCTTTCTTCTTGCCGGAGGAGCCGCAGGCCGCGACGGCGAAACAGGCGAGGACGACGAGGAGCGCTTTACCGAGGAACGCAAACGCCTTGTTCACTGAAACCAACTTCACCTGGAGAGGCCTTTCGGTGTGCGGCCGCCCGCCGACTGCCGGCGTGGCCTTGGGAGCGAAAAACCGTTCTAGTTGGGCGCAGGCGGGGCTGTCAAACGAGCCGGCGCAGGCCGATCCGGCCGCCCCGGATCAAGCGGTCGCGGAGATTGGCTGAGCCGATTCGCGGACGCCGCCGGCGAGCGCCATGGCCGCCCTGGTATTGAGATCGTGACCCGGCCGGCAGGCCTTGATGCGCCCGACCACCGGCGCGCCGACAAGATAAAGGTCGCCGATGAGATCCAGCGCCTTGTGCAGCGCAAACTCGGCCTCGTCGCGCAGCGTGTCCTCGTTGAGAAGCCTGTCGCCGTCCACCACCAGCGCGTTTTCGAGGGCGCCGCCGCGGATCAGGCCCGCATTTTTCAGCGCCTCCACCTCCTCCAGCCGCACAAAGGTCCGCGCCGTGGAAAGCCGCACCAGATCCTTCGGATTCTCGAGATCGAGGCTGAGGGTCTGGCGGCCGATGAAACAGCCGGAAAAATTGATTTCAATGTCGAGCCGGCGTCCCGCAAAGGGCTCGAACTCGATCCAGCGGTCGGCGTCGCCGATGCGGGTTTTTTCGTCAATCACCACGGGCTCGCGATAGGCGGACAGCGTCTCGAACCCGTTTTCCGCGATCGCCGCCACAAAAGGCGCGGCGCTGCCGTCGAGAATCGGGATTTCGGGCCCGTCGACCTCGACCACGACGTGATCGATGCGGCTGAGCGCCAGGGCCGCCATGAGATGCTCAACGGTGCCGATCCGGGCGCCGCCGTCATTGGCGAGAGACGTGCCGTGATCGGCGCTAATGACATTTTCAGGGTCGGCGTCGATGGTCCAGCCGGACCCCTCCCCGCCTTTGCCGCGAAAGACGATCCCGCCTTTTGACGCCGGCAGGAGACGCACCCGGCAATCCGCGCCGGAATGCAGGCCAACGCCGGCAAACTCGATTTCGCTCGCAATTGTCCGCTGACGCGCGGGATCACTCATACTCGTCTCGCTAGTCTGATGCGGGTCCCCAACAGCCGCATGACCGTCGCGGTTTCCCACCGGACAATGCGCTCTTTGCGTTAAGCATAAATGATTTTTGCGCATGCGAATATTCCCCCCGGTCAATGTTTATTTCGGATTCTTGCAGGGTTTCGGGCCAAATAAGAAAACCGCGCCGGCAGATCCGTCTGCGAGCGCGGTTTTTCTTTCAAAAACAAGGCATTGCCTTACGCGGCGCCGTCAGCCGGTTTTCTTCTTTCTAAGGAAGGACGGGATTTCGAGATCAGCGTCCTCCTGATCGTCGAAGAGATCGCCGCGCGGGCCGCCGGCGGGCTTGGGCGCTTCTTCAGGCGCGCGGGGCGCGGCCTGGCTGCGTTGTTCGTCCCGGCGCTGCTGTTCCTGAGCGCCGAGGGCCTTGAACATGTCGACGGCCGCCTCGAGCGAGTGCTTGCCGAGCGCCTGGGCGCTGCGGAAGGGATTGGCCTGCTGGCGCGGGGGCTCCTGGCGCTGCGGACGCTGGGCCGCCGGACGCTCGGGGGCCTGGGCGCGGACCGGGCTCGGGGCCGGCTGCGCCGGGCGTTCGGGCGCGCGCTGGGCCGGCTGGCGGGCCGGAACGGAAGAAACGCTGCCGCGCGTCTCTGCGACGCCGCCTTCGGTCAGCATCTTGCGGATGCGCTCATGCACGTCGCCTACCGGATTGGCGCCGGGCGCGGCGCCGCTGGCCGGCGCAGACGGCGCGGAGCTGACGGTCGGGGCTGCGGACGGTGCAGGAGCCGGGGCCGGAGCGGCGCTGGCGGCCGCCGGACGCTCCACCGGGGTCGGCTCGCGCCAGGGCTTTGAAATCGCGCCGGTGTTGACCTTGATCTGCGGGCGCGGCTGTTCCTTCTCCTCGATGTCGATGCCGGTGGCGACGACGGAGACGCGGACCTTGCCTTCAAGATCCTGATTGAAGGTGGAGCCGACGATGATGTTGGCGTCGGGATCGACTTCGGCGCGGATGCGGTTCGCCGCCTCGTCGACTTCGAACAGGGTCATATCCATGGACCCAGTGATGTTGATGAGGACGCCCTTGGCGCCTTTCATGGAGACTTCGTCGAGCAGCGGGTTCGAGATCGCGGCTTCGGCGGCCTGAATGGCGCGTTTCTCGCCTTCGGCCTCGCCCGTGCCCATCATCGCCTTGCCCATCTCGCTCATCACCGTGCGGACGTCGGCGAAGTCGAGATTAATGAGGCCCGGCATCACCATTAAATCAGTGATGCCCCGGACGCCCGAATGCAGCACCTGGTCGGCCATGGCGAAGGCTTCATGGAAGGTCGTGCGCTCATTGGCGATGGAGAAAAGATTCTGGTTCGGGATGATCAGCAGCGTGTCGACGTGCTTTTGCAACTCTTCAATGCCGCCGGTCGCGAGCCGCATGCGCCGCGCGCCTTCGAAATGGAACGGCTTGGTGACGACGCCGACCGTCAGGATGTCGCGTTCTTTCGCCGCCTTGGCGATGACCGGCGCCGCGCCGGTGCCGGTGCCGCCGCCCATGCCGGCGGTGACGAACAGCATGTGGCAGCCGCCCACATGTTCGAGGATTTCATCGAGGGACTCTTCGGCCGCCGCGCGCCCGATATCGGGAATGGACCCAGCCCCGAGCCCTTGCGTGGTTTTTACGCCAAGCTGAATCTTCTTTTGCGCCTTAGACAGCCCCACCGCCTGCGCGTCGGTGTTCGCCACAACAAACTCGACGCCTTCGAGCTGGCTTTCGATCATGTTGTTGACGGCGTTGCCGCCCGCGCCGCCGACGCCGATGACGGTAATGCGGGGTTTGAGTTCCGTGAGTTCCGGCACGCTAAGATTGATTGGCATGGATGTCTCCGCTGATGCGCATGTTTTTCGGGCGGCTTGATCGGTGAGATCTGGGCGCCCTTCCCCGATGGTTAATCCTCGTTAAAGACTCGTTCAGAACCCTTTCCAAAAGGTTAACAGCCCCTTAACGAGTCCCTTGCCGGCCTCTTTTTTTCGAGAGCAAAAGACGCCGGTTTCGTGTTTGATCGCGCCCCGCCGGTTATCGAACACATGCCTTGCGGGAGAGCGTTTTTCAGAACTTCGCGCGCAACCAGGCTTCAACATTGCCGAGCACGGAGGATCTGTTCCCTGCATGAGGTGATTGGCGCAAAAGGCCAAGCCCGCTTTCACCGTTTTCGGCGAAATTCGCATGAAGCTGGACGAGCCCGGCGCAGACCGCAAAGCCCGGCGCCGACACCGCCTCGGGCGAGCCGGCGATGACGCCTGGCCGGCCGAGCCGGCTTTTCATCCCGAGGCTCCTTTCGGCGACCTCGCGCGCCCCGACAAGGAGCGAGCCGCCGCCGGTCAGAACCGCGCGGCGCAGCCCCGACCGGCGCATCCCGTCATCGGGAAGCTGGTCGACGACGAGTTCGAAAATCTCTTCGAGCCGCGGCAGGATCACTTCGCTGATTTCCGCACGGCTGGCGCGCACGCTCTCGCCCTGAACGCCGAGCTGCGGCAGGTCGATAAAGCGGTGCTCGTCGCCCGGCCCGGTCAGCGCCGACCCGTAAAGCGTCTTGATGCGCTCGGCATGGGCGAGCGGGGCGCCGAAAATCTGGGCGATGTCGCGGGTGATGTGCGCCGCCCCGACAGGCACGCCGCCGCATTCGATGAGCGCGCCATTGTCATAAACGGCGAAGTCCGTCGAGGATGCGCCAATATCGATCAGGACGACGCCGAGCTCCTTCTCGTCTTCGAGGAGCACCGCTTCGGCGGCGGCGAAGGGCGCCGCCACAAATTCCGCAACTTTCAGATCGCAGCGTTCGACAAGATCGGCGAGATTGTCGAGATAGCTCTGGCGCGCGCCGACCGCGAACATCTGCGTCGACAGCACCGCGCCCGCGAGCCCCGCCGGATCGCCGAGCCCCTCCTCGCCGTCGAGCTTGAAGCCCACGGGAAGCGCATGCAGCGGCGCGCAATCGCGCGGCGTCGCGATCTTGAGGCCTTCGGCGAGACTGTCGTCGATGTCTTCCTGGGCGACGACGCCGCCGGCGATTTCGAGATCGACGCCGATGCGCCGCGCGCGCAGATGCTTGCCGGGGACGGCGACGATGAGCCGGCCCACCTGTTCGCCGGCCATGCGCTCGGCGGCTTCGACCGCATTCCGCACGCCGGTTTCGATCGCCTCGGCCGAGACCCCGCCGCGCACCGGCGCGGGCGCGCCGTAAGAGCCAACGCCGACGATCTCCGCCTGCGGCGCGAAGTCCTCTTCCTCATGCACGCGCGCAATGAAACAGGAAATCTTCGAGCCGCCTATATCGAGCGCGGCGGCGATGCTTTCGTCCTTGCGGCGTTTCCGGGTTTTGCGTTTTTGCGCCACTAGTGGTCCATCAGTTGACGCGGCCGAGAGGCTTGTCCATCTCCATCGCGCCTTTTGTTCTGTAGACGAAGTTTTGAGGGTCCCTCAAATCGACATATTCGAGCGGCTCGTCAAGCAAGCCGGTCTCGTCCTGAAGGCGCGCCAGATAGCGCACCGCCTCGCCGAGCCCGTCTTCGGGGAACTTCACGTCGAGGCCGCTTTTGGTTTTCAGGTTCCAGCGCCGGTCCGAAACCCGGATCAGCGCCGAGGCGCGGGTCCAGAGTTCGGGTTCGGCGGCGAGCGCCTTCAGCATGTCCGAGGCCGCGCCGGGGGCGCCGGCGCCGACAATCAGCGGCAGGTCGGCATATTCATAGGCGTCGACCTCGCGGATGATCGCGCCGCCATCGTCGATGAGATGCAAGGCGCCGGACAATTGCCAGACGGCGGCGGGCTCGCGCTCGCGCACCGAGACATGAATGGTGTTGGGCATCAGCCGCGACACCGCCGCGGCGCGCACCCAGCCAAGCTGCTCAACGGAAGCGCGGGCGCGGTCGGCGTCGAAATGCAGGATCGAGCTGCCGATCACCGGCCCCACGGCGGAAAGAATGTCGTCTTCGCTCACATGATCGACGCCGCGCGCCGTGATGCGCCGGACTTCAAAACCGGCGGTGACGGCGCCGGCGCCGACGACGCGGGAGAGCTTCTCGCCCATCAAGCCGATATAGCCGCCGGCCCAGAGAAAACCGAGCGCGACAAGCGCGATCAGCACCGAGCCCGCAAGCGCCGCGCGGGACATGTTGGTCCATACTGCGGTGATGCGGTCGAAAAAGCCTTCCTGCTTTTTACGCGAGGATTTGCGTTTCGTCTTTTTGCTTGCGGTTTTCTTTTTTACCTTTGGCATGATGCATCCTCCACCATCCATGCGCACAGTTCTGAAAAGCTTATGCCGCAATGGGCCGCCTGTTCCGGCGACAGCGACGTCGCGGTCAGCCCCGGCTGCGTGTTCACTTCAAGGCAATAGACCTGTTCGCCCGCTTCGCCAGAGGGCGCGTCAGGGTCGTAGCGGAAATCGGCGCGCGACAGCCCGCGACAGCCAAGGGCGTGATGAGCGCGCAAGGCGAGATCCATGCAGCGCTCGGTGATCGCGTCCGGAATGTCGGCGGGCAGCACATGGCTCGAGCCGCCGGCGGCGTATTTTGCCTCGTAATCGTAAAAAGCCAGCGCAGTGGTGATTTCGGTGACGCAGAGCGCCCGGTCGCCCATCACCGAAACGGTGAGCTCGCGGCCCGGAATGAATTTTTCGACCAGCACCTCGTCGCCGAGGTCCCATTTCTCACTGGAGAGCTCAGCCGGCGGGCGGTTCTCGCCTTTGCGGACAATAAAGACGCCGACGGACGAGCCCTGCGCATTGGGCTTAATGACATAGGGCGTTTCCATGACATGGCCCTTGGCCGCCTCTTCGCGCGAGACGATCCGGCCGTAAGGCGACGGGATCCCTGCATCCTCGAACACCAGCTTGGCGCGCTGCTTGTCCATGGCCAGCGACGACGCCAAGACGCCGGAATGGGTGTAGGGAACGCCCATCACCTCAAGGAGCCCCTGGACGCAGCCATCCTCGCCCCATTGCCCGTGCAGCGCGTTGAACACCGCGTCGGGCTTTGCTTCGAGGAGGCGCGCGCCCATATCGCGGCCGGCATCGATTTCGAGAACCTCGTAACCGGCCTCGCGCAACGCCTTCGCCGCACCAGCGCCGGAGTTGAGCGAAACCTCGCGCTCCGGCGACCAGCCGCCTTTCAGGACTGCGATGCGATTATAGCGTCTGGTCACTGGGCCGGCTCTCCTATGCGTCGGATTTCCCAGTGCAACTCAACGCCGGTCTTGGTTAACACATCTTTACGAAGCGACTCGATTAGGGCTTCGAGGTCCGCCGCCGTCGCCTTGCCGCGATTGATCATGAAATTGCAGTGATGCTCGGAGACCTGCGCGTCGCCGACAATGCGGCCCCGGCCCCCGACTTCGTCGATGAGCTGCCAGGATTTCTTGCCCCCCGAAATATCCGGATCGGGATTGGCGAAGGTGGACCCGCCCGTCCTCTCGCGGATCGGCTGGGTCTCCTCGCGCATGGCGCTGATCTCTTCCATGCGCTTTAGAATGCGGTCGGGCTCGTCCGGGCGGCCCTCGAAGGTCGCGCTCGTGAAGATGAAATCCTCGGGCGCCGAGCAATGGCGATAGGCAAAGCCGAGCCCGTCCTTGGAGAGGATGCGCCGCCTGCCCTTGCGGTCATAGGCGACGGCGGCGACGAGCACGTCCTTCACCTCGCCGCCATAGGCGCCGGCGTTCATCCGGACCGCGCCGCCGATGGTGCCGGGAACGCCCCGGAAAAATTCGAGCCCCGCAACGCCTGCCTGCGCGGCCGCCTTCGCGACCTGCGCGTCGATGCAGCCCGCGCCGGCGGTGACGCGCATCCCGGAGACGCTGATTTTGCGGAAGGGCGAACCGAAGCGAATGACGACGCCGCGCACGCCGCCGTCGCGCACCAGCAGGTTCGAGCCGACGCCCATGACGTGAACGGGAATCTCCTCCGGCGTCTCTTTCAGGAAGTGCGCGAGGTCTTCTTCATCGGCGGGCGAGAACAACACATCCGCCGATCCGCCGACGCGAAACCAGGTCAGCGCGGAGAGGTCTGCGTTTTCCTGATATTTGCCGCGGACGGTTGGGAGGTCGGATATGATAACACATTCCGTCATTACACTACGCCCGCTCATTCCCGCGAAAGCGGGAATCCAGAAACTGCAAGGCAGTCCTGCTTTGCATGGATCCCCGCATGCGCGGGGATGAGCGGAAACAAAGACACACCAACACGATTACTTGCCCAATTTCGTCAACTCGCCCGCCAGCGCATTCGCATGTTTCGTAATGTCGCCTGCGCCGAGGCAGATGACATAGTCGCCCTCTTCGGCGGCATCGGCGATGATCGCCGGCAGGTCGTCGAATGATTTCAAGGCCCGTGCGCCCTGGTGGCCATGGCCTTCGAGGCCCGCCACAAGACTATCGCGGTCGAAGCCTTCGAGCGGCGTTTCGCCCGCCGCGTAAACATCCGCGATCAGAGCGACATCCGCCTCGTTCATGCAGGCGCAGAATTCGTCGAAGAGATCCTTGAGGCGCGAATAGCGGTGCGGCTGCACGACCGCGATGACCTTGCCTTTCGCGATATTGCGCGCCGCGCGCAGGACCGCGGCGATCTCCGCCGGGTGGTGGCCGTAATCGTCGATAATGTGCACGCCCTTCCACTCGCCCGCGGGCGAGAAGCGGCGTTTAACGCCAGCGAATTTCGACAGGCCCGATTTGATCTGCGCGTCGCTGGCGCCGAGGCGTTTGGCGACAATCGCGGCGGGCAGCGAATTGAGGACGTTATGGTTACCCGGCATGGGCAGACGCACGCCCTCGATGCGGTCGATCTCGCGGCCCTGTTCGCGGAAAATTATGTCGTAATGGCTGGCGCCGTCTTCATGGCGGATATTGACCGCGCGCACGTCGGCCTGCGGATTGACGCCGTAGGTGATGAGCCGCCGGTCGGTGACGCGGCCCACAAGCGCCTGCACCTCCGGATGATCGAGGCAGACAATGCCGAACCCATAGAACGGCGTGTTTTCGATGAAACGGTCAAAGGCGGCGCGCAAGTTTTCAAAGCCGCCCCAATGGTCGAGATGTTCCGGATCGATATTGGTAACGATGGCGACGGTCGTCGGCAGACGGATGAAGGTGCCGTCGGACTCATCCGCCTCTACCACCATCCAGTCGCCTTCGCCGATGCGCGCATTGGCGCCGTAGGCGTTGATGACCCCGCCATTGATGACGGTGGGGTCGAGACCCGCTTCGTCGAGGAGCGCCGCGACCATGGTCGTCGTCGTCGTCTTGCCGTGGGTGCCGGCGACGGAGACGGTCCATTTCAGGCGCATGAGCTCGGCGAGCATGTCGGCGCGCTTCACGACCGGAATATGGCGGGCGCGCGCCGCGGCGACTTCCGGATTGTCGCGCTTGATCGCGGTCGAGATGATCACCGCATCGGCGCCTTCGACATTTTCGGCTTTGTGACCGATGACGACGGGAACGCCCTTGTCGCGCAAGCGCTGGACATTGGCGCCATCGGCGACGTCGGAGCCGCGCACATCATAGCCGAGCGTGCGCATCACATCGGCGATACCGCTCATGCCGATACCGCCGATCCCGACGAAATGCACGACGCCCGCGCCGAAAGGCAGGCGCACCTTGATCGCCGGCGGATCAATTTTGGAATATTGGTCTTTACCCGTCATAATACTCTACTTCACGCGGCGGCGGTCAGCGCCGCAATGTCTTCGACCAGATCGGCGAGGCGCGACGCGGCGCCGGCTTTCACCGCGCCCTGGGCGGCGTCGGCCATGGCTCTCAGCCGCGCCGGATCGGAGAGCATGGCCTCCAGCGGCGCGGCGAGCTCGTAAGCATTAAACTCATTTTCCGGCAAAATCACGGCGGCGTTTTTATCCTTTAGCGCCCGCGCATTGCCGGTCTGGTGGTCGTCCATGGCGATGGCGAGCGGCACCAGGATCGACGGCCGGCCGATAGCCGAAAGCTCGGTCACGGTCGAGGCGCCGGCCCGGGAAATGACGAGATGCGCCGCCGCCATGCGTGCAGGAAGATCGGAAAAGAACGGCGCAACCTCAGCGCGCACGCCCGCCTCCGCATAGGCGGCTTTCACGGCTTCCATGTCGGCCTCGCGCGCCTGATGGGTGACGACGAGTTTCTTTCGCAAAGCTTCAGGCAGAGACGCGATCGCCTTTACCGGCGCGCCGGAGAAAATGCTGGCGCCCTGACTGCCGCCGAAAATGAGCAGATGAAGCTCGCCATTGAAGGACGGATAAGCCGCGCGGTCGAGCGCCGCGACGGCGTCGCGCACGGGATTGCCCACCTCCACCGTGTCGACGCCGGCGGGGAGCTTTTCAAGCACCGGAAAGGCGTGGGCGACGAACGCCGCCTTCCTGACCAGCAGCCGGTTGGCGCGGCCCAGAACGCCGTTTTGTTCGTGCACGCCGTAAGGAATGTTCATCAGCTCCGCCGCCTTCATGGCGGGCAGCGAGGGATAGCCCCCGAACCCGACCGCAGCGGCGGGCTTTCTTTTCCTGAACTCGCGCATGGAGGTGATCAGCCCCGCGGCGATGGAAACCGCCGCCGCCGCCTTTGCCACAGGCCCGCCGATGGATGGCGTCGCCGCGGAAATCTCGAAGCGCTCATCCGCCGGAAAGTTGCTGGCGTAACGCGCGCCGCGCGCATCGGTGACGAGCAGCACCTTATGGCCGCGCCGCTTCAATTCCTGCGCGAGGGCCTCGGCGGGAAACAGATGTCCGCCGGTCCCGCCAGCAGCGAGGGCGATGGGACCGGAGACGCTCACGGCATGATGTCCTTGCGCCGGAAGACGCCCTGATGGCTGCGCGTCAGCGCGAAGATCAGCCCCACCGTCAGGCCCGTGGCGAAAAGCGACGACCCGCCATAGGAAATGAAGGGCAGCGTCATGCCCTTGGCGGGAAGCGCGCGCAGGGAAACGCCGATATTGATGATCGCCTGGAACCCGATGATCGCCGCGAGGCCGGTCGCGGCGCATTGCGCGAAAATGCTTTTCAGGCCCGCCGCCGTCGCCATCACCCGCGCCGTGAAGACGGCGAAGAGGACGATAATAAAGACGGCGACCAGAAAGCCGAAATCCTCGCCGGCGACGGCGAAAATGAAATCGGTGTGCGCATCGGGCAGCGCGGTCTTCACCGGCGGCGCGTCGCCCCGGCCGATGAGCCCGCCATTCGCAATCGTCTCGATCGCCTTGTCGACCTGATAGGTCTCGGTCGCGGCCGGATTGAAAAAGCCGTCGACGCGGCGCGCCACATGGTCCGAAAGATAATAGCCGGCGGCGAGCGCGCCAAAGCCAGCAAGCCCGAGCCCGCCGATCCACAGCCAGCTCCAGCCGGCGACGAAAAACATGACTGCCCAGACTGCGGTGACGAGCGCCCACTGGCCGAAATCCGGCTGCATGAGCAACAGCCCGGAGAACAGAACGTAAAGCCCCATGGCGACGGCGCCGCCGGGGAATTTCGGATCGCGCGCGCCCTCCGCCAGCATCCAGGCGGCGATGATGACGAAGCCCGGCTTGGCGAATTCCGACGGCTGCAACGACATGCCGGCAAAATAAAGCCAGCGCTGGGCGCCGTTCACTTCGCTGCCGAAAATCAGAACAAAGACCATCAGGGAAAGCGCGGCGAGAAACACGAAGACGCCGAGCCGGCGCGCCTGCAAGGGCGTCAGGAACGCGACCGCCGCCATCAGGAGAAGCGTTGGGCCCATGAAAATGAGCTGACGCATGGGAAACTGGAACTCGCCGACGCCGGGCATGCGCGCCGCGGCGGACGGCCCCGCCGCCATGAGGACGACGCCGCCAATGACGATGATCAGCGAAAGAATGCCAAGCGCCGGCCGGTCGATGGACCACCAGAGCCGCGCGAACGGAGAGTCATCAAGCCGCGACAGACGCCTCACGCCGCTTCTCCATTCGCCGCCGAGAGATCGGAAACGAGCGCGCGGAACGCCTCGCCCCGCGCCTCGAAATTCTTGTACTGGTCGTAAGACGCGCAAGCCGGCGACAACAACACGACCGGATTGGCGGCGTCGGATTGCGCGGCGTCCTTCGCCGCCGCCGCCGCCGCTTTTTCAAGATCGCCGCAGTGAACGCATTTGACCGCGTCTTTCAATTGCTCTTCGAATTCCGCCGCCGCCTCGCCGATGAGATAGACCCCGCGCACGCGGCCCATCAGCGGGAGGAGGCTTTCGATCCCGCCCTCTTTCGGCTTGCCGCCGGCGATCCAGTAGATGTCCTCGAAAGCGGTGAGCGCGCGCGCCGCCGCATCGGCGTTGGTCGCCTTGGAGTCGTTGACGAACAGCACCTTGCCGTTGCGCCCGACTTCCTCGATGCGATGGGCGAGCCCTTCAAAGCGCTGCGCCGATTTCACCGCCAGCGCCGGGTCGACGCCGAATTTTTCGCAGATGGCGATCGCCGCGGCGGCATTTTGATGATTGTGAACGCCGCGCAGAGACCGCGCCTTTGAAATATCGCCGGCCTGCGCCGTCTTGCCGTCGAGATTGTAATAGATCTTGCCGTCGAGCGCATAAACGCCGCGCCCCAGCGCGCTGCCCGACGACACGGGACGCACCTCGGCGACGCCGCGCGCCATCATCTCCGTGCAGACACCTTGCACGTAATCGTCATCGACGCCGATGACCGCGAGGTCTTTGTCCGTCTGATTGAGGAAGATGCGTTTCTTGGCCTTGAGATAGCCTTCGACCGTGCCGTGACGCTCGATATGGTCCGGCGACAAATTAAGGAGCGCCGCCGCGTCGAGCCGCAGCGAGGCGGTGAGGTCGAGCTGGAAAGACGACAGCTCAAGCACGTAAATCGCGTCGCTCTCGAAGGCGGGCAGCGACAGCACCGGCTCGCCGATATTGCCGCCGACAAAGACCTCCTCGCCGGCCTGTTTCAATATATGGCCGACCAGCGCCGTCGTCGTTGATTTCCCGTTCGAGCCGGTCACGCCGATGACGCGCGGGCGCGCGCGCGGCTCCAGCGCATTCAAGGCGCGCGCGAACAACTCCGTGTCGCCGATGACCGGAACCTTTTCCATCTTCGCCTTGCGGACGATGGCGTGGGGTTTGGGATGGGTCAGCGGCACGCCCGGCGACACGACGACCGCGTCGAGCTCTTTCCAGGGCCAGTTCTTCGGATGCTCGCAGCGATATTCGGTGTCCGCGACCTTGTCGCGCGCCTGACGGTTCTCATCGAAAGAAAACACATGCGCGCCCGACGCGGCCAAAGCCTCGCAGGTCGCGACGCCGGACAGCCCGAGGCCGAACACGCCGATCTTCTTTCTTTTGACGTCAGGGATCAGGATCATTGTCGTCCCTAGCGCAGTTTCAAGGTTGCAAGACCGATCATCGCAAGAACGAAAGCGATGATCCAGAAGCGAATGACGATGGTCGACTCTTTCCAGCCGAGCTGTTCGAAATGGTGGTGGATGGGCGCCATGCGGAACACCCGCTTGCCGAAGAGTTTGAACGAAGCGATCTGGATCATCACCGACAGCCCTTCGAGCACGAAAAGCCCGCCGACGATCGCCAGCACGATTTCATGCTTCGCGGCGACGGCGATGGAGCCGATGGCGCCGCCTAGCGCCAGCGAGCCCGTATCGCCCATGAAGATCGCCGCGGGCGGCGCGTTGAACCAGAGGAAACCGAGACCGGCGCCAATGATGGCGCCGCAGATCACGGCAAGCTCGCCCACCTGGGGCACGAAGGGCACGCCGAGATACTCGGCATAGATTGCATTGCCCACGAGATAGGCGATCAGCGCATAGGCGCCGGCCGCGATCATCACCGGCACCGTCGCAAGCCCATCGAGCCCGTCGGTGAGGTTCACCGTGTTGGAGGCGCCGACAATCACGAAGGCGGCGAAGGGAATGATGAAAATCCCGAGGGGCACGCCCGGCGCGTTGAACCAGTCCTGGAACAGCGTCAGGGGCACGAAAGGAACGCCCACGGAGCGGGCGAGCCCTTCCGGCGCGTCCGGCGCCGCGGCCAGCGCGTCCATGCAGAAATAGCCGGCGAGCAGCGCCACGGCGAACTGCACGATGAGTTTGAGACTGCCGACGACGCCGTCGGAGGATTGCTTCGTCACTTTCAGATAGTCGTCGATGAAGCCCAGCGCGCCGAAAGACAGGGTCACGCCCATGACGATCCAGACATAGAGATTGTCGAGCCGCGCCCACAGGAAGGTCGCGATGGTGAGTGAGATCAGGATGAGAACCCCGCCCATGGTCGGCGTGCCGGCCTTTTCGATGATGTGCCCCTGAGGCCCGTCAGAGCGGATCGGCTGGCCCCGCCCCTGCTTGCGGCGCATCCAGCGGATCAGCGACGGCCCGAGAAGAAACGAGATCAAAAGCGCCGTCATCACCGCCGCGCCTGTGCGGAAGGTGAGATAGCGGAATACGTTGAACAGTTGGAACTGATCCGCGTAAGGGGTCAGCAGGTGATACAGCATTACGCCAGGCTTTCCTTTTGCTCTTCTTTGCCGCCGCTTTGCTTGAGCGCGCGCGCCACGGCGCTCACTTTGGAGGCGTTCGATCCTTTGACCATGACAATATCGCCCGGCGCGACCGCGTCGAGCACCGGACCGACGAGGCCGACGGCGTCGTCGGCATAGAGGCCGCGCATGGCGGCGGGAATGGCGTCCCAGAGATGGCGCATCAATTGGCCTGCTGCGTAGACCCGGTCAACCTTGGCCGCAACTAACGCCTCGGACAGATTGGCGTGCAATTGCGGGCCTTCGGGCCCGAGTTCCAGCATTTCGCCGAGCACCGCGACGCGCCGCCCGCCCGGCTCCGGGTGGGACGCCCCCAAAAGCCCGATCGCCGCCGCCATGGAGGCCGGATTGGCGTTGTAGCTTTCATCGATCAGCACCGCCGCGCCGTCATCGAGGGCGATGGGCGCGCGCGCCCCCCGGCCCTCTGCGGGGGTGATGGCGCCGAGCGCCTTGATCGCCGGGTCGAGGGGAACGCCGACCGCATCGGCGGCGGCGAGCGCGGCGAGCATATTGGTCGCCTGATGGCGCCCCGGCACGCCCGCGAAAAAGGCGCGGGGTTTGCCCTTGATCTTCACGGTCAGCTCCGCGCCGGCGCCTTTCGCGCGATAGTCGAGAAGCTGGAAGTCGGCGCCGTGCTTTTCGCCGAAAGAAACGAAACTCGCGGCGCCGGCTTCTTCGGCGCGTTTTTTCAGGAGCGGGAAATAATCGTTGTCGAAAGGCAGCACCGCGACGCCGCCCGGCGCAAGACCGGAAAAGATTTCCGCTTTTGCTTCGGCGATTTCCTCGACCGATTTGAAAAACTCAAGATGCGCCGCCGCGACCGTGGTGACGATGGCGGCGTGAGGACGCACAAGCTTTGTCAGCGGCGTGATCTCGCCCGCATGGTTCATGCCGATTTCGAAGACGCCGTAATCGGCGCGCATGGGCAGCCGCGCCAGGGTCAGCGGCACGCCCCAATGATTGTTGAAGCTCTTGTCGGCGGCGTGCACCTCTCCGGCGCTGCCCAGCACCGCGCGCAGGATTTCCTTGGTGGAAGTTTTCCCGGCGCTGCCCGTGACGGCGACGCGCTTGCCGAAATTGCGGGTGCGCGCGGCTTCCGCCAGATCGCGCAAGCCCTCGAGCGTGTCGCCCACAACCAGCAAGGGCGCGCCCTCGGGCGCGTCTTCGGGCGCGCGGGAGACCAGCGCCGCCGAGGCTCCGGCCTCGAACGCGTTTTTCAGAAATTCATGGCCGTCGCGCGCATCGCGCAGCGCCACGAAAATATCGCCGGGCTTTAAGCTGCGCGTGTCGATGGAAACGCCGCCGGCGTTCCATTCTTCCGCCGTCCAGCTTTTCGGATCGCCGCCGCGCGCGCACAAGGCGCCGCCGGTCGCGGCCGCGGCTTCGTAAGCGCTCCACAGATTTTCCATCATGTCTTTCACCATCACCCGAGCTCCTTCAACTGGTCGGCGGCGGCGTCGCGCGCGACACTCGCATCGTCGAACGGAAAGATTTCATCCCCCACCTGCTGGCCCGCTTCGTGCCCCTTCCCCAAAATCAGGAGCACGTCCCCTTCCGACAGCATCGCAACCCCTTTTGCGATCGCTTCGGCCCGATCGCCGATCTCCATGGCGTCCGGACAGCCTTGCATCACCGCCGCGCGGATCGACGCCGGATCTTCGGTACGCGGATTGTCATCGGTCACGATGACGACGTCGGCGTTTCTGGCGGCGGCCGCGCCCATCAGCGGGCGCTTGGTCTTGTCGCGATCGCCCCCGGCGCCGATGATCGCAATCACCTTGCCCGGCGCATGGGCGCGGATCGCCGACAACGCCGTCGCCACCGCATCCGGGGTGTGCGCATAGTCCACGTAAACGCCGCCGCCCCAGACTTCGGTGATAAATTCCATGCGGCCCTGCGCGCCCTCGAGATTGTCGAGCTGCAACATCACGTCATAGGCCCTGGCGCCGCCGGCGATGGCGATCCCCGCGGCGAGGAGCGCGTTCTCCGCCTGGAACGCGCCGATCAGCGGCGGGTCGGCGCGATAGACATAGCCATTGCACTCGATCTCCAGCGCCAGTCCGCCGAGATGCGGCTTGCAGCTAAGGAGTTTGACGTCGCGGCCCTTCACGCCGGTCTGAACAGTCGGCAGATTGCGCGCGCGGGCGAGCTCGACGATGCCGTCGGCGCCCTCGCCGTCCATATTGATGGCGGCGGTCCCCGAGGTTTTCAGTAATTGCGAGAACAGCCGGCCTTTCGCCGCGAAGTAATCGTCGAAGGACGCATGATAATCGAGATGGTCCTGGGTGATGTTGGTGAAGGCGGCGACGCGGAAATTGACGCCGTCGGGCCGGTGCTGCGCCAGGGCATGACTCGAGACTTCCATGGCGAGATGGGTGACGCCGGCGCGCGCCATGCCGTCGAGCGTTTCGTGCAAGGTCACGGGGTCGGGCGTCGTATGGGCGAGCGGGCGCTCGTAAACGCGCGACTGCGCGCCGAGCGTGCCGATGCTGCCGGCTTCATTCCCCAACAGCGACCACAACTGCGCGGCGAACCGCGCCGTCGATGTTTTCCCGTTGGTGCCGGTGACGCCCGCGACGATCTCGGGCTGGCGCGGATGGAAGCGCGCCGCCATCTGCGCCAGACGCCGGCGAGGTTCGCGGTCCTCGATCACCGGCAGTTTCGACGTCACGCCCGGCCTTGCGAGGATCGCCGCGGCGCCGTTTTCCTCTGCCTGCGGAATAAACTCCGCGCCGTCCGACTTGACGCCTACCAGCGCCGCAAAGAGAAAGCCGCGCGACACGGCGCGGCTGTCTGCGGTCAGCCCCTCTATCTGCGGGTCCGGCGAGACCGTCTCATAGGCGAGTTCGGATAGCCTCATGGCGCCCCGCCTCCCGCAACGTTTTCTTCCCCGGCCTCGGCGACGCCGTCGATGGAAAGTCTGGCCTGGCGTTGCAGCGCCGGCGGCTTGCCCGACACGAAAGAGGCGAGCGCCGTCGCTTCGCTGACCGGCGCAAGGCCGAGGAGCGGCGCGGCGCGCTCCACGAACCGCGCGAAAGCCGGCGCGGCGTTCCAGCCCGCCGTCGCATAACCGTAAGTCCCTTCCTGGGGCTTGGGATTATCGAAAGAAATGAGAACGGCGTAGCGCGGCGCATAGCCCGGCACGGCGCCGACGAAACTCGCAATGCGCGCATCCTCGCGATAGCCGCCGCTCTCGGACAGCTTGTCCGCGGTCGCGGTCTTGCCGATGGGATAATAGCCGGCGGCTTCAGCATAAGAGGCCGTGCCGTCGGTGATGACCCGGCGCAGGATGCGGCGCATGGCGGCGCTGGTCCCGTCGGAGAACACCCGGCCGCCCTCATGCGCGCGCGCCCCGGCGAGGAAAGTCGGCGCTTTATAAACGCCGCCATTCACCACCGCAGCATAGGCGGCGAGAAGATGCAGCGGCGTCACCGCGATGCCGTGGCCATAGGAGATGGTCGCGGTCTCCACCGGGCCCCATTGCCAGGGAAGCTCCGGCGCACGGTTTTCCGCAAGCTCGATGGGCAGCGGCGCGAACAGTCCGAGCGCTTCGAGATAACGCTGCTGTTCTTTCGCGCCGAGATCGAGCGCCATGCGCGCCGCGCCGATATTGGAGGAATGCTGCACCACTTCGGAAAGCGTCAGGATGCGGTTTTCGCCGTGGAAATCGGTGATCCGCCGGTCCGCCACCTTGAAGCTGCCGCGCGCGTCATAAGTCGTCGTTTCATCTCCGAGTCCGTTTTCGAGCACCGCCGCCACGGTGAAAGCCTTGAACGCCGAGCCAAGCTCGTAACGGTCATAGGTGGCGCGATTGCGGCGGGAATCCGCCGGATAGGCGCCCGGCGTGTTGGGATCGAAATCGGGCAGGCTTGCGAGCGCCACAACCTCGCCGGTCTCCACATCCATGACCGCGCCCCAGGCCGCTTCCGCCTCGAAATGCGTCATGGTCTCGGCGAGCTCTTCCTCAAGGATCTGCTGCACGCGAATGTCGAGGCTGGCGCGCATCGGTCCTTTTTCCCGGAACCGGTTCGCGGCTTTTTCAAGCCCCATGACGCCGCCCTTGCCCGGCTCGTCATGGCCGACAATGTGAGCGGCGAGCTGGCCTTGCGGGTAGAACCGTTTCACCCGCGCGGCGAACCGCACGCCCGGCAGGCCGAGATCGAACACCGCCTGGCGTTCCGCCGGGGTCAGATCCGCACGGACTTCCACATAGCGGCCGTCTTCGAGTTTCGCTTCAAGCTCTTCGGCATCGATATCCGGCAGAACGGCGGCGAGTTTTTGCGCCGCCTCTCCCGCGTCCCAGACGTCGCGGCCCGCAACCTCAAGCGCGATCACCGGCAGATCGGCGGCGAGGAGCGCGCCATTGCGGTCGACGATTTCCGCGCGCGGCGCATCGGCGAGCGGCGCGGCCGCATAGGTCTGCGACGGTCCGAGCCCGCCAAAGGACACGAAAGCAAGGCGCACGCCGAGGGCGGCGAAAACAAAGACGAAAACCGACGCGCACATCATCACGCGCACGCGCGCGCGTTCGGCGATGCGCCCGCGCGCGCCAAGCGCGCGCACTTTCAACGCGCCGGCGTCGGCGTGACCCTCATCCGCCTCGGCTTCGGCGATGACATAGGCTCTTGGTTTCGCTCTTTTGAGTTTGCGCCGGAACATGCGCCGCCCCTCGCTTGACGAATGAAAGTTTATCGCGCGTCCGATACAAGCGCCATGGCGAGCGCGTTGCGGATCACATCGCTCTCCGGAGCCGGCGCTTCTTCTTCGGCGAGATAGTCCTCATCCCCGAAAAACGCCGCGAAATCGCGGGCGTTGACGCGCTGGCCCAATGTCGAGGGGCGCAAGTCGGTCTTGGTTTCCGCAATTTTCGCCAAGCGGTCGGGATTTTCGAGATAGGCGATTTCCGCGCGCAGCATCTGGATTTCGCGCAGCTCCTCGACCTTGCTCGTTTCAATATTTTCAATATCCTCGCGCAACTCGCGCACGGACACCTCCGCGCGGTAACGGCCGAACGCCGCAGCAGCCAGCAACATACACAAAAATATAGTTGTTATACGGATCATTTTTTTACGCCTCCGTCCATAAATGAGAGTCTGATTTCCTTGGGCGCGCCGAGATCGCCGCCATCCGGCGACGGCGGCGCGTCGGTGCGGATGCCGGCCCGCAATTTCGCCGAGCGCGCGCGGGCGTTGCCCTCCACTTCCTCGTCGGAAGGGGCGACCGCGCGCGGATAGAGAAGCTGGAACGAGGCGGGCGGTTCGTCCGCCGGCGGCAGGTGCCGCGAGCCGGCGCTGCGCGCCTCCGACCGCCCCGTGAGGAACCGCTTGACGATGCGGTCCTCGAGCGAATGAAAGGCGACGACCACGAGCCGCCCGGCGGGGCGCAGCAGCCGCTCCGCCGCGCGCAGGCCCGCAACGAGCTGGCCGAGTTCGTCATTGACGAAAATCCGCAGCGCCTGGAAGACGCGGGTCGCCGGGTGGATCTTGAGCCGCGCCGCGCCGGGCGACGCCTTTTCGACGATTTCTGCAAGCCGGCCCGTGGTTTCAATGGGCGCCGTCTCGCGTTCGCGCAGGATCGCGCGGGCGATGGCGCTGGCGCGTTTTTCCTCGCCATAGCGCCGGAAGATCGCGGCGAGATCCTGGGCGTCGCCGCGGGCGATCACATCGGCGGCGTCGGGCTTGCCGCCATCCATGCGCATGGACAAGGGCCCGTCATGACGAAAGGAAAAGCCGCGCTCCGGCTCATCGAGATGCATGGACGACACGCCGAGATCGAAGACGACGCCGTCCACGGTTTCAACGCCCTCTTCGGCGAGCGCTTCGCGCATTTCCGCGAAAGGCCGGTTGATGAGAAACAGGCGCCCGGCGAAGTCGGCCGCCCAGCCTTTGGCGCGCGCGATCGCCGTCGGGTCGCGGTCGAAACCGTAAACCGTGCAGTCGGCGGCGTCGAGAATGGCGCGCGTATAGCCGCCGGCGCCGAAGGTTGCGTCCACATAAACGCCGCCGTCTTTCGGCGCGAGCGCGTCGACAACTTCTTTCAGCATGACGGGTTTGTGCGGCGCGTCGGTCATTCCGCGCCTCCCGTGTCTCTGGGATTGCGCAAGGACCGTTTGGCTTCAATGGCGATTTTCTTGGCTTCGTCGAGCGGCGCTTCGAAAAGTTCGGGGTTCCAGATCTGAAACGAACGGATATGGCCGGCGAACAGCGCCTGGCCGTCAAGCTGCGCGTGCGTGCGCAGATTTTCCGGCAGGTTGATGCGCCCTTCCGTATCGGTCGTCACCGGCGTCATCTGCGTCGCCATCGCCCGTTCGAGCGCGATGCGCTTTTCCGAATAGGGGTCCATGTCCTCGATCATGGCGAGCAGATAGTCGATGTAATCGGCGCCGCCGCATTCAAGACACGGCTCCTCCGTAGACGGACGGCAATAGATGACATTCTCCGAGGCGAGATCGAGCACGCGCCGAAAGGCCGCCGGCGTCGCCAGCCGCCCCTTTGCGTCGATCTTGTTGATGTAGGACCCGAAAAACCGGGCCCCGGCCCCGCGCCGCATGCCGCCTCCTCCGATGCGCCGCGCCTTCCGGTTTTCGCCGGGCGCACGCCGCCCCAAGCCCTGTATTCATGGGCTTAGATGGGATAGCATGGGATTTCATGGGGGGTCAAAGGATGATTCGCCTTCGCGCCCCTTTATCTCCGCATAGTTCCGGAACAGAAATGGAACATAGCGAATCAGTTCCAAGCAATGTTCCGTAAACATCGGTTAACAAAGGGTGAATTTTCCCTGGCCCTTGGGGAAAAATTTCCCCGCCGAACTGCGCAGCGCTAGAGGGCGCGCGCTGTGCGGCTTGAAAAGGCGGGGGTTTCCGCCGCCTTGGGAGCTTCGCCCGCCCGCGCCATCAGCGCCTCGAGGCGGATGACCAGCGCGCCCGCCGCCTCGAGCTTTTCGCGGACCTGGCGCTCCGCTTTCTCGAGGGTCGCCAGCGTCGCCGCGAGCCGGCGCCGGCGCGCCGGGGCCTCTGCGGCCCCCGCCTCTTCCATCCGGCTGAGCGAGAGCGCCGCGGCGGCGCGCGCCGCCGCCACATCGGCAAGGTCTTCGCTGAGATCGGCGCTGTCCTCGCGGGCCAGCCGCAAAAGTTTCTCAAGCGCGATACGGTCTTTTCCGGCAATGGTCATGCGTCGCCCCTCTTCAAGACTATGGGCGCTGCTTCGCCCGGCTTGTCCAACACCTCTTCGCCCGCAAAGGCTGGGTTCATTCCCTGTACGCATTGACGCCCATGTCGCGACGATCTCTTTTCGCAAACGACATGACCACTCCCGCACGCGCGCGCATGGCGCCCGCCGGCTGCGTCCTTTCCTGTTAACAGGGCCCGCTTAAACGCCGGTAAATTGGTGAACCGCTTTAACGCGAAAAAAGTCGAACATGCTTAATGACAGGGCCCGCAAATCAAGCAATCACTGGGGCCTGCCAGTAAGAAGTGTTTTCGCGCCCTTAAAAAGCGCCCGAGAAAGCAGCGAATTTAATTCACGCTGTTAACCATTATGAAAGCTTATCGTCGTTAACTTCCGGACGATAACGCGAATAAGGCGCGACGAGTTCGAGGGGAACAGCGCGCAACAGGAGACGGACAATGCGGGTTCTGCTGATCGAAGACGATGGCGCGACGGCGCAAAGCATCGAACTGATGCTGAAGTCGGACGGGTTCAACGTATACACCACTGATCTCGGCGAAGAAGGCGTCGACCTCGGCAAGGTCTATGACTACGACATCATTCTTCTCGACCTCAACCTGCCGGACATGACCGGCTTCGACGTTCTGAAATCCCTGCGCGTTGCAAAGATCAACACGCCGATCCTTATCCTGACTGGCCAGGGCGACATCGAAACGAAAGTGCGCGGCCTCGGATTTGGCGCCGACGATTACATGACCAAGCCTTTCCACAAGGACGAGCTGGTTGCGCGCATCCACGCGATTGTGCGCCGCTCGAAAGGCCATTCCCAGTCGGTCATCACCACGGGCAAACTCGTCGTCAATCTCGACGCGAAAACGGTCGAGGTCGCGGGCCAGCGCGTCCACCTCACCGGCAAGGAATACCAGATGCTGGAGCTTCTCTCGCTCCGCAAGGGCACGACGCTGACCAAAGAGATGTTCCTCAACCACCTCTATGGCGGCATGGACGAGCCCGAACTCAAGATCATCGACGTCTTTATCTGTAAGCTGCGTAAGAAACTCGCCGCCGCGACACAAGGCGAGCATTATATCGAAACAGTCTGGGGGCGCGGCTACGTTCTTCGCGACCCGCAGGAGGAAAAAGCCCAATCCGTCGCGTAAGACTCAACAGGCTGAGGCGACGTATTCTAAAACTTGCACCAGTTCAGAAACGCCCCGGAGACATCCGGGGCGTTTTTGGTTTCGGAGCCCTGATTTGAAAAGGATCAGGCGGCGCTGACCGCCTCTTCCATCGCCAGGACGGTCTTCTTGCGCTCGACGCCCCAGCGGTAATTGTGGATGACGCCGGAGGACAGGATCACCCGATGGCAGGGGATGAGCACCGAGATGAGGTTCGCGCCGACAGCCGCCCCCACCGCGCGATTGGCTTTCGGCTTGCCGATCTCGCCGGCGATATCGCCATAGGTGCAGCGCGCGCCGTAAGGGATTTTCAAGAGCGCTTCCCAGACCTTGAGCTGGAAATTCGTGCCCCGCACATGGAGCCGCAAAGGCTCGTCGAGATTGCGGTTCAGCGCGAAGGCGAAGGCGCGCGCGGCGAACGGCGCAACATAGTCCTTGTCCTGAACGAAATCGGCCGCCGTCCAGTCATGCATCAGCTCTTCTAGATGGCGCGCGTCGCCGCCCTCTTCGGCGAAGCTCAGCCAGCAAACGCCTTTGTCCGTCGCCGCGATGAGCACGCGCCCCAGGGGCCCGTTAATGAAGGCGTAACGGATGACGAGCCCGGCGCCGCGGCGGCGATACTCGCCCGGCGTCATCGCCTCGGCGGCGAGAAACAGATCATGGAGGCGCGAGGCGCCGGAAAGCCCCGCCGAAAACGACGCCGACAGAATGTCCTCGCCTTCGGCCATGGCGCGCTTGGCTTCCTGGGCGGCGAGATATTGCAGGAAGCGCTTGGGCGAGACGCCCGCGCCTGCCTTGAAGACGCGCTGGAAATGCGCCGGCGAGAGGCCCACATGCGCGGCCGTTTCTTCAAGGCCGGGCTTGGCCTCGGCGTTGGCGGCCAGGAAATCGATGGCGCGGGCTACGGGCTCGTAAGCATCAAGGCGCCGGGACGGGAGGAATGAGGACATATCGGTCATGAAGCCCTTTTGAACGCAAAAACCCGCCGCAGACACCCGATTCTTGCGGGAAAAGCCCGGCCTCTTTTACGCGGCATTAACCCTAATGGCGCCTAAATAAGCTCGCAACAATCCGGAGGAGATCCCCAAGATGGAAGATCTCAATTACATTATCGGCATTGGGTTTTCCGGCGCGGATCTGCCGCGGGCGGTCATTCTGGCCTTCCTGTTCGCGATGTTCGCGCAAGGCAACACGAATGTCTGGAAAGTCGGTCTCCTGGCGCTTCTGATCGACCGCACGGTCTGGCCCATTGCGGCCATGGGCACGTCGGGCGCGGAGCTTCAGTCCATCTATGCGGCGATCGCCGGCATGGTGAAAAGCTTCAAGGACGATCTCGGCATTTACATCGTCCGCTATATCGGCCTTGTCCTGATGGTCGGCGGGTTCCGCTGGATGCGCGCCGCGCTTCACGGGATAACCCCGAAAAAGGCCGCCGCCTAAGAGTTGGCTTAAACCTTTTCGAATGCGACGACCGCATTCAGGCCGCCAAATGCAAACGAATTTGAGAGCGCGACGGAAACGTCGCGCTCTTTTGCTTCATTGGGCGTGTAATCGAGATCGCATTCGGGATCCGGCTCGTCATAATTGACCGTAGGCGCAACGACGCCATTTCTCAGCGCGAGGATCGCCGCGATCGATTCAATCCCGCCCGCAGCGCCGAGCAGATGGCCGTGCATGGACTTCGTCGACGAAACGGCGAGATCGTCCGCGCCCGCGCCGAATACGCTGCGGATGGCTTTGGTCTCGGTCGGGTCGTTCAACAGCGTGCCGGTGCCGTGGGCGTTGACATAAACCGATTTCGGATCGGCGATCTCGATGTCCTTCAAGGCGAGCTTCATCGCGCCGGCGGCGCCGTTCACATCCGGGTTGATCATGTCCTTGCCGTCGGCGTTCATGCCAAAGCCGGAAAGCCGGCAGAGAATGTTCGCGCCGCGCTTTTTCGCGTGTTCTTCTTCCTCGAGAACGAACACCCCCGCGCCTTCGCCGATGACGAGGCCATTGCGGTTTTTCGAAAACGGCCGGCAGGTCTCGTCGGCGAGAATGTGCATCGCCTTCCAGGCTTCGAGCGCGCCGTAGCACAAGATCGCTTCGCTCGCCCCGGCGATGCCGGCGTCGGCGGCGCCCGACTTGATCAGCTCGGCCGTGACGCCGAGCGCGTGGGCGCCGGTGGCGCAGGCGCTGGAGACGGCGAAGGACGGCCCTTTGACGGCGTATTTGATGGTGAGATGGCTCGCCGCCGCGTTGGGGATCAGCTTCAGGATGGTCAGCGGATGCGGCCGGCGCTCGCGGCAGAGCATCGAGATATAGCCCTGGTCGAAGGTCGACTGCCCGCCGATCCCGGTGCCGATGATGCAGGCCGTGCGCGCGCCCAGGGCTTCATCAAACTCAAGGCCGGACTGCGCCACCGCCTCTTCCGCGGCAAGCGCCGCGAGCTGCGAGAAGCGGTCGGCGCGCATGAGCTGAACGCCGAGGCCCTTGATGCGTTCGTCGACACCGTCCACGGGCGCGACCGGGAGGGTCAGCGAAAACCGGTCCGCCGCATAGTCGCGCTTTTGAATGGCGCAGCGTCCCGCCGTCAGGCCGTCCCAGAACGCATCGACGCTCGCGCCGAGCGGCGTGACCGCGCCCATTCCTGTTACGACAACATTTCGCGTCATGCGGTTATTTCTTGATCAGGTTTTCGAGGGCGTCGAGGAGATCGCCAACGGTCGCCATCTCGCCGAACGGATTTTCATTGGCGTTGAACGGCACTTCCACGTCGAGCTTTTCCTCGACTTCGTAAATGATTTCCACGACCGAAAAGGAATCGATGCCGAGATCGGCGATGGGCGTGTCGCGATTGAGCTCGCCGGTAAGCCCCACCGCGTGCTCCTTGATGATCTCGAGAAGGCTCGCTTCCATATCGGCCATATCGGTCTCCCTGTCCTTACCCCGGGTCTTAACCGACGCCGCCGGAAATGCCTAGGCCGGGGCGCCGTTCCAGTCGGTTTTCAGGGGGTTAGTCCCGGAAATTCTGATATTGCAGGGGCTGTTCGAGCTTCATGCCCTTCACGAAGGCGATCACCTCCTGAAGGTCGTCGCGCTTCTTGCCGGTGATGCGCAGGGAGTCGCCCTGGATCGCCGCCTGGACCTTGAATTTCTCGCCCTTGATCGCTTTCACGATCTTCTTGCCGAGCTCCTTGTCGATGCCCTGCTTGATGAGGACGCGCTGGCGCACGGACTGGCCCGCCGCCGGCTCTTCCTTCTGATAGTCGAGGGAGCCGGGCTCGATGCCGCGCTTTTGCATGGCGCCTTGCAGGATCTCGTGCATCTGGCGCAGCTTCAATTCGTCATCCGCGAAGATGGTGATGACGCCGTCCTTCATCTCCACCGAAGACTTCGATCCCTTGAAGTCGTAACGCGTCGCGATTTCGCGCGTGACGTTCTGGACGGCGTTGTCCGCTTCGGAGAGGTCGACTTCGGAAACAATGTCGAATGACGGCATGCGCAATCTCCCAAATCCTTTTGCCGCTCATCCCGGCGAAAGCCGGGATCTTTTATGGCGGCTTGCAAAGCGTGGCCAGAGATTCCGGCATTCGCCGGAATGAGCGGAGTGAAACTTTTCATAGTTGATACGCTCCGAAATAAAAGCGCCAGACGGTCTGTAAGCCGGGTTCTGTACGCCTTACGGCGCGACGACCATTCCTCTAGGCCGCACATTGCTGCGCGGCTCAAGCAACCAACCCGGACGCCTCGGCGCGGAAACACGCCTGCCCCTTGCGGGGCGCGCCGTCCCTATTCGGTTTTGCTCCAGGCGGGGCTTGCCGTGCCCGTCCCATTGCTGGTCCGGCGGTGCGCTCTTACCGCACCTTTTCACCCTTGCCTCTATGAAAGAGGCGGTTCGTTCTCTGTGGCGCTATCCCTCAGGCCCTTCATTGCTGAAAGACCCGGCCGGGCGTTACCCGGCGCCTTGTCTCCATGGAGCCCGGACTTTCCTCCCGCCTCCGCTCTGCGAGCTACGGCGCGGCAAGCCCGCAGCGTGAAAACCGCTAGGCTTGCCAGGCCATAGCCCGTAGGGCGAAGGCCGGCGGCCGTCCGACCGTCTGGCCGGAAGGATGTGTCGCCTCAGCGCGCTGAGGTCAAGGCTGCGTGAATGCCGGTTCCCCCGCCCCGCGCCGCCTCTTATGATCCGGGTATGAAACGGATTTCCCTCCTGCGGCACGCCGAGGCCGCCGACAGATCGCCGGCGATCACCGACCGGGAACGCCCCCTGACCAAGAAAGGGCGCGAGGATTCGCGGCTGATGGGCGGGTTTATCGCCAAAAGCCGCTATCTGCCCGACCTCGCCTTGTGCTCGCCCTCGACCCGCACCCGGGAAACGCTCGAGGAGGTTTGCACCCGCCTCGAGGAAGCGCCCGAGACCATGTTCGAGGCCGCCATCTACGAGGCGACGGAAGAGGATATCCTCGAGGCCGTCAGGGCGCTGCCCGACGACTTCGATCATGTGCTGGTCGTCGGCCACAATCCGGGCTTCCACGCCCTCGGCGTCAGGCTCGCCGATCCCGCCGCCAGCGACGCCCGCGCCCTCGAGCGCATCGCCAACAAGTTCCCGAAAGGCGCGCTGGCGGATTACGAGTTGGAGATCGGGTCCTGGCGCGAGACCGCTTTCGGGTGCGGGCGCCTTGTGACGTTCACGCGGCAGAAAGATTTGCGCCAATAGCGCCCGACCGTCTGGCGCGACCGCAAAAGCCGGTCTAAGACGACCGGACAAGCAGAAAAGAAGGAACGCGCGTCATGGCGGCGCTGTATCATTACAGCTCCGAAGCGGAGATTATTCGCATCGGAGAGAGGTTTTTCGACCGCACTCTTCCGAAGGCGGAATGGACGCATGGCGCTCACTGGGCGGCGGCCTTCTGGCTGATCGCGAAGCGCCCGGACATCGATCCCGAACGCGACATGCCGGATCTCATCCGCCGCTATAACGAAGCGACAGGAACCGTGAACTCCGACAGCTCGGGCTATCACGAGACCATCACGCAAGCCTCGCTGATCGTCGCGCGCGGGTTTCTTGCGGCGCAGGAGGGCGAACCGTCCCTCGACGAACTCTGCAATCGCCTCTTCGCCTCGCCTTTCGGCGAGAGCGACTGGCTGTTCGATTACTGGTCGAAAGAAGTCCTGTTTTCCGTGAAAGCCCGCAAGGAATGGGTCGCGCCGGATATCAAACCCCTCGCGCTATAAGCTAACAGAACCTTGCGCCGGTGCTTCGATCTTGCGTGCGCATTCTTAAACGAAATTAGAAATCCTCGGTTAGCTAGGATGCGCCTTCGCATTCCGGACCAGCCATGCAGACCCTGTCGAGACCCTCTTTTGGCGCTATCCTGTTCATCGCCGGCGCCGTCGCCTCGGTGATTGTCCTGCAATTCCCGTGGTTTTCCTATCTGATGACCTTTGTGATCTGGACGGCCTTGCGCGCGCCCGAAACCATCGGCGTCGGCGGGATATTGAACATTTCCCCGGCCCGCTCGCTGTCGGAAGCCGCCTATGAAGGATTATGGGCCGCGACGGGCCTCGTCTTCGGCGTTACCCTGAGCTTTGAAGTCGTCAAAGCTTTCCTTTGACGGCGATCAGCGCCGCGCGCGTCGCCGCATCGAAGCCCTGCCCCAAAGACTGCGGACAGAACCGCCGCTGAAAGGCGATGAGCCCCGCGGCGTAATCGCCGGGCCCGGCGTCGTAACCGATCGCCTGAAGCGCTTCCAAAGCCGCCTCATACGTCACCGCCTCGCCAGCGCGCGCATCGCCCTCGAAGGGCGCCAGCGCGAGACCTTCGTCACTCAGCTTCTTCCAGGGAAATTTTTCGCCCGGATCTTCCTTGCGGCGCGGCGCCACGTCGGAATGGCCTATGACCCGCGCCGGATCGATCTTATGACGTGTGCGGATTTCCTTCACCAGTGCGATCACAGAGGCGATCTGGACGTCCGGAAAATCGCGATAGCCGAACTGGTGGCCGGGATTGACGATCTCGACGCCGATAGAGCGGGCGTTGATGTCGGCTTCGCCGCGCCATGAGGAAACGCCGGCGTGCCAGGCGCGCTTGTCCTCATCGACGAGCTTGTAGACGTCGCCGTTTTCCTCGACGAGGTAATGGGCGCTCACTCTCGCCGCCGGGTCCTGCAGGCGCTCAAGAGCCTCGGCGCCCGTCTTCATCCCCGTATAATGCAGGATCACCATATCGACCGGCATGTTCCGGTCGTCGAAATTCGGGGACGGGGCGTCGATGAGCTTCATGGGCTTAGACCTGCGGCTCCGGCAAGGCGTCAGTATTACCCTTTTTCTTTACATTCCGGAAAAGCACCACCGCAACGCCCGCCAGGGTCATCAAGCCGCCGACCGCCATGCGCGGGCCGAACGGATCGCCCAGCAAGAGGACGCTCGCCGTAATGGCGATCACGGTCGTAAACAGGACGGTCGGCGCCACCATGCTGATCGGCAGGCGCTGCAACAGCCAGTAATAGGCCGTATGGCCGATGAGCGAGGCGCCCAGCGCCGAATAGATGATCGCGCCGACAATCATGGTGCGGTCCGCCGCGGCCCAGGCCGCGCCCTGCCCCTCCTCGAACAGGAACGACATGGTCATCAACGCGCCGGCGCCGATGAGCGCGAACCAGGCGAGCAGCTCATGGGGCTTGAAGGCGTTTGTGCGTTTGACGATGACCGCGCCCACCGCCTCGGAAAAGGCGCCGGCGGCGACAAGACCGACGCCAAGGCCGATGCGCGCCGTCTCCATCTCCGCGCCGCCGCCTTCCGCGCCGCCGAGCGCAATGACCGCGACCCCGGCAAAGGCGAGCGTAATGCCGAAAATGCGCCGCCAGCCCGGCCGGTCGCCAAGAAACAGAACCGCCAGCACCGTTGAAAAAGGCACGTTCAGCTCGATCGCGATCGCCGCGGCGGAGGCCGGGGCGAATTTCATGCCCGAAAACATCAGCGCATAGTTGAACGCGCCAAGACAGAACCCGCCCAGGATCACCAGCCCCATCTCGCCTTTCCGCCAGGTCAGGAACGGCGACAGGATCAGCGCCACCAGCACCATCCGGATGCCGGCGTAAAAGATCGGCGGCAAGACGCCGACCGCGAGCTTGATCACCACGAAGTGCAGCCCCCAAACGACGCAAACCATAAACAGGATGAGAAATTCGCGCAGGGACACGGCAAAGGCGCCTTATCAATGAATATGAGGGCTGGGGAATGATGCCCCCCCGCCATAAGGGGTCGCCCGGCAGGCCGCAAACGAAATAAACTGATGGGAAGAAGAGCCTGGCGCGGCCGGGCGCTACGCGCCGGCGGAACGCCAGCCGCGCGGGGCGCCGGGCTTGGCGAACAGGCCGGCGATGGCGGACGCCGCGAGCACGAAAGGCGCGGCCATGGCGACGGCGATAATGGCGAGGCAGGAAAAGGCGACGACGCAGGTGAACAGCGTGGCTTCGCTCAGACGCCGGGCGAGCGACCCGGTCGCTACTGCTTCGTCTTGCTGTGCAATTGGCTCTGCCACTTCAGGAACCTACTCGACGCGACTTAAGGCCATAAGATCAAATTCAGGGGCCCGCGTCCAGCAGACAGCGCACCCCATGCGCCGCAAATCTAGGCGTAATCGGTTAAAATCTGCTCATAGGCGGTGTTGATCGCCGCCATCCGGCCTTCGGCGATCCGCACCAGGTCCGAGGGGACCCCGCGCGCCATCAGGGCGTCGGGGTGATGGTTGCGGGAAAGCGCGCGATAGGCGGATTTGACCTCGTCGAGCGGCGCCCCCGGCTCCACCCCCAGGATCAAATACGGATCGTCCGCGCCAAGGCCCAGATGCACCGCTTTCAGCCGGTGATAGGCCGGTTTCGAGATCTTGAAGATATCCGCCGCCTTTTCCAGGAGCTCCAGCTCGCGCGGATGGGCGACGCCGTCGGCGGTCGCCACATGGAACAGGCAATCGAGCACATCCTCCAGCACCGCCGGCGCGTCCTCGAAGATCTTCGCCACCCGGCGCAGATATTCCTCAAAGCCCGCAACATCCTGCTGAGCGAGCTGATAGATCATGCGAACCTTGTCCGCTTCCTTTTTGGGAAAGGAAAAGAAGTCCTTGAAGGCGGCGATCTCGTCGTCGGTGACGATCCCGTCGGCCTTCGCCATCTTCGCCGAGAGCGCGATCAGCGCAATCGAAAACGCCGTCTCGTTGCGGCGCTGTTTCTGGGCGGCGAACGCTTCCAGAAACGCGCCCAGCGTGCGTTTGCGGGCTTCGACAATGGCGGTCTCTATGCGGTCCCATACGGCCATGGCGGGGTTCATAAGTCGCGCCGACGGCAAAATCCAGCTTGGGCCCGATATTCCGCACGCACACTGGAAATTCGAGGGGATAATCTGGGGAAAAATTTCTGTAAAAATTATTTCACAAAGATACGCAAACGCTTACCCGCGCCTCAGCGCATGGAGTGCGCCGGGGCGCAGCCCTTGCGCTTTGCCAAGCCGCGTTTTCGCAGACACACTTTCCCCATACCGACCGACAGGCGTTGAAACGGAATGCGGAAGGGGTCCGGCCATGGGGCGTACGTTTCAAGAAGTTGGCGTTTTGGTGAGCGGATTGGCATGCGGCGCGGGCTTTACCCTGATCGCGCTGGCGCTCGCCGGGGTGCTTCACTGAGCGCAGAACTGATCGCAGACGCCCCGCCGGCCTGACCGGCGGTGCTGGCGGATCAGGTAAGGCAGCGCCAGATCTTCACCGTCAGTTTCTGGCTTTCGCCCGACGCCGGCGAGAGCGTTTCGGTCTTATCGAGCTTCAGGCCTGACGCCCTGCACCAGTCGCGCACTTCCGCGTCGGAAAAGCCCAACCGCCGGTGGGCGTGTTCCTCGCGCAAAAACTCCACTTCATGGGGCGCGAAATCGGAAATGATCAGGATGCCGTCTTTTTTGAGAAGCCGCGCCGCTTCCGCCACGGCCGCGGTCGGGTCCACCAGAAAGTGCAGCACCTGGTGCAGGCAGACGCAGTCCGCGACGCCGTTTTCGAGCGGCAGGGCGAGAATGTCGCCATGGCGCACCTGCGCGCCCGTAACCCCCGCCCGATCGAGATTGGCGCGGGCGATGGACAGCATTTCATGGGAGAGATCGTAACCGATCGCGGCTTCGTAATGGCCGGCGAAAATTTCCAGCATGCGGCCGGTGCCGGTGCCCATATCGATGAACAGATCCATTTTTCTGTCGCCGGCGAGCGTCAGGATGCGCGCCTCGATATCCTGCTCGGGCAGATGCAGACTGCGAAGCCGGCTCCATTCCTGGGCGTTTTCCTCGAAATAGGCGGCGGCCTGCGCGGCGCGGGCGAGCCGGGTCTGCTCGAACCGCTCCCCGTCCCGCGCCAGCAGCCGGTCGCCGGAAGCGGCCAGCGCCGCCGCGGCTTCGACAACCGCCCGGCGCGCCGCATCGTCATTGCCGCCTGACGCCGCGCGGTAGAACATCCAGGCCCCTTCGCGATGGCGCTCGGCAAGGCCGGCGTCCGCGAGAATTTTCAGATGACGGCTGACGCGCGGCTGGCTCTGGCCGAGAATGGCGGTAATCTCGCTCACGGTCAGTTCCCCCCGGATCAGGAGCACCATGATCCGGAGCCTGGTTTCCTCGCCGATGGCGCGAAACACATGGAGAGCGGCGTCCAGCGCCATCGGAGACCTTTGCGGTGAGTCAGCCATTTTTTCTTGACATATAAAGATATATTTATGCCCGGGCAACTGAAAGAGGCGCCAGAAAGAGCGTCCGGGGGCCCGAACTGCCCGCCAGATAGCGCGTTTGTTCATTGTTCGGGAGGCGCAAAGCCTTATATGGTGCCGCACAGATCCGAATAACGGGCCGAAAGCGGCCCATCGCCCGGGGGGCGCTATGAGATTTTTTGCGTATATCGCCGCATCCTGCCTTGTCTTTTCGGGGACCGCCGCCGCCCAGCTTTCAGGCGCGGGCGACGATCCGGAAGATATCGCCCGGGAGCTCGAAACCGCGAATACGGCGACGGACAGCGGCGTGGCCGATCCCTGGGAGGGCTTCAACCGCAAGATGTTCGCCCTCAATGACGGCCTCGACCGGAATCTCATGGTGCCGGCGGCCAAGGCCTACAGGACCGTCACCCACAAGAAGCAGCGCAAGGGCATCCGGAATTTTCTCTCCAATCTCAGAACCCCGGTCACGCTGGTGAACGACATCCTGCAAGGCGAGTTCGGCCGCGCCGGAGAGACCATGGGGCGCTTTGTCATCAACTCGACCATCGGCTTCGGCGGCATGGGCGATCCGGCCGAACGGCTCGGCATCGAACAGCACTCGGAGGATTTCGGCCAGACGCTGGCGGTCTGGGGAGTCGATTCCGGCCCCTATCTGGTGCTGCCCTTTTTCGGCCCCTCCACCTTGCGCGACGGTTTCGGCTCGGCGGTGGACCTGACGACCGATCCGGCGTTCTGGATCCGCACCGATCCGGCCATGTATTACCGCTTCTCGCGCGCCGGCATGAATGTCGTCAGCGCGCGCGAACCGCTGATCGAACCGCTTGCGGACATCAAGATGGATTCCCTCGATTATTACTCGTCCCTGCGCAGCTTTTATCTGCAATCGCGCAAGCGCGAGATCTTGAACGGCCGCACCAATTTCGAAGACCTGCCGGATATCGGCGAGTTCGAAGAATTCGACGACCTTGAATAGATTTGTGAGTTCAGGAGGAGCCCAAGTCATGCGCACCCTCGCCCGCCGTTTCGTTTTCCGCATCGCCGCCGCCGCCGCGTTCTGTTTCGCCGCGCAGCCGGCTTTCGCCGACCAGGCCGCGGAAGACTATGTTCAAACCATTCTCGACGAAGCCGAACCTGTTCTTTCGACCGACGATCACCAGTCGATGCTCGACGGCGTTGAAGATCTGGTCGACAAATATGTGGACATGCGCCGCATCGGCCGCTTCGTGCTCGGCCAGTATGCGCGGCGGATGACCGAAGCGCAGGAAGAACAGTATTATCCGCTATTCAATCGCTATGCGAAAATGATCTACCGCAATACGCTTTCCGATTATGCGGGCGAACAGATCAAGGTCACCGGCTCCGTCGACCGGTCAGAACGCGACATAATCGTCAATTCAAAACTCGCCAACCCCGAACCCGGCAGCGCTTACGCCAACACGGTCATTCACTGGCGCGTCTATCGCAGCCGCGACGGTGAGATGAGCGTCGTCGATGCGGGCGCGGATAATGTCTGGCTCGCCATCGAACAGCGCAGCCAGTTCGGTTCGATCATCGCCAATAATGGCGGCGGCGAGAAAGGCGTTGACGCGCTGATCGCCGAAATCAAGTCGCGCGTCGACGGCTAGGCGAGCCTGCTCCGCCGCACAGCAACACTGCCGCAAATGAAAAAGGCCGCCCGAAGGGCGGCCTTTTTTGTGAGAAAGAAAACGTCCGGGTTAGGACGAATAGAATTCGACGACCAGGTTCGGCTCCATGGTGCACTGATAAGGCACCTCGGCGAATTCCGGCACGCGCAGATAGGTGACGGTCATTTTCTTCGGGTCGACCTCTAGATAGTCGGGGATGTCCCGCTCGGCGCTTTGCAGGGCTTCAAGCACCAGCGCCATGTTCTTGGACTTGTCCTTGATCTCGACGACGTCGCCCGGCCTCAGGCGCGCCGAAGGAATATTGGTGCGCACGCCGTTCAGTTTGACGTGGCCGTGATTGACGAACTGGCGCGCCGCGAACACGGTCGGCACAAACTTCGCGCGGTAGACGATCGCGTCGAGGCGGCTTTCCAGAAGCCCGATCAGAAGCTCGGCGGTGTTGCCGCGCTGGCGGTCGGCCTCGTTGTAGATCTTCTCGAACTGCTTTTCGCAGATATTGCCGTAATAGCCCTTGAGCTTTTGCTTGGCCATCAGCTGAAGGCCGAAGTCGGACAGCTTGCCCTTGCGGCGCTGGCCGTGCATGCCCGGGCCGTAATCGCGTTTGTTGATGGGAGATTTCGGCCGGCCCCAGACGTTTTCGCCGACCCGGCGGTCAAGCTTGTGCTTGGCGCTGATGCGCTTTGACATCGTATCCTCGTTTTCCGGCGCGGCCCGGCGACGGGGCCCATCCCCGGCGCAATCTCAACGGCGGTCCACGCGCCACCCGTCAGAAGCGGCGGGAGTTACCGGCGGGGGGGCGGAATGTCAACTCGCGAGGGGCCTTTAAATCCGCGCTTTCAAGAGACCCGCCCAAGAAAAAACCCGCCTCGAGGGCGGGTTTTTCCGGATCGTGTTGAGCCTTGGCCCTTAGGCGGCCTTGCGCTTGCGGCTCGCCGCGCCAAGCCCGCCGAGACCGGCGATCATCAGCCAGGCGGCAGCCGGCAGCGGCACTTCGGACACTTCGCCGAACACCGGACGCAGGTTCGAAAGAGCCGCGCTCGAGTAAGGGGTAATGTCGAAATCCACCACGCCCGCATTCATGAGCATGTCGCTCGTGAAAGCGAAGATGATGACGTCGTGGGACGCTTTCACCAGGAAGCCGAGCAGCACCTGGCCGTCCGGCAGATCCCAGGTCAGCGTGTCGAGACCGGCGTCCAGCGAATAGTCGCCGGCGTCGAATGAATTTTCGCTTTCGAGCGGGCCCCCGAGAACGGCGTCCGTGCCGAAATAGGAATCCTTGAAGGTCTCAGCTTGCGCGGCATAACCCGGAGGCGCGCTGAAAGTTTCTTCGCCGATTTTGAGAAGAGCCGCGCTGGCTTGAGCGCCGGCGAGAGCAAAAAACGCAGCGGCAATTGCCGTAACCGCTTTAATCATACCAGTCCCCCTGGACTAAACTAACTACAGCCTGCGAAAACCACGAAGAAAGCCCTTTCGCAAGGGCTTTTCAGCGTTAACGGCGTAAAAATAAGCGCAAACAATGCGCAACTACATGCCTTAAGAGGCGGGCGCTTCAGCAGCCGCAACCAAGGCGCGAATATTCACCTTAAGCCCCCGCTTAACGGGCGGCGGCGCGCACGCTGTATTCGGAAAAATCGGGCCGCTTCATCTCTTTCAGATAGGTCCGCACATTATGCGGATAGAGCGTGAAGTTGCGCCCCTTCTCATCCACATACCAGGCGCCGCAGCGCCCGGCCCAGACCCGGTCCTGAAGCGCGCGCTGGATGCGGTCGTCATAGGCTCTCGCCGCTTCGCGGCGCGGCTCGATCAGACCGCCCTCCCCGGCGCGGCGCATCAGGTCGATGACGTAATTCACCTGAGCCTCGATCATCAGCACCACGGAATTATGCCCGAGCCCGGAATTGGGGCCCAGCAGCATGAAGAAATTGGGAAAACCGGGGGCCATGACGGTGCGGTGCGCGGCGATGCCGTCTTTCCAGATTTCCCGCAAGTTGCGTCCGGAAGGCCCTGCAACCTCGATCGATTCCAGGATGTCGAAGGGTTTGAACCCGGTGGCGAGGACGATCACGTCCGCCGCCCGGTCGCGCCCGTCTTTCGTCTTCACGCCGGTCTCCGTGATGGCGGCGATCCCCTCGGTGACGATGTCGACATTGTCTTTTTGAACGGCGGCAAGGTAATTGTCGGAGATCAGGATGCGCTTGCAGCCGACCTCGTAGTCCGGCGTCAGTTTTGCCCGCAGATCAGGATCTTGCACCTGTTCTTCAAGGTGCTTGGCGAAGGTCTTGCGGACCATGTTCTTGACGTAGTTCTCATTCTTGTGGAACGCCGCGAAGCGCCATTCCATGAGCGTGAAATAGAACCCGCGATAGGCCCGGGCCAGCAGCGGGAGTTTCCCGAAAAGCCCTTGCAGCCATTTCGGATAGGCGTAGCTCTGGCGCGGCATCACCCAGTTGGGCGTGCGCTGATAGAGGTCGAGATGCGCGACCTTGCCGGCGATTTCGGGGACCACCTGCACGGCGCTGGCCGCAGAGCCGATCACCGCGACGCGCTTGCCGGTCAGATCCACATCGGCGCGCCACCTCGCGGTGTGGAACACCGGTCCCCCGAAAGACCCGATGCCGGGAAAATCGGGAATATTTGGCTCATGGAGCCCGCCGAGGCCGCTGACCACATAATCAGCCGTCACCGAAGGCCCGTCCTTGAACGCGACCGTCCATTCGCTTCCGTCATGGCGGATCGCGGTAACCGTCCTGCCGAAGGCGATGCGCGGATAGAGATCGTATTTGCGCGCACAGGCCTTCATGTAGTCCCAGATCTCGCCGCCCGGCGAGAAGCGCCGCGACCAGCGCGGATTGGGCGCGAAGGAAAAGGAATAAAGATGGGACGGCACATCGCAGGCGACGCCGGGATAAACATTCTCCCGCCAGGTGCCGCCGACCTCGTCCGCCTTTTCATAGATGACGAAATTCTCGAAGCCTTCCTGACGAAGGCGGATGGCCATGCCCATGCCGGAAAAGCCGGCGCCCAGAATGGCGATGCGCGGGCCCTTGCCGCCCTTGTTCAGAACCGGCGGCGCGGCGTCCGTCAGGGGTCTGTGATCGTCAGCCATGGTGATCGCGGGTCATAAGGCCCCTCCCAGGGGGAATGGCGGATCTTGAACCGCCCGCCTCTACACCGATCAGTTTACTTCCTCTTCGGCCCCTTCTTCAAGAGCAGCGCGCAGCCGGCGGACGGGCGAGAAGGCCCGCTCAAGACCGGATGGAGAAGGGCGTAAAGGCCGTGTCCGTGTCGTAGACGTCGACGCCTTCGGCTTTTTTGAGCATCGCCACCACGCGATAGGTGACCGGCGTCAACACCGCTTCCCAGAGGACTTTCAGGAAATAATTCGTCAGGAGCACGGTCACGACCTGGCTCACGGTCCACACGCCGAGAAAGGCGACCGGGTAAAAGATCAGGCTGTCGACGCCCTGCCCCACTACTGTCGAACCGATTGTCCGCTGCCAGAGATGTTTGCCGCCCGAGGCGACTTTCATCCGGGCCATGACGAAGGCGTTGGAAAGCTCGCCCGCCCAGAACGCCATGATCGACGCCAGCACGATGCGCGGGGTGAGCCCGAACACCGCCTCATAGGCTTCCTGGCCTTCCCAGCCTGGCGCGGGCGGCATCGCCACCACGACCCATGACATGAACGCCATGAAGAGGACCGCGGCAAAGCCCGCCCAGACGACGCGGCGCGCCCGGGCGTAGCCATAGACTTCCGTCAGGACGTCGCCGAGCACATAGGACAGCGGGAAGAAAAGAATGCCGGCGCCGAACATCCCGACATTCCAGCTTCCGATCTTGAACTCGGAAATCTGCACCAGCTTCGCGGCGCCGATGAGATTGGAGCAGATGAGGATCGCCACGAACGCCGCCATGGCGAAGTCGTAATATTTGAAGCGATGCAGATGCAGCGCATCGGCGTGGTCGATCCGTTCGATGGTCTTTGCGTCAGACAAGGCCGCGCCCTTTCCGAGAAAGCCGGTTACTCGCCGGCGGCTTCATTCCAGCCGACCCAGCCCGGCCCGCGCACCACCTGGCCGGCTTTGGCGCCGGTGTGTTCGCCGTCGCTCAAGGTCAGAACGCCGTTGACGAAAACCTCTTCAACGCCGACCGCGAGCTGGTGCGGTTCCGCAAAGGTCGCCTTGTCCTGAATCGCATCGGGATCGAAGACAACGACATCGGCGTAATAGCCGGGCGCGAGCATGCCGCGGTCTTTTATGTTGAGATTGCCCGCCGGCAGCGAAGTGAGCTTCCTGACAGCCTCTTCGATGGTGAGGACGCCTTCCTCGCGGACATATTTGGCGAAGATGCGCGCAAAATTACCGTAAGCGCGCGGATGGGTGCTCTGTTCGAGGAACACGCCTTCCGGCGCCATGGAGCCGCCGTCGGAGCCGAAGCTGACCCAGGGCAGCGCGATCTTCTTTTTGATGTTGTCTTCGGACATGGAGAAATAGACGACCTGCACCCGGCTGCCGTCCTCGATGACGAGGTCCATGGCAGTTTCGGGATAGGGCGTGCCGCGCTCTTCGGAAACTTCAGCGAGGCTCTTGCCGATATAGTTGCGCAGCTCGGGATTGCGGAAGCCGACCAGGAGGACGCCCTCAGGCCCCCCGGCGTTGGTGATGCCGCTGACGAACATATCGGAACCGTTGAGGATTTCCTCGGAAACTTTGGCGCGGATTTCCGGGTCTTTGAGGCGCTCGGCCCATTTCTCATAGCCGCCCTCCTGCACCCAGAGCGGCATCGCCGCGTCGAGGCCCGTCGAGCTCGCGGGATAGGCGTACATGTCCGCCGTGATCTTGAGGCCTTCCTTCTGCGCCCCCTCGACCTTCGCGATGACGTCGTCGAGCTTGCCCCAATTCGCCCTTCCGCTCGCCTTCAGGTGATAGATCTCGGCGGGCGAATTGGTCGCGCGCGCGATCGCGATCAGCTCGTCGACGGCTTCCAGCAGCTCTTCGTCCTCGGACCGGATGTGGGAGATATACATGCCGCCATATTCGCTCGCGGCGCTCATCAGCGCGATCAGCTCTTCGGTGTTCGCGAAATTCGCCGGCGCATAGATCAGCGAGGAGCCGACGCCGAGGGCCCCTTCGCGCATCGCCTCGCGCACCATGGCTTGCATCTCTTCCAGCTCTTCCGCGCTCGCTTGCCGGTTATCGTAGCCGATGACCGAGGCGCGCAAGGTGGTCGCGCCCACGAAGGAGGCGACATTCGGGGAAACGCCTTTGCTCTCCAGATATTCGAGATATTCGCCGAGGGTCGTCCATTCGATGTCGTAATAGATATCGCTCTGGCGCTGCTTCGCCTGGGCCTTGATTTCATCAGACCACGGACCGTAGGAAACGCCTTCGCCGAACACCTCCAGCGTCACCCCTTGCGAGATGTCGCCGAGGCTGCGGCCATCCTCGATCAGGTCCTCGACCGCCCAGGAGAGCATGTTGATAAAGCCCGGCGCGACAGCGAGGCCTTCGGCGTCGATGACGGTTTCGGCGGTCGCGCCGTCGAGATCCCCGACCGCGGCGATGCGCTCGCCCGCAATGGCGATGTCGACGGCCTCTCCGGGCGCGCCGGAGCCGTCATAGACCGTCCCGCCGCGAATGATCACGTCATAGCGCGCCGGCGCGTCGACGCCCGTTTCCGCGCCGCCCCAGCACGCCGCTGCGAACAGCGTCGCCGCCGCGGCCAATCCTTTCAACAACCAAGCCTTCATCGTCCCTGCTCCTTTCGCGCCCGCGCTCGCCATCCGGCGGTCCCCTTTATTCCTTGCGGCCCTTCACGAGCGCCTTGATGACGCCGCGCAGGGCGCGCACCTCGCCCTGGGTCAGGCCGGCCCGTAAAAAGGCGACCTTCAGATTGCGCTCCATATTGGGCCGCTTTTCCTCCGGAAAGAAGTAGCCTGTCTGTTCAAGCTCTCCGACGAGATGGGCGATGAACCGCTCGAAATCCTCCCGGGGCGCCGGAACCGCCTCTTCGAGTTCGGAGGGCGGGGCCGACATGCCTTCGGCTTTCGACCACTCATACGCGACAATCATCGCCGCCTGCGCAAGATTGAGCGAGGCGAAGGCCGGATTGACGGGGATCGAGACAACGGCGTCGGCATGGGTCACGTCTTCATTGGAAAGCCCGGCCCGCTCGCCGCCGAACATCACCGCGCAGCGTTCACCGCGGTCGATGCGGGTTTTGAGCGCGCGGCCGGCCTCGGCTGGATCGAGCACCGGCAGCAGCGCCTCGCGTGGGCGGGCCGTCGTCGCCAGCACATACTGGCAGTCGGCAAGCGCCTCCCCCGTCGTCCCGAAGACCCGCGCCAGATCGATCACCAGGGTCGCGCCCGCCGCCATGGCGCCGGCTTTCTCGTTCGGCCAGCCATCCCGGGGCTTGACCAGCCGCAGGCCGGAAATCCCGAAATTGAGCATGGCCCGGGCCGCCGCGCCGATATTCTCGCCCATCTGCGGCTCCACCAGGACGAATAGCGGCGCAGGCGTCAAGCGCCCGCGCCCGTCCCGGCGGGCGATTCGCGCCGCTTCCGGGCGGTTATCAGTCTTTTTTTTCGTCATAGCCTCAGGATTTCTCATCGCCGGCGCGCTTGTTCCCGCAGGCTCTTTTCATTTGGCCCCGCCCGATGCTAAGAGCCCCGCAACACCCATTCAGATTAATCGCCAGCACACACGCCTTCCAGCGCGTCCTAAAGGTCCGGTAGGAAATTCCATGGAAAAAATCAAAGTCGATAACCCGATCGTAGAGATGGACGGGGATGAGATGACCCGCATCATCTGGCAGATGATCAAGGACAAGCTGATCCATCCCTATCTCGATATCGACCTGAAATATTTCGACCTCGGCATGGAAAGCCGCGACGCGAGCGACGACCAGATCACCATTGACGCCGCGGAAGCCACCAAGAAATACGGCGTTGCGGTCAAATGCGCCACCATCACGCCGGACGAAGCGCGGGTCGAGGAATTCGGCCTGAAAAAGATGTGGCGCTCGCCCAACGGCACGATCCGCAACATTCTCGGCGGCGTCGTCTTCCGCGAGCCGATCATCATCCGCAACGTGCCGCGCCTGGTGCCGGGCTGGACCCAGCCGATCATCATCGGCCGCCACGCCTATGGCGACCAGTATCGCGCCACCGACATGCTGTTCCCCGGCAAGGGCAAGCTGACCCTGAAATGGGAAGGCGAGAATGGCGACGTCATGGAGGAAGAGGTCTTCGACGCGCCCTCCTCCGGCATTTACATGGGCATGTACAATCTCGACGAGTCGATCCGCGATTTCGCCCGCGCCTCGTTCAACTACGCGCTCAACCGCAAATATCCGCTCTATCTCTCCACCAAGAACACCATCATGAAAAAATACGATGGACGGTTCAAAGACCTCTTCCAGGAGATGTACGAGACCGAGTTCAAGGAGAAGTTCGACGCGGCCGGCCTTACCTATGAGCACCGCCTGATCGACGACATGGTCGCGGCCTGCCTGAAATGGTCCGGCGGTTATGTCTGGGCCTGTAAGAACTATGACGGCGACGTGCAGTCCGACACGGTCGCGCAAGGCTTCGGTTCGCTCGGCCTCATGACCTCGGTCCTGATGTCGCCTGACGGCAAGACGGTGGAAGCGGAAGCCGCGCACGGCACGGTGACGCGCCACTACCGCGCCCATCAGCGCGGCGAGGAGACCTCGACCAACTCCATCGCTTCGATCTACGCCTGGACGCGCGGCCTCGCCCATCGCGGCAAGCTCGACGACAATGACAAGCTGATCAAATTCGCCACGACCCTCGAGGAAACCGTCATCAAGACAGTCGAGTCCGGTCACATGACCAAGGACCTCGCGCTCCTGATCGGGGCCGAGCAGAAATGGCTGACCACCACCGGCTTCCTTGAAAAAGTCGACGAGAACTTCAGCAAGGCGCTCGCGGCGAAGATCTAAATCCGCCAATAAACTCAGGACGGACCGCCCTTCCTCGCAGATTCAGGGCGGTTCGCCGCATATGGCTCGCCTTCGCGAGCCCGCCATGGCAGCATGGACCGCGTCGGGGCGTTGCGTATCAACCCCTTCGAAGGAGCCGGCTGACCCATGTATCGAACCGCCATTGCGCTGAGCCTTGCGGCAAGCCTCGTCGCCCTGCCTGCGGCGGCGGAGACCCGGACCTACGACCTTCCCGAATTTGACGGCATCGACATTACCACGGGCCTGCGGCTCGTCGCCGAAGCCGGCGCCGCCCAGAGCGTCTCCGTCGAGAGCGAAACCGGCGATTTCAGCGAACTGGAGATCGAGGTCGAGGACGGCGTTCTCAAGCTGTCGCGGGAATGGAACCGCCTGCGCTGGCACCAAAAGAAAAACGATTACAAAATCGTCGTCACCGCGCGGGCCATCGAAAGCATCGAAGCGTCCGCCGGTTCGCATGCCTCGCTATCGGCGATCGACGCCGGACGGTTCGCAGCCGATATTTCAAGCGGCTCCTTCGTCGCCATCGAAGGACGCGGCGGCGATTGCTTGATCGACATTTCCAGCGGCGCCAATCTCGAAGCGCGCGGCCTCGTCTGCGAAAAGGCCAATGTCGACGTATCGAGCGGCGGCCATGGCGAGATTTCTGTGTTGCGCGTGCTTGTCGCCGACGCCTCGAGCGGCGGCCACATGGCCGTGTTCGGCGCGCCGGAGCGCGTCAATATCGACCACTCTTCGGGCGGGCGCATCAAGATCAAGGCGCCCGTCTCCGCAAGCAACGAGTGAAGCCGGGCATCGGCCCCCTTCGCGCATAAAAAAGCCGGATAACGGCCCCGCGCCAGAGAAAAGGAAAGGATTCCCCATGAACAAGACACTGATCTTCAGCGCCTGCGCGGCGTCCGTTTTTGCCGTCACCGCCGCCCATGCGGAAACCCGCACCTATGATTACAGGGGCTTCAGCACGGTCGACGCCTCCGCCGGAGTCGAGGTGGAGATTACGGTGGGCGGCGATTACGCAGTCCGCGCCGAAGGCGAAAGCGAAGCGCTGGACCGCTTGCGCATCGAGATCGACGGCGACGCGCTGGAGGTCGGGCGCAAAAGCAATCGCGGCCTTTTCTCTTTCGGCCGCAAGCACCATTCGATCGTCTATGTCTCCATGCCCTCGCTTGAAGGCGTCAATGTTTCCAGCGGCGCGGAAATCACCGCCACCGGCATCGATGCGGGCGAATTCTCCGCGTCCGTCTCAAGCGGCGCCGATGCGGAACTCAGCGGCAATTGCGGGATGCTGAACGCCAATGGCTCAAGCGGCGCCGATCTCGAGGCGGAAGAGCTGAAATGCACCGATGCCATCGCCAACGTCTCCTCCGGCGCCGATCTCGACATCTACGCCTCGCAAAGCGTTGAAGCGAATGCCTCGAGCGGCGGCGACATCACCGTTTATGGCGGCCCGCAAAACACCGATGTGGACGAGTCGTCGGGCGGCGACGTCAATATCCGCGACTAGCGCGTAAGGCGAATACCCATTTTCTTGCCCGGACCATTACGGACAATCACTTACTGTGTCATGCCCGGGCTTGTCCCGGGCATCCAGACTGGATCACCGGGACAAGCCCGGTGATGACACGGCGGACAGGCGCTGCCGATTACGCTTCCTGGCCCGGCTCAAATAAACCTCAGGCGCCGAGCGCGCTTTCAATGGATTTGATCGCCTCGGCCGCCTTGGCGCCGTCCGGCCCGCCCGCCTGGGCCATGTCGGGACGCCCGCCCCCGCCTTTTCCGCCCACGGTCTCGGCGCCTGCGCGCACGAGATCGACGGCGGAAAGCCGATCTTTAAGGTCGTCCGTCACGCCCACGGCCAGCGCCGCCTTGCCGTCATTGACGCCGATAAAGGCGGCGACGCCGGAACCCATTTTCTTCTTGGCCTGGTCGACCAGCCCGCGCAGGTCTTTCGCGGCGACGCCTTCGAGCACGCGGCCCATGAATTTGACGCCGGCGATTTCCGCGACCTCGTCGTCCTGCGACGACGCCGCGCCGCCGCCGCCAAGCGCCATCTGTTTTTTCACTTCGGCTAGCTCGCGCTCGAGCTTTTTGCGTTCCGCGACCAGCGCCTCGATGCGCGCCGGCAAGTCTTCGGCCGTGGTTTTCAGGGCATCCGACGCCTTGCGCGCAAGCGCGGCCTGTTCTTCGAGATAGGCCCGCGCCGCTTCGCCGGTCAGCGCCTCGATGCGGCGCACGCCCGCGGAGACCGCGCTTTCGCCGATGATCTTGAAGAGAGCGATGTCGCCGATGCGGCGCACATGGGTGCCGCCGCAAAGTTCGACCGAGTAAGGCTTGTCCCCGCCGTCAAGCGAGCGCCCCATGGTCAGCACACGGACGTCATCGTCATATTTCTCGCCGAACAGCGCGATGGCGCCGGACGCGACAGCATCTTCATAGGGCATGATGCGCGTTTCGACAGGCGTGTTCTGGCGGATCACCGCGTTCACGCGGGCCTCGACCTTCGCGATTTCATCCGGCGTGATGGCTTTCGGGTTGGTGATGTCGAAGCGCATGCGTTCCGGCGCGACGAGCGAGCCTTTCTGCGCCACATGATCGCCGAGCACTTCGCGCAAGGCCGCATGCGCAAGGTGAGTCACCGAGTGATTGGCGCGAATGCGGTCGCGCCGCGCCACATCGATGGCGAGGTGCACGTTCTCGCCCTTGCGGATCGTTCCCTTTTTCACCTTGCCGATATGGCCGTGGAGAACGCCGGCGCGTTTTTTGACGTCTTCGATGACGATCTCGGCGCCGTCATCGGTGGTGATGCTTCCCGCGTCGCCCATCTGGCCGCCGGATTCGGCGTAGAACGGCGTCTGGTTGACGATGATCTCGACCTTGTCGCCCTCTTTGGCGGCATCGACCGGCGCGCCGTCGACGACGATCGCCTGCACCACGCCGTCGGCGGCGTCATGGATGTAGCCGAGAAAATCCGTGGCGCCGTAATCGGACCGCAAATCGAACCAGACGCTTTCATCCGCCGAATCGCCGGAGCCCGCCCAGGCGGCGCGCGCCGCGGCCTTCTGCGCGGCCATCGCCTTGTCGAAGCCTTCGACATCGACGGTGCGGCCTTCGCGGCGGAGCGCATCCTGCGTGAGGTCGAGGGGGAAACCGTAAGTGTCGTAGAGCTTGAAGGCGGCCTCGCCCGGGAGCGGCGCATCCGCGGGCAAGTTCGCCGTTTCCTCATCGAGCAGCTTCAGCCCGCGGTCGAGAAGGCTGCGGAATTTTTCCTCTTCCGAGCGCAATGTCTCGACGATCAGCGTTTCGGCGCGCTGCAACTCCGGGAAGGCGCCGCCCATTTCGCGCACCAGCACCGGCGCGAGACGCGCCAGCAAGGGGTCGCGGCTCCCGAGACTGTGCGCATAGCGCATGGCGCGGCGCATGATCCGGCGCAGCACATAGCCGCGGCCTTCATTCGAGGGGCCGACGCCGTCGGCGATGAGGAAGCTCGTCGCGCGCAGATGGTCCGCGATCACCCGGTGCGCGGGCTTGTCGTCGCCTTCCGCCGGCCGGCCGGTCAGATCCACCGAAGCGGCGATCAGCGTCTTGAAAAGATCGACATCGTAATTGTCGTGAACGCCTTGCAGAACGGCGGCGACGCGTTCGAGCCCCATGCCGGTGTCGATGGAGGGCTTGGGCAGCTCGACCTCGCGCCCGTCGGCGTGCCGCTCGAACTGCATGAAGACGAGATTCCAGATCTCGACAAAGCGGTCGCCGTCTTCATCCGGCGAACCGGGAGGCCCGCCGGGAATATGCTCGCCGTGATCGTAGAAAATCTCCGAACACGGACCGCAGGGGCCGGTGTCGCCCATGGCCCAGAAATTATCATTCGTCGCGATACGGATGATGCGGTCTTCGGGCAGGCCGGAAATCTTGCGCCAGAGATCGAAGGCGTCGTCGTCGGTGTGATAGACCGTCGCCGTCAGCTTCTCCGCCGGCAGGCCGAACTCCTTGTGGACGAGCGTCCAGGCGGCGTCGATCGCCTCCTCCTTGAAATAATCGCCGAAGGAGAAATTGCCGAGCATCTCGAAAAAGGTGTGGTGGCGCGCCGTATAGCCGACATTGTCGAGGTCGTTATGCTTGCCGCCGGCGCGCACGCATTTCTGCGAGGAGGCCGCGCGGACATAATCGCGGGTCTCCGCGCCGGTGAAGATGTTCTTGAACGGCACCATGCCGGCGTTGACGAACATCAGCGTCGGATCGTTAAAAGGCACGAGCGGGGCCGACGGCGCGATGTGGTGATCGCGCGCGGCGAAGAAATCCAGAAATTGCGACCGGATGTCCTTTAAAGACGTCATCGGGAGCCTGCCTGTTTTCGCCCTCGCGCGCCGCTCTTTCAGGGGAGCGGCGGCCGCTAAGGGCCTCATATCCATATAGAACCGCGCCGGCCCCTCTTGAAGGCGCCGGCGCGGCAAAGGTCTTAAGCTGATGAGCTCCGCCCGTCTAGGCGGCGGGAAGCGGGGAAAAGCGCTCGGCCCCGCGGCGGGCCTCAGCCCCTCCCCGGTCAGCGCAGGCCAGTCAGCACAGTTCGATCAGCGCTTTATCACCCTTGGGTCATGCAAAAGGCGTTCAGCTTGTTGCCGTCGGGATCGCGGAAATAACCCGCATAGAATGCATCGCCCCGGGGGCCTGCCGGGCCTTCGTCCTTGGCGCCGAGCTCGATCGCCTTTTTATAGATCCGGTCCACGGTTTCCGGCTTGTCGCAGGCGAGCGCCACCATGGTGCCGTTGCCGATTGTAGCGGCGTTTCCGTCATAGGGCTTGGTGACGCTGAAAGCGGGCTGATTGTCCCCGGCGCTCCAGGCGACAAAAGTGTCCGCCTCCATCATGCGTTTACCGCCGAGCTCGGCCAGTAGATCGTCGTAGAATTTCACCGCCTTTTCGAAATCGTTGGTTCCCAGCATTACATAACCAATCATGTCTCTCTCCATGTTGAATGATTGAAATCGTCCGGCAGGCAGTCTTCCGGCGCGCGCCCGCACGCCAAAGCACAGTTGCGCCTTGGCGCCCGGCAAGCTTACGTCCGGGACGTGACGGGAAAAGCGCGGTGCGCAGCTTCGGGCCGGCCTGCGGCGTCACAACTTCGCGATGAGACGCCGCTCCTTACGCGTGAAACGGGCTTCGTATAATCACCCGCCCCCGGAAAATCCGGGCGCGGGGCTGCGGCAGGTCAGGACGCTTCGGCCGCCTCGTCCTCTTCATCGCCGCCACTTTCGCCGGTGAGCATTTCCTCGGCGACGAGGCCGGCGTTTGCGCGGATCGCCGCTTCGATCTGCGCCGCCATGTCGGGATTATCACGCAGGAACTGCTTGGCGTTCTCGCGGCCCTGGCCGATGCGTTCTGAATTATAGGAGAACCAGGAGCCGGACTTTTCAACCACTTCGGCCTTGACGCCGAGGTCGATGAGCTCGCCCATTTTCGAGACGCCCTCGCCATACATGATGTCGAACTCGACCTGCTTGAAAGGCGGGGCGACCTTGTTTTTCACGACTTTGACGCGGGTCTGGTTGCCCACCACCTCGTCGCGGTTCTTGATCGCGCCGATGCGGCGGATGTCGAGACGCACGGAGGAATAGAATTTCAGCGCGTTGCCGCCGGTGGTGGTTTCCGGCGAGCCGAACATGACGCCGATCTTCATGCGGATCTGGTTGATGAAGATCACGAGGCAGTTGGAGCGCGCGATGGAGCCCGTCAGTTTTCTCAGCGCCTGGCTCATGAGGCGGGCCTGAAGCCCGGGCAGCGAGTCGCCCATTTCACCCTCGAGCTCGGCGCGCGGCGTCAGCGCCGCCACGGAGTCGATGATGAGAACGTCGATGGCGCCGGAGCGCACCAGCGTGTCGGCGATCTCCAGCGACTGCTCGCCGGTGTCGGGCTGGGAGATCAGGAGCTCGTCGAGATTGACCCCGAGCTTTTGCGCATAGATCGGATCGAGGGCGTGTTCGGCGTCGATAAAGGCGGCGGTCCCGCCCTTCTTCTGGGCCTCCGCGGCGACATGCAGCGCCAGCGTCGTCTTGCCCGAACTTTCCGGCCCGTAGATCTCGACGACCCGGCCCTTGGGCAGCCCGCCGATGCCGAGCGCGATGTCGAGCCCTAAAGAGCCGGTGGAAATCGATTCAATATCGACAACCTCGCGGTCGCCGAGGCGCATGAGCGAGCCCTTGCCGAACGCCTTGTCGATCTGGGAAATCGCCGATTCCAGCGCTTTCGTCTTGTCCATGCCGTCCGCCTCCACAACCCGCAAGCCGCCTTTGCTCATCTCCGCCTCCGTTGCCTGACAAGGGCCGTCCCTGTCAATGAGGCGCGAATGTACTCCATTTGTTCTCTTTTGACAATATCTTTTATGATATTGTTTTTTCTATATAAATCATATAATGTTCTCATTCTGTATCTATCGTCTAATACCGGGATATTATCGCTGACAAACCCTCCCCAGGCGCGGGGGGCTGAAAAGCGATTCTCCGGCTACACTCCTCCAGTATGCTGGCCCCCAGTATGCTGGTCTCGGGTATGCTGGTCTCGGGTATGCTGGTCTCGGGTATGCTGGTCTCGGGTATGCTGGTCTCGGGTATGCTGGCCCTCATATGCCGGACCCGCTACACGGGCGCCATATTCCGGTGCTACGCCTTCTCCGGGAAGAACCGCCGGGCACAGCCTTCCGGGGCCGCCGCCCGGGAACAATCGGCGGGGCCAAGGCCTTTCCCAACGGGCCGAAGCGCTGCTTGTGTAGGCCGGAGCCCGCTGGCTCCCCGCGCGGGCGCCGACCGCCGCCAGAAGAAACGCCGCTTTAGAACAAAGAGCCGATCCATGAACCGTATCGTTTTCATCCTCATCGCCCTCGCCGCCCTTCTCCTGGCGGTGCTCCTGTTCCTGCCGGGACTCATTCCCGTCGCCGCCTTCAAGGGGCGGATCGAAACGCAGGCTTCGCAAGCGCTGGGGCGCGAGGTGACCATCGGCGACAATCTCTCCTTCCGGATCTTTCCGCGCACGGCCTTTCACGTCGAGGATCTCGTCATCGCCAATGCGGAAGGGTTCGAGGGCGATTATCTCGCCCGGGTCGAGGAAGCGGATATCGGCGTCAAGCTGATCCCGCTTCTGTCGCAATCGGTGGAGATCGACCGCTTCGTCCTGACTCGCCCCGACATCCGCCTCGCACGCGCCGCCGACGGCGCCGTCAACTGGAACCTCGCCAGCGCCGAAAACGCGCCGGCCGAAACGCAGCCCGAAGACAGCGCGGGCGGCGGCCAGCTGCGCGATCTGAAACTCGGCGACGTGCGCATTGTCGACGGCGCGGCGCGCTATGCGGACGCAGCAGGCGGCGCCAGCTATGCAATGGAGAACATCGATCTGTCCGTCGTTTTGAAGAGCCTTTCCGAACCGCTCGAGGCGAACGGCACGCTGCAGTTCCAGGGCGAGCCGGCGAAGATCGACATGGTGCTGACGAGCCTCGCCGACATCATGGCAAAACGGCCGGGCAATCTGAAACTCAATCTCGATATCGGCGAGGCTTCGGCGGGCGCCGATCTTGAGATCGCCACCGCGGACGGGATTCGCTATTCCGGCCCGGCAACGCTCGACGCCCCGGACCTGCCGGCTTTCGCCGCCCTTGTGGGCACGGAGCTCGCCGACGCGCCGGGTTTCGACAATCTCTCGGTCAAGGGCGACATCGACGGCAGCGACACGCAGATGCGCCTCGACAACACCGCGATCACCTTCGACGAGATCGAGGCGCAGGGCGCGCTGGCGATCGACTGGTCCGGGGCGCGACCGAAAGCGAGCGGCGTTCTGTCTACGGATCAACTGGACTTGCGTCCCTACATGCCGCCCCCGGCGGAGAGCCCGGAAGGCTTCCCGAAATGGTCCGAGGCGTCGATGGATTTCGCTAGCCTCAACAATATCGACGCGGATTTCGATATTTCGACCAACCAGATCCTCATCAACGATCTTGAATTCGGCGAAAGCCGCATCAAGCTGACCATCGACCGGGGCCGCATGACGGCGCAGATCCCCGAGCTTTCCATGTATGGCGGGCAAGGCTCCGGCCGGCTCGTCGTCAATGCGCAAGGCGCGACGCCGTCTTTCGCGGGCAATTTCGATGTCGGCTCGGTGCGGGCGCAGCCCTTCGCGACCGATCTCATGAAGACCGACAATCTTCTGGGGCTCGGCTCGTTCAAGCTGAACTTCACCGCGTCGGGCGCCAGCCAGGCCGCGATCATGCGCACGATCGACGGCTCGGGCGGGTTCGACCTCGCCGACGGCGCCATCAAGGGCGTCAATATCGCGGCGCTGGTGCGCGCGGCGGGCGAATTGACGGAAGGGTTCAACCTCGCGGCTCTGCAAAGCGCGGTGTCGCAGGCGCGCGGCCCCGCCGAACAGACGGACTTTTCCGAATTCCTGTCGGACTTCTCGATTACCGACGGGCTGATCAACGCGCCGACCATCTCTCTCGAAGGGCCCTATCTCACCATGTCCGGGACGGGCACGGTCAATCTCGCCGAACAGACTATCAATATCAGCCTGTCGCCGCGCGCCACGACCACCATCGACGGCCAGGGCGGGCGCGCCTTCCAGGCGCCGGTGAAAATCGGCGGCACCTTCTCCAAGCCCTCCATCGGCATCGACGCGCAGGCGCTGGCGAAAAAGGGCTTCCAGCGCACGCTCGAAAACGTCCTCTCGCGCGACAAGGGCGGCCAAGAGGGAGAGGGCGAAGAAGGGGCTGAAGGCGAAGAAGCCGAACAGGACCCGGCGCGGCAGATCCTTGAAGGGATCATCGGCGGCCAGAAAAAGAAGAACGGCGAAGACCCGGCCGGCGAGGAAGAAGCGAGCGCCGAGTCCTCCCCGGAAGGCGCGCTGATCAATGAGGGCCTGAACGCCATCTTCCGCAACAGGCAAAAGGCCGAAGAGACGCAAACTGAAGCAACACAGGCTGAGGAAGACCCCCAGCAATAAGAAAACCGCCCTCCTTTATTGGGAGGGCGGTTTCGGCGTTTCCTCTTTGATCGGCCTTGTCGGCGTCAGCGATGCGCCGCCGGATCGGGACAGTCCGATTTCGACCGCCGCATCAGCATGACAATCAAAATCAGCGCGATGATCGGCGAGGCGACAATGAACAGCGTCAGCGCCACCGCGCCGCCCGCCGCGACAAGGCCGAGCAGCGCGCCGAGAAGCCCAACAAAAAGGCCGAACACCGCCGCAATCAGGCCGATGATGATGCCGGCGAGCCCGCCGAAACCGGCGGCGACCGACTCCGCAAGCGTCAATTGCGGGTCGCTGTAGAAATAGGCGCCGACCGAAAGAGCCGCGCCAAGAAACAGGATCAGGACCACCGGCGCCAGGATCCATCCTGCGCCGCCGGACCGCGCCGGTTCGCGATAATCGTCAGTTGTCGTCATATCAGCACCCCTTTTTCGGACGGCGCAAAATCCCGTCCGCTTAATCCTTGTTGTTCTGTGAGCCCATCTGATCGATCCGCCCGGCCTTGCCGGCGGCGGAAATGAGGCTGTGATACGCCTTTTACGGCGCCGATCATGCCCTCCTGAAACGCCCGTCTCAAGCCGGTTTGTCGCAGGATCCGGCCTCTTGGTCGCGAAACGCCAATGCCTGGCGGTGCTGAAAGAGGAACCGCCGCCTCTGAGGCCTGTTCGCAAGGAAGCCGAAAAAGGAGCCATCCATGTGGGAAGTTTTTTACGGCGCCGGCGCGCTCATTCTTGGCGCCGTGATCGCCGGGACGCTCTTCTGGAACCGGGGCCGCTCGAAACGCAAGGAAGAGGTCGCCGAAGAAGCAACGCATGAGATGTATAAACATCCCGTCGCCTATGAAGATCATGAACGCGCCGAACTACAGCGCGAAGCCGAACAGATTTCCGAAGACGACAAGACCAAGACCGGCGCGCCGTAATCCTTTTGCGACCCAGGCGCTGACGCTTGCGGGTCTCGCCTGCGTTTGCTAGGGCGCTTGCCTCGCCAACAGGAACCGCCGCTTGTCTTCGTCCTCATCGTCTTCCCCGCCCCGCGCCTGGCAGCGGATGCTCTCGGGCCGCCGGCTTGACCTCCTCGATCCCTCGCCCGTGGATGTGGAAATCGAGGACATCGCCCACGGCCTTGCCCGCGTCGCGCGCTGGAACGGTCAGACCAAAGGCCCCATCCCGTTCAATGTCGCGCAACACTCGCTGATCGTCGAAAACTTCTGCGGCGAGCTGAAACCCGGCTGGCCCGTGAAATGGCGTCTCGCCGCCCTCCTTCACGACGCGCCGGAATTCGTCATCGGCGACATGATCTCCCCCTTCAAGGCGCAGCTCGGCGGGCCCTACAAGACCATCGAAAGCCGGCTGATGCAGGCGATCCATCTGCGTTTTGAACTGCCCGCGCATCTGCCCGACACAATCGAGAAACTGATCAAGCGCGCCGACCGGGCCTCGGCCTATTTCGAAGCGGTGCAAATCGCCGGTTTCGAGCTTGAGGAGGCGGAAAAGTTTTTCGGGTCCCCGCGCGGCGTCAGCCCCCTGACCCTCAATGTCATGACCACGCTCGAGGCCCAGGAGGCTTATCTGAAGCGCTTTTCCGAACTTTATCAGAAACATGCGGGCCAGGCTGCGTAAGGCGGCGGCGTAACATTTGCGGCATTTCAAGCGGCTGTGAGGGCGCGGCGCATTCCCTCAAGGGCCCGAAGCGCCTATCTTTCAAGGCGAAATCGCTCTTAAACAGTGTCAAAAGGTTAAGATTACCGCGTTCCGAATGCCCCATCTCGCCATCAGTTCTCTCGAAGCCGCGCCCGGCGCCTGCGATCGCTGCGACCCGGGCTTTGTCGTCTCTATCCTCGACAGCGGCGATGCGCTTCCTGAACGCTTGCGGGCCTTGCCGAAAGAACGGCATCTAAAGCTCGATCCCGCCACAAGCGAAACCGACATGGCGCCCGCCGTCATCGCCTTTGCGAAGGCCTGGGCGGCGACCGACGAAAACCTCCTCATCCATTGCCATCGCGGCGTCGCCCGCTCCACCGCCATCGCCTATATCGCCATGTGCGTGCGCGAGCCGGATATGTGCGAGGAGAAGATCGCCGAGCGGCTGCGCGCCGCCGCCCCGCACGCCGACCCGAATGTGCTGATGGTCTCCGAGGCCGACCGGCTGCTGGAACGGGACGACCGCATGGTGGGCGCCATTCTCGATCTCTGCCCGTGCTGCTCCACGGTCTGCGCGCCGGTCGTGACCTTGCCTCTCGACACCTAAATCCGCCATAGACTGGGCTTGTGAGGAAAACGCCCGCCCCATCGCTCGCGACCAATGTCGCCATTGCGCTGAACGCCGTGATCGCCGTCGTGGACGGCGACCGGCCGAAAGTCCTTTGCGTGCGCGCGCCCTCGGGCGGCCCCGGCCAGGAAGCGGGCCGCGAGCTTGCCCTGCCCTACGGGCCTTTCGACCCCGAACGTCACCGCACCTTTGAAATCGGCGTGCGCGAATGGGTGGAGCGCCAGACCCATGTCACGCTCGGCTATGTGGAGCAGCTCTACACTTTCGGCGACAAGGGCCGCGAAGCCCCGGCGGCGGCGCTGGCGGGCGGGGCCGGCGAGCGCGTCGTCTCCGTCGGCTATCTGGCGCTGGCCCCCGGCCTTGCCGAGCTTCACGCCGAAGACGCCCTGTGGGCGGACTGGTATTCCTTTTTCCCGTGGGAAGACTGGCGCGGCGGCGAACCGGCGATCCTCCGGGAACTGATCATCCCCGGCCTTGAAGGCTGGGCCGGGGCGGCGGACAGCAAGGAACAAAAAAAAGCCCGCCAGGCGCGCGTCAATCTCGCCTTCGGACTCGACGGCTTCGGCTGGGAGGAAGAGCGCACCCTCGACCGTTATGAGCTGATGTATGAAGCTGACCTTGTGGTCGAAGCCTTGCGTGATCGGGGCGATGAGAAAACCCAGACGCCAGGAACCGGCGTCGCCATGATCTCCGACCATCGCCGCATTCTGGCGACGGCCATCGGGCGCCTGCGCGGCAAGCTGAAATACCGCCCGGTGATCTTCGAGATGACAGCGCCGGCCTTCACGCTATTGCAGCTTCAGCGCTCGGCTGAGACCATCGTCGGCTTCAAGTTTCACAAACAGAATTTCCGCCGCAGCGTCGAGAAGTCCGGTTTCGTCGAGGCGACCGGCGAGATGACCGGCGAGACCGGGGGGCGGCCCGCCGCCCTCTTCCGCGTCGACCGGGACGGCCTGAAAGACCGGGCTGCGGCGGGCCTCGCCATTCCCCGGCTGCGGCGGCCCGGCGATTAGATGAAACTGGCGCGCCAGCGCGCTTTTCCTCTTAATTCCTTGATCTACCTGCCAGAAAGGAAGATTTTTTCGCCAGAATGCGCTCCCGGCCCCACGAATGCGTGACGGTCGATTGACCAAGCGCGGATTTTCACTAGGTTTGCCGCCTTACAGCCCTTGCGGGCTGATTTTTTCGCACTATATATGCTCTAGTTGAGCATAATTACTCAGCGACAAGGCCTGGCGTCTATCAGGCGAAGAAAAAGACGGGAGGCGATGAAATGCCGGATTCTTCTGGACCTGTGATCGGCGAACGGGTGGAGACCCCCCTTGCCTATACGGATGAGGTGAAAGCCAAGACGGACCACATCTATCCGAAGGTCGCCAAGCTCATTCCCGAAATCGAATGGCGCGTCCACGCGCCCTACATCGCCGCGATCAACGATCTCAAGAAAGAAAAGAACGCCGTCATCCTGGCGCATAACTACATGACGCCGGAAATCTTTTACGGCGTCGGCGATTTTGCAGGCGACTCGTTACAGCTCGCCAAGGAAGCGGCGAAGTCAGACGCCGACGTGATCGTCCAGGCGGGCGTTCACTTCATGGCCGAGACCTCGAAAATCCTCGCGCCCGAGAAAACCGTGCTGATCCCGGATCTGCGCGCGGGCTGCTCCCTTGCCTCCTCGATCACCGGCGAGGACGTGCGCCTCATGAAACAGAAATATCCGGGCGTTCCGGTGGTCACCTATGTGAACACCACCGCCGACGTCAAAGCCGAGACAGACATCTGCTGCACCTCGTCGAACGCCGTCGAGGTTGTGGAACACGCCGCAGAAGAATTCGGCACGGACACGGTGATCCTCATCCCCGATCAGTTCCTTGCAAAGAACGTCGCGGCGATGACCAAAATCAAGATCGTCACCTGGGCCGGCGCCTGCGAGGTGCATGAGCGCTTCACGGCGCAAGACATTCGCGAGATCCGCGAGGGCAATCCGGGCGTCGTGGTGCTCGCGCACCCCGAATGCCCGCCGGACGTGCTCGCGGAAGCCGATTTCGCCGGCTCCACCAGCGGCATGTCGAATTATGTGAAAGACAAGCAGCCCAACAATGTGGTGCTGATCACCGAATGCTCCATGTCGGACAATGTGGCGCTCGAAAACCCGGAAGTGAATTTCGTGCGGCCCTGCAATCTCTGCCCGCATATGAAGCGCATCGACCTGCCCGGCATCCTGCGCGCGCTCCAGACCATGGAGCACAAGGTCGAGATCGATCCCGAGATCATCGAGAAAGCGCGCAAGCCCATCGAACGGATGATCGCCCTGCCCCTAAAGAGGCAGTCCATGTACAACCACCTTCACCCGGCGGAAGTCGCGGCGATCGAGGCGCGGGTTTGAGATTCCGTTTATGCGAAATGCGCAAAACACACTTTGTGTCATGCCCGGGCCCGTCCCGGGCATCCAGCGTTCTAGGCGCCGTCTTTCCATAACGACTGGATCGCCGGGACAAGCCCGGCGATGACACAGTCAAATAACGACATCCTCATCATCGGCGCAGGCGTCGCGGGGCTCTACACGGCCCTGAAACTGGCGCCCCGTCCCGTCACGGTCGTCACCGCGCGCCCGCTCGGCAAGGGCGGCGCGACGCCATGGGCGCAAGGCGGGCTCGCCGCCGCCGTCGGCCCGAACGATACGCCGAACCTTCACTTCTCCGACACCATGCAGGCGGGCGCCGGACTGGTCGATCCGGAAGCGGCGCACCTTCTCGCGCTCGGCGGACCCGCGGCGGTCGAAGATTTGCTCCGCATGGGCGTTAAGTTCGACACGGATGAAGACGGCAATCTCAAACTCGGCCGCGAGGCCGCCCATTGCCGCGACCGCATCGTTCACGCCACGGGCGACCAGGCGGGTGCGGCCATCATGAAGGCGCTGATCGACGCGGCGCGCCGCGCCGAGCACATCACCATCCTTGAACGGATCGTCGTCGAAGATCTGCTGACCGACGACAATGGCGTCGTCAGCGGCGCGCTCGTCTATGACGTCGATGCAGGCGAACGCGAAGCCTATGAATTCGGTGAAACCGTGCTCGCGACCGGCGGGCTCGGCGGGCTTTACGCCGTCACCACCAACCCGACGCCGGCGCAAGGCCACGGGCTCGCCTTCGCGGCGCGCGCCGGCGCCATCATTCGTGATCCGGAATTCGTGCAGTTTCACCCGACGGCGCTCAATATCGGCGCCGACCCCGCGCCGCTGGCGACCGAGGCCCTGCGCGGCGACGGCGCGCGGCTCGTCAATGCGGACGGAACGCCTTTCATGGAGCGCTATCATTCGGGCGGCGACCTTGCGCCGCGCGACATCGTCGCCCGCGCCGTGGAGACGGAGATCAAGGCCGGGCGCGGCGCCTTTCTCGATGCGCGCGAGGCCATCGGCGCGACGTTCCCGGACGCTTTCCCGACCGTGTTCGCCGCCTGTCAGTCGGCCAAGATCGACCCGCGAACCGATTTGATGCCCGTCGCCCCGGCGGCCCATTATCACATGGGCGGGGTCGAAACCGATCTCGACGGGCGCGCCAATGTGGAAGGCCTGTGGGCCGTGGGCGAAGTCGCCTCCACCGGGGTTCACGGCGCCAACCGCCTCGCCTCCAATTCACTGCTCGAAGCCATCGTCTTCGGCGCGCGCATCGCCGACCAGCTGCGCGACGCGGAGATCGACGCGCCCGACGGCGCCGGCGCGCCGGGCGACCGCATGGAGCTGCCGTCGAAACCCGCGCCCGCCGCAGACATGGCGAAGCTGCGCGCCGCCATGAGCGAGCATTGCGCGTTGATCCGCAATGGCGAAGGTCTCGCCGATCTTCTCGACATCGTGCACGAGATGCAGGAAAGCCCGGACCTCACCAGCGGCCTCAAAAGCGCGCTCGTTACGGCCGAACTCATCGCGCAAGGCGCGCTCGCCCGCGAGGAATCGCGCGGCGGCCATTTCCGCAGCGACTTTCCCGAGACCGACAGCGAGCCCTATCACACGGAAATCGCCGCGACGCATGTTTACGACGATGAAGAGGAAGATTCATGACCGCCCGCCTGTCCCCGCTGCTGGTTGAAGACGCCGTCGCGCGCGCGCTCAAGGAAGATCTTGGCGACGCCGGGGACATCACCACCAATGCGACCATCCCGGCGGCGGCAAACGCAAAGGCTGTCATCGCGGCGAGAAAGCCCGGCGTCATTGCGGGCGTTGACTTAGGGCTTGCCGCCTTCCGCCTCGCCGACCCGGCCATTCGCGTTTCCATCGAGAAAGACGACGGCGCGCGCGCCCAAAAAGGCGACGCCGTTCTTTCTATCGAAGGACCGGCGCGCGGCGTTTTGTCCGCCGAGCGGGTCGCGCTCAACTTCATGGGCCATCTTTCCGGCATTGCGACGGCGACAGCCGCGCTTGTAGATGCAGTCGAGGGCACAGGCGCGAAAATCGCCTGCACGCGCAAGACGACGCCCGGCCTTCGCGCCTTTGAAAAACACGCCGTCCGCTGCGGCGGCGGGCACAATCACCGTTTCGGGCTCTATGACGCGGTGATGATCAAGGACAATCACATCGCCGCCGCCGGCGATATCGCCAAAGCCCTCGCCGCCGCGCGCGCCAGCGTCGGCCATATGGTGAAAATCGAAATCGAGGTCGACGGTCTCGAGCAGCTTGAAGAAGCGCTTGCGAACGGCGCCGATGTTGTCCTGCTCGACAATATGGCGCCGGCGGATCTGAAACGCGCCGTCGCCATCAACAAAGGCCGCGCCGTTCTCGAAGCCTCAGGCAATGTCACGCTCGAGACCGTGCGCGCCATCGCCGAAACCGGCGTCGACGTTATCTCTTCGGGCTGGATCACTCATTCCGCGCCGACCCTCGATCTCGGTCTTGATTTTCTCTGATCCATGCTAGGCTCGCGCCTAATCGCGTCATCAGGGGGAGACTGAATGAACCGCATCCGCAAAGTCAGCCGCCGGCTGTTTCTCGGCGGCCTCGCCTCGGGCGCCGCAACGCCGCTCTTCGCGCAATCCACTATCAAAAAGCCGGCGCCCGACCTGCCCGGCGCCAGGCGCCCCGCCGCCAAATCGCGCGCGCTCTCGCCGGGCGTCTATGTGGAGGAAATCCCCTCCGGCGTGCGCCCTATCGCGGAACCGGAAACCTCCGCGACGCTATTCATTGATGTTTTCGGCGGCGCTGACCTTGCGACCGTGACGAGCCTTTCGGAATTCCAGGCGCAATTCGGAACGCTTCCCGGCGCCAGCGAAGCCGCGCTCGAAACCGTCACGCTCTATTTCCGCAATGGCGGCCGCAAGGCGTTGATCGCCAGCGTCGGCGACGCCAGCATGGCTTCCCTTCTCGGCGCGCCGGGCGCGGGCGGCCTGCGCGATCTTATGGATGCGCCGGCGCTCGGGATCGATTTTATCTGCATCCCGCCCGCCGCCGCGCTGCCGGTTGCGGACGCGGCAAGCGTTTATGCGGAGGCGCTTTTGCTGGCCGAGGCGCAAAAGGCGATGCTGTTCCTCGATGCGCCTGTGGCGCCGGCTTTCAACGCCAGTGAGATCGTCACGGACTGGCGCGGCGCGCTCGGCGTCAATCATGCGAACGCCGCGATGTATGCGCCGCGCCTTGAGGCCGCCGGCGTCGTGCCAACGCTTTCGGCAAGCGCCGCAGCCGCCGGGATCGCCGCGCGCATCGACGCGGCGCAGGGCGTCTGGAAAGCGCCGACCGGAACCGGCGCCGTTATCGCCGGCGCAACGGCCGCCGCCGCGCTCACCCCCGCCGATACGGAAACGCTGACCCGGGCGAACATAAACGCCGTGCGCAACCTGTCCGGCCTCGGCGACGCCGTCTGGGGCGCGCGCACGCTCTCGACCGAGGCCGAATGGAAATATCTGCCGGTGCGCCGCACCGCGCTTTTCATTGAGAAAAGCCTCGACGCGGGGATGCAATGGACCGTGTTCGAACCCAACGGCGAACCGCTCTGGGAACAGATCGAAATGGCGGTCGGAACTTACATGCAGTCGCTTTTCCGCAAGGGCGCCTTTGCGGGCGCAACGCCGCGCGAAGCCTATTTCGTGCGCTGCGACCGCTCGACGACAACCCAAGCCGATATCGACCGGGGCGTCTGCAATCTCGAGATCGGGTTTGCGCCCTTGAAGCCTGCGGAATTCATCCTCATCCGCCGCACGCTGCGAACGGCCCCTTAAAACCGGCGTGCAAGCATCCTGAACGCCGCTTCAAGGCGAAAGGCTAATCGTCACCGCCAGGATGTGATCGAACTTGTCGGCGCCGGAGACCGGTTCGTACTGGTTGATATAGCCGGCCTCGACGCTCGCCGCTTCCGTCAGGTCGAAACCGACGCCAACCCTGCTGCGCAACCTTTGAAGTCCGCTTTCAGCGCCCCAGTCCGTGTCATTGAGATAGAAAAAGCTCTCGCCGGAACCGTAGACATAGACGCTTTCGCTCACCGGCAGCGTCGCCTTGATTTCATTGCGCGCGCGCCACCCGACATCGTCCCCGGTGCTGAAAAAGCGTTGCTCGATACGGGCGCGCAAGGCGATGGTCACATCGGAACCCGTCTCCGGCTTCCAGACAAGTTGTTGCCATAGCCGGTTTTCATGAGTGTCGGGCGCATTCTCGATATTCGAGATCATGTGGCCATAGCCAAATCCGGCCGTGAAATCTTTTCCAACCTTGCGCGAGAGCAGCGTCTTGAGCTGCGTCTCTGTGTAACGCCTCAAATCGTCGCCGAACCGGCCTTCAGCCTCGACCTTCAACGCCCAATCCCTGTTCAGGTTCAGTTTCGCGGAAGTTGCGAGCCAGGCCTTGGCTTCATGCTCGGCGGCGCGCGCCGGCGCGACGGCGGTGAAACCGGCCATTGCGCACACAAGAACGCCGACAAGACCAAAGGGGGCGTGAAAAATACTCTTCATAAGGACTTTTATTCGCCCGAACAGGCAGGCGCATTTTGTGCGCCTATACAGCACAAACAAAAATCAATGTCGAGAGCAGAAAAAATATCGTTTGAAGCGAGCCTGAAGCCGCCGGCTTGCAGCCGCGAGGCGAGACTACATCGCCGCCAGATTACATCGCAGCGGGGGCCGCCGCGATGGTGCGCCGGCTCGGGAACTTGTAGAATTTATGCGTGCCGATGGTCGCCGTCGGGGTCAGCGTATCCGCCCAATGGGGGTTCACGTAATCCGCATGATAATGGGTCGCGTTGCGGCTGATCGGCGCGCGAACGCCCGCGAGAATGGCGCCGGACAGATCCTGCGATTCTTTCCATTTGCGCTTGTTGACGCGCGCCTGCATGGACCCGTCGCATGTAAAGGAGAACTGGCAGCCGGTGCGCCGTTCCGAGCCCTGAAAAACAACGCCGCAGATCGAGTTCGGATAGACCGGGCTTTTCACGCGATTGAGCACCACATCCGCCACCGCAAGCTGTCCGACGCGCGGTTCGGAGCGCGCTTCGTAATAGATGGCCTGCGCGAGGCATCGGCGTTCTTCGGCGTCGAGTTTCGCCACGGTGAGATCGGTGAAGTCGAAGGAAGCGAGCCCTTCGGTCGGATCTTCCGACGCAATCAGGTCGCCGGTGGCGACCGCCGGCTTCAGGCGCGGGCCGTCCATGGCCTGACGCGTCGCCGCGGTTTCTGCGGCAAGATAGGTCGCGAGGTCGGCGACAAGCTCTGCTTCCTGCGCGATCGCGGCCTCTCGCTGGCGTTCTTCCTCCGCGCGGCTCGCATTGACAGTGGCGCTCATGGCGCTGGCGACGACGCACACGGAGAGAAGCCCCGCCGCCAGAAGGCTGCGCAGGGTCCAGTTCACGTCGAGGCCCAATCCCGTATGGTGGGCGGGCGCATGGATGTCGGTCGCGTTTTTCACTGTCTTCTCGTTACGACGTCTTTTCGTTACGACGGTCGCGCCAGGCGTCTTCTGCACTATGACGCAAAAAACGCGCCTTGAAAGCGCGCTTACGCGAACGGAATATGGCGCCCGCGCATGGCTTTCGCAAACGAATTTGGGCCCTGTTAACCCTTTGTTAACCCTGCCAGGAAGGCCGCAACCCTTTGTTTTTATTGGGTTTCAAAAAGGGTCACGGGATCGTTAACCGTTTAGGCGGTTGAGCCGCCGTCGGTTTTTTCAAGTTTGGCTTGTGCTGCGGCCAATCGCGCAATCGGCGTCCTGTATGGCGAACAGGACACATAATCGAGCCCCGCGCCCTCAACGAAACGGATGGAATCCGGGTCGCCGCCATGCTCGCCGCAAATGCCGAGCTTGATGTCCGGCCGGGTCTTGCGGCCCTTTTCCGTGGCGATGTGAATGAGCGCGCCGACCCCATCGGGATCGAGCGTCACGAAAGGATCGCGTTCGAAGATGCCCTGACGCAGATAATCCGGCAGGAAGGCCGCGCTGTCGTCGCGCGACAGGCCGAAGGTCGTCTGGGTGAGGTCGTTGGTGCCGAAGGAGAAGAACTCCGCATCCTGCGCAATCGCATCGGCTGTGAGCGCGGCGCGCGGCAGTTCGATCATGGTGCCCACGAGATAGTCGAGCTTGATGTTCTTTTCCTTCAGGACCGCCAGCGCCACCGCGTCGGCGCGGTCTTTCAGGATGGAAAGCTCTTCGCGCTTGGCGACGAGCGGGATCATGATTTCCGGCGTCACCTTGTCGCCGGTCTCCTCGGCGATGGCGCAGGCCGCCTCCATAATCGCGCGCACCTGCATTTCGTAGATTTCCGGATAGGACACGCCGAGGCGGCAGCCGCGATGACCGAGCATCGGGTTGAATTCATGCAGCTTGTGCGCACGGTCTTTCAGCTTGCCGGCATCCATGCCCGACGATTTCGCAACTTCCTCGATCTCTTCGTCCGAATGCGGAAGGAATTCGTGCAGCGGCGGATCCAGAAGGCGGATCGTGACAGGCAAGCCGCTCATCACCCGGAACAACTCCTCGAAATCCGAACGCTGCATCGGCAGGAGCTTGGCCAGCGCCGCTTCGCGGCCTTTCTTGTCTTCCGACAAGATCATTTCGCGCACGGCGATGATCCGGTCCGATTCGAAGAACATGTGCTCGGTGCGGCAAAGCCCGATGCCTTCGGCGCCGAAATCGCGGGCCACCTGCGCATCGTGCGGGGTTTCGGCGTTGGCGCGCACTTTCATGCGGCGCACCTTGTCGGCCCAGGCCATGAGCGTCGCGAAGTCGCCGGAAAGCTCCGGCTGGACGGTCGGCACCGCGCCGGCGAAGACCTTGCCGACGCCGCCGTCGATGGTGACGCGCTCGCCCTTGTTCACCTGGCGGCCGCCGACGGTGAAGAAGCTTTCGGACTTGTCGATCTTGAGATCGCCCGCGCCGCACACGCAGGGCCGGCCCATGCCGCGCGCGACCACGGCCGCGTGGCTGGTCATGCCGCCGCGCGCCGTGACGATGCCTTTCGCGGCGTGCATGCCGTGAATGTCTTCCGGGCTGGTTTCGACGCGCACCAGGATGACCGGCTTTCCTTCCTGGGCGAGGCGCTCGGCCTCGTCGGAATTGAAGACCACTTCGCCTGACGCCGCGCCCGGCGAGGCCGGCAGGCCGGTAAGAAGCTGGTCGCGCGGCGCGTCCGGATCGAGCGAGGGGTGCAGAAGCTGGTCGAGGGAATGCGGATCGACGCGGCAGACCGCCTCTTCTTCGGTGATCAGGCCTTCCTTGCACATGTCGACGGCGATTTTCAGCGCGGCTTTCGCCGTACGCTTGCCGTTGCGGGTCTGCAGCATCCAGAGTTTCTGATTCTGGATGGTGAACTCGATGTCCTGCATGTCGCGGTAATGCTTCTCGAGCTTGTCGAAAACCTTCTCGAGTTCGGCATAGGCTTTCGGCATCGCCTCTTCCATGGAGGGCGCGTCGTCGTCCATCTCCTCGCGGGCGCGCTTGGTCAGCGCCTGGGGCGTGCGGATGCCGGCGACGACGTCCTCGCCCTGGGCGTTGACCAGGAATTCGCCGTAATACTGCTTGTCCCCCGTCGAGGGGTTGCGCGTGAAGGCGACGCCGGTCGCGGACGCATCGCCCATATTGCCGAACACCATGGCCTGGACGTTGACCGCCGTGCCCCAGCTTTCAGGGATGTGGTGCAGGCGGCGATAGGTGTTCGCGCGGTCATTGCGCCAGGAGCCGAAGACGGCGCCGATCGCGCCCCAGAGCTGTTCTTCCGGGTCCTGCGGAAACGGCTTTCCGAGTTCATCGGCGACGATTTTCTTGTAGCCTTCGATGATCGTCTTCCAGTCCTGCGCCGACAATTCCGTGTCGAGGAAGTAATCGTGCTCTTCCTTATAGGTTTCGAGGAGTTCCTCGAAGGAATGGTGATCGACCTCGAGCACCACGTCGGAATACATCTGGATGAAGCGGCGATAGCTGTCATAGGCGAAGCGCTCGTCGCCGGAGAGCGCGGCGAGCCCTTTCACCGTCTCGTCGGTGAGGCCGAGATTGAGGACCGTGTCCATCATGCCGGGCATCGAGGCGCGCGCGCCGGACCGCACCGAGACCAGGAGCGGGTTCTTCTGGTCGCCGAAATTCATGCCGACCGCCTCGCCCACCTTGGCGAGCGCTGCATTGACCTGCTCGGTCAGCCCGGCGGGATAGTTCCGGTCATTGGCGTAAAAGGCGGTGCAGACTTCCGTGGTGATGGTAAAGCCCGGGGGCACCGGCAGCCCGAGGCTCGCCATTTCAGCGAGATTCGCGCCTTTGCCGCCCAGAAGATTGCGCAGGGACGCATCGCCGTCCGACTGTCCTGCGCCGAAAGAATAAACCCACTTTGTCTTGTCGCTCATCGGGTGTCCCGCTGCCTTCTGTCTGCCTTCCCCCGTCCCTTGACGGGACGCGGCCCTGCCTTAAAGCGCCGCAGCGCAACATCCAAGCCGGAAATTGCCGCATCGGCGTCATTGGCCATTTCTTTCAAGCACGTAGCATAGGGCCACAGCAAATGTCGCGGATAACTATCCCCGGCATTTTTTTCCGTGTTAGGCTGGGCCGCCGGCCCTTTTTCACGCGCTTTTTCCAGGCGTAAGGAAGGGGACGGCGGCACGCCACGATCGGGGGATGACCGGGGGAACGCGGGGTGAGCGGCCCCCGCCGGGGAGCCATATGGGGAACGGGGGCGGCATTCTGGCTATGATGCTGGCGGGCGCGGCGGGTTTTTCCGGCGCGCTGGCGCAGGACCGTCCTGACGCCTTTGCCGCAGAGATCGCAGGCCTTTCCATTTCCGCTATCGCCGGGACAAGCGCCGTCCTCGCTTTTCTGGGGGCGGTCCTGTTTGCGGCGCTGACCTCGCGGCGGCTCGAAGGCTCTTCCCTCTTCAACCGGCTTTTCGTCGTGGTAGCGGTCACAGCCGGATTTTTCAGCGCCGTCAGTTCGGCCATCGGATTCGGCCTCATCACGTCCCAGGAACAGGCCGATTTCCTGCGCAATGCGGTCCTGCCCCCGGCCTTCGGCGCCTTTGTGTTCTGCCTCGCCGTAGCGATCTGGGTCGGCGGCGCCGATTTCGTGCGCCACCGCGACTGGTTCCGCACTGTCGGCGGCGGGTTTTTGGGCGATGTCCTGTTTTTCCTGGAACGCGCCATCAAACTTTTCATCATCGTCCCGGCGCTGGCGCTGATCCTGTTTTTCGTGTCGACCTGGACGACGGTGGTGGGGATCGGCGGCGTCGACGCGGTGCGCCACACCTACACCTATGAAATCGACCGGCTGGCGAGCGAATGCGCCGGCATCACCGCCTGGCGCCAGCGCGATTACCTGTTTCTGGAAGACCTGCGGCTTTCGGTGAACGACGTCACCCGCGTCGCCGAGGGCGAACGCGACGGCGGCGCGCAATCGGGCGCGGCGGGCGCCGGCGCCGTCACCGATTATTTCATGGGCATCGCAAACTGGTATGGCGGCCTTGCGGAAAGCGTCGCCGCCATCCTCGAGGCGCCGGACCCCTCAGGCGTCGATCCTTACGACCCGGATATCTGCACCGCGCGCACCGACGAGCTGAAACGCCTCCTCGCCCGCGGCGCCTTCGACAATGTGGACCGCTGGAACCGCGAGTTTGAAACCGCCTTCAACGATTTCGCCGGCGTCCTCAACCGCTGGCGCCATGACAAGCGCATCGAACGCCTCCTGGACCAGCAGCTCGACACCTTCGCCCGCGCCAATCCGAAACCAGCGCGCATCACGGCCGCGCAGCGCAGCGCCATCGACGCCTACGCCGAAGACGTCGAGGACGCGCTGAAGTCCCTGATCCGCTCGCAGAAACTGCAAAAGCCGCCGGTGCCGGTGAAGTCGGCGGCGGAGCTCTCTCCCGCCCGCGGGCTCGACATTTTCCGCGAGATTTTCAACCCGCCCCCGCCGCCGGAAGAACCGGAAACCGTTTCGCGCCGGCAATCGGTGGTTGATGCGGAGTTCGTGCCCGGCCTTTCGACCATCAGTCCCCGCGACGCCGTGTTGAAGCATGCCAACATCTTTTCCGATGTCTGGGCCCTCGCCATCGCATGGGATTACGCGCCCTATATCCTGATGCTGGCGTTTTTATTCTTCCCTAGCGCCGAGCGCGCGAAGGGGTTCAAGGATTAGGCGCCCGCCCCCGTTCATCCCCGCGCAGGCGGGGATCCACAAAAAAGTTGATGTGTCATCGCCGGCTTTATGCCGGCGATCCAGTCTTCATAAAAACTGGATGCCCGGGACAAGCCCGGGCATGACACATTGAAATCTTGCGGATGGTTCTGGATCCCCGCTTTCGCAAGGATGAGCACAAAAAAACCAGCCCTCAGGCCCAGTGACCGCGCTTGTATTTGACGCCGTGCTTTTCGCAGATATCGCGCAGGCGGTCGGTGGCGTTCGCATCGCCCGCGAAAAATTCCTGCGCGAGCGCAAGGAGAAGATCGCCCCAGGCTTCTTTCGGCACGATGGTCCAGAACTCGTAATCGCCGTCGTCGTAAATCTTTTTGACGAGCTCGCCCATGTCCTGGGTGTCGATGAGAAATTCGTCTTTCTCGAGCCGCGCGCGCACGGAGCGGAAGGGATCGCCCTCCTGGAGGAAAAGCTCGACGCTTTTGCCGTCATCGGCCATGACTAGCCCTCAAGTTTGGAAAAGTCCGCGACTTTCGCCGTGGCGGCGGTAAGGCGCGCGAGGAGCGACAGACGATTGGCGCGCAGCTTCGCGTCATCGGCGTTGACCGTGACTTTTTCGAAGAAGGCGTCGAGCGGCGCGCGCAATTTCGCCAGCGCCGACATGGCCGCTTCGAAATCTTCGTCCGCGACGGCCTTTTCGGCGGTCGCTTCGGCGTCTTTCAGCGCCGCGAACAGCGCCTTTTCCTCTTTTTCTGCGAGCGCGCCCTCTTGCACGGCTTGCGGATCAGAGGGGGAGCCATCCTTCTTCTCTTCGGCCTTCAGGATGTTGCCTGCGCGCTTGTAAGCCGCCGCGAGATTGGCGCCGTCATCGGTTTTGAGAAATGCTTCAAGCGCATCGAGACGACTAACGATCAACACAAGATCATCATGGAGATCGCCGTCAGAGTCTTCCAGCACCGCATCGACATGATCGTGCCGGCTGCCGCGTTCGCGCAAATGGACTTTCAAGCGGTCATGGAAAAACTCAACAAGACTCGAACCGTGTGTCAGATGCGCCGCGACAGCATCGGGGTGCACGCTCTCAAGGTTTTTGAACGCCGGCATGAAAACATGAAAAAGGTTTTGCCGAATATTATTGTTAAGCGTGACGGCAATCACTCCCAACGCAGCACGCCGCAACGCAAAGGGATCGCTTGAGCCGGTCGGTTTTTTATCGATGGCCCAGAAGGCGGTCAGTGTGTCGATCTTGTCGGCGAGCGCCACCGCAACACTAACCGGCGCAGTCGGAACCTCGTCGTCCTGACCGGCGGGTTTGTAGTGATCGCGGATGGCGTTCGCGATGTCTTCGGGCTCGCCCTGCGCCAGTGCGTAATAGCGGCCCATGACGCCTTGCAGTTCGGGAAACTCGTAGACCATGCCGGTGACGAGGTCGGCTTTCGCGAGCATCGCCGCGCGTTTCGCCAGGTCCGGATCGGCGCCCACTGACGGCGCGATTTCTTCGGCCAGCGCCGCGATGCGCCGCGCCTTGTCGCCGACGCTGCCGAGCCCTTCAAAGAAGGTCACCTGGTCGAGACGCTCAAGGCGTTGGGCCAGCGGCGTTTTCAGATCCTGATTGTAAAGGAACCACGCATCGGAAAGCCGCGCGGTCAACACGCGCTCATAGCCCTCGCGCATGGCTTTCCCGCCGTCCGGCGCCTCGATATTGGCGACGTAAACGAACCTGTTCGCGAGCGCGCCCGTCTTCGGGTCTCTCACGGAAAAATATTTCTGGTGGCCGCGCATGGAGGCGGTCAGCACTTCGTCGGGCACGGTGAGGAATTTCTCGTCGAACGAGCCCATCATGGCGACCGGCCATTCGGCGAGGCCCGCCACTTCGTTGAGGAGTCCCTGATCCTCGACCAGCTCCAAGCCTTGCGCCTTGCACAGCGTCGCCGCGTCCTCCGCGATCATCTCTTTGCGTTCATCCGTATCGAGAACGACCTTGGCCTTTTTCAGCGCCGCCGCATAAGCCTCGAAGGAGCGCGCCTGGATGACATCCGGCGCCAGGAAGCGGTGCCCTTGCGTCTCATCGCCCGCGACGACGCCGTCGATCTCGAACGGAATCACCTCGCCATCGAAGGCGCACAGGATCGAGTGAAGCGGGCGCACCCAGCGCAAGTCGCCGTCGCCCCAGCGCATGCTTTTCGGCCAAGAAAAGCCGCGCACAATGTCAGGCACGAAGCCGGCGATGAGATCGCTCGTCAGGCTCCCCTTGCGATCGATCACCGCCACCCAATAGGCGCCTTTTTTATCCTCGCGCTGCTCGCACTCGTCGAGGCTGGAAAGCCCCGCGGATTTGAGGAACCCTTCCACCGCCTTTTCGGGCGCGCCGACGCGCGGGCCCTTTTTCTCCTCGCGCCGGTCGGGCTGGCGCGCGGGCAGGCCGTCCGCCACGAGGGTCAGCCGCCGGGGCCCGGCGAAAGCCTTCACCCCTTCGGGCATGAAGCCGGCGTCCAAAAGGGCCTTCATCACCGCCTTTTCAAGGTCGGCGGCGGCGCGGGTTTGCATACGCGCGGGGATTTCTTCGGAGCGGAGTTCGAGGAGCAATTCGGGCATGGGAGCGCGTTCTAAGGGGGGTTAAGGCTCGCGGCAAGCGGCCTCAGCCAGTCATCCGCCGGACCTGCACGGCGTTAACCCGGACGGCGAGCTTTTCCTGCGCATTCCTGAAATCCGCCTCCACATGGATGAGGGTCTTGGCGGCGTTGGTGACCCGCCCCTCGATCACCGCCACGGGCATGGTGAGGGGCCGGAAATAATTCGTCTCGAGCCTGGAGGTGCGGAAACGCTCCTTCTCCTCGGTCAGGACCGTCATGGTCGCGAGCCCCGCCACATGGTCGGCCACCGAGGCGATATGCCCGCCGAACATCACCCCGTCGGGCATGACGAAGCGGTCGTCGATCTCCCAGCGCATCTTGATAAGGCCCCAGGACCAGTCGAGCAGGACAAGCTCGCCGAGTTTCTCGCGCGCCCAGTCGTTGAAGCGCGAGCCGCCGTCCTTGTAGCCGTTCAGAATGTCGGTGTGGCGCTCTGAGGTGGTGCGGGTCATTGGGTTTCTTCTTCGCCGCCGTAAAACGCTTCGCGCGGACCAATGAAACTGTCGAGGTCCAGCACCTTGTCGATCTCGAGGATCATCGCGTCGAGGTCTTCGCGCCCTTCAAAGCCCATGCAACCCTGATAGAGGCTGACGGAATGGGAAAGCCGCGCGGCGTCGAAAGAGACAATGACGCTCGGCATGTCGGTGGCGCGGCTCGGACAATTGGACCCGTCCTCATCGGGATAGGCCGCGTCGTAAGACGAGAAATCATGGTCCTTCGCGATCCGGATCAGTTTCCGGAACGAGCCGTCGGGCAGCCGCTTGCTGACCGCGCCTTCGTCTTCCCTGACGAAACGCTCGCCCTTGAAGACCAGCACGTCGCGCTCATCGACCAGCACTTCGTATACCGGACAGAAGCCGAAACAGGCCGTGCGCTGCAGCGTGAACTGGTCATACTCCTCGGTCTTGTCTCCCGTATTGACGCCGCGCGTCACATAGGGATCGTAGCCCGTGGGCGTGCCGCATGCGACGAGAAAAAGCGCGCTCAACAGCGTGGTTGTCATCAGTCGTTTCATGATTTGCGTTTCACCGTTTCAATGATCACCGGATTGACGAGGATCTGCGCCTCGAAGCCGTCGCCCTCGCGCGCCGCGCTTTCATGAATGGCGCGCACGGCGTCCATGCCGCGCACGACCCGTCCGAACGCGGCAAAGCCCTGCCCGTCGGGATTGCGCGCGCCGCCGAAATCGAGCGACGGGTTCGCGCCCACATTGATGAAAAATTCCGAGTTCGCCGTTCCCGGCTCCAGCCGCGCCATGGAAATGACGCCATCCTCATGGGAAAGGCCGCTCATTTGCGTCGTCTCATGCACGATGGACGGAAAGGGCGCTTCATAATCCGGGTCCATGCCGTCTTCCCAGGGGGTCCAGAGCCCGCCCTGAATGGCGGAGACCAGAGGATCGTTGCCGGGCCGGACGACGCGGTAGAAATGAGCGCCGTCAAAGGCGCCCGCGTCGACATAGCGAAGGAAATTCGCAACCGTCAGCGGCGCAGCCTCGGGATAAAGCTCCAGCGTGATCGCGCCTTCCGGCGTCTCCATGACGACGCGCGGATTTTCAGGCGCGCCCTCAGCGCAGGCGGCCAGCGAAAGACAGGCAAGAATGAAAAGCAAAGGCTTCATCTAAGGAGTCCTTAAAGGCAACGCCCGCCTTACGAAAGGTCCACGGGCGTGAAGGGAGAAAACATCTGCCCGGCCTCGGCGAGATCGCCGATCGTCACATAATCGCAGACATCCGCATAGGCTTTCCACATCTCAAGCACAGCCGGATTCTCATGGGCGGCGTCGATGGCCTCGCGGGATTTCCACGAAAAGACCTCCACGAATGTTCCATCGCCGGCGCGCCCGCAAAGCGAGGGCCCGTCGCCCACAAGGCCTTCCGCACGCAGGGTCGGCAGGTGCGTTTTCATGAGCGCCAGCAGTTCGGCGTCTTTTCCCGGCTTCGGCCGGTAACAGGCAATCACCATCACGCTCATTCTGGCCTCCCTTTTTCAGTTCAGCACGCAGACATCCAGCCCGTCGCGGCGCACCTGGTTCATGCGGGCGCGCACCGTGCCGGCGCGTTCGCGCACATAAGGCCCCGGCGGGTCGACGCGCCATGTATGCGGGTTCGGCAACACGCTGGCGAGGAGCGCCGCCTCATAGGGGCTCAAGTCTTTCGCGCTCTTGCCGAAGCGCGCCTGCGCCGCCGCCTCCGCGCCGAAATGGCCGTCGCCCCATTCGGCGATGTTGAGATAGACCTCCATGATCCGTTTCTTCGGCCAGAAGGTCTCGATCAGCACGGTCATCCAGGCTTCGCCGCCCTTCCTGAGCCAGCCGCCGCCGTTCCAGAGGAACGCATTCTTGGCCGTCTGTTGCGAGACCGTCGACGCGCCGCGCAGGCGCCGGCCCCGTTCGGCCTCTTCAAGCGCCTTGTCGATGGCCTCGAAGTCGATGCCGTTATGAAGGCAAAAACGGGTGTCCTCCGCCGCGATGACGGCGGTGACAAGGCTCGGCGAAATATTTTCAAGCTTCGCCCAGGGATGAATGATGACGTCGCCGCTCATCTTGCGCTGAAGCATCAAGAGCGTGCCCGGCGGCGCGGCGACGGCGTAAAGCCCGGCCCAGATCACCGACCCGCCGATCATCACCGCAAGGCCCGCCGCCAGCGCGCCCAGCGCGAGTTTAAAACGCGAGCCCCGCGCTTTTTTCTTTTTGCGCTTCTTGCGGCTTTTTCGTTTGGGCGCGGTCAACGCCATGGGGATCCCCGACTACACGACGGCAAAGAAAAAGGGGCGGCGTCTGAGCCGCCCCGTCTCCTAAAATGACGCCGCAGGCCTATTTTATCAAGGCGAGGACGGCGGCCGAAATCACCCAACCGACGAGCAGATGCGTGGCGTCGATCATGAACAGCGACGCGCTCGTCGTCCCGTAAATATAGCCATAGGCGGAAAAAGGCAGCGCGAAGACCAGCCACAGGACAAGGGCGGTCGTGACCGCCCCGGCGATTCCCGCCGCATTCTTCCATTTCAGGACCAGCCCGAGGCCGACCACCTGCAGGATGGTGATGACTAGTCCGATGCCGAGCATGGCCGGGCTCATGCCCTCCGCGTCCGCCTCCGATATGCCCATGGACGCCATATACTCGTCCATGAACAGGACGCCGTACCAAAGCCACCCGACCATATAGAACGCAATTGTCGCAATCAGCACGCCGACGAGATTCAAACCGAGAATTCTGGGCATGGGGCCCTCCCTCTGCTGTTGTCTGTCGGGATTTTACCGCGCCGCGCATGAACCGCGCAACGCGGAAATGTCCGTGGGCCCCGGAAATCGATGCTGCGCCCGCGAATTGATCCGGGTCCGGCCTATTTAGGCCTACTGGGGAAAGAAGCCGAAACTGCGAAACCGCTGAACCAGCGCGTTGAAATCAGCCGGCTGCCTATCGCTTAAGATATCGTCCTCGACGAAGGTCACCCAAGGTTGGGCGCTTTGCACCCAGATATGGCCGGCGGGGCGCACCCATGACGCATCGTCGAGCGTTCCGGCGCGCACGCTGAGAATGCCGGTTCCCGGCTTGTGACCATGAGCAATGCGCGAGCCGCACTCGCCGCAGAACCAGCCGACGCGGGCGTTGCCGGCGTCGGAGACCCATTCGATTTCTTTCGGCGCGCCGGCGCTGAACCGAAAGGAGGGCTCCGCCGCCATGATGTTGACGGCGAAGGCGCCGCCGCCGATTTTCTGACAGTTCGTACAGTGACAGACCGCTACGGTCACAGGCGCGGCGCTGATCTCGTAGCGCAGAGCGCCGCAGTGACACCCGCCCTCAAGGGGAAGCGCGACGCTCATGACCTCAGGCTTCCGCGTAATCGACGACGCCGGCCCCTTCGCCTGCGCCTTGGGGGCTTTCTAGCCAGGCTTCGCAACAGGCCTTGGCGAGCGTCCTGACCCTCAAGATATAGGACTGCCGCTCGGTCGCGGAGATAACGCCGCGCGCGTCGAGCAGGTTGAACAGATGCGAGGCCTTGATGCACTGCTCGTAAGCCGGCAGCGGATAGGCTTTGCCGTCTTTCTTGCCGGCTTCGATAATCGCCATGCAGTTTTCCTCCGCCTCCTTGAACTGACGGAAGAGAATTTCTGTGTTGGCGAGTTCAAAATTGTAGGCCGACTGTTCGACTTCGTTCTGGTGGAAGACGTCGCCATAGGTGAAGGGCGAGCCGTCCGGCTTGGCGCCGCCATAGACGAGATCGAAGCCGTTATCGACGCCCTGCACATACATGGCGAGGCGCTCGAGCCCATAGGTGATCTCGCCCGTCACCGGCTTGCAGTCGAAGCCGCCGACCTGCTGGAAATAGGTGAACTGCGTCACTTCCATGCCGTCGCACCAGACTTCCCAGCCGAGGCCCCAGGCGCCGAGCGTCGGGCTTTCCCAGTCGTCCTCGACGAACCGGATGTCATGCACGCTGCGGTCGACGCCGATGGCGTCGAGGCTGCCGAGATAGAGCTCCTGAATGTTGTCGGGGCTCGGCTTCAGCGCCACCTGGAACTGGTAGTAATGCTGGAAGCGGTTGGGGTTCGCGCCATAGCGCCCGTCGGTCGGGCGCCGGCAGGGCTGGACGTAAGCCGCGTTCCACGGCTTCGGTCCCAACGAGCGCAGGGTCGTCGCCGGGTGAAAGGTCCCCGCGCCCATCTCCATGTCATAGGGCTGGAGGATGACGCAGCCCTGGTCGGCCCAGTAATTCTGAAGCGTCAGGATGAGGTCCTGAAAGGACTTGTTTTTGTTCTGGGCCATGGGTTTCCGGAGGCTGGCTTCGCGCGAGCGGCGTTTTCAGGAGGTTGCACCGGAAAACGCCGCCCCGGTCAAGCGGTCATGGACAACGCAGGCGCTGGCAAGAGGTTGATTACGCGCGCAATTAGGGCGCTGAAGCAATATTGGCCAAGGCTTCTCTGCTAAAATCACATCAATTTTCTATTGTCTACACTGTCTGTATTGCGATAGCGTGAAAATATCGGGGTGAAGACTCTAGTCAGTGGGGTGCGGGGGCACGTTGGCGAAATCTAGTAAGGATGAGCTCGAGCTATCGCTCGGGTTTGACGCCACTACGGGGCGGATCAACTTTTCCATCAAACTCAGCGACATCACCAAAAAGGTCACGGGCCTTGTTCGGTATGTCGAGCGCAAGATCCTGTGGCCTTCACGCGTCAGGAACAATGCTGTGCGGGATGCGAAGAACGGGGAGCCCCCTTCCGACGCGTCGGCGCCAACCGGCTTCGAGACCGAGATCATGGCGCAGCGCGACACCGATGTGGGCATCGTCGGCGCAAACCTCTCCCGCGCCTATGGCGCCGCGCGCGACTGGATTTCCCGCTGGACCCCGCGGCGCATTTCGGTGACGGCGAACCGGGACGAAATCTCCGCCTTTATTTCCGACAAGCTCAATTACGCCCAAGCCACGCTGAAGGAACGGGTGGAAGAATATAAAGTGGCCAAGGAACGTCTTGACCGATTCAAGGACGAACACGGGCTCGACCGCAACCCCACCGCCCATGAAAAGTGGATCGCCGGCGTAGCGCCCTTGTTTGCGCTCGGCGTCCTCGAAGTCATTCTCAATGCGAGCCTTTTGGGGAGCGTCAGCCAGGGGGGCTTTTTCGGCGGCGCGTTCTTTGCGTTCATCTTTTCGTTTTTCAACGTGGTCTGGGCCCTTTTGATCGGCCTTGTGGGCCTGCGTTACGCCTTTTTCGGCAAGGGCATGCAAAAATATGCGGCGATCGCCTTCACGCTCTTGGGCATATCGGTGGCTTTCCTGATCAACTGGTTCATCGCGCATTACCGCGAAGCCGCCGAAATGGCGCTCGCCAACGCCAATACGACCGGGGGACAATTGCAGGTCCTGGAATCGGTTCCCGTTTCGGAAGTGATCGCACGGCTCGGGTCGCCGCTCCATCTGCAATCTATCGAGCCCCTGTTCCTTTTGATTCTCGGCCTGTCGATATCGGTGTTCGCAATGTATGAAGGGGCATGGCGGCTTGTGGACCGCGTTCCCGGGTTCGCGACAAGATGGCGGGAATTCCGCTCAGCCGCCCGTCAGCGAAACGACGCTTATCGCATCATGAACCGGGCTATCGTGAGCGTGCTCGACGCCGCTTCGGTGCAGGTCGGCCTAGCACAGGCTTTTCATAACACCGTCGAAGCGGAAATGCGCAGGGCGAAAAACTGGATTATGTCTGTCGGCGAGCAAGCGAGCCAGCTGCAGAGCTACCTGGATGGATGGGCGACGACCTGGATCGGCAAATACCGGCGCATCAATGGCGACCGCCGACGCAGCCTGTCGCGCAAGGCGCAAAGAAAAGACACAGTCAAAGATCCGGGTCAGCCGCCAGATTATTTCCAGCAAAAGATCATTTTCGCGAACGAAATGCCGTCGAATGAAGCGACCATGAGCATGGTCGATGATGCAATCGACGATCTGAACTATAATATCGAAGCTCTCGAAGAGCTGCGTTCATGGATCGCCCAGCGCAAAGAGAAACTCAAAGACGAGATCAATTCCAAGGTCGTCAACGACGAGTTTCATTTCCTTGACGAGGACCGCCTGATCCCGGTGCTGCGCGCGTCTTTCCGCGAGAAGACCTCTTTTGAACATGTCAGACACGCGCCGGCGCCGGCGATCGCTGCCGAACGGACAGAAGGCGAGGCCTTCGCATGATGGGATGGGTCCGACGTCACGGCTACTGGCTCTTGATGTGGTCGTCGATGCTTGCCTTGGCGGGCTTCGTTTTTGTGGCGATATCGCTGCGCGACGAGCCAGTCGGCCCCGATAATTGCCGTCAGGACGGCGTCATCCCAGCACACACCGTCTTCCTGATCGACCAGTCCGACCCCTTCAACGTACAAGACACGCATTGGGTGAACCAGCTTATCTCAAGCGAGTCCAGAAGCCTGCAGCGTTATGGAAAGTTTACGGTCCTGGCCATCTCGCGCGATGGCGGGCGCGAACCGCTTGAGATTTTCTCGCGTTGCTCTCCCGGCGCACCAAACGCATTCACTTTCCTTTTCCGCAACGAACGGCTGACCGAGCAGGATTGGAGCGAGAAGTTCAAACTCGACCTTGAAGAGCGCGTCGCAGATGTGATGCTGAACAAGCAAGCCAATTACTCCCCCTTGCTGGAGCATTTCGAAGCGGTCATGCGGCGCCCGGATTTCGCTCCATTTGTAGAAAACAGGCGGCTGGTGGTGGTGACCGACCTCGTCCAGAACACGCCGCGCTGGTCGCATTACCGGAACGGCGCTGATTGGGACGACTTCGAGCGCACCCTCGATTATTCCGCTGCGAAAAAATTCGAGAACGTCTATGTCCGAATCCATGTTGTCGAACGCCATAACGGCCCTGACCCGCAAGCGTTGCGGGAGTTCTGGCGCGTTTATTTCGAGGACATCGGAGGCGGCGAAGTTGACTATGTGATAGACTTCTAAGCCGGATCACATCGCATCAACTTCGCTTTTCCTATGATTGTCAGCTCCCCGGCGCGGTTTTCTTGAAGCCGTCGAGGGCCATGACCCGCTCGTTCCAGGCATTGATGTTCGGATAATCGCCGAGGCGGATCCCCATGCCCGCCGCATAGGTGAGCCCGGCGCCTACGGCGAAATCGGCGAGGGTCGGCCCGTCGCCCACCAGCCAGACCTTGCCGTCGAGCGCGGCGTTCAAAAGGCCCGCTTCGCGCTGGAACCGGATCATCGCCGCTTCCACCGCCGCCTCATCGGGTTCGCCCATATTCAGCATCGGCTTGATCGCGCGCTCGAACTGGATCGGCTGATAGGCCGGCGTCCAGTGCGCCACATCCCAGAACAGCCACTGATTGACCAGCGCGCGCGCCTGCGGCTCGTCCGGGTAAAGAGCGTTGCCCGCCTTGCCCGCGAGATAGATCATGATGGCGTTGGACTCGCACAGCCGGAAGCCGTTGTCGTCCATGGCCGGAATGCGGCCCGAGGCGTTCGCCGCCTTGATCGTGTCGTCGCCGGGCGCGGCCATCACCGATTCAAACTCAAGGCCCAGATGATGCGCCACCGCAAGCGGCTTCCTGACATTCTGCGACAAAGGCGCGCCGATGATCTTGATGGGGTTCGCCATGAGGTTCTCTCCTGAATGATAAGGTCGAAACGCTAGGCGCCGGGCGCGAGAGGGTCAAGGCGGCCCGCTGCGCCCGTTGCCGCGAATAACGCTGACGTGAAAGGCCGCCTTTAAAGCGACTGCATGGCGCGGACGATGCGCGTCGATTCCTCGATCGGCGGCGGCGCGTCGAGCGCATTCTGGAAATAGCGCCGGGCGACGCTTTTCTCGCCCGCCTCGAGCGCAATCAGCGCGCGGCCCACATAGGCCTCGTAATTGTCGGGCGTGTATTCGAGAAGCCGCGACAGGGTCGCATCGCCTTCCCCGGCATTGCCGGCCGCCGCCTCGCAGAGCCCCACATTGACCATGGCATCGAGGGCCCAGGGATCGGACTGCAGGGTCGCCTTGGCCGAGCCGCAAAAACCCGGCGTCAGCTTTTTGCCCAGCAGTTTTTCCACCTGTTCCGCAAAATTGAAGGGTTTGGGCGCCGGCGCCGGGGGCCGTCTCTGCTCACGCATGACCGGCTTTGAAACCTCCACGGGCTTTTGCACCGGCCGCACGCTGGCGAGCTGCGCCGGCTGGGGCGGCGCGAGCCGCTCCGGCGGCGCCAGCGCGGCGAAGCGCGACAGGCGGTCCGGCTCGCTTTCGCGCAGGGCCGGTTTTGCGGCCAGCCTCGGCGCCGGCTCGCGCTGCGGAACCGATGTCTGGCTCTTTTCCGGCGCCGCCGCCGGTTTCGCCCCTTGCGCCGAGGCGAGGCTCGGCGTTTTCAACTGGGCCTGGGCGGGTTCGGCGTCGGCGAAGAACATGTCGATACAGGTCGCGGCGCGGCCCGAAATCTTGCAGGGCTTGGCGTTGGCGTATTCGAGAATGCGCCGCGTCTCCACATGGAGCGCGCTGCCTTGCCCTTCCCGGCTCATGGAAAAGCCGGTGATGTTGCGGCTCTTCGCCGTGAGGTCGAGATCCATATCCGTCGCGACGCCGCGCACGAAGAAATCCGCGCCGCCGCGCTTTTCCACGGTGCAGTTCGCTTCGCAGATCAGCGCGATCCGTGTTTGCAACGCGCGCTCGCCGACCTGGACATCCTCAAGCCCCGAGACGTCGGGGCTCGCCAGCACAGGGCGCGCAAGCGCGGCGAGACCGGCGCAAAGCGCAAAAATGGACAAACGGCGTTTCATCGGCCCCGGCGGAAACTGTCGCAAAGACAAGCGAGTGACCTGACTTCATCGCTAGAGTCGGGCCCGCGGGTCAATGCAAACGAATCAGCGCCGCAAAAAGAAACGCGCCGCCCGAGCCTGGCCCGGACGGCGCTGTCCCTGTGCGGGATCATCCCGTTCAGTAGGTGCGATAGACCCGGCGGCTGCCCGGTTTGATATAGCCGTAGCCCCAGGGGTCGTAACAAAGCAGCGCGACTTCCTGATAACGGCGCCCGCCGCGATAGAATGTCTGCGAAACGACATCGCAATCGCCGATATAGGACCAGCTGTAGAGATCCCAGCCGAAGCTCGCATAGACCCAGCCGATGGGATTGTAGCTGCCGTAATAGTGGAAAATATTGTGGCCGGTGCACCAGTAGCCATGGCCGTTGCGGGGCCCGTGCCCGTGGCGGTAATGGCGCCCGCCATAGCGCACGCGCGGATGGCGATAGGCCCCGCTGCGGCGATGGCGCCGGTCCGCATAGCGGCTGTCGCGGCGGCCATCGCGGTAATTGTCCCGGCGGCGGTCGCGGTCGGCATAGCGCTGATCCCTGCGGCCGTCGCGATACCCGTCCCGGCGGCCATCCCGGCGACCATCGCGATAGGCGTCGCGGCGCCCGCTTCCATTTCTGACGCCGTCGCGGCGTCCGTCCCGGTTCCGGTCGCCATCGCGGCGCCCGTCGCGCCGGTCGGCCTCGCGGCGCCGGTCCCCGTCCCTGCGGGCGCCGTCCTGGCGGCGGTCGGCGCCCTGGGCGTTACGGCGGCTGCGATCATTATCGGCCGCGCGGCGGCGGCTTCTGTCATTGTCAGCGGCGCGCCGGCGGCTTGAATCATTGTCGGCGGTTCTGCGGCGATCGGCGCCGCGATTCGGGGCGCCGTTTCGTTCGCGCATGGCGCCGCGCGGCCCTTCATTCCGGCCCCCGCTGCGCCGCGCGCCGTCTCTTTGTCCGCCGCTGCGGCGTCCTTCGCTGCGCCGGCCTTCGCCCCGTCGCCCTTCACTTCTGCGGCCTTCGCCGCGGCGATCCCGGTCCTGCACCATGGCGATCTGGAAAGACGATGCGCCGCCTGAAGATGTTGAAACGCCGGTCGCAGGCTGCGTCGCGGCGGAAGCGGGCCCACAGAGCGCCGCGATTGCGACGGCGAATGTCACCGCCGCGCCATGTCTGAAAACCGATACCGGTTTTGATTCCATCAAGGGCATTCGCCTCTCCTGTCGATAAAGCGAGGCCCCCTAGCGCCCGAGAGCAATCTGCGGCACGGAACAGTTTACGTCAACGCAAACATGGCGGCGATGCAGCGATAAATGCTTGAAATAAGGCGAAAACACGGCAATCGTGTCGCAATTATGGCGCGCCCGTGCGTATGCGGATGAATATGGCGGAAATGGGGCGCTGACGGAAGCGAGATTTGAAACCGAATGACGTGCGCGCAACATACCTTTCTCGAATTCTTCGCCGGCGGCGGCATGACGCGGCTGGGCTTGGGCGATTCGTGGCGCTGTCTTCTCGCGAATGATCTCGACCCGGCGAAATGCGCTGCTTACGCCGCGAATTTCGGCGCAGACGATCTTGTCGAGAGCGACATCGCCGCCCTATCTCTTGACGACATGCCCGCACAACGCGCCGATCTCGCCTGGGGATCTTTTCCCTGTCAGGATCTGTCGCTTGCGGGGGCGCGCGGCGGCATGAGCGCGGCGCGCTCGGGCGCATTCTTTCCTTTCTGGTCGCTGATGGAAGGCCTCGTCGCGCAAGGCCGGGGCCCGCGCATCATCGCCATCGAAAATGTCGTCGGCCTTTTAAGCTCGAATGGCGGGCGCGATTTCGCCGTCGTCGCCGAGCGCATGGCGCGAGCCGGCTACGCCGTGACGGCCGCCGTTCTCGATGCGAAATATTTCACGCCGCAATCGCGCCCGCGGCTTTTCATTCTGGGCTTCGCGCCGGATCTGGTCCCGCCAGCCGCAAACACTCCGCCGAAAGAAGACATGGCGCCGCCCGCTCTTCTGGCGGCCTGCGACGCCTTGCCGGCTTCGGTGAAAGAGCGCTGGTTCTGGCTCGCGCCGGCGCCGAAAACCGGGCGCAATATGCGCCTGTCGGACGTCATCGACCGGGACGCGCCCGACTGGCACGAGCCCGAACACACGCAAAAGCTCATTTCCATGATGGCGCCGCATCAGCGCGCGCGCATCGACAAGCTGATCGAGCATGGCGCGCGGCGCGCGGGCGCCGCTTTCCGCAGGACGCGTCAGGAGAACGGCAAGACGGTGCAGCGCGTCGAAGCGCGTTTCGACGGTCTGGCGGGATGTTTGCGCACGCCCGCAGGCGGGTCTTCGCGCCAGATGGTTTTCGCAGTTGAAAAAGGCGAAGTCCGTTCGCGCCTTATCACGCCCCGCGAGGCGGCGCGGCTCATGGGCCTGCCGGAAGAATACCGCCTGCCCGCCCGCGCCAATGCGGCGCTGAAGCTCTGCGGCGACGGCGTCTGCGTGCCGGTTGTGGCCTGGCTCGCCGAAAATGTTTTCGCGCCGGCGCTCGCCGCCGCAAAGTCGCGCCGCGCGGCGTGACGGCGAAAAACAAAAGCACCGACGTCTTCACGAAAGAAAAGCGCTCCGAGGTGATGCGCGCGGTCAAGGGGCGCGACACCAAGCCCGAAATGTTGCTGCGCAAAAAACTGCACGCGCTGGGCTATCGCTACCGGCTCAATGTCAAAGAGCTTCCGGGCAAGCCGGACCTCGTTTTTCCGAAATTCAAGACGGTTATTTTCGTACATGGCTGCTTCTGGCACGGCCATGACTGCAAACGCGGAAGCCGTCAGCCAAAGCAGAACGCCGACTACTGGCTTCAGAAAATCGCGCGAAACAAAGCCAGGGACCAGAAGAACAAGGCGTCTCTCGAAAAGCTTGGCTGGCGCGTCATCACGGTATGGGAATGCGAGCTCAAGGAACTCGACCCCGCGACGCTGCCGATCAAAGGGTTTTGAGGGGAACCGGCTGGCGAAACATGCTGTCTGTTGGCATATATGGTGTGCGGCAACCCTTTCGAAACGGATGAGCCATGACAGACGACACTTTAAAAATCGAGCATTATGAGAAAAACGGCGTGGGCCGTTACCGCGCTGATGTGGCCGGCGGCGAAGCCGAACTCACCTACACGCTGAATGAGGACGACGTGATGGTCATCGACCGCACCTTCACGCCGCCGGAAGCGCGCGGCAAGAGCATCGCCCGCAAGCTGACGGAGCGGGCGGTGGCCGACGCGAAAGAGCATCATCTTCGCGTCGATCCGCAATGTCCTTATGTGGCCAAGCTGTTTGAGCGAAAGCCGGAATGGGCGTCCTTGCGCGCCTAAAAGGCGCGCATAGACAACGCAACTGCAAAACGCCTGGCTAGGCGCGATAGGCGGCGTGAACGGCGTGGCCTTTTTCCTCGTAACCGAAGGCGGCGGCCGCTTCCGGCGTCTCGTTCAAGAGCCGCACGGCGCGATCATAGGCGTCGAGATTGGTGCAGCGAAGCGACACGCGCTTCACCTGAACGCCTTTGTCGTTCACAAGCTCAAACTGGTAAGGTCTTTTCGTCATCTCATTACTCCATGTGCGTTCGAAAACGCATTTCGATCAAATGGAGCAACAGCACAGAGCGCGGAATGAAATGCACGCGACTTCAATTTCATCCGCGCGTCATGGGATAGGCGCGGGCCCTTAAAGACTCCTTAAACGCCGCGCGTGCGCCAGATGAACATTTGGATAGGGCGCGCCCTTCTTTTCGCGGCGCCTTTCACATTATCGAGAGATAGAAAACAACGCCGGTCTTACCCTCAAATGGGGATGCCGAAAGGCGTGACGACTTCAAAACGGGACGCGATCGCGCATGACTTGTTTCAGAACGGGCGCCAGCATGTCAGGCTTGCCGATATGATGCGCCCGAAGTCCCGCCGCGCGCGCCGCATCAATATTGGGCAGAACGTCGTCGAAGAAAATAATCGTCTCCGGCGCTGCATCCAGCGCCTCGATCACCTGCCGGTATATGCCGGGCTCCGGCTTGCGCGCGCCCATTTCGTGCGACAGAAATTCCCGCTCGAAAACACCGCCAAGCCCGAGCGCTTCCGCCTGGCGCCAGTGCGGGATGTTGATGTTCGACAGACAGGCGAGCCGGGCCTTGCCTTCAAACGCCGCAATCGCCGCTTTCGCGCCGGGCAGGAGACGTTCCGGCCAGGTTTCAAAGTCGGCGATGAAAGCATCAGGCGCCATATCGATGCGCCACTCCCTAACCGCTCTTTGCGCAAAGGCCTCCGGCGAGACTTCGCCGCGCTCAAAGGCGTGCAGATTGTCCGACGCCGACATCGCCGCATGGGCGTCCGCGACGGACATGACGCCGCCCGATAACGCAGCGAGACGTTCAGGGCCGCGATAATCGACGACAACCCCGCCGAGATCGAACAGCAATGTCAGCATCGGCCCCGCGCTTAGAACGCTTCCGCCGGCAGCGCCATCATCGCTTCCGACCCGGATTTGATCTTCGCAAGATGCGCCGACCGCTCCGGCAGGATGCGGTCGACGAAATATTTCGCCGTGACGAGCTTGTTCTTGTAGAAGTCGTCGCTCGACTCCTTTTTCTCGAGCGCGGCTTTTGCCGACATCGCCCAAGCATAAGCGAGACAGGTGAGCGCTGTCAGGCCCAGATAATCCATGGAGCTGGCGCCGGCGTTGTTCGGGTTCTGCATGGCGTTCGCCATGAACCATTGCGTCGCCTCGACGAGATCGGCCTTCACCGCGGCGAGCCCTTCGATGTAGGGCTTCATGTCTTCATCGCCTTCATGGTCTTTCACGAAGTCGTCGACTTCCGCGAAAAAGGTCATGACGGCGCGGCCGCCGTCTTTCGGCAGCTTGCGGCCCACAAGGTCGAGCGCCTGAATGCCGTTCGCGCCTTCATAGATCATGGCGATGCGCGCATCGCGCACGAACTGCTCCATGCCCCATTCCTGGATATAGCCGTGACCGCCCAGCACCTGCTGGGCGTTGGTGGCGTGCCAGTAGCCGCGGTCGGTGAGATAGGATTTCAGGACCGGCGTCATCAGCCCCATGTAATCTTCCGCCTTCTGACGCGTGGCTTCGTCTTCGGAGACCTTTTCCAGATCGCCGTAAAGCGCCGACCAGTACATCCAGGCGCGCGCGCCTTCGGTAAAGGCGCGGTGATCCATCAGCATGCGGCGCACGTCGGGATGGACGATGATCGGGTCGGCGGGCTTGTCCGGCGCCTCCGGCCCGGTGAGCGCGCGGCCTTGCAGCCGGTCTTTCGCATAGGCGGCGCCGTTCTGATAAGCGACCTCGGAGATCGCCATGCCTTGCAGGCCGACGCCGAGGCGCGCTTCGTTCATCATCGTGAACATGGCGCGCAGGCCCTTGTTCTCTTCGCCGAGCAGATAGCCCGTCGCATCGTCGTAATTGAGAACGCAGGTGGAATTGGCGTGAATGCCCATCTTCTCTTCGATGGAGCCGCACATGACGCCGTTGCGATCGCCGAGCGAGCCGTCATCGTTGATGTGGAATTTCGGCACGATGAAAAGCGAGATGCCTTTCACCCCTTCCGGCGCGCCTTCAATGCGCGCGAGCACGAGATGGATGATCTGCTCGGTGAGGTCGTGCTCGCCCGCGGAGATGAAAATCTTGGTGCCGGTGATCTTGTAGGAGCCGTCGCCTTGGGGAACCGCCTTGGTGCGAAGGAGCCCCAGATCCGTGCCGCAATGAGGCTCGGTGAGGTTCATGGTGCCGCCCCATTCGCCGGCGATCATGTTGGGGAGGTATTTTTGTTTCTGCTCGTCGGTGCCGTGGGCGTGGATCGCGTCCGCGGCGCCGCGGGCGAGACCGGGATACATGCCGAAGGCCATGTTCGCCGCCGAGACCATTTCCGAGACCGCCACCGCAAGAATGTAAGGCAGCCCCTGCCCGCCATAGTCGGGATCGAAGGAAAGCCCCTGCCAGCCGCCCTGCTTGTAGACCTCATAGGCCTCCTTGAAGCCCTTGGGCGTCGTCACCGAGCCGTCCTCATGGCGGGTGCAGCCCTCCTTGTCGCCGGAATGGTTGATCGGGTGGAGGACGTTGGAGGCCATTTTCGCGCCCTCCTCCAGGATCGCTTCGACCACATCCTCGCTCGCCTCGGAAAATCCCGGCAAATTCGAGTATTTGGAGATCTGCAGGACCTCGTTCAGGACAAACTGCATGTCTTTGAGGGGCGCGGTGTAGGTGGTCATGTTGATCCTCGGCTTTCGCTGTTCATGAGGGGCCGCCGGGCGATCCGGCAGGTCGTCGACGGCGCAGTCGCGCCATTTTGCCCGCCCTCGCCGAAAAAAACACCAGCAAAGAGCAGTTCGGACGGCCAAGATGCGGGCGCCGAAAGCGCGCGGGGGCGCAGGCCGCAAGGTTTTATTAAGGTCTCCGCCCGCCCCGGTTCAAGGGCGAGGCGCCTTTCGGGCTCATCTGCGCGCGCCCTTACTCAACGTAAAGGAATTTGAAAGCATAATCCGCCCCGAAGACGGCCGAAAAGGGCCGCTCACGGGAAGCGCTCTAATGAATAAGCAGAGGCAGGCCGAAATCGATCTTTTGATGCGCGACCGCGACGCGCTCGCAGCGCTCATCACGCAGCATGACATGCTGGTCAACGCCATCCATGCGATGCCGCAGATGTTCTATGTCGTCAAAGACGACAAACTCCTGTTCTGCAACCGGCAGCTCGCCGAGTTCTACGACCTTCCCGAAGGGATCACCGCCGCCGGCACGCCGTGGAGCGTGATGATGGAGGCGATCCTCGCCGCGCATCTGCCTGACGCGTCGATGCGCATCGAGGAAATGAAAAGCACCGTGCTTCAGAAGATCGAGGAGAACGGACATTTCCGCCGCTCCTGGACGCTGGACGACGGCCGTCATCTCGTCATCGAGGCCATGGACTGCGGCGACGACGCGATCATCGTCACCTATTCCGACGTCACGGCGCTGAAGAACGCGCAGAAGAAAGCCGAAGCCAGCGAACAGGCCAAGGCCGCGTTTCTCGCCAATATGAGCCATGAAATCCGCACGCCCATGAACGGCGTCATGGGCATGGCCGAACTTTTATGCGCGACGGACCTCAACGACACGCAAACGGTCTACGCCTCGACCATTCTGAAATCCGGCGAAGCGCTGTTGACCATCATCAACGACATTCTCGACTTTTCGAAGATCGACGCCGGCCAGATGAAACTCCATCCCGCGCCGTTTTCCATCGCCGAGGCGATCGAGGACGTGGCCGTGCTGATTTCCTCGCGGGTGAAGGACAAAGAGCTCGAACTTGCCGTGCGCGTGCCGCCGGACCTGCCCGCCCAATTTATCGGCGACGCCGGGCGGTTGCGCCAGATCCTCACCAATCTCATGGGCAACGCCGCGAAGTTTACCGATGAAGGCCATATCCTCGCCTCGCTCTCCGGCGAGGCTTGCGAGCAAGGATACGCCCTCACCTTCAAGATCGAGGACACCGGGATCGGCATTCCCGAAGACAAACGCGCCCGCATTTTTGAAAAATTCAGCCAGGTCGACGACAGCGCGACGCGCAAGCATGAAGGCACCGGGCTGGGGCTCTCCATCGCCGCCTCGCTGGTCAAGATGATGGGCGGCGAGATCGGCGTCGACAGCAAGCCGGGCGAAGGCTCGACCTTCTGGTTCACGGTGACCTTGCCGGTTCACGCCGACCAACAGGAAAAACCCGCCGCCCCGCCGGTGGACGTTTCCGGCTCGCGCATCGCTGTCATCGATGACAACGCCGTCAACCGCAAAATTCTCAGCGAACAACTGACCGGCTGGGGTTATGAGGCGGTGCTTTATGAGAACGGCCATGCCGGCCTGGCCGGCTTGCGCGAAGAAAAAGCGCGCGGCGCCGGACCGGACCTTCTGATCCTCGACTATCATATGCCGGGCATGACCGGCGCCGATGTGGCGACGCTGCTGCGGGCCGATCCGGCGTTCAGGAATTTGCCGATCGTGATGCTGACTTCCGTCGATGAGGCCTCCGGCGCCAGCTTCCTGTCGCTCGGCGTCAATGCGCATATGACGAAGCCCGCCCGTTCAAGCCTTCTATTCAACACGATCATCCGGGTCTTGCAGGAAAGCGCTCATAATATTCACGACGAAGGCGCGCGCCCCGCGGAGCAAGAACCGGCCGCGATAAATCTCGAGGACGCGCCGGCGAAGCAGGCGCCGCCCGAACCGGCCCCCGCCTATGAGCGCCTTGACGTGCTTGTGGCCGAAGACAACGAGGTCAATCGCCTGGTCCTCACCCATATCCTCAAGGAGACCGGCGTCAGCTTCAAAATCGCCGTCAATGGCCGCGAAGCGCTGGCCATGTACGCCGAGCACAACCCGTCGATCATTCTCATGGATATCTCCATGCCGGACATGAACGGCTTCGACGCCGCCAGGACCATCCGAGAATCCGAAGCGGAAACCGGCAAGCACACGCCGATCATCGCCATTACCGCCCACGCCCTCAAAGACGACAAAGAAAAATGTCTTGCCGCGGGCATGGATGATTATATCGCCAAGCCGATCTCGGCGGCGCGCCTCAAGGACCGCATCACCCACTGGATGCGCATCGCCGCCGAAGAGGCCGCATAAGCACCGGCCAGGCGGATCTGATCCGGACATTGCGCACTGGTTTTCCCCGGTAGGCGATCTAAGTCCCCCAAGCCTCCCGAATCGGTATTAACCTTTCATTAAGAATCAGGGGTTTTTCCTGACTGATTAAGGCTTTGCGGCCCTCGCGAAGCAGCTTAACGGTGACCTGTTGGACTTGGGCGATAGGGTGCGGACGCGCTTCGGCCAGGCCGGCGGTAGGGGAAGTCGCCTCAGCGAAGACGGTGGAAAGCCATGAAATCGAACGCCCCCTGGAGCGTCAAAGGGATTGAACGCGACGCACGCGAGACGGCGAAGGAAGCCGCGCGCCGGGAAGGCATGACGGTCGGCGAGTGGCTGAACCAGATGATCTACAGCCAGGCCGAAGGCAGCGGCTCGGATTTGTCCGGCGGCGAGGTCGAGGGCCTGAAGCTGAAAGACCTCGTCACGGCGATGGAGCATTTGCGCAACCGCGTCGCCCAAGCCGAAACCAAGAACAGCGCCGCCGTCGCCGAACTGTCCCGCAATATGGGCGGCTTTGTCGAGCGCGTGCAGCGCCTGGAACGGGTCAAGCCCGCCGAAGGCACCCATCAGGACCTTGCCCAGCGCCTTGAAAAACTCGAACGCGCCGGCGGCGACCGCCACCGCATCGAGGCGCTGAAAGCGCTTGAAAAAGCCGTCACGCAGGTGGCGACCCAGTTCAACAGCGCGCAGCGCACGACGCTGAACCGCCTCGATTCCGCAGAAGCCCAGCTTCAGGAATTCGCCGAACGCCTCGACCGGGTCGGCGACGGCGGCAACGGCGAGCCCGCCGAGTTCGGCGCGCTGAAATCCACGGTCGAAGATCTCGCGGAACGCGTCGCCAATGCGGAGCGCATCGCAGAAGAAGCCGCCAGCCTCAAAGGCGAAGCCGCAGAATCGGCCGATCCGGAATTCGTCGAACGCACCGGCGCGCGCCTGCGCGTCCTTGGCGACGAGCTCAAGCGCGGCGGCGATCAGATCCGCGCCATGGAAGGCGCGATCGCCAAACTGTCCGGCCAGATCGAAGCGGCGGAAAAACGCAGCGCAGACGGCGTCCAGAAAGTGTCCGAAACCATCGCCGAGGTCCGGGCCGAGCTGAGCAAGGAAAGCGCCGGCGCGGGCGCGCAAGAGGTCGAGTCCAAACTTGCTGAAGCCCGGCGCGAAACCGACCAGCGTCTGGAAGAGCTTCAGCGCTCCCTTGAAACGCTGAATGCGCGCTTCGACAACCTTGATCACGCCGCTCCCGCAGAGACCGCCGCAACGCCGGCGCCCCCTGCCGCAAGCGACGATGACGGCGACGACCTTTCCGCCGAAATCGAAGACGCGCTGACGGAAACGCCGGCGTCCCGGCCCGCCGCCGCGCTGCGCGCGCCCGCGGCGAAGATCGTCACGCAAGAGCCGGACGACGTCGCAGAGGAAATCGAAGACGCCCTCGCCGCCATTGAGGCGGAAACCGGGGATGAGCCGGAGCCGGAGACGGAAGCCAGCGCCGACGCGCAGATCGAGCCCGAGACCGATCCTTTCGCTTTCTCCGACGAGATCGAAGAGGACAATGAGGACGACGTCGCCGACGACTTCAGCTTCCAGCTGGACGAAGACGCCGCAGAAGCTGGCGATGACGGCGACATCACGGTCAGCGCCGATGAAACGGAAAACGCCGGCGACGATGAAACGTCCAAGGACGCCCGTTCGCTGCTAGCCGAAGTGCGCAGCGCGCTTTCCGGCGACACCTACACGCAGGACGCGCAGGATGACGACGATGATGATGACATCAGCGCGCTCTTCGCCGAAGACGACGAGGATGGCGAAGACGATGACAATGACGACGAAGACCGGCAGGCGCCGAACACCGCCTCGCTCGCTGAAGGCATAGCGCCGGAGGCGACGGAAGACCCCGCCGCCGAGGAAGCGCCCAAAGAAGACATGGTGCAGGCCGCGCGCCGGCGCGCCCGCGAAGCCGCCGAGCAACGCGAAGCTGAAGGAAACCGGCCCCGCCGCTCGCAGCTGACCGCAAAGCAGCGCGCCATTCTCGCCGCCCGCGCGCGCCAAAAACGCGCCGCCGAGGCCGGCCTTGAAGCGCAAACGCCGACGCCGTCTCCCGCGCAAGAGCCGCAAAAAGAGGCGTCGCCAGCGGCTCTGGCCGATTTCGAAGACGACGAGGAAGAAGAAAAGGCAAGCGGACGTTTCGGCAAGATCGCCGCGGCGCTGTCATCCGCCCGCGCCAGGCTGGGCCGCAAGAAGGACGACGAAGACAAGGCCGTCGAAACGCCGGAACCGGCCGATGAGCGCATCAAGTTCGACGACGACGAAGAGCCCCGCCGCAATGGCGACCGCGCCGCGCTCGAAACCCTGCAATCCACCGCTTCCGCGAAACCGTTGACCATGGCGCTCGCCGTCGCGATCGTGCTGGCCATCGCGGCGCTCGCCTATCTCATGAAGGATTTCCTGTTCCAGCCGCAAGACGCCGCGCCCGCGCCGACGCAGACAGAGCGCCCTGCGGAGACCGCCGCAGAAACTGGGGCCCCGGCGCAAGATCAGGGCTCGCTCGCCACGGTTCCAGAGGCGCCCGCCCTCGACCCGCAACAGCTTTATCTTGAAAGCATGGACGCGCTTTCCGCCGCCCAGACGGAAGACGACGCCATGAGCGCGGTTTCCAAGCTTCAGGACGCGGCGGCGCTCGGCTTCCCGCCCGCGCAACTGCAACTCGGCGAGCTTTACAAAACCGGCCAGGGCGTCGACCAGGATCTCGGCCAGGCGCGCGTCTGGTTCCGCCGCGCGGCCAATGGCGGCAATGTTCTCGCCATGCACCGCATCGGCGTCATGACCGCGCGCGGCGACGGCGGGGCCGCGGATGCGCAGGAAGCCATCGCCTGGTTCGAACAGGCGGCGAATTTCGGGCTTGTCGATTCCCAGTACAATCTCGGCGCCATCTATCATCCGAGCGACGACGCCGCGTCGTCGATCCAGGATGCGGCGCAAGCCTATTACTGGTACTCGCTCGCCGCCCGCAATGGCGACGATCAGGCCCAGCCGCTGGCCGCCGGCGTCGGCGTCGCCCTGTCGCCGGATGCGCGCGCCGAGATCGATGCGCGCGTCGCCTCCTGGACGGCCAAGCCCGCAGACCAGAGCGCCAACGCCTCCGCCGCCGTCAATTAGATGCGCGGCGCGCGCCGCTGCGAGAAGCTTGCTTGCGCCCCGCCGCTTCGCACGCCTATAAGGACCGCACCGCGTTTCGCGTTCCTCAATCCGGCGTAACCCCATGCAGCTTTATCTCCCCATTGCGGAGATGCCCGTCGATCCGTTTGTGGTGATCGCCATGGGGGCGGCGGTTGGTTTCCTGTCCGGCATGTTCGGCGTCGGCGGCGGCTTTTTGATGACGCCGCTTCTGATTTTCTACGGCATCCCGCCCGCCGTCGCCGTGGGCAGCGAGACGACGCAGATCACCGCCTCATCCGTTTCCGGCGCGCTCAGCCACATCAAACGCAAGACCGTCGACTTCCAGATGGGCGGTTTCCTGGTCGCCGGCGGCGCCGTCGGATCAGCGATCGGCGTGTTTTTGTTCCGCGCTTTCCTGAAAACCGGCCAGATCGAAACCCTGATTTCCGTTTGTTACGTCGTGTTTCTGGGCGCCATCGGCATCTTGATGCTGACGGAATCGGTCGGCGCTCTGTTCCGCTCCACACAGGCGCGCCGGCCTGTCCGCAAACGCCGCAGCCCCGCCTGGATGGCGGGACTTCCCTTCCCCATGCGGTTTCGCACATCGGGGCTCTATATCAGCCCCATTCCGCCAGTGATGCTCGGGCTCCTGATTGGCATGATCGGCGCCATGATGGGCGTCGGCGGCGGCTTCATCATGGTTCCCGCCATGCTCTACATTCTCAACATGCCGACCAATGTGGTGGTTGGCACGTCGCTGTTTCAGATCATCTTCGTCACCGCAATCACCACGCTGCTCCATGCCGCCGCCAACCAGACCGTTGACATCGCGCTCGGCCTCCTCCTGATTTTGGGCGGCGTCATCGGCGCGCAATTCGGCGTGCGCGCCGGCATGAAGCTCAAAGGCGAGCAGTTGCGCGCGCTCCTCGCGCTGATCGTTCTCGCCGTCTGCGCCAGGCTCTTGATCGGCCTCGCCCTGCCGCCCGCCTCCTTCTTCATCGTGGAGAGCGCGTCATGAGACTTCTTCTTCTCGCGCTCGCGCTCTTTGCGACGAAAGCCGCTGCGGCGGAGGTCGAAATCGCGCTCACCGAAGAGCGCGTCGAGGTGGACGCAGGGTTCGCAGGCGCGCGCCTGACCTTGTTCGGCGCCGTCACCGGGATCGAGGACCCCGCAAGCATCGACATGATTTCCGTCATCCGCGGTCCCGAAACCCGGTTCAAGGTCCGCCAGGTGGAGAAAAACAACCTCATCTGGACGCCGGGGCCGCCGCACGCCGTGGGTCCCGCGCCGGGACTTTACCTCACCTATTCGACGCGCCCCGTGGACGATATCGCGCCCTTACCCCTGCAAGCCGATTATCATCTCGATGCGGACTATCTCGATATCGCCATACAGGATCATTTGAACGCGCCGCCGAAAAATCCAGGCCTTTTCCGGAGCGCCTTCCTCAGCGAAGCGGAAGCCGCCGGCCTTTATGGCGCCCGCACGAAAGGCGTCTCCTTTAAGAAGAACGCGCTGTTCACCATCGATGCGCGCCTGCCCGCCAACACGCCCGTGGGCGATTACGAGGTCGCCGTCTATCTTTTCCGCAATGGCGAAATGATCGGCGCCGACACGGCCTCGCTCGCCGTCAACCGCGTCGGCGTGGAACGGCGCATCTATGATTTCGCCCATCTAAGGCCGGTTTCCTATGGGATTTTCTGCGTCGCCCTGTCGCTGCTGGCGGGATGGGTTGCGAGCCTTGCTTTCCGGAAATGAGCTTTTTGTCTATGCTCCCCTCAGCCACAGGCGAGGGGTCGCGTTCGGGAGGGCTTTCATGGCGAAGAACCGTCAACAGGCGGAGATGACGAAGCTCGGGCTTTACGGCCTTGCGCCTTTTTACATCGCCGCGGCCGCCCTGTGGGCAAGTCCCGCCGTCTTGCCAGCGCGCATGGCGCTCGGCTTTCACCACGTCGCGCTAGTCTACGGAGCCGTGATCGTCGCCTATCTCTCGGGCGCCGGCGCGGGCGCCAGCCTGGCGCCCGCCCAGAAGCTGCGTGAATCCTTCGTGCCCGGCCAGCTGATCGCGCTCGCCGCCTTCGCCGCGATTATTCCCGACGGCGCCTTTTCGCTATATCTCGGCGCGGTCTGGCGCCATGTGGTGATCCTCGCCCTCCTCGCCTATCTCCTGATGCGCGATCTCAATGCGGTGAACGCCGGGCTATTTCCGAAATGGTACGGGACCTTGCGCACGCGCCTCACCTTCTGGGCCGGGCTCGCGCTGCTATTAATCATAAGCAGATTGCTGATCTGGGGTTATTATTAGTTTTGCCGCGCTTTCTAACCGAAAACCGGCCTCCACTTTTCGGGAAAGCGCTCTAGCCCGTCATGAATCCTGAAACACTGGACCAGCTGACCATCGCGCTTTCGCCGGCGTCGCAGGGGCTTCTCGCCGCCGCGATCATCATCATGATTTTCGCCATCGCACTGGGGCTGCGGCCCGAGCATTTTTCTTTTCTGCGCACCGACCCGAAACTCTTCTGGGGCGGGCTGGCGGCGCAACTGATCGCGCTTCCCGCCATGACGCTGGCGCTGGTGGCGATCCTCTCCCCCCACCCCTCCATCGCGCTCGGCATGATCGTCGTCGCGGCCTGCCCCGGCGGCAATGTGTCGAACTTCATGACCTGGAGCGCGCGCGGCGACCCGGCCTATTCGGTCTCGCTCACCGCCGGCTCCAGCGTCGTCGCCGCAATCTGGACCCCCGCCGCCATTCTGTTCTGGTCGGAGCTCTATGCGCCGACGGCGGCGCTGCTCGACGCGATCAATTTCGACCGCGTCTCCTTCATCATCCAGACGACCTTCATGCTCGCCGCGCCGCTGGCGCTCGGCATGGTCTGCGCGAAATATTTCCCGGCGGCGGCGGAGAAGTTCAGGAAACCGCTGGCGCTGTTCGGCGGCGCCATGCTGGCCGTCGTCATCATCAGCGGCGCCTGGCGGCTGACGGCGGAGCTGCTGCCGGCCTGGGCGCTGATCCTTGTCCCTGTGGTGCTGCATAACGGCGCGGCCTTCGCGCTCGGCGCCGCGTCGGGTCGCCTCCTGGGGGCGAGCGCGCCGCGCCGGCGCACCCTCGCCTTCGAAGTCGGCATCCAGAACGCCGGCCTCGCCATCGTCCTCCTCCTCGCGCAATTGAAGGGCCTCAGCGGCGCGGCGGCCATCGCCGCTGTATGGGGCGTTTGGCACTTCTTTTCCGGCGGCGTTATGATCCTTCTCTACAGAACACTCGACGCCAGAAAAACTGACAGGAAACGCTCATGACCTTCGATCTCAAAATCACCGGCGGCCTCCTCTATGACGGCGACGGCGGCGAGCCAGTGCGCGCTGACATTGCGGTGAAAGACGGAAAGATCGCGGAGATCGGCGCCTGCGACGGCGCTGCGGAGAAAACCGTCGACGCCGACGGCGCCATTGTGACGCCGGGCTTCATCGACCTTCACACCCATTACGACGGCCAGATCTCCTGGGATGAGGAGCTGCGCCCCTCCGTCAATCACGGCGTGACGACGATCATCATGGGCAATTGCGGCGTCGGCTTCGCGCCGGTGAAAAAAGCCGACCACGACCGGCTGGTGCGTCTTATGGAAGGCGTCGAGGATATTCCGGGCACGGCGCTTCACGAGGGCCTTACCTGGGACTGGGAAAGCTTTCCCGACTATATGGACGCTATCGACGCCATGAAGCACACCATCGATTTCGGTGTGATGATCGGCCACGACCCGGTGCGCGTCTATGCGATGGGCGAGCGCGCCAGCGCCTTCGAGGAAGCGACCGACGACGACATCGCACTCATGAAAAAGATCGTGCGCGAGGCGATGCAGGCGGGCGCCGCCGGGTTCTCCATCGGCCGCACCGACATTCACCGCACGGCGGACGGCGACTGGACGCCAAGCGCGGAGGCGAGCGAGAAGGAACTGACGGCGCTTGCGGGCGCGCTCGACGGTCTCGATCATGGCGTGTTGCAGATCGTCAACGACTTCAATCTCGAGCGCGAAGGCGACCAGTTCTATGACGAGTTCAAGATAGTCGAGAATTTCGTGCGCGCCGGGGGCGGCAAACCCGCTTCCATCTCCCTCATGCAACGCGATATGGCGCCCAATGACTGGACGCGCATCCTCAAGGAAACCGAACGCCTCAATGCTGATGGCATCGACTTCAACGTGCAGGTGGCGCCGCGCGCCATCGGCGTCTTTCAGGGCCTGCAATGCACCTTCCACCCGATCATGGCGCAGCCGAGCTATATCGCCATCAAGGACAAGCCGCTGGAAGAACGCGTGGCGATCATGCGCGACCCCGAGTTCAAAAAGAAATGCCTTGAAGAAACGCCGGTGAAGCTCGCCGGGCCCGGCTCCTCCGTCCCGCCCATCGCCGACACCATGATCGCCGCCATCGAGCTTGTAGCGAACAAGTTCTTCCGGCTCGGCGAAAACCCCGATTACGAGCAGCCGCAGGATCGGTCCCTCGGCGCGGAGGCGCGCGCCGACGGCGTTTCGGCCATGGAGAAACTTTACGACACGCTTCTGGAATTAGACGGCAAGCAGCTCATCTATTTCCCGATCTACAATTACACCGAGTTCAATTACGACAATGTCCACAAGATGCTGACGCACCCGAAGGCCCTGCCTGGCCTGTCGGACGGCGGCGCTCATGTGGGCACGATCTGCGATGCGAGCTTTCCAACCTATTTGCTGACGCATTGGTGCCGCGACCGCGACCATGACCGCATCGCTCTTTCGCGCGCGGTGCAGATGCTTACCGCCGACGGCGCGGATTATCTCGGCCTCAAAGATCGCGGGCGCCTCAAAGTCGGGATGCGCGCCGACATCAACGTTATCGACCACGAGAAACTCCATCTCGGTCCCCCGCGCATGGTCAAGGACCTGCCCGCCGGCGGCCAGCGCCTGTTGCAGCCCGTCTCCGGCTATCGCGCCACTTTCGTCAACGGCGAACAGGTGATCGCCAATGACGAGGTGACGAAGGCGAGGCCGGGGCGCTTGGTGAGGTTTCATTGAAGCGCATGAAAGATGTAGTTTGGCTGCTGCAAAGGAATATGAATAACCAAACTGCCTTTCATGGCATGCTCAAAACTCTTGAAGAATGCAATTACGCTAACCTTAGCATTAATCTAGTCCCATTTGTCGATGACATCCCCGAGGTTAAAGGCCTGAGCGGAGATGAGCTTGTAATATGTTGGGGGCCTAGCTTTGTGCCAAGAGCAAAACATTATCCTGCATTACTGCCAGGTATCTGGTTCGAACCACAGACATTTAATTGGGGATGTTTCCAAAAGAATTGGAAGGAATATATCTTATCCCAAGATGGGGAAATCGTAACGCTTTCTGCAGCCTTGTCTTGCCTCTCAAGTCGGCGAGTATTCATGCGCCCCAACGAAGATTCGAAAATTTTTGATGGGGGTGTTTATGAAAAAGATAGCCCGCCAGTTATCAAGCATATCGCAAACAATGACGATAAAGTCGTTATCGCTGAGCCGCGCGATGTAGTGTCTGAATGGCGGTTCTTTATCGTAGGCAAAAACGTCATTGCAGAATCCTCATATCGAATAGACTCCTCTGCGACTATAGAGGGATTTATTCCTTCAGAGGCTCGCGATTTAGCGAAAGAAGCTTCAAAAATATGGGGGCCTGACGACGTATATTGCTTGGATGTCGGCTATGACGGAAAAACATATGGCATTATAGAAGCTAATTGTTTCAATGCCTCACGCATATATGGCGCCAATGCCGCTGACATTGTAAAAAACGTCTCAGAATTTACCCGGAAACAACATAACTAAGCTGGATTAGACCATGCGCATCAGCGGCGATCCAAAACTTTATCTGGCTCTGACGGTTCTCGGCGTCGCTGTTCCTTACGCCGCATTGCTTCCGTGGATCGCCGAGAACAGCTTCGCGCTCGATCAACTGATCGGCCAGGCATTCGAAACCCGCATCGCCGCTTTCGCCTGGCTTGACGTCATCGTCAGCGCGCTCGTTCTGCTATTTGCAGCCGCGACGACCATGAGCGGCGCAAGGCTGATCGCGATCATCGCCGCCTGCTTTCTGGTTGGCGTCTCGGCGGCGCTGCCGCTTTTCTTTTATTTTCTCGCCAAAGACAGCGCAAAGGCCATTCCGCAATCATGAACTTCACCTTCGACACCGTCCCCAACATCATTTTCGAGACCGGCGCCGCTGCGCGCATCGGCGAGATCGTCGCCCCGCGCATGAAGCGGCCCTTTGTCGTCACGGATAAAGGCGTCGTCGGGGCCGGGCTTATCGACGGCGCATTGAAAAGCCTTGAAAAAGCCGGGCTCGATTACGCGCTGTTCGACGGCGTCGCGGCGGACCCGCCCGCAACCGTCGTCAAGGGCGCTGTCGAAACGGCGCGCGCCCATAAAGCCGACGGCGTCATTGGCTTCGGCGGCGGCTCCTCCATGGATACGGCGAAAGTCATCGCGGTTCTCGTCAATTCATCGCAGACGCTCGAAGATATTTACGGGACCGACATGGCGAAGGGCCCCCGCGTGCCGCTGGCGCTGGCGCCAAGCACCGCGGGCACCGGCTCGGAAGTCACCAACATTTCCGTCATCACCACCGAAGACGACCAGAAGGTCGGCGTCATCGCGCCGCAACTTTACGCCGATCTCGCGGTGCTCGACGCGTCGCTGACGCTGTCGATGCCGCGCCATGTCACTGCCGCCACGGGCATCGACGCCATGGTCCACGCCATCGAGGCCTACACCAACATCAACCGCAAGAACCCGCTCTCCGACGCCTTGGCGCGCGAGGCGTTGCGCCTACTGGCAGGCAATATCGTCAGGGCTTGCGAGGCGCCGGGCGACGTCAAGGCGCGCGAGGCGATGCTGCTCGGCGCCATGGTCGCGGGCCAGGCCTTCGCCAATTCGCCGGTCGGCGCCGTTCATGGCATGGCCTATCCGCTGGGCGGCATCTTTCACATTCCTCACGGGGCTTCGAATGCGCTGATGCTCGAACCCGTGTTGCGCTTCAACGCCCCGAAAGCCGATCATCACTATGCCGAACTCGCCGATGTAATCGCGCCCGGCGCGTCGGGAAGCGCGGCGCAAAAATGCGACGCCTTCATTAGCCGGATTGTCGAGATCGTCGAGGCGACCGGCGTCGAGCGGCGCCTGTCGCAGCTCGGCATATCCCATAACGACCTGCCGCGCATGGCCGAAGACGCGCTGAAAGCCCAGCGGGTGCTGGTCAACAATCCGCGCGAAGTCACTTATGACGATGCGCTCGCGCTTTATACGCAAGTGCTCTAGCCCCATGATGTCCCGATGACCTCCCGTTCTCTCGTCGATCCGGAATTGCTGGCGCTGCTCGACGCCTTTCCCGAGGCGCCGCTCAACGCCGAGACGCTTGAAGAAACCCGCGCGCGATCCGAAGAGATGTTCGCGCTGCGCGCCATGACATCGGACAATGTCAAACGGCGCGAGGAGATTATTCCGAGCCTGTCGGGCGCGCCGGGGGTTCGTGTGCTCGTTTATACGCCGGTGAAAGAAACCGGTCCGGCGCCGGCGCTCCTCCACATTCACGGCGGTGGCTATGTGGTCGGCGCGCCCGAAATGTCGGAAGCGACCAACGCCGTCATCACCGAAAGGCTCGGCGCGGTCGTCGTCTCCGTCGATTACCGCCTCGCGCCTGAACACCCCTTCCCCGCGCCGCTGGACGATTGCCATGCGGCGCTTGTCTGGCTCCATGAAAACGCCGATGCGCTCGGCGTCGACGCCAGCCGTATTTCCATCGCCGGAGACAGCGCCGGGGGCGGTCTCGCCGCGGCGCTCGCGCAACGCACCCGCGACGAAGGCGCTCATCACCTCTGCTCGCAGCACCTGAACTGTCCCATGCTCGACGACCGCACGGGCTCGCCCGAGGCGCCGCGCGATCCGCTGGTCGGCGAGTTCTTCTGGACGCGTGACAAGAACCGGTTCGGCTGGTCTTCCTATCTCGGGAACGACGACCCCGCGGCGCCCTACGCCGTCCCGGCGCAGATGGAAAACCTTAAAGGCCTCGCCCCCGCCTGGATCGCCATCGGCGCGCTCGATCTCTTCCTTGACGAAGACATGGATTATGCGCGCCGCCTCGCCGCCGCGGGCGTTCCTGTCGATCTCGAAGTCTATGCCGGCGCCTATCACGGCTTTCAGCTCGCGCCCGAGGCTGGCGTTTCCAAGCGCGCCGCGCGCGATTATCTCGACAGCTTCAAACGCGCCTGGAGGCTCGCCTCATGAAGCCTGAAACCGTCCGCGCCGATTACAGACATTTTCTCCCGCTCCAGACACGCTGGGCCGACAACGACATTTACGGCCATGTGAACAATGTCGTTTATTACGGTCTCTTCGACACGCTCGTGAACGAATATCTGATCGCGTCGGGCGCGCTCGACATTCATCAGGGCGCGATCATCGGCCTCGTCGTGGAAACGGGCTGCAACTATTTCGCGCCGCTGGAATTTCCGCAAAAACTCGAAGGCGCCTTGCGCGTCGCGCGCATCGGCAATTCGTCGGTGCAGTATGAGCTGGCGATTTTCAAGGAAGGCGAAAACGCGCCCGCCGCTGAAGGCCGCTTCACCCATGTCTATGTGGACCGGGAAACGCGTCGGCCCGCCATCCTGCCAGATGCGTTGCGAACGGCGCTGGAAAAAATCAGCCCATAGGCGCAAAGCCGCCCGTGACGGCGCCGTCAAGCTTTCTTTGCGAGCGCATTCGCTATAGCTTCCGCCAGCATGCACGGATTTTTAGACAACCTTTTTGATTCGCTTCCAACATTGCCGGAAGTAGTGACGTCCTATCCGGCCATGCTGGCCCCGGGCGACAAGGCCGTTTATTTTACAGCCGCGCGCGACTTCTATTCAGGCCAGGGCGCCATTGTCGACGCCGGCGTATTTCTCGGCGGCACGACGAAATGCCTGGTTGAGGGATTGCGGGGCAATAAAAACTTCGAGTTCCGCGAAAGTGAAAAGCCGATTACGGCGTTTGACGCCTTTAAGGTCTACTCCGAGCCTTATCAAAAATACGCCGCCAAGTGCGGCGAACAGCTTGAGATCGGGGACAGCTTTCGTCCCCTATTCGACCGATTGCTTGGCGCCGATCAGAAATGGGTCGACGTTCGTGAGGGTGACATCCTTCAAGAGCAGTGGAGGCCGGACGATTTTATCGAGATCGCAGAGCTGGATATCTGCAAAGGCGTTGACCTAACGAAACGCGCCGCAGACCTGTTTTTCCCGCATTTACGGCCCTACAAGTCTATTGTCATCCACCAGGATTATGTTTTCCCGCGTCAGCCCCAGATAGCGGTCATGATGGAGGCGTTATCGCCGTTCTTCGTAAAGATCGCCGAAGCGGCGTCGAGCGCCGTCTTTTTATGCACGAAAAACATTTCGTCCCAAGACATGGAAAAGGCTCTGGCAGACGCTTTCGCGCCAGATAACGCGATAAGCCATATGCGGAGCGCACGCGCAAAAGCCATGAGCGCCGGATGCTACTTCATCTTGACGCTCGGCGCCGTCAGGCTGCTCGCGGAGAGCGGCGATATCCGAGGCGCCGGAAACATCTTGGACAGCCTGCAATCCGAGGCAAGCGATTGGAGCCTGGACATTACGCCGCTCCATAAAAAGTATTTTGCCGAAACCGCCGACTATATCCGGCTGATAGAAGACGCTGATTAACCTGCCTGCGTCTATATTTTCTCATTCAGATCGACTTTCGCGACGTCATAGCCGCGCTTCAGGTCGTCGATGTGCTTGGTCATCCATTCGCCCGCGCGCGTTTCGTCGCCCGCCTCGAACGCCGCGATCAGCTTGTCCTGGGCGCTCAGAATGCGTTCTTTCGCCTGGGGCGCCCCGGCGATGACATGGCGCAGGCTCTCGCCGATCATCAGGTTCAAAGACTGCAACAGCGCCAGCATGACCCGGTTGTCGAGACCGCGCGCGATATGCTGGAAAAACTCCACCGCTCCGGCGACGGTTGCTTCGTGATCTTTAGGACCCGCCGCTTCGAGGCTCGCCCGCACGGTTTTCAATTGCGCGATATCGTCATCGGAAAGACGCGTCGCGGCGAGCCGGGCCGCGGCCGGATAGAAACTCGCGAGCGTGTCCCAGACCTCGCGGAAAGTGACGCCGCCGAGCGCAAAACTTTTGCTGGCCGCTGCGGCGATATCGGCGGAGTCAGGCCGCTTGATATAGAACTTCTTCGCCGGTCCGCGCACGATCAGCCCGGTCTGTTCGAGGAGCCGCAAGCCTTCGCGCACCGTGGAGCGCGTCACGCCGAACTGGTCGCAAAGATCGCCTTCGGTCGGCAGGGAGGCGCCGTCTTTCAACGAGCCGTCGGTGATGCGCGCTTCGATCGCCTTGAAGACCTTGAGATAGGCCGGTTCGCGCTCCAGCGGCTTGAAGGCGTTTGTCATGGGGTCACTCAACTCAGGCGCTGGCGGCGAACAACTCGCGGCCGATCAGCATGCGGCGGATTTCGGATGTACCGGCCCCGATTTCATAGAGTTTTGCGTCCCGGAGCAAGCGCCCGGTCGGATATTCGTTGATATAGCCGTTGCCGCCGAGAAGCTGAATGGCGTCGAGCGCGACCTGCGTCGCTTTTTCCGCCGCATAAAGGATGCAGCCCGCCGCGTCCTGGCGCGTTGTCTCCTTGCGGTCGCAGGCGGCGGCGACGGCGTAAACATAGGCCTTGCAGGCGTTCATGGTGGTGTACATGTCCGCGAGCTTGCCCTGCACGAGCTGGAATTCGCCGATGGACTTATCGAACTGCTTGCGCTCATGAACATAAGGCAGCACCACATCCATCGCCGCCTGCATGATGCCGAGCGAGCCGCCGGAAAGGACCGTGCGCTCATAATCAAGGCCGCTCATCAGGATCTTGACGCCGTCGCCTTCGTTGCCGATGAGATTTTCGGCGGGCACTTCGCAATCCTCGAAGACGAGCTCGCCCGTGTCGGAGCCGCGCATGCCGAGCTTGTCGAGCTTTTGCGCCGTTGAAAATCCCTTGAAGTCTTTTTCGATAATGAAGGCGGAAATGCCGCGCGAGCCTTTGTCCGGATCGGTCTTGGCGTAGACGACGATGACGTCGCCGGTGGGGCCATTGGTGATCCACATCTTATTGCCGTTGAGGATGTAACGGTCGCCCTTTTTCTCGGCTTTCAGCCTCATGGAGACGACATCCGAGCCGGCGCCCGGTTCGGACATGGCGAGCGCGCCCAGATGCTCGCCGGAGATCAGCTTCGGCAAGTAGCGCTCTTTCTGCTCTTTCGACGCGTTGAGATTGATCTGGTTGACGCAGAGATTGGAATGGGCGCCGTAGGACAGCCCCACGGACGCCGAGCCCCGCGAGATTTCCTCCATAACGACGCAATGGGCGAGATAGCCGAGCCCTGTCCCGCCATAGTCTTCATCGGCGGTGATCCCGAGAAGGCCCATCTCCCCGAGCTCCGGCCAGAGGTCCCGGGGAAAGAGATTTTTTTCGTCGATTTCCGCGGCGCGCGGCGCCAGCTTGTCATCGACCCAGCGCCCTACGACCTCGCGCATTTCCTCAATCATGGGATCGAGGCCGAAATTCATGAAAAGACGGCTGTTTGTGCGCATGAGACATATCCTCTCAAAAGGGGGCAGGACCCGCCAAAATGGCGGGCGTTGAGCATTTAGGAGAGTTTTTATCAGATTTTCGTATTGTCGGACAACCGGAATTTGCACTATAAATCGCGAAATCCGAAAAGAAGCCGGAAAACATGCCCGTACTCACGACCGCCATTGACCCCCGCTCAGACAGTTTCGCCGCCAACGCCAAGGCGATGCGCAAGCTGGTCGACGATCTTCACGCCAATATGGACAAGGTCGCCGAAGGCGGCGGCGAATCCCGCAATGAACGCCACAAGGCGCGGGGCAAGCTCCTCGCCCGCGAGCGCGTGAACCGCCTGCTCGATCCCGGCGCGCCTTTCCTAGAGATCGGCCAGTTCGCCGCCTGGGAGATGTATTCGGGCGACGTCATGGGCGCCGGCGTCGTCGCCGGGATTGGCCGCGTGGCGGGCGTCGAGTGCATGATCGTCGCCAACGACGCCACGGTGAAGGGCGGCACCTATTACCCGATGACGGTGAAGAAGCATCTGCGCGCGCAGGAGATCGCCCTCGAAAACCGCCTGCCCTGCATCTATCTCGTTGAGAGTGGCGGCGCGTTCCTGCCCATGCAGGACGAGGTTTTTCCGGACAAGGACGATTTCGGCCGCATCTTCTACAACCAGGCGCAGATGTCATCGCAAGGCATTCCGCAGATCGCCATCGTTCACGGCTCGTGCACGGCGGGCGGCGCCTATGTGCCGGCGATGTCCGATGAAGCGGTCATCGTCAAAAAACAGGGCACGATCTTTCTCGGCGGCCCGCCGCTCGTCAAAGCCGCAACCGGCGAAGTCGTGTCGGCCGAAGATCTCGGCGGCGGCGACACCCATACGCGCATATCCGGCGTCGCCGACCATCTCGCCGAAGACGACGATCATGCGCTGGGCCTCGCCCGCCGCATTGTCGGACGCCTCAACTGGGTGAAGCTCGGCGACGTGGTGATGGCCGATCCCGAGCCCCCGCTCTATCCGGCGGAAGAACTCTACGGCGTCGTCGAGGCGGACGCACGCAAGCCTTATGACGCCAAGGAAATCATTGCGCGTCTCGTCGACGGGTCCGACTTCGACGAGTTCAAACCGCTATACGGCTCCACGCTCGTCACCGGTTTCGCGCGCCTTCACGGTTATCCGGTCGGCATTATCGCCAATAACGGCATTCTCTTTTCCGAAAGCGCCAAAAAGGGCGCGCATTTCATCGAGCTCTGCTGCCAGCGCAAAATTCCGCTCGTATTCCTTCAGAACATCACCGGCTTCATGGTGGGCCGCTCGGCGGAGGAAGGCGGCATCGCCAAGGACGGCGCCAAGCTCGTCACCGCCGTCGCCACCGCCGCCGTGCCGAAATTCACAATCGTCGTCGGCGGCTCCTACGGCGCCGGCAATTACGGCATGTGCGGGCGCGCCTATAGCCCCCGTTTCATGTTCATGTGGCCGAACGCGCGCATTTCCGTCATGGGCGGCGAACAGGCGGCGAGCGTTCTAGCCACCGTCAAGCGCGACGGCCTGCGTGAAGGCGAGGAATGGAGCGCCGAGGACGAGGAAAAGTTCAAGGCCAAGATTCGCGCCGGCTATGAGGAACAGGGCTCGCCCTATTATTCCTCCGCGCGGCTCTGGGATGACGGGATCATCGATCCCGCCGAGACGCGCAACGTCCTGGGGCTTTGCCTTTCCGCCTCGATGAATGCAGCCGTCGAAGAAACGCGCTTCGGCGTGTTCAGGATGTAGCGATGCGCACCGCGCCCTCACGATCGTCGCAGCGCACCCCGCAGCGCTCCAGTCCGCTGGCGAGATATTCGGCGGAAGCCGGATCGTCCTTGATAAAGTCGAGCACCGGCGCCGACCATTCGCGCGCCGCGGTCTTGGCTTCGTTGAGGGTCTCGAAAAACTCGCTGTCGCGCCCCATCAGCATCAGCCCCGCCAGCTCTTCGAGCTGTTCCGATTCAAGGCCTTCGAGGAGGCCCTTGATTTCCGCAAGATTGCCCTTGTCCGCGCCTTCGACCAGCGCGTCGTCCATGCTTTCGCCTTGCGGCTGGCCTTCGTCAACGTCGTTGGAGGCGAGCACATCGGGCCCGGCGGCCTCCTTGCCATGCAGGCGGCGGATTTTGAAGATGAGGGAGCACGCCGTGTCGGGGTCGAGGATCATGATGGACCGTCCTTTGGGCTCGTTCGAAAGTTCGGCTATGCTAACAGCCGCCACTCGAAAGAGTTCAGCCGCCGCCCCGGCGGTCCGCCCATCGTCATAACCCAGAAGAGGCGCGCAATTTCATGACCGAACAAGTTCTCGTCACCACCATTGACCAGCGCGGCGTCGCGCGGCTGACCATGAACCGCCCGGACATCCGCAACGCCTTCAATGAAGAGCTTGTCGGCGCCATCTGCGACGCCATCGGGCGTTTGAACGCCGACCCGAATGTGCGCGTCATCGTGCTGACCGGCGCAGGCAAAGCCTTTTCCGCCGGCGCCGATCTCAACATGATGAAACGCGCCGCGACCTATTCCGCCGCGGAAAACAAGGACGACGCGCGCCGCCTCGCGCACATGCTCTCCTCGATCTATCATGCGCCCAAGCCCACCGTAGCGCTCGTCAACGGTCCGGCCATGGGCGGCGGGCTCGGCCTCATCGCCGCCTGCGACATCGCCATCGGCGCCGACACGGCGTTCTTTTCCTTGTCGGAAGTCAAGCTCGGCCTTATCCCCGCGGTGATTTCGCCTTTCGTGATTCAAGCGATCACCGTGCGCCAGGCGCGCAGGCTCTTTATCACCGGCGAACGCTTCGACGCGGCTGAAGCGCAACGCATCGGTCTTCTGCACAAGACCGTCCCGGCGGACGCCCTCAATGACGCGCTCGAAGAAACCCTGAAAGACATGCTGGTCTGCGGGCCGCATTCGCAAACCCTCGCCAAGGAACTGATCGGCAAAGTCGCCTATCGCCCGCTCGGCGATGCGGTGATGGAAGAGACCGCCGGCATGATCGCCAAGACCCGCGCCGGCGAAGAAGGCAAGGAAGGCGTCAACGCATTCCTCGAAAAGCGCAAACCGAACTGGTTGAAAGACTGAATGACCTTAGGCCTCCTCATTCGCAAGGTGAAAAAGGAAGACCGCGAGGATGTTTTCGCGCTGATCGCCAGCGCGTTCGGCCGCAAGGACGAGGCCGAACTGGTCGAGCGCTTGTGGGACGAGCACGCAATCAAGTTCGAGCGCATTGCCGAAATCGGCGGCGTGCCCGTGGGCTACTGCGCCTTCACGACCGTCACCTGCAAGCCGGAGCTTTCCGGTCTTCTTCTGGGTCTCGGCCCGCTGGCCGTTGCGCCGGACCACCAGAAACAGGGCGTCGGCGCCGCGCTGGTGGACGCAGGCTTGAAACTCTGCCGCGAAAACAAGGCGCGGCTGATCGCCGTTCTCGGCGACCCGCATTATTACGAGCGCTTCGGCTTCGAACCGGCGCAAAAGCGCAAATTCACCTGGGCCGGTTTCGACGCCGGAGAGGCGTTTCGCGTCATCGCGCCGGAAGATGACGACCTTGACGGCGTTGACCCCGAAGAAATCCGCACCATTCATTACCACCCCGCTTTCGATGCAGTGAGCTGAGCCATGTTCAAGAAAATCCTGATCGCCAATCGCGGCGAAATCGCCGTTCGGGTCGCCAAGACCGCACGCCGCATGGGCGTGGCGACCGTCGCCGTTTACTCTGACGCCGATAAAAACGCGCCCCATGTCAGAGCCTGCGACGAGGCCGTGCATATCGGCCCGTCCGCCGCGGCGGAAAGCTATCTCGTTGCGGACAAGATCATCGACGCCTGCAAGAAGACAGGCGCCGAGGCCGTGCATCCCGGTTACGGCTTCCTTTCGGAAAATTCCGGCTTCGCCGATGCCCTCGACAAGGCGGGCATCGTTTTCATTGGTCCGACGGCGGAGACGATTCGCGCCATGGGATCGAAATCGGCGGCGAAAGACCTGATGGAAGCCGCGAACGTGCCGACAACGCCGGGCTATCAGGGCGAGGACCAGTCGGTCGAGACCTTCAAACGCGAAGCCGACCGCATCGGCTATCCGGTGCTACTGAAAGCGACCGCCGGCGGCGGCGGCAAGGGCATGCGCATGGTCGAAAAGGAAAGCGACCTTGAAGACGCCCTCGTCTCCGCCCAGCGCGAGGCGAAATCCGCTTTCGGCGACGACCGCTTCCTGATCGAGAAATATGTGGTGAAGGCGCGCCATGTGGAGGTGCAGATCTTCGGCGACGGCCAAGGCGAAGTCGTCCACATGTTCGAGCGCGACTGCTCCGTGCAGCGCCGCCACCAGAAAGTGATTGAAGAGGCGCCGGCCCCGGACCTTCCCGCCGATACGCGCGCCGAATTGCTGAAAGCCGGCGTAGACGCCGGCAAGGCCGTCAGCTATCGCGGCGCCGGCACGGTGGAATTTCTCTACGACGCGGAAAACGACGCCGTCTATTTCATGGAAATGAACACCCGGCTTCAGGTGGAGCACCCGGTTTCGGAAATGATCACCGGGCTTGATTTCGTGGAATGGCAGTTGCGCATCGCCGCCGGCGAAGGCCTGCCGCTGGCGCAACATGAGATCGCCGAAAAGGGCTGCGCTTTCGAGGCGCGGCTTTACGCGGAAAACCCGAACCAGAATTTCGCGCCCTCCATTGGCACGCTGACGACGCTCCGCCTGCCGGAAGAAACCGCGCGCATCGATTCCGGCGTCGAGGAAGGCCAGGAGATCACGCCTTTCTACGATCCGATGATCGCGAAGATCATCACTTACGGGCAAAGCCGCGAAGAAGCTTTGGGCGCCATGCGGGCCGCGCTCCGCCAAACCCGCGTGGCGGGGCTCGAAACCAATGCGGCGTTTCTGCACGCCCTCGCCGCAGAACCCGATTTCATCGCGGGCGATGTGTCGACGAAATTCATCGAGGAACATGAAGAAGCGCTGTTCGCCAAACACCCCGCAGGTCCGAAACAATGGGCCGCAGCGGCGCTATGGAAGCGCGGGAGCTACGCCAGCAACGACAATGACCCGCTCGATGGCCTGATCGGCTTCCGCCTCAACCGCCCGCGCCATGAAGTGATGTGGATCGAGCATGACGGCGCCGCCGCCCTTCTCCGGCTTTCAAAAGCGGGCGATGAATTCAATGCGACGCTCGAGCCCGAAGCCTCCGCCGCCGCGCGCCGCGAAGGCCGCGAGCCGCAAGCGCCGGTCACATTCTCCTTTTCCGGCAAGGCGGAAGACGGCGCCATGCGCCTTGCCGTCGAGGGCGAGAACTTTACCGCCTTCGCCGCGCCCCATGGCGAGGCTTTACGGGTGTGGATCGGCGCGGACCATTGGGACATCGCCTTCCCCGATCCGCTCGCCGGCATCTCCGCCCATCATTCAAGCGAAGGTTCGCTCACCGCGCCCATGCCCGGCGTCGTGACGCTGCTTTCCGCGCAAGTCGGCGACGCGGTCGAGGCGGGCAAGCCGCTCCTCGTCATGGAAGCCATGAAAATGGAGCACGCCATCAAGGCGCCCTTCGACGGCGTCGTAAAAGCCTACAAATTCCAGCCCGGCGATCAGGTTAAGGACGGCGAGCTGCTGGTGGAATTCGAGGAAAGCGCGTGACCCATCCCATCACCATCGTCGAAATGGGCCCGCGCGACGGGCTTCAGAACGAAAAGCAGGTCGTCGATGTCGCGACCAAGGTCGAGCTGATCGAACGGCTCGCCAATGCGGGCCTGAAAAATGTCGAGGCGGGCGCGTTCGTTTCGCCCAAATGGGTGCCGCAGATGGCGGCCACCGACGAGGTGATGGCGAAAATCGAGCGCAAGTCCGGCGTCTCCTATCCCGTGCTGACCCCAAACATGAAAGGCTATGAGGGCGCGCGCGCCGCGAATGCCGACACGGTCGCGATCTTCGGCGCGGCGTCGGAAAGTTTCTCTCAGAAAAACATCAACTGCTCCATCGAGGAAAGCCTCGAGCGCTTCCGCCCGGTGATCGAAGCGGCGAAAGCCGACGGCGTTCGCGTGCGCGGCTATGTCTCCTGCGTCCTCGGCTGTCCTTATGAGGGCGAGATCACGCCGGAACAGGTGACGCCCGTCGCGGCGGCGCTATACGAGATGGGCTGCTATGAGATTTCTCTCGGCGACACCATTGGCGTCGGCACGCCGGAAGAAACCAAAGCGCTGATCCGCGCCGTCGCCAAGGCTGTGCCGGTCGAAGCGCTCGCCGGACATTTCCACGACACTTACGGACAGGCGCTCGCCAATATCTGGGCGGCGCTCGGCGAAGGCGTCTCGGTGTTCGACTCTTCCGTCTCCGGCCTCGGCGGTTGCCCTTATGCGAAAGGCGCGAGCGGCAATGTGGCGAGCGAGGACGTGATCTACTCCCTCGCCCGCTCCGGTTACGAGACCGGCGTCGATCTCGGCGCGCTGATCGAGACGAGCATCTGGATTTCAGAAAAGCTCGGGCGCCGGCCCGGCTCGAAAGTCACGCAGGCGCGTCAGGCCGCCAGAACCAACTGATTTGGCGCCGGCTGAACCCGGGCCGCATGACGCGCCCAGGCCCTTTCATGAAGCGTATAGGCGACGGTCTGGATCATCGGCTCAATGACCCCGACGCTGAGCGCCGCAACCCAGCTTCGGGTGACGGCGAAGGCGACCAGCACCGCAACGCAGAAATGCATAACGCCGTAAGTTGCTGTTTTTAATGGAGTGATTTCCATTTTCGTCACCGCGCATGAGATTGCCTCCTCAATATATTGCGAATGATTATTAATTGCAATACGGCAATATCGATCCGGCTTAGATTCTGGGGGACCGTTATAGCGCCTACTCTTCCAGCGCGGCGAGAATGTCGGCGGAGAATGTCTCAAGGTCGAAGCCGCCGCCATCATCGAAGCCCCGGCGCACAATGAGGACGCCGCGCGCAGGAACGATCACCAGATACTGCCCGCGATTGCCCCGGGCGGCGTAGGTGCCTTCCGGCAGACCATGACGCTCGCCGTAAAGCCAAAACTGGGCACCGTATCCCGGCGATTGCGAGCCGTCTTCCCTTTCCAGGGGCGGCTGCGCCGGCGCGGGCGCTGCGACATAGTCCGCCCAGCCTTCAGGCAGGATGCGTTTTCCCTCCCAGACGCCGTCACCCAGATAGAGAAGCCCGATCCGCGCGAGGTCGCGCGCCGTCGTCCAGACCTGGCTCGACATGACGAAATCGCCGTTCCAGTCGGTTTCGAGAAAAGTGTGCTCCATGCCGAGCGGCATGAGCACTTTGCGAAACGGGTATTCGAGAAACTTCCTGTCGTTTCCAATGCGTTCATGCAAGGCGCGCATCGCCGTCATGGTGTCGTTATTGGCGTAGCGCCAGCGCGTTCCGGGTTCGGCCACAAGGCGGTTAGTGATCGCATGATCGACGACGCGCCCGCCGCCGAAATAAACATCGTCCGTGCGGTTGCCTGCCGCCGAGGAGGTGAGGCCGCTCGACATATGAAGGAGGTTTTCGAGCGTGACGGCGCCGCGCGGATCGCCGGGCGAAGACCAGACAGCGAGCCCAGCCGGTTGTTCCGTAGCGATAATCCCCTCTTCCACCGCCGCGCCGATGACCGTCGCCGCGATAGACTTCGCCACGGACCAGGTGCGTTGAGGCGTCTCAGCGTCAAAACCCTCGCGATACTGCTCCGCGACAATGGCGCCGTCTTTCAGGACCAGAACGGCGGTCGTTTCGGTCCCCTCGCCGTAAGTTATGCGGTCGAAAGCCGCGTCGACGGTTTCGGACAGAACCGGATCGTCGCTAAGATTTTCCGCAAGCGGCGCCACCGCCGCGCGGTCCCATTTGGCTGTTATTTTCGGCAGATCGTCTACGACGTCGACAGACGCCATGGTCGGCAGTTGCGTGCAGCCGAGATAGGGCCGCCAGGCGGCGATGCGCACGCCGCCTTCATAAGAAACGGAAACGGTTTTCGCATCCTCGTCGATCACCGCATCGGGCATCGTTGCCATGGCCTCGCGATAGCCGGGATAGATGCGATGCAGCTCATCGCCGGCGATCTCTTCAACGCTCCGGCCTGCATTGAAATGCGCCGAACAGGTGAACGCCGCCTTGTAGCCGGCGACAAGCGAGAGGTGCGCCGGGTCCGGCGTTTGGGCGAAGGCGGCGCCGATCAAGACCGAAACGGCGGCGCCAAGGGATAGCGTATTCTTCATGCTTAAATCTCGTCTTCGTAGACCGGCTGGATATCCACCGGCAGATGCGTGAGGGAGGCGATGGCGTTTTCCGCATCCGTATCGAGAACGGCATACTCATCGAGAAACGCTTTCGCCTGCTCATAATCGCCGTCGCCCTGAATGATGACAATGTCGCGCGTCAGATCGGAGATCGCCTGTTCCAGCGCTGCGAAGTCGAGGCTGTATTTGCCGTCTTCCACCGCAAAGGCGCCGGCGTTCTTGAAGTAAGTGTACTGGAACGCCGCGCCCTGCCCGTGCGCCTCGTTTACGCCGAAACGCATGGAGCGGAAGAGCCCGACGAAATAGGTGGCGAGGAAATTGTTCTTCTCCGCCACCGGCAATTCGCCGCGCTCCATCATGTAAAGAATATTATAGGCGCCCATGACGTCGGCCTTGCCTTCTTCAAGAGCCGAGTAAAGCTCCTGCAACTGCGCGCCGACGGTCGTCTCCTCGCCGTCGACGGTGATCGTGCCCGGCCCGAGACTGTGCGAGAGCTCGTGGAACAGCGTCTCGCCCGACATATATTCCTTCATCAGCATCGGCGCCTGGTCGGCGACAAGAATATCCTCGGCCATGGGCGCCAGAATGCGCTCGAATTTCGCGCCGAGCACATTGTTGAGGAGCACCTTCTTGGCGCCTTTCGCCTCGCGCACCCGCTCGTCATTCGGCAGGTTGAAAGCGATGGTCTGAACGCCCGGCACATTGTCGCCGCCGCCATGCACCTGATAGGTGACGGCGATGGGCGATTCAAATCCGCGCTTGAAGTTCTTGTAGGACTCCTCGACCGGCAGGTTCGCCTCCATGTCGCGGAGATAATCCTTGTATTTGGCGAGCGCCGCGCTTTCTTCCGGGTTCTTGATGGTGATGAACGCCTCGAACGCCGTCTTGTAGCCGAAGAGGCCGTCCGTATAGACCTCGTAAGGCCCGATCGCCGCTTCGATGGGGCCGTCGAGATCCATCCACGCCATCTCGGAGTCGTAATAATCGTCCGACAGGAAGGAGTCGGCGCGAAGGGTCAGGAATGTCTTGAGGCTTTCATTGGATGTGATCTCCGCCGCCTCGCGCATCAGCGCCGCCGCCGGCTCCAGCCATTCGCGATAATGCTCCGAATAGGGAATGGCTTTCAGTCCGCCGTCTTCGGTGCGGCGGATAACGGTGTAGCCGCTCGTGAACGCCTCTTCGTCTTCCGGATGGTCCGTCACCCATGTGGCAAACTCTTCCTTGGTCATGTCCGGCGGATAGAAAGCCGCGCCTTCGGGCATTTCCATGTCCCCGTAAAACGGCCGGTTATGATCGAGCGTGTCCCAGGGGCCGAAATGCAGATCGAACATTTCAAGCAGCAGCTTGTTCCCGCCCGCCGCGATCTCTTCGCGCCATTCAGGGTTCATCTCGCTGCGCTGGCGCAGATAAATCTCCGACATGAGGTTGCCGACTTCGTTGAGCTTGTTGACGACCTGGCGTTCTTCGTCGGTCAGGAAAGATCTATCCGCATTCATCTCCACGACCGCGAACTGGTCGCGCATGGTTTCGAGCGTAGCCTGGCTCGCAGCGACTTTCTCCCCGGCCGGCTCTTCTTCGGCGGCGGCCTCTTGGGTTCCGGTTTCCGGCGCCGGCGGCGGGGCTTCCCCGGAACAGGCGGCGGCGAGCGCCAGGATAGAGACGGCGGCGGCGGAACAAGCAAAACGCTGAAGCATGGATATCCCTTTTTATCATTGGGCCTGGGAACGCGCGGGCGTCCCCAATCGTTAACGTGAACCTAACCCGCCAGGCAGGCCTCGCAAAGCCCGCCATAATCCGGCCTTGCGGGGGCGTTAGGGTTTGAATATTGCTTTGGCTCTATGGGTTTTGACCGATTGTTTGATTCGCGTGAGACAAGGGGAGACGGCATGAAAAACTGGCTTGCGAGGCTCGGCGCAGGGCTTGCGGCGGCGCTCTTGGCCTCATCCCCCGTTTTCGCGCAGTCCAACGACTTCGAGCGCTGGCTCCAGAGCTTCCGCGCAGAGGCGTCCGCCGCCGGGATTTCCGACACGGTTCTCGACCGGGCGCTCACGGGCCTGACGGTCAACCCCCGGGTCTATGAGCTTAACGACAACCAGCCGGAATTCTCCCGCGGCGTCTGGGACTATCTCGACAGCGCGGTCTCCGCGACGCGCGTTCAAAACGGCCGCGCGAAATACCAGGACAACCGGTCGCTCCTGACGCTCATTGAAAACGCTTATGGTGTCGATGCGGAAATCATCGCCGCGATCTGGGGGCTTGAATCGTCCTATGGCGCGATCATGGGTGACTATGACGCGATCCAGGCGCTCGCCACCCTCGCCTATGAAGGACGGCGCACCGGCTATGGCCGCAGCCAGCTTATCGGCGCGCTTAAGATCATCCAGCACGGCTATGCCAGCCGCGAGGAGCTGAAAGGCTCCTGGGCCGGCGCCATGGGCCATACGCAATTTATTCCGACCACGTATCTTTCCTACGCCGTCGATCATGACGGCGACGGGCGGCGCGACATCTGGAGCAATCTCGGCGACGTCTTCGCGTCCACCGCCAATTATCTCAGCGTCTCCGGCTATCGCGCGAACGAACCCTGGGGCGTCGAGGTCACGCTGCCAGCGGATTTCGATTACGCCCTCGCGGACAGCAATATCAAAAAGCCGGCGGTCGAATGGGCCGCGGGCGGCCTCGAGGCGGCGAACGGCGCCAGCATTCTCGAACGCGTCGATCCGAATATGCGCGGCCGGCTGATCCTGCCCGCCGGGGCGCGCGGGCCCGGTTTTCTGGTCTTCGGGAATTTCGAGGCAATCCTGAAATACAACCGCTCCACCGCCTACGCGCTCGCCGTCTCGCTGTTGAGCGAGGAGATCGCCGGGCGCAGCGGCGCGGTCGCCCAGAGCTGGCCGCGAGACGATCGGCCCCTGTCCTTGTCGGAAAGGAAAGCCCTGCAACAGGCCCTGAAAGATCGGGGCTTCGACCCGGGGCCGGTGGACGGGATCATCGGGGCCGGAACCAAGCGGGCGCTCCGGGCCTGGCAGAAACAGGCCGGCTTGCCCGCTGACGGCTACGCCTCGGCGGCCATGCTGACGGCTCTTCAGGGCTAGCCCCCGAACAACGCCGCGCCGCACAACCTTTCATTGAATTGTCATCCGATTTTTCGCCTTTTTGGTCTAAAATAGGCTTTTCCGCCCCCTTGCTGCGCCGCACAAAAAGGCCTATATCCGCTTTTGCTGCGCCGCAACATTTGTGGCGTGCTCAGGGAGATATTCAGGAGGCCTTTATGGCGACGACGACGAAGACCGCGGCGAAAAAAGCCCCCGCCGCCAAGACCCAGACCAAAACCGTCGAGATGCCGGACGTGGAAGACATGATGTCCTTCTCCAATGGCGCCGAATGGGTTGAGAAGTCGAAAGAGCAGTTCGAGACGATGATGTCGTCTTTCTCCGGCAATTTCGACGAGATGCGCGAACAGGCTGAAGAGCTGGCCGAAACCGCGCAGGCGCGCATGAAATGCGTTCAGGACTGCGCCGCGAAAAACAACGCCAGCCTGATGGAAGCCGCGCAGGAAGAAATGTCGAGCGCCGTGCAATTCGCGACCGATCTCGGCAAGGCGAAAAGCCTGACCGATGCGATGGCGGTTCAACAGTCCTACTGGACGAAGCTGTTCGAGACCCGCATGGCCCGCGCCCGCGAATTGACCGAGACCACGGTCGAGACCGCGCGCGAAACCATGACGCCGGTCGAATTTCCGTTCGCGAATATGAAAGCGTTCGAGAAGTTCTTCCCGTTCTCGATGAAGGCTTAAGGCCAGAAGACTTTTTCGCCGCCTTGCGGTAAGGCTTGCCTCCCATGAGCGGCGGCAAGCATATCCACGAAGCGGCGATCGAATGGGGCGCGCCCGGCGACGGGACTGCGCCCTCTTTTTTTGCGCCCCGTTCGACAGCCTTCGAAGACGTTTATTTCTCGGACGACGGCGCGGCGGAGACCCGCCACATCTTTCTCGCGGGAAACGGCCTGCCGGCGCGCTTTAACAGCCTGCGCTTTTCCATCGGCGAGCTCGGCTTCGGCACCGGACTGAATTTTCTGTGCGCCTGGGACGCCTGGACCAAGGCGGAAAAACCGCCGGGCGCGCGGCTCTCCTTCTTCTCCGTAGAGGCGTTTCCGCTAGGCGCGGACGATATGGCCCGGGCGCATGAGGCCTGGCCGGAATTCGGACCGCTTGCCGCGCGCTTGCGCGAGCGCCTGCCGCCGCCGCATCCGGGCTTTCACCATGTCGGATTCGGCGATGTCTCCCTGACGCTTTATTATGGCGACGCGCGCGAAGGGCTGGCGCAAGCCGAAGGCGGCGTCGACGCCTGGTTCCTCGACGGCTTCTCTCCCGCGAAGAACCCCGCCATGTGGTCGGAAGACATCTTCAAAGAACTGGCGCGCCTGTCAAACCCGAACGCCACCTTCGCGACTTTCACGGTGGCGGGCGGGGTGCGCCGCGCGCTCGAGGCCGCCGGTTTCGAGTGGGAAAAACGGCCCGGCTTCGGACGCAAAAAACAGATGCTGGCAGGACGCATCGATGCGCCGCCGCGCGAAACCGGCCGCGCGCCGTGGTTCGCACGCCCGGCGCCGCTGACCCCTGGCGCGCGCATCGCGGTGATCGGCGCCGGCATCGCCGGCGCGAGCCTCGCGCATGCCTTGAGGGCGGCAGGCTTTACCCCGTCCGTTTACGAAGCATCGGCGCCGGCGTCCGGCGCGTCGGGCAATCCGGCGGGGCTCGTCATGCCGCGCCTCGATGCAGGCGAGACGTCCGCCGGCGCGTTTCACGCCCTTGCCTATCTTCATACGGTGAAGCTTCTGGGCGAGATCGGCGGGGCGGTTTTCAATCCCTGCGGCGTTCTCCTTCACGCCGGAAGCGACAAGGAGCGCGAGCGGCAGGAAAAACTCCTGGCGCAAGGCGCCTTGCCTGAGGGCTGGATGGAGCGGCGCGAGGAAGGCCTGTTTTTCCCGCAAGGCGGCGTCGTCGATCCGCCTGCCTTCGTCGCCGCGCTTCTCGGCGAGACCGCGCTCATCGCGGAAAAAGTCACCGCGCTTCAGGAGACCGAAACCGGCTGGCGCGTCGTGACGGCAGGTAGCCAAGAAGCCTTCGACGCGGTCGTCGTCGCCAACGGCCTCGAGGCCCTGCGCTTCGCGCAAGCCGCGGCCCTGCCCCTCGCCGGGTCAATGGGCCAGGTCGACTGGTTTCCCGACGCCGCGCCGCCGGACCACGCCCAGGCCTTCGGCCCTTACGCCGCGCCGGCGCCGAAATTCGGTGAAAGAGGGAGCGGCGCCATTATCGGCGCAACCTACGCGCCTGCCGCTCTGGACGACCGGGTTCAGGTCACGAAAGAGGCGACCGGATCGAACATCGCCGCCGTCGCGGGGGCTCTTCCCGATTTCGCCGCCAGCCTCGACGCAGAGGCGTCCCGTCCGCGCGCGTCCGTCCGCTGCACGACACCCGACCGGCTGCCAGTTTGCGGGCCGCTACCCGACTGGGCGGCTTACACGAGTGTTTATGAGGGGCTCAAAACCGGCAAGCGCCAGGCGTACCCGGCCGGCGCGCTCCAGCCCGGCCTTTTCATCCTGACAGGGCTCGGCTCGCGCGGGCTTGTCACCGCGCCCTACGCCGCCGCGCTTCTGGCCGCCGAACTCTCCGGCACGCCAACTGTCAGCACATTATTGCAAGCGCTCCATCCTGCGCGCTTTTATATTCGCGATTTAAAACGCGCCGGCGCCCGATAATACCCCTGCCTTGCGGGAGCGGAGGGCTTTGCGTTAAGCCCCTCTGAACAGCCATTGAGGTATCCTATAATGCGCGACACGCCCTACGGCCCTGTTTACGACAACATCCTCCAGAGCATCGGCAAGACGCCGATGGTCAAGGTGTCGAAACTCGATACCGGCCCCTGCGAGCTCTATCTGAAACTTGAATCCTCCAATCCCGGCGGCTCCATCAAGGACCGCATCGGCGTCGCCATGATCGAGGCCGCCGAGAAGGAAGGAAAGCTTCAGCCCGGCGGAACGCTCATCGAGGCGACGGCGGGGAACACCGGCCTCGCCCTGGCGCTCGTCGCCGCCCAGAAAGGCTACAAGATCATCATCGTAGTACCCGACAAGATGGCGCAGGAGAAGATCTTCCACTTAAAAGCGCTCGGCGCCGATGTGCGCCTGACGCGCTCCGATGTCGGCAAGGGGCACCCGGAATATTACCAGGACGTCGCCGCGCGTCTCGCTGAGGAAACCGGCGCCTTTTACGTCAACCAGTTCTGCAACGAAGCGAACCCGCAGGCCCATGAAGACATGACCGGCCCGGAAATTTACGGCCAGCTCGACGGCAAGGTGGACGCAATCATCGCCGGCGTCGGATCGGGCGGCACGATCAGCGGGCTGTCGCACTTCTTCGGCGAAAAATCGCCGGAGACCGAAATGATCCTCGCCGACCCGCAAGGCTCGATCCTTGCGGATTTCATCAACAAGGGCGCGCCGCCGAACAGCGTCGGATCGTGGTTGGTCGAAGGCATCGGCGAAGACTTCATTCCCGACATCGCCGACCTTTCCCACGTCAAAAAAGCCTATGACATCAGCGACAAGGAAAGCTTCGAGGCGGCGCGCGAGCTTCTCCAGAAAGAAGGCATTCTTGGCGGCTCCTCCTCGGGAACGATCCTCGCTGCGGCGCTCAAATATTGTCGCGCGCAGAAAGAAAAGAAACGCGTCGTCGCCTTCGTGTGCGACCGGGGCGAGAAATATCTCTCCAAGATGTTCAACGATTACTGGATGTACGATCAGGGTTTCCTGAAGCGCCCGCCCAAGGACGACCTCACCGATCTCATCTCGCGGCGCCATTCCGAACACGCGACCATCACGGTGAAGCCCGACGACACGCTGATGCAGGCCTATGGCCGCATGAAGCTCTACGACATTTCGCAATTGCCGGTGCTGGACGATGACGGCGGCGTTGTCGGCCTGTTGGACGAGGAAGACCTCCTCTTCGCCATCGTCAGAAACCGCGACAAGTTCAAGGACCCGGTGAAATCCGCGATGACCTATCGCGTCGAGACCGTCGAGGCGAAACAGGACATGCAGTCATTGCTGCCGATCTTCGCCAAGGGCCATGTGGCAGTCGTCTTGAAGGAAGGCAAGTTCGAAGGGCTGATCACCAGAAGCGATCTTCTAAACTATCTCAGGCTTCAGGTGGCTTAACTCGGCGACCTCGAAAGCGTCGGTTGCGCCTGGCGCGCGCGCTGCGTAGAAATAACGCCGCCCGCCCGCTCTTTTTCCACGGACCTTCATGGCTGACGACGCCGCATACAAGCTGACCCGCAAGGCCGCCAAACTCGCGCGCAAGGCGCGCGCGGCAATTCAGGGCAATGGCGTCAGCGTCTTCTGGTGGAGCGGCGTCAAGAATTTCGGCGATCTGATCTCGCCCTATCTCTTCGAGCGCTATGGCGTAACGCCGATCTATGCGTCGGCGAAAGAAGCTCAGGTGGTCTCCACCGGCAGCATCCTCCACATGACGCCGGAAGATTTCTCCGGACTCATTCTCGGCTCGGGTCTCGTTTCCGACAAGCATCAGGTCCGCTTCCCGAAGGCGCGCATCGCCGGGCTTCGCGGCCCCTTCACCCGGGAGGCCATCGGCGCGCCGGCGATCACCCTGCTCGGCGATCCCGGCCTCCTGATGTCGAAATGGACGAAGCGTCTCGCCTCGCCGCGCTATGCGCTGGGGCTTATTCCGCATTTTCACGACAAGGGCGATCCGCGCGTCGCGGCCATAAAGGCGGCCGCCCCTCATGACGTGAAAATCATCGACGTGCAGCAGGACGCCCCCGCCGTGGCGCGCGAGATCGCCGAATGCGCGGCGATCCTGTCTTCATCCCTGCACGGCATTATTCTCGCCGACGCGCTCGGCGTCGCGGCCGGGCGGCTTATCCTCTCGGGCAAGGTCGAAGGCGGCGACTTCAAATTCAACGATCACGATGCGGCGCTCGGCCTTTCGCGCACCCCCCTGACTCCGAGCGGCCAGGAGCCTATGAGCGACCTCATCGCCGCGACGCGCCTCGCGCCCGCGGACCGGGTCGCCGAACTTCAGGCCGGTCTCGATTCATCGTTCCGTGACCTAAGAAATCTCGTTTGACGCTAAACGACAAAAGGAAACCTATAATGAGTGCGGCGCTCGCCCTTTACGGCCTCAAAAACTGCGACACCTGCCGGAAAGTGAAAAAGGCGCTCGAAGGCGCAGAGATTCGTTATGCGTTCCACGATTTGCGTGAGGAGCCGCCGACGAAAATGCAGATCGGCCACTGGGCGGCGGCCGCCGGCTGGGAGAAAATGCTCAACAAGTCCTCCACCACCTGGCGCAACCTCGACGACGCGCAAAAAGCCGGCGTTACGGAGAAAAAAGCCCTAGCCCTGATGGCCGAGCACCCGACCCTGATCAAGCGTCCGATCATTCAAAATGGCCCCACGCAAGTCTTTGTGGGCTGGTCGAAAGACGTGCAGGACGAGGTTTTAAGCTAATCCCGAGAGCCTGGAACCGCAGGGCCGCTTCAGGCATTCTTATCTTATGGCCTACTCGTTCAAACATGCCGACGCGTCTTTCGAAAAGGGACTGCGGCGCATCGCCTGCTCTCAGATCGACAAGGCGGTCAAGGAACTCGCCACGCTTGAGCGCGCGGAGGCCATCCATCAGGCGCGCAAGCGTTGCAAGAAACTGCGCGGCCTTATCCGGCTCGTGCGCCCCGGCTTTTCTGCTTACTCGCAGGAGAACGCTGCGTTCCGCGATGCGGCGCGGCTGCTTTCCGATGCGCGCGACAGAACCGCGATGATCGAGGCCTTCGACCGCATCGCCGGCCATTTCGATGGCGAGCTCGATATGAGCGCGCTCGCGCCGATCCGACGGCAACTGGAAGAGCGCCGCGAAAATCTCGACGACGAAGCCGTGAGCGAAGCGCTGACGCAGTTTCGCGACGCCATGCTCGCCGCGCGCAAGCGCGCCGAAAGCTGGTCCATTGATGGCGACGGCGCCGACGCCGTGGAAGGCGGGGTGAAAAAAACCTACGCCCGCGCCGTCAAGGCGATGGAAAACGCCCAAGATAAGCGCAGCGGCGAAGCGCTGCATGACTGGCGCAAACGGGTCAAATATCATTGGTATCACGCCCGGCTTTTAAAGCGCGCCTGGCCGCCCCTGATGCAGGCAGAAGCCGAAGCCGCGGACGCTTTGTCGGATAGTCTCGGCGACCATCACGACCTTGTGGTCTTCGAAGACGAAATTGAAAGCGGCGCGCTGAAAGCCGAGGGCGCGGCGGGGGAATTGTTCATGGGACTGTTGAAAGCCCGCCGGGACGCGCTCGCGGCGAAAGCCTTTGAAAAAGGCGCGGCGCTGTGCGCCGAAAAGCCTAAGGCCCTCGCCAAACGCTGGATCGCCTATTGGCGCGCTGCCGACTAGCGCCCCCCTCCTGCGGCCCTCCCCGCGCGTTGACCGGCGCGGCCATTCCGGGCACGAAAGCGGGCGATGAGCCATTCCGTTGAAATCCTGGTCGACGCCGACGCCTGTCCGGTCAAGGAAGAGATCTACAAGGTCGCCTTCCGCTACGAGACGCCGGTCACGGTCGTCGCCAATCAGCCGATCCGCGTGCCCAGGCACGAGCTGATTCGCCGTGTGACGGTGACCGACGGCTATGACGCCGCCGACGATCATGTGGCGGAGCTCGCCCATCCCCTCGCCGTCGTCGTCACTGCCGACATCCTCCTCGCGGAACGCTGTCTCAAGAAAGACGCCGCCGTTCTGAACCCGCGCGGCGAGCCCTTCACCAAGGATTCCATCGGCGGGGCCATTGCGGCGCGCGCCCTGATGGCGGATTTGCGCGCCGGCGCCGAGGGGGCCGGCGGCGGCCCGCCCCCGTTCCAGAAGGCCGACCGCTCACGCTTTCTCCAGGCGCTGGACCAGACGCTGGTGCAGCTCAAGCGCCAGTCTTAAGAGCGGTTTTCACAGGCGGAACTCAACCACGCCAGGTTCGTTTTCTCTGCAAGGAGGATCGAGCCAATGAGCATTTTTCTGGCCTATTTCGAGGCCGATAAAGCAGACATGACCGCGTTCAAGGAAGAGACCGTCGCGAAACGGCTGTCAGACGAGCTCTTTTTCATCGAAAGCGACGAGACCCGCTCGCGGCTCTATCATCGGATCAAAGGCTATCTGCCGAAGGACGCGCCGCTGCTCGTGGCGCCGCTGGATCGGGCGCCGAAATTCAAGGGACTGAAAGACGGCGCGCTGAAGTGGATTCGCGCCCGGCTTTCCTGATCGCAGCGGGTCTGCGCATTATCATTGCGTATGGTGGATATGGCGCGGACAACGCTGTATGGCTTGGCCAAACGGACCAGAGGTTTTCATGACCAAAGATGGAAATAACCGCCCCGCTTTCGCAACCCGCGTCATCCATGCGGGCCAGCGCCACGATCCGACAACGGGCGCTGTGATGCAGCCGATCTACCAGACCTCGACCTACGCTCAGGAAAGCCCGGGGGTGCATAAGGGCTTCGTCTATGCGCGCGGGACGAACCCGACGCGCGCCGCTTATGAGCGCTGCATCGCCGATCTTGAAAACGGCTCGCGCGGCTTTGCTTTCGCCTCGGGCATGGCGGCGATCTCCACCATGCTCGAGCTTTTCCCGGCGGGCGCGCATGTCATCGCCATGGATGACGTTTATGGCGGCACTTTCCGTTTGTTCGAGCGCGTGCGACGCGAGTCGGCCAATCTGTCGTTTTCTTATGTGGATCTGACGGACCCGGAGAAATTCGAAGCTTCGATCACGCCGGAAACGAAACTCGTCTGGATCGAAACGCCCACCAATCCGCTTTTGAAAGTCGTCGATATCGAAGCGATTGCCAAGATCGCGAAAAAGCATGGCGTGGCCGTCGGCTGCGACAACACCTTCGCTTCGCCCTATTGCCAGCGCCCGCTCGATCTCGGCGCGGATATCGTCATGCATTCGGCGACGAAATATCTCGGGGGGCATTCCGACGTCATCGGCGGCGTTCTCGTCGTTGACGACAAGGAACTCGGCGACCGTATTGCTTTCCTGCAAAATTCCGTGGGCGCCATTCAGGGCCCGTTCGATTCCTTCCTCGCGCTTCGCGGATTGAAAACCCTGGCGCTACGGCTCGAGCGCTCCTCCTCCAATGCGCTGTCGCTTGCCGAATGGCTGGAGAGCCATCCCGCCATCGACCGCGTCACCTATCCGGGGCTCGCATCCCATCCGGGACACGCCATCGCCAAACGCCAGATGAGCGCTTTCGGCGGCATGGTGACGATTTTCGTCAAGGGCGGGCTCGACGCGGCGAAAACCATGCTGGAACGGGTGGAGCTTTTCACGCTTGCCGAGAGCCTTGGCGGCGTCGAGAGCCTTGTTGAGCATCCGGGCATCATGACCCACGCCTCGATCCCGCCGGAGCGGCGCAAGGAGATGGGGCTCGACGATTCGCTGGTGCGGCTTTCCGTTGGCGTTGAGGATATCGAGGATCTGAAGCGCGATCTCGATCAGGCGCTCGCCGGCCTTTAAGGCTCCGATCCGCCGGAAGTGACAATAGAAACGATCTTGCTAGACTGCGGCGTTTACGACGCCGCAGCGCGCGGCCTGACGGGGGTTCTTCATGGCCGACGCCCAGATCAGCCTGGCTGACCGCATCGACAATGCGCTCTCGCCGGTCAGCGATTTCGTTTCTTCGATCATCTTTTATTCCATCGACTTTTTCGGTGTCTCGCTGCCGCTGGTGGTGATCTGGCTTATGGCGGCGGCGTTCATCCTCACCGTCTCTTTCGGCTTCATCAATCTCAGCGGCTTCCGCCACGCCTGGTCGCTCGTCCTCAATCCCCGGGACCAGCAGGGCGCCCATGGCGAGATCTCGCATTTTCAGGCGCTCTCTTCCGCCCTTTCCGGCACGGTCGGTCTTGGCAATATCGCCTCTGTGCCCGTCGCCATCGCGCTTGGCGGGCCAGGCGCCGTTTTCTGGATGGTCGTCGCCGGCTTTTTCGGCATGTCTTCGAAATTCGCGGAATGCGCGCTGGCCGTTAAATACCGCAAGGTGCGGCCCGACGGATCGACGCTCGGCGGGCCGATGTTTTACATCGAAGACGCATTCCGCCGCCTCGGCATGAAGACGCTGGGCAAGGCGGCGGCGATCTTTTTCGCAATCATGGCCGTGGGCGGATCGATCAGCCTGTTGCAGGTGAACCAGTCTCACGCGCAGTTCGCCAATGTCACCGGCATCGACATTCCCGTCACCTTCGGGATCATCATGTCCGCAGGCGTCGCTTATGTTGTGCTCGGCGGCATCAAACGCATCGGAAAAGTGACGGGCCTTCTCGTGCCGTTCATGGGCGCGATCTATCTCGGCGCGGGACTGATCATCATCTTCATGAATATCGACCATGTGCCCGCCGCCTTCTCGACCATCTTCCAGAGCGCTTTCGGGCTCGACGCGGCGGGCGGCGGACTGGTCGGGGCGCTGATCAACGGCGTCCGGCGCGCGACATACTCCAACGAAGCCGGCGTCGGCTCGGCGGCGATCGCGCACTCCGCGGTCAAGACCAACGAGCCTCTTACCGAAGGCTATGTGGCGCTGCTGGAACCCTTTATCGACACGATTGTCGTGTGCCTCATCACCGCCCTCGTCGTTATCGTCACCGGCGCTTACGAGCCTTATCTCTACGCCGAGAACGCCGTCGGCATCGAGATCACCTCAGCGGCCTATGCCAGCGCTTTCGGCTGGTTCCCCTATATCCTGCTCGTCGCGTCGGTTCTCTTCGCCTTTACAACGCTTGTCAGCTGGGCGTTTTACGGGGCGCAGGCCGCCGCCTATCTTTTCGGCGACACCAAGAAGGTGGACGTCCTGTTCAAGATCTCGCTCTGCCTCGTTCTCTCCACGGGCGCCGCGGTGTCGCTGTCCTCGATCATCGATTTCATCGACTCCATGCTGTTCGGCATGTGCATCCCGAACATCATCGCGCTTTACATCCTGTTGCCGGAGCTGAGGCGCGACGTGAAAACCTACAAGGCGAAATACGGGGTCTGATCAGGCGCGCGGATGCGCCTTGTCGTAAGCGCGGATGAGATTTTCGCGGTCGATCTTCGTGTAGCGCTGGGTCGCGGCGAGCGAGGAATGGCCGAGCAGTTCCTGGATCGCGCGCAAATCACCGCCCGCCGATAAAAGATGCGTCGCGAAAGCGTGGCGCAGCGCATGCGGTGTCGCCGAGTCCGGCAGGCCAAGCGCGGCGCGCAGCTTCGCCATGGTGCGCTGGGCGAGCGTTGCGCTCAAAGGCTTGCCGCGGGTTGAAAAGAACAGCGGGGCGTCCGCCTCTCCGCCATAAGGGCAAAGCTTTGTGTAGGCCTCCACCGCGTCACGTATGGCGGGCACGACAGGCGCCTGCCTCGTCTTGGCGCCCTTGCCCTTGATGCGCAGGGTTTCGCCGAGCGGCGCATCCCCCCAGCGCAAGGAGAGCGCTTCGGAAATCCGGAGGCCCGCCCCGTAAAGCAAGGTGATCAGCGCCGCGTCGCGCGCCTGCTCCCAGGTTTCCTTGCGCGCCGACGTTTTCATGGTCGCCGCCGCTTCGATAAGCGCTTCGGCGTCCGCCTCGTTCACCGGACGCGGCAGGCGTTCTTTCGCTTTCGGCCCACGCATCACGGCGATGGCGTCATTGTCGATATGGGCGCGCTTTTGGAGAAATTTGTAAAAGGTCTTGATCGCTGAAAGCTCGAGCTTCAGCGACGGCGGAGACAGCCCCTCATTGCGGCGTTCGGCGAGAAAGGCGCGAAAGTCTTTCGTTTCGAGCGCAGCGAGATGATCAAGCGTCGCGGCCCCGCCCAGATGGCCCCGCAGGAAGACGTCGAAGCGCTCCAGCGTCGCGCCGTAATTGCGCTGCGTATAGGCGCTCGCCCGTTTTTCCGATTTCAGATGGCGCGCGAACGCCTCGCGCCAAGTGCTGAGCGATCTTTCACGGTTGGCATGGGTTTGGTCCATCAAAGCCATCACACGCCGGAGAAGGTTAATAAAAACTTACTGCGGTTTCCAAGGTCATCATGATCTTGTCTGCTTCTCCGGATGTGTCATTGCCGGGCTTGTCCCGGCAATCCAGCACGGCGTACATGGTGATGCAATTCTGGATCACCGGGACAAGCCCGGTGATGACACCCAGACAGCTTGATTACTGAAGCGCGAGCGCGGCAAGTTCGGCGCGCAAGAGATCGATGCCGTCGCCCTTTTCGGCGGATGTGGCGCGGATGAGCGGATGCGCCGCCGGGCGTCTCGCGATCTGCTTCGCCGTCGCCTCAATCAGATGCTCGAGCGCCGTCGGCTTGATCTTGTCGGTCTTGGTGAGAACGATCTGGTAATTCACCGCCGATTCGTCGAGCAGGCTCATCACTTCCAGATCGACGGCTTTCAGCCCGTGGCGCGAATCCACCAACAGGCAAACGCGGCGCAGGACCGAACGCCCGCGCAGGAAATCCCGGGTCAGCGCCGTCCATTGCTCCACATCCTTGCGCGGCGCTTTCGCATAGCCATAGCCCGGCAGGTCGACGAGGCGCAGGCGGCCTTCAATGTCGAAATAGTTGAGCTCGCGGGTGCGCCCCGGCGTGTTGGAAGCGCGCGCCAGCCCGTTCTGGCCCACAAGGGCGTTCAGGAGCGTCGACTTGCCCACATTGGAGCGGCCGGCGAAGGCGACTTCGGCCGGTCCTTCATCGGGCAGGCTGTCGAGATCGACGACCCCGAGCATGAAAACGGCCGGCCGCGCAAACAGGAGCCGGCCGGCCTCTATTTCGTCAGGGGTGAACCCGTCGCCTTGCGTCACTTCGCGTTCGCGTCGCCGGCGGCGGCGTCTTTCTTCGCCCAGGGCAGTTTGAGCCGCTGGCCGAGTTCAACCTTCACGCCGTTTTTCTTCATGATGTACCATTGCTGGAGAATGCCGAGCGTCGTGTTCCAGAACCAGTACAGCACGAGGCCCGCCGCGAAGGGCGCGAAGATAAAGACGAAGACGAAAGGCATGAGCGCGAAAATCTGCGCCTGAACCGGGTCCGCCGGCGGCGGGTTCAGCTTCGTCTGGAACCACATGGCGACGCCCATCAAGAGCGGCAGAAAGCCGATGCCCAACAGTCCGCCGACAATCGGCAACAGGGTCGGATCGAAAGGCAGGAGGCCGAAAAGATTGAAAATCGTCGTCGGGTCCGGCGCCGAGAGATCATTGATGTAAAGGAAGGGCTGGTGGCGCAGCTCGATGGTGACGAACAGCGTTTTATAGAGCGCGTAGAAAATCGGCATCTGCAACAGGATCGGCAAACAGCCCGCCAGAGGGTTGAGGCTCTCTTTCTTGTAGAGGGCCATCATCTCCTGCTGAAGCTTCATCTTGTCGTCTGCATAGCGCTCCTGAAGCTTTTTGATTTCCGGCTGAAGCTTTTTCATCTTCGACATCGACTCATAGCCCTTGTTCGCCAGCGGGAACAAAATGAGCTTGATGATCAGCGTCAGAAGAAGAATGGCGACGCCGAAATTGCCGATGGTGTCGCCGAAGAAGTTGAGCGTGTAGAAGATCGGCCGGGTCAGGAAGAAAAGATGGCCCCAGTCGACCGCCTTGTCGAAGTCGTAGGCCCCGAGACCGCCGTCTTCGGGCTGCGCCTCATAGGATTGCAGGATGTCGACGTCTTTCGGCCCGCCGAAGACATAAGACTGAAAGGCGTGGCTTTCCCCCGGCGCGAGGGTCATGGCGGGCGTCACGTAAAACGCTTCGAAAATCGGCTGCTCCGAGGTGCCGCGATTGGTGAGGAGCGCGTTGATTTCCTGCTCGGCGGGCGGGACCACCGCGGCGAGCCAGTTTTTGTTGGTGATGCCGACCCAGCCGCCGACGCCTGACTCTTCGATCTTGGCGTTCTTGTTCTTTTTCAGCTTGTTGTATTTGCGCTCGAACAGCTTCGTTCCGATAACGCCGAGCGGGCCTTCATGAAGGATCATGAAGTTGCGGTATTCCTCGGGAATGTTGCGCTGGGTGACCGTGGCGAAGGCGCGCAGCGACACCGGCTCGCCATTTGTGTTCGTCACCTTCTGGGTGACCGTGAACATATACTGGTCGTCCACAGAATATGTCTTTTCGAAAGTCATCCCTTCCGCCTCGCGCGTCAGGGTCACCGGCGTCGACGGCGTCAGGACGGCGCCCTCGGGCGCGGACCATAAAGCGCGCGCGCCATTGTCGCCGCCCATGGCCCAGCCCTGCTGAACGAAATGGCCGTGTTCGGTTTCTTCCGGGCTCAACAGGCGGATGACAGGGCTCGTGTCGTCGACGGTCTGGTGATACTGGAGCAATCTCAGATCATCGAGGCGCCCGCCCTTGAGATTGATCGATCCGTCAAGCGTGTCGGTCTTGATCGGCAGGCGCGCCGGCGAATTGGCCAGCGCTTCATCGACCGTCAATTCAGACTGGCCGCCAATCAGGCCGCCGCCGATCTCGCTGCCGGGATCCGCCGTTTCTTCACTCGCCTGCTGGGCGGCCTGCTCGGCCTGCATCTCGCGCTGGGCGTCGCGCTGGGGCGAAAGGATGAAATAATCCCAGGCGAGAAACACGCCCATTGAGAGGACAATCGCCAAGATTACGTTGCGGTCCATGAAAAATCCCGATGAATTGCTGAAAGCCCGCGAGCGCCCTCGCCCCGCGCCATTCGCTGTTATGTAGTGTTGGGCGAGAGCCTTAAAAGGGCGCGCTTCATATCGTCAAGCAGGGCGTCGTAATTGCGCTCATACGCCGCCTTTCGCGCCACCAGGACGTAGTCGGTTCCGGGCGCGGCATGAAGCGGAAAAACCTCTCGCGCCGCGGCCCGGAGGCGCCGGCGGATGCGGTTGCGGACCACTGCGCCGCCCAGTTTCTTGGTGACGGTAAGGCCGAGCCGGCTTTCGGGGCCGTTTTCCGGGTTTTCCCGGGCGAGCATCAAAAATGAGGAGGCATGCGCCTTGGCGGCGGCGCGCATCGCCAGGAAATCCCGGCGTTTTTTGATGACGCCCATGGGAATTCTCGCGCCGGAAGCGCTATCTGGTTGATTCGGTTGTAAGTTTCTGGCCAGCGTCTAAGCGGAGAGCCGCTTGCGGCCCTTAGCGCGGCGCGCAGCCAGCACCTTGCGGCCGCCCTTGGTCGCCTTGCGCGCGCGGAAGCCATGGCGGCGCTTGCGCTTCAGCCGGCTCGGTTGAAAGGTCCGTTTCATCGTTCAAGTCCTCAAGACGGGTGGAATCGCGGCGCGCGCCGCCTATTCGCAGTCAAACAAGAGGCGGGGAAATAGACCGGCGGCGGCCCGCCGTCAACACCGGGAGAGGCCCGATTATACGGCTTTCCCGCCGATTTCAGCGATTCCGGCGCCGCGAGGCCGGTTCCGCCCCTTTCCCGGCGGCGTTCCCGGGCTTGTGACCGGCGCTCTGGCGATCGTGAGTCGCAATCGCCCCCGGCTTCGCTAGAAAAAGGGCCGCGAGACGGGCGAAGCCGGTCTATAGTCCACTCCTGCCGCCCGTCGAAGGTCCATCCCCATTTTTCCCCGTGAAAAGGCGCTCATGTCCGAGACCCTCCCCGCCCGCAGCCTGATGAAGCGCCTCGCCCCGCTGGCGATCATCGCCGCCGCCCTCGCCCTGTTTTTCGCCCTCGGGCTTCAGCGCTATTTCACGCTCGAAGCGCTGAGGGACAACCGAGAGGCCCTGCGCGGCTTGGTTGAAGCTAACCCGTTCCAGACCATGGCGATTTTTGTCGCAGCCTATGCGGCGGCGGTGGCGATCTCTTTTCCCGGCGCCTCGATCCTCACCATCTTCGGCGGCTTTCTTTTCGGCCTGTGGCCCGGCGCGCCGCTGATCGTCGTCGCCGCGACCCTCGGCGCGACCATCGTCTTCCTCGCCGCAAAGACCGCGCTCGGCGATGTTCTGTCGCAACGCGCCGGCGGGTTCGCAAAACGCATGGAAGAGGGTTTCCGCAAGGGCGAGCTTTCCTACATGTTCGTCCTGCGCCTGGCGCCGGTCTTTCCCTTCTGGGCGGTGAACATCGCGGCAGGCCTCATGGGCGTTTCCTTGCGCAATTTCCTCGTCGGCACGTTTTTCGGAATCATTCCCGGCTCTTTCGTCTATGCGAGCATCGGCGCCGGCGCCGGCGCGACGCTTGACGCCGGCAAGGACATCTCCCTCTCCGGCGTTCTTTTGAAACCGGAAGTCCTGACGCCGATCATCGGCCTCATCGTGCTGGCGCTGATCCCCATTTTTCTGAAACGTAAAGCCCACCCGAAAACGGAACAATCATGACACGGACCATCAAGGCCGATCTCTGCATCATCGGCGCAGGCTCCGGCGGACTTTCGGTCGCGGCGGGCGCCGCCATGCTCGGGCGTAATGTCGTGCTTATCGAACGCGGCGCCATGGGCGGCGACTGCCTCAATACCGGCTGCGTGCCGTCAAAGGCGCTGATCGCCGCGGGCGCGCGCGCACAAGACATGCGCGAGGCGGAAAAATTCGGCATCGCCAGCGTCGAGCCCGCGATCGATTTCGCCGCCATTATGGAGCATGTTCACGGCGTCATCGACGCCATCGCCCCCATCGACAGCCAGGAGCGTTTCGAGGGCCTCGGCGTGACGGTCCTGAGAGAGCACGCCTCCTTCACCGGCCCGCGCGAAGTCAAAGCCGGCGACGCCATCGTCAAGGCGAAGCATTTCGTCATCGCTACAGGATCGCAGCCCTTCATCCCGCCCATCGCTGGCCTCGAAACCGTTCCCTACTTCACCAACGAAACCATTTTCGAGAACCGCCAACGCCCCGGTCATCTCATTGTCATTGGCGGCGGCCCCATCGGCGTTGAAATGGCGCAGGCCCATGCCCGCCTCGGCGCAAGAGTGACGATCATCGAGGGCGGACGAATTCTGAGCCGCGAAGATCCCGAACTCGTCGAGGTCTTGCGCGCGCGGTTTGTGCGCGAAGGCGTCGAGATTATCGAAGACGCCAAAGCGGAAAAAATAGCAAAGACGGAGAACGGGATCAGCGTCTCCCTCGGCGCGCGCGCGATAGAAGGCTCGCATCTCCTGACCGCCGTCGGCCGAAAGCCGGTCGTCGCAGGATTGAATCTCGAAGCAGCGAATGTCGCCTATGACGAAAAGGGCCTAAAAACCGACAGCCGCCTCAGAACCACGAACAAACGCATCTATGGGGCGGGCGATGTCGCCGGCGGGCGCCAGTTCACGCATGTGGCCGGCTATCACGCCTCGGTTCTGATCCGGAATATTCTCTTCAAGATGCCCGCGAAGAACGCCGAGCACCTCGCTCCCCGCGTCACCTATTGCGATCCCGAACTCGCCCATGTGGGCCTCACGGAGCAGGAAGCGCGCGAGCGCCATGGCGAAATCAGGGTCGCCCGCTGGCCCTTCACGAAAAACGACCGCGCCGAAGCCGAGCGCGACACGGAAGGCTTCGTCAAAGTCGTGACCGACAAAAAGGGCCGCATCCTGGGGGCGAGCATCGTGGGCGACAACGCCGGGGACCTTCTCCAGCCCTGGATTCTCGCCCTGTCCTCGAAGCTCAAAATCCGCGATTTCACGGCCATGATAGCGCCTTATCCCACGCGCGGCGAGGCCAGCAAGCGCGCCGCCGGGGACTGGTATGGCGAGAAACTCTTTTCGCCGGGCGCACGAAGGCTTATCTCTCTTCTTTCGATCTTCGATTAGAGCCTCATGTCCGCTGCCGCCAAACGATCGCTGTCCACCAAACTCCTGCTGCTGACGATCGTTTTCGTGTTCGTGGCGGAATTCGTCGTGCTCGTTCCCTCCATCGCCAAACAAAGGCAGGACTGGTTCAATCTTCGCTTCGAAGAAGCCTATCTGGCGAGTCTTGCGCTGGAGGGCCCGCGCGAAGCGGCGGCGGACGAAACGCTGGTGCGCCAGCTTTTTAATACGGCGAACATTCTCGGCGTCACGATAAACCGGGAAGACATGCGCATGCTGATCCTCGCGCCTGAAATCAATCCGCACGGCGCGCCGGACATCGTGACCGTGGACCTCACCGGAGAAAACTGGTTCGACCTCATCGCCAACGCCTGGGGCACCATGCTGTCGGACGGCGATCATCTCATTCAGGCGACCGGCGCGCCGCAATTCGCGCCCAGCCAGACCGTCGACATCATCGTCTCGCAACAGGCGCTGCGCGAAGACCTTCTTTCCTATGCCCGCAACATCTTTCTTCTGTCGCTTATCATTTCGACGCTGACGGCAGGCTTCGTCTACTGGACGCTCAACCGCATGATCGTCTGGCCGGTGAAACGCCTCACCGCCAACATCACCGCCTTCGACGCCGATCCCGAAAACGCTCAAGGCATCCTGACGCCGTCGGGCCGCGGCGATGAAATCGGCGCGGCGGAGGAAAGCCTCGCCGCCATGGAAAAGAGCGTGCGCGGCCTTCTAGGGGAGCGGCGCCGCCTCGCCGCGCTCGGGGCCGGCATTTCCAAGATCAGCCATGATCTCAGAAACATTCTCGCCTCGGCGCAGCTGATGTCCGACAGGCTCGCCAAATCCGACGACCCGAGCGTCCGGAAGCTGGCGCCGAAACTCATCTCGGCGCTCGACCGCGCCATCGGCCTCAGCCGCGATACGCTGACCTATGGCCGGATGGAAACGCGGATGCTCGACAAATCGCCCATTCCCTTGCGCGAGCTCGTAGAGGAAGTCTTCGAGGACACAGCGGCCATGGGGATCACGCCGGAGAACAATACGCCGGACGATCTGGTCGTCATCGCCGACCGCACGCATCTTTATCGCACGCTGTTCAACCTGGTGCGCAACGCCACCGAAGCGATGACCGGCGGGGTCCAACAGAACGGAGCGGACGCGATCGGCAAGGTCAGCATCGATGTCGAAATCGACGGCCGCTATGTCCTGATCACCATCGCGGACACAGGCCCCGGCCTTCCCGATCACGCCAGGGAGGATCTGTTCGAGCCGTTCAAAGGCTCGCAAAAGCCCGGCGGCTCCGGCCTCGGCGTCGCCATCGCCGCGGAAATCGCGCGCGCTCATGGCGGCGCGCTGACGCTTCATAAAAGCGATGAAGACGGCGCAGCCTTTCGCCTGCGCCTGCCTCAGGAAGGCTAGCTATTCCGTATCCACCTCGCCGGTCCGCCAGACGCCTTCCCGGCGCGGATCGGCGCCGCCCTCGAAAGAGCCGTCCGGCAAGCGCTTGAACGCATGGACGCCGCTGTTGAGACCGCGAACCTCAACCGGGTGTCCCATGGCCTTCAGGGCTTCGACGATCTGCGAATCGAAGCCCTCTTCCTCCAGCAGCGGGGCGCCGCGCGGATAAACGGCGTTCGGATAATCGATGGCCGCCTGGGTCTCCATGTCCCAGTCGATCATCGCGATCAGGGTTTTCGCCACATAGCCGATGATCGCCGGCCCGCCCGGCGAGCCGAGCGCAGCCCAGACCTCGCCGTCGCCGTCAAAGACCATGGCCGGCGACATGGAGCTGCGCGGGCGCTTGCCCGGCGCGACCGCATTGGCGACCGGCTTGCCGTCGCGCACCGGCAGGAAGGAAAAGTCCGTAAGCTGATTATTGAGCACCATGCCCGCCGCCATCAGATGGCTGCCGAAGGCGAACTCGACCGTCGTCGTCATCGAGACCACATTGCCCTTCGCGTCGACGATGACGAAATGGCTGGTCGAGGGCGGCTCCGGCGAGGCGTCGGCGCCGTAACGTTTCCACTTGCCGGCGCCGTCTTCGATATCATAAGCGGAAGGGTCGCCCGCCTCGACGCTTTCCGCCGCCATCGCCTTGTCGATCAGCGCCGCGCGCGCTTCCAGATAGGCCGGGTTCAAAAGCCCGGCGATCACCGCTTCCGGCGACAGCCCTTCTTCCGACAGGTGTTCATTGTCGGCGAGATATTCATTGCGGTCCGCATAAGCGAGGCGCGAGGCCTCAAACAGAAGATGCAGCGCCTCGACGGACCCGGCGCCCGCGCCAGCCATGTCAAACGGCTCGAGAAGCGCAAGGATCTGCAACAGCGTCACGCCGCCGGAGCTCGGCGGCGCCATGGAGCACACCTGATAGGCGCGATACGGCCCGCACACCGGGTCAAGCTTCTCCGCCGTGTAGGCTTTCAGATCTTCTAGCGTCATGCCGCCGGGGTTCGGCGCGCCATTCACCGCGTCGACGATCGCCTCAGCGATGGGCCCTTCATAGAACGCTTCGGCGCCGCCCTCAGCGACGGTTTTCAGGGTTTCGGCGTAGGCGGGGTTTTTCAGCACATGACCGACCGGCCAGGGCGCGCCGTCTTCGTCATAGAAATAGGCCGCCGCCGCGGGCAGCTGCTTCAGACGCGGAATGCGTTGCAGGAGATCGTTGAGCCGCGGGGACACTTCAAAACCGTTTTCAGAAAGCGCAATCGCCGTTTCGAAATTTTCCGCCCAGGCAAGCTCGCCATGCGCCTCATGGGCCATTTCCAGCATGCGCACCGCCCCCGGCACGCCGACGGAAAGACCGCCGACCACGGCGTCGTAAAACCCCATGGGGGTTCCGTCCTCCTTGAGAAAGCGCTCCGGCGTCGCGGAAGCCGGCGCGGTCTCGCGGCCGCTATAGGTCTCGAGCGTGTCGGTTTCCGCATCATAATGAAGCATAAAGGCGCCGCCGCCGAGGCCGGAAGATTGCGGTTCCACAAGCCCCAGCACCGTCTGGGTGGCAATCGCCGCATCCGCCGCCGAGCCGCCTTTCCTGAGGATCTCGGCGCCAGCCTCCGCCGCATAAGGATTGGCGGCCGCGATGAACCAGCGGCCCGTCCCGGCCGGGGCGTCCGGCGCGGCGGCGCTCTCCGCTCCGGCCTCCGGCGCCGCCGCGCTTTCCCGGGGGGCGTCCGCGCCCTCCCGGCCGCAAGCGGCCGCCAGCGCTCCCGCCAGGATCACCGCCGCCGTCGTCAAAACCCGTTTCATGCCGATTGTCATCGTGGCCCCGCCTGTCTCGTCTTCGCTACCGCAACATTCTTACGCGAGGATGCGCGGCCTTTCGACCCCAATCTTCCAGCGCATCGGCGACGAGCCGGCCTTGGCCGCCCGCGCCAGCCGCTCGGGAGCGGCTGAAAACTGCCGCAAATCAGCCGCCTGAGGGAAAGACCAGGAGATCGCCCCGGGGCGCTTGCATTTGCGCCCGTGTTGAGGTTAAACCCGCGCTTCCGCGCCGCCTTGGCGGCCGGCGAGCACCCGTAGCTCAGCTGGATAGAGCACCAGACTACGAATCTGGGGGTCTGAGGTTCGAATCCTCACGGGTGCGCCATTTTCAGCTAAAAACATTTCATTAATTACGCCACAGATGCGAATAAATTACTTTTCGCTGCTCGGCGTCTCTGCGGAGACATTGGGTTTCGAAGCCGCAATGATCGCCTGCGCTTCTTCGCAAAGCTCCTCGATAAGGGTTGGATCGCCAACAGATTTTAAATACACCGCAAAATCTTTTCCGGATCCGATTTTTTCGCTGGTGAGAACAATTTTCTCTGTCAGGCGCACAAAGTCTTTGAGATCGTCTTTAAAGAATATGGCGCAAAGAAAAGGATATCGATTACGATAGCATCCAATCACAACCCATCGCCAGAATAAAAGAACGTCTTTGTCGAGAAGAACGTGCGTTTCCATTGCCCGCACAATACGGCGAATCCATCCGAGGTAACGGTGAAGTGCGGTGAGGCTGACTTCAGCGTCTACGCTTACTGACTTCGATGACTCGACAAACAGAACCGTCCGTTCACCATCACGGTAATTCCATTCGCGATTGGTTCCATCCCGCCACACTGTATTCCGATCACAAGCGGAAAGAAGTTTTGTGCGCAAGACCTTTCCCTGTGAATCGATCTCATGGACACTGTCACTGTCGAGAATCTGGAGAATTTTTTCGTCCAGGTCAGCCGTCAACTGAAGCCGTTCAAGGGAAAGTTGTTGCGCCGCCTGACGTTGTTGATTGCGCATCACCATGAGATAAGCAAAACAGGCGACCCAAGCTGTGCCAAGCGCCGTGACGCCGTAATTGATAATGCTAAAGGCAAGCTGCTCGCGGGTTTCCGATTCAGGGAGGATGGCTTCGCTGTGGTCATCGGGGGGCCAGGTCGTATTGAGTAACGTCTCGAACAGAAAATTTGCCTGGCCCGAGAGCACGGCAAGCCCAAGATGAATAAATGCAAGGGTGATCAGGATGAGAAGGGACGTGGCGACCCAGCGCAGTGTAGTGTCCATAGTTAACCCTTCTCAATGGCGAACATTCTGAATACGATTACTTGGCAGCGATTCGGGCGTTCTATCAGCGAAATTGTCCGACCGTATTGTACGTGCATTGTTGAAAACCAACCTTCGCCATTATCGCGATGATCAACCTGATGATAAGGCTGAAGACGCCCCGGCACATAGCCGCGCCATGGCAAACCGGACAAGTCTTTCGCGCCATCTCCCGCCTCCTCCTTGGCGTAAGCGAGATTTTACGAGGCGCGGCATAATTGATAGTCGGTATATATGAAAAAGAAAATTTCAGGCGGTCTGGTACACGAACTTCCTGCTGACCTGGTCAATGCGCTGACCGAGACAAAAGAAATTACGAACCTCTGGGAAAACCTGACGCCGATCGCCAGAAATGAATTTATTTGTTGGGTTGAGGACGCCAAACAAGAAAAGACGCGCTCAAAGCGGATCAAGCGGACTGTTGAGGAACTCCTCAATGGGCAAAAACGCCCATGCTGTTGGGCAGGCTGCGTTCATCGCACCGATAAGAAACCCGGCAAATGGCAGCAGGATGTGTTGATAGACAAAAAGAAAAGCAAGCAGGCGTCAAAGTTATAAGCATTGCTTTCAAACTACCCACTTCCCCCTTTCACATGCGCCGGCGCGCCTTTTTTTAATTTAAGAACAACTAGTTCGGCCTGAGAGACAGCGGGCCAGTTGCCAGCCCGCCGTCTTCCTGCGCCGATTAGGGCGTGTCTTCTTCTGCGGGCGGCGGCCCTTCCCATGTCAGGAGTTGGGCTTCATCGTCGCCGTTGGAATGAAATTCCATGACGTGCGCTCCATCCTCGGCCCTCACGATTTTGAACCATGTGAGGTTGTTTTTGACAAAGAATACGTCATCGCCGGCCGGCAGCACTTCGAGGTCTCTCCGGCCCATGCTGCAAAATAATTTGCCGTCTTTCGAATAGAACGTATTGGCGGTTGTCTCGTCCTTTCGATAGACGCCCAAAAGCGGCTCTAGCGTTTCGGGATCAACCTCCACCGCGGTGAAGACAGGATAGGGATCGCCGAGCGCGAGGGCGGTGAGGCGCTGTCCTGCAAGCCCCGGCGACGTCGCTGGCCTGTCGGAATTGACAATAACAGCGACGAACAAGTCCTCTTCTGGAACATAGATAGTGCTCGTGAGATAACCGTAGATGCCGCCGCCATGGCCAATGCTTTTATGCCCGCGCACTTCGGAATTGGACAACCCGAACCCGTAAGGCGTTGTCTCGCCGTTCGAAAGCGTCGTCGGTTCGATCATTTGCGCATAGCTTTCAGCGCTGACGACTTTGCCGTGGTGCAACGCGTTTCCCCAGGTCGCAAGATCCTTCACGTTGGAAATTAACGCCCCTGCGGCGTTCGGCATGCTCATATGGATAATCTGCGCAGGCTTGATCTCATCCTCGCCCGTATAGCCGGTGGCCATTTCCGGCGTTTCGTCTTCAAAAATGCCGGACCGCAAAGTGTCGAGCATCAAGGGTTGGGCGATCCGGGTATCGATTTCTTCATACCATGCATTGCCCGTTACGGCTTCGATCACAGCGCCAACAAGCACGTAGCCGGAATTATTGTAGGCAAACCGCGATCCCGGCTCAAAGTCGAGCGGCAGGTCTTTGGTCAGGTCAACCAGCTCTTCGGTCGTGTACTCCAGCCCCGTATTGTCTTCATCACTCATGAAGTCCGGAAGTTCCGTGTAGCTTTTAATGCCGGATGTGTGATTGAGGAGCATGCGCACGGTGATTGTCGGCGGGGCGGGAAAATCGGGCAGATATTTTGTCATAGGGTCGTCAAGGTTGACTTTTCCCTCTTCGACAAGCTGCATCACGACGGCGGCGGCAAACTGCTTCGTGACCGAACCAATCCGGAAAACCGAGTCAGGCGTCAATTCTGTATTGGTCTCGACATCCGCGAGCCCTTGCGCGCCCGCAAAGACTGTCTCGCCGTTTCGCGTCACAATAACGGCGCCGCCGGGACCGTCTGCAGGCCAAGCCGAACGAATGTAGGCTTCCGCCTCTGCCGCGAGGTCGTCCTGCTGGGATGCGGGCTCTGCTTTCTGGGCCGGCTGCGCCGCGTTCTGGCTCGATTGTTCACCGCAGGCCGCAGGAACAAGAAGTAAAAGACAAACAAATAGACGCATCAAGATTTTCATTTGGAACCCCTCTCTATTGGAAAATCGTGCTGGGTGAATCGCTCCGGTTTTATTTTGCCGACTTCAGGCCGGAGCTGCGCTCTTGGAGCCGGCATGAACAGCGCGCTGACCTTTTGCAGTTTGCGAACTATTTCTCGAATGACGCCTACTGGCTCCCCTGAAACGACGCGTATCCATACCAGAGCACGAACAGCACAAGGCGGGGCGCAAAGGCTGACCCGCTGACACTGGCGAGAACCGTCGCGAGCAAGGCGGCGACGGCGCCGGTGCCGGCCGCGATCGCCAGAATCTCAAAACCCGGCGCACGCGCCAGGGCCGGCAGAGCGAGGAGAAGAGCCCACCCGGCGCCGGCGATCACGAAGGCTGCGCGTCGAACCATCGGTTGCAGCGGCGCGACATTGGTGAGCGAACGCAAGCCGCGCGTTTCACTGCGCCCCGCATGCGTGCTGAGCCCGAAGACAAGCAACAGCAGCGCCGCAGGATTCGCCATGGACCGAAAGTCCACAAAGTAAGCGGCGACGGCGGTTGCGAGCGCAAGCAGCAAGAATATCCGCCCCGCGCCAATAAGACGGAACTCCGCGAGGATGAGATTGAGCAGAGGGTTTTTCACGCGAGACGCGGGCGGGGCGTCGTCTATGGCGCGCGGCGGCGGCCCCGCCTTGAAAAGCGCCGCCAGCCCTCCCGTCTTTCTGGAGGTCTGGCGGGCGCGATGCGGGCGGTAAATTTTGCCGGCGATAATGGCGAGGACAATGGCGATCGCGATCCAGACGAGACGCGATTCGATGTAGCCCGGCGAGAACAGACCGGCGAGCACATCAAGATCGACGCGGCCTTCGCGAACGATAACGCCGCCGATAGAGATCGGGATGTCGCCGGCTGCAAGCACTTCCGGCGGCGCGCCATAAAGAAGCGGCGTCGTGAAGCCCGGAAAATCGAACATGTTTGTCAGCAGGCTGGGCGGTCGGCCCACCGCCGCAAGCGGCGCAACGAGCGACGCCGTCCAGATAATGAAATAGATGAAATCGCCGAAGCCGCTGCGCAACAGGGGCCGCGCATCGAACAGGATGCGCAGCGCCGCCAGACAAACCAGCGCCGGCGTGGCGACAAGCCACAGCGCCAGCGTGATATGCGTGATGTTGAGCGACGACGCCGGGATAATCAGCCAGCCGAGAAACCAACCGCCCAGGGTCAACGCCGTCAGCGTCGCGAGCAGAATGACCACATCGGCGCCGAAGCGCCCGAGGGCAATGGCGACACGGGAAGCGGACGTCACTTCCTCAACCTGCCAGGGCTGGCGGCGCGTCGTGTTGGAGCGCAGATAAATCCACCCTACCGGCAATAGCAGCGTCGTGACAACAATGCCGAGCGAGACGCCGAGGAAAGCCGACGTCATATAGGGCAACTGCCCGCCCAGCGCGATGACGACGCCCGCGCCGTCCTTCAGCGGGATCATGAGACGCGCGCCGACCAGCGGGAGAAGCAGCAAGAACCAGAGGCCGGGGCTGCGCAGATACCGCGCCAGCGACGTCGTCAGCGAAGACATGGAGATTGCCGCCGCGGTCATGACGCTGTCGCGATCTTGCCGTCTTCGATTTTCAAAACCTCGGATGCGCTGGATGCAAGGTCGTCGGCGAGATGCGTGGTCATCACGACGATTGCGGTGCGGGCGCGCTCAAGGATCAGCGCGCTTACCTGGCGCGCCGTTTCTCCATCGAGCTCGGCGGTCGGTTCGTCAAGCGCGAGCAAGTCCGGCGCGCCTAGCATGGCCTGCGCAAAGATCAGCCGCCGGCGCATGCCCCCGGAAAAAGTGGCGATGCGGTTATTGATGTCAGCGTGCAATCCGATGGCGTTGGTGATGGCGCCGAATTGCTTGTCGGCTTCGCCAAGAGACAGCCCTTTCAGCGCGGCGATATGCATCGCGAACTCGCGCGCCGTCAGGTCCTCCGGCAGATCGACCGCCTGCGGCGCATAGCCGAGCGCCCGCCTCAACTTGTCGCGCGCGCCCGGCAGGCGCGCGCCCTCCCAAAGGAGGGCGCCGCTATTGGGCCGTTCGGCTGTTGCAAGGAGACGAAGAAGGGTCGACTTGCCGGCGCCGCTTCGTCCCGTCAGCAAACTGAGGCCGGGCGTGAACACATGCGAGACGTCGGCGAGCACGCTCTTGCGCCCGTAGCGTTTGGTCACGCCATTCAGTTCGAGAGATGTCATGTGTTTTCCCACCCCGCCTCGCCCGTTTTCCGAGGGCTGTACGCCACAGCGCCCTTGTTTGCAGCGCCGCCAAATTCGCCTGTCTGCAGGGGGCCCATCCCCGCCCCTTAGCAAAAGAGAACATTACTCCAGCGAAGGCTATAAAGGAAACGGTTATATTTTAATTTAAGGCAGCCGTTTATTTCTCCGCTATGCAGGTTTCAAATGCCTCATGGCGACATTACAGCCCGCCAGCTAATGGCTATTAGCGTTATCGGCTAAGTAATTGCAGGCTTTTGAAGATATGCGATGAAGAACAGGGTCTTGGCCCCTATCGGGCGCAAGTCGCGTGGAGCTGAGTCTGCGAAAAAGCCTGCTGCGCAAGCGTCAGGATTGCGCCTTGTAGACCACATGCCCCACCGCCGTGTTGCTCGCGGGCACGCGGTAAAAGCGGTGCAGCTCCTCGACGCCATAGCCAAGCGCGGCGCGCATGATCAGCCACATGATGAGCTCGATTCCCTCGGTGCCCGCCTCGCGCAGATATTTAAGCCGGGTCCAGGTGGCGAGTTCCTCCGGTTCATGCGCCAGAAGGTCGAGGAACTTATTGTCGAAGTCCTGGTTGATGAGCCCCGCGCGCGCGCCCTGCAACTGGTGGCTCATGCCGCCCGTGCCCCAGACCTGAACGTCGAGATCCTCGGGGAAAGTCTTCACCGCATTGCGGATCGCCTCGCCGATCTTCCAGCAGCGCTCACCGGAGGGCGTTGGAAACTGGGTGACGTTGACGGCAAGGGGAATGACCTTGCACGGCCATTCCTCGACCTGACCGAAGACGAGGCTCAACGGCACGGTCAGACCGTGATCTACATCCATCTCGTTGATGATGGTGATGTCGAACTCGTCGATCACAAGCTGTTCCGCGACATGCGCCGCTAGGTCGATATGGTTGTGAACCAGCGGCACCGGGCGGCGTCCCCAGCCTTCATCGGCCGACTGGAATTCCTCCGCAAAGCCGATCGCAAAGGTCGGGACGATATCCAGCATCAAAGACGAAGCGTGATCGTTATAGGCGAGGATCACGACATCGGGCATGTTGTCCTTGATCCATTCCTTGACGAATTCGTAGCCCTTGAAAATCGGCGCCCAATATTCTTCCCCGGTCTTGCCGAGATCGATGGCCGCCCCGATGGCGGGAACATGGCTGGTGGCGATGCCTGCGGAAATATGGGCCATGACTATTGGCTGTCCCGGATGGAAAGCAGGCCCTTGGGATCGCGGCCGCCGCCGCGCATCATCTCGGCATATTCATCAGGCGTCATGCCGGTCATGGAGCCGACGGCCTTCTGCGCGCTCCAGCCATCGGTGGAGGCGATCTTGACCAGGAAATACATATGACCGCCGAGCTCGATAAGCCTGTTGAAATCACGGTCGAGCACGCCCTGCTTTTGTTCCTCGGTCATGGAAAACTTGTCGAGATAAGCGCGTTCGTTCTTCTTGAACTCTTCGCGGTTTTCCGACTGCATCAGGCTCATGCAGAACTTGTGCAGATAATAGCCCTGCCGGCTGCGGCGGGCGGTGAAGACCTTGGTGCCTGGAATATCTTCCAGGTCCGCGAGAGGGTATAGGCGCTGTCGGGGCATGATTATTTCCCTACCATATTCCCGCTGCCTTCGCCAGCAGGCCGAAACCGGTCCTATCGTATGAGCAATCGCTCGGCGCTACCCGGCGGACCCGCTTGCTTCCGCAAGGATGCTAATTCACTTCGCTTTTGCACCGCCTCGGCGCGTATTGACGGCGATGGCGCAAAAAAGAAGCGGCCGCCTTTCGGCGGCCGCTTCCATCCCCTGCTGCACTGGTCGACGTCGACAGCTCTACGAAAAACGCGCCGTCATGATGCTTCGCGGGCTGCAAATCCGAGAAGCAGAAGCCAGACAATCACGATATGCGCACAACCCGTTCAACGATACGACCGACGGCGGCGCCAATGCCCGCAAGGAATAAGCTCAGTTCCATGCCCCCTCAGCCGAAAAGCTGGGCCGCAATGAAAATGATGATTGCAAGACCGATCAGCCCCTTGATGACACCTTTCAACGCATACGCGATCGTCGCGCCAAGCACCGCGGAAATCAGCAATCCCAGGCCGGAGGCTTCCGACAAGGCGGCGAGATAAAAAGCGCCGCCGCCGCCGGCGAACGCGATCAGACCGTCGATCGGATTTCCATCGCTGGAGGCCGCCGCGCTCTTAACACTCTTCTGTTGGGGCTTTTTCTTTTGCTGCTGCTGAGCCCGTAGCTTGTTCTGTCTTTGACGCTCCGCCGCCGCCGCGCGCTCACGGGCCTGCTGCGCCTCAATATTTCGCTGCATATTTTCATGGGCGCGCCACTGCGCATCTTCGGCGGCGCGTTGCTGTTCGCGAAGAACACTCTGCTCAGCCATGCTTCCGCCCGGCGGCGTATACCCTTTTACCGGAACGAAGCCCTGACCCGGATGGTCTTTATATGTGTTCATCTTCCGCTCCTTCTCTCTCGGGTTGGCGCGCACTAGGCCCGCCAAGCGTCATTGAGTTATTTGAGGAAACGGGAAATCCGACCCGCCCCATATTGCCTATGAGGGGGTGAACGGGCGGATCAGCGCCTTTTTTCGCACGCTCCGCGCCGCAATCTTAAATTTTTCGGGAAAAAGGGCGTTTACTGGACGATCGCCGTCATGCCGCCATCCTCATCAGGCGCCTTTTCCGGAGGCGACAGCATAACGATCTGCACGCGCCGGTTGGCGCTGTCATGCGGCCGGAACGGGTCTTTCAGCCGTGTTTCGCCAAACCCGCGCATGGCGAGGCGCTCAGACGCTACGGCCCCGGTTTGCGTCAAAAATGCAGTCACCGCCGCCGCGCGTTTTTCAGACAGGGCGAGATTGTACTCGTCAGAGCCGCTTGCATCCGTGTGCCCATAAACCCCGAAATCGGCGCCCTTGAGCGTTTCGCCATTCAAAGCCGCGGCCAGTTCCTCGAGCTGGCGTTTGGCGCTTGGCGTCAGCATCGCGCTGTCGAACTCAAAAGAGATGTAAAGGTCAACGGCCGGAAGAGGTTCGCCCGTGACCGGCGTCAATTCCGTTTCAAGGGAACGCCGGTCCAGAATCTCTCCGCGCTCCTGGAGCGTTTCTTTTTCTTCCGCGGCGTCTGTCGTCTGCGCCATCGCGGCGCCGGACAAGATTACCGCGCCAGCCAGCGCTGCTGTGAAGATTCGGGTCATCGCGCCCTCCTTTGGCGGCTTCATTCGGTCGGTGCGGGCCTTTGTTCGCCCGGCTTCAGGGAAATAACGCCGACGCCGGAGACGCCGTCCTGCACATCGCTTTCATAAGAGACGGCATATGCGGATGCGCCGCCAGTAAGATACGCCGCTAGCGTTGCACGCGTGCGCGCGCCTGCTTCCAGCATACCCTCATAGAGAATTTCGCCTGTGTCTTCTTTGCGAAGCGTGACAGCGAAATCGCTTTGCCCGTTGTCATTGCGCATATCGACCACGATGTAGCACAACTTGCCGTCAATCGCGGCCGCCGCCTCGCCGCCCCATGAAATCGCTTGCGGCGCTTGCGCGTGGGGCTCGGTCTCGGAAAGACATCGCTCCGAGGGCGAGACCATCGCCGTAAACGACATCTCCGGCGCGATGTATTCAAGGCGTTCCCGACCGCCGCCCGCCGGCGACGATTTCGCATCCAGACGGTTATTGTAAGCAAAGGCGCCCCAGATAACGCCCAAAGCCAGCACCCCCGCCGCCGCCCCGATCGCGATCGCCTGTTTTTTCGGGCCAGAGCCAGGGCCAGGCGGCGCCTCAGGGGTTAGCACAGGAAGTTCCGCCGGCTCGTCCTTTTGCGCATGCCAGCGCGACGGGTCAAAAACCGCCTTGCTTTCGAAGCGATAATCAAAACCGGAAAAGCGTGTTTTCAGCGCGTCCAGCCGATCGCAAAGCGCTTTTGTTTTCGAGGCCGCCGGCAGCATGGCGAGTAAAGACGCGCCCTGCTCCGAAACATGCTGGAAGAGCGGTTCCGACAAGGCGAGCTTTCGCTCTATATGCCCGACGCCTTTCACCGACAGGTCTGCGTCAAGCGCGCCCGTCGCCCAGATGACGCTATCCACGCCAGACAGATCATCAGGCGCTTCGGCGGTCGCGCCCGCAAGGGTGCGGCGATGCGCCAGCGCATGGGCGATAAAAACGCCAAGCTGCCAACTCTCGCCATCGTCAATATTTGCAGAAACGTCGAGCCGATATTGCTCGCTGCCGGAATGACGCGCGATGACGCCGCCGTCGAAACTGACGAATTCATGATAGGCGGCCGAGATCGGCAGCTTGCGGGATTTAAACTGCAGACAGGCCGCGCTGTGACGCTGATGCGGCGCTTCGATGAGGCGCAAGACCCGTGACGGGCCCTCCGTGGTCGCTATGTAAACCGCCGCCCCGCTCATAATCCCCTCACCATACTCTCACTTGGCGGTCAGGATGGTTCAGCACCGCGATGAGAGGATGTTCGCCCTCGAGCATGATCTGTATCACGCCGCGATAGGGCGCCTCCAGTTCTATCTCCTCGACGCCGGCGCCGGGGCTCGCAGCCTGGAAACGGGATGGCGCGCCCTCATCCGCGCCGAGGTCGATAATAAGATAATATTCATAGGGCGGTTCGGGCGAACGGCGCAGCTCGTAGCGCCAGCGTCCGCTCGGGTCGGCGCCGCGCGGCATGTCATCACCTGTGGCGGCGGCGGCGGCGGCGGCGAGACTGGCCGCGCCGGTCATATCGAGGACCGCGTTCCATTCGCGCCACAAATGCCCTCCGCGCCGCAAGGCGTCCCTGACGGCGCCGTCATGATCAGACGCAGCGTCGCGCGCGTATGCATATAGGCGCCGGTGGCTGATCCCGCCCTGGCCGGCAGCGGTCATCGCCGCACGCGCACGCGCGCGCGCAATAAAGTCATCCGCGATTTCAGTCCGCGCTTCTTCGCTTAGGTCGCGCCATTGTTGACTCATTTTGAAACTCCTTCATCCATCGGGGACAGATGCATCTTGAAAAACATGCCGTCGAAAGCCGCCTTGTCTTTTCCAAAACGGTCCGGCTCCTTTTGCGCCTTATCCAGTACAGTCTTCAGCTTGCGCAGCCGTGAGCAAAGGTGCAGCTGCGCCTGCGGAAGCCGGTTCGACGCCATTTCAAAAGCATCGACGACCTCTGCCTTGTGAATCTGATTGCGGCGAAACCCTGCTCTTTCGTTGCTTCTCCAGGCGGATTCAGCTTTCCTGAACGCGCCCGCAAACGGCGCCGGCGGCTCGGCGCCAGACGCAATATCCGCATAAAGACACGCCGCCAGCGCCGCGAAAGGATCGTCGCGCAAATCATCATGGGACAAATCATAATGAGCGACGATTTCCATCATTCGGCCTTCCTCTTGAAGCTCCGGAACCATGGCCATCAGCAAGCGCACGCCATCCTCGCGCTGGTTCGCGGCCAGCACATGCGCGCTGGCGAGGATCGCCGTTTCAAAGCCGGAGACAATCTCCTGAAACAGCGCCGCCACATCTTCATAGGTCATGGACGGCCCGGCGCTCAGAACGGCTTCCGCCTTTGAACGGCTCGGTTTTTTGCCGCGCTTGACCTGAACCAGCTTGTTTTCGACCTCGCCGAAAACCACAGCGCGAAGCGCTGACAAAAGCAGCGTCTCCGCCTCGGGCGCCAGGTCCGCCACAGGCGCGCCCTGCTTGTGCTCGCGGCCTAGGAGAAACTTGATGCTTTCGTTCTCTTCATTGAGACTGAGCCAGTCTTCATAGCTGCTCGTCTCGGTCGTGCGGCCCTCCTCCGCCAGGGTTTCATCCCAAACGCCGCCTTCTTCGATGGACGCGGAGGTCGAGCCCGCCTGACGCCCCGCCTGACGGGCGGCGTAAGCGGCGTAAGCGACGGCGAAGTCCGAAAAAGTCCCATGCGCCGTTCCATAAAGTGTCATGTCGATATCTTCACGGAGCGCATTCTCCATCCAAAATTCAAGAACATGATCTGACGAGACGTCGCGATGGGTGAAGCCGCCGCCGGGAAAAGCCTTGTTCATAAAGTTGATGATTTCACGGAAGGCGCGCGCTTCTTGGCCCGAGCCTTCCCGCTTGCGGATATAGGCTTCAAAAGCGTTGGCCCAGTTTTTCGCCACGGCAAACAGGCCGTCATTGTCATGGGCTGCGCCGGAAACCTCTTCCAGGCGCCGCATCAGATCGTCCGCACCGAGGAAAAGGCAGACAATATTGGCCGCGCAGACGGTTTTCGGCATCGCCCTGTAAGACGTCGTGAAAACATCGCCGGCGGTATAGGTGACCTGAACGCCGTCGCGCTGAATGGCAATTCGCGAACCGGGTTCGGGCGCCTTTGAGAACGCTGCGCGAAAACTCTCGGCGCGCGGCGAAACCCCGAACAGCAGATCGCATGTGTTCAGGCCGGCCGCATCGGCGGCGGCGATGAAATGGGTGACCCTTAGAAACATGTCTAACCTGTTTTTGCCGTAAAGGCTGCGAAGAGCGGCCTCGATCATCCGCGGCGGGAAGCCGAATTGCGGCGGCTCGTCGCCTTCGCCGCCGTCGCCATAACCGCTCCCGTTGACGGGCAACGCCATGAGCAGGTCTTCGGCTTCCCTTTGCAGCTTCTCGAAAAGGTTGATCGGCTCGCTCATTTCCCGCCCCTCTGTGTCTACGGCGTGCGCCAGTCTCCGGCCCGCCGGTATTCATACCGCCTGTTCGCCACCCGCAAGGACGTCCTAAAACGCTGACGCAGATCGTCGATGTCTCGATACAGCGCCGCAGACGGCGTCTCGCCGGTCACCGGATAGTCATAGAAGACAGGCTCGTCATTATAGGCATATCTGGAGGCACGCGCGGCCGGAATGCGGGACGCGGCCTGAGACGCCTCCGCGCTGAAGGGGCCGCCGGCGAATTGATCGCCAATGCCCAGCGCTGAGCGAGCATCCGCAACCATCAAAACCGTCTTGCGGTCTGTTGCGTAGCGGTCGCGCCAGTCGAGCACGCTGGCGACATACGCTTCGGTGCGCGCCGACGGCTCGGCCGTATGCGGGGAGTCGCCGTCAAGCGTGCCGCCATTGTAATGGGACAGGGCCGCGTCCCAGCGCTGTCCATAATGCTCATACAGCCGGGCGAGATATTCGACGCCAAGGCGCACATTCAATTCCGGATCCCACAATTCATCCTTTTGGACGCCGAACTCACCGGCCGCCGTCGCCGGCATGATCTGCATGACCCCGCGCGCGCCTTTCGAGCTGAGCGCGTCAGCATTGAAGTTCGATTCCACTTTTGCAACGGCAAGCGCAAGTTCCGGGGGGACGTCGCTTAAAAGAGCCTCGCGCACAACCAGCTCGCGCAGGCTCGAGCGGGAGAAAAATTTCTGTTTCGGCGCGTGAAAAGCGGCGTCCGCGCCGTCATCGGCCTGGACAGCCGGATCGTCGCCGGCCGGCGCGCCAAGCAGCATGGTGGGTTCGGCGAGGGCCGGAAGGGAAAATGCGGCGAGAGCCAGCAGAGATCCGCCGGCGGCAAGTTGGGCAAGGCGGTTATTTCGGGGATTTTTACGCATCCTGGTCTCCTTTGTCGTTCATTTCCCTAAACGGAAGGACCAGAGGTTTTTTTTCACGCCTGCAAACGAAAGAAGGGCTTAGCGCCCTTCCCGTTCCGCAATGAAGGGCCAGCCGAACACATAGCCTTCGGGGCCGTTCTGCAAGATGAGGTAAGTCCAGGGCTCAGGGGCCGCAGGCGCCGCCCGCCCCCTCAGCGCATCGCCCTCGCGGAACGCCGTCAAGGTCGTGGCGTTGATCGAAGGCGAGCTTTTCATCTGAAATGCGCGCGTCGCGACATAGTCGCGATTCTGGACCGTGGAAAGATCCGGCGCCGGCGCGGGATGAGATGCGCAGGCGCCGAGACTAAGCGCAAGCATGGCGATGAGCGTTGTTTTTGTTGTCTGGCGTTGCATGGAAGCTCTCCTTTTCCTGTCTGCGGATGCAAAAAGGGCGTCGGCTTTCACCGACGCCCCTTCTTGGCTGCTTACTCGAAGCGCCCTTCACGTTGGGCGCGCTGGCGCCGGTCCTTGACCATCCGTTCCACCGTGAACAGGCGGTTCTCGCGGACGGTGACCCGATATTCATGAGGCTCGTAACCCATATCGGTGAAGAGGATGTTCATCCACTTGTAGATGTCGTCGCTCTTGGCGCGCGAGGCGTAGTTATACTTGTAAACCGTCGCATCGCCGGAGACGCCGCGCACCGTGACGTAATCCGGAAACTCAGCTTCCATAACCTCGGTGACCGCAAGGATCTCTTTCATGGTGAAGTTACGGAAGGTGAAGTTATAGTTGTTGATGAGGCCGGGATCGCTGTCCGGGCTGGCGTAATCGGCCGTGGCGTCGCCGCGGTCGATATAGGCGAGCTTTTCCGAAAGAACGACGCCAAGGCTTGCCGCGATGTCGCGGGCGTGATCGCCGACAACTTCCTCGATGCAGACGCCGGCGCATTTGCGCGGCGCGGGGAATTCCATGCGCATGGGCTCCCAGCCGCCAAGATACTGATTGGAGGCGACGTCATAAATATCGCCGGCAAGACGCACCTGCGCTTTCGTGCCGAAGCCGTAATCCTTGGCGGCGGCGCGGATTTTGAAGACGATAAGCGCGCGTCCGCAGAGCGTCGCATCCTCCGCCTTGCAGGCAAGATCCACGATCTGGATGAGCTCTTCCTTGGGACGGCGGTCGCGCATGCTCCAGTCGAGTTTGGCGGCGATGGCGCTTTCGTCGATCACATACCAGTCGTCGTCCGCGAACTGGCGCTGGATTTCGGTCATCACGCGGCGATGAATGTCGCTGGAGCGCGTGACGCTGTTGGGGTCTGAGTCTTCAGCCATGACGATGATGGGCAGGCCTTCGCCGCCCTCGGCGTGCGCCGGGGCCAGGCCGGCGGCGCTGGCGATGGCGGCTGCTGCGAAAAGCATGTTCTTCATGATGTTCTCTCCTTTAAATTCCGTGCCTATGCGGTCAAACGGAAGGATCAGCGATGTTTTTGCGAGCCTTTGGCGAAAAAACCCGATTTTTCTGCAGCGCCCCTCAAAGAAGGCCGCCGCAGGGTCTTAAAAGGGGCCGTCGTCGATCTGGCCCTCAAACTTTTCGGCGACGGATTTGGCGTCTTTCTTCGCCTGTTTCTCGCTTTTTTTGCGTTCGCCTTTGATTTTCTTACGTAATTCTTCGATCTCGTCGGGGCTCAGAGAATCCTCAACCTTGCCGCCGAGATCCACAACGCTGCGCAAATTGTTGCCCATATCCGCGATTCTGGCGGGCGCAGAGGCGAGGAAGCTTTCGGAGACCGCCTTTTCCTCCATGGAGCCCGGCATGGAGAAGCGAAGCTTTTCCTCCGTCGACATCCTGGAAAACATCAGTCCGAACGAGCTGGCGCCGGTGAAGGACTGGCTGAGAAAATAGGAAGCCCTTGAAAGCTCGCCCTGGGCCGCGACCACCAGTTCCCGCTGTTCCGGGGTGAGGTAGCCCGACTGCTCCTGCTTATCGAGTTCCGCGCGGATTTCCTTGGCACGCTCCCCAAGCTTTTGTGTGGCGTTCAACCGGTCCTGGTCGATCTGCTGCTGGGGATCGCCGCCCTGAAGCGCCGCTTCAAGCTGAGCGACGTAAGCAGCCGATTTGTTCTCCAGATTCAGCGCCTTTTCAACGCTGGACATCCCCTCCGCGGCGTGCAGCGCGGTGCGGTTGATGAAATCGGTCGTGGCGGCCAGCATGACGCCCGGATCGTCGATCGAGCAGATCACGGAGCGCTTTTCGAGAACGCCGCGGCCAAAACCGATGGTCCGGCGCATGACCTCGCCTTCAACGCCGCTTCCGCCGCCGATATCGAATTTGTTTTTCAGCCCCACGCAGGCGCCGTCGAACAGGCTGTCGCCCAGGTTTTGCGCCTGAGCGGGAGCACTCAAGGCCATGACGCCCGCGGCGCAGGCGCCGGCAAGCAGTTTCAGCGAAATAGACGATTTCGTCATAAGGTATTCCCCGGTTCTCAACTGTGTTTCAGCTCGGCATATGCAACAATAAAAACAACGGACGGATCAGGCGTTTTTTTCAGCAAGACGCGCCGCCCGCGCCAATCCTTGCTGCTGATTCCTCAATGCCGCGATAGATGATGTCGCCATAGAACTGCGAGAGAGCGGCGTCCGAATCGGTGGTCCCAATTCTGATGGAATGATTCACGGACTGCGCCACCGGCATGGAGCCGTCGCAAAAACCGTGCACGCGAAAATGAAAGTCGCCCACAATATCGCGCTCCGTGCGTTTCGCCCTGATTTCGCCCACGAGGACATAGCCGCCGCGTTGCAAGGGGGCGAGAGATTGCACATTGGCGCCGACGCCCGCCTGGACATTCTCCAGCACCTGGATCACGGCCTCGGCGTAATTGCCAAACTGCGCGCAGTCATCATGCGTGAAAGACCCGTCGACCACCGGACAGTCATAGCTGTAGCGAAGCTTTTGAAAATCCGCATGCAAGGGCGTCAGATCAATGGTTTGATGCGCATGAGACTGGAGTTCGCTGACAAGCATCGTCTCTACGCCATAACTCGTCACGGTGCTCGCATTGACGGGTTGGGCGTTCAGGGTGACGCGCAGCAGCGTGGCCACGGGCGCCGCAGAGGCGGCCCCGTTCATCGCCAGCAAGGCGCCAGCCAGGGCGGCGAACCCGCCGGCCCGCCGCCGGGGAAAGCGACGCTTTTCTTGACTGGACCGGCGCATCATTGTTCTCCTTTCGACAATTTCGGGAGCGCGTTTATAATCGCGTATTTGAAATAGGCTTCTTCACTCTCGGACGACGGCGCCGGCTGCGATGCATGCCGCGTGAATGAAATCACGCCCAGAAAATCTTCATCGCGTATGGTTTCCGGCTCGCCCTGCGGCTCGCAGGCATTTCGGTTGGTTCTCGCCCTCACCCGGCTTAGCTGCGCATAATAATCGTCGGTAAGGCTTATACCGTCGGGATCAGGGCTCATTTCATGCGAAACGAAGTCCAGTTTGGCGACATGTTTGATGCGGGCCAGTCTGGGGCTGATGGAGAAACGGCGCAGTCCGCCCACCATGGACTTCCGGTCCTGCGGCAAATGCAGCCTCACGCCGACTTCATAGGCCGTATCCTGACGCCAGTCGGAAAAGTTCAAGGGCGGCAAGGTTGCGTGTCCCGCTTCCGAAAGAGACGACGTCAGCCCATGCACAAGAAGCCCGGCAAGCTGTCCGCACTTTTTCGACCCCGGACGGCAGCCATTGGGGATATTGCACATATCCGTTCCCGGCTCGGGCTTGTCCCACTCGAAGAGGTCCCGCGCGCCTTGCGTGCCGACCCAAATTCCCGTCACCATGTGACGGGCGTCGCGATTGTCGAGGGAGCGCGCATCGGTTTGCGCAGCGAGCATGCGCAGACGGCTGAAAGCCAGCTCCGCAGCGTTCAGATATGACTTTGCAAAGTGAAGGCGTTTGTCCTTTTCCGAGTAGACCGGCTCGCTTGCGACTTTGGTGATGTCGAGGCCGATCGCGGAAGATGAGAGAACGATTTCCCTGGTTTGAAGATCGAACAGAACCGCCGAAACGCTGGTCGTGAAATAGTCGCTATATATCTTGGAGTCGCCCTTTTTCAGCGGGTCGCGCTGTTCAAAGGTGAAGTGATCCTCATAGGAGCCAATGAAGATCAGCCCCAGAATACGTCCGAAATAGGTCTCCAGAGAGCCAATTGCATAGCGCGGCAGGGTATCGCCGCGGCTCACGGCTTTCATGGCGCTTTCGGCGTCGGCGCGATAAAGCGCGACGGGGTAATCGGACAGCGTTGGGAACCCGGCCGTCGCGCCCGGAGCCCCTGACACCAATGTGTCGAGCCGGTTGCTGACAGGATAAGCGCCCTCTCCTCCGTCGCGCTCTGCAATCAGAATGTCATAGAGCGTGCTTTGCGTGTCTTCCTCCACATAACCGATGCCGCCAAAGACAATCAGCGTCGTGTCTGCGGTCGGCGTGACCTTCCGGTCGGCCGCCGCCGCACTGGTCACGGGAAGCAAGACGGCGGCGAGCAGCGCCAAAAGCCCAGCAATGCGACAGGCCTGATGCTTGCCTCCTTGCGTTGTCATCGCCCTGCTCCCCGTTTTCCCTGTTATTCGCCGGTGATCGCGACCCAACCGCCATTGGCGGCGGGGTCTTGAGCGGGCGAAGCGGGCTGTTCGGCGGGTTTCGCCGGGGCGTCCGCCGCAGCCGTTTTGGCTGGCGGCTCGGCGGCCCGCGCCGCCGGAGCAGACGGCTGTTGTGCTGCGGGCTGATCCGCAGTTTTGCTCGCCACGGCGCCGACAGGCAGAAAAGCGGCGATTTCGTTGGCGATGAAGCTGATCACCACGCCCTCATTATATTTGTCCTTAATGCCGGCATGATGGAGGGCGATAATTTTCTCGCCATTGACGGCGAAGACCGGCGAGCCGGAAGAGCCGCCCTCGGTGTCCGCAAGATAGTGCAGCCAGGGATTGGAGACTTTCACGACCTCGGTGTTGTTTGTGACAATCTCCTTGGACCGGCCGGAGGGGTGCTGGATGATTTTCACCGCCCGCTCCCGCGTCACGGCGGCGGGATCGCGCTCAAGCTCCAGCCAGCCATATCTTTCACCGAGCGGCACAGTCAGCTCGAGCAGCGCATAGTCGAGATTCTCATTCGATGCAGCGACGCGCCTTACGCCCGAGAGCGACTCTCTGGGACCGACCTCGCCTTCCGACACATGCTCCATGGCGATATAGACATTGCCAATGGCGATCGTCCCGCCGCCTTCGCCCACGATGCAGTGATGGTTGGTCAGGAACAGATTGGGGCCGACCAGCGAGCCAGAGCAAACGCTGCTCTTGTTGGGCTGGTCTTCCGGCAAGTATATGAATTGGCCGACTTTTCGGCTCAACGCCACATTCGGATCGTTTTGCGGCAGATTCCGGATTTTGACGAAATCCGGCGCGCCCAAGGTTTTTTCGAGTATTTTGGACTCCGGCGCGACCCGAAACTCTCCGGTGATGGAGGTCCAGCCGCCGGCTTCGTCGAAATTGGATGGAAAGCTTTCAGCCCCAGCGAATGCGAACAACGCTGCAAGCCCAGCACCGAGTGCAAATAGGTTTTTCATGGCATGCCTGCTTCTGTTGGATTACCGCTCGCGCGGGGAAAAACGAATAGAACCAAATTCGGAAAGCGATATTTTTTCGCCTCCCTCAAGGACGAAACCGTCGCCGGCAAAATCATAATCGCTGACGGCGGTCCAACGGCCGTTCACAAGACGCTCCAGGACCCACCCGCTGCTCACGATCTCCTGCGGAGCGAGCACGCTGTTCAGCGTGACCGCTCGCTCGGCGTCGGAATGGAGGAACGTCACGGAGATTTTAGGAGGAAGAGCCTCAAGCACCTGGTCGCCATTGCGGCGGGCGGCGTAAAGACGCCCCTCCGCCGGCGCGAACAGGAGCCCCGCCCCATCCCACAGAGCCCACTGAAAAGGGCTCAACGCAGCAGCCCCGCCGCCATTCAATCTTGCGTCCAGGGCGGCGGGAACCGGCGCATTGGCGTCAGGTCCGGCGGCGGCCGTGGCGCAGCCCGCCAGCCCCGCCCCGAGCAACGCCGCCAGGACGCATTTCGCCCCCTGTGACGCAAAGCGTCCCGAACGCCCTCTGGCGAGTGTATAAAACTGCAAAATCATGAATTCCCCTCAGCGAAATTAACCATAACAGCACTATCGGAGGGCTTTGAAGTTTTTTTTGGCTGAGGCAACGGCTCTTTGCCGCGATGGGCAAAACTTGCGCGTGAATTTTGCGCCTCAAAAAAAGGGGCGTCTTCAAAAAGGAAAATTATAATAAAGAGAAATCAATTACTTATAAAATAAAATAACTTTAGTACAGCGGCGCTATATTTTCCATACATTGATTTCGCCCATCAGGCTTTCTCCATGACTTTCTTCAAGGCCGCGCCGACGCGGGCGGGCCCCGGAAAATAATCCCATTCATGCGCATGTGGGTACGGCGTGTCCCAGCCCGTCACCCGCACCACCGGGGATTCCAGATGATAGAAACAGTTCTCGGCGACGATCGCCGCAAGCTCGGCGCCGTAGCCGCAGGTGCGCGTCGCCTCATGCACGATGACGCAGCGCCCGGTTTTCTGCACGGACTTTTCGATGGCTTCCATGTCGAGCGGCAGCAGCGTCCTCAAGTCGATGATCTCCGCATCGACGCCGGCCTCTTCGGCGGCCGCTTCGGCGACATAGACCATGGTGCCGTAGACGAGCATGGTGACCTCGGCGCCTTCGCGCCTGATCGCCGCCTTGCCGAGGGGGACCGTGTAATAGTCTTCGGGAACCTCGCCGAGCGCGTGCTTCGACCAGGGCGTCACCGGGCGGTCGTGATGGCCGTCGAAGGGACCGTTATAAAGACGCTTCGGCTCGAGGAACATCACCGGGTCTTCGTCTTCAATCGAAGCGATCAGGAGCCCCTTGGCGTCGTAAGGGTTGGACGGGATTACCGTTTTGAGACCCGCCACATGGGCGAACAAAGCCTCGGGGCTTTGGGAGTGATTGACCCCGCCGAAGATGCCGCCGCCCGTGGGCATGCGCACGACCAGCGGCGATTCGAATTGCCCGCCCGAGCGGTATCGCATCCGCGCGGCATCTTGAACGAGTTGATCATAGCCGGGATACATATAGTCCGCGAACTGGATCTCCACACAAGGGCGCTTGCCGTAAGCGGCCATGCCGACCGCCGCCCCCACAATGCCGCTTTCATTAATGGGCGTGTCGAAACAGCGATGCTTGCCGTATTTCTCCTGCAAGCCTTGCGTGCAGCGGAAGACGCCGCCGAAAAAACCCACATCCTCGCCGAAGACGACGACATTATCGTCGCGCGCCATGGCGACATCCATGGCGGACCGGATCGCCTGGATCATGGTCATGCGCGCCATCTTAAACTCCCGCTTCCTGGCGCTGGCGGCGAAGATGCAGCGGCATTTCCTTATAGACGTCCTCGAACATGGTGGCGGGCGAAGAATGCGGCCCGTCATGAAGCGTGCCGTTCTTCTCGGCCTGCTTTTGCGCCTCTGCGATTTCGATATCGATTTCAGCGACAGCTTGCGCATGACGCTCTTCCGTCCAGATATCTTGAGCGATCAGGTGCTGCTTGAGACGGTCGACAGGGTCGCCGAGCGGCCAGGCCTCGGAATCGTTTTTCGGGCGGTAGGCGGACGGATCGTCCGATGTTGAATGGGCGCCGGTTCTGTAGGTGAGAAACTCTATCGCCGTTGGCCCGAGCCCCGCCCGTGCGCGCTCCGCCGCCCATTTGGCGGCGGCGTAGACCGCGAGATAGTCATTGCCGTCGACGCGCAGGGCCGGCAGGCCGAAGCCGACGCCTCTCGCGGCGAAGGTGGGGCTGGAGCCGCGCGCCAGACTCTCGCGGCTGGAAATCGCCCACTGATTATTCACGATATTCAAAATGACGGGCGGGCGATAAGTAGAGGCGAACAGCATGGCGGAATAAAAATCGGATTCCGCCGTCGCCCCTTCCCCGATCCAGCCGACGGAAAGGCCGTCCTTCCCGTCCATCGCCTGCGCCATGGCCCAGCCTACGGCCTGGATATATTGCGACGCCAGGTTTCCCGAGATTGAAAAATAGCCATAATCCCGTTCCGAATAGAAAACAGGCATCTGCCGGCCCTGAAGCGGATCTTCTGTGTTTGAATAGATCTGATTCATCAGGCGGACGACGGGGCATCCGTTGGCGATCAGCAGGCCTTGCTGACGGTAAGTCGGAAAGTGCATGTCGCCGGGGCGCAAAGCCCTCGCAAAAGCACAGGCGATCGCTTCTTCCCCCAGCGCCTGCATGTAAAAGCTGGTCTTTCCCTGACGCTGGGCCATGGTCATGCGCGTGTCATAGGCGCGCACTTTCAGCATGTCCCTCAACCCTTCGCGCAGCGCCTCTTCGCTGATTTCCGGCGCCCAGGGGCCGACAGCCCGTCCTTCGGCGTCGAGCACGCGAATAAGACGATAGGCGAGCTCGCGCATCATTTCGGCAGGCTCGTCAATGGGCGGTCTGCGTATGTCGCCCGCTTTCGACAGAAGGGATTCGTCAACCACGTATTGTTTCTTTCAGAACGCGTGTCATGCCGCGGGTTGCGCTTTTGCTGAATTGCCGGCGCGCGCGGCGTTGTCGATGATCTCTTGCGCCATCATGTCCGCGATCATGTATGTGGGGGCGCCGGCGCGCTGGGCGCGATCGACAACCGCTGTCACCCGGCCTTTCACCGCATCGACTTTGGCGGTCACTTTCTCGAAATCATTGTCGCCTTGATATTCCGCCGCGACCATGATGATGCCGCCGGCGTTGATGATGTAATCCGGCGCGTAGAGAATTCCCTTTTGATGCAGCAAGTCGCCCGCTTGAGCGTCGGCAAGCTGATTGTTGGCGCCGCCGGCGACGATTTTCGTCTGAATCCTGTGCGCATTTTCCTGCGTGATGACGCCGCCCAGCGCACAAGGGGAAATGACATCCACGTCCGCGAACAGCACCTCTTCAGGCGACATGGCCCGCGCGCCTGTTTCATCGCAGATTTTTTCAACTTTCGCTTTATCAATATCCGCAACGACAAGCGATGCGCCGGCCTTGGAAAGAAGGCGGCAGAGATGCCCGCCGACGCCGCCCAGCCCCTGAACGGCGACCGCCAGCCCCTCAAGGTTGTCGCGGTCTAACTTGTTTTTGACGGCCGCTTCCATGCCGCGCAGCACGCCCCTTGCAGTAAAAGGAGACGGGTCGCCGCCGGCCGCGCCTTTCTTCGCCGCAAGGCCGCTGACATAGGGGGTCTTGCTTGCAACCCATTCCATATCCTTGACGGAAACACCGACATCTTCCGCCGTGACGTAAAGACCGCCAAGCGAATGGACGGCTTCCCCGAACGCTTCGAAAGCTCTTTGGCGGTTTTCACTGGAGATCGGCCCCAAGATCACCGCCTTGCCGCCGCCAAAAGGCAACTCTGCAAAAGCATTCTTGTAGGACATTCCCCGCGACAGACGCAGCGCATCCGTTAACGCAGCTTGCGACGTCTGATAATTCCAGAGGCGACACCCGCCCGCCGCTGCGCCAAGCGCCGTGGAATGAATCGCGATGACCGCTTTCAGACCGGATGGCTTGTCGTTGACGAAAACCGTCTTTTCGTGATCGTCAAATCCGGCGCAATCGAACATGGCTTTGCTGCTTTCCTTTCTCAGGCGGCGCCCGCAAGAGCTTTCACGCGATGCCGGCCAACCGGACCGCAGACGCTTTTTCCGTCTAAAAGCGCGGCGCCAATGAGCAGATTTTGTAATTCTCCGTCTGCGAAATATCATTATCTATTTATTGTTTTCAGGGGCTTTTCTGGCATTATTCATGCCTGAAAAACTCACTGGGCGCATAATTCATGATCGAAGATCTGGACCCCAAAGACCGCAAAATCCTCGCGCTCCTGCAACAGGATGCGAGCCTTTCCGCGGTCGAAATCGGCGAGAAAATCGGCCTTTCTCAAGCCGCCTGCTGGCGGCGCATCCAGCGCCTGGAAAACGACGGTTACATCTTAAAGAAAGTTGCGGTGCTCGATCCGGAAAAGCTCGGCGTCGGCACGCTCGTTCTCGCGCATGTCCGGCTTACCGCACAAGGACGCGCGCATCTCGACGAGTTCTCCAACGCCATTCAGAAACTGCCGCAGGTTCTGGAATGTTTCGTGTTGATGGGCGATCAGGATTTTTTCCTGAAAATCGCAGTCAGAGACGTTTATGAATATGAGCGTTTCTTTTTCGAGAAACTCTCTTCGCTGAAAGGCGTTGCTTCGGTCACAAGCTCAATGGCGCTGTCGCGAATCAAATATGAATCCGGCATTCCGCTTTATGAATAAGCAACGCCCTTGCGCTTAGCGTGCGCTCATTCCTCTTCGTTCATTATCTTGTCGACGATGGCTTTGACGCCGTCGCGGATGGGGTCTGCGACGGGCAGGCCGGTTTCCTCGGCGAAACGGTCGTAGAGCGCCGGCCGGTCTTCGGCGGCGATCGCGGAGGTGTTGATCGCCACCCCGACAAACCGCGCCTTCGGATTGACCCGCCAGGCAAGGCGCAGACACAGATCCATGCTCTCCGCGAGCGGCAGCAGCGGAAACGCCTCGCTCCCCTTCGCGCCCAGCAGATAACGCCGCGACGGGTCGTGACACAGCACCAGCGCGTCCGGCTGCGCCCCGTGCAACAGGCCGAGGCTGACGCCCGCAAAACTCGGATGCGACAAGGCGCCCTGCCCCTCGATCACGTCCCAATGGTCCG
>JAUIMC010000024.1 GCA_030433215.1 Alphaproteobacteria bacterium
GAAGTTCGTCGCCGCGCTTCAGCTTGTCGACCTTGTCTTCGAAGCGAGCCTCGAGGCGCGCTTTCGAATCGTCGAACTGCTTCTTCATGGCTTCGATTTCGGCCATCACCGCATCATCGGCGACGCCGATCTTCCACCACTGGCCTTTGGTCAGCTGCTCGTCGAGCACCTCGTCGGTGATCTTGCCTTTCTCGAAGCCTTTCGGCCCCGAGACGGCGTCCTTGCCGAGCAGCAAGGGCTTCAGGCGGCCATAGACGTTGCGCTCGAGGATCGCGAGTTCATCATCGCGGTCTTTCGCGAGACGCTCGACTTCCTCGCGCTCGATGGAGACCGCGCGCTCGTCCTTGTCGACGCCGTGACGGTTGAAGACGCGGACTTCAACGACCGTGCCCGCAACGCCCGGGGGCAGTTTCAGCGAGGTGTCGCGAACGTCGGAGGCCTTCTCGCCGAAGATGGCGCGCAGGAGTTTTTCCTCCGGCGTCATCGGCGACTCGCCTTTCGGCGTGATCTTGCCGACGAGAATATCGCCCGGATGGACTTCGGCGCCGATGGCGACGATGCCCGCCTCGTCGAGATTGCGGAGCGCTTCTTCCGAGACGTTCGGAATGTCGCGGGTGATCTCTTCGGGGCCGAGCTTGGTGTCCCGCGCCATCACTTCGAATTCCTCGATGTGGATGGAGGTGAACACGTCGTCGCGCACGATGCGCTCGGAGATCAGGATCGAGTCCTCGAAGTTATAGCCGTTCCACGGCATGAACGCGACGAGCACGTTCTTGCCGAGCGCCAGTTCGCCGAGATCGGTCGAAGGGCCGTCAGCGATGATGTCGCCTTCGCGGACCTGGTCGGCGATCTTCACCAGCGGGCGCTGGTTGATGCAGGTGTTCTGGTTCGAACGCTGGAACTTTCTGAGGTTATAGATGTCGACGCCCGGCTTGGTGGGGTCTTTTTCTTCCGTGGCGCGAATGACGATGCGCTGGGCGTCCACCTGTTCGACGACGCCGGGACGGCGGGCCGACACGGCGGCGCCGGAATCCCGGGCGACGATGGCTTCCATGCCGGTGCCGACAAACGGCGCCTCGGCCTGGAGAAGCGGCACGGCCTGACGCTGCATGTTCGAGCCCATGAGCGCGCGGTTGGCGTCGTCGTTCTCAAGGAACGGAATGAGCGCCGCGGCGACCGAAACGAGCTGTTTCGGCGAGACGTCGATATAGTCCACTTCCTCGCGCGGGATCAGCGTGGCGTCGCGGAAGGCGCCGGCGCGGCAGTTGACGAACTCGTTGACGAGATTGCCGTTCTCATCGACCTCGGCGTTGGCCTGGGCGATGTTGTAGCGGGCTTCCTGCATCGCCGAGAGATAGACGACGTCGTCCGACAGGCGTCCGTTCTCGACCTTGCGGTAGGGACTTTCGATGAAGCCGTATTTGTTGACCTGGGCGTGGGTCGCGAGCGAGTTGATAAGACCGATATTCGGCCCTTCCGGCGTCTCGATCGGACAGATCCGGCCATAGTGGGTCGGGTGCACGTCGCGGACTTCGAAGCCGGCGCGCTCGCGGGTGAGACCGCCCGGCCCAAGCGCCGAAAGACGGCGCTTGTGGGTGATCTCGGAAAGCGGGTTGGTCTGGTCCATGAACTGCGAAAGCTGCGAGGAGCCGAAGAATTCGCGCACCGCCGCCGCCGCCGGCTTGGCGTTGATGAGGTCGTGCGGCATCAGCGTGTCGAGCTCGGCCGAGGACATGCGCTCCTTGATGGCGCGCTCCATGCGCAGAAGACCGATGCGGTACTGGTTCTCCATGAGCTCGCCGACCGAACGCACCCGGCGGTTGCCGAGATTGTCGATGTCGTCGATCTCGCCCTTGCCGTCGCGCAGCTGCACGAGGGTCTTGAGGACCGCGAGGATGTCTTCCTTGCGCAGGGTCCGAAGCGTGTCTTCGGTTTCGAAGCCGAGGCGGATGTTCATCTTCACCCGGCCGACCGACGAGAGGTCGTAGCGTTCCGGATCGAAGAACAGCGAATAGAAAAGGCCTTCCGCCGTTTCCAGTGTCGGCGGCTCGCCCGGCCGCATGACGCGGTAAATGTCGATCAGCGCCATCTCGCGGTTGCGGTTCTTGTCCGCATTCAGCGAGTTGCGTAGATAGGCGCCGATATTGATGTGGTCGACGTCGATGGTGTCGAAGGAATTGATCCCGATTTCCTCGAACGTCTCGATGTGATCCTTGCTGATCTCTTCGCCGGCCTCAGCGTAGATCTCGCCGGTGTCGAAGTTGACGAGGTCGGAGGCGAAGAAGCGGCCGATCATCTCCTCGTCGGAGAGAAGAAGCTCTTTGAGGCCGTCTTCCGCGAGTTTCTTGGCGGCGCGCGCCGACAGCTTCTTGCCGGCCTCGAGCACCACTTCGCCGTTCTTGGCGTTGATGAGGTCGCGCTCGACCTTCACGCCTTTCCAGCGCTCGGGATTGTACGGCATCGTCCAGCCGGTCTTGATCTTCTTGTGCGAGACGCGCTCGTAGAACTCGTCGAGGATCTCTTCCTGATCCATGCCGAGGGCGTAAAGCAGCGTCGTCGCCGGCAGCTTGCGGCGCCGGTCGATACGGACATTGACGATGTCTTTGGCGTCGAACTCGAAATCGAGCCAGGAGCCGCGATAGGGAATGATCCGCGCGGCGAAGAGAAGCTTGCCCGAGGAGTGGGTCTTGCCCTTGTCGTGGTCGAAGAAGACGCCCGGCGAACGGTGCATCTGGGAAACGATCACGCGCTCGGTGCCGTTGACGATGAAGGTGCCGTTGTCGGTCATGAGCGGCATGTCGCCCATGTAGACTTCCTGCTCCTTGATATCCTTGACGGATTTAGCGCCGGTCTCTTCATCCACCTCAAACACGATCAGGCGGAGCGTCACTTTAAGCGGCGCGGCGTAGGTCATGTCGCGCTGCTGGCACTCTTCGGTGTCGTATTTCGGCTCCTCAAATTCGTAGGAGACATATTCAAGGGTCGCGGTCTCGGTGAAATCCGAGATCGGAAAGACCGAGCGGAACACCGCCTCAAGCCCTTCGAGCTCCCTGTCTTCCGGCTTCGCAAAGCGTTGCAGGAACTGTTCGTAGGAATCTTTTTGAACCTGGATAAGGTTCGGCATCGGCGCAGCGTCTCCGATGCGGCCGAAGCTTTTTCTGATACGTTTCTTCTCTACGAAGGATTGCGCCATAATATCCTCACAAGCGGGCGTCAGCCCTAAAGCGCGCGATCCCTGTCGCGACAAACAGGGTTAACGCATGCGCAAACGCCCCGTCGGTCGGACCGAAGTCGACCGCGGGTCGCGGGTGACCTAAATTTTGTTCTCGATTAACCGAAGCACGTCGCCGCAAAGCCTGAAGCCGCCGACGGACTGCCGTCGGCGGCGAATGGGTGTAATAAGCGCGCTCGTCCGCCTCCGCAACCCCTTGGTAAAGAAATTGGGGGAGAAAGACGCGCCCGGATGACGGGGTTCCGCCAACCTATTTGAGTTCGACTTTGGCGCCGGCCTCTTCGAGCTTTTTCTTCAGTTCCTCGGCTTCGGCCTTCGGCGCGGCTTCTTTCACCGCTTTGCCGCCGGCTTCGACGAGTTCTTTGGCTTCTTTCAGGCCAAGACCGGTGATCGCACGGACTTCCTTGATCACATTGATCTTTTTGTCGCCAGCGTCGACCAAGATGACGTCGAATTCGTCTTTTTCCTCAGCAGCCGCTTCGCCGCCGCCGGCGCCCGGGGCCGCCGCTACCGCAACCGCGCCCGCCGCCGGCTCGATGCCGTACTCGTCTTTCAGGATGTTTTTGAGCTCAGCCGCTTCCAGAAGCGTCAGGCCCACAAGCTCTTCAGCCAGTTTTTTCAGATCAGCCATGGTTATTAGTTCCTAGTTCGTTGATTGGTTTAGAAAAATTGGTCTTTGGTTAGGCCGCTTCGCGGTTCTCCAGGGTCTCCAGAATGCCGGCGATGTTGGACGCAGGCGCGCCGAGGGCGCCGGCGATTTCCGCCGCGGGAGACGTGACGGCCGCAATGATGGAAGCGATGAGTTCTTCGCGAGACGGCATGGAAGCAAGCGCGTCCACCCCTTTCTCGTCCATGATTTCCTCGCCCATCGCGCCGCCGAGGATTTTGAGCTTCTCATTATCCTTGGCGAACTTTTTGACGGCTTTCGCCGCCGCGACCGGATCTTCGGAGAACGCAATGGCGGTCGGTCCCTGGAAGAGGTCGGAAAGCTTTTCCGCCGCCTTGCCGGAGATCGCGATCTTGGCGAGACGATTCTTGACGATTTTCATGTTGGCGCCGACCCCGCGCAGCTCGCCGCGCAAGGTTTCGAACTCGGAGACCGTCAGGCCGCCGTTTTCCACCACGACAACCGTATTCGTTTCGAACACGCCGCCGATCCATTCGACCATTTCCGCCTTTTGGGTTCTGTCCATGAGGCAGGTCCTTTGGTTCAAACGAGGCCATGGGAAATTCCCCGGCCCCAACTGTCCCCGCCGTGAAGCGGGGGGCTTCAAATCTCGCGACCGATATGTCGGAAACCAAAAAGGCTCCCGGCTTATCAAGCGCGGAGAGCCTGCCCCAGAAGGTCCTGCGGAAAGCGCGGCCTCGATAAGACCGGCTGATCCTTTTCCCTCTGTCTATGCGGGAGATTAAGAGGAGCTTTTCAGTCTTTGGCCCCCCACCCGCAGTCTCGGACAGGTTTCAACGCCCCGAAGGACGCCGAAGCCCGGGTTCTTAGCGGCATTTTTTGCGAATGCAAGCCGCCCTGAGAAAAATCCGGCCCCAAAAGGCCTTCCACGAGCAGGCTTCAGTCGGTTCGCAACAAGGTTTCGTGACTTGAAATATACCCCCCTAGGGTATAATTGGCGTCACAGCAGATCCGGAACGCCGCTTCTTCGTAAAGGAAATCCGCCATGTCTCAGGGCGCGCACCCCCATCATCATCACGATCATGCCTGCCACGGCGCCGGACACACCAGCGCGGACGCCACGCCCGGCAAATACGACAAGGTTCCCGCCGGCTATCACGGGCCCGTCTATACCTGCCCCATGCATCCCGACGTGCGCCAGACGAAGCCCGGCCCCTGCCCCCTGTGCGGCATGGCGCTGGAGCCAGAAACGGCCGCCGCCGGCGAAGAGGACACGAGCGAACTCGACGACATGACGCGCCGCTTCCGGATCAGCGCGGCGCTCACCCTGCCGCTGTTTCTCTACGCCATGGCCGAAATGCTGCCGGGCGCGCCCTTGCAAGGTCTGGCGCCGGGCAATGCGGCGGCATGGATCCAGCTCTTGCTGGCGACGCCCGTGGTGTTCTGGGGCGGCTGGCCGCTCCTGCATCGCGGCGCGCTTTCCCTGCGCACTATGAACCTCAACATGTTCACGCTGATCGGCCTCGGCGTCAGCGTCGCCTATCTGTTTTCCCTCGTCGCCACGCTCGCGCCCTCGATCTTTCCGCCGGCCTTTCGCGGCCATAATGGCGAGGTCGCCGTTTATTACGAGGCCGCCGCCGTCATTACGACGCTCGTACTGCTCGGGCAGGTGCTCGAGCTGCGCGCCCGCAGCCAGACCTCAGGCGCGATCCGCGCCCTCCTCGAACTTGCGCCGCCGACGGCGCGACGCATCACCTCCGATAGGAGCGAAGAAGAAGTAAGCGTCGAGGACGTTCAAAGCGGCGACCGCCTGCGCGTGCGCCCCGGCGAGAAGGTTCCCGTCGACGGCAAGCTCGTCGAAGGCAAGAGCGCCGTCGATGAATCGATGATCACCGGCGAACCGATGCCCGTCGAAAAGACGCAAGGCGACGCCGTGACCGGCGGCACGATAAACGGCGCCGGCGGTTTCGTCATGGAGGCGACCCGCGTCGGCAAAGACACGCTGCTTTCGCAGATCGTGCACATGGTCGCCGAAGCCCAGCGCAGCCGCGCGCCGATACAGCGCATCGCCGATCTCGTCGCCGCCTGGTTCGTGCCGGCGGTGATCCTTGTCGCCATCATAACCTTCGCGGTCTGGAGTTATGCCGGACCGGAACCGGCGCTCGCCTATGCGCTCGTCAACGCCGTTGCGGTCCTGATCATCGCCTGCCCCTGCGCGCTCGGTCTAGCAACGCCCATGTCGATCATGGTCGGCACGGGCAAGGGCGCGCAGCACGGCATTCTGATCCGGAACGCCGAAGCCCTGGAACGGTTTGAAAAAGTCGACACCATCGTCGTCGACAAGACCGGCACGCTGACCGAAGGCAAGCCGAAGCTCGTTCTTGTAGAGCCGTCGGGCGGTTTTTCCGAACAGGAGCTGCTCGCCGCTGCGGCGGCTGTCGAAAGGGCGAGCGAACATCCCCTCGCCGAAGCCATCGTTGCGGGCGCGCGCGAACGGGGCGTCGAAGCGTCAGCCGCGAAGGACTTCCAGTCGGTCACGGGACAAGGCGCGAAAGCAACGGTCGACGGCCGCGCCGTCGCCATCGGCAATGTGAAAATGATGGCGCATGCCGGCGCCGACGCCTCCTCCCTCTCTGCCGACGCCGACAGCCATCGCGCCGAAGGCCAGACCGTCATGTTCGTGGCGATTGACGGCGCGCTTGCGGGGCTGATCGGCGTCGCCGACCCCATCAAAGAGACGACCCCGGAGGCGATCGAGCAACTTCACCGCGCGGACGTGCGCGTTGTGATGCTGACCGGCGACAACAGGAAAACCGCAGAGGCCGTGGCGAAGAGAATCGGCATCGACGAAGTCCACGCCGATGTTTCGCCCGAAGACAAGAACCGCATCGTGCGCGAGCTTCAAAGCGGCGGCGCCGTCGTCGCCATGGCGGGCGATGGCGTCAATGACGCGCCCGCCCTCGCCCAGGCCGATGTGGGCGTTGCGATGGGAACGGGAACCGATGTGGCCATGGAAAGCGCAGCGGTGACGCTCGTCAAAGGCGATCTGCGCGGCGTCGCGCGCGCGCAAGCCCTGAGCCGCGCCACCATGCGCAATATCCGTCAGAACCTGTTTTTCGCCTTCGCCTATAACGCGGCGGGCGTGCCGGTCGCGGCGGGGATTCTTTATCCCGTGTTCGGCGTTCTCTTGAGTCCGATGATCGCCGCCGCCGCCATGAGCCTTTCATCGGTGTCGGTGATCGGCAACTCGTTGCGCCTGCGCACGGCGAAGATCTGATGTCAGCGTTTCGTTTTCGCAAATAGCGACACGAGTTCGCTGAACTTTTCACGCTGGTCCGCGGCGTCGCCCGAAGCGATCGCCTCCTCGACGCAGGAGGCGGCGTGACTGGAAAGAACCGCATCCTCGACCTTGGAGATCGCCGCCTTCACCGCCTGGATCTGATGCAGCACGTCCATGCAGTAGCGCTCTTCCTCGATCATGCGCGCGACGCCGCGCACTTGCCCCTCGATGCGGTTGAGGCGCTTGATGGTCGATGATTTGTCGCAGTGGCTCATAACGGTTCCGTGACTTGAAATACCCTATGGGGGTATATTATAGATTGGCGTGCGAATGAAAAGCCCTGATGGGATGGCCATGCTCAACCGCCGCAAATTTCTCGAATCCGCCGCCTTTTTCACCAGCGCCACGGCCAGTCAGATGCTCCTGCCCGCCTGGGCCCGGCCCGGGTCAGCCAACGACCTCAGCGGCCTGAGGACTCTTTCGGGAACCGAGTTCCATCTTCGCGCCGGACGCACGCCGATCTCAATCGACGGTCGGCCGGGCCGGGCCGTCACGATCAACGGCCAGGCGCCGGCGCCCTTGTTGCGCTGGCGCGAAGGCGATGAGCTGACTCTGCACCTCACCAACGGCCTCGACGAAGACACTTCGATTCACTGGCACGGACTTCTCCTGCCGCCGGAAATGGACGGCGTGCCGGGGGTTTCCTTCGCCGGCGTCAAACCCGGGGAGACCTTCACCTACCGCTTTCCGGTGAAGCAGGCCGGGACCTACTGGTATCACTCCCATTCCGGCCTTCAGGAACAGGCCGGCCATTACGGGCCGATCATTATCGAGCCGAAAGACGCCGACCCGGTCGCTTACGACCGCGACTATGTGATCGTTCTTTCCGACTGGACCTTCGCCAATCCGAACCGGGTGTTCGCGAAACTGAAAAAGAACGCGGAAAGCTACAATTTCCAGAAGCGCACGCTCCTCGACTTCTTCCGCGATGTTGACGAGGACGGCCTCGACGCCGCCTTTGCCGACCGCGCCATGTGGGGCGCCATGCGCATGAGCCCCACGGACATCGCCGACGTCACGGGCGAGGTCTACAGCTATCTCGTCAACGGCCACGGGCCGGGCGACAACTGGACCGGTCTTTTCAATCCCGGCGAGCGGGTGCGCCTGCGCGTCATCAACGCCTCGGCGATGACCATCTTCAATCTGCGCTTTCCGGACCTACCCATGACCGTCGTTCAGGCGGACGGGCTGAACGTCCAGCCCGTCGAGACCGACGAAATCCAGATCGGCGTCGCGGAAACCTATGACGTCATAATTCATCCGCATGAAGACAAAGCCTATACGATGATGGCGGAGTCCATCGACCGTTCCGGCTACGCGCGCGCCACCTTTGCGCCGCGCGACGGCATGAGCGCGCCCGTGCCGCCTCTGCGCGAGCGCCCCACCCTCACCATGCGCGACATGGCCATGGCGGGTCATGGAGCCCATGGCGGCGGCCATGACATGGATATGGGCGGCGGCGCCATGAAGAGCGACGCCGCCGGCGGCATGTCCACGGATCATGAAGCCATGGACCATGGCAACATGGACCACGAGAACATGGATCATGGGGATATGAACCATGACGCCATGGCCGAGCCGATGCAGGCCTCGTCATCCGCCCATGACGGCCATCAAATGGACGGCGCGGACGAGGCCGGTCTGCAAGAACACAATCACCCGAGAGGCGCAGGCGTCGACATGGTCGCGGATGTTCCCGCGCGCCGCCTCGACGAACCGGGGCTCGGCCTCGAAAATACCGGCCACCGGGTGCTCACCTACAGCCAGCTTGCGGCGCTTGACATGAACCCCGACATGCGCGCGCCCGAGCGCGAGATGGAGCTGCATCTCACCGGCAATATGCACCGCTATATGTGGTCCTTCGACGGCGTGAAATTTTCCGATGTGGACGGACCCATCGTCTTCAACGAAGGCGAGCGGCTGCGCCTCACTCTCGTCAACGACACCATGATGTCTCATCCAATCCATCTCCATGGCATGTTTTTCGACGTCGTCACCGACCCGGACAGTCATTTCAAACCGCGCAAGCACACCATCGTCGTCAAACCCGGCGAGAAAGTCTCCGTGGACGTCACCGCGGACGCGGTCGGCGACTGGGCCTTCCATTGCCACCTGCTCTATCACATGGCGGCCGGCATGATGCGCGTCGTTTCCGTGCGCCCGCGCGCGCATGACATGAACCATGACAGCCACGACATGCATGAGATGCACGACCGTCACGGGGAGCAGTCATGATGAAACCGGCGCTCTCCCTCCTCGCCGCATTCTCGTGTCTCGCCTCGACGGCGGCGGCGCAGTCGATCCCGTCCGACAGCGAGATGCGCGAACACACGCGCAACCATCATGGCGGCATGAACTTCGCCTATGTCGAAGGCGAACGCTTCGAATATCGCAGCAATGAAGGCGATCCGGTTTTCCTCTGGGACGCCCAGGGCTGGTATGGCGGCGACATCAACAAGCTGTGGCTGAAGACCGAAGGCGAATACGACTTCGACGCCGACGCATTCGAGGAGGCGGAAGTCCAGGCGCTGTGGAGCCGCGCCATCGGCGGCTATTTCGACGCGCAGGCGGGCCTGCGCCACGATTTCGCGCCGGGCGGCGACCGCACCTTTGCGGTCATCGGGCTTCAGGGTCTGACGCCCTATATGTTCGAAGTGGATTCCGCGCTGTTCGTTTCCGACGACGGCGACATCTCCGCGCGCATCGAGGCGGAATATGAAATCCTCATCACCCAGCGGCTTATTTTCCAGCCGCGCACGGAACTGGGGTTCGAGTTTCAGGACGTTCCCGAATACGGGCTCGGCTCGGGATTGTCTTCAGCGGAAGTCGGCGCGCGCCTGCGCTACGAGATCAAGCGCGAGTTCGCGCCCTATATCGGGGTTTCCTGGGAGCGCGCTCTCGGCGACACCGCCGACTTCGCGCGCGCTGAAGGCGAGGACCCGGGCAGCGTCTCGTTTCTCGCCGGCGTCAGACTCTGGTTCTAGGCGCCGGCCTGCGTCGACCTTGCCTCAGCCGGCAGGCCAAATGGACATCGCGCCGATATAGACGCGCTCGCGGTCCTCGCATGAATGCATCGCAATGCTGTAACGCCGCGACCATTGTCCGGCTTGCGTCTTCTCGCCGGCATTTTGCGCGCCCTGATCGCGCGGATTGTCCCGCACGCTTCGCTCGCGCCTTGCGCCATCGTTTTCCGCGGACGCCGCCGGTTTTTCGTTCGGATGGTTGATGCGCACGATTTCCCCATTGCCGCGCGCTTCATCCATCGCGGCGAGCAAATCTTCTGCGTCAAAGTCCGGAAGATCGTAATTATCCATACCCACCCCGTTGCGTGAACAGCACGCTTCTTAAGCCGATCCGCGCGCAGATACATCCATTTGCGAATTACATTCTCTTATGAATTGATTCGGCGATGTCGGGATTGTCCGCCAGGAGACGCGACCGGCCGGAACGCGGCCAAAAAGCAAAACGGCCCCGTTTTGCGGGGCCGTTTCAAAAGCTTAACTGCCGGTATGGCTTAGGCGCCAGCGGTGTCGATCTTGACGCCCGGACCCATGGTCGAGGACAGCGCGATGCGCTTCAGATAGGTGCCTTTCGCGCCCGACGGCTTGGCTTTCGTCACCGCGTCGATGAACGCTTTCACGTTTTCGGCGATGGCTTTTTCGTCGAAGCTCGCCTTGCCGACGCCGGCGTGAACGATGCCCGCCTTCTCGACGCGGAACTCGACCGCGCCGCCCTTGGAGTCCTTCACCGCCTGCGCCACGTTCGGCGTCACGGTGCCGACTTTCGGGTTCGGCATCAGTCCGCGGGGGCCGAGGACTTTGCCGAGACGGCCGACGACGCCCATCATGTCCGGCGTTGCGATGACCCGGTCGAAATCCATGAAGCCGCCCTGGATCTTCTCCATGAGGTCTTCCGCGCCGACGATATCGGCGCCGGCTTCTTTGGCTTCATCGGCTTTGGCGTCTTTCGCGAAGACGGCGACGCGCACCGTGCGGCCCGTGCCGTTCGGCAGGGCGACGACGCCGCGCACCATCTGGTCGGCGTGACGCGGATCGACGCCGAGATTCATTGCAATCTCGATGGTCTCGTCGAACTTGGCGCTGGCGCCGGCTTTCACCGCCGCGACGGCTTCTTCAACCGTGTGCAGCTTTTCGCGGTCGATGCCTTCGCGCGCATTGCGGATTCTTTTTCCTGTTTTCGCCATGACCGTTACCCCTGCACCTCAAGGCCCATGGCCTTGGCTGAACCCATGATGATCTTCGTCGCCGCGTCGAGATCGTTGGCGTTGAGATCCTTCATTTTCGCTTCGGCGATTTCGCGGCATTGCGCGACAGTGACCTTGCCAGCCACCGCTTTGCCAGGCGTCTGGCCGCCTTTTTGGAGCTTCGCCGCTTTCTTGAGGTAGTAAGACGCCGGCGGCGTCTTCGTCACGAAGGTGAACGACTTGTCGGAAAAGATCGTGATGATCGTGGGGATCGGCATCCCCTTTTCCATTTCCTGCGTCTTGGCGTTGAACGCCTTGCAGAATTCCATGATGTTGAGACCGCGCTGGCCGAGCGCCGGGCCGATCGGGGGTGACGGCGTGGCCGCTCCCGCCGGCACCTGAAGTTTCAGGTAGCCTGAGATTTTCTTCGCCATTTTGTAGCCTTCTCGTTTGTGATGGCGAGACCGATTTAACGGCGCCCGCCCGTTGAAGGGTCGCGGTTCGGTTCGACCTGGACTTTAAAGCCGAAAACCTCCCGCGAAGGCGCAGGCTCTTAGAGGAGACAGGGCCGCTTCGCAAGGGCGAAAACACCGGAATCTGGGGGGAAAGCGGAAAAGAAAGCGGGCGGCCTCTATGGGGGACTTGGGACCGCCCGCCTTCGAAACGCTACTGACTAACTCTACGCTACTGAACTGAAGAGAAACCGGGAAAACCCTGCCGTTCTCGAGTGATGTTATAAACTTACATATCAGGAGATGCAAGGGCGCCCGCCCTGCCCTTCATGCGGGTATTCATGAAGGGCGGCGAGGCGGGATCAGCACGGGGGAGAGAGATCGCTGACCGCCCCGCCTTCGCGGGTAAACGCAACCCCCTCGCGATGAGCAGAATATTGCAGTCAATTGGCAAAAACCCGCGGCTAAAATGTGTCCTTTTTGCGCCCGGCCTTCACGAAATGTTTTCCTGTCTTACGCTCCCTCTGAGCACAAAACAGGCAATCCATTGAATTTTATGATGAAAGCCGGGTTTTCCCAAAGATCCGGGATGCCGGCCGCGCTGTAACAATTCGAGGCTGGCCGCACAGGCTAGAGCAGCATCGCCGTGGGCTCTTCGATGTAGGATTTGAAGGCGGCGAGGAATTGCGCCCCCACCGCGCCGTCGACCACCCGGTGGTCGCAGGTCAGCGTCACGGTCATGACATTGCGGATCACCATTTCGCCATTCTTGACGACCACCCGCTCCTCGCCGGCCCCGACGGACATGATCGCGCCGTGCGGCTGGTTCACGATGGAGGCGAAGCTCTTGATCCCGAACATGCCGAGATTGGAGACCGAGAAGGTGCCGCCCTGATATTCCTCGGGCTTCAGTTTTTTCTGGCGCGCGCGCGCCGCCATGTCCTTCACCTCGGCGGAAATTTCCTTGAGGCCCTTGGTCTCCGCTTTCCAGACAATCGGCGTGATCAGCCCGCCCTCGATGGCGACCGCAACACCGATATCGGCGTGCTTGTGAAGCAGCAGCGCCTCGTCCGTGTAAGTCGCATTGGCCTGCGGGACTTTCATCAGCGCCATGGCCGACGCCTTGAGGATGAAGTCGTTCACGGAAAGCTTGAACGCGTTATCGCCTTCCTTCGGCGATGTGGCGTTGAGCGCCGCGCGCGCTTCGAGAAGCCGGTCGAGCTCGATGTCGATATTCAGCGGGAAATGCGGGACTTCCTGGTTGAAGCTTTGGGTCAGGCGCTTGGCGATCACCTTGCGCATGCCATCGAGTTTGACCGCCGTGTAACTCTCGGGCGGATAGAGCCGCGCATCGACCGAGGCCGGCGCGATCTGCGGCGCAGCGGCGGCGGCTTTCGACGGAACGCCTTCTTTCAGCGCCTTTTCGACATCGCGCTTGACGATGCGGCCGTGAGGCCCCGTGCCCGCGCCGGAAAGCGCAGACAAATCCAGCCCTTCATTCTCCGCGATGCGTTTCGCAAGCGGCGACGCGAAGATGCGGCCGTTCTTTTTCGGCGCGGGTTTCTCCTCCCCCGCTTGCGGGGGAGGTGTCGACGCAGTCGACGGAGGGGGTGTTTTGTCGCTTACCCCCTCAGTCCGCTTCGCGGACAGCTCCCCCGCGGGCGGGGGAGCGGATTCTCCGTTCGGCTTCGGTGTTTCAGCCGCGCCGCCAAGCGCGCCCACATCGATATCGTCGGCGCTCTCGCCGTCTTCGAGCAGCACGGCGATGGGCGCGTTGACCTTCACGTTCTCCGTGCCTTCGGCGACGATAATCTTGCCGACCGTGCCCTCATCCACCGCCTCGACTTCCATCGTGGCCTTGTCGGTCTCGATCTCGGCGATGACGTCGCCGGAGGAGACCGTATCGCCTTCCTTGACGTTCCATTTGGAAAGCGTTCCCTCTTCCATCGTGGGAGAAAGCGCAGGCATGAGAATTGGCGTCGGCATAATCTATCCGTTCTTGCAAAGCTGTTTCAGCTCAAAGACCCAACCACCGCTCATCCCCGCGAAAGCGGGGATCCATTTGAACCGCTTTGTGGATCCCCGCTTTCGCGGGGATGAGCGGAATTTATATGTTTCGGTTTCCAACACCATCGTCAGTGCGGCCCGAAATTCGAAGCGGCGAGGTCCGGGTGTTCAAAGCGCGTCGGCGTCCATTTATCAAAGCGCCGCGCAATGCGCTCTTCGGTGGTTTCCGCGCCATATTCGGCCGGCGCTTCGGCCACCGCGAGAAAGTCTTTCAGGCGGAGGCCGACGACATTCAGCGTCGAAACGATGCTGTCGCCCTCGCCCATCACCGCGGCGACATAAACGCCGCAGCTTTTGCAGATAAGAAAATCGGCGGTGCGCAGCGCGAAACTGTAACGCTCAACATCTTTCGGCGCGCAATCGATCGTCACTTCGCCGTCCGGGTCGGAAATATTGACCGCGCCATGGCGGCGGCAGAAATCGCACTGACAGGTCCGAACGCCCAGCGCCGCCGGCGTCTTCTGCGTTTCAAAAGACGCCGTCAGTTTCCCGCAATGACATTGTCCGGAATAGCGCATTCAGCACTCTAGTCCTTATACATCACGACCTTGACGGCCTTGACGATTTTGTCCGCATTCGGAAGGCTCATGGCTTCGAGATTGGCCGCGTAGGGAAGCGGCGTGTCTTCCTGGGTGACGCGCGCCGGCGGGGCGTCGAGATAATCGAAGGCGTGCTGCGTCACCTGCCAGCCGACTTCCGCGCCGATGCCGCAATGGGCCCAGCCCTCTTCGACGGTGACGACGCGGTTGGTCTTTTTCACGGACTCCAGCACCGTATCGATATCCATGGGCCGCAGCGTCCGGAGATCGACGACTTCCGCAGAAACGCCTTCCTCGGAAAGTTTCTCCGCCGCTTCGAGGGCGAATTTCACGCCGCGCGAATAGGTGACAATAGTGACGTCGGAACCCTCGCGGGCGATCTTCGCCTTGCCGATGGGCAGGACCCAGTCCTCGACATCGGGCACGTCCATCGTGTCGCCGTAAAGCAGCTCATGCTCGAGAAAGACCACGGGGTTCGGGTCGCGGATCGCCGCCTTCAAAAGGCCCTTCGCGTCCGCCGCCGAATAAGGCGCGATGACGATGAGGCCCGGCACATGGGCGTACCATGGCGCGTAATCCTGGGAGTGCTGGGCGCCGACGCGCGCCGCCGCAGCGTTCGGCCCGCGGAACACGATCGGCGAGCCCATCTGGCCGCCGGACATGTAGCGCGTCTTCGCCGCCGAGTTGATGATGTGGTCGATCGCCTGCATGGCGAAGTTCCAGGTCATGAATTCGACGATGGGTTTCAGCCCCGCAAAGGCCGCGCCGACGCCGAGACCGGCGAAGCCATATTCGGTAATCGGCGTATCGACTACGCGCTTCGGCCCGAATTCGTCGAGCAGCCCGCGCGAGACCTTATAGGCGCCCTGATATTCAGCGACTTCCTCGCCCATCAGGAAGACGTCGCCATCGCGGCGCATCTCTTCGGCCATGGCGTCGCGCAGCGCGTCGCGGATCGTGGTCTCGACCATCTGAACGCCGTCGGGAAGTTCGGGATCGGCCGCCGCTTTCACCGCCGGCTGCGGCGCGGCCGCTTCTTCCTCGCCGCCCGCGTCGTCTTCGCCGCCGTCCGGCGCCGCTTCCGGCTTTGCATCGGCGGCGGCGCCCGCGCCGTTCAATTTCGACATGTCGATGTCGTCGGCGCTCTCGCCCTCTTCCACAAGGACGGCGATGGGATCGTTAACCTTCACATTCTCGGTGCCCTCGGCGACGAGGATCTTGCCGACGACGCCCTCGTCCACCGCCTCGACCTCCATCGTCGCCTTGTCGGTCTCGATTTCAGCGATGACATCGCCGGATGAAACCGTATCCCCCTCCTTAACGTTCCACTTGGAAAGGGTGCCTTCTTCCATGGTGGGAGAAAGCGCTGGCATGAGAATCGGCGTTGGCATTGATTTGTCTCGACTTTCCGAGTGGGGGCGCAGGGTCTGTTCCTTCCTACCCGCAAGCGATGGAAGCCGACAAGAGTCAATTTGCGCAGCTGGGTGCGCATATCATACTCTGGAAGCGGCCCGCCCGGGGTCTGCTGGACGCAGCCGCGCCAGAAATAAGCGGCCCCGATGGCGGGGATGCGGGCGCGTAGAGTGCGCCTTAACCATAGAAAATTCCGGCGGTTTGACGCAGAGCAAAAACCCGGACCCGGCTTGGATTATGCATCCGGTGCAGTAAATAGTGTGACCAGCGCGAGTGAGGCGTAGAGATGTCTTATCTTCCTTCCAACCCGACCGACCCGACCCTTTTCAGCTTTGACGCCGTCAAGGAGCTCGGCAAGGAGCTCCATGAAAGCTACGCCTCGGGCGATCCCTTCCCCCATATCGCCATCGACAATTTCCTCCCGCAGGACCTGATCGATCTCTGCATCCAGAAATTCCCCGCCGGGCCGGATCCGGACAGCGTCAGCTTCGACCGCGACCAGGAGCGCTATAAGACGAGCTACCATCCGGACTATATGGAGCCGGCGCTGCGCCACCTCTTCTACTCGCTGAACTCGCGGCCTTTCATCAAGATCGTCGAGAACATCACCGGCATCAAAGGCCTCGTGCCGGACCCCTATTTCCTCGGGGGCGGCTTTCACGAGACCCGCCAGGGCGGCCATCTCGACATGCACGCCGACTTCAACCACCACAAGCCGCTCAATCTCGAGCGCCGGGTCAACGTCCTGATCTATCTCAATCCGGACTGGAAGGTGGAGTATGGCGGCGCCCTTGAGCTCTGGAAGACCGACATGTCCGAGCAGGTTCAGGAAATCGCGCCGATCGCCAATCGCTGCGTGATGTTCACCACCACGGGCAAATCCATGCACGGCCACCCCCAGCCCATCAATCATCCGGACGGCAAATCGCGCCGCTCCATCGCGCTCTACTACTACACCCCCACCTGGGACGCCTCGAAAGCCTCCAAAACCACGCAATTTTTCGCGCGGCCCGGCACCCACGACCGGGCGGACTGGCATGTGCGCTCGCACGAGATCCTCGGCGATTTCATTCCGCCGATCCTCAATCGCCAGATCGCCAAGGTTCGCCGCCGCCTGCGGGCCCATTAAAGACCGGCCGCACAGGCGCGGGACTTGCCGGCCAAGGACTTGCCGGAAGGCGGGGTTTCCGTTAAGTCCCGGCCCCTTCCGGCCGCTCCGGCGAAGCCGGGCCCTTGATAAGGTCCTTGCTTTGACATCGGCGTCCGGCTCCCTAAATAAGCCACTGCGGGCGTGACGGCCCGAAGGGCTAGAGAGCTTGTCCCATGACCGTCGTAATCCTGACCATCCATTCCCTCATCGTGCTGGCGCTGATCGGCGTTGTGCTGTTGCAGCGCTCCGACGGGGGCGCGCTCGGTCTCGGCGGCGGCGGGGGTGGCGGCGGCGGCTTCATGACCGGCCGCGGCGCGGCGAACGCGCTGACGCGCACCACCGCCATTCTGGCGGCGCTGTTTTTCGCCACCTCGGTGATCCTGGCGATTCGGGCCGGAACCGGCGACAATTCGGATGCGGTGCTGGACGAACTGACCGGCGCGGAAACCGAGGCCCCGGCCCCCGAACCGCGCAGCGTCGGCGACATGTCCGCTGAAGACCTGCTCAATTCCATCGGTTCTGAAGAAGACGCGGCCCCCGAGACCACGGAAGACCTCCTCAATGCGGAAGGCGTCGATGCGCCGGAAGCGCAGGCGGCCCCGGCCGGCGAGTCGTCAGACACGCCCGAAAACGCGGGCGAGCCCCAGCCGGAAACGCAGGATGACGCCAGCCAGGAACCCAACCAGTAAGCGGTTCCCGGGCGGTTTCGCCGAAATTCAAAATTAGCGTTTGATCGCGCCGGAATCTTCGCTAAGACGAACTTCCATGGCGCGGTACATATTCATTACCGGCGGCGTGGTGTCGTCCCTCGGAAAAGGTGTGGCTTCGGCGGCTTTGGGCGCGCTCTTGCAGGCGCGCGGATACAAGGTCCGCCTGAGAAAACTCGACCCTTATCTGAATGTCGATCCCGGCACCATGTCGCCCTATCAGCACGGCGAAGTCTTTGTCACCGACGACGGGGCGGAGACCGATCTCGACCTTGGCCACTATGAACGCTTCACCGGCGTTTCGGCCTCAAAAAGCGACAATGTCACCACGGGGCAGATCTATTCGCGCATTCTCGAAAGGGAGCGGCGCGGCGATTATCTCGGCGCCACGGTGCAAGTCATTCCCCATGTGACGGACGCCATCAAACAGTTCGTTCTGTCCGACGCGGGCGGCGCCGACTTCGTGTTGTGCGAAATCGGCGGCACGGTCGGCGACATCGAAGCCCTGCCCTTTTTCGAGGCCATCCGCCAGCTCGGCAACGAATTGCCGCGCGGCGACGCGGTTTACCTTCACCTGACCCTGATGCCGTTCATCCCGTCGGCCGGCGAGCTTAAAACAAAACCCACCCAGCATTCGGTGCGCGAGCTACGCGCCATCGGCATTCAGCCGGACGTCCTTCTGGTGCGCTCCGACCGGGAGATCCCCGAAAGCGAGCGCAAGAAGATCGCACTGTTCTGTAACGTGCGCCCGTCGGCCGTGGTGCAGGCGCTCGACTGCCGCACGATCTACGAAGTGCCCCTTACCTATCACAAGGAAGGCTTCGACAGCGAAGTCCTCGACGCGTTCGGCGTGAAGAACCCGCCCGAGCCGGACCTTGATGGCTGGAACAATATCGTCGAGCGCATCACCGCGCCTGACGGCGAAGTCACCATCGCGGTGGTCGGCAAATATACGGTCCTCAAAGACGCCTATAAATCGCTGATCGAGGCGATTGCGCATGGCGGCATCGCCAACAATGTGCGCGTCAATATCGAATGGATCGAAAGCGACGTCTTCGAAAAGGAAGACGAAGCGATCTCCGCGCTCGAAGGCGTGCACGGCATTCTGGTGCCGGGCGGCTTCGGCGAACGCGGCGCGGAAGGCAAGATCAAGGCGGCGACCTTCGCGCGGGAAAAAGAGATTCCCTATTTCGGCATCTGCTTCGGGATGCAGATGGCGATCATCGAAGCGGCGCGCAATCTGATCGGCGAAAAGGACGCGAGCTCCTCGGAGTTTTCATCCTGCGGCAAGCCCATTGTCGGGCTGATGACCGAATGGGTGCGCGGCAACCAGAAAGAAACCCGGCGCGAAGACGGCGACCTTGGCGGCACCATGCGGCTCGGCGCCTATCCGGCGAAGCTGAAACCCGGCAGCCGCGTGGCGGAGATTTACGGCGCCGAAGAAATCAGCGAACGCCACCGTCACCGTTTCGAAGTCGACATGAACTGGGCGGGACGCCTGGCCGATCATGGCGTCGTGTTTTCGGGAACCTCGCCGGACGGGGAGTTGCCGGAGATCATGGAAATTCCCGATCATCCCTGGTTCATCGGCGTGCAATACCACCCTGAACTGAAATCCCGGCCGTTCGATCCGCATCCCTTGTTTGCGTCTTTCGTCGAAGCCGCCGTGAAACGCTCACGCCTCGTCTAGATTGATGAAAACGGCGCCCTTCTGGGAAAATGAAGTTCGCTGATTTGCCGGCCGGACTTGGCGGACTCAATTGAATGATCTTTGTCAGGCAAAGCGCTCGCGCTTTGCCCGTTGCCGTACATAGGCTCGATCCCCACACAATCAGCGGCTTGCGGCGCATACCTAAAAGTTTCTTAAAAAAATCGTTCGCATTTGCGGAACGATGAAGGCGCGCATGCGTTTCCCGGACATCGTAAATTTGGGAGCGTACCCAGTATGAAGTTTAGAAATACCCTTATCGCCGCCACCTTTGCCGCCGGTTCGGCGCTTGGCGCAGCCAACGCCGCGCCCTGCACTATCGGCACCTGCGACGTCACCGGCGGCCCTCTGTCAGAGACAAGTCCGGTCGCCATTCAGGACGTCAACGTCACGCCCGGCGTTTATGAAGCCGAAGGCAGTTTCGACGTCGGTCCTGGCGTTTCCGGCGCGAATGTATTCGCCGACATTGCTTTTGACGAAGTCTTGCCTGGCCAGACCGAAGTCGCCGCAGGCTTCTCCGATCTGATGATCGAATTCTCGCAGGAAGGAACCTCGCTCGGTTCTTTCCTCGTCACCAATGCCGATGGCACGACCGAGGGCGGCTCTTCCATTCAGAGCTTTGTGATCAGCCTGATCTCTTCGGCGGCCGTGGACTTTGAGATTGACGGACTGGCGTTTCTGAATAGCGGCGCCTCGCTCCCTGATTTCAATTTCAATCTCGACGCCAAAATGAGCCCCGTTCCGGTGCCGGCGGCGCTGCCGTTGCTCCTGTCGGGTCTTCTCGGCCTTGGTTTCGCGACCCGTCGCAAACGCGATCCCCTCGCTTCCCAATAGGGAAGCACCCCCCGCGCAGCACGCGCAGACTGGACGCCGCAGGTTTTCTGCGGCGTCTTTTTTGCGTGAGGGGGCGACCGGGTCTAGGCTCCGCCGGGATCAACCGAAGGAGCCTCCCCCTTGTACAATTCCGTTCTCATCACCGGCGCCTCGAGCGGCATTGGCGAGGAATGCGCCGTCTATCTGGCTCATAAGGGCTTTCGCGTCTTCGCCGCGGCGCGGCGCATCGACAAGCTGAAAGATCTGGCGGCTCTCGGGTCGGGGCGCATCACGCCCTTGCCCATGGACGTCACCGACGAGGCGTCCATCGCCGCCGCGTTCAAGACCATCGCCGACGAAGGCGCGACGCTTTACGGCCTCGTCAACAATGCCGGCGCCTCTTCCATGGGGCCGCTTGAAAAACTTCCCGCCGAGGAATGGCGCGCGGTTTTCGAGACCAATGTCTTCGGGCTGGCCGCCGTGACGCGCGCCGCGCTGCCGCAGATGCGCGCGGCGGGGCGCGGACGCATCGTCAATATCGGTTCGCTCACGGGCCGCATCGCTTCGCCTTTTCAGGGCGTCTACGCCGCCTCCAAACATGCGGTGGAAGGCCTGTCGGATTCCCTGCGCCGCGAGCTCGTTCCCTACGGCGTTAAAGTTTCCGTAGTGCGCCCCGGCGCAATCAACACGCCCTTCGGCGCCCATGAGGCGGAGATGCTTGCGCGCTATGAAACGGACGCGCCTTATGGCGACCAGGTGAAGACGTTCAAGGCGTGGTTCGAGCGCCAGCACCCGGCAGCGCCCGGCCCTTCAGTCGTCGCCGAGGCGGTTCATCATGCCTTGACCGCCGAACGGCCGAAATCGCGCTATGTCGCCCCTCCGAAAATGGCCTATGCGCTGGCGCTCCGGAACCTGCTGCCGACCAGTCTCACAGACCGCATTCTGGAACGGGTGAACGGCCTCGACGCGGCCCGGAAAAAAGCCGAAGGGCTGCGCTAATCCTCATAGGTTTCGCCGGCGGACGCATCGAAAGCCGAGGCCAGCGAAACGAAGCGCCGGCGCGGGGTTTCTCCCATCAGGGCCTGACGGTCCGAGGGCGCGTTGAAAATGATTTCGCCGTCGCGCTTTTCGAGACGGCAGCCCTTGAGCGCCGAGGGCGCCTTCGGCGCAATCGCCGCCGCGAAACGCAAGGCCAGCCCGAATTGCGAGGCGCGCAGTTGCGCCTCTTCGGGCAGAAGCGCCATGGCCTGTTCATTGGGCGGCGGCGCCGACCGCCCCTGATGGCGCCGGAACAGGGCGAGCGCAATCCACAGGCGCTCCTCGTGGTTCACGGCAAAGAACGGCGCCCTCAGCGCCGTATCGAAAGCCTGGCGGCCTCTCAGATCGGGATGGAAATAGGCGCCGATATCGGCGAGCAGCGCCGTTCCGTAGCGAATACGCGCGCCCTCCGGATCGTCGCGCGCGAACAGGGGCTCGATCGCCTCGAAAGCCGCCTCCCCAAAGCCGGCGTCGGGCGCGAGCCGCTGGGCGTAAAACCGGCAGGCCTCCAGAAACGGATCGAGGATTTTTTCTTCCGCGGACAGCGCCGAATATAACAGCCCCTCGCGCACGCCGCCGGTGGAGACCACAACCTTGGTCGCCTTCATCCGGAGAAGCACCGCCTTCAGGACCGTCGAAGCGAGCGGCAGCGTATCGATGCGCCGGCGCGGAATGCCCGGGATCTCTTCCAGCGACTTGCGGCTGAGGCGCGCCAGGAGATCGCAAATCTCGATCACCTGCCCGACCGTCAGTTCGTAGTGATGAAGGACCGGCAGCGGATAGCCTTTGAGCCCCATGTGAATGCGGGCGATGGCCCGCCAGGCGCCGCCGACCGTGTAAAGCGTGTCGGAGACGCCGCTTCCGAGAAAGGTCACGCCCGACAGATGATCGTCGATGATCTTCCCGGCGATCTTGGGATCGCCCTTCGCGGCCTGCATCAGGTTCAAGGGCCCCACGGGCAGGCTGACGCTGTCAGCGACTTCACCTGAAGAGAGCATGGCGAGTTCGAGACTGCCGCCGCCCATGTCGCCGACAATGCCCGTCGCGCCCGGCTCCACCAGGACGACGCCGAGCGCGGCGAGCTCGCCTTCCTGCGCGCCGGAGATCACGTCGACATCGAAGCCGAGCGCGCGCGCCGCCTCGACAAAACGCGGCCCGTCTTTGGAGGCGCGCACCGCCGCCGTGGCGATGGCGGTCACCGGCGGGCGGCCGAGATCGTCGAGCACATGGCGGAAGCGGGCGAGCGTTGCGAGCGCATCGGAGACGGCGTCCGGATTGAGCCCGCCATCGTCGGTCATGTCGCGGCCGAGGCCGCACAGCGCTTTTTCATTACAGATCGCGATGGGCGCGCGGGGCGGGCCCTCATAAACGACAAGACGGACCGAGTTCGACCCGATGTCGACCACCGCCCGACGGTCGCTCAAGGGTGAAGATGTCTTCGGCGCCGCCATCTTATCATTCGTACTTTGTCTTCAACTGTAAAAGCGCAATCAGTACTCTTTCCCGATTCGATGCGCCGCCACCCCTATTTCCGCCTTTTGAGCTCGCGCGGGGCGTTATATTCGATGGCGCCGCCGCGGCCTGAGAGAGACGGATTGGTCATCATGTATGTGTGGACGTTGAAGACCTCGCCCTCAGCGGACGGCTTCACGCGCTCATAGGAGCCGTCATATTTCAGAACCCAGCTTTGCGCCTCGTCATTGAGATTGGCGACCATAATGTAATCGAGAATCTGGCTGTGCACGGTCGGGTTTTCGATGGGACAGAAGACCTCGACGCGGCGATTGAGATTGCGCGGCATCAGGTCCGCCGACGAGACGAACACCTTCGCGCCCGGATTGGGCAGGCTGTCCCCGGCGCCGAAGCAGTAAATGCGCGCATGTTCAAGAAACCGTCCCACAATGCTCTTGACACGGATGTTTTCCGACAGCCCCGGAACGCCCGGACGCAGGCAGCAAATGCCCCGCACGACGAGCTCGATCTTCACGCCGGCGTTCGAGGCTTCGTAGAACTTGTCGATCAGATCGCCGTCCACCAGCGCGTTCATCTTCGCCCAGATCGAGGCGGGCTTGCCCTTGGCGGCGTTGCGGATTTCCTTGTCGATAAGCTTGGTGATGTATTGGCGCGCATTCAACGGCGCGACGGCGAATTTCTCGAATTCCTTCGGCGCAGCGTAACCGGTGATGAAGTTGAAGACCTTGGCGGCGTCGCGCCCGATCGACGGGTCGCAGGTGAAAAGCGACAGGTCGGTGTACACTTTCGCCGTGATCGGGTGGTAGTTGCCCGTGCCCACATGGGTGTAGGTGCGCGCGCCGGTCTCTTCCTGCCGGACCACAAGCGACAGTTTCGCGTGGGTCTTATATTCGAGGAAGCCGTAGACCACGTTGACGCCGGCGCGCTCGAGCGCCCGCGCCCAGCGGATATTCGCCTCTTCATCGAAACGAGCTTTCAGCTCCACCAGCGCGGTAACGTTCTTGCCGGCCTCCGCCGCCTCGATCAGCGCCTCGACGATGGGCGATTGTTTCGAGGTGCGGTAGAGCGTCTGCTTGATGGCGACGACTTTGGGGTCGGCGGCGGCCTGTTTCAGAAACTGCACCACCACGTCGAACGACTCGTAAGGGTGGTGGACGAGAATGTCCTTGGCGCGGATGGCGGAAAAACAATCGCCGCCATGCTCGCGGATGCGTTCAGGAAAGCGCGCTTCGAAAGGCGCGAACTGGATGTCCGGCCGGTCGGGGGGGATCAGCTCGTTGGTCTGGGCGAGCCCCAGAATGCCGTCCACGGTGATGACGTCCTGGGGCGTCGCCTGCAGGCGTTCGCGAATGAGGTCGCGCAAATGATCAGGCGTGATGGAGTCGATCTTCACGCGAATGACGTCGCCGCGCCGACGGCGCTTCAGCATGGTTTCAAAGACGCGCACCAGGTCTTCGGCTTCTTCCTCGATCTCCACATCAGAGTCGCGCAGAACCCGGAAGGCGCCGTGCGCCATGATCTCGAAACCCGGAAAGACATGCTGGATGAAACGCACGATGGTCTTTTCGAGCGAAACATAGCGGACGGATTTGCGCGCGTCGTCGGAACCGGGCGCGTCCGGCAGACGGATGAAGCGCCCGATTTTCACCGGCACCGGCAACAGCGCTTCAAGGAGACTGCCGTCGGTGCGCTTCAGCTCGAAACACAAAACGAAGCCGAGATTGGGCACGAAGGGAAAGGGGTGCGCCGGATCGAGAGCAAGCGGCGTCAGGATCGGAAAGATATTCGACTGGAACTCCTGTTCCAGCCATTCGAGATCCGCCTCGGTCAGCTCGTCGTCCTCGAGCACGAGAACGCCCGCCTCGCGCATCAGGGGCCGCAGCTCGCGCCAGCAGCGCTGCTGCTCGTCCATCAGCGCCGCCGCCTGGTCGGTGATGAGCGCGAGCTGTTCCTGCGCAGACATGCCTTCCTGGCTGACAACGGGCACGCCCTCGCGCACCTGCCCGCGCAGGCCCGCAACACGCACCATGAAAAACTCATCGAGATTGCTCGCGGAGATCGACAGGAATCTCAAACGTTCGAGCAGCGGATGATTTTCGTTGAACGCCTCTTCGAGCACCCGCCCGTTAAAGGCGAGCCACGAGGTTTCACGGTTGATGAAACGCAAGGGCGAGTCAGGCGCAATCATTGCGGCCCCTTCCAGCCCCTGTCTTACGCCGTCATCGGCAGCCATCGCGTTCGCCTTTTGAATACCCAAAAGTCTTTTATGGCGCCGGATCGCCTTCAGAAAGGTTATCAAGAAGTTTTTGGACGAATGGCGTCGTGATTTTCCGCTTTTCTTCAAGCGCGGCGCGGTCTGCGAGGGCGACGAAGGCCCGCGCGGCGGCGAAGGTGCGCGGCAGGCGCGGCGCGGCGTAGTCGATCACCTGGGGCGAAACCGAGACCTGGCGGTCGCGGAAGCCCTTGGCGATGACGGCGCGGATCAGCGCCTCATCGGGGTCAGCGAGCACGGCCCGCGGAGCGGCCTCGATGCGGGTTCTCAGATCCTTCAATCCCATGGACCAGGCGGACGGATGCCCCTCGCCCGCCAGAATGAAGCGCCGTCCGGCGCCGGCCCCGCTCTCGAGCGCGGCGATAAAGGCGTGCGGGTCCGAGGCGGGCATGTCGTCGACAATCGCGAGCGGCGCCGGCGGCGCGGCGGCGAGGTCTTCGGCGCTCATAAGGGCCGGACTGAACTCCTCGGTCAGCGCTCGCGCGAAATGCGTCTTGCCGGCGCCTTGCGGCCCGCACACGACCAGCACCGGCTCCTGCGAGGCGAGCCACGCCTCGCCGGCCCGCCACGCCGTTTCATTCGCATCGGCGCGCACGAAAGCCGCGCGCTCGTAGCGCGGCGGCGCATTCGGCAGATCAAGCGGAAGCTGGCGCACGCCGTCCCGTTTGGAAGCATGCGCGCCCTGGTCATGACTGGACATAGAAACTCAGCGGAGCATCCGCCCTTAATATTGCTGAACCCGCGTTTCGTCCCCGGCGCCGAAACTGGCCGGCTGCACCGGCGAGACGGCGTCGGCTCCTTCGAAACGGCTGCGGCGGTCGCGCAGGCGCATCTCCTGCGCCGTTGCCGGCGTCGCCACCAGCCACCGCTCGCCGTCCTGCGTCCACAGGACAAGCCCCTGCGCTTCCATGGCGACGATCAGCTTTTGCGGATCGCCATAAGCGCGCACCAGCATCTCCGCGCCGCGCCGCGAGAGCGAGCGCACCTGCACCGACCCCACAAGCGGCGTCGAGATCAGCGCCGCGCGAATTTTCGCCCATTCGCCGAGCGAGCGGAAATAGGCGCTCGCCTCAAGCAAAGCCGCTTCGGTGTGGTCGATCAGGGTCTGCTTCTTCCAGGGCTTGGCGTGCTTGGCGATCACGACTTCGATCGCCTCCTCGGCAAGCGTCGGAAAATTGGCCGCGGGCCTGCGGAACCAGGACTCGGCGAGCACGTCGCCGGGCTTGGCGAGATTGAAACTGTTGCTGTCAGGTCCTTGCGCCGCCATGCCAAAACCGGACTGATCGGCGGCGCCCGCAGCGTCAGCGCCATACCGGTCCATCAGGGCGTCTTCTTCCTCGATGATCTCGGCGCTTTCGCGATAACCGTTGATCAGACGCACGCGCAGAATGTACTCGTCATTCTCCTGGCGCAAAAACGCATGGGCGACGATCACCTGGCTCACGGCGTAGCGGTCGGCGATGCTGGCGAGCGCGGTTTCGTCGATATTGAGCGCTTCGCGCGGACCGATGGCGGCGGAATCCTCAAGATCGCCGAGCGGCGCCGTCATCGGCGTCAGCTCATTGTTGTAAGGACGGACCTTCCAAGCCGCCATCCAGGGATTGTTTTCTTCCCAGAGATAGAGGCCGTTTTCGGTTTGCAGCACCGGCAGCACCAGCGCCGTGCGGGTCTGGGCTTCGGAATAGGGAATCTCCGCGTCGCGTAAGAGCTTGCGGATCGCGGACGGCTTGAACCGGTAGGTGATAAAAGCGCGGTAGGTCTTGGCGGAGCTTTTCTCGTTATAGACCTCGAAGCCGGATTCGAGTTCTTCGAGCATGTCGTCGCTCAAGGTGATGACCGGGCGCGGCTCGGGACCGAAATTGCTGAAATCGGCGGGGAGCTCGCCGGAGGGCGTCTCGGGCAAAGCGGTTTCCGCTTCGGGCGCCGCCTCGTCCATCGTCTCGTCCATGTCCGCGGCGACGCTCGGCAGGTAGGGCCAGTCCTCCTCGACCGTCAGGCGGCGCAAGAGAATTTCGATGGCTTTGCGCCGGCCCTGGGTCTGGGCGAGATTCTTGGCCGCGGTGGCGCTGTTCGCCTCCGCCTGAACCGAAACGCGGGGCACCACGAAAACATCGTCGCCCGCCGCCAGCGCCGTCGACAGCCCCGCCAGTAAGGCGGAGGCCAGCATCGCCATCAGAACCGCTGCTTGCCGCAAAATGCTCATCCAGAACTCCGTTGTCAGGCCGGTTGCGAGTATAGTCGCCGATTGCGACCGTTTATAGCCGGGCGCGCCCCGGGAAACGACCCCGAATCGCCGGAATTGCTTATATTTCAGGCGCGCCGCCCCCTGGCGGCGGCGTCACGGCGGGCGCTTGACGAAGAAGGGCGCAGCCCAGCATAAATCTTGCTTTGTTCCCCGCATGGAGTTTTCGCGCATGCGCAAATGGCCGTCCTTTCCGATCATCGCTCTTATGGCTGCTGGCGCGGCCCTGCTCGCCAGCGCCGCCGCAGAGGACAACTCGCCGACCTCGCTCACCCCTTTCCTCGGCCCCGTCAGCCTTGAGGAAAGCCAGCTCCAGCAACTGGACCAGACCCTTGAGCGCGCCATGGAAACCGGCGATTTCGTCGGCCTCGCGGTCGCGGTCGTGCGGGACGGCGAAACGAAATTCCTGAAAACCTATGGCGTGACCGATGTCGAGAATGGCGGCGCCATCACCCCGGACACCCTGTTTCGCATCGCCTCTCTGTCGAAAGGCTTCGCCGCCAGCCTCGCCGGCCTCGCCGTCGAAGAAGGCAAGCTCTCCCTCGACGCGCCCGCCATCAACTTCGCGCCCGGGCTGAAGCTTTCCGGCGGCGGGGAAAAATCCCTCACCCTCGCGGATGTCCTCAGCCACCGCACCGGCCTGCCGCCCAACGCCTATGACAACCTTCTGGAGGCCGGGATCGCGCCCGCCGAGATCCTGCCGCGTTACGCAAAAGTGCGGCCCATCTGCGGCGTCGGCAAATGCTACGCCTATCAGAATGTCGCCTATGACATCGCCGGCCTCGCGGTCGCCGAAAGCTATCATTCCACTTACGCCGAGCTCCTCCAGAGCCGCCTGTTCTCGCCGCTCGGCATGAAGACGGCGTCGGTCGGCTTCGACGCGCTGACGGCCAGCGGCGACTGGGCGCGCCCGCACAAGCGCGACCGCCGCGCCTCGAACGACGCGCCGCCGCCGCCCTGGCATGCGATTGACGTCAAGCAGCCTTATTATGGCGTCCCCGCTGCGGGCGGCGTCAACGCCAGCATCGCCGACATGGCGCAATGGCTGAAAGCCCAGCTCGGCGACGCGCCTGACGTGCTGGATGCGACCGTGCTCGATTTCATTCACGCGCCGCAGGTCGACACCCTGTCGGAAACGCGGCGCATGCGCCGGGTGATGGAGAACCTGCGCTCGTCGCAATACGCGCTCGGCTGGCGGGTCTACGACTATGGCGGCAAGCGCGTCATCGCCCATGGCGGTTCCGTGGACGGTTATGGCGCGCAGATCGCCTTCGTGCCCGAACTTGACGCGGGGATCGTGGTGCTCGCGAATGCGCGCACCACGAGAATGTGGAGCATCGCGCCGATGTTTCTCGACCTGACGCTCGGCCTGCCGCAAAAAGACTGGCTGGAGCTTGAAGAGACGGACGAGAGCGGCGCGCCCAGACTGCAATAACCGAAACGCTTAGCGCCTAATGCGCTTTCAGCGCGTTGTAATAGAGGCCGCGCAGTTTCTTCACGAGGCGCGCCGTCTTGGTGTTGACGTGATTTTCAAAAACCTCTTCCGGATTGCGACCGGCGATGGAACTGATGAAGCTGTCCGAGAACAGGCTGTTGCGCGCCCCGGCGCCCGGCAGCACATCCCAGATGAAGAGGACGCCGCACAGGAAGAGAACAAGCACCGCCGCAACCCCCGGCAGGGAATAACCTTCGCTGAAGGCGTCCCCGACATAAAAGAATACCCCGGCCGCAATGAGCGCCAGCCATTTCGCCAACCGAAATCCCCAGGTGATATATTCGAGGCCGGTCTGCACGCCCCAGGAGCGCGTCGTGACGTAGCGGTCATAAACGGCGTACAAATCGAAAAGCCAAAGCGCGACGGAGGTCCACTCCTCCGCTCGTTGCTCGCAGCCTTCCGTCGTCGGCTCGTCGTCAGACACGCGCTCAAGCGCGAAGCTCGCCTTGTTGTTCAGAAGTTGCAGATTGCCGTTGAAAGCGCCGCCGAAATCACCGGCCTTTGTCTTCATGGCGCCGATAAAAGTATGGCGAATTAACAAGGCTGCAAACGCGATAATCGCAAACAGCCATACCCAGACTGCGTCCTCTGTTAAAAAGTCGGCCGGGGCTTCGGGATGCGATTTCGACGCCATCCAGGAAAGCGCGCCGATGGCGCAGCTCACAAAACCCAGAAACATGAGCAACGTGACAAAGCGCATGGCCATCGCGGTCCAGAAAATTCTTCTGCTTGTACGGTCAGCTTCGTCGAAGAAGGGCGCCAGCGCCGGATGCAACAGCCGCATGTCAGAGCGGATCTGTTTTGTAAGCGGGCGTTTATAACGCTCGACTTCCCCGATTTTCCGGCTTTCGATGTATTTTTTTGCGCGCCCATAGAGCGCCTCGCGGTTTTTCGCCTCCACCACGGGGATGGGCAAAGACGCCGTCTCAACCGGCCGGCGCGCCTTGTCGCTGACGTCATTATTCCGCTTTTTGGAAAGAAGGCCGGCAAGCCGCTTCGAAAACATGTCGGCCCCAAGAATGCGCACCGGAATTCCTCCTCTCCGATCAGACAAGTTTGCGGCATATTTGAATATTTTTCATGTCATCACAAATACAGAAATCATTTTTTCTTGATTTATTAAGTATTGAATATTTAAAGACAGAAGCGAGCGGCCGCGGGGGAGCCGGCGCCGCCGTTCCGGCATGGCTTGAAAAAGCCGCGGGAATGGCGGCGCGCGGACGCTTTCCACTTGCCCCCTGCCCCCTGCCGCCGCTAGGACGGCGCAGATCAGGAGGACTGTCGCCGGCATGAGCGAGGCATATAAAAAAGCAGGCGTCGATATCGACGCCGGCGAGCGGCTGGTGGACGCCATCGGCCCCCTGGCCAGGGCCACGGCCCGGCCCGGCGCGGACGCCGCCCTTGGCGGGTTTGGCGGGCTGTTCGATCTGAAAGCCGCCGGCTTCAAGGACCCCATTCTCGTCTCCGGCACAGACGGCGTCGGCACCAAGCTGAAGATCGCCTTTGACACCGGCCTTCACGACACGATCGGGACCGACCTTGTCGCCATGTGCGTCAACGACGTCCTGGCGCAGGGCGCGGAGCCGCTTTTCTTTCTCGACTATTTCGCCACCGGCAAGCTCGACGAGACGACCGCTGCGCGGGTCGTCGCCGGGATTGCGAGAGCCTGCGCCGAAGCCGGCTGCGCGCTGATCGGCGGCGAGACCGCCGAGATGCCCGGCATGTACGCGCCCGGCGAATATGATCTCGGCGGTTTCTGCGTCGGCGCCGTGGAGCGCGACCGGCTGCTGCCGCGCCAAGTCTCCGCAGGCGACGTGATGGTCGGCCTTGCGTCTTCCGGCGCTCATTCCAATGGCTATTCCCTGATCCGCAAGATCGCCGCCGACGTCGGCGCGAAATATGACGCGCCGGCGCCGTTCGATTCCTCGATAAGCCTCGGCGAAGCGCTGATCGCGCCGACGCGAATCTATGTGAAACCCGTCCTCTCCCTTCTCGACGATGAACGCGTCAAAGCCTTCGCCCATATCACCGGCGGCGGGCTCGCCGACAACACGCCGCGCGTCCTGCCCGACGGGCTCGAGCCGCGCTATGACGACGCCGCGCTCGCCCTGCCGCCGCTGTTTCAATGGCTGAAAGAGGCGGGCGGCCTTACGGACGCGGAAATGCGCCGCACCTTCAATTGCGGGATCGGCGGCGTCGTCGTCTGCGCGCCCGAGGCCGCAGAAGCCGTCCTCGAAAAACTCGCCGCCGCCGGCGAAACGCCCCGGATCATCGGCGACATCAAGGACGCCGGCTGATGGCCAAGGCGCGCATAGCCGTCCTCATTTCGGGACGGGGCACCAATCTGCAAGCGCTGATCGACGCCTGCGCGGATCCCGACTTTCCGGGCGAGCTGGCGCTGGTCATCTCCAACAGACCGAACGCCAAGGGACTCGAGCGCGCAGGGGATGCGGGCATTCAGCGCGAGATCATCGATCACAAGGATTTCGACAACCGTCAGGATTTCGAGGCCGCGCTCAACGACGCGTTAAAGACGGCCAAGGTCGACTTTGTCTGCCTCGCCGGGTTCATGCGCGTTCTCACCAACGAGTTCGCCAGCGACTGGCGCGGGCGCCTCATCAACATTCACCCTTCCCTGCTGCCCTCCTTCGAGGGTTTGCATGTGCATGAGCGGATGATCGAGGCGGGCGTGAAGATCGCCGGCTGCACGGTGCATTTCGTGTCGGCCGAAGTGGACAACGGCCCGATCATCGGACAGGCGGCCGTGCCGGTCCTGCCCGGCGACGATGCGGAAAAGCTTGCCGCGCGCATCCTCGAACAGGAACACCGGCTATATCCCGCCTGCCTCAGACTGCTGATCGACGGCAAGGCGAGACTGACCGGCGGCTCCGTCGTCTATGACGAAAGCGTCAAAGGCGCCGGCGCGCTGATCAACCCGTCTCTTGCCTGATCAGTCTCTTGGCTGATCAGCCGGTCGCTTCATCGAGTTTTTCGAAGAAGGCGCGCACGCGCGCGGCGTTGGCGCCGAGATCGGAGCCGCCGACCCGCGATTTCGAGCGCACGTCGACGCGCGTCATGGAGCCTTCCGGCGTCAGCCGCACCACGAAATCGTCGACAAAGCCGAACCAGCGCGACGTATAGGCCGCTTCGAGGCGCCAGCCCTCATCGGTGAGGGTTTCGTCGAGCATCGTCATGTTCATGCCCTTGATAATCTCGCGCACGATTTCCGCGGTTTCGTCGAGCCCGGCATTGACGGTTTGCGGCTGGATGTCGGGAAACGCCTCGCGCTGCGCTTCGGCGACGGTTTGCTCCGACATCGGGACGATCTCGTCGCCGAGATAGTCCGGCGGATTGATGCGTTCTTCGTTAGCGGCGGCGACGATCTGCGGCGGATTGTCGAAATCCGTTGTGACGTCGTGAATGAACGGGTTCGCCTCGAAATCGGCGCGCATCTGCAAGGGAACCGTGCCGAGGGCGCCCGCCGCAATCGCGGCGATGACGGCGAAAGCGCCAAGCCCGCGCGCGCCCGTGAAAAAGCTGACGACGCCCGTGATCGCGGCCAGGACGGCCGCCGTGAAGATCGGCGGCAAGCCGATGGGCCCGAGCTCCACCGGCGCGGAAACCTTGCGGATCAAGGTGAGGCCGTCGCCCCACGACCACCAGCCCATCTGCGAGCCCGGTCCCGCTACAGCGATTGCGAGCGCGCACCCGATCGCCGCCAGCGCAAAAAGCGTCGTTAAAATTCGCATCGATAACCCCTGACTTAAGTCTAACCCCGCGCCGACCATAGCCCAATCGAGGGGGCAATGCACGAGGCCCTGAGGTTGCGCCAATCCTCCAGGTTTCAAGTTTCCGCGACCGCAATTGCCCCGCCGGGGCCCTTCCGATAGCGTTTTCCCGGTATGAAACGCGGCGGAAGGGAGCGGCCCCACAATGTGCGATGAACAGACGGAATCGGAGAACGAAGCCTATTTCAGGAAATTGCGCAGCCCTTCGCGCCGCGACTTCCACGCCCTGGCGGCCGGCGCGGGCGCCGCAATAATTCTTTCCGCGCCTGCGAACGCCATGGACGTCGTCGAAGCCGATGTCACGGTTTCAACGCCCGACGGCGAGGCCGACGCCTATTTCGTTCACCCCGCCTCCGGCGCGCACGCCGCGGTCATCGTCTGGCCGGACATCATGGGCATTCGCCCCGCCTTCCGGCAGATGGGAAAGCGCCTCGCCCAGTCGGGATATTCCGTGCTCGTCGTAAATCCCTATTACCGGATGACCAAAGGCAATGTCATTGAAGAGGGTGAAAGCTTTTCCGACCCTGAAGTGCGCGAACGCCTGATGCCTTTCGCCCGGTCGCTCTCTCCCGAAACGCAAGTTACCGACACGAAAGCCTTCGTCAAATATCTCGACGCTCAGGATGCGGTCGATTCCGACCGCAAGATGGGCGTCACCGGCTATTGCATGACAGGCTCCTTCGCCATGCGCGGCGCCGCGGCGGTTCCGGACCGCATCGGCGCGGTGGGCTCGTTCCATGGCGGCGGGCTGGCGACTGACGAAGCGGACAGCCCGCATCTGTTGATCCCGGAAATGCAGGCGAAAACGCTCATCGCCATCGCCGAAAATGACGACGAGCGCGACCCGGACGCCAAGACAAAACTGCGCGAGGCCTATGACGCGGCGGGCCTTCCCGCCAAAATCGAAGTATACGCAGGCGCCATGCATGGCTGGTGCCCGCCGGATTCGCGGGTCTACAACCACGATCAGGCCGAACACGCCTGGTCGCATCTTCTGACCCTGTTGTCCGACGCCCTCGCCTGACGCGGCGCATAATCCTCAAAGGCGGTTGAACAGGGCCGGGCGAAGCCACATCTATACCCTTTGCCCAAAAAGGGACCCAGCAAGGGAGCGCCGCTTATGGCCCGGCCGGTCACCGTCACCATTTCTCACGAACTCGGCAAGGACGAGGCGCGCCAGCGCGTGCGCGACGGTTTCGACAAGCTGAAAAACGCCATGACCGGCGGCATGATGTTCAACTTTTCCGAGGAATGGACGAGCGAGGACACGCTCTCCTTCACCGCCAAGGGCCTCGGCCAGAACATCACCGGGACGGTCGACATATTCCCCGAGCATGTGCGCATCACCGCGACCCTGCCCGGCCTCCTCGCCTCGCTCGCCGAAACCGTGGCGGGCCGGGTCGAGAAGCAGGGCAAGCTCCTCCTCGAACACAAATAACAACGCCCCCTCGCTGTGCGCCCCAGCGTACGGCTCTCGGCTTGGCGTTCGGCGCCGCAGCGCCGATTCTTCCCGTCGCCCTCTTGAAAAATGTCGCACAGTGGGTTCTGTTAGCGATAACAATAACCAGCCGAAAGCCGCTGGACCAGGGAGGACGAAACTAAATGACCATCACCAAGAGATCATTGTGTTTTGCGCTGACGGCGGCGCTGAGCGGCGCGGCGTCATGCGCGTTGGCGCAAGGCGACAAGGCCTATCTCGACGAGTCGCTGTCCGCCGAAGCGCGCGCGGCCGCTCTGGTCTCGCAGATGACGCTCGAGGAAAAAGCGCATCAGGCCGGCAACAATGCGCCGGCGATCGAGCGGCTCGAGATCCCCGCCTATGACTGGTGGAACGAAGGCCTGCACGGCGTTGCGCGCGCAGGCTTTGCAACCGTCTTCCCCCAAGCCATCGGTCTCGCTGCGAGCTGGGACAGAACCACCATCGAAGAGATGGGCGAAATCATCCGCACCGAATTCCGCGCCAAACGCGCCGAAGTGCTCGATGAACATGGCGGCTCCCTGCGCTATCAGGGCCTGACCGTTTGGTCGCCCAACATCAACATCTTCCGCGACCCGCGCTGGGGCCGCGGACAGGAGACCTATGGCGAAGATCCGTATCTGACCGGGCAGATCGCCATCTCATTCATCAAGAGTTTGCAGGGCGACGACCCGGAGCATCCATGGGTCAACGCGACGGCGAAACATTACGCCGTGCACTCAGGACCGGAATCCAACCGTCACCGCGAGGATGTTTATCCGTCTGCGTATGATCTCGAAGACACCTACCTCCCCGCCTTCCGGGATGCGGTTGTCGATGGCGGCGTCGCGGCGATCATGTGCGCCTATAACGCGGTTGACGGCGTGCCCGCTTGCGCCAGCGAGGACCTGATGCAAACGCGCCTGCGCGACGATTGGGGCTTTAAAGGCTATGTGCTGTCCGATTGCGGCGGCGCGGCGAATGTCTATCGCGAAGACAGTCTCAATTATGTGGATACCGGCGAAGAAGGCGTCACCGTCGCCTTCACGGCGGGCATGGACCTGATATGCGGCGACTATCGCAATAATTGGAGCATGGAGGCGGAGCATATCGTCGCCGCCACGCAAAGCGGCATGCTCGCGCAGTCAGTGCTCGACCGCGCGCTGGTGCGCTTGTTCACGGCGCGCATCCGGCTCGGCCTTTTCGAAGTGGCCCCGGAAGCTGCGTATAAAGATGTAACGCCTGCGGATAATGATACGCCG
>JAUIMC010000025.1 GCA_030433215.1 Alphaproteobacteria bacterium
ATGGAAGCCTATGATTCCGACCCGGCCAATTACACCCAGTCGCTGGGCTGCTGGCACGGCTTCATCGGCCAGCAGAAGATGATCTCCATCAAGAAGCATTTCGGCGAAACCAAGGGCCGCTATCTCTACCTCTCCGGCTGGATGGTCGCGGCGCTGCGCTCCGAATTCGGCCCCCTGCCCGATCAGTCCATGCATGAGAAGACCGCCGTACCGGCGCTCATCGAAGAGCTTTACACCTTCCTGAAACAGGCCGACGCACGCGAGCTTGGCGGTCTCTTCCGCGACCTCGACGCAGCGCGCAAGGCAAACGATCAGGTCAAGGAGAAACAGCTCCTCAACGAAATCGACAATTACCAGACCCATGTGGTTCCGATCATCGCCGACATCGATGCGGGCTTCGGCAACGCCGAGGCGACTTACCTTCTCGCCAAGAAAATGATCGAGGCCGGCGCCTGCGCCCTGCAGATCGAAAACCAGGTCTCGGACGAAAAACAATGCGGCCACCAGGACGGCAAGGTCACTGTTCCGCATGAAGATTTCATCGCGAAAATTCGCGCCTGCCGCTACGCCTTCCTTGAGATGGGCGTCGAGGACGGGATCATCGTCGCGCGCACCGACTCGCTCGGCGCTGGGCTCACGAAACAGATCGCCTACACCGCCGAACCCGGCGACCTTGGCGACCAGTACAATTCCTTCCTCGATTGCGAGGAAGTCGACGCAAGCGATCTCGGCAATGGCGACGTCGTCATCACCCGCGACGGCAAGCTGATGCGCCCGAAGCGCCTGCGCTCAAACCTCTTCCAGTTCAAGAAAGGCACCGGCGAAGACCGCTGCGTCCTCGACTGCATCACCTCGCTGCAACACGGCGCCGATCTTCTCTGGATCGAAACCGAAAAGCCGCATGTGGAACAGATCGCCGGCATGGTCGACCGCATCCGCGAAGTCGTGCCGAACGCCAAGCTCGTCTACAACAACTCGCCGAGCTTCAACTGGACGCTCAACTTCCGCCAGCAGGTGTTCGACGCCTGGGAAGCCGAAGGCAAGGACGTTTCGGCGTACAATCGCGACAAGCTGATGAGCGTCGATTATGACGACACCGAGCTTGCCCTCGAAGCCGACAAGCGCATCAAGACCTTCCAGCGCGACGGCTCGAAACGCGCCGGCATCTTCCACCACCTCATCACGCTGCCGACCTATCACACGGCGGCGCTCTCCACCGACAATCTCGCCAAGCGTTATTTCGGCGAGGAAGCGATGCTCGGCTATGTCAAGAACGTGCAGCGCGAGGAGATCCGCCAGCAGATCGCCTGCGTCAAACACCAGAACATGGCGGGCTCGGATATCGGCGACGACCACAAGGAGTATTTCGCGGGCGAAGCGGCGCTGAAAGCCGCGGGCGAAGATAACACAATGAACCAGTTCGCGGCCGCTAGTTAACCGTCTCTGGGAGGGAACGCCTCGCGAAACGCGCCGCCGGAGCCGAAACGCTCCGGCGGCGTTTTCATTGGCGCCAAGACCGCTTCAAGCCCGCCGGAAGGCCGGCCCGCAAAGGCGAATTCTGAAAAGCTGGGGCATTTACTTCTTATTCGGGGGCATCATTCGCCAGCCTTCGGATAAAATCTCTCCAAATACTGCAAAACCGCTAGTTCAGGAGAAACGACCTTGAAACTCTACTCCTTCGGCCCCGGCGCCAATTCGCTGAAACCCCTGCTCGCGCTCTATGAAAAGGAGCTCGAGTTCGAAAGCATCTTCTTAAATCCGGGGAAATTCGAACACCATTCGGACTGGTACAAAAAACTCAATCCCAACGGCCAGGTGCCGGCGCTGGAGCATGACGGCAAGATCGTCACTGAATCGACGGTGATCTGCGAATATCTCGAAGACGTGTTTCCCGACCAGAACCCGCTGCGCCCCGCCGATCCTTTCGAGCGCGCGCAAATGCGCATCTGGACCAAATGGGTCGATGAATATTTCTGCTGGTGCGTCTCGACGATCGGCTGGCACCGCATGGTCGGCAAAATGGTCGAGCACCTTTCCGACGAAGAGTTCGAGGCCATGGTGGCGAAAGTGCCGATCCACGAACAGAAAGTGAAATGGCGCCGGGCGCGCGAAGGCTTCCCCAAGGAGCTTCTCGACGAGGAGATGCGCAAGATCGGCCATTCAGTGAAAAAGCTTGAGGCGCGTTTGCAAGAGAGCAAATGGCTCGCCTGCGATCAGTATACTCTCGCGGACATCTGCAATTTCGCCATCGCCAACGGCATGCAGCACGGCTTCTCGGAGTTCGTGAACGAGAAAGACACGCCGGCGATCCTCGACTGGCTGGCGCGCATCAATGACCGCCCGGCAGCGAAGAAAATGTTCGCCAGCCAGCCTTCTGAATTCAATCGCAAGAAGGATTAACCCCTTCCCGCTCATCCCCGCGAAAGCGGGGATCCAGAATAAGCCTTTAGAAGCGATCTGAACTATCGAACTGCGACTCGCCACGGTTTAACCGTGGCGTCCAGCAATCTTAAGCGCGCGTTGAAAGATGGGCCCCACGGTCGAGCCGTGGGGAGTCGACAACGGCGAGATTGTGCAAACAATAACCGCTATGGATCCCGGCTGGAGCCTGTCCCCGGGCGAGCCTTCGGCTCGACCCGGGGGCCGGGACGAGCGGCTGTGGCTGGCTTCCTGAAAAGCTCAGCTCTCGCTGTTCTTCGGACACAGCGCCTCAAGCGCATTGCGCAAAAGAGGCAGCCCCGTCGCCTGGGGCGAGGTCAGGATCGATTCCGGGTGGAACTGCACCGCGCCCCAGGGCTTGGTCTTGTGCTCCACCGCCATGATGACGCCGTCATCGGTTTGCGCCGTTGGCTCGAAGCAGGCGGGCAGCGCATCCCGGTTCGCATGCAGCGAATGATAGCGCCCGATCTCAAAGGCTTCCGACAGTCCCTTGAACAATCGCCCGCCGCCGCTTGCCGCCACGCTCATCTTGCCATGCATGGGATAGGTGAGAACGTCGAGCTTGCCGCCTTCATATTCGACCATGGCCTGAAGCCCGAGACAGACGCCGAAAACCGGCAGGCCTTTTTCATCGAGCAGCTTCAGAGTTTCGGCGGTGTTGAAATCCTCCGGCCGACCCGGTCCCGGCGAGAGAACAGCCATGTCGAAGTCATCCCGGCTCTTGATGGCCTTGCGCGCCGCATCGGGCCGCAGGGTCGTCACCTCCGCGCCGAGCTGGCGGAAATAACTGCCGAGGGTATGGACGAAGGAGTCCTGGTGATCGACCAGAAGGATGCGCCGCATGGGCGGTTTCGCAGGTTTCGAGGCCGGCGCCGCGCCGCCGCCCGCGCCGCGGATCGCCGCGAACAGCGCCGACGCTTTCAGCCGGCATTCGTCGTCTTCGGCTTGCGGGTCGCTGTCATAGAGCAGCGTCGCCCCGGCGCGCACTTCCGCAATGCCGTCATGAAGCCGCGTCGTGCGGATCGTCAGGCCGGTGTTCATGTCGCCGTCGAAGGTGAGGCGTCCGATGGCCCCGCCATACCAGCGCCGCGCGGTCTTTTCGTGATTTTCGATGAACTGCATCGCCCAGACTTTCGGCGCGCCGGTGACCGTCACCGCCCACATATGGGTGAGGAACGCATCAAGCGAGTCGAAGCCCGGCGAGAGATAGCCTTCGACATGATCCACCGTGTGAATGAGCTTTGAATAGAATTCGAGCTGGCGCCGGCCGAGCACCTTGACCGAGCCGGGCGTACAGATGCGCGACTTGTCGTTGCGGTCGACATCGGTGCACATGGTGAGCTCGGCCTTGTCCTTTTCCGAGTTCAACAGCTTGCGCACATTCTCGGCATCTTCGAGCGCATCGCGGCCGCGCGGCGCCGTGCCGGAGATCGGACAGGTCTCGACCCGGTCGCCCTCGACGCGCACATACATTTCCGGCGAGGCGGCGACGAGCGCTTCGCCGTCGCCCAGATTCATGAAGGCGCCGTAAGGCGACGGGTTTTCCGTCGCCAGCCGTTCGAAGATCGCGCTCGGGGGCGAGGTCAAAGGCTCCTTGAAGGTCTGGCTCAACACCGCCTCGAAAAGATCGCCGCGGTAGAAGGCCTCGCGCGCCTTTTCGACATTCGCAGCATATTCGCCGGGCCCATGGTCAGACTGCGCTTCGAAGTCATGGCCGCCGACCTTGACGGGATCGTCTTCGGTGTCGCGGGCCAGGTCTTTGGTTGTCCTGCCGTTGACCTCGAAATCATAGGCGTAGACCAGCGCCTCTTTGCGCACATGATCGATGATGGTGATCCGGTCGGGCAGAAACAGCGCGAGATCGCGATGATCGGCGGGACGCTCCAGGCGCAACGCGATCGGCTCGAACTGGAAGCAGAGATCATAGGCGAAGGCGCCGTACAGCCCGAGATGCTTGTCGTCTGTTGCAGCAAAAGCATCGCGGCAGGCGCGCAGCATGGAAAAAACCGAAGGCTGGCGGCTGCGCTCTTCCTCCGGAACCACCTCGGTCGGTTCTTTCACCGATCCGGCGATCAGCCCCGCCTCGACGCGGTCGAGCATAATGTCGGGGTTCGCTTCGAGCGCCGGCAGGAAAGCCGGCAGGATCACCTCGCCGCGCGCATTGAGAGCGCGGATGGAAAATTCCCGCCCCCGGCTGGTGATCTGCACCGGCGGGTCCACAAAGCCCATGTCGAGGCGCGAATAGCGGCCGGGAAATTCAAAGCCCGAGGCCAGCACCACGCCGCGGCGGCTGTCCATCGCGCGACACAAAGCGCCGATCCCGGCCTCATAGGACGCCGGAACGATTTCGCGCGTCACGCGGACGCCGCCTGCGGTCGTATAATCTTTTTGAGTCATCTCCGCCTCTTATCGGGCGCCGTCGTCAGGCAAGGCGGAGTACCGGGAATGCATGCGCCGCCTCACCCTGCGAGACGGCGACAAAAATCAAGCCGTCCCTATTGAGACAGCCGCCACCAGTTCGAAAAAATCTGCACCCGGTTCATGAAGCTTACTTGTCATCCCTTCCCGGTCCCGTCAAGTCAGCGTGATGGGCCCTGTCCGCGGCATGGCGTCCGGCGCGGGGGCGCGGTAGGATGCGGCCGATGTTGGATGCTGCGCCAGAAATCCCCGCTCCCGCCGTCTTCGACCCGTCCGGGGCTGATGTCCTGCGCTTCGCCCTCTCTGAGCGCCGGGCCGGCCGCCCGGCTGTCGTGGTCACGCTCGCTGAAATCGACGGCGCGTCCCCCCGGGCCCTTGGCGCGCAGATGGCCGTAGCGGAGGACGGCCGCTTCGCCGGGTCGATTTCCTCTGGCTGCCTGGAGCGCGCCATCGTCGAGGAGGCGCGCGCCGCGATGGCGCGCGGGACCGGCGGCGTTATTCGATATGGCAAGGGCTCGCCCTTCCTCGACGTGACGCTTCCGTGCGGCTCCGGCGTCGACCTCCTCTTCACAGTCAACCCGTCGGCGGATGTCCTGAACGACGCCGTCGCGGCGCTCGACACAAGGCGCCCGGTAGCGGCGCGTTTCGACCCCGGAGCCATGCGGCTTTCGGATGCGCAGCGCAGCGAACGCGAAGACGACACGATGTTCACCCGCGTCTACCAGCCGCCGCTGAAGATCGCCGCCGCCGGCGTCGGGGCGGAACTTGTTCTTCTGGCGCGCATCGCCCGCGCCGCCGGTCATCGCTTCTGCGCCATCTCGCCCGACGAAACCATTCTCGCCCAATGCGGCGCGGAGGAAAGCCTGCATCTGAAATCGTCCACGTCGCTGCCTAAAATTCCCGCCGACCCGTGGACAGCCTTCGTCTTTCTTTTTCATGACCGCGAATGGGAGCTTGCGGTGGCGCCCGCCGTCCTCGCCTCTCCGGCGTTTTACATCGGCGCCGTCGGCAGCCGCCGCACTCATGGCGAACGCTTCGAGGCGTTGCGCGAAACCGGTCTCGATGACGCCGCCCTCTCCCGCATCGAGGGGCCTATCGGTCTTATTCCGGCGACGCGCGATCCGTCCGCGCTCGCCGTTTCGGTCCTCGCCGGGGTGATCGCCGCCTGGCCGCACGGGACCGCATGATCTCAGAAGAAAACTGCGCTGCGCTTCTTCTCGCCGCTGGCGCATCGTCGCGTTTCGGCGGCGACAAACTCGCCGCACAAATCGATGGCGAAACGGTTCTCGCTTATTCCGCAAAAGCGCTCGCCGCATCGGGCTGTTCCTTGCGCGCTGCTGTCGTCAGCGACGCATCGCAAATCCATGCCCCGCTCCTGCATAACCTCGGATTTGACATCATCCTCAACCGTCATGCCGATGAAGGCATGAGCGCGTCCTTACGCATGGGCGTTGGCTGGGCCGCGGAGCATAAAGCGTCAGGCGTCCTCATTGCGCTCGCGGACATGCCTTTCGTCCCGCCGGCGCATTTTCGTACCCTGCTTCATAGCTCTCAAAATTGTGAAGAGCGCGCCGCCTTCACCAAGCGCGGCGCACAGCGTTCGCCGCCGGCTGTCTTTGCGTCAGTCTGGTTCGATAAATTGAGCGCGCTGCAAGGCGACGCCGGCGCGCGCGGCCTTATTGCGGGCCTTCCTGAGCGATGCGGCGTCAATGCGTCCGAGGAAGTTCTGCGCGATATCGACACGCCGCAGGATTTGCCCGGCGCCTGAAGCAGCCGTTAAAAAATGAATCCGATTCATTTTGAGAATGACTCTCACCCGCTCTTCGCTGGACAGGAGTCGGCGGTCTTCCCTATATATTCGCAATCGCAGCATAGGCTGATCTGGAGGGCGCCATGAGCATTCGTTTCAACGTCAATAATGAAGAGCGAACCCTCGATGTGGATCCCGACACGCCTCTGCTCTGGGTTCTGCGGGATGAGCTGCGCCTTACCGGCACGAAATTCGGCTGCGGCGTCGCGCAATGCGGCGCCTGCACCGTGCATGTGAACGGCATGCCGCGGCGCGCCTGCGTCACGCCCGTTTCGTCGCTTGAGGGCGCCAACGTCACCACCATTGAGGGCCTTGAAGGCCCGCAGGCGGATGCGGTGCGCGAAGCCTGGGCGGAATACGACACGCCGCAATGCGGCTATTGTCAGTCGGGCCAGATCATGTCCGCCGCCTCTCTTCTGGCGCGCAATCCGAATCCGAGCGACGAAGATATCGACAAGGCGCTGGCCGGCAATATCTGCCGATGCGCCACTTATGTCCGCATACGGAAGGCTGTAAAGGCCGCCGGCGAAAAGCTTGGAGGCTAAGTCATGACCATTATAGATGCTCCCGCCCCTTCAAGACGAGCTTTCCTTACCGGCGCCGGCAGCCTTGTCATCGCCGTCGCCCTGCCGGTTAAGTCGCGCGGCCAGTCAGGCGAAGAACGCATTTTCGGCAGCGGCGAATCCTCGCCCGTTAAATACGCGCCCAACGCCTTTGTGCGCATCAGCCCGGACAATACGGTCACCATCCTGATCAAGCATATCGAATTCGGCCAGGGGCCGTTTACGGGACTGGCGACGCTGGTCGCCGATGAAATGGACGCAGACTGGTCGCAGATCCGGGCCGAACACGCGCCGGCGAACGCCGAGCTTTACGGCAATATCATGTTCGGCGGCATGCAAGGCACCGGCGGGTCTACCGCCATGGCCGCGTCTTTTGACGTCATGAGAAAAGCCGGCGCCGCGGCGAAGGCCATGCTCATTGCCGCCGCCGCAGAGGAATGGGGCGTTCCCGCCGGCGAGATCACCGTCTCCAAAGGCGTCATCTCACATGCCGGCTCCGGCAATTCCGGCTCTTTCGGCGACTTCGCGGAAGCCGCCGCCGCCCAGGAAGCGCCCGCCGAACCGACGCTGAAAACGCCGGATCAGTGGATCTATATCGGCAAGGACGTGCCAAAACTCGACACCGGCGCGAAATCGACCGGCGCAGCGCAGTTCACGCTCGACATCTATCGCGAGGGCATGCTCACCGCCGTCATCGCGCACCCGGTGAAGTTTGGCGCGAGTGTCGCCTCCTTCGACGACAAAGCCGCGCGAGAGATCGCCGGCGTCGTCGACGTCAAGAAAATCAGCAGCGGCGTCGCGATATACGCCAGGAACACCTTCGCCGCATTGAAAGCCCGCAAGGCGCTTGAAGTCGAATGGGACGAAAGCGGCGCGGAAACGCGATCCACAAATGACATCACTCAAGAACGCCTCGACGCGACCAAAAATCGCGGCGCAATCGCCGGCGAAAAAGGCGCCGTCGACGACTCGTCATTCGCCAATACAGAGAACGCCATCGAAGCGGAATATGTCTTTCCGTATCTCGTTCATGCGCCCATGGAGCCGCTTGACGCCGTTGTCGAGCGCAAGGAAGACGGCGGCGTCGAAGTCTGGATGGGCAGCCAAATCCCGAGCATGGATCTCGGCGTCCTCTCTGAAACATTAGGGCTCGACCCCTCTCAGATAACGCTCAACACCGTGCTTGCAGGCGGCAGCTTCGGCCGGCGCGCGCAGTCCGACGCGCATTTCGCACGCGAAGCCGCCGAAGTCTTCATGGCGGCGGGCGGCGAAACGCCGGTGAAACTCATGTGGACCCGCGAAGACGACATCCAGGGCGGCTATTACCGCCCGCTCATCGTTCACCGTATGCGCGGCGCTGTAAACGACGCCGGCGACATCACTGCCTGGGAACATGTCATCGCCGGCCAGTCCTTTGTGGCGAACACGCCCTTTGAAGGCATGCTCCAGGGCGGCGTCGACGCCACCATGGTCGAAGGCGCCTCGGTCATTCCTTACGACCTGCCGAACTTCAACACCTCGGTGCACATCATCAACAATCCGGTGACGACGCTGTGGTGGCGGTCTGTCGGGCATACCCACACCGGCTATGCGGTCGAGACTTTCATCGACGAGCTTCTGGAAAAAGCCGGCAAGGACCCGGTAGAAGGCCGGCTTGCCTTGATGACCGATCCAAAACATCAGCGCCTCGCTAATGTGCTGGAACGCGTCAGCGCCATGGCCGGCGGCGTGACCGCGCCCGAAGGCCGGGCGCGCGGCGTTGCGGCGGTCGAGAGTTTCCGGTCCTTTGTCGCGGAAATCGCCGAAGTCTCCATGGAAAACGGCGTTCCCCGGGTTCACAAGGTCTGGTGCGCCGTCGATTGCGGCATTCCCGTCAATCCTGAAATCATCAAGGCGCAGATGGAGGGCGGCATCGGCTATGGCCTCAGCGCCATTCTCTTTAATGAACTGACGCTGAACGACGGCGGCGCCGTCATGCAGTCGAACTTTCACGACTACCGGTCCTTGCGCATCAGCGAAATGCCCGACGTCGAGGTCGAAATCATCGCCTCGAACGCCCCCCCCACCGGGGTCGGCGAACCCGGGACGCCGCCCATCGGCCCCGCCGTCGCCAATGCAGTGCGCCGCCTTTCCGGCGCCACGCCCCGCATTCTGCCCATGATCAAAAGCCTTCAGGCCTGAGGAACACCCATGAAATTCCAAACACGCTGGATGACCGCCATGGCGATCGGCGCCGGTTTCGTCATGATTTCGGCCTGCGGGCAGGATGACGGCGCAAGCCCCGACAAGAACGCGGCGGCTGACGCCATGGAAGTGAACGGGCTCATGAAGCCGGCCGCCTTCGCCTCCATCGAAAACGAGGAAGAGCGCGCGGGCGCCCTGTTCAATGAAATGGCGAAGGTGATGCTGCATCCGCGCTGCGCCAACTGTCATCCCAAGTCAGGCGGGCCGACGCAAGGCGACGCCATGGTCCCGCATGAGCCGCCGGTTGTGCGCGGCGCGGGCGGCATCGGCGCAACGGGCATGGAATGCTTTACCTGTCACGGATCGGAAAATGTCGAATTCGCCACGATGGAAGGGTCCATTCCCGGCGCCGAGCCATGGTTTCTGCCGCCTGTCGCGATGGGCTGGGCCGGCTCGAGCCCGGCGGAACTGTGCGCTCAGTTGAACGATCCGTCCAAGACAGGCGGGCGCTCCCTTGAAGACCTCATCGAGCACAATGGCGGCGACCATCTCGTGAACTGGGCCTGGAATCCCGGAGAAGGCCGAACCCCGGCCCCGGGCGACCAGGAAACCCTCGGCGCGCTTACCGCCGCATGGGTCGAAGCCGGCGGGCACTGCCCCGCCTAGAGGGCGCGGGGACCCGCCCGCGCCTTATTTCCAAATCTTTTCAAACCCTTAAGCATCAAGAAGCGCAATTCTTTCTTAACTCTAATCCATGAAACTCGCGCAACAGTCGCGTGGTTCCTTCAAAGATGGCCTTCCGCACATTCAAACTGCTTTGCGTTGACGACGACCCTGTCTGTCTCGAGCAACTTCGCATGGCGCTCGCCGATGTCAGCGGCGATTTCGACATCCGCTTCGCCCAGACGCCCGCCGAAGCGCTGGCCATGCATCAAAAAAACCGCGCGGACATCGTCATTTCCAATCTTAAAATGGGCGAAACGGACGGCATCAGCCTGATTTCGCAAATGCGCGAGGTCGACCCTGACGCGATTTACATGCTGCTGTCCGGCCAGGCCGATCTTGATGCGGCGCTCTCAGCCTTGAACGATGTTCACGTCTTCCGCTTCCTGATCAAACCGGCGGAAGCGCAAACGCTGGACATCGCGCTGAATGCGGCGATTACAGAACTCAACCTTCGCAAACTCCGGATGATTTCGTTCGCCTCCCACAACGCGGTGGAGCGGCTGAGCGCCGGCATTGCGTTTTTGAATGAAAACCGGCGGCTGATTTACGCCAATGACGCGGCGTCGCGCATTCTGGATACGTCTGGACTGTTTACAGTCGGGTCGGACCGGATCTTTCGTTCCACAAATCCGAAAACCACCTATGAGTTCCAGGACTTCCTCGATGGCGTGCGCGCCAGTGCAGAAGCCGGCGAAATGCGCTCCGTCTTTCGTTTTGAAAAACCCGGCGACCCGCATTTCGTTTTTGCATCCACGAGCTATCATCCGCAGAACGGCCAGAACGATCCCTATTTCAGTCTCGTCCTGTCCAATCCGGCGCGCATCAGCGCCTCGCCCGAGATTATCGCCGCTGCGCTCAATATCCTGCCCTCGGAGGCTCGCGTCGTGCACGCCCTCTCCAATGGCGGCGGCCTGGAAGAAGCCGCCCGCAAGGCCGGCATTTCCGTAAGCAGCGCCCGGACTTATCTTAAAAACGTATTTTCCAAGACCGGGGTTTCGCGCCAGAGCGAGCTTGTCCAGCTGGTGACCTTAATCGCCGCTTAATAAAATCACTCCCCAAATTGGGATATTCGCCTCCCAGCCTGGTCGCCTAACCTATGCGGCCAGGATAAGGGACGGCGGGATGCACCAGCACGAGGAAAGGCGTACGCGCAAGGAGCGATTTGCGCTTTCCGTCGACCTGAAGTTCGTTCTTCAAGGACATGTTGAAGCCGCCGGCATGTTGCTCGACATTTCCGAATCCGGCCTCGCGCTGATTTCCGAAACCCCGGCGACAGAAGGAGACGATATTGTTGTCTACCCCATCGGCCTCGGACGCCTGGAAGGAAAAGTCGTCAGGACCTTCAAGGGCGGCATGGGCGTTCAGTTCACCCTCACACCCGAGCAACGCGAGATCATAAAAGAACGCCTGATAGCCGTTCTGGGCGGCGTTCCTTACATGCATATCTCCGAAAAACGCTCTTCTTCCCGCGTTCGACACAATATCGAGACCTACGCCTATATTGACGGCGAGGACGAGGCTGTCTGCTGCACCATAAAAGACATGTCGCGCACAGGGTGCCTCCTGCATTCGCACATCCAGCCCTCAATCGGGTCGAATGTGACCCTTGGCGCCCTGCGGGGACGCGTGGTCAGGCATGTTTGCGAAGGGTTCGCAATGGAGTTCCAGCGCGCCTCCTCGGCGGCAAGGCTCGATGACGCGCAGCCTCAGGAAACTGTCCAAAAGTCTACTCGCCGCGCTCAAGCATAGGCGGCGGCTATCTTGTCATATTGAAGATGAGTTGAGCCCTTCGACTCTTATAAACGCCGCTATACTTCATGCCGCGAATTGAACTCTGTATACCGAACAACGCCGCTTGCCGAATCAAATAATCGGTATTTTGGCTCAATACTTGCAAAAACAATTTTTGCATATTGAACGAGCTTTGTTTCCCAAAAACTCTATGCCTTAAGTCTTAGTTGACGCGTCTTTCGACGCGCGTATGATGAATCGTCTCTATACGGTAAATGAGCTGTCTTAATAAATGTAAAGCTGCATTCATATAAAGCCCCGATATACATGCCCAAATCAGCGGAAATGACGACCACGGTCAGGATCGACTTGCTCCTGGAGGCCCTGCCAGACCCCGCCTTTATCTGCGACGCCAAAACATCCCGCTTCCTTGCGGTCAATCAGCGCGCCATCGACAAATACGGCTATAGCCGCGCTGAGTTTCTACATATGAACCTGTCCGGGCTCAGCAGTTCCGAGGAAGGAAAGCGGCTAGAAAAGCGTCTTGCCGCTTCCGGCCCCGACGCCAGAGTACAGGAGAGATGCGCGCATCAGCTTGCGAATGGCGACATGATCCATGTCGACCTCTCGGTTTGCGCCATCGCCCAGGACGGCAAGCAGATGATGCTGGTCGTCGCCAGAGACGCCAGCCTCAAACCGGGAGCGGCCTCGCAGCTGCGCCTGCTTGAAACCAGCCTCGAGCGCCTTAACGACATTGTGCTTATCACCGAGGCAGACGAGATTGACCCGCCGGGACCGAGAATCGTCTACGCGAATGACGCTTTCGTGCGGCGCACAGGCTACAGCCGGGAAGAAGTGATCGGCGAAACGCCGCGCGTCCTACAGGGCGCCAGGACCCAGCGCCGCGAGCTCGATCGCATTCGAAAGGCGCTGAAAGAAAACCGGCCGGTTCGCGCAGAGTTAATTAACTACACAAAGTCCGGCGAAGAATTCTGGATTGAACTGAATATTTCGCCGGTCACCGACAATTCGGGAAAAGTCACGCATTTTGTGGCCGTGCAACGCGACGTCACCGGACGCATCGCCTCCATGCAGGAATTGGCCGAAAGCAAAGAGCGCTTCAGCGCCGTTGCGGAGGCGACTTCCGACATCATCTGGGATTGGGATATCAAAGAGAACGTCGTCTGGTGGAGCAAAAGCTACGCTACTGTGTTCGGCCATACGCTGGTCGACCCGAAAGCCGATCCCCAGACGTCCTGGCTCGAGCGTATTCATCCGGACGACCGCGAGCGCGTATTCGAAAGCGCGAAAATCGCCCTCGAGAAAAAGAAAAAGCACTGGCAGGAGACCTACCGCTTCATTCACAGCAACGGGCGCGAAATCCCGGTCGCGCATCGCGGCACGGTCATCCTTGATGAAGAAGGAAACCCCGCCCATTTCGTTGGCGGACTTGTCATGCTCAACGAACATGACAGAGCCGACCCTCGTCTCCAGCAAATCGCCGCGCGGTTAGGGCACCAAGTCGAGCTGGCGCAGATGCTGACCAGCGCGTCCCAGGAGAATGAAAAACATCTTCATTCGATGATCACCGCTGCGGCTCAGTCCCTGCTGGAGGCCGACGGCGCAGTGCTCGGTCTGATTCAAGGCAAGTCTTTTGCGTATGTCGCCGGCCAGGGAATCGGCGCGGCGCGCAACAGCACCGCGATCCCGATTGCGGATTCTTTCGCGGCGGTGGCTATTGAAAGAGGCCAGAGTGTTGTCTGCGAGGACGTTGAGGCGGATAGCCGCTGGACGTCTGACGCCTGGCAAGGAACCGGCGTCAACTCCGCTCTCGCCACCATCCTGCATGGCGCAGAGGGACCTATCGCGGTATTGAAAGTGCTCTCGGAAAAGAAACGTGCTTTTTCCGAAGAGGATATCCGCAGCCTTGAGCTTTTCGCACAGTCGGCGTCGGCGGTGCTGGAGCGGCGCCAGCTCGAGATGCGGCTGCGCAATTCACAAAGGCTCCAGTCGCTCGGCCAGCTCACAGGCGGCATTGCGCATGATTTCAACAACCTGCTGACGGTTATTCTGGGCAACGCCGATAGCCTTGCAGCAAAGTTCGCCGAAGATCCGGAAGTTTTACAGATTGCGGATCTGACCAGGGCGGCGGCGGAACGCGGCGCCGGGCTGACCAACCGCCTTCTCGCCTTTGCACGCCAGCAGCCCCTCGATCCCAAATCCGCCGATCTCAACAAACTCGTCGCCGGCATGGACGATCTGTTGCGGCGAACGCTTGGAAGCAACATTGAAATTGAAGTGGTTCGCGGCGCCGGCCTGTGGAACGCGCTGATTGACTCGGTTCAGCTGGAAAGCGCCTTGCTCAACCTTTCCATCAACGCCCGGGACGCCATGCCCGATGGGGGCAAACTGATTATCGAACTCGCCAATACGCATCTGGGCGAGGAATACGCCGATAAGGAAGAAGAGGTTCTTCCCGGTCAATATGTAATGGTCGCGGTTTCAGACACCGGGACAGGCATGTCGCCGGAAACGATTTCACGCGTCTTCGACCCCTTCTTCACAACAAAGGCCCCGGGAAGAGGCAGCGGCCTTGGCCTCAGCATGGTGTTCGGTTTCGTCAAACAGTCGCGCGGCCATATCAAGGTTTATTCCGAACCGGGCCAGGGCACCACCGTGCGCCTCTACCTGCCTCGCGCCACACCCTACGCCTCGACCGGCCAGGCGGTCAGCGCTGATCCTGAGAAATGTAGCAATATAAAGATCCTGCTGGTCGAGGACGACGATCTTGTCCGCGGACATATTCTTTCTCAGTTGCGGGCGCTCGGTTACATGGTCGTCGAGGCGCGCAACGGACGCGAGGCCCTGGAAGCCGTCCGGCAAATATCGGATTTTGATCTCCTGTTCACCGACGTCGTCATGCCGGGCGGCATGACCGGCAAAGAGGTTGCCGACGAAGTTCTGAAACTCAGGCCCGCGATCAAGGTTCTTTTTACATCGGGGTATACGCAAAACGCCATCGTTCATGGCGGCAAGCTCGATCCCGGCGTCAACTTCATCAGCAAGCCGTTCCGTCAGGCTGATATTGAGCGTAAGATTAATCAGATCTTCGCTGCGGAAACCGAAAAGCCCTGAACGCCGCCTGCGCCAGTCTCCGCAGCGGACTGACGAAATGGCGTATTTCAACGCATTCACAGCGTTTTCCGGCTTTGAACGGTTAACAGGGGCTTAACGTCGTATCTCCACATATGGAGATATTTTTCGCTATGCGCCGCCGATAAGGTTGTCTCCAATAGGCAAGGAGATACCAATGGGCACTCATGACGAACGCCGCGGCGCCAAACGACACGCGCTTTCAATAGACGTCAAATTCCTGCTGCGCAACGCCGAAGAGCGCGCCGGCAAGCTGCTGGATATTTCGGAAATGGGGCTCGCCCTGCTGACCGAAATGGACGCAGCAGAAGGCGACCCCATTGTAGTCTATCCTCTTGGCATGGGCCGAATTGAAGGAATTGTCGCACGGCGTTTTGACGGCGGCATTGGCGTCAGCTTCGTCATGAGCGATTCCCACAGGAACACCATCCGTGAACGAATAGAAGCGGCGCTTGACGGCAAGTCCTATATGCGCCTTGTCGAAAAGCGGTCTGATCTGCGCATTCGCTACAATATCGAGACGACCGCCCGGCTCAAAGACGACAAAGCGCCGATCATCTGTACGATTGTCGACATGTCGAGATCCGGCTGCCTGCTGCGTGCTGCTGAAATTCCTGATCTGGAAGAAGAGGTCATCATCGGCGCCTTGCGCGGCAAGGTGAGCCGTCATGTGGATGGCGGTTTCGCCGTCGAGTTCACCGGCCCGGCGCACCGCCCGAACGCAAGCGACATCACTAATGCGGCTTGACATAAAAGGATAGAAGGTCCCGCCGGAGGCGGACTGATTTTACATGAGGTTGCGTAAAGCGCCGACGTAAAATGGCAATCAAGATGGGATGTAGTTTGACAAAACCAGTGCGCGGCGCCGGCAGAGCCTTGATCAAGGCCCCGCATGGCTACGCCGAGGGCAAGGCGCGCGTCCGTCAACTTCCCGAATTGGTGGCGGCTGAGGTCGTCATGACTGGCAGGGAGGGCCTTGAGGACCGCGTGCGCCGCGCACAGGCCATGCGCCCTGTTTCGGCTTGCAGCGAGTCGGGCCGCGCAAGCGCCGCCTATCTGTCCGTAACCGCCTCGCTGGACCCACATTTACCCGAGACCCACCCCCTTCGCGGCGGCTTTGTCGACATGGTCGAAACCGTGATGCGCGGCAGCGACAGAAAATCGACCTTTTCCGTTGAGATGTAGCGCGCTGGCGATGCAGGCTCCCCCGGCGATCGGCGCGCGGGTCAGGCCGGCATTTCAAGACTGCGCTTCAAGGCCGCGCTGACGCGCGCGGGGCCCGGAAAATAATCCCATTCAAAGGCATGAGGATACGGCGTATCCCATCCGGCGACCCGCTCCACCGGGCTCTCGAGATGGTAAAAGCAGCGCTCCTGAACCAGCGCCGCCAGCTCTCCGCCAAACCCGGCATACCGCGAAGCCTCATGCACCACCACGCAGCGGCCCGTCTTGCGCACTGACGCGATGATCGTTTCGATATCGAGGGGCACGATGGAGCGAAGATCGATAAGCTCCGCATCAACGCCGCTTTCCTCGATCGCCGCCGCGCTGACATGGACCATGGTCCCGTAAGTAAGCACGGTTACGTCCGCCCCTTCGCGCACCACCGAGGCTTTGCCAAGGGGCACCGTGTAATGCCCCTCGGGCACATCCGCGCCCGGATGCCCGGCCCAGGTTGTCACGGGCCGGTCGTGATGGCCATCGAAGGGACCGTTATAAATGCGCTTCGGCTCCAGAAAGATCACCGGATCGTTGCATTCGATCGCCGCGATCAGAAGGCCCTTGGCGTCATAAGGCGTTGACGGGATCACCGTCTTGACGCCGGTCACATGCGCGAAAATCGCTTCGGGGCTCTGGCTGTGGGTCTGACCGCCGTAAATGCCGCCGCCATAGGGCGAGCGCACGGTCAGCGGCGCAATGAACTCGCCATTGGAGCGATAGCGCAGCCTTGCGGCTTCCGAAACGATCTGGTCATAGGCGGGCAGAATATAATCCGCAAACTGAATTTCGACGACAGGCCGGAGACCATAGGCCCCCATCCCAATCGCGGTCGCCACAATGCCGCCCTCGGAGATCGGCGCATCGAAGCAGCGCGTGGCCCCATGCTTTTCCTGAAGCTTGTCGGTGACGCGGAAAACCCCGCCGAAATAGCCGACATCCTCGCCGAAAATGAGAACATTCGGATCGCGCGCCAGCATGACGTCAAGCGCATTGTTCAGCGCCTTGATCATTGACATTTCCGGCATCGGATCAGACTCCCATCTCGCGACGCTGTTCCATCAGACGCCAGTCGGGCTCTTCAAAAACCCCTTCGAACATTTCCCGGACGCTCGGTTTCGACTCGCCGAGCACGCCGGCGCGTTCGCCCTCCTTCACGGCCGCCCTCACCTCTTCGGCCAGTTCGGCGATCAGAGCCTCGTGGCGCTCCTCGTCCCATTCCTTGAGCGCGATCAGGTGTTCTTTCAGGCGCTTTACAGGGTCGCCCAGCGGCCAGGCCGCGCCCTCGTCCTTGGGACGGTATTTTGTCGGATCGTCGCTGGTTGAATGGCCCTCGGCCCGATAAGTGAAAAACTCGATCAGCGTCGCGCCGAGATTGAGCCGGGCGCGCTCGCTCGCCCAGCGCATCGCCGCCCAGACCGCGAGAAAATCATTGCCGTCGACCCTGAGCCCCGGAATGCCGTAAGCCAGCGCTTTCGCCGCAAAGGTCGTCGCTTCCGCCCCGGCGATGCCGGAAAAGGAAGAGATCGCCCACTGGTTGTTAGTGACCGCCAGAATGACGGGCGCGCGATAAACGCTGGCGAAGGTGAGCGCCTCGTGGAAGTCGCCTTCGGCCGTCGTTCCCTCGCCAATGACGCCCATGGCGATTTTGTCGTCGCCTTTATAGGCGGACGCCATGGCCCAGCCGACGGCGTGACCGAAGCGGCTGCCGACATTGCCCGACAGGGAGTAAAATCCGTAATCTCTTGCGGAATAGAGGATCGGAAGCTGGCGGCCCTTCAACGGATCTTTTTCATTGGAAAAGATCTGGTTGATCAAAGGCGGCAGCGGGTGGTCCCGCGCCATCAGCCAGCCGATGAAACGATAAGTCGGGAAGCACATGTCATGCGCGCCAAGCGCCATGGAGGATGCAACGGCGATCGCCTCCTCGCCGGTGGATTTCATGTAAAAGCTGGTCTTTCCCTGGCGCTGAATCTGGAAAAGGCGTTCGTCGAAGGCCCGCGTCTTCAGCATCGCGGTCAGGCCGCGCCGCAACACCTCAGGCGAAAGCCGCGGATCCCAATCGCCGCGCGGCGCGCCTTCATCGTCGAGAACCCGGATGAGCGTATAGGGCAGATCCCGCATCTCGGCTTCGGGCGCATCGTTCTGGGGGCGCCTCGCCTCGCCGGCTTCTGCGAGCTGGAGACCGGAGAAATCCGGCTTGTCTCCTGGACGCGTTGACGGGGCCGGCACATGAAGCGCTAGCTTTGAGCGAGGTTTCATCGAGACGTTTTCCTCCTAGAGCGGGCCCGCCCGCTTTACACCAAAATCATGGCGCTTTTAACAAGCGCGCTATTTATGAAAGGGGGCCACCGGTCCAACGAGCGCCGGATGGCCGCAATTCCTGAGAAGCCGGCTATTTCCGGGCGAGCGCCGACATGTGAATGTCCCGGCCCTCGCCCGTCTTTAGCCAATGTCCAGGTCTTCAGCCTCAGTAAGCAAGGCTGAAGGACAAGAGACCCGCGATCGCCGAGAACCAGATCAGGACCGCAATCGCGAGCGGCAGCAGGGCGCTCCACAGCTTGGCGAACCAGCTCTGCCCGCTCCGCCACACTGTCGCGACATTCCACAGCGCAAGGCCAAGGCCGAGATACAGGAAAACCTGCATGACTTGCGCGATACGCACCTTCGCATCGAAAGCCGCATTCAGCTCCGTCAGGTTCGATTGCATGGTCTGCAAGACAAAGAGCCAGAAGAAGAGCTGGACCAACACCAGGATGACGCCGACCCGCACCAGGCGATGGCTCATTGCTTCCTGGCCGCTGAGCGCAAAGCTGCCCTTATAGCGCCAGCGCACAACCGCGCGCACAGGCCACATCACCAAGGTCAGCAGGAGCACGCCAACGGCACCCATGATAAGCGGCGTCAGCAACGCCGTTGAACGATACCACGGCGCCGGCAAAGAGGTGATCACCGTCGAAAAAGGCTCTTGGGCTAACCGTTCGACTTTCCCGTCCTCCGTCATGACCACGGACAGCCGCTCAACGCCGCCTTCCTTGCGCCAGACATAAGGCTCGATTTCACGCCAGGTCGACCGGCCGACGACAAGATCGCCGTCCTTGTTCATCGTGCCTTTTGATTGTCCCATGAAACGCGTCAGGGCGACAAAAGTCGTGACCTGCGCCCGGGACGATTCGTAAATGCCGACGACTTCCGCGCCATGTTCTTTTGCGGTGTCGAGGCGGGGCTCTTCTTCCACCCTCGCTTCCGGAAAATAGCGCTCCCCGAACCGGGTCGCGAGCTCAAAGCGCAGCGTTCCCGCCCCGCTGCCGCTGCTGTTGACCGAAGAATAGATGCCGACATTCTTGTCGAGATAAAGCGCGAGGTCCGAATGAAAGAAGATCGTATCACCGGCATGGCCGACAGCACGCAGATCGCCGCGCGTATACTGGAGAAAGCCCAGCGCCATCGCGTTCAAGGGCGGCACATGCTGATCGATCGTCTCTTGCATGATGCGCGTGGTTTCCGGCTTCATAAGCGGGCCGCCGCCATTCAGGTAAGCGATCATGAACCGGCCCATGTCTTCGCCGGTCGAAGCCAGCGACCCGGCCGGTCCCATGGGAACAAGCTCGTAATACTGCGCCTTGCCGTCCCGGGCGTTCTGATAGCCGCTGGACATCTGATCTTCGTATTCTTCGGGCAGAGGCTGCACGAAGGTCGAATGATCCATGCCGAGCGGGTCGAAAATATGATTTTGCACATACTCTTCGAAAGACTCGCCGGAGACGCGCTGAACGATGTAGCCCGCCAGCGCCGTGCCGTAATTCGAATAGGCCGGCGTTGTTCCCGGCGGAAAAATACGTGACGGCGGCGTCTCGGTCTTCATTAACTCTTCAAGCGACAACAGTTGGTCAGGGTCGGAGAGAATCAGATTCTTGATCTTTTCCTGAAAGCCCGCCGTGTGCGTCATCAAATGGCGCATGGTGATCGGCGCGTCGAAAGCCTCGGGAATTTCAAAATCGAGATAGGTGTTGACGTCTTCGTCGAGATCGATCTTGCCCTGTTCCCAGAGCTGCATCACCGCCGTCCAGGTGAACAGCTTGGAAACCGAGCCCGGGCGGAACATGGTGTCATAGCCGTCGACGGAGGCGCGGCTTTCAAGATCGGAATAGCCGAAGCCGCGGCTCGTCAGAATTTCGCCGTCTTTTACAACCGTAACGACCGCACCGACGATGCCGCCTTCTTCGAGAGCATACGGCATCATGCCGTCGAGCCACGTATCCACGTCCTCTTTCGTCAGCGCGCGCGCGCCGTCATCGGCGGGCTCGGCCATAACCGAAGGCGCCGCGTCTATCTCGGGCGTCAGTTCGTCGAGAACGAGATCTTCAGCGATGCTTTCATCCGGCTCAACCGGATCAACCTGCGCCAAAGACGCTGCAGGAAGCAACAAGAGAGCGGCCAGTACAGCCGCCCTCGCCTTGCTAGACAGAGTTTTAAAAACCATGGAGCCCTCCCAAAAAATTAACGACCGCGGCCCAAAGCGGTCTTATGCAGCGCATCCCCAAAAATCCGTTTCCGGCGACGAGACGACCGCGCCAGCATAGCACATACGCCTTGCATAGTCGGATTTGAGCGCCAACGGTCCGTCAAGATCGACGAAATCGCAAAGCTGCGCGATGACATAGGCCGGCGCCATAGACAGCGAAGTGCCGACCATATTGCCGACCATGAGCTGTTTTCCGGCTTCTTTCGCCTCTTTCGCCAAAGCCAAGGCTTCAGTGAGGCCGCCCGTCTTGTCGAGCTTGATATTGACCATGTCGTAGCGCTTCAGCACTTCCGGCAGGTCGCCGCGATGAAGGCAGCTCTCATCCGCGCATAAGGGGATCGGCGACTGATAGCCCTCAAGCTCTTCATCGCCGCCGCGCGGCAAAGGCTGTTCGATCATCGCGACGCCGAGTTTGGCCAAAGGCTCAACAACCTCTTTAAGCTGATCAAACGTAAAGCCCTGATTGGCGTCGATCACCAAAGTCGCATCCGGGCGCGCCTCGCGGATCGCCGTCATGCGCTCTACCGGTTGTACGCCGTCAAGCTTGACCTTGAGCACCGGGTACCCTTTGGCCCGGGCTGCGTTTTCCGCCATCTCGGCCGCCGTTTCCTGAATGCCGATGGTGAAAACCGTGCGGACAGGGTTGGGGTCGATGCCGGTCATCCGCCAGACGGACTGACCTTGGCGTTTTGCATTGAGATCCCAAAGGGCGCAGTCAACGGCGTTGCGCGCGCCGCCGGCCGGCAAAAGCTCCTGCAGCTCATCGAGCGTGACGCCGCGTTCGATATCAGCGCGCACCGCCTCGACCTGATCGAGAAGAAGGTCCGGGTTTTCGTCAAGATAATAGGCGCCGAGCCCTTCGCCCTGTCCCACATGGCCGTCGTCCACAAGCTCGACGACGATCGCGCCGGAGCTGGTGAAGACGTGACCCGTAATACGGAAAGGGGCCTTTAGGGGCCAGAAGGTTTTGTGTACGTTTAACTGAAGGCTCATTCAGGCCGCTCCTTTTCGAGCCTGTCGATAAATTTACTCACGCCATCGCGCAGCGGATCGGCGACAGGCAAGCCGGTCTCCGCTTCATATTGATCAAAGAGCTTCGCGCGTTCAGCGTCGGAAAACCCTTTCGTGTTGAGCGAAATGCCCACAAAGCGCGCATTCTCATTGACGCGCCTCGCCAGCCTTAAGCACATTTCGATATTTTCTGTAGCAGAAACCATATGTAGCCGCTGCGGACTTTCCATGCCCAAAAGAAACTCGCGCGACGGATCGTGACAGAGAACCATCGCATCGGGTTGCGAACCATGCAGAAGACCGAGGCTGACCCCGGCGAAACTCGGATGAAACAGCGAGCCCTGCCCTTCGATGACGTCCCAATGAGTCTCCGGCGCCGGCGGGGAGAGCATTTCCGCCGCGCCGGACAGGAAATCCGACACGACAGAGTCGATGGGAATTCCCGAGCCCGCGATCATGATCCCGGTTTGTCCCGTGGCGCGAAAATCGGCGTCCCAACCGCGGGCCCGCATTTCCTGTTCGATTGAAAGCGCCGTGTATTTCTTACCGACGGCGCAATCGCTGCCCACGGTCAAGAGGCGCTTGCCGGAGCGTTTCTCTCCGGTTCCGATCGGAAGGTTCGCAGGAGGCGTGCGCACATCAATGAGCCGCGCGCCGGACTGGCGAGCCGCCGCGACGATTTCCGGGAAGCTTGTAAGGCGCGCATGCATGCCGGAGACGATATCGAGGCCGGCGCGCGCCGCGGCCGCAAGGTCCGCAATCCAATCGGCCGAGATCGTCCCGCCCGACGGCGCAACGCCGATCACCAGAGACTTCACGCCCGACTCGAGAGCATCGTCGATGCACATCTCGCGAATACCGCCGTCGATCCGGCAGCCCGGCATACGCATCTGCCCGGCGCAGAGCCTGCTCCGCCACTGGATGAGACCGAGTCCGGTCTTGGCGTGCGCTGCGTCCGCAACGTCGCCGAAATAGATCAGGTAAGGCGCGCGAAGCTTTTTCACCTGCCCGGCTTCCTCAAAAGAACCGAACGCCGCGTCATCGCCTAAAGTCGGATTAGCGTAGGCCACGAGAGGCCTCCGCATGGTCGGATGTCATCGCAGCGGTCTCCTTTGCGCCCCCCAAGCCTAGGCGGGGAATTTAGCTGCTTTATTTTTTTATAAGGCATTATTATTTGCCTGAATACCCGCTTTATAGTTTTTTTCAAGCCTGCGGGCCCTCAGGAAACGCGCCAGAGGGGCGCTAGAGAATCAGCCGCCTGCGTAGGGGAAAATCAATACGCCGCAATGCCTTAGGGCAAAACGCAGGGGCCTTCCCGATCTTTACCAAGTGAGAGTTTAATGCGAAAGGCCAGCCGGCGCTATGCAGGCTGCGCCGGCACCCGCAAATCCTGGGCGTAGAGATGGTCGTGCACAAAGATGGCGTCGAGCACCCGCTCCTCGCAGACGGCCAGAATCTTGTGGGTCTGCTCGCGAACGTCATCGGACCTGTCGTGCTTGACCGCGTCCAGCAGCTCGCGCTGATGCTCCCAGGTAAAGGGCAGGATGCGTTTCATTTTCGCATATAGCCAGTAAATGCGCATGGTCGTGTCTTCGAGCTGGCTGATCCAGTGCATCAGTAGCGGGTATTTCAACTGCTGGGTCACATAGACATTGAACTGCTTGTTGGCCTTTAAAAGCTTCAAGGCTTTTTGCTCGTCTGTGATCGGACCTTTATAGGAGAGCGCGTCGTTGAGCCTGACGAATTCGTCAAAATCAACCTGAGAGGCGGCCATGGCGAAAATGTTCGGCTGGAGCATTTTGCGCATGGCGAAATTCTGCTTCACGTCCAGCAGAGTCAGCGGCGCCACGCGTGTCACACGCGGCGAAATAGAGACCAGAAACTGCTGCGCAGTGAGCTGCTCCATGATGTTGCGCGCTGTGGTGCGGCTGATATCGAACATCTCGGTGAGGATGTTTTCTGAAACCTTCTGACTTGGCGCGAGGCGCTGGGTGACAATCGCGTCCATGATTTCCTCGTAGACGGCTGCGTTGTCTGAGCCATTCTGCGTCATCGTCATCTTTAATCCTCTAAGCAGTTAGGTTTTCCTGCGAAATTTGGCTGAATTTTTGGCTTTAGTCTATATGAAGGCAATTTTTGAGCGCCGTATTTTCATTTTTGGCTGTTAAAATATACTCAGATCGTTAAGCTTGCTCGTCTTGGGGCAAAATTTTGACACCAGTTCGGGAATAAAAGCATGACAAAATCAGCACTTTCACGTCGAAGCGTCCTCAAAAGCGCGTCGGCCGCCGCCATCGCAGCGCCGATGATCAATCTTGGCGTATACAGCCTCGGGGCGGCGAGCGAGCGGGTTTACAGCGCCAAGGCCATCGATCTGGTGAACCGCAGCCTCGTCATCGACATGCTCTCCATCCTCGCCAAGATGGGGCAGACGGCCGGGCGCGAAGAGCCCGCCAAAACCCTCGATTCGCGCAAGATCACCGCCGAACAGGTCGAGAAGATCCGCGCCAGCGGCATCAATGTCTATCACCCGGCGAGCGGCGTCGGGGGCTATGACGCCGCCCTCGCCTTTGTGGCGCGCCACAACGCCTATGCCGGCGAATGGCCGGACGTGTTCCGCCGCATCAACACAGTCGCCGACATGGAAGACGCCTGGGCGAACAAAAAGATCGGTTATATTATCGGCATCCAGAACGCCCAGCACTTTCAAACCGTCGATGATGTGAACCTGTTCTACAATCTCGGCCAGCGCGTCAGCCAGCTCACCTATAACAAGCAAACGCTGATCGGCTCCGGCTCCACGGACCGTATCGACGGCGGCGTCAGCGATTTCGGCGCGGACGTCATCGCCCGCATGAATGAGGTTGGCATGGCCGTGGACGTTTCTCACTGCGGCGACCAGACGACGCTCGACGCTTTCTCGATTTCGAAAGCGCCGGTGCTCATCACGCATTCGAACGTACGCAAGCTGGCGGGCGGCCATGTCCGCTGCAAACCCGACGAAGCCATCAAGAAAATGGCGAAATCCGGCGGCGTCATGGGCATTACGGGCGTGCGCAATTTCGTCCGGGACAAGGAGCCCACGACAATCGAACACATGCTCGATCACTTCGATTATGTTGCGAAACTCGTAGGGATCGAACATCTCGGCGTCGGCTCCGACATGGACCCGGACGGTTATGACGACATTCCCGAACCCGACTACAGCGAGCTGAAGAACCATTACAAGTCCTCCTACAAATTCCGCGACAAGATCGACACGGACGGGTTCGATCATCCGAAAAAGATCTTCGACCTCACCGAAGGCCTGATCCGCAGGGGATATTCCGACGCCGACATCGAGCTTGTTCTCGGCGGCAACTTCAAACGCGTGCTTGGCGAGATCTGGAAATCCTAAACTCGCCAAAACCGTTATCAACGGGAGAATAGATTATGAGCCTACGCCGTTTTCTCGCCGTCTCCGCCGCCGGTTTCGCTTTGGGGGGACCGCTCAGCGCCGCGGAAGTCTCGCCCGAACAAATCGAGGCCTACACGGAAAAAACCATCGAGGCCTTCAAGAACACCGGCCTCGCCATTACCGTGGTCACCAGCAATTCCGTGATCTTTCAGGACACTTACGGCGTGCGCGACGTGCGCAAGCCCAATGTGAAAGTAAACGAAGACACGCTCTTTCCTTTCGCGTCGGTGAGCAAGGCCTTCACGACGGCCGCGCTCGCCATGGCCGTCGATGAAGGAAAGCTCGACTGGGACGATCCGGTCCGGAATTTCATCCCCGAATTCGAGATGTCCGATCCTTACATCACGAAGGAGTTTTCCGTTCGCGATCTGGTCACGCACCGCTCGGGCCTTCCCGCCGGCGCCGGCGACCTTCTCGTATTCCCAGACGCCGATCCGGAAGTGTCCGACATCCTCGCCGCGATGAAGCACATTCCGCCGACAACCAGCTTCCGGTCGCAATACGCCTATGACAACCTGCTTTATGTCGTCGCCGGCGAAGTGCTGTCCCGCGTCGAAGGCAAGCCCTGGCACGAAGTCATCGAGACGCGGATATTCAAACCGCTCAAGATGAAATCTTGCAAAGCGCTGCCGTCTGAAGCCGCCGCCGCGAAAAACACCATCACCCAGCATCTGAGGCAGCCCGGAAGCTGGGAGGGCGAACCCATCGACCCGAGCTACATTATGGGCGACGGCGTATCGCCCGCAGGCGGGCTCAGCTGTTCCATCAAGGACCTCGCAAAATGGGGCCAGTTCTGGCTGAATGACGCCCAGACGCCCTCCGGCGAAAGGCTGATCTCCGAAGCGCAGGTCAGGGAATTATGGACCGGCGTCACCCCGCAAGGCGTCAGCGGCATGCTGGCCCAACTGGGCGACACGCATTTTTCCATTTACGGCCTCGGCTGGAGCCTGCGCGATTTGCACGGCAAGCTGATGGTCGGCCATAGCGGCGGGCTCCTCGGCGCCGTCTCCTATTTCGGCATTCTTCCTGAAGAAGACATCGCCGTTTTCGTCACCAGCAACGATTTCGCCATCGCCACGAGTTTTCTTGCCTTGCAGATTCTAAGCGACGCTGCGGACCCTGAGGCGAACTCCGACTGGATCGGCACGGCCATCGAATTTTATAATTCCTATCAGGCGTCCGCCGCGAAGGATCAGGGCGACGGAGAAGACGCGCCCAAAGACGTCGCCATCGATCCCGTGCGTCCTCTCGCCGATTATACGGGAACCTATGTCGACCCGTGGTACGGGCCGACTTCAATCGAAATTCGCGAGGGCAGTCTCTATATCGACATGGGCCGATCGGAAGCGCTCGACGCGACGCTGATCCCCGTCGAGCCCGACAAGTTTGTTGCGCGCTGGCCGGACCGCAATCTCAACGCGGACGCCTATGTCATGTTCTCCGCCGAAGACGGCGAGGTGACGGGCATGACCATGGAAGCCGTCTCCGACACGACGGATTTCTCCTTCGACTTCCACGACCTGAACTTCACGCGCGAAGACTAGTTCTCCCCCAGCCCCGCGTAGCCTAGTTCGGGGCGCGCCCGCCGGGTTTCAGCCCGGCGGGCTTTTTCTTGCTCCGCCCGCCCGGCAGCGTTATATAGAACGCCTATATAGCGTTGGGCAGGCGATGAAATCCCTTGAATTAGAAGCCCTTATGACGGTTCAACACAGCCGGGGCGGCCGCGGCCCGCGCATGGGCGCGGACCGGCTGCGCCTTCTTGAGGCCGTGCGCGACCATGGCTCGATCTCCGCCGCCGCGCGCGCCGTAGGGCTTTCCTACAAGGCGGCCTGGGACGGCGTGAACGCCATGAACAACCTCTTCGACCGGCCCCTCGTCGCCGGTCAGACCGGCGGCAAAAGCGGCGGCGGCGCGGCGCTCACCCCGGCCGGGGAAGAAGTGCTGTCGGCGTTTTCAAGCATCGAGTCGGAGCTTGCGCGCTTCGCCGCCCGTCTCGAAACCCGCCTCAGCGAAACTGCCTCACAGATCTCGCCCGCCTCTTTCTGGAGCCTGATGATGAAGACAAGCGCGCGCAACATGTTCCGCTGCACCGTGAAGACAATCGTCGAAGGCGCGGTGAATGCCGAAGTCCTGCTCGATCTCGCGGACGAACAAACCCTCGCCGCCATCGTCACAAGACAAAGCGTCGCCGATCTCGGTCTTGAAGAGGGCGCGGCATGTTTCGCGCTCATCAAATCGTCTTTCGTCATTCTCGCGCCGGAAGACGAGTTTGCAAAAACCTCCGCCAGGAACCGTTTATGTGGAACCGTCATCGCCCATGACGACGGCGCGGTGAACAGCGAGATCACGCTCGATCTCGGCGGCGGCAAAACGCTCGCCGCGATCATCACCAGGGAAAGCGCCGAAGCGCTGGGGCTGAAGCCCGGCGATCGCGCCTGCGCTCTGATCAAGGCGAGCCATGTCATCCTCGCGGTTGAGTAAGGCGCATGACCATTTTCTCTTTCCTAAAACGCGCGGTTATTGCGGTCCTCGCCCTCTCCTGGACTGCCGGTCTCGCGCATGCCGGCGAAGTCAAAATCGCCGTCGCCGCCAATTTCACGCAGGCCGCAAAAGAACTCGGCGAAGCCTTCGAAAACGAAACCGGTCATGACGCCGTCTTCAGCTTCGGGTCGACAGGTCTGCTCTATGCGCAGATATCCCAGGGCGCGCCTTTCGAGGTTTTCCTCGCCGCCGATCAGGCGCGCCCGGAAAAAGCCGTCGCTGAAGGCCTCGCTATAGTAGGCAGTCATTTCATTTACGCCGTCGGGAAGGTCGTTCTCTACAGCAGGGACAAGGCTCTCGTGACGGACGAGGAAACGCTTCGCGCCGGCGATTTCCATAAGCTCGCCATCGCCAATCCCGTAACAGCGCCTTACGGCGCCGCGGCGGTCGAGACGATGAAAGCGCTCGGCGTTTATGACGCGCTTCAATCGAAAATCGTGCAGGGCGGGAATATCGCGCAGACCTATCAGTTCGTCGTAACGGGCAACGCCGAACTAGGGTTCGTCGCCCTCTCACAGATTGCCGCGCATGAGAAAGGCTCACGCTGGCTTGTCCCTGAAACGCTCTATGCGCCCATCGCGCAGGACGCGGTTCTCCTTCGCAACGGCGAAGGAAACGAAGCCGCTGAAGCTTTCATCGCTTTCCTGAAAGGCCCGACAGCGCGCGCGATCATCGAACGCTACGGCTATGGCGCGCCGGCGGCAAAGAGCGAGTGAGCGATGGCTGACTTCGCAGAATTATGGCCGCCCATACGCCTGACGCTGCTCCTCGCCAGCGTCACGACCGTCTTTCTGATGATTGTGGGAACGCCGCTCGCCTGGTGGCTGGCGCGCTCACGCGCCGGATGGAAAGAAGCGGTTGCAGCAATTGTCGCCCTGCCCCTCGTCCTGCCGCCGACGGTGCTCGGCTTTTATCTTCTGATCGCGCTCGGGCCCAACGGCCCTGGCGGCGCCGTTGCCGGTTTCTTCGGCGGGCGCTCCCTCGCTTTTACCTTTGAAGGCCTCGTCATCGGATCGGTGATCTATTCCCTGCCCTTCGTAGTGCAGCCCTTGCGCAACGCGTTTGAGAGTTTCGGCGAGCGCCCGCTTGAGGCCGCCGCAACTTTACGCGCCTCGCCCTGGGATGCGTTCTGGTCCGTGGCGGTTCCGCTCGCACGGCCGGGCTTCATCACCGGCGCGGTTCTGGGGTTCGCGCATACGGTGGGCGAGTTCGGCGTCGTCCTGATGATCGGCGGCAACATCCCGGGCGAGACCGAAGTCATCTCCGTTGCGATCTATGATTATGTTGAAACGCTGCAATGGGGGCATGCGCACGCCCTCACCATCGGGATGCTCATCTTTTCCTTCGCCGTGATTTTCACGACCATGCTCGTCAACAAGCGCATCGCGCGGGTGACGCCATGAGGATGAATGCGGCGTTCAGGGGAAAGCTCGGCGATTTCACGCTCGACGCGGCCTTCAAGGCGCCGGCAAAAGGCGTAACCGGGCTTTTCGGCGCGTCGGGCAGCGGCAAGACGACCATCCTGCGCTGCGTCGCAGGGCTTGAACGTCTCTCCGGCAAATTGTCCGTCAATGGCGAGGTCTGGCAGGACGATGCGGCCAAGCTTTTCATAAAACCCCATCAGCGCTCTGTCGGCTATGTGTTTCAGGAGGCGAGTCTTTTCCCGCATCTATCCGTACGCCGCAATTTGCTGTTCGGCGCCGAGCGAGCGAAAAAGGCCGGCGCCGAAAACGCGTTCAAACTCGGCGATCTTGTCGACCTGCTAGGCCTTTCCGCCCTGATGGACCGCGACCCGGCGGCGCTTTCCGGCGGCGAGCGCCAGCGCGTCGCCATGGGCCGCGCCCTGATGTCGGCGCCGCGCCTTCTCCTCCTCGACGAACCGCTTTCGGCGCTCGACCGGCAAACGAAGGAAGAGCTTTTCCCTTATCTCGAAATCCTGCATGACGCACTCTCGATCCCGAGCCTTTATGTGAGCCACGATATGAGCGAGCTCGAACGACTCGCTGATAGTCTTGTCCTGATCGAAAAGGGGCGCGTCATCGCCAGCGGACCCTTGCATGAGCTACAGGCCGATCCCGCCCTGCCCCTGATGAGCGCGCCGCAAGCCGCCGTCGCGCTGACCGGACGCACAAACCAAATCGATAAGACATATGGCCTCGTGACGCTCGCCGTCGATGGCGGATCGCTGATCGTCCCCGCGCTGGAGGCACGGCTTGGCGAAGAACACCGCCTTAGCATCAAGGCTTCAGATGTCAGCTTCACCCGCGTCGCGCCGCAGGAAACATCGATCCTCAATTGCCTGCCCGTGAAAATCGTCTCGGCGAATGTGCAGGAAAACGATCCGACCCATGTGAACATCGTCGCGGCGCTCGGGCGAGAGGGCGCCGGCGCGCGCATCATCGGCCGCGTCACGCGCAAGTCGCAGGAAAAACTCGGTCTGATGGAAGGCGCGTCGGCCTACGCCCAGATCAAGAGCATCGCGCTCGCGCCGTAAGCCGCCTCAGTAATTCGACAGCAAAGCCGCACTCGGCTGGTCGAGCGGCAGGCCTTCTTCCTGAAGCTCAAGCTCGACCGCACGCATGCGGCGCTGTTCCGCGATGAGATAGGCGTGAATGGCGTCGGCGTCTTCCTGCGTGAAAAGATCGCCCCAGGACGGCATGCCGTTCTGCACCAGCAGGCCTTCGAGCAGAATGTCGTTGAAGACCTCATGGGTGTAAGGCTGCATGCGTCTCAAATCCGGCGAGATCGAGCGGTGCTGATTGGAATGGCAGATGGCGCAATTGTCGAAAAAGAGCGCGCGGCCATAGGCGATCGTCTCCGGCGAGGCGTCGGCGAAGAGTCCTTCGGGCGCGGCCAGCGCGGGCTCAAGCGGCGGCAGTTTCTCAGGCTTAAGGATTTCGCCGCCATCAAGCTTGAATACCAAGATGCGCCCGTCATTGCGGCGTTCATAAGCGGCGCCGTAGCGCGGCACGTAAGGCCAGCCGCCGCCGCCCCAGCCCGCCATGACGGCGACATATTGAACGCCGCCGACCTCATAGGTCATGGGTGCGGCGATGATCGAGGTTCCGGTATCGATGGATTTCAAAAGCGCGCCGGTTTTCGCGTCATAGACATTGAAAAAGCCGCGCACGTCGCCGGCGAAAACAAGCCCCGACGCCGTCGTCAAGACGCCGGAACGATCCTGCCAGCCGGCGTAAGACGCGGCCCACACGGTTTCGCCCGTTAAAGGATCAATGGCGCGCAGCTCCGTTTTCGACGGGCTCTCCTCGACGCGGCTCCATTCGGGCAGGGCTTTCACCGCTTCCTGTACGAAGGGCGGCAGACCTGGCAGCACGGCGGGGAGGTCCGGCGTGAAGATCAGCGAGGCGTCGCTGTTGAGCGCCTTTTCCTTGTAAGGCTTTTGCCCCGGCGTCATCATCAGGAGATTGCCCATCTCCAAAACCGCGCCGTAATAAAGACCCGTCTGCGGGTTGTAGGAAAAAGGATGCCAGTTGCTGGCGCCCGGCGAGCCCGGATAGACGATCTTCGGGCCTTTAGAATAATCCACATTTTCCGGCGTCAAATTCGGGCGGCCGGTTTCCATGTCGACGCCCGAGGCCCAATTCTGAAAAACAAGGGAATTGGCGCGCAGGAGTTTTCCGTCGCGCCGGTCGATGACGTAAAGAAATCCGTTTTTCGGCGCATGGAGGAGCGCCGGCGTTTCTTCGCCGTCGATCTCAAGCGCCGTCAGCGTCATCGGCGCTGTCGCCGTATAGTCCCAGCTGTCGCCCGGGGTTTCCTGATAATGCCATTTCACCCGGCCCGTTTCCGGGTCGAGCGCGACAATGGAGGAAAGATAAAGATTGTCGCCGCCGGATGGCGAGCGCTTGGCGCGGTGATAAGGCCCGCCATTGCCGACGCCGATATAGACCGCGTCGAATTCAGGATCGTAATGAATGGCGTCCCAGACCGTGCCGCCGCCGCCGACATCCCAGCGGCTTTCGGGGTCCCAGGTCTTGACCGCGTCTTCGAGTTCCAGATTTTCCTGGGGTCCCGCCGCCGGATCGCGCGGCACGGTGTAAAACCGCCAGCGTTCTTCGCCCGTTGCGACATCATAGGCGGTCACAAATCCGCGCACGTCATATTCCGCGCCGCTATTGCCGATGATAACGACATCGCCCGCAACTTCCGGCGCGCCGGTGCTGGAGAGGCCGCGTCCCGACTTGTCGTGCGTGTCGACTTGCCACAAAACCTCGCCGGACTGGAAGTCGAGCGCATAAAGTACGCCGTCGAGCGTCGCCACGAAAACCCGGCCCTCATCGACCGCAACGCCGCGATTGACCATGTCGCAACAGGCGACACGGTTCGCCTGCATGTCGATTTCGGGGTCGAAGCGCCAGATTTCTTCGCCCGTCGCCGCGTCGAGCGCTACGGCGCGCCCGGCGGTAGTGCTCGTGACAAGCACGCCATCAATTTCCACCGGCGTCGCTTCCTGGCCGCGGTTGGTATAAAGCGGATAGTCCCAGGCGAGACCGAGGGACGACACATTGTCGGGCGCAATCTTTTCAAGCCGGGAAAAATACGTCCCGCCCATATCGCCGTCGGAGCGCGGCCAGTCTTCTCCGGCCCCGACTGTCGCCGCCGCGTCGGATGCAGGCGCCATTTCCTGCGGCGCTTGCGGTTCGGAGTCGGCGCCGCCGCAAGCCTGCAACAGCGCGAAGGCGGCGAAAAGAATGAAAGTTTTGGTTTTCATTGGCGATCCCACGGGCTGGGCATTTTGTACGGAACGGTGATGAAGTTCGCTTCGATCTGGCGGATGGCGCCGTCTTCGATCTTGAAGAGCTCCATCAGGTAAAAGCTGTGCGGGCGGCGGATCGGCGATGAGAGCGCGCGTCCGTCGGTCAGCTTGTAATCACCGAGCCGGCCCGCATGATCGATAAAGCCGCCGGCGAGGACAAGCCCGCGCTCTTCATCCACCAATGGAAAGCGGCGGGCCCGCAATTCGTCGTCATAGCGGTAATAGCCGAGCCGGAACTGTTCCTCACAGCCGAGCCCCGCAACCGGAATGAAACTCGCCAGTGCCGAATTGTTCGTCGTCTGTACGCCGTTTTCAACGCGCTGGCAGTCGGGATGAAAATGCGTGAACAGCTTTCCGTCATTCAATTGCAGCGTATCGAAATAACCGTCGGCAAGCGAAATCATGCGCGCGCGGGGAACGCGGGCGCCCTCCTCTACAACAGCGTTCATGACCGGCTTGTCGTGGAATTTCTGGTTTTCGAATTTGAGCCCGCTGTCGGCCTGGCGCACGACAATGGTTTCGACTTCGCAGATGCGTCCGTCGCGGTTGACCTTGATGCGCGTCGCAAACGCCGACTCCTCAAGAGGCTCCACGGCGACGCCGAAACAGCCGACCTGACCGGTTTCCACGTCAGCGAAATTCAGCTGATAGTCTCCGAAGCGCTCGATCGTGCCCCACAACCCGTCGCCGATCTGGAGCGCCACATTGTTTTCAGTGTTGAAGACGAAATCCGCCCAGGGAACGCGCGACGGGGCTTTCGCCGCAAGCGCGGCGAGATATGCGTCCAGATGCTCATACAACGCTTCACGCGTATGAAGCGACGGCGCCGCATTCCCGCTTTCAGGTTTCATTTGCGAATCCGCCTTCCCGAACCAATCCGCTCCGCCGTGCTTAAATCAAGTAAACCTCGTCGGCTTGCCGTCGAGGAGAATAGTTTTCGTCTCTAGATAAGCCGCAAGCCCTTCCTCGCCGCCTTCCCGCCCGATGCCCGACTGTTTAAAGCCGCCAAAGGGCACGGTCATGTCGCCACCAAAGTAATTGTTGATGCCCATGGTGCCCACCCGGACCGCCTTGGCTACGCGATGTGCCACATTGATGT
>JAUIMC010000006.1 GCA_030433215.1 Alphaproteobacteria bacterium
GGTTCTCACCGCCTGGCTTCTAAACGTCTCGCAGGCCGCGCAACTCGGCCTTGAAACCAATGCGCGCGCCACGCGCGGCGCCGGCGGCGCGCCGGGCTCGGGCTCGACGAACCTCACCCTTGAGCCCGGTTCTGCGAGCTTTGACGACCTCCTGACGCAAGGCGGCGCCTGTCTTCTTCTCGGCGACATGTTCGGCCCGCAGGTGAACCCGAATACCGGCGATTATTCCGTCGGCTGTTCCGGCTTCTGGGTGGAGAACGGCGAAATCGTTCATCCGGTGAGCGAGATCACCATCGCCGGGAACATTCTCGACATGTATGCGGGGCTCGTTCCCGCCAGCGATCTTGAAATCCGCGGACCGGTCAATGCGCCGAGCGTGTTCGTGCCGGCGATGACCATCGCGGGCGATTAAAAACTACGGAGCCATTCATGAGCGATCAGCAACTCCTGCATCTCGTCTTTGGCGGCGAACTCGATAATCTCGAAGAGGTGAAATTCCGCGATCTCGACAAGCTCGACATTGTCGGCGTTTTTCCCAATTACGCCGAAGCGGAAAAAGCCTGGCGCTCGAAAGCGCAAAGGACTGTGGACAATGCGCATATGCGCTATTTCATCGTCCATATGCACAAACTTCTGGACCCGGACGGCGACGGAAAGTTCTAAGCGCCGTAATGGCCGCGCCCTTTTCCCGCGAGGAATTCGAAACGCCGAAGGGCCGCAAACGCGCCTGGCGCGCGCTGATGCTCGGCGATCACGGGTTTTTGCGCACGGTCTATGACAATTCCCACGAGATCGCGCCGGGCAAGATGTGGCGCACCTACCAGCCCTCGCCGAAACATCTGAAGCGCTGGGCGGAACGCGGCGTCAAGACGGTCATCAATCTTCGTGGTCCGAAACCGAGCGGCCAGCTTTTCCTCGAGGAAGAAGCCTGCAAGCGGCTGGGCCTGCGCCTCATCAATTTCCGCGTCTATTCCCGCGAGGCGCCGTCAAAGGAGATTCTCCATGGCGCGCGGGCGCTGTTCGACGAGATCGCCTATCCCGCCATCATGCACTGCAAATCCGGCGCAGACCGGGCGGGGCTGATGGCCGCGCTCTATCTGTTCTTTCATGAAGGCGCTCCCCTGGACGAAGCCCTCGACCAGCTTTCCTTCAAATACGGCCATGTCAAAGCCGGCAAGACCGGCGTGATCGACGACGCCTTCGCGCGCTATCTGGCTTACGCGAAGGAAAAGGGAATTTCTCTTTCTGACGTGGACGGATTTTTCCGCTGGGTGGACAGCGAGTATGACCCCGAAGAGGTCAAGGCGTCCTACCGCTCCAAAGGCTGGGGCGACTTCCTGACGGACGTGGTGCTGCGGCGGGAGTAAAGGCTGGCATTCGAGCTCCCTCCTCCCCCGCTTGCGGGGGAGGTGTCGGCGAAGCCGACGGAGGGGGTTCTTTGCGGCCCACCCCCTCCGGCCCTGCGGGCCACCTCCCCCATAAATGGGGGAGGAAAGATGACGGCGGCATCGAATAATCAAACCAGCTGCAGCGCGGCCTGGCGCGCATAGGCGCCTTGCTTGCCCACAAGTTCGTCATGGGTTCCGGTCTCGACCACGCGGCCCTTGTCCATGACGACAATGATGTCGGCGTCTTTCACGGTCGAGAGGCGGTGCGCGATGACAAGGGTCGTGCGGCCTTGCGTGAGGCGCTTCAGGGCGTCCTGAATTTTCGCTTCGGATTCCGCATCGAGGGCCGAGGTCGCTTCGTCTAAAAGCAAAATCGGCGCGTCTTTTAAAAAGGCGCGGGCGAGCGCCACGCGCTGGCGCTGGCCGCCGGAAAGATTGGCGCCGCCCTCGCCCAGCACCGTGTCGTAAGCGTTGGGGAGTTGCGCGAGAAATTCATTCGCGGCCGCGTTCTCCGCCGCCCGGATAATGTCGGCGCGCGACGCGCCGGGATTGCCGAAAGCGATGTTTTCGAGCGCCGACATGTTGAAGAGAACCGCTTCTTGCGACACCAGCGCCATGCGCGCGCGCAAGCTCCTCAGCGTTACGTCCGCAATATCCTCGCCGTCGATGAGGATGCGCCCCTCGCCCGGCTCATATAAACGCGGCAAGAGATTCATCAGAGTCGACTTGCCCGCGCCCGAGGCGCCGACCAGCGCCACCATCTTGCCCGCGGGGATGTCGAGCGTCACGCCCTCCACCGCTTGCGAGCCGTCGCTATACCCGAAGGACACATTTTCGAAACGGATCGCGCCCGGCCCCGGCGGCAGATCGAACGCGGCGGGCGCGTTTTTGATGTCCGGCTCGGCGTCGATCAGCGACAGCATCCGTTCAAACGCGCCGAAGCCTTCCTGCACCACCGCGTAAAGGGTGCCGAGCCCGCGGCCAGGTTGCGAGAGCATGACGAGCGCGGTGAGAAAGCCGGTGAATTCCGCAAAGCTCGTGGCGCCGGCGCCGATGCGCGCGGCGACGACGGAAATGATCACCGCGATGGCGGCGGCGCCTGCAACGAAAATCACCGGCTCGTTGAGGGCGCGCGTGTACGCCATCTTCAAGAGCACCGACAGCCGGTCGTCAAAGGCCGCGCTCGCCCGCGCGCGTTCGAGGGGCTCGATCTGATAGGTCTTGACCATGCGCGCGCCGGCGACGCTTTCGCCGACCAGCGTCGTCAGATCGCCCGCCTGCTCCTGCGCCTTGCGCGAGGCGGCGCGCAGCATCCCCCCGATGCGCGCCACGAAAACCCCGACCAGCGCATAGATGGCGATCACCACCGCGAACAGCACCGCATCGTAATAGATCATCACCGCGCAGAGCGCCGCGAAAGTGACGGCGTCGCGCACGCCCTTCGCCGCGCGGGTCAGCGTGTCGCGCAGCACCGTCACGTCATTGGTGAACCGGGCCATATACTGGCCCGAGACCTCGCCGCGCAGCTGCGCGAAATCGAGCGCGGTCATCTTGTCGAACATGTCGTTTTGCATGTCGCGCAGCGCCGAGAGAGACGCGCGCGCGGTGAGCCGCGTCGAGGCGTAAAGGCTCGCCGCATAAACCAGCGCCAGGCCGAGAACGATCACCGGGGCCAGCCGCGCGACCGCGCCGAGCGAGGGCGCGCCCTCCTCGCCTGAAAGCCCGCCGAAGATCCACTCGACCGAAAAGGCGAAGCCGGCCTGGGCGCCGGAATAGATCGCCATAGCGACGAGGGCCAGGACGAGACCCGGCCAGTAGCGCGCCAGATAGCCCCGCCACAGCCGGCCGGCGAGGAGGCGGCTCGAGGCATGATTTTCCGGCTTTTCTTGCTTTTCAGGCGATGGGTCGGCCAACCGGGCGCTCCCTTGAGATTTGACGGGCCGGCGCATTCTCGCGGGCGCCGTCTCTTGAAGCAAGCTATTGACCCCATGGGGGAATTGAGGAACGCCAGGGCCATGCTCAAACGCTTCCTCAAAAGCCGATTCGCCATGCGCGCCGCCGCCGCGCTGATCGGCTTTTACATCCGGTTCGTCCACGCCTCCTCGCGCTGGACCATGGTCGGGCTCGAGCATTTCGACGCCGCCGCGGCGGAGGGCAAGGGCGTCATCCTCGCCTTCTGGCACGGGCGGCTTCTGATGGCGGCGAGCGTGCGCCGGGAGACCAACCGGCCGGTCTATATGCTGATCTCGGCCCACCGCGACGGGGAGATCATCGCCCGGGGCGTCTCCGGCTTCGGGGTGGAGTTCATTCGCGGCTCGGCGGCCAACCCCGACAAGCCCGGCAAGAACAAGAGCGGCGCCTCGGCCATCGCCCAGATGAATGCGGCCCTCGCGGAAGGCTCGGTCGTCGGTTTCACCCCCGACGGGCCCAAGGGCCCCGGGGAACAGGCCAAGCCCGGCGTCATCCGCCTCGCCCAGATGTCCGGCGCGCCGATCATCCCGGCCGCCTATTCCGCCAGCCGGGGCAAGCGGCTTTCCACCTGGGACGGCTTCCTGCTGGCCGCGCCCTTTTCAAAAGGCTATTACGTCGCGGGCGCGCCCATCACCGTGCCGACGGATGCGGACGCGCCAACGCGCGAGCGCCTGCGCCTCGAGCTGGAAACGGCCCTCAAAGCCGTGACCGATGAGGCCGACAAGCGCGCGGGCCGCAAGGATTAACCCCGCGCGGAATGCGCGAAGAGTGAAATGCGCCGGCCGGCGCGATGACAAAGAAGACTGAACGCCGCCGATGAACCTTACCGCCCGCGAACCCCTCGGCCTGAAGATCTACCGCACGGTGAGCCGCGCCGGCGCGCCGGTCGCTTCCTTCGCCCTGAAGCGGCGCATGAAGGCCGGCAAGGAGGACCCCGCCCGCATCGAGGAGCGCAAAGGCCATGCGGGCCGCGCGCGTCCCGACGGCCCGCTGGTCTGGATCCACGGGGCGAGCGTCGGCGAATCGCTGTCCGTCCTGCCGCTGGTCGAACGCCTCAAGGCCGCGCATCCCGGCTGCGCCTTTCTCGTCACCACCGGCACGGTCACGTCCGCCAAGCTGATGGAGGAGCGGCTTCCGGCGGGCGCCTTCCACCAGTTCATCCCTCTCGATCATCCCGATTATGTCGCGGCGTTTCTCGATCACTGGAAACCCGATGCGGCGCTGTTCGTCGAATCGGAATTCTGGCCGAACCTGGTTCTCGGCGCCCGGGCGAAAACGCCCTTCATGGCGCTCGTCAATGGCCGGGTCTCGCCGCGCTCCTTCGAGGACTGGAAGCGCCAGCCCAATGCGATCCGCTTCATCCTGACGTCTTTCGACGTGGTCATCGCGCAGGATCCGCAAAACGCCGAGCGGCTTTCCATGCTGTCAGGCCGCAGCGTCGAGACCTTTGGCAATCTCAAATACGCCGCGCCGCCGCTTCCGGCCGAGGCGGACGCCCTCGCCGCTCTCGAAGGCGAAATCGGCCCGCGCCCGCGCTGGCTCGCGGCGAGCACCCATCCCGGCGAAGAGGAAACCATTCTCACCGTCGCGAAAATGTTGAAAGCGGAATTTCCCGATCTCCTCACCCTCATCGCGCCGCGCCATCCGACGCGCGGCGGCGAAGTAGCGGCCCTGTGCGACGCGCAAGGCCTCAAGCCCGCGCGCCGTTCCGCCGGCGATCCGGTCGCTCCGGATACGGACATTTACATTGCCGACACGCTGGGCGAGCTCGGGCTTTTCTACCGGCTCTGCAATGTGAGTTTCGTCGGCGGCAGCCTTGTGGACAAGGGCGGGCACAACCCGCTGGAGCCAGCGCGGCTCGGCGCCGCAATCCTTCATGGCCCCCATGTCTTCAACTTCACAGAAACCTACCGGGAAATGCGCAAGACCGGCGGCGCCGCGCTCGTCAGAAACGACCGGGAGATCGCCTCCGCCGTGCGCCGGCTTTTCGCCGACGCCAAGACCCGCACCGCCATGACCATGGCGGCGCAGAAAGCGGCCGAAGACGGCGCCGAACGCATCCTCCACGATGTCTGCGCGGCGCTCGAGCCGCATCTTGAAAAGAGCGTGTCGGCGCCATGAGCGCGGGCGCCATGCGCGAGCCCTGGTTCTGGCGCGCGAAAACGCCCACCGCGCGGGCTCTTACGGGTCTCTTGACGCCGGCGGCCTGGATCTATCAGGCCGGGCACCGCCTGCGCTGGGCGACGACGAAACCAAAAAAGGCGCGGCTTCCCGTCATCTGCGTCGGCAACGCGACGCTCGGCGGCGCCGGCAAGACGCCGTTCGCGATTCTCGTTGCAACGCTGTTCAAGGAAGCGGGCGTGAAACCGGTTTTCCTGACCCGCGGTTATGGCGGCGAACGCGCCGGGCCCATCAAAGTCGATCCCGCAAGGCACACGGCGTTCAGCGTCGGCGATGAAGCTCTTTTACTGGCGCGCCACGGCCCCGCCATCGTGGCCCATGACCGGCAGGCAGGCGCAAAACTCGCCGCGAAGACGGGCGCGCAAGTCATCGTCATGGACGACGGCTTTCAGAACCCGACGCTCGCCAAGGATTTTTCCATTCTGCTTGTGGGCGAAGAGGAAGCGCAAACCAATGGCGCGCTCTTCCCAGCGGGGCCCTATCGCGAGAGCCCGGCCAGCGCGCGGGCGCGCGCCGATCTGGTCGTCGCCATGGGCCCCGGACCTTCGCACCCGCCTGAGGGCGCCGACATGGCCGCCTGGGTGGAAGCGGAAAAGGCGCATGCGCCGGAGCGTGTCATCGCTTTTGCAGGGATCGGCCGGCCGGAAAAATTTTTCCGGACCCTGAAAGAAAACGGTTTCACGCTCGTCAGGCGCATCGCCTTTCCCGATCATCATTCCTTTTCGAACCTCGAACTCGAGCATCTCATGAAAATCGCGGAGCAGCACGAAGCGCGGCTTATCTGCACCGAGAAGGACCATGTGCGCCTGCCGTCCGGCTTCCGCGAAAAGATCTTCTCTCTGCCCGTCGCCATGCAGGTCTCCGACAGGCAGGCGTTGAAGCAGCGCCTTCTCGGGCTTATCAAGGACGCCGGAGAGGAACACGAGCCGTCATGAGCGAGGCGCAACTTGCAGGCCCGGGCGAAGAGATCGCCCTTCCGGAACGGCGCGACAAGCCGGTGACGCTGCTGCATCGGCTGGAATACGCCGCCGCGCTCGGCCTGACAGGATTTTTCAGACTGATGGGCGTCGACGCCGCTTCGGCGATCGCCGGCAAGACCATGCGCGGTCTCGGCCCCTTGATCCGGCCGGTCTCGCGCAAGGCGGAAAACAATCTGCGCCTCGTCTTTCCGGACTGGCCCGAAGAAAAAGTCCGCGCGGTTGTGAAAGACATCTGGGAGAATGTCGCGCGCACCGCCGCGGAGTTCGTTCATTTAAGCAAGCTGCGCGAATTCGAGACCAATGGCCGCGTCGAGATGATCGGCAAGGAAAAGCTCGATGCGATTATCGCGGGGCGCAAGCCGGTCATTCTCTTCGCGCCGCATTTCGCGAACTGGGAGCTGATCCCCTCGATCCTCAACCGCGCCGGTCTCGATTACAGTTTCGTTTATCGCGCCGCGAACAATCCGTTGACGGACGAGCTTATCATCAAGCATCGCGGCAAGGTGATGTCGCGCCGCCAGGTCCCGAAGGGAAAGCGCGGCGGGCGGGCGCTTGTGGACGCGCTGAAAGAAGGCCGCTCGCTCGCCATGCTGGTGGATCAGAAACTCAATAGCGGGATTTCCGTCCCGTTCATGGGGCTGCCCGCCATGACCGCGCCGGCGGCGGCGCGCCTGGCGCTGAAATACAAGACGCCGGTGATCCAGATCAGCCTGGTGCGCCTTCAAGGCGCGCATTTCCGCTTCACGGTGCACGACCCGCTGGACTTCACGCCGTCGGGCGACATGGGCGATGACGTTGAGGCCTTAACCCTGAAGATCAACGAGGCGCTGGAAGCGGACATTCGCGCCAATCCCGGCCAGTGGCTGTGGTTCCACAGAAGGTGGCCGAAAGAAGCAGCCGCGAAAAACGAGGCCTAGCCATCAGCCTCATTCCTTCAATTTGTGTCATCGCCGGCTTTATGCCGGCGATCCAGTCTCATTAAAAACTGGATGCCCGGGACAAGCCCGGGCATGACACATAACTAGGTGCAAAAGAAAAGCTGCGCCTTACTCAGCCACGCATTCGCCCTGATAGGAAACGCTGACGCCCGCCGCCGCGGCGCCGCAGGGGTTGCCATAGGTCTTGCCGTCGCAGCCGCAGACCGGGCGGTATTCCATGGTGCACATTTCCGGACGCGGCGTGCAAACGCCGGCGGCGTCGGCGACGTCCTTGCAGGCGCCCGCCGCCATGGCGCAGTAATCGCCTTCCGCTTCACACTGGAAACCGGCGATGCCGCCGCACATCCCGCCGGTCTCGCCGGAGACGGGCGCGGGCCCCTCTTCCGGCGTCGCGCAGGCGGCGGCGAAAAGCGCCAGAGAGAGGGCGGCGGCGCGCAGCACTAGTCTTCGTGCCCGTGCATCTGCGATTGCAGGTAGTTCTGCTCGCCGACCTTGTCGATCAGGGAAAGCTGGGTTTCGAGATGGTCGATATGCTCTTCCTCGGATTCGAGGATGCGCACGAGAATGGCGCGGCTCACATAATCCTTCACGCTCTCGAAATAGGCGATCGCCTCCTTGTAGAGCGGATGGGCGCGCTGTTCAGCCTTGAGATCGCATTCGAGCATCTCCTTGACCGTCTCGCCGATATAGACCTTGTCGAGATCCTGGACATTGGGAAGCCCTTCGAGAAACAGGATGCGTTCGATCAGTTCGTCCGCATGCTTCATTTCATCGATGGATTCTTCATATTCGACTTTTGCAAGCCGGCTGAAGCCCCAGTCCTTGAGCATGCGCGCATGCAGGAAATACTGGTTGACGGTGGTGAGCTCGAGCTTCAGCGCCTTGTTGAGATAGTCGATGACCTTTTGGTCGCCTTTCACGGAATCCCTCTCCTTTTTTTTCGTATCGCCGCCGCCTTGTCCGGCGAAGCGTCGTTGCGATTCGCGTTTATCAAGCGGCTAAAGAATCTCGCCGCAGGATAGGGATTCAACACGCGCGTCCAAGAATAATCTTTGCAAGCGACTCGCACTCGCGCAAAAAAAAGCGCTTTGCGCGCAAACGATTATCAACTGCGGAGTTATACGGCTTTATTCAGCGGCGAGCGGCGCCGGATTGTCGAGGGCGCGGCGGTCTTCGATGATCTGCGCCACGTCGGGAAGACACTTGCCGCATTGCGGACGGCGCCCGCAGCGGCGGAAGACCTCGGCGACATTGCGCGCGTCATTGGCGGCGTCGGCGAGCTCCCGGTCTTTCAGCGCGTTGCAGATGCACACATACATGGCGGCGTCACTGATCCCTCTGGTCCGGCGCGCAACAGTTGCGACCGGCTCTCAAAAGATGGGTCAGTTAATAATGATTGTCAATTACAAAACTGTGAAATTTCGGCCTTTTTGAGCCCCGGTCCCTGCCCTGGGTCCCTGCCCAGGTCCCCGCCCTACTCCCCGGAGGAGGCGGCGGCTTTCACGGGCTCGAGCGGGTCGAGGGTGAGCTGGGGGTCCACCAGCATGCCCTTCCACTTGATGCTCCAGTGGAGATGGGGCCCCGTGGCGCGGCCCGTGGCCCCCACGGCGCCGATAATGTCCCCTTTTTCCACCCGCTGGCCGGGCTCCACATCGACCCGGGACATGTGCAGGAAGGCGCTTTCGAGCCAATGACCATGGTCGAGGAGGACGAGCCCGCCCTCGAAATACATGTCCGTAGCCGCGAGACGCACGATCCCGGGGGCCGGCGCATGGATCGGGGTCCCTGTGGGGACGGCGATGTCGAGGCCGGAATGGGGGCGCTTGGGCTCGCCGTTGAGGATGCGCTGGGAGCCGAAGACGCCGGAAATCCGGCCCGTCACCGGCCAGTCGAAGCCCACCGACCAGTCGGCGAGGTTCTGGGTTTCGGCGCGGGCGGCTTTCTTGAGGGCGCTGTCCGCGGCGATCTTGGCGAGCTGTTCTTCGGTGAAGCCGGAGACCTTGGACTGGTCGAGCCCGTCAATGCGCTGGGTCGGGAACTCGCGGTCCGCGATCTCGATGGCGCTGCGCTCCACGCTTCCGTCGGGCAGGGTCACCACCACCAGCGCCGTCAACGCCGCATCGCGCCCGAAGCCGAGGATGAAGCGGCCGTCATTATCGACCATCACCGATTCGCCGTCGAGCTTCACTTCCGCGCCGATGGCGGTCTGGCCGAAGACGAGCCCGCCTTGCGCGAAGGAACCGTCAAGGGTGAAGCCCTGGGGCTCGCCGGCGAAGACTTTCTGGCGCTCGGCGACATCGTTCATGGCTTCCGCGAAATTGGCGCGGCGGGCGAGCGAGCCCTTGCCCTCATCGCCGGAGATATTGCCGACCTTGGCGCCGGGCTGCGGCAGAAGTTGGTCCGCCTCTTCATGTTGATCGGTATTGGCCGCCTCCTGCGCGAGGGCGGGCGCGGCAAAAGAGAGGGCGAGCAGCGCGGCGAAAGCTTTTTTCATTCGGCGTGTCCCTTCAGTCCGAACCCTTTCATGGCCGCATCGGCGTCGGCATAGGGCTCCTGCTTGTCCACATTCCAGTAGCGCAGCGCCTTTAACGAAATGCGCGCGCCCGTGACGGCGCACACCACATAGGCGCCGGGCTTGACCACATGAAACTCCGCGTCGTCATAATCGAGCACGGCTTCGTCATCGGGACCGAAAGAGTCGAACGGGTTCATCGGGGGCGCTCAGCCTTTCCTCATCTCTGGGTAAAGTCCTAGCGCGCCGGAGCGCGTCTCGTCAAAAAAGAAGCCTCGCCGAAACGGCTTTTAATCGAAAAGCCGGGGCTGGCGCGGTTTCCCGCTTTTTTCCGGTTTTTCCGTCTCTTTTCCGGACACTGATTTTGAAGGGCTTTTCGGGCTTTTTGAGGGCGCCGCCCCGGGAGCAGATACGGCGGAGGCGCCGCCGAAGCGCACGGCGCGCACGCCGTCGGCGAACTGGATCTCGCCGCCCGCGCCTTCAGTCGCATCGCCGGCCCGGCGGATGAGCCCGCCATCCTCGCCGCGCACCAGCGCAAACCCGCGCTCGAGAACGCTTTCATAGGAGACCGCCGAGAGCACCCGCGCCGACGCCTGAAGCCGCGAGCGCCGGTCAGTGACAACACGCTCGGTGCGGGTCTCGATGCGCGACCACAACACGCCGATGCGGTTCTCGCGCTGGCCGAAACCGGCGGCGAGAAGGCCCGGCGTCAGCCGGCCGCTCGCCCGCGCCAGCGCCGTCAGCGCCGTGTCGAGCCTGCCGCGCAAGCCCGCGCGCAACCGGTCGGAGGCGCGGTCGAGGCGCTGCGTCGCCGCGCCGAGAATGTCTTCGGGCCGCCCGAGACCGCGCACGGCCGAAAGAAGCGCCGCGCGCCGCTGTTCGAACAGGCGCGTCACCGCGCCCGTAAACCGGCGCTCCTTGTTGAGGAGTTCGGCCAAGAGTTCGGCGCGCACCGGCACGGCGATTTCCGCCGCGGCGGTCGGCGTCGGCGCGCGCTTGTCGGCGGCGTAGTCGATCAGCGTCGTGTCCGTTTCATGGCCCACCGCCGAGATCAGCGGAATCTCGCTCGCCGCCGCCGCGCGCGCCACCGCCTCTTCGTTGAAGCACCACAGATCTTCCAGCGAGCCGCCGCCGCGCGCGACGATGAGAACGTCCGGACGCGGAATATCCCCGCCGGGCTGGATCGCGTTGAAGCCGCGGATCGCCTCGACGATTTTCTCCTCCGCGCCGCGTCCCTGCACGACGGTCGGCCAGACGATGACATGGCGGGGAAACCGCTCGCGCAGGCGATGGAGAATGTCGCGAATGACCGCGCCCGAAGGCGAGGTCACGACGCCGATCACTTTCGGCAGGAAGGGGATGGGGCGCTTGCGGTCCGGCGCGAAGAGCCCTTCGGCGGCGAGTTTCTTCTTCCTCTCCTCGAAAAGCGCCATGAGGGCGCCGACCCCGGCGGGCTCCAGGGAATCGATGATCAGCTGATAGCGCGACTGGCCGGGGAAGGTGCTCATGCGCCCCGTGGCCACCACTTCCATCCCCTGCTCGGGGTTGATGGCGAGCCTTGCGGCCATGCCTTTCCACATCACCCCGGAGATGACCGCTTTTTCATCTTTCAGATCGAGATAGACATGGCCCGACGCGGCGCGCGTTACGCGGCCCAGTTCGCCCTTCACCCGGACAAGGCCGAAAGCGTCCTCAATGGTGCGTTTGACCGCCCCGGAAAGCTCGGAAACGCTGTATTCGTGGAGATTGCCGATATTCTTTTCGCTCATGGGCCGTGTTAAAGCATGTTTCGGGGGCGCAGATAAGCGGCGGCGGAGGCGCTCCCGGCGGCCGGTTCCGTCAGCGGAAATCAGGCGCCTGTCCCTAACCAAAGTCAGTACCCATCCGCGCGGCCTCCGCCTAGGCAGCGCGCAACACCGTCCTTGATGGACGACGACATCACACATTCGAATTACCCATGGGGAGTCTTATGAAAACCAGATTATTGCTGGGCGCCGCCGCAGCGGCCGTCGCCTTTGGCGGCGTCAGCCTGAAAACCCGACTGGCCGGCGACACCGAAGCCGCCGCGCCGTTCCTCAATCCCTTGATGATCGCCCGCTCGATGTGCGGGGAAAGAACGGACGGCCTCTCACAACGCCGCGCCTTCTTCGTGAAGGCCGCGACCGCCTATGCCGCCGAGACGGAGATGGCGGATACGTCGAAGGTGATGCGCTCGACGCCGGAGACCATCGGCTATCCGATCACCACCGACAAACCGGAAGCGCAAAACTGGTTCGATCAGGGCCTTGCGCACACCTATAATTTCAATCACGGCGAAGCGGTGAACGCGTTCAAGCGCGCCCAGGACATCGATCCCGATTGCGCCATGTGCTATTGGGGCGAGGCGTTCGCGCTCGGCCCCAACATCAATGCGCCCATGGGCGAGGACGCCGTGACGCCGGCCTGGGAAGCGCTGCAAAAAGCGATGTCCCTGCGCGAGGGCGCCAGCGACAGGGAAAGCGCGCTCATCAACGCGCTGCATTACCGCTATTCGGAAGTGCAGCCCGACGACCGCTCGAAACTCGACAACGCCTTCGCCGACGCCATGGACGAAGTCGCGAAAAAATACCCGGACGACGACTTCATCGCCTTGGTCTCCGCGGAAGCTAATATGGACACGCAGCCCTGGGATTACTGGACCAATGGCGGGCGCACGCCGAAAGGCCGCACCGCCCGCACCATCTCGCTGATCGAGGGCGTGCTGGCGCGCAGCCCCGACTCCCAGCCGGCGATCCATCTTTACATTCACATGACCGAAGCCTCGCGCGATCCTTACCGCGCGCTCGAACACGCCGACCGTCTCGGCGCCTTGTCGCCGGGTCTCGGCCATCTCGTGCACATGCCGTCACACACCTATTACGTGACCGGCAAATTCAAGGAATCGCTCGCGCAGAATATCGACGCAGTCGCAACCGACGAAGCCTATCTCGACAGCGCCGACGCCAGCGTGATGTATGAATATGGCTACTTCACGCACAACATCCATTTCGCGCTAACCTCGGCGCAGATGGCCGGCGCCGGCGAAGAGGCGCTTTCCATGGCCGAGAAACTCGACGCCAAGCTGCCTGTGGAAATGGCGAGCGCCGCGCCCTTCGTGCAGCCGATCAAGGCCGCGCCCTATTACGCCATGGTGCAGTTCTCGACGCCGGAAGAAATTCTCGCCGTCGAGGATCCGGGCGACGCCCTGCCCTTCCTGCAAGGCGCCTGGCTCTATGCGCGCGGCGAGGCGCATGCGCGCCTGGGCGATGCGGACGCCGCCATGAAAGACGCCGAGGCCATCGCCGCGCTGGTCGCGGAAGCCGACCTGTCGGCGCTCACCAATGGCGGCGTGCCGGCGATCGAGGTTTTGAACATCGCCCGGCTGACGGTGATCGCGCGCGCCAGCGCCGTCGAGGGCGACCTCGCCTCCGCCATCGAAGCCATGGAGGAAGCGACGGCCCTGCAGGAGAACATCCCCTATATGGAGCCGCCCTGGTGGTATTATCCGTCAGCGCAAACCCTTGCGGCGTATCTGTTGCAGGACGGCCAGGTCGAGCGCGCCGAACAGCTCTTCCTCGAAACCCTGACCGAAAGCCCCAACAACGCCTGGGTGCTTTACGGGCTCGCTGAAACCTACAAGGCCCAAGGCGACAGGAATGCGGAGAAATACGCCCGCGCCCTGTTCAAGGACGCCTGGATCGGCGGGCGGAAAACCTACCCCGCCCTCGCCGCGCTCTAAAACAGACCCCTCCCGGCTCCCGCGCGCATTCGCCGTGTCGCGCGGGGGCGAATATCGCTCTAAGCTCCGCCATCCCGGAGTTTGGAGCGATTTTTTTTATGAGCCATGACCGCACGGGTCCCCTGACGCGGCGCGCCCTTGTGGGCGGCGCCGGCGGCGCGGCCTTCGCTGCCGCGCTGGGCCTGCCGATCCCTTTCGCGCGCTTCCTGCCGAAAGGCCTCGTCCCCGTAGCGCTCGCGCAAACGGGGCTCGAAGGCAAGGAAGGCCTGACGGTGCTCGGCGACCGGCCGGTCAACGCCGAAACCCCGGTTCATCTGCTCGATGAAAACGTCACGTCCGGCGCGCATATGTTCGTGCGCAATAACGGTCTGACGCCGGTGCTCAGCGATGAAGACATCGCCAACTGGACGCTCACGGTCGACGGCGAAGTGGAAACGCCGCTGACCCTATCAATCGACGACCTTAAAAACGACTTCGATCCCGTCACGCTGCAATTGCAGATCGAGTGCGGCGGCAATGGCCGCAAATTCATGACGCCCGCCGCGCGCGGCAATCAATGGACCTTCGGCGCGATTTCCTGTGCGGAGTGGACCGGCGTAAGACTCGCCGACATTCTTACCCGTGCGGGCGTCAAACCCGCCGCCGTCTATACCGGCCATTACGGCGCCGACCTGCATCTTTCCGGCGATCCGGAAAAACCGCCGCTCTCGCGCGGCGTTCCGCTCGCGAAAGCCATGGACCCGCACACCATCGTCGCCTTCGCCATGAACGGCGCCGAGATTCCGCTTTTGAACGGCCATCCCTTGCGCGTCATCGCGCCGGGCTGGCCGGGATCGTGCTCGCAGAAATGGCTGACGCGCATCGCCTTGCGCGACCGCGAGCATGACGGACCGAAAATGACCGGCCAGTCCTATCGCGTGCCCGCCTATCCGGTGGCGCCTGGAACCGAAGTGCCCGACGCCGACATGAAAATCATCGAAACCATGCCGGTGAAGTCGCTCATTACCGCGCCGCAGACCGGCGCGCGCGTGGCGGCGGGCGAGACTTTCGAGGCGCGCGGCCACGCCTGGGCCGGCGACAATGAAATCGCGGCGATTGATGTTTCCATCGACTTCGGGGCCACATGGGCCCCCGCCGCGCTCGAGGCACCGGCCAACCGCTATGCCTGGCAGCACTGGCGGGCGGAGATCAGCCTTCCCGACCACGGCTATTACGAAATCTGGGCGCGCGCCACGGACGATGAAGGCCGGGCGCAGCCGGCGACGCAGCCGGGCTGGAACCCGCGCGGCTATCTCAACAATCTCCAGCACCGCATCGCGGTCTTCGCCCTGTGAGCGCGCTCGCGCGCCTCCTGACGCTCGCCGCCATGGCGCTCGCCGTCACGGGGCTTGTGCGCCTGTTCGGCGGCGGGGACGAGCATGGAGCGCGTTTGGCAAGCCGCGCCGCGCAAGGCGCCGGCGCCGATCCGGTGTTGCAGATGGCGAACGCATGGATGGGCGAGATCGGTTACGCGCCCTCTTATGCGGCGCTTAATCCGTATGCGGAAGCTTCAGCGGAAACGGCGAGTTCTGCTTTCGATCCCGCCGACGATTACTGGGGGCTTCCCCGTTCGGAAGGCCATGAGACCGTCGCCGCCTATTGCGCGGCCTGTCACAGCCTGCAGATCGTCATGGCGCAGCGCCAGTCCCGCGAGGGCTGGGATTATCTTTTGACATGGATGGTCGACAAACAGGGCATGGCCGCACCGGCGCCGGAGATGCGCGACGAGATGCTCGTCTATCTGACGCGGGAATTCGGGCCCGGCGGAAACTAGACTTCGCGGTTGGCGAGGGCCGATTTCAGGATCCACCAGCCGGCGGCGACGCCGATCGCGGCGGCGAGGAGAAACGTGCCTTCCTGCATCAGCTTGCCGAGATGCATGAACGCGGCGAGCGCCCACAAGACCGCTTCGGAAAAGGCGAAGCTTTCGGACGCGACGAGGATGACAAGGGAGGCGATCCCGATTTTCTCGAGCATTTGGAACCTCAACTGAATACCAAAGGGCGTATATAGGCGCATGCAGGGACGGCGCCAATCGTCTCCATGGAAACTAGTTGTTCTCCTCGGCCTCGCGCAGCTCCCTTTCAAGCTCTTCAATCTCTTCCTGTGACAATTGGCCGTCCTCGCGAAGGGTCCAGGAGGGCTCGAACGGCGCCGGCCCGATATTCGGGCGGTTGCCCTCGACGCCGCGCATCAGGTTGTCGTCGCCCGCGTCCGGCAGGTTGTTGACGCTGTCCTGGCTGCGCCGCGGATCGCGCAGATCCTCGAGAAGCTGGTCCTCGCGCCGCGCCGCGATGCCCGCCGCCGCCGGCCCGAAAGTGGGGCCTGAAACGCCGTCGGCGCGCTCGCGCTTCAACAGCTCCGTCGCCTTCGACCAGTCCTCGCCGCTGGAGCCCGGCGTCCAGCCGGAGCGGATTTCGGGGCGCCCGGCGCATTCCTTCTGTTTTTCCTCGTCGGTGAATTCCTCGGGACAGAAGATCGCCACAACCCCGGAATCGCCGGGCAGGATCGCCGCCTCGCCCTCCGGCAGGCCGTCGGCAGGCAACTCCGCCGTCGGCAATTGCACGCGCGGCCTGATGAAGGTGCGGCCCGAGAAGCTCGGCTCCTGGTCAAACATGTCGTCGCCGCTGATCTCCGCCTCGGGGGGCGCTTCGGCCAGATCCTCTTCCTCGACAGGCGGCTCTTCAATCTCGGGCTCCTCGCCCTCGCTTTCGGCCAGCGCGGCGTCCTCGCCCTCGGTCTCCTCGTCGCCGGGAATGTCCTCAAGGCCGGATTCCGGCAGCGCCAGTTCCTCCTCCGTGACGAGCGGCTCGTCCGCGGTCTCTTCAGGCGCCTGCGGGTCTTCCTGCGGCTCGAGCGCAAGCTCGTCGTCGGCGGCTTCCGGCGCGGCCTCGGGGATCAGCGGCGCCAGCTCTTCGGCCGGCGGCGCGAATTGCGGCTCAAGGTCGAGATTGAGCTCCGGCTCTTCGGGCTCGACCGGTTCGGGCTCCGGTTCAGGTTCCGGCTCTGGCTCCTCGACGATTTCGGGCTCGGGCTCGGGTTCTGACTCCGGCTCAGGTTCGGGGGCTTCCGGCTCCTCTTCGGGCTCCGGTTCCGGTTCGGGCTCGGGCTCTGGTTCCGGCTCCTCGACGATTTCCGGTTCTGGCTCGGGTTCGGGCTCCGGCTCCTCCTCTTCGGGCTCCGGGATCGGCTCCAGTTCGGGGTCGCGCAGATCCACATCGAAAGCCAGGGGCTCCACCAGGGTCACCTGGATGGTGTCGCTCGGGGCGTTGGGGATCCAGATCCGGACCCGCGCGAAAGTCGACAGGAGGGTCAGAAAGATCAGGTTGATGGCGAGCGCCAGCGTGACCGAGGATATGCGCTGGCGGCGTTCCGTGGCCGCGAGCCGGTCGATCACCCGCTCGCTGGCGCGCTCCCAGGGCCCGTAGGCCCGCCGCCAGGCCCGGCGCAGGGCTGTCAGCGGTCCGCCCTTGGCGGGCGCGGGCTTCGCCTTATCCGGCTCTGCCGGTTTTTCCCCAGAATCGGTCATGCAATATTAGGGCGTCCGGCGCAGCGTTGATCGCGAGGGCGTTGATCCCGGGAACAGGGGCGCTTAAACGCGAAGAACGGAAAACGGAGAACGCCCAAGTGAAAGTCCTGTTGGTTGGCGGCGGCGGCCGGGAGCATGCGCTGGCCTGGAAAATTGCGCAAAGCCCGGAATTGTCAAAGCTCTATCTGGCGCCTGGCGGCGCGGGGCTCAATCACCTTGGCGAAAAATTGACGATCGGAGACGGCGAGATTGAGGCGATCGCTGATTTCGCCGCCGAAAACGACGTTGATCTTGTTGTGGTCGGGCCGGAAGCCCCGCTCGCCGCCGGGTTGGGCGATTTGTTGCGCGACCGGGGCGTCCCCTGCTTCGGACCCGGAAAAGAGGCCGCGCAGCTCGAAGCCTCCAAAAGCTTCATGAAAGAGATCGCCAGCGCCGCCGGCGCGCCGACCGCCGCCTATGGCCGCTTCGAAGAGCCCGCGCCGGCGAAAGCTTTCCTGCGCGAACAGACCGCGCCTTACGTCATCAAGGCCGACGGGCTCGCCGCCGGCAAGGGCGTCGTCATCGCCGAAACCCTTGAAGACGCCGAAGCCGCTGTCGACGAGATGCTCGGCGGGAAGTTCGGCGCGGCGGGCGCGGCCATCGTCATCGAGGAATTCATGCGCGGCGAGGAAGCGAGCTTCTTTGCGATCACCGACGGCGAAAATATTCTGCCGATGATCGACGCACAGGATCACAAGCGCGCCTATGACGGCGACACGGGGCCGAACACCGGCGGCATGGGCGCCTATTCCCCGGCGCCCGTCTTCACCGATAAGGTCCGCAAACGGACGATGACGGAAATCATCGAACCCGTGGTCGCGGAAATGAAAAAGCGCGGAACGCCTTATGTGGGCGTTCTTTACGCCGGGCTGATGATCGAGAACGAGCGCCCGCGGCTTGTGGAATTCAATGCGCGCTTCGGCGATCCCGAATGCCAGATCCTGATGCGCCGCCTTAAAAGCGATCTCCTGCCGGCGCTTTACAAGGCCGCGACCGGCGAGCTCGCCGGCGCGAGCCTCGACTGGTCCGACGACGCCGCCGCGCTCGTCGTGATGGCGGCGAAAGGCTATCCCGGCGCTTACGAAAAAGGCTCGGAGATCAACGGCGTCGAGACCGCCAACCAGCTCTCCGATGTGGTCGTCTTCCACGCCGGCACGAAGGCGGAAGGCGGCAAGCTGCTCGCCAATGGCGGGCGCGTGCTCAATGTCACCGCGACCGGCCGCGACATCGAAGAGGCCGTCACCCGCGCCTATTCGGGCGTCGCCGCCATCGACTGGCCGGGCGGCTTTTACCGCAAGGACATCGCCTGGCGCGCGCTTGAAAGACAGGACGCGGAGACGCGCGCGTGATCGCGCTTGAGGAATGGCGCAAGGCCGCAAGGCACAACCCCTGGGCGGGCCATCGCATCGCCTGCTGGACGGCGGACAATCCCGATCCGCAAAAGCCCTGGCTCCTCCTCATTCACGGCTATCCGACATCCTCCTGGGACTGGTCTGCGCTGTGGCAAAAGCTGGAGCCGCATTTCAATCTCGCGGCCCTCGACATGCTCGGCTTCGGGCTTTCCGACAAACCGAAAAACATCGACTATTCGATTCTCGATCAAGCGGACATTCAGGAAGCGCTGCTCGAACGCATGGGCGCGGGCGAGGCGCATCTGTTCGTTCATGATTACGGCAATACGGTCGGGCAGGAATTGCTGGCGCGCCATAATGAACGCTCCTTAAGCTTCGCCTTGAAATCCATGGTGTTCCTCAATGGCGGGCTGTTTCCGGAACAGCACCGCGCGCGGCCGGTTCAGAAGCTGGGGCTCTCTCCGCTCGGGCCTCTCCTCGGCATGATGATGACCAAGGAAAAATTCCGCGCGGCCTTCGACAAGATTTTCGGGCCCGACACCAGGGCCTCGGACGAAGAGATCGACGGGCACTGGGCGCTGATCAACGAAAATGGCGGCCGCAGGATCCTGCACAAGCTTTTGCATTACATTCCCGAACGCCAGGCCCTGCGCGCGCGCTGGGTCGGGGCGCTGAAAGACGCATCCGTTCCGCTGCGCCTCATTGACGGCGGCATGGACCCGGTCTCGGGCAAGCATCTTTACGACTATTATCTCGAACAGGTCCCGAACGCCGACGCGGTTCTCCTCGAAGACATCGGCCATTATCCGCATACGGAAGCGCCGGGCCGCGTGCTCGATGCTTTTTTCGTCTTTCACAAGAAACTTGGAACACTCACATGACAGCCTTTCTTTCGATCTTCGTCACCGTTTTCCTCGCCGAGCTCGGCGACAAGACCCAGCTTGCGACGGTCCTGTTCGCGAGCGACGGGGGCAAATCGAAAGCGATGGTCTTCGCGGCGGCGGCCCTGGCGCTGGTCGCCTCCACCGGGCTTGCGGTGCTCGCCGGCGCGGCGGCGGACAAATGGCTTTCCGCGCTGCCATTGAAGCTTATCGCCGGCGCCGGATTTGTTATTATCGGCGGGCTCATGATCCTCGATCACTTCCGCGCTGCATAAAACGAACAAGGAAACGCCATGACCGACGCAGAAGACTTCACCGGACTTGGCGACACGCCGGAACATCTGAAATTCGACGAAGGCGCGCTCGACGCCTATATGCGCGAACATGTCGAGGGCTATGAAGGCCCGCTCTCGGTCAAGAAGTTCAAGGGCGGCCAGTCGAACCCAACCTATCTCATCACGACGCCGTCGAAGAAATATGTCTTGCGACGCAAGCCGCCGGGCAAGCTCCTCCCTTCCGCGCATGCGGTGGACCGCGAATACAAGGTGATGACGGCGCTTCACGCGCAAGGCTTCCCCGCGCCGAAAACCTATACGCTCTGCGAAGACGAAGCGGTCGTCGGCACGGCGTTTTTCATCATGGACTTCGTCGAGGGCCGCATCTTCTGGGACGCCAGCCTTCCGGAAGTGGAAAAGGAAAAGCGCAAGCCGCTGTTTCACGCGCTGATCGACACGCTCGCCGACCTTCACACCATCGACTACGAAAAAGCGGGGCTCGGCGATTACGGCAAGCCCGGCAATTATTTCGAGCGCCAGATCGGGCGCTGGTCAAAACAATATGAGGCGGCGGAAACCAGCGACATCGAGGAGATGAACAATCTCATCAAATGGCTGCCCACCGCGATCCCCTCCGACGACGCGACTTCCATCGTTCACGGCGATTATCGTTTCGACAATGCGATCATGCACCCGAGCGAGCCGAAGACGCTGGCGATCCTCGACTGGGAGCTTTCGACTCTCGGCCACCCCCTCGCCGACTTCACGTACTTTCTCATGGTCTGGCACATGCCGAAATCGGTGCGCGGCGGGCTGATGGGCGTCGATCTTGAGGCGCAAGGGCTGCCCACCATCGACGAGGCAGTCGCACGCTATTCTGCGAAGACAGGCCGCGACGGCGTTCCCGATGTGGATTTCTGCCTCGCCTACAACATGTTCCGCCTCGCCTCCATCGTGCAGGGCGTTTATGCGCGCTCACTGCAAGGGAACGCGTCATCGCCCGCCGCGAAGGAAATGGGCGCGCAGGTCAAACCCCTCGCCGCGCTGGCCTGGGGCTTTGCGCAGAAGGCGGGGGCTTAGAAAGTCTGAAACGAAACGCGATGCGTTCTCGCCCGCTCATCCCCGCGAAAGCGGGGATCCAGAAGAGTTCGCCTTGTTAGTGGATCCCCGCTTTCGCGGGGATGAGCGGCGTAAAAAGCGCAAGCGCTCAGGCTTTCAACAACGCCGCGAGCAACACCGCGCTCAACACCGCCCAGCCGGTCATGATGGCGAGCGGTGCGGCGATGACGCCAACCGCCGTCAGCATGAAGGCGAGAAACGCCAGATGCGCCGCGGCGCCGGACGCCTGCGCGCCTAAAGCCCAGCCGGCCCGCCCGCGCGCGAGGACGGCGCTCTCGAGACCGAGCGCGGTGATCTTGAAAATCTGCGCGAAGGCCATAAGCGCAATCAGCGGCGCGGCGGCGGCGAACGCTTCGCCCCCGACGCCCACCGCCAGCGGCCGGCGCAGGAAGAAATAAAGCCCGATGACAGGAAGCGCGATCAGGACCGCCATGGCGATCGACTGAAACGCGGTCTTCGCCATTTCCCGCAAGCCCTTTTCGGCCTCGATGCGCGACAGTTCGGGAAAGGTCGCCTGGTTGAACATGTTGACGGGCTGGGCGAGCACATTCGCCAGGTTGAAGGCGAGCTTGAAGAGGCCCGCCGCGGCCGGCCCCAACACGCCGCCGACGATCAGCAGGGGAACATTGTCGTGCATGAGGTCGATGGAACTCGAAAGGTTCGTCTTCACCATGAAGGGAAGCCACGCCTTGTCCGCAGGCCGGTCCGCCTTGCCGGTGAGTTTTGGCGTCAACTTTTTCCTTTGCAGCTCGCGCCAGCCGAGAACCCACAGGCTCGCGCCATGGACGAAGACGGATGCGATCCACACCACGAGAAAGGCGCCGAGACTCGCATCCGTCAGCCACAGGATGATCGCGCCGATAAACCGGATCAGCGGCATCAGCGTCAGTTGCCAGCCGAGGATCTTGAACCGGTCGTAGAGACGCAACACGCCCGTGGGCGTCGCGGCGATCAGGAAAGGCGTCGCGAAACAGTAAGCCGTAATGAGGCCGCGAATGTCGTCGGACCAGCCGAAGGCGCGCGCCGCGAAAGGCGCGACGGCAAGCGCCACCGCGACGGACACAACCGCGCTGATCAGGTCGAGACGGATCGTATAGCGCAGGAGATCCCGGAGCCGGTCATCGTCTCCCTCGCGGATCATCGGCGCGCCGAAGCGGATCACCGCCTGCCAGGACTGGAAGCGCGCAATCCCCGCGATGACATGGGCGTAGGCGTGGGCGAGAACGAGCGCGCCCATGCCTTCGGGCCCCAGCCCGCGCGCGGCGATGGCGAGATAAGCGAGACTTAAAACGCCGCCTGCCGCCTTGCCGGACAGGAGCTTGCCGGCGTTCGCCATGATGCGCCGCACCGGCCCCGCCGCTGGTCCCGCTTTTTCCGTTTCGGTGTTCGTCATTCGCCGCGCCCGCGCCTTTCAGGCTCTTTTACGCTGTTTCAGCGCACATACAGTTTATTCGACCGTGCTTTCAATCGGCCTTTATAGGACGCTTCGCGCCCGGCGCTGGTCGCCGACGCAAAAAACCCCGCCGCAAACGGCGGGGCCGGACATGAAAAAGCCGGCCCGAAGGCCGGCTTTCCATCTCGCAGAATTTGCGAAGCTTCTTAGGCCGACTTGCGGCGGCGCGAAGCGAAGCCGAGGCCGGCAAGGCCGGACAGCAGCAGCGGAAGCGCGGCCGGAACCGGAACCTGGTTCACCGTCAGCTGGCCGATCGAGAAGCCGGTCGGGAAATCTTCGCCAAGGTCAAGCGCCGTCAGAAGGAAGCGCTTGCCAGCAACGCCAAGCTCAGCGAGCATGTCGACGCTGGTGACGTCATAGACCATCGAGAAGATTTCGACATCGGACGTGTCAAAGACTTGCAGCAGGAAAGAGCCGCAGGTGCCTTCGATCGTCGCCGGCGTCACATTCGAGCAGCTCGTGTCGGCGCCGGCGTTGAATTCAACGTCGGTCACGCGAACAAGGCTGTTGAAGATGAATTCAATCGCCTCGCCCGAGCTGGACTGCGTTTGGTCAGCGCTGGTGTCGCCGAATTCCGACCACACGCCGAGACCGGAGTCAGCCGGCGAACGGTCTTGAATGAGGCGAGTCGCCTCACCGCCGGTGTAGCCGTTAACGGTCAGGTCAACGCCGTCTTGTTCATATTCAAGGCTCTGCCAGACACCGCCAACTTCAACGTTGCAGATGTCCGTCGGAGTGACGAGAGACCCGCAGGTCGCGTCGCTCGCGTTCGTCGGAGTGACATTGTTGACACTCGTGGCGCCTTTGAAAACAAAGGTCGCCGCATTCGCCGGAGCCGCCATTAGGCCCGCAGCGGCAAGGGCTGCCGCCATGTAGCGAAGGGTTTTCATGGTTTAGTCCCCCACTCAAACTGATCATCCGGAATGCGCCGGACCGCGCATCATTAAAACTCTTTTAACGACACGCCCCAATCTCCGCGTTTTCAGGGGTTTGTCAATTGGTTTAAAAGCGTTAACCCAAAGTTTTTCGCTGCAACGCAACATTAGAGCGCACCCCCGCCAGGAAATTCCCGCATGACGGGAAAATTAACTCCTCTCGGGAACGAAACCAAATTTTCCCCAGCGCCCCGCTCCCTGTTTCAGACGCACCGCAGGGCGCCGCCGTCGCTGCCTGGATGGCGCCGATTCGGCCCGCCCAAAGGCCGCATTGCGGGGGCTGGCGGGCCCGGGCTAAACCGGAGAAGCTGGTCTCTCGCCGCCGTCCCTCTCTCAGCCCTTTCCAAGGAGCCTGTTCATGCCGCGTTCTTCCGCCAGATACGCCCTGATCGCCCTCGTCCTGCCGGCCCTCGCCGCCTGCGAAAACCGCGACGCCCCGCCCGCGGACGAAGCCCCGGAAGCAGCCGCCAAGGTCGTGATCTTTACCGGCGGGCCGATCTATACCGGCGTCGAGGGCGCGCCGACGGCCGAAGCGGTCGCGGTCACCGGGAGCGAAATCGTCGCCGTGGGGGGCCGGACGCTGGTCGAGGATGCGGCCGGGGACAATGTCGAGATCGTCGACCTTGACGGCGCGGCGCTCTATCCGGGCTTCACGGACGCCCACGCCCACCTTCTCGGCATCGGCATGCGCGAGCTGACGCTCAATCTCGAAGAGGTCGGCTCGGTCGCCGAGCTCGTCTCCATCGTCGAGGCGAATGTCCAGCACACCGGCGAGGGCGAGACCGTCTATGGCCGCGGCTGGATCGAGACCGGCTGGCCCGAAGGCCGGATGCCGGACCGCGACGACCTCGACCCCGTCAGCCCGGACAATCCGGTGATCCTCACCCGCGCCGACGGTCATGCGCTGGTGGCCAACTCCGCCGCTCTCGACGCCGCCGGGATCGACGAGACGACGCCCGACCCGGAAGGCGGCAAGATCGAACGCGACGAAGCGGGCCGCGCCACGGGCATTCTCATCGACAACGCGCAGGGTCTGGTGCGCGCGCTCATCGGCGAGACCGGCGACGCGAAAAAACGCGAGGGCTATGCAAAAGCCTCCGACGTTTACACGAGCTATGGCTGGACCGGCATTCACGCCATGTCCGTCGACCCGGCCAATGTCGACATGATCGAAACCCTGTCCGACGAGGGCGCGCTCAAGCTGCGGGTCTACAACTCCATCGATCAGGCCGGTCTCGACGCGCTCATCGAAAGCGGCCCGCGCGTCAACGGCAATGGCCGCGTCATCACCCGCGCCATCAAGCTCTATCTGGACGGCGCTCTCGGCTCCCGCGGCGCGGCGCTGATGGAGCCCTATGCCGACCGCCCCGACACGAGCGGGCTTTTGCTGATGCAAAAAGACGAGGCCATGCCGGTTCTGGAACAGGCGCTCGAAGCCGGCGTGCAGGTCAACACGCATGCGATCGGCGATCGCGGCAACAAGCTGCTCCTCGACTGGTATGAGGAAACCTTCGCCGCCCATCCCGACAAGACCGGCATGCGCTGGCGCGACGAACATACGCAAATTCTGCGTACGGAGGATATTCCGCGCTACGCAGAGATCGGCGTCATTCCCTCGATGCAGCCCTCGCACGCCATCGGCGATCTGTTCTTCGCCGTGGACCGGCTCGGAACCGACCGGCTCGACGGCGCCTATCCTTGGCGCGCGCTGATCGACGCCGGCTCGATCATCGCCGGCGGCTCCGACGCGCCGGTCGAACGCGGCGATCCGAGGATCGAGTTCTACGCCGCCGTGGCGCGGCGCGGGGTCGACGGCTATCAGGACGAAAACTGGCGCCCCGACCAGGCGGTGACGCGCGCCGAAGCGCTGAAAATGTTCACGATCTGGCCGGCCTACGCCGCCTTTCAGGAAGACGTTCTCGGCACCATCGAGCCCGGCAAACGGGCCGACTTCACGGTCTTTTCGCAAGACATCATGACGATCCCCGAAAACGACATCCTCAGCGTCGACCCGGTGATGACCGTGGTCGACGGGGAGATTGTTTTCGACGGACGCTAGAGCGTGCCGCGCATAAGTGGTCTCCTCTTATGCGCAACAGACACGCGCAAAAAAAGACCTAAAGCACGTCGACCGACTCCGATGAAACGAGACGTGCTTTAGGTCGCGAACAGACGGCCGATATCGTCGAAATATTTGAACTCGAGCGCATTGCCGGCCGGGTCGAGCAGAAAGAACGTTCCCTGCTCGCCGGGCTCGCCCTTGAAGCGGACATAAGGCTCGATGATGAACGCGGTCCCCGCGGCGATCAGCTTGTCGGCGAGCGCGCGCCATTGCGGCTCGTCGAGAATGAGGCCGAAATGTTTCGCGGGCACGGCCTTGCCGTCGACTTCGTTCGTCACCGCGCCGCCGCATTCCTCCGGCGCGAGATGGGTCACAAGCTGGTGACCGAAAAAGTCGAAATCGATCCATTTGGCGTCGCGCCGCCCGCGCGGGCACCCGAAAAGGTCGCCGTAAAAGGCTTCCGCCGCGGCGAGATCGTCAACCGGGATGGCGAGGTGAAACAGCGGCGCGCTCATGGACGTTCTCCTTCTGCGGGGCCCGGCAGCGGCCGAAGGGGGCGGCGCTTGCATCTTGGCCCGCGAAAGGCGAAATACCGCTTATGCGTATGATTGGAAACCGGCAAATTCTGCGGACCGCCCACGCTTGCCTGATGGCGGCAGCGTTCACATATATGGTCTGTCTAGCCCAGGCGGCGCCGGCGCCTGCAACGCAAAAGGAGCAAGTCTTGCCGGACAAGTTTACGGCCCTGAGGCCCGGCTTTTCGGTCTCGCCCCAGCTCACCGTCGACGACATCGCGGACGCGGCCAAGGCCGGCTATACGCTGATCGTCAATAACCGGCCCGACGGCGAAATGTTCGGCCAGCCAGAGAGCGCCGATCTCGAAGCCGCCGCCCGCAAGGCCGGGCTCGCCTATGTGCATATCCCCGTAGACGGGCGCGGCATTTCCATGAGCCACATTTCCGCCCTGAAATCCGCGTTAGAGGAAGCCGGCGACAAAACCGTCGCCTTTTGCCGCTCCGGCGCGCGCTCGACCGTGTTGCAGAGCTATCTCGCCGCCGCCGAAGGGCGCGACCCGGACGCCATCATCGCCGAAGCCGAGAAGGCCGGTTACGACATCAGGGGCCAGCGCCCGGCGCTCGAAGCGTTGAAGGCGGCCCGCCAAGAGGACTGAAGCCTTAAATGACCCTGTTTGCGTTGCTGTTGTCCATGGCGCTCCAAAGCGCCGATCCTTATGCGCCGCCGCCCCTGCTGGGCCAGGACGAGTCCGACTGCGCCTGCCCCGCCGGCAGCGAGGCGGATGTGACCGTCAGCGGCTATGTGATCGATGCAAAAGTGATCCTCGGCGCCGACCGGCGTTCGGTGGAGGACCGCATGGCGACGATTTTCGATGTGGCCGACTCGAGCGATCCGGACATCAGCGGGCGGACCGCCGTCTGGCACACAGTCGACGAAGACTCTTGCGGCGTGACCTTCGATTACGGAAAAAAATATTCCGTGCCCGCACGGTATAATGACGACGGCGAACTTGAAACCGACAGTTGCCTGATGGGCGAGTGAGTTTGCTGCCGCTCAATAGTGAATGATGATGCGCGCGCTCGACGCGGCGGCTGGAATGACGACGGTTTCCGTGAGCGTGACGCCGCAATGCAAAACCGCCATGTCGCGTCCGTCTTCATCGGTGGCGCTCAGATCCTGGCCTTCGCCGCAGTCGAGAAAACTGCCGCGTTCCTTTTCCACCACGTAAAGATAGTTCGGCGGCGCCGCGACAAAGGCGCGGTCGGTGATCCCGCCATGGCCCTCGCCCAGCGCAACGCCGCCCGCCGACGCCCCGGCATTTTGTGCAAGTGCGGCGCCCGGCAAGGTAAACCCGGCGGCCGCGATTGCGGCGGCGAGATTAAGGATCTGTTTACGTTCGGCACACATGCTCGGGCCGTCGCAAAAGCCGCGCCGTTCGCCGTTTTCCGCGCCTCACGGTTGTTTTATTTCCTTGTCATCGGCCAAGAAGCCATGTTCATTGCGCCGGGGGCGGTTCCGGGGCGGAGCGTCGATGTCTATTTTTGGCGAGTTTAAAATTAACGGTAATCAGCTCGTGGCGACCGAAACCGGCGCCGAGATCCCGCTGAACAGCGACTTCGCCAGGGACGCGTTTCGGATCGCGAGTTTTGTCTGGCTGGTGAATGCGCTGCGCGCGACGCGCATGATGCGCGGCCGCGAACCGCGCGCGCGCATCTCCTTCTTTCCAAGAAAGCCGCGCTCCTATTACGCCATCTGGCCGGTCTGCCAGCTCGCCGATGTGAAAATCGTCGAGGACCCGGCGGAGGCCGACCTGCATTTCTATTTCGAGGACCGCGAGTTCCTGACCGCCCCGCGCCTCGCGCCGACGCAAAAGCCCGCTTTCAATGTCGATTGTTTCGACATCCGCAAGAGCGTCGTTTCGCGGGTCTTCGAGGAGGTTTTCGGCTATGCGCTGATCATCGATCCGGCGGTTCATGACGGCGTCGCCGTCGAAAAGTCCGAACGCAACGGCAAGCATGACGGACGCATCATCCAATGCCCGCTTACCGTGAAAAGGCCCGGCCATGTCTATCAGCGCATGATCGAGAACACCTTCGACGGCCGCGAGCATGTGGACATCAGAACGCCCATCGTCGGCGGCAAGACAACGCCTTATGTCTTCTTAAAAAAACGCACGCGCGACTTGCGGTTCACGAATGAAAATCACCGCGTGGACCTGGCGCCCATCGACGCCATGCTCTCCGGCGACGAACAGGAAAAGATCGCCGCCTTCGCCGCCGCCATGCATCTCGATTTCGGCGGGCTCGACATTCTGCGCGACCGCCATGACGGGCGCATCTATATCGTCGACGCCAACAAGACCGATATGGGCCCGCCTGCGGCCATGAGCGCGCAGAACAAGCTCACGGCCTTCCGCGCCCTGGCGGAGGCCTTCGCCGCCGCTATCGACACCAAGCTCGCGAAATAAGTCTTCATGCAAGGATGGCGTTCGGTTGGTTGAGGCCTCATATAGGGCCGAACAAACCGAAACCGAGAAGCAGACCCTCTTTCAATGGCCTCCATTCCTTTCGTCAAAGACATCGATTTCACCTATGGCGCCGCCGACCGCGTCGCGCCCGGCGTGCGCCGCGTCATCGCGAACAATCCAGGCCCCTACACCTATACGGGCAGCGGAACCTATATTGTCGGCGAAGGCGACGTTGCGGTCATCGATCCGGGTCCGGATGATGACGCGCATCTCGAGGCGCTCCTATCGGAACTGAAAGACGAACGCGTCAGCCATATTCTCATCACCCACACTCATCGCGACCATTGCGGGCTGGCGATGAAGTTCGCGGCGGCAACCGGCGCGCCGCTTTATGGCTTCAGCGCCCACCCGGTGAAAGAAAAGGAACATGACGCCCCGGCGCTCGACGAAGGCGCGGATTATTCATACGCCCCGGACGAACGCATCGGCGACGGCGCGGTCATCGAGGGGCCTGATTGGCGCATCGAAGCCGTGCACACGCCCGGCCATCTGTCGAACCATCTTTGTTTCGCCCTGCCGCAGCAAAAGGCCCTCTTCACCGGGGACCACATCATGGGCTGGGCGACGACCGTGGTGGCGCCGCCCGACGGCGATATGAACGCCTATCTAGGCAGCCTCGACACGCTGCTCGCCCGCGACGACGCAGTTTACTACCCCACTCATGGCGCGCCCATCGAGAACCCGAAACGCTTCGTGCGCGCGGTGAAAACCCACCGCCTGATGCGCGACGCGCAGATCATGGAACAGCTCAAAAAAGGCCGCACGGACATCAAGTCGATCACCGCGGCCATGTATTCGGATGTAGACAAACGCCTGCACGGCGCGGCGGCGCTCAATGTGCTGGCGCATCTCATCCGGCTCACGAAAAACGGCGCCGTCATTTCTGACGGCGCCGCAACCATGAACGCGCGCTATGCGCTGAAAGACGGGAACGCGGGTTAGGCGTTCTCTTTCTTGTATTTCTTGTCGAATTTCTGCCAGTCCTTGACCATCTTGGTCTCGACTTCGACGGTGCGGTTATATTCGTCGAGGGCGGCCTGGCGGGGCTCGACCTCGAGCTCCTCGTTCTGGCTGACCGCGGTCAGGCATTCGCGATATTCGTTAAGCTTGCCCTGGAAGCCCTTGATCTCCTCGATCGTCGCCGAGCGGTCCTCAGCGGACGCCGCTTTCGGATCGGGCATCTCCGGCGCGGCCTTCATGAGCTTGCACTCGCCCACCTGCGCCACCGGTTCGACCGTTTCCTCTTCCTGGGCATAGGCCGCGCCCGCCAGGGCCATCAGGCCTGCTGTCGCCGCCATCATCGCTTTTTTCATTAAGGGTCTCCTTCCTGAACTCATAAATCGCCGCCCCCTCCGCCGGGGCCCAGCCGCCGCACCATAAGGCCAAGCGGCCGCGCGGCGCAAATTCCCTTGCGGCTTTCTCTCTTAAAGTCTTGCAATATCGGGCCAAATGGGAGCCCCGGACCATGGGAAGCTATTTCAGCGCCAGAGATAAAACGCATAATAGCCAATAATCCCCAAGACTATTGCGCCGCCTAACATCCGAAAGAGGACAGCCTGATCCCATTTTTGGGATATTAGAACATGGAACGAAAGAAAGCCGCCAGACAGGGAAAGCAAGAAGCCCCCCACAACGGTTAGCTCTGCATTGTCCATATGCTCAGTAATTGGCGCTTCAGGCGATGTTGAGTAAGAAACATACAAGCCGGCGCAAAACGCAATCATAGTAATAGCCAAGGGCAACGCCGCCCCTTGCTAGACCCAAATGAGCTTCTGCTTGGAAATCATTCAGCCAGCAAGACCCGCCGCGCCTCGGCAATGAGGCGGCGCTGAACGTCCGCTGGCGAACCTTCGATTTCCGCCGTGCGTTCGAGGAGATCGACGAACTGCTTTTTCTCCTCATCGGTGCAGACCTCAAGGACCGGGCGCAGGATCTTGCGCACGCTGTTGCCGGCGTCGTTGATCTGCCCGACGGCCATGCGCCCGAAGGCGTAGAGCCCTTGCGCGGTTTCCTCATCGGCCTCGAAGGTCTCGCGCATGCCGTCGACGATCCCCGCCATCTGGCGGTCGGTGACGGCGCCGTCATAAGCGGCCATCTGATAGAGGAGAACAGCGGCGGCCTCGCGCGGATCGGACAGGTTTTCGATGAGACGCTGATCGACGCGGCGGTTCCACTTGCCCCGGCGGATGACGCCTGTGACGTCGCGCACCGTGTCGCGCCCCGCGCCCGCCGCATTGACGAAATGCGTGAAAGCCCAGAAGGCCGCAGCCAGTGCGCCGAGGATGGCGATGATGATGTGCATGGGCGTCTCTCCCCCGCAGTCGCATCAAGACTAGGCGAATGCGGCGCGGGCGGCAATCAGCAAAAGCCGCTTCGTCCGAAGGGGAAAGCGGGGCGGATTCAGGAGCAAAGCATCAAGGATAAAGATGCTCTTTGGTCCAGCCGCTCTCGAGGTCCTTGCGGGCGTATAAAAGCCGTTCGTGGAGGCGGAAGGGCCGGTTCACCCAGAATTCGATCTCTACCGGCTTTACTCTGTATCCGGACCAGTGCGGCGGGCGGGGAATCTCCCCAAGGCCGAATTTCGCGGTCTTCGCCGCCACGGCTTTTTCCAGCGCGAAGCGGCCTTCCATGGGGCGCGATTGCTGCGAGGCCCAGGCGCCGATGCGCGCGCCGCGCGCGCGGCTCGCGAAATAGGCGTCGGCCTCCTCGTCGCTCACCAGCTCCACCTCCCCGCGAAACCGCACCTGGCGGCGGATCGATTTCCAGTGGAAGACGATGGCGGCTTTCGGATTGGCGGCGAGCTCACGGCCCTTGGCGCTTTCCAGATTGGTGTAGAAAGTCAGCCCGCAGGCGTCGATGTCCTTCAGGAGCACCATGCGCACATCGGGCAGCCCGGTCTCGTCCACGGTGGCGAGCGCCATGGCGTTGGCGTCGTTCGGCTCTTTCTTATGGGCGAGCGCCAGCCAGTCGGCGAACAGCGCGATCGGGTCCTCGATGGTGAAAACGTCGCCCTGATCCTGGTCGACAGCATAGGCCTCTTCAGAAGGGCTCGGGGGGATGAGATCGGACATGTCGGCACCTCGGAGGCCCCCCATGACCGGAATGACCGGGATGGCCGGGGCGTTAGGAAATCGCTACGGATATGGCTATAAGCTCACCCGCACGGGAAGCGATTAATACGGAAAAGGCATGTCTTTCAACTCTTTCGGCAGGATGTTCCGGTTCACGACCTGGGGCGAGTCCCACGGGCCCGCCCTCGGCGTCGTCATTGACGGCTGCCCGCCGGGAATCGTCCTCAGGCCCGAAGACATCCAGACGGCGCTCGACAAGAGAAAGCCCGGGACTTCGAAATTCGTGACCCAGCGCAAGGAGCCGGACGAGGTCAAAATCCTGTCCGGCGTCTTCGAGGACGAGCGCAGCGACGGGCCGCGCACCACCGGCACGCCCATCAGCCTGATGATCGAGAACCAGGACCAGCGCTCGAAGGACTATTCCGACATCCGCGACAAATACCGCCCCGGCCACGCCGACTTCACCTATGACGCCAAATACGGCTTCCGCGATTATCGCGGCGGCGGGCGCTCCTCGGCGCGCGAGACCGCCGCGCGAGTCGCCGCCGGCGCCGTGGCGGAAAAGGTGCTCGCCCATCTTCTCGGCGGGGTGTGGATTCGCGCCTCCATGGTGCAGATGGGCCCCGACACAATCGACCGCGACAATTTCGACTGGATGGAAGTCGAGAAGAACCCGTTCTGGTGCGCGGACGCGAAAGCCGCCGAACGCTGGGCGGAGAAACTCGACGCCGCGCGCAAGAGCGGCTCTTCTTACGGCGCCGTGATCGAGGTCGTCGCGTCCGGCGTTCCCGCCGGCCTCGGCGCGCCGGTCTACGGCAAGCTCGACGCCGACCTTGCGAGCGCCATGATGTCGATCAATGCGGTCAAAGGCGTCGAGATCGGCGCCGGGATGGAGGCCGCCGCGCTCACCGGCGAGGAGAACGCCGATGAAATCCGCATGAAGGACGGCGCCCCGTATTTCCTGTCGAACAAGGCGGGCGGCGTTCTGGGCGGCATCTCGTCAGGCCAGGATATCGTCGCGCGTTTTGCGGTGAAGCCGACCTCGTCGATCCTGACGCCGCGCAAGACCATCACCGCCAAAGGCGAGGAAACCAGCGTGCAGACCAAGGGCCGTCACGATCCGTGCGTCGGCATCCGCGGCGTGCCCGTTGGCGCGGCGATGATGGCGCTTGTCCTCACGGACCATGCGCTGCTTCATCGCGGCCAGTGCGGCTGACCCTTTATTTCTTAGGGTATTATATCGTTGACAAACCCAAGGAACATCAGGGGCTTGCACTAGGCGATTCGGAGCACTTCTTTCCGGCCCGACTCTGGCCTAGCCTGCCCCCATGATTCCCATGGCCCCAAAAACCGACGTTTTCGCATGGTGCGAAGACCACGGGCTGTTTGGGGCACAACTTACCCGTTTGGCGTTGATGCCGAGGACAACTTCTACTTGAGCTGCTTTGTCAGCTGCTTTCGGGCGGATTGCGCCAAGGAATGCCAGATTTTAGACGGCGCCTACAGCAGCAACGCGAAGGGGGTTCGCGCCGTCCTGTCCGGCGATTTGCCCACCGAAGTCCGCGAGGCCCTAGCCGAACTGGCCAGACAATTACAGGCCGGGAAGATCACGCCCGAAAAGGCCCAAGAAGAGGCAGAGAAAATAACTCCCAAAGCCAAGGGGCTTTTTAATATAGGGGGCATGGCAGACGGGCCCCGGGCCGCCATTCTCGCGGCGATCATTACCATCGGAGGCGGAGTCATTGGGGCCGGAATTAACACTTATGGAGACATCAGAAGCGCCCAAATTCAGGCCAAAGCAACAATTGAAGCCGCAAATATCAGCGCCAAAGCCTCTCTGCTTAATTCAACATCCCGGAGGGCGGCAATTCAAACGCCCCCAACACCAAGGCTGAAACCAGAAGCGCCCCGGAAAAAAGACCCAAAGGCACCCCGATAGTTAGGCCAATCGAGAAACCCCAAAAATGATCGCTGATTTTTCGGGCCATTAAAAAAACCCGCATTTCGGCGGGCTCCCTCTACTTTCTACTATTGGGCAGAAGTTTACTCGCCGGATGACTTCTCAGACGGCTTTTTCTTTGGTCCTTTATTGCCTTTGGGCTTGGCGATTCGTTTCAATTTTTCGTCAAATGCCTCTTCTTCGTCCTCGCACTCCGCTTCGCGGGCAAGGTCTTCGAACTTTTGTTCTGGCTTTTGGGTTTCATCTGGGCTTTCGAAATGCAACTCGAATATGACTATATAGCCTATATTGATGAGGCTGGCGATGACGGCTTATCGGCGGTGAAGCCACTATCGGACCCAGGTTCAAGCGAATGGCTCATCCTCTCAGCGGTTGTAATTCGTCGCAAAAATGAGAGCAACGTTGGGTCGTGGGTATCCGATTTAACACGGCAATTCAAAAATCACCAACGGCGCGGCATACACTTCACAAATCTTATTCCTGAAAAGAGGCGCATGGCCTGCATGGCGCTGGCGCAAAGGGAGGTTCGCCTTTTCGTCGTGGCTTCCAACAAAAAGAACATGCAAGGCTATGACAATCCCGCCGCCGCCCAGATCCCATCAAGTAATTGGTTCTACTGCTGGCTAACTCGCGTACTCTTAGAGCGCGTAACCACATTTGTTAAATATCAATCACTCAAAGAATTTGGTGAACCGCGAAAATTGCGAATAGAATACAGTGCGCGCGGAGGTTTGAGCTATTCTCAAATGGCGGCCTATTACGAGTGGATGCGCCTCAAGAAAAATCAATTTCTTCCTTGGGGCCGCGTTCATTTTGACGTCATGTCAATGGATTTATTGAAAGTCTATCCGCATACAGAGCGTGCCGGCTTGCAATGGGCAGATGTCGCCGCCGGAGCCTTTTTTAAAGCTTGTGACTACGTTGATACTGGCGCATGCGATCCGCAATTCGCAAAATTGCTTAAACCAAGAATGGGGCACGCCTCAGGTTTGGTTGCCGGTTTTGGTCTGAAATTGATGCCCAAAATGAAGATGGCCAACTTGACGCAAGAGCAGGCCGAAATTTTCCATTTCTATGGCTATCCTAGGCAGTGGTGGGACCCGGAGTCGTTTTCCCGCTAGCCCTTAGCCCGACGTCAATCGTGTCAAGCGTGCCAGCGAAAGCCATGGGAATTGAACTACCCACAACTCGAACATCCGGCGTCCCCACCTACTCCACTGTACTCTATATGCGTACATAAAACAAGATTCATGTATAAGAATCAATGTTTTAGGTAACCTATTGATCAGGCGCCGATTTTTTCTTCGTCAGCCCGTCAATACGTCAGCCGCTTGCTGGAGATACCGGAAAGCAGGGCATCCGTCCGTTCCATGTCCTTCAAAACGCTCTAGCGGCAGGTCCGATTCAGCCAGTCGGTGATCTCATGGGAAAGCGCAATCCGGCTCCATGAAAAGGAATGGTCCGCATCAAGGCGCCATTCGGTCATATGAATGTCGCGCGCATCCAGAAACGCCTTCATATGCGCTTCGTGTACGGATATATCCACCGCCTGGTCGCGTTCGCCCGCGATAAGAAAGACATGTTTGCCGGCAAGCTGCGGCGCCAATAGCCGGTTGTCGAAGCTGTCGCCGGCGGCGGCGAGTTCGGCGACGGCCGTATCGCCGTTAAAGCCGTTCAGCATGATGAGCTGGTCCGAATAGGCTTTGAAGTCCTCCAGCGCGTCCGGGTCTGAATTGGCGAGCGCGGCGCGATCGCCGAAATTCGCGGCGGCGAGCCCGACAATACATGTCACCTTAGGGTCGCGGGCGCCGCCATGGAGGGCCAGAAACCCGCCCATGGAATGGCCGACCAGCGCGATGCGCTCCGGATCGACGCGCAGATGATCGTTCGCCGGGTCGCGCAGGAAAGCGAGCGCCGAGGCGACGTCTTCAATCGCATTGCCGAAACTGAATGTTCCCTGCGATCCCCAGGCCCCGCGATAATGGAAAAACAGCACGTTCCACCCCGCGCGGCGAAACGCCTGCGCGAGATCGAGATTTTTCTCATTGCCCGGAAAACCGTGCAGCAAAAGCACAGTCGGATGGGGGCCCGGCCCGTCGGCCAGATAGATGTGACCGTTCATGCGCGCGCCGTGCGAGTCGAGTCCGAGCTCGATAACGCCCGGCGGATAGTCCTCGTCAATCGTCTCAGGATCCTCGACCACGGCGGCAACATGCGCGGCGGCGGGACTGTCGTCGCAGGCGGCGAGCGCCAACGCCATGAACAGCAAGAAAATCCGCATCAAGAGTCCCCCAGAATGAAAAACCAAGCGTGCCAAATGTTTCCGGACCTGTCTATCTGGCGCGCCCTGCTCAACAGCGTTGGCCGGGCGGCGCTCACGCGGTAAAAAAGACGCCATGAAAAAACGCTACGCCATTCCGCTCGGGCTCGCCGCGCTTGTCGCTGCGGCGCTGATCTTCCTGCGCACGCCGGATACGGATCCGGCCGCCATGGAAGCGAAATACGCCAATGAGCAGTCGCGCTTTGCGCAAGGCCCCGAGGGCTTGCGGGTGCATTACCGCGATCAGGGAAATCCGGACGGCGTTCCCATCGTGCTTCTGCACGGCAATTCCGCAACGCTGCACACATGGGAGCCGCTGGTCGAGCGATTGGGCGGCGAATACAGGCTGATCACGCTCACCCTGCCCGGCCACGGACTGACGGGTCCGAACGCCGATGATGATTATTCCTTCGCCGGCATGGCCGAGGCCGTCGACGCCGTCATCGAAGACGCCAGGCTCGAGCGTTTCGTTCTCGGCGGCAACTCCATGGGCGGCTGGATTTCATGGCGCTACGCCCTCGCAAATCCCGAAAGGGTCGATGCGCTGATCCTGCTCGACGCTTCGGGCATGCCGTTGCGGGAAGACGAAACGGCGCCGGCGCTCAATCTCGGTTTCCGGCTCATGGGCAGCGCCTTTGGACGTTTCATCATCGCCCATTACACGCCGCGTTTTGCGATAGAGACTTCCCTGCGCGAAAGCGTTGCCAGGGATGACTTCATCGACGACGACATCGTCGACCGGTATTGGGAGCTCTTTCGCGTCAAGGGCAATCGCCGCGCCGCGGGCGCGCGCGCCGTCGCCGACCGGGAGCCGCAATACGCCGCGCGCATTGGCGACATCGCGGCGCCGGTGCTGATCCTGTGGGGCGCCGAAGACGGGCTCATCCATGCGAGCGCCGCCCAGACCTTCAAGGAACGCCTGCCGCAGGCGGAAGTCGCCATCTATGAGGGCGTCGGGCACCTGCCCATGGCGGAAGTTCCGGACAGGACCGCAGCGGATATCGACGCGTTTCTGGACCGCGCGCTTAAATCCGCTTCCGGAACGCCGTGATCTTGGTGAGGAAGGCGAGGGTTTCGTCTTCTTTTTGAAGACCCGCCTCACTGAACAGCGCGGACAAATCCGTCCGGCAATAGCTGTCATAATAAGGCTCGTGAAAACCGCGCGGAAAATTTTCGAGCAGAATGTCGAAACCCGGCTCGTCGCCATACTGGATGGTGTCGACGTGAATATAGGTTCCGCCGGGCTTCAACAGCCGGGCCGCTTCCGCCGCGACTTGCGCGCGCACTTTCGGCGGCAATTCATGAAAGAGATAAACGGACGAGACGACATCAAAGGACGCCTCCGGCAGGTCCGTCGCCTCGGCCGGACGTTGAAGATAGGCAACATTCTTCGCCTCGCCCAGCGCCGTGCGCGCGCGCCCGAGATAGGCGGGCGACAGATCGAGCGCCGTCAGTTTAAGCATCGGCCAGTTGTTGCTGACTTCTTCTAGGAAACCGCCGCAGCCACAACCGAGATCGATCAGCGAGGCGCGCGCCGCATCCTTGCCTTCGAGCGCGCGGGCGACAAAGGGCAGCGCCTGCCGCCGCATGGCGGCGGCGGAGCCGGTGAACAGCGTCTCCACCTGCATGTCGTAGCGCGCGGCGGAGGCGTCCGTCAGCCAGCCATCGGTCTGGTAATGGAAGTTCTGAAGATAATAGCGCGGATATTTGTCGCGATGCGCCTCGGTCATGACTTCCGAATGGGAGCGCGCATATTTGCGCCGCGCCACCTTGCGGGCGTCGCGGAAATAATCGCGGCTTTCGCGCCAGAGTTTCGGAAGCGACGGCGCGCGGCGCAGCTCCGCCGGCATTTTGTAAAGCCCCGCCTCTATGTTTTTCCAATCGCGCTGAAAGAGGTCGCGGAACGCGCTCTTCAACCGCGTGCGGTCGAGGGGACCGAATTCTTCCGCGTAAGGCGCCTGGCCGGGATCGGTGAGCGGCCCCATCAGCCGGCGGCCATAGGCGTAATGGCCTGTATACCAGAGCACCCGCGCCGCCTGGGCGGCGCCATAGGCCGCGCGCTTTGCGCTATTGGCAATTGCCGTGTTCAAGGGCGCCATCGCTTATCCTTTCGTGAAAAGCCCGGCAATCTCAACATGGGGCGAAAACACGAACTGATCAACGGGAAGCGCCTGCGACAGACGATACCCGCCCTCGCGCAACAGAGCGGCGTCGCGGGCGAAACTTTGCGGGTTGCAGGAAACCCCGACGATCACGGGAACCGAGGAGCGCGCCAGCTCCGCCGCCTGGGCCTCGGCGCCGGCGCGCGGCGGATCGAAGATAGCGGCGCTGTAAATCTTCAGCTCTTCGGCGCGCAAGGGCCGCTCGAATAGATTGCGCGTCCCGGCCTTTACCGGATGGCGCAACCCGGCGGCGCGCGCCGCAGCGTCGAGCGCGGCGATGGCGGGCGCGTCGGAATCGAAAGCGTCGACGGCGGCGTCCTTTGCAAGGGGCAGCGAAAACGTCCCGCAGCCTGAAAACAGATCCACAACGTGTTTGGCGCCGTTGAGGTGACGGACCGCGAAATCCGTCAGCGCCGCTTCCCCTTCCCGGCTCGCCTGTAAAAACCCGCCGGGCGGGACCGGGACTGGAACATTATCGAACCGCACGAAAGGCGCGGCGAATGACGCAACAGGCGCGCCCTCGACCGTCAGGCGCGTGACGCCGCCGTCGCGCGCCGCCTCTGTGAGCGCGAGAATTTCCGGGCCCGTCAGATCGTCGGCCGCGTCGCCTTCGGAAAAAACCGCATCAACGCCATTGTCGCAAAGGGTGACGGCGAGGTCGAAAGCGCGCCAGCGCGCGGGCGCCGCTTGCGCAAGGGCGCGCAAGGCCGACAGCTTTTCGGCGAGCGCGGGCGCCAGCACCGGGCAATGATCGATATCGACAATCTGTGCAGAGCGGCGCGCATTGAAGCCGAAGACGATCCCCGCCGCCGTCCTTTTCACCGCGAAGCTGGCGCGCCGGCGCGACGCCGCCGGGCAGGAGTAAAGCGGCGCCACAAGGCTCTCGTCAAAGCCTTCCCGCGCCAGGGCGTCCACAACAAGACTGCGTTTCCAACCGCGATAATACTCAGCATCGAGATGTTGCAGGGCGCAGCCGCCGCAGTGTCCGAAATAGTCGCAAACCGGGTCGCCGCGATGAGCGCTCGGCTGAAGCAGCGTTTCGACTTCGCCGCGCTTGCCCCGGTATGAAATGCGCGCGACATCGCCCGGCGCCGTCAGCGGCGTGAAAACGCGCTCGCCGTCGACATCCGCAACACCGTCGCCGCGCGCGCCGACCTCCCCGATGCGGGCTTCGGCGCTCTGAAGCGGCGCCGCTTTCGCGGGTTTTCTTTTATGCTGTCTTCGCCGCGCCAAGCAGAAACTCTTTATTGCCGTCGCCGCCGAGAATGGGGCTGTCGATCAGGCCGAGAATGCGCCACCCTCGCGCTTCTATCCATTGCGCCATATCGTCCGCAACGGGGTTTGCAAGACCTTCCTTCACCAGTCCGCCCTTGCCGATCCCCTCGCGCCCCACTTCAAATTGCGGTTTGACAAGCGCGGCGAGACGCGCGCCGGGCGCGGCGAGCGCCATTGCGAAAGGCAGGGCTTTTTTTAGGCTGATGAAACTGACGTCGCAGACAAGAACGTCAATTGGGTCCGGGATGAGCGCGGTCGTTAAGTCCTTCGCATGAGTCTGTTCGAGATTGACGACATGGCGGTCGCCCGCGATTTTCTCATGCAATTGCCCGCGCCCCACATCGACGGCGTAGACCTTCGCCGCGCCGGCCCGCAACAAGACATCCGTAAAGCCGCCGGTGGAGGCGCCGAGATCGAGACAGGTTTTCCCGTCCGGATCGATCTCCATGGCGTCGAGGGCGGCCTCAAGCTTCACCCCGCCCCGGGACACGTAAGGATAAACCGCGCCGGCGACCGAAACCGCGTCGCCTTCGGCGATTTTCTGCGACACCTTTTTCGCCGCGGCGCCGTTCACGGTGACGAGGCCCGCAGCGATCGCTTCCTGCGCTTTTGCGCGGCTTTCGCTCAGGGCCTGTTGCACGAGATATTGGTCAAGCCGCATGGCGGAAGACGCCTCCTTCCGCGTCCCGGATGTTATAACAGCAAGCGGGCGGAAAAATCATGCGTCCGCCCCCATATCGGCATAGTCTAAGACCATAGTTGCTTTCCATATTCATCAGTTGTCATCCGGCTATTCGGAGGCCCGACATGCTTCGATTTTCATTGCTGAGCGCCGGTTGCGCGCTTTTCCTCGCCGCCTGCGGCGGTTCCGGCGAGACCGGCCATGCGCCAGGGAACGATGCCGACCCTGCCGCCGGCGATGCGGCGGCGTCTTGCGACGCCGCTTCGGAAGATTGCCCGGCGCCCGATGAAACGGACAGCCCGGCGAGCGCGCAGCGTTTCGAGGCGCGCGGCAATGAGCCCGGCTGGCTCTTGAAGATCGAGGGCGGCGAGCTTTCTCTCGTCTGGAATTACGGAGAGGACGAGCTCTCCGCGCCCGTGCCCGCACCCCAAAAAGACGGCGCCGTCACGCGCTATGCGCTTCCCGATGAAAACCTCACCGTCACCGCACGCGAAGAAGTCTGCAATGACGACGCCACGGGGATGCCGCACCCCTTCCGCGTTTCCGTCGACATTCGCGGCGAGACGCTCAAAGGCTGCGGCGGCAAGCCCGCCGCGCTCCTTTCCGGGGAATGGATGGTCGAAGATATCGGCGGCGGCGGGGTGATCGACAATTCCCATGTCACCCTCTCCTTCAGCGCCGACGGCCGGCTTGCGGGTCTTGGGACCTGCAACAATTACAGCGCCGCCTATACGCTCGGGCCCGAAGGTCTGTCCATCGGCCCGGTGGCGGCGACGAAAAAGGCCTGTCCTCCGGCGCTGATGACCCAGGAACAGAAGTTTTTCCAAATGTTAACAAAAACGCAGCGCTTTCAAATCGACGAAACCGGCGCGCTGATCCTCTCGGGCGGCGGCGGAGCGCGGCTTCTGGCCCGCCGCGCCGGCTGAACAGTCTCGCCTGACGCCGCGCGCCCTTCGCGGAACGCTCCGCCTTTCCCTCGTGTTCCCACGGAACGCAGCTAGCCGGCTCATGCCGCAATACGGAAAGGAGGCGCGAGATGGCCAAGCTAGACAACAAAAAGATCGCAATTCTCGCCGCAGACGGGTTCGAAGAATCCGAGCTGTTTTCCCCGCTCGAGGCGCTGAAAGAAGCTGGCGCAAAAGTCGATATCGTCTCGATCAAAGGCGGTTCGGTCCAGGGCTTTCGCCACACTGTCCCGCTTCGGGACATCCGCGTCGACAAGGTCATCAAGGACGCCGACATTAACGACTATGACGGCGTTTTAATCCCCGGCGGATTGTTCAACCCGGACGCGCTTCGCCGCGATGAAAAAATCCTCGCTTTCGTGCGCGACGCCTTTGCGAAAAATCTGCCTGTCGCCGCAATCTGTCACGGCCCGCAGGTGCTGATCAGCGCCGGGGTTGTGGAAGGCCGCAAGATGACCGGCTTCAAAGCCATTCAGATCGATCTCCAGAACGCCGGCGCGGAAGTCAGCGACAGCGAAGTCGTCGTGGATGACGGCCTCGTCACCAGTCGCAACCCGGACGATCTGCCGGCGTTCAATAAAAAGATGGTCGAAGAATTCTGCGAAGGCAGACACAAGGGTCAGAAAAAATCGGTCGCCGCGTAACCCTTCCCGATCTCGCCCCTCGCGCGGCGACTAAAAAAAGCCCCGCCTTTTGGCGGGGCTTTTGATTCTTGCCGGTATTCTTCTTTTACGCGGTTCAGGCTTTCTTGCGCTTGCGGCCGGCGAAGCCGAAGCCGGCAAGGCCGGTCAGAAGAAGCGCGCCCGCGGCCGGGATCGGCGTTTCGTAAACCTTGAAAACAAGATCGTTATAGTCGAAGTCGCCGCCATTCGGCAGGTCTTCGAAACTCACCGTGATCGAGCCATCAGGGTTTTGCGACAGCATCGCGTGAAGAACATTGTCGTAATTGTCCGATGCGAGACCGGTGACGAAGGAAACCGATTTCGACAGGTTGTCGAGACGGAAGTCGATCGCTTCACCTGCCGAGAACGATCCGATATTGACCGACGTGCCGATGGGCGCGGTCTGATTGTTCAGGATCGTCGCGCCGGTGTTCACGGAAACGAGATTGCTGGAATCGGCTGCGGACAAGCCCTCGAACACGACGATGATTTCGCCGCCGTGTGAAGATTCGATTTTGTTGGTGGCCGCATTGATATAGGCGGCGTTTGCGATGCCGCCTGCGGCCATAACGGCCCCGGCGGCGGCGCCGGCGAATAGTTTCTTGGTCATGTACTCAACACTCCTCGGGGCTTAAGCCCGAATACAGCCGCAGCGTATCAGGCCCCTCAAAGTAAGATCAATTGAATTGAGAGGATAAAGTTCCCGTTAACTATAAATAATTCTGTTTGTTTCTCTTTCGAAATGTATTTCATCCGCGCCGCGCAACCGGGAGCCGAGCGCCGTGACCGTAAGGAATGCGCGGCGGCGCGGTCAGGACGGTTTGCGTCCGGCGCCGCCGACCGCTTCCAGCGCGCCGACGACGAAATAGACGATCAGCGAGACGAGCACGGAATAAAGGAAATAGCCGGCGATCGGCTCCACATCGCCGGCGAGCACCGCCGACAGGGCGGGACCGACCGCCATGCCCTCGGCCAGCGCGTCCTTCATCGGCAGGACCAGAAGCGTTGCGAGATTGAACGCGACGCAGGAATAAACGCAGGCGAGCCCCGCCGCCGGGCCGCCGAAGCGGGTGCGAAGGCCGACCAGCGTCGCAACCACGATGGCGCCCTGCCCGAAAACGGAGGTGAGCGCGATCAGCTCGTAAATGTCCGACCCGCCAAGCGCCACGGCAAGCGCCCCGACGCCCGCAAACGCAGTGCCGAAACGCGCGATCATCAACTGGCCTTTCTGGCTCGACCGCTCATGCAGTTTCTTGAGGATGTTGATGGAGATGAGCGACGACACCGCCAGCAGGTTGGAGTCGACCGTCGACAGGATCGCCGAGAACAACGCGCCCACGAAAACGATCGCCAGCACGGGCGGCAGATACTGAACCGCAATCGCCGGCAGGAAATTGTCGCCGACCGCGCCCGGCACATCGAGATGCGCGCCGGAAAGGCCGATCATCACCGGCATCATGCCGATGACCAGATAAAGCCCTGCCGCGGAGAAAGCGGCTCTCTTGGCGATGCTCGACGAGCGCGCGGCGAGAAAGCGGGTGATGACTTCCTGGGTGACGAGACTGCCGACAATCGGGATCGCCCAGGCGTCAGCGCGCGAGAACAGCGACTCCCCCGGCGCCATGAGACGGAGCTGTTCGGGCTCGATCGAGCCGACCATGGCTGCAAGACCGCCGAACTGATGCGCCACCACAAGAAACAGAACGGTCACGCCGGCCATCAGGAACAGCCCCTGCACGACATCGGTGACGACGTCGCCGATGAGGCCGGCGAACATGCTGTAGAAAATCACGACCCCGGCGGCGGCGAAGAGCGTCAGCACCCCGGGCAAGCCAAGCGTCGTTTCGAGGATGGCCGCGATCGCCAGGAGCTGCGCCCCGGCCCAGATGATGGAAATGATGACGAGTACGATGGCGGTGACGAATTCGGCGTGCTTGCCGAAACGGTCCCGAAAGAAATCGGAGATCGTCACATAGCCATGGCTGCGGATCGGCCCGGCGACGAGGAACGCCATGAAGACGAGACACAAGGCGTAGCCGAAGGGCTCGGCCCGCGCCCCTGAAAGCCCGCCTTCGGCCACCGCGGCGGAAGAGCCCAGCACCGTCTCCGCGCCGAACCAGGTGGCGAAGAGCGATAGAGTGATCGGCAGGAAGCCGAGCCGGCCGCCGGCGATGTAGTATTCCGTGTCGCTCTTGGTGCCGCGCGCAAACCAGAGGCCGAGCGCGATCTGGAACACAACATAGATCGCGATAAAGAAGATCAGTTCACTGCGTTCGAGATCAAGCACCGGCCGGCCCCCGCCATTGCGAAAGCGCTATTCAGCCGCAAATCTCGCCGCTTGGAAAGCGCAAAATGCGCATACAGAAGAAATCCGGCGCGAGACCGCGCCGGATTTCCCGTGTATTGCGTTTGACGAAACGGCCGGCGGCGGTCAGCCGCGCAGATTCACCACATTCGATTCCATGCCGAGGGCCTCGCGGGCGCGCTCGACAATGTGGGCGGCGTTGAGCCGGGCCGCGTCATACATCTTCTCCGGGGTATCGTGATCCTGGAAGACGTCCGGCAGGTGCATGGTGCGGATCTTCAGGCCGTTGTCGAGAAGCCCGGTCTCGGCGAGGAAGTGCAGGACGAAAGCGCCGAAACCGCCGCGCGAGCCTTCCTCGACGGTGACCAGCACTTCATGCTCGCGGACAAGGCGCATGATCAGGTCGTGATCGAGGGGCTTGGCGAAGCGGGCGTCGGCGACGGTCGTTGAAATCCCCTGGGCCTCCAGCGTGTCGGCGGCTTTGAGCGATTCCTGAAGGCGCCCGCCGAGCGAGAGGATCGCGACCTTCGTGCCTTCGCGGACGACGCGGCCCTTGCCGATCTCGAGGATCTTGCCCTGCTCTGGCATGTCGACGCCCATGCCCTCGCCGCGCGGATAGCGGAAGGCGATGGGATTTTCGTCGAAGGCAGCCGCCGTCGCCGTCATGTGCACGAGCTCGGCTTCGTCGCCCGCCGCCATGATCACCATGTTTGGCAGGCAGCCGAGATAGGCGATGTCGAAGGAGCCGGCATGGGTCTGGCCGTCGGCCCCGACGAGCCCGGCGCGGTCCATGGGGAAGCGCACGGGCAGGTTCTGGATCGCGACGTCATGAACAACAGAGTCATAAGCCCGCTGCAGGAAGGTCGAATAGATCGCCGCGAAGGGCTTGAGACCGTCCGCCGCAAGCCCCGCCGCGAAGGTGACGGCGTGCTGCTCGGCGATGCCGACATCGTAGCAACGGTCGGGATAGACTTCGGCGAACATGTCGAGCGAGGTGCCCGACGGCATAGCCGCAGTGATGCCGATGATGCGGTCGTCTTTTTCCGCTTCCTTGATCAGGGTCTTGGCGAAGACTTTCTGATAGGCGGGCGCGTTGGGCGTGCCTTTTTTCTGCTTGCCGGAGACGACGTCGAATTTCGCGACGCCGTGATATTTGTCGGCGGATTCCTCCGCAGGCGGATAACCGGCGCCTTTGCGCGTCACCACATGGACGAGCACCGGGCCCTCTTTCATGTCGCGGACATTTTCAAGCACCGGCACGAGCTGGTCGAGATTGTGGCCGTCGATGGGGCCTACATAATAAAAGCCGAGCTCCTCAAAGAGCGTGCCGCCGGAAACCATGCCGCGGCCATATTCTTCCGCTTTCGCAAGCTGGTTGTAGATCGCCTTCGGAAGGCGCTTGGCGAGTTGTTTCCCGAAGGTGCGGAAGCCCTGATAGACGCCCGAAGACGAGGCGCGCGCGAGATAGGCGCTCATGGCGCCGACCGGCGGCGCGATCGACATGTCGTTGTCGTTGAGGATCACCACCATCTTCGAACCGAGATGCCCGGCGTTGTTGAGGCCTTCATAGGCCATGCCGCCCGACATGGAGCCGTCGCCGATCACGGCGATGGAGGTTGCGTCCTTTTTGAGATGGCGCGACGCCTCGGCAAAGCCGGTGGCGGCGGAGATCGACGTCGCCGCATGGGCCGCGCCGAACGGGTCGTATTCGCTTTCGGAGCGCTTCGTAAAACCGGAAAGCCCGCCGCCCTGGCGCAAGGTGCGGATGCGGTCGCGCCGGCCGGTGATGATCTTGTGGGGATAGCACTGGTGGCCCACATCCCAGACGAGCCGGTCATCGGGGGTGTTGAAGACATAATGGATGGCCGTGGTCAGTTCGACGACCCCGAGGCCGGAGCCCAGATGCCCGCCGGTCACCGACACCGCGTCGATCATCTCCGAGCGCAATTCATCCGCGAACTGGCGCAACTGGCTCTTGTCCAGCTTCCTCAGATCAGCGGGGAATTTGACGGTGTCGAGGAGCGGTGTTTCTGCGGCCATGGGAAATCCCTCTTATTGTTGTGCGGCCTTTGCTTTTGCGCCTCTTCGGCTCAGGGCCGTCATGCGCCTTTGGCTCGGGTCCGGCGCGGGGCGACCGGGGCCCTTGAAAGACCCCTTTCTTCGCACCCCCCGCGCTGCAGTGCAGTAACCGCCTGTTCTAACGGTTCGACAAGATTTCTCCACCCTTTTTGAGGTGAAAAGAGGGCAACCCCCGGAGAATTGAAAGCCATGTTGCCGCCGGGACGCGGGGGCTTTTCCGGGCTTCCGGCAGGCCGTTTCGCCGCAGGCGGGAGCCGCCTTTCCCAATTGAAAACGATTCTCAAAAAGGCCAGATAAGGGCTCCCCCGAGGGCCTGATCCTATGCTCCTGAGCGACATGAAAAAGGGCGCGGCCGGCCGCATCGCGGCGATCAGCGCCGACGACCCGCTGATCGAGGCGAAACTGCGCGAAATCGGCTTTGCGGAAAGCGATTCGGTGGAGCTCGCCCATATCGGCCCGCTCGGCGGCACGCCGGTCTGCGTGCGCCTCAACCGGACGCTAATCGCCCTGCGCCTCGACGAGGCCAAAGCCATTTCCGTGACCGTCGAGCCATGACCGCCGCCGCCACCCGCATCGCTCTCGTCGGCGCGCCCAATTGCGGCAAGTCGACCCTCTTCAACGGGCTCACGGGCGGGCGCGCCAAGGTCGCCAACTATCCGGGCGCCACCGTCGAGACCCGGCATGGGCGTTTCGAAACACCCGGCGGACACAGCGTCGACCTCATCGACCTGCCGGGTTTTTACGGCATGTCGCCGCGCTCCCTCGACGAGAAGATCGCGCTCGAAACCGTGCTCGGCAAGGACGGCGCGGCGCCGGAGCTGATCCTCGCCCTCGTCGACGCCGCGAATGTGCGCACCCATCTTCAGTCGGTGCTGCAATTGCGCGCCATCGGAGCGCCGATGATCGTCGTTCTTAATATGTATGACCTCGCCCTGCGCGACGGCTTCGAGATCGATCTTGAAAAGCTTGAAAAGGAACTCGCGCTGCCCGTCGTCACCGCCAATGCGACGCGCAAGGCGGGCCGCGAGGCGCTGCTCGCCAAACTCGACGGCGTGCTGGCCGGTCTGAAAGACATCAAGCCCGCCCCGGCGGGCGCCTATCCCGCGCCGGAAGACATCCGCGCCCATCAGGGCGAGGCGCGCCGCATCGCCGACGCCGCCATTCTCTATGAGCCGCTTTTCAACCGGGCGACGCGCATCATCGACCGCTTTGCGCTGCACCCGCTGTTCGGTCCCGCGATCCTCGCCGCGCTGTTGTTCTTCATGTTCCAGGCGGTGTTCACCTGGGCGACGGCGCCGGTGGATTTCCTCGACGCCAGCGCCGGCGCGCTGGGCGAGTTTCTCGGCGCGCGATTGCCCGAAGGCTGGCTGCGCGATCTCCTTGTCGACGGGGTGATCGCCGGGGTCGGCAGCGTCGTCGTTTTCCTGCCGCAGATCGTGATCCTCTTCACCTTCATCCTGTTGCTCGAGGCGTCAGGCTATATGGCGCGCGCGGCCTTCCTGATGGACGAGATCATGCACCGCTTCGGGCTGAATGGCCGGGCGTTCATTCCGCTGCTCTCGAGTTTCGCCTGCGCCATTCCGGGCATCATGGCCTCGCGCGTGATCGAGAACGACCGCGACCGGCTGACGACGATCTTGATCGCGCCCTTGATGACCTGTTCGGCGCGCCTGCCCGTCTACACGCTGATCATCGCCGCCTTCATCCCCAAGGAAACGGTGGGGCCGTTCAACCTGCAAGGGCTGGTGCTCTTCGCGCTTTACATCGCGGGGATCTTCAGCGCGGTCCTGATCGCCTTTCTTTTCAAGCGCACCATCGCCAAAGCGCGCTCGCAGCCGCTGATCATGGAACTGCCCACCTATAAGCTCCCCAACGCCAAGGACTTCTTCATCAGCCTGTGGATGCGCGCCTCCGCCTTTTTGAAGCGCGCCGGCACGGTGATCCTCGCGACTTCGGTCATTCTCTGGTTCCTCGCCGCCTATCCGGCCTCGGCGACGAGTTTGCGCGAAAGTTTCGCGGGCCGCATCGGCTCGCTCCTGGAACCCTTGCTCGCGCCCATCGGCTTCAATCTCGAGATCGCCATCGCCCTCGTTCCCGGCATGGCCGCGCGCGAAGTCGCGGTCAGCGCCCTCGGCACGGTCTACGCCGTTCATGGCGGACCGGAAGACGCGCAAGGGCTTGCCGAAACCCTGCAATCGGCCTGGAGCCTGCCGACGGCGCTGGCTTTCCTCGCCTGGTATGTCTTCGCGCCGCAATGTTTCGCGACGCTCGCGACGATCCGGCGGGAAACGGGCTCGTGGAAGTGGGCGGGCTTTGCGCTCGGCTATCTTTTCGCCCTCGCCTATCTCGGCGCCGGGCTCGTCTACTGGGGCGCGCGCGCCGCCGGGCTTTAGCGGGCTGCGCTCGCGGCTTGCGCGGGCGCGCGGCGCTTTCCATGATCGCTTCGAACAGCGGAGCGATACTCCCATGACGGACATTTACGCGGGCAAGCTGTGCGTCGTCACCGGCGCGGGATCGGGCATCGGCCGGGCGCTGTCGCGCGCGCTTGCGTCCCGCGGCGCAAGGCTGGCGCTGTCGGACATAAATGAAGAGGGCCTTGCGGAAACTGTCAGCCTGATCGGCGCGCCGGCGTCCAATTCGATCCGCGCGGACAGGCTCGACGTCGCCGACGCGAACGACATTGAAGCCTACGCCGCGAGCGTAAAGGAAAGCCTCGGCGACGCCGATTACGTTTTCAACGTCGCCGGGATGACGCGCCTCGGGGATTTCGCGGAAACCTCGCTCGAAAATTTCGAGAAAGTAATGAACGTCAATTTCTGGGGCGTCGTCCGCATGACCAAGGCGTTCCTGCCGCAATTGCTGGCGACCGGAGGCGGCGTCGTCAACATATCGAGCCTGTTCGGCCTGATCGGGTTTCGCGGCCAGACCCACTATTCAGCCTCGAAATTCGCCGTGCGCGGGTTTTCAGAAACGCTCGCCCTTGAGCTCGAGGAAAAGGGCGTCGCCGTCACCTCCGTTCATCCGGGCGGCGTCGCCACGAACATCGTGCGCAATGCCGGGCTCGATGGTCTGCCCGAGGGCGTTCCCGACAAGGCGGCGTTCGACGCGGCTTTTGACAAACTCGCCATCACCCCGGCGGAAAAAGCCGCGGAGATTATTCTCGACGGCGCGGCGAAGAGAAAACGCCGCGTCATCGTCGGCTCGGACGCGAAATTCGTGTCCGCGATCCAGCGCCTCTTCCCGCAAAGCTATGCGAAGATTTTAAAACGGCTGCGCGGCGAAAATTAGCCCTATTCGAAATCAGCTTTTTCGGTTTTGGGTTTGCCGTTCCCGTCGACGACGATCTTCTCGATCTTTTCCTGCGCCGATTTCAGCGTCGTTTCGCAATGGGCTTTGAGGGCGGCGCCGCGCTCGTAAAGCTTGATCGATTCTTCGAGCGCCGCCTGCCCGCTTTCGAGCTTGGCGACGATGTCTTCGAGCTCGGCGAGGGCTTTCTCGAAGGAAAGCGCGGCGATGTCGGCGGGCGTCTTGGTCGGTGCTTTGGCCATGGGCGATGTTTAGCGGGCCCCGCCCGGCTCTGGCAAGCCGGTTCCGCCTCTATCGTTATGGCCCCGAACCCCATAAAAGCCCGGCATGGAAAAATTCGACGCAGCGATAATCGGGGCCGGCGCGGCCGGCATGATGGCGGCCATCGAGGCGGGGCGGCGCGGAAGGCGGGTGCTTCTCATCGACCACGCCGCCAAGCCGGGGGAGAAAATCCGTATTTCCGGCGGCGGGCGCTGCAACTTCACCAATATCCATGCGGGGGCGAAAAATTTCATCTCTGAGAACCCGCATTTCTGCAAGTCGGCCCTGAAGCGCTTCACCGCGGCGGATTTCATCGCCCGCGTCGACAAGCGCGGCGTCGCCTGGCACGAAAAGGCGCTGGGTCAGCTTTTTTGCGACGACTCATCACGCTCGATTATCGAGATGCTGGTCGACGACTGCCGCGCGGCGGATGTCGAGATGCGTCTCTCGACAAGCGTCGACACGGTGGAGAAAACCGGCGACGGGTTCACGCTGGCGACCAGCGGCGGCAAGGTGCAATGCGCGTCGCTCGTGATTGCGACCGGCGGCAAGTCGATCCCGAAAATGGGCGCGACGGACTTCGCCTACAAGATCGCGCGGCAATTCGGCCTTTCGATTGTCGAGCCGCGCCCGGCGCTCGTCCCCCTCACCTTCACCGACGGCGTGCTGGAGGAAACCGCGCCGCTATCCGGCGTCAGCACGGAGGCCGCCGTCTCCTGCAATGGCATGTCGTTTCGCGAGGCTTTGCTGTTCACCCATCGCGGGCTGTCGGGACCGAGCATTTTGCAGATTTCGTCTTACTGGCGCGAGGGCGACGAACTTTCCATAAACCTCGCGCCGGGCCGGGACGTTTTCGCGGCGCTCAAAGCCGCGCGCCAGGACAATGGCAAACAGGCGCCGCAGACCGCGCTGGCGCAGCTCCTGCCCAAGCGTCTCGCCGACTGGATCGCGCAACGGGCGGGCGCGGGGCCGCGCCTCGGCGACTATAGCGATGCAAAACTGAAAACTCTCGCCGGCGCGGTCACGGACTGGCGCGTCAAGCCGGCGGGCTCGGAAGGCTGGCGCACGGCGGAAGTCACCCTCGGCGGCGTCGACACCGACGCGCTGTCCTCGAAGACCATGGAAGCAAATTCCGTTCCCGGACTATATTTCATCGGCGAAGCGGTCGACGTCACCGGCTGGCTCGGCGGCTATAATTTCCAGTGGGCCTGGTCCTCCGGCTGGGCCGCGGGACAGGCCCTATGAGCGAGACTTGAACTAATCTCAAAATGGATTAGCCTTTTCCGCTGTCTTTACTGTGGCGGGGCGTCTTCCATGAAAAAATTCCTGATGTTCCTCGGGGGCGTCTTCCTTTGCGTTATTGTGCTGTTCATTGGCCTCGCAATTTTTATGAGCGTGCAGCTCGGCCCGGCCAACAAGGAAGCCACGGCCTATGCGCGCGAGTCCATCGAGGCGATTGCGACCGCCTGGAACAGCGACGCCGTTTATGAACGCGCCAGCGCGGAGTTGAAAGAAACGCTGAAAGAGGGAGACCTCGTGGCGCTCATGAGCCAGGGCGCGCGCGCCGTCGGCGATCTTGAAGCGTTGGGCGAACTCTCCTGCTTCACCAACATTTCCACGACCACGGGCAATGGCAAGGTGACCTTATCCCAATGCACGGCGACCGGCGCGCATCAACGCGGCTCGGTCGACTACCGGATCAATATTGAAAAGCGCGCGGACAGCTGGGAGATAAACGGCTTCCACTTCACCGTTACCAAATCCGAAGAAGGCGCTGTCGAGATTTAAGCGCCCGCCTAAGCCGCCTTCTGGCGCTTGTCGGCCTGCATAATGAGGGCGCGGTAATCCTCAAGGTCGCCGTCATAGGGCTTGGCGGCGCCGTCTTTCACGAGCCAGAGCTGGTCCGCCGTCGCTTCGGCGAGGAAGACGTCGTGAGTGATCAGCAAGACCGCGCCCGGATAATCGTTGAGCGCGTAGATCAGCGCCTCGCGGCTGTCGATATCGAGGTGCGAGGTCGGCTCGTCGAGGATCAGGATATGCGGCGCGTCGAGGGACATGAGCCCGAGAAGCAAGCGCACTTTCTCCCCGCCCGACAGCTTCTCGACATTGGTGTCGACTTTCTCATGGGAAAAGCCCATCTGCGCGGCCTTGGCGCGCTGCTTGCCCACGGGCGTGTCCTTGGGGAGCGCGCGGCGCACATGGTCGAGCACCGAGTCGCCCAGCGTCAGCTCGTCGAGCTGGTCCTGCGAAAAATAGCCGATGCGGATGGCGCCCGGCGCCGTGAGCTTGCCGCCCATCAGCTTCAGCCGGCCGGCGATGGATTTGACGAGGGTCGTCTTGCCCTGGCCGTTGGCGCCGACAATCGCGATGCGGTCTTCCGGGTCGACGCGCAAATCGACGTCCGCCAAAATCAGCGCATCGTCGCCATAACCGAGATCGGCGCCGGCGAGATGCAGCATGGGCGGCGACAGGGGGTCTTTGGGCGCGGGAAAATGAAACGGCGTCGTGCGCTCGGCGAGCGGGATCGAAACGTCCTGCATCTTTTCAAGTTTTTTCACGCGCGACTGCGCCTGGCGGGCTTTCGAAGCCTTGGCGCGGAAGCGGTCCACGAAGGCCTGCAAATGCGCCTTCTCCGCCTCCTGCTTCGAGCGCTGGCTTTCAAGCTGGGCGACTTTCGCGGCGCGCAGCTGGAGCCAGGCGTCATAGCCGCCGGGACAGACCGTCAGCTTTTTATGCTCGAGCGCCATGGTGTGCGTCACGCAGCGGTTCAAAAGCTCGCGGTCGTGAGAGACGATCAGCACCGTATACGGATATTTCTTGATATAGCCCTCGAGCCAGGACGCGCCCTCGAGATCGAGATAGTTGGTAGGCTCGTCGAGGAGCAGCAAGTCCGGCTCGGCGAAGAGGACGCCCGCGAGCGCCGCGCGCATGCGCCAGCCGCCGGAGAACTCGCGCGTCGCGCGCGACAGATCCGCATCGGAAAAGCCGAGACCTTTGAGGACTTCCGCGGCGCGCGCCTCCGCCGACCAAGCGTCGATGTCGATGAGGCGGGTGTGGATCTCCGCGATGCGCATGGGGTCTTCGGCCGTCTCGGCCTCCGCCATCAGGGCGTGGCGCTCATGATCGGCGGCGAGCACCACCTCGAGGATGGTCTCGTCCGTGGGCGCCACCTCCTGCGCGACCCAGCCGAGGCTCGCCTTGCCGCTCATGCGGATGGCGCTCTCAGGCGAGGGCTCGGCGATCTCCTCGCGGATGAGGCGCAACAGGGTGGATTTGCCCGTGCCGTTGCGCCCCACCAGCCCGACCTTCCAGCCGGACGAAACCTGGGCGCTCGCGCCCTCAAACAAGGGGCGCGCCTCAACGCGGTAATCGAGATTGGTAATCGTCAACATTCGCGGGTCTTACCGCAATGCAGCAATTAGGCAAGGGGTGATTCATTTGGCCAACACAAGCTCAGGTAATTTTTGGGTGACGTGCTCTGTAAATGCGCTCACGGCTGGCGGCGTCCCCTTTCGTGAGGGCTGCAACAAGCTGAGGGTTGCATCTCCGGACGTCCATCCTGGTAAAACCTCCGTAAGCCGACCGATTTTCACGTCATTTGCGCAGACATAAGCGGGAAGCGAGACGATGCCCAGGCCAGCAGCGCAGGCTTCTTTGAGTGTAACCATATCATCGCTGCTCAATCTCGGGATAAACTGAATAACCTGCGAATCTTCACCGTTCGTGTGTAATTTCCATTGAGCAATGTCTGTTCGCCAACCCAAACACAACCCGCTGTGGCCTTTTAACTCTTCCGGTACAACGGGTTCGCCGAATTCCTCAACGTAGCGAGGAGAAGCGAATAAACGCCATTCCACTTTCGCAACTCGCTTCTGAATCAAACTGGAATCAGGCAGGTTTTCAACGTGTCCTCTGATCGCCAAGTCTACCCCCGCATCAATGAGATTGACCAAGTCATTGGTTACTAATTGTCCAATCTCAACCTTCGGATGTTGCCGGAGAAATTCGGAAACGAGCGCTTCAAGAGCAAACTGCGCAACACCAACAGAGCATGATATTCGGACTTTACCCGTTAGTGCTTCGCTTCGGTGCTTGATCGAAGTTTCTGCCGCGTGAACTTCTTCCACAACCGCCTTGGCATGACGGAAGAACTCAGCGCCGACATCCGTAATTGCAAATTGTCGAGAGGTGCGTTGAATGAGCCGCGCGCCTAGTCGGGATTCCAATTGCTGTATGTGGCGGCTTAGTCGGGATTTCGGAACGCCTAACGCACGGCCTGCAGGTGCAAATCCTCGCTGTTCAACGACATGAAAAAAATACAGATAGTCGTTCAAATCGAGTGTCGAATCCTCGCCCATAGTTCTATTTATGGAACGATATGTCCTAAGTAAAGCTATTTCCGTCTGATCGTTCTATTGTTAGGTGCTTTCCTCGAAACGAGGAGAGGTCTGATGCCCTACGATTTACTGGAAACGTTTGAGAATACGGCCGACAAAAAGCAGACACCCGTTCAGGGAAGACCGCTTTCTGTTGGAACCGGATTTGAGGCGCTGAGTTTCACGCACGCCATGTACTCCGGATTGATGGATCCGCTCATCATGGTGGACCACTTCACAATGACAGAACCCACCTTTGGGCCTCATGCCCATGCTGGACTGTCCGCTGTGTCCGTTTTGTTTGAAGATAGCGAAGGCGCGTTTAGCAACAAAGACAGCCTCGGCAACGACATCGATTTACAACCGGGCGATCTTTATTGGTTGAAAGCGGGGCGCGGCGCCGTGCACGACGAAAAACCTCGCCCGGGCGCGCGCACTCACGCACTCCAGCTTTTCGTGAACCTGCCAGCGCGTATGAAATATGACGAACCAGAGTCCCTTCATATCAAAAGCTCCGACATGCCCCAGATCATAGGAACGGGGTATCGCGCGCGCCTAATGCTTGGTCAAAGCGGCGGGCTTAGAGGTGCAACCTCGCCAGCGCTTCCGATGACGATCCTGGATGTACATTTGGACGAAGGGGAGTCTTTCGAGCATGAAATCCCATTGGGGCATACCGCCTGGATCTTGTCCGTTGACGGATCAGTGGAGCTGCAAAGCAAACAGGCAACCTTGTCGCTCGACGCCGGGTCGTCGGTCGCGATGCGTGCCGAGGAGAAAAACCGACTTCTGATCATCAGCGGAAGATCAACCGCCCATTTCGTCATTCTTCAGGCTGAACCCCTGCGCGAACCGTTTGTCCAACGCGGGCCATTCGCGATGAGCACAGAACAAGAAGTCGATGCGATGTTTACCGCCTACGCAGCCGGCAAGCTCGGTTCCATCGACAATGCCTGACTCAAAATTCAATCGTCTCTATCAACTAGAAGGAGCAATCCAATGAACGTACTGCGCCAAGAGAAAGACCTCACCCTCGTCCTGGGAGGCACTGGTAAAACTGGCCGCCGCGTCGCCGAACGCCTGGAGGCGAAGGGTCATGAGGTGCGTGTCGGGTCACGCTCAGCAGTCCCGTCATTCGACTGGGACAACCAGAAAGGCTGGGACGCCGCGCTGAAAGATGTGACAGCGGTTTATATCACTTACGCTCCAGATCTAGCCATGCCCGGCGCCCCTGACGCGATTCAGTCTTTTGTAAATATTGCCAAGCGGCGCGGTGTGAAGCGATTGGTACTGTTGTCAGGGCGCGGGGAAGCAGAGGCCCAGACTTGCGAACGTATCATCCAGAGCGCCGGTCTTGAATGGACGATCGTCCGGGCGAGCTGGTTCAACCAGAACTTCTCGGAAGGCGCATTCATCGACATGATTCTACGCGGCGCGATCACACTACCCGCTGGTGATCAGGTCGAGCCCTTCGTGGACGTGGACGATATCGCAGATGTGGCCGTCGCGGCCCTGACTGAAGATCACCACAATGGACAGGTCTATGAAGTCACCGGCCCTCGATTGATGACCCTTGCAGATGTTGCTGCAGCCCTCTCGCGCGCCACGGGCCGCGAAATCGCCTATGTGGATGTGCCTCACGACGCATTCGTGTCGGAAGTCGCCAGTTCGGGTGCGCCCAAGGACGTTGTCTGGATGCTGGACTATCTCTTTTCCACCGTCCTCGATGGCCGCAATGCGCACCTCTGTGATGGCGTTCAACGCGCGCTTGGCCGCCCACCCAAGGACTTCGCAGACTATGCACGCGATGTGGCGGCGACCGGGGTTTGGAAGACAGCCGCATGAGCCGGAAGCAATGTGCGTTCTTGTCGCCGTCACGCAGTCATAAACACCAGGACACAAATCAATGACCTATGAATGGACACTCTATTTTTGCCTTTTTCTGGCGCTCTGGAGCGCTGTGATCGGTGGCGTGTTTTCCGCCTTTTCCGAGTTCATCATGTCCGGTTTGCTAAAAACCGCGCCCGCGAGCGGCATCGAGGCGATGCAGCACATTAACCGGACCGTGATCAAGACTCAGTTTGTTGCGGGCATTCTGTCAATTGCAATCTTTTCGGTCCTGTTCGCGCTCTACAGTCTAACCGTATTTGAAGGCACCGCACTTGCGACGCTGATTCTCGCCCCCATTGTTTATCTGCCAACCGTCTTTTTCATGACCATTTTTGGCAACGTGCCGATGAACAAAAAACTCGAACGTCTTGATCACACCACCGCAAAGGCGGAAGCCTATTGGATAAGATATGGCCGCGACTGGACCCGACTCAATCACGTGCGGTCGCTGGGCAGCATTCTGACGGCTGGGCTCTACATCATTGCCGCTATCACACTAATTACTAGCGGGCAGGTCTGATTGTCGGAATTGCGTACATTGCGCACAGCTAACGGAGAGCCCTACTCCGCCACCGCAGCCGCGCCCACTGCGCGCTTATCCCCCGCGGGTTCATAGATGCGCCAGGACCAGTAGTGGTTGCCGCCTTCGCGTTCGGTGCGTTTCCAGCCGGCGCGCAAAAGGCGCCGGTCGATCATCCAGTTGAGATAGCCGTGGGCGCACAGGAGCACGTCGCCCTTTTGCGAAAGCGCGTCGAGGCGCGCGGCGATTTCGTCGACCCGCGCCCAGGTCTCGCGGTTGTGCTCGACGCCCGCCGGGGCGTAGCCGAACATCCAGAAGATGCGCGAGACGACGCCCCAATGGCCGGGTCTCAGTTTCAGGAAATCGGGCAGCGGCGGCGGCGGCAGCGGCGCCTCCACGAACATCGGGTCCGCCGGCGCCTCGCGCGCGCCGCCGGTCGCCTTGGCCGCCGTCTCGATCGCGCGCGGCAGGGTGGAGGAGAGGACGGTCTTGGCGCCTTCGGCCAGTTTGATCAGGCTTTCGGGCGGGCGCTCGTCCGGGTGGAGGCCGCTTTCGTCATAGCGCGCCCACCACTCGCCATATTCCCGCGCCGTGATGGTGACATCACGGGAGAGATTGGGACGCCCGTGGCGTGCGGTGATGATGCGGCCAGTCATGGATGATGCGTGCTTGCCTTGCCCTTGCCGCCCTTATGACGCGGTTTTCACGCTTCCATCAAGGCTTTGACATGGGCCGAGGCGCTCGACGCCAGGGCCGGCAGGTCATAGCCGCCTTCCAGTATCGAAATGAGACGCCCCTTGGCCTTGTCCCGGGCGATGGCGGCGAGTTCGCCGGTCACCCAGGCAAAGTCGTCCTCGGTCAGCTGGAGCCCGCCCAGGGGGTCGGCCCGGTGGGCGTCGAAGCCCGCGGAGACGACGATCAGCTCGGGCCCGAAATCGGACAGCGCCGGCAGGAGCGTCTCGCCCCAGGCGCGGCGGAAGGCCTCGCTCCCCTCGCCGCCGGCGAGGGGCGCGTTGGCGATATTGTCGAAGGCGCCCCGGTCCTCGGCGCGGCCCGTGCCCGGATATTGCGGCCACTCGTGCGAGGAGGCGTAGAAGGCGTTCTCGTCGTCCCAGAAGGCGGCCTGCGTCCCGTTGCCGTGATGGACGTCGAAGTCGATCACCGCGACGCGCTTCGCGCCATGGGCGGCGCGGGCGTGGAGCGCGGCGATCGCGGCGCCGTTGAAGAGGCAGAACCCCATGGCGCGCTCGGGCTCGGCATGGTGGCCGGGCGGGCGCGCGGCGATGAAGGCGTTTGTCGCCTCGCCCTTGAAGACCGCGTCCACCGCGGCGCAGGCGCCGCCCGCGGCGCGCAGGGACGCGTCGAGGGAATGGGGGCCGGCGAAGGTGTCCGCATCGAACTGCGCAAGGCCCTCCGCCGGCGCGTTGTCCTCGATCAGTTCGCGAAAGCGCGCCGAGTGGACAAGCTCCACCTGATCGGCGCCGGCGCGCGGCGGCGTGCGCCGTTCGAGCGAAGCAAAATCCCCGAGGCCCAGCGCCTTTTCGACGGCGGCGTAGCGGCCGGGATGCTCCACATGGCCGGGCGGGACCTCATGGGCCCCGAAGGAAGCGTGGGTGTAAAGAAGCGTGGTCATAGGTTCACCATACCGGCGCGCGCGCGCTTTGGAAACGCGCCTAAGAGCGGATTTGAAAATCGCCGCCGGGCTCCGGCGCCGCCGCTTCCTGCGTCTTCACGGCCGCAACACGCGCGGCGCGCGGGCCCGTGCGGCAGTCCGCCAGCATGGCGTCGACCGCGCCCGCAGGTCCGGAAAAGACGGCCCCGTCATCTGCTGCGCCGGATCGGAGTCTAGAGACTTGTCAGGGACGGCAAAAGCGGCTTTGCATTCACCCCAAGGAAAGGATCCCGCCCATGCCGCAATTCGACATGATCGTCATCGACCCGGAGCGCGCGAAAGGCGCCGAGATCGAAGCGCACACCGCCGGCAAGCCCCTGCGCGAAGGCGGCGGCGACGAGACCTATCGCTGCGGCGGCTGCAAGACGAAGCTCCTCGTCAATGTCGCCCATCACGACGCCCATGGCGCAGTGATCAAATGCGGCAAATGCGGCAAGATCAATATCGAGCCGCATCACCACTAGCGCTTAGAAAGCCTCAACGCTGTCGCCGACGGCGATCTCGCCGAGCGCGCGCGGCACGGCGTTCATGCCGAAGATGACGCCCTTGATGCGCGGGTCGGTGGAGCGGTGAATGCGCGCCAAGGCGGCGATGGGCTCCTTGCTCTCGCGCGCGCCGGTGCGTTGATCCGTGAGCGTCACAATGCAGCGGTCGCAAGGTTTGACGAGATCGAGCTCGACATCGCCGATCTTCAGCTTGCGCCAATTGTCTTCCGGCCAGTCCTCGTCGCACTCGACGACGATGTTCGGGCGAAACCGCGCCATGGGCACCGGCGCGCCGCCATGGGCTTCGATGTCGCGATTGAGCGCCGCCAGCGAGCCCGTACTCGTCACCAGGATGGGATAGGCGTCGGCGAAACTCACCGGCGCCGGCGAGGCGGTCCACACGCTTTCCTTCAAGCGCTGCGCCTTGTCGTCCATGAAGACGAGATGCGCCTCTTCCCCGAGGAGGCCGGAAAGAAAGGCTGAGGCCTCCGGCGCGCAGGCGGCGCTGACGGCCGCATCCCAGACGACGACGTCGCGGCGTTCCGCCCCGCCGGGCCGCGCCGCCTCAATGCTCCCGCCGCCCTCGACGGACAAGGCGAGCCCCGCTGGCGTCACCGCCGCAGAGACGGTCGCCAGCTTCGGGCGCCCCCGCTGGGTCATGAACTTGCCGTGGCCATCCACCACCATCCAGCGCCGGTCGTGTTCAAAGCCGCGCGGCTCGACCCGGGCGCGCGTCAGATCGACCGCGCGCATGGCCTTTACGGGGTGAATGTGAAGAGAGGCGACGCGCACCGCTTATTCCAGCATGCCTTTCATCATGGTTTCCGCGACGCCCGGCGGCGGCGTGGAGTTGTCGGGCACAAAGAAATCGGGCGCGAGCTTTTTCGAGGGATCGACGCGATATTTCTCGAAATCCGTGACGCCGTTTTCGTAGAGAAGTTCATCGTCGATGATGAAATTGCCGGTGAAGTCTTTCGCCGGTTTCGTCAGGATCAGATGCGCGGCGTCGGCGAGAATCTCCGGCGTGCGCGAGGCCTGCATCATCGCGTCGCCGCCGAGCGCGAATTTCACCGCCGCGGTTGCAATGGCGGTGCGCGGCCAGAGCGCGTTGAAGGCGATCCCCTGGCTCGCAAACTCCGCCGCCATGCCGAGCACGCACATGGACATGCCGTATTTCGCCATGGTGTAGGCGGTGTGGCCCGCGAACCATTTCGGGCTCATGTCGAGCGGCGGCGACAGCATCAAAACATGCGGATTGTCGGATTTTTTGAGATGCGGAATGCAGGTTTTCGACGTTAAAAACGTGCCGCGCGCATTGACCGAATGCATCAGGTCCCAGCGCTTCATTTCCGTCGCTTCGGTGCCCGTGAGGGAAATCGCCGAGGCGTTGTTGATGCAGATATCGAGCCCGCCGAATTTTTCGACCGTTTGCGCCACCGCCGCCGCAACCTGATCCTCGTAACGAATGTCGCAGATGATCGGCAGGGCCTTGCCGCCCGCCGCCTCGATCTCCTCGGCCGCAGTGTAGATGGTGCCCGGCAGATGCTTGTGGGGCTCGGCTGATTTCGCCGCGATGGCGACATTGGCGCCGTCTTTCGCGGCTTTCAGCGCAATCGCCAGACCGATGCCCCGGCTCGCGCCGGTGATGAACAGGGTTTTGTTTTTCAAGCTTGTCATAGGGCCGCCTCCTCGCGGGAGATAAGACTAGACCTCCCGCCCGGCCATGCAACACAAATTGGCGCCCGCTACGGCGCCTCCTTCATGCAGCAGCAGCCGACGGCGCAGCGCGCTTCGTCCAGCGATTTGACGCGCACGATCTTGCCGCTTCGCCCGCCCGGACTGAGGGCCGTGTTCGACAGGCCGATCGCAACATGATCTTCGATGATGGCCGAACCGACGCCATGCGCGTCCAGATGGTCCTTGATTTCAGCCAACAACGAAACGTCGCGCGACTCATCGAACATTCTCTTTCCTTTCTTGTGAGACGGATTTTTTAGAAACGATGCCAGCGGACTTACACAAAGGAAAACGGGATGCGCAATAAACAAATTTGTCATGCGGTTGCGAAAAACGATTTTTCTTCATGCGCAAAACAAAATTCAAAAACGCACGGGCGAAAGTGTATCGCGAGTCTCAAAATGAGTTTTCCACATCAGCGCAAGCGCGATAACTGACAGTAAGAATGTCGATGCGCGGCGGCGCACGAAACCGCATGGGAAGACCGCTCATGCCCGTTCCCGAAGTGGTGAAAATCGAAACGCCCGCTTCCTCGCGCAAGCCGTATGCACTGTCGCCGCAAACGCCGGTGATCACGCAAGTCAACAATGGCAGTTGAATCTGACCGCCATGCGTGTGGCCGCCGATCAGCAAATCGGCGCGCATGCCGGGGCGGAACTTTTCAATCGTCGTCGGGTTATGGGTCAGCACCAGTCTCGGGCGCCGCCTATGCTCGGTCAGGAGCGACAGATCCTGCATACGCCCCCACTTGTCGGACAGACCAACGAGCTCGAACTCGAAACCGTCGCCGGAAACCTTCACGGACTTATTCTCGATCAGCGTCACGCCAGCCCTGGGCAAGGCGCTGTTCAGGGCTTCGCTTACATCCGGGCCCGGCAGGCCGATATCGTGATTGCCGAGCACGGCGTAAACGGGCGCGCGCATGACCGTGAACGGCGCAAAGGTCTGTTCGAGTTTCTCCGTATCAGGAAAATAGATAAAATCTCCGGCGATCAGAACGAGATCGGGATTGGCCGCCTCAAGTCGCGCCGAAATCCGGCGGACGGGCATAGCGTTGGCGAACAGGCCGGCGTGAATGTCGGAAACGACGGCGATCCGCGCCGCACCTTTTTCGTCCGCACAGGATTTCAGCGCGATGTCATGGTCCGCGGCGAGCAGAATGCGCGGTTCGACAAAACGCCCATAGGCGATGCAGGAGGCTGCGATCAGGCAGGCGGCGGCGGCGAGACGCAGCGCGCCCTTCCGGCGCACAGCCAGCCAGAGCAATAGCGCCGCCGCCGGAAAATAGAGATAGCTTGCGTAATAAACGCCGAGCTTGATGTATTCGAGGACGCCGAGGTCAGCCATGCGCCGCGATTAGCATGCCTTTACGACAGCATCGCGGCGCAATCGGACCGTTTTCGGGATCAACCGTCTAGAACTTCCGCCTTCTGCGCGCGTCTTCGACCTCTTCCCAGACGCGCAGCGCATTGGCGCCGAGAATTTTCTCGATCGCCGACTCGTCATAGCCGCGCGTTAAAAGCCCGTCGATAATCACCGGATAGGTCGAGACGTCCTTGAGGCCGGTCGGCAGGGTGTCGCCGACGCCGTCATAATCGGTGCCAAGCCCCACATGATCGATCCCGGCCAGTTCCACGGCCCGGTCGATATGGTCGAGCACCTGCTCAAGCGTCGCGAAGGGATAAGGATTGTCGGAAAGCCAGGCAGCCATGAAAGCCTGCCTTTCGGCGCCCGTCATCTCGCGGCCAAGGCGTTCTTCCTCCGCCTCGCGCGCCGCGCCCATGGGTTCGTTGAAGTTGTTGGCGGCCTCGTTGAGAAAGGTTGAGCCGATGGCGATCATGATGACGCCGCCATTTTCGCCGATTTTCGTGGCGAGTTCATCGGGCAGATTGCGCTCCCAGCCCGGCGTGAAGTGACGCAGCGACGAGTGCGACGCGATCACCGGCGCGCGCGTCGTCGCCAGAACGTCCTCGATGGCGGCGTCGGACAAGTGGCTGACATCGACCATGATGCCGAGATCGTTCATGGCGCGAACGACTTCGAAACCGAAGGGCGAAAGCCCGCCCCAGCGCTTTTCTTCATCGTAGGAGGAATCGGAAATATGATTCGAGCGCGAATGCGCCAGCGTCACGTAACGCACGCCGCGGTCGTAGAAATGTTTGAGATTGGCGAGATCGCCTTCGATGGGCGCACCATTCTCCATGCCGAGCGGCAGGGCGATCTTGCCTTCCTCGAAGATCCGGCGGACGTCTTTCGGGCTGTAGGCGATTTCGAACTTGTCGGGATATTGCGCCTCGACCCCTTCCATCAGGCCGATCAGGATATCCGCGCGCGCCTTGGCGCCGCCGACGGGCTCATATTGCGCCGACACGTAAATCGACATGAAGGGCGCGTCGAGCCCGCCTTTTTTGGCGCGCTCATAATCGAAGTCCACGGTCTTCTCGCCGGACGCGAGGTCGCCGCCGCCGTCCGCGACGGTCGAGGGCGCGTCCACATGGCCGTCGACGATCACATATTTATGGGCGATCTCGACGGCTTGCTCCGATGGCGCGTCCTGAGCATGACCCAGGGCCGGAACGAGGGCGATCACGGATGCGGCGAGAAGGGCTGCGGATGTCTTCATGAGGGGAGGCCTTTCACTTGGGGCGCCGACGCGCCAAACACTGCTCTCCGCCCGATTTGTGCAGGGTCCGGGCCGCAAATCAACCGCTTTGCTGCATGTGCGAGATTTCAAGAGGTTGCGAAGGCTGGAGATCAGGCCGGGATTGCGGAGACGGCGCACCGGCTTTCACCGCCTGCGCCGTCTCCGCGAATAGAAGCGTCGCCGGAACCGGACGCTGGGGGAGAATGCGCCGAAGGCCCCGAAAACGAGCGCGACCCTAGGGGTCTTTCCACGAAAAAACTGTCACAAAGGCGACAAAGGGGCGCTCCACCCTATGAAATTCCGTTCCGGAGATGAATTCGGCCGCAACCGACCGCGCTGACGACTGGTCAGGCGGCGGTCGCGTTCATGGGCGCAGAGGCGCCGCTTTTTCATTCGTGTACATACTTTTCGCCCTGCCTTTATGTATCAAGGTTCATATTAGACGTCCCTGCCGGCGCGCTAAGATGTGACAGATGTGGCCGAACCGCCGCCCGCGCCGCCAGCCGAAAGAAAGCCCGGCCCCGGCGCGACCCGCTGCGCAGCGCTTCCGATCCAGCATCGCCTGCCTTCATGCCTCACGCCGGTTTTAGTGGCGCGCGCCCCCGCGCAACTTTAGACTGCGACTAAACAGAGCATGTATTGTCATGAATAATAACAATAGAGGGAAGGAAGCGATGGAACAGAAAAAGGACGACTGGCCCTCGCCCGCCCGTGCTTACTGGGGACTGTCGGTGCTCACCGCAGGGCTGATGGTCGCCACGCTCGACCGCTCCATCATTTCGCTCCTCGTCGAACCCATCAAAGCCGATCTCAATCTCTCCGACACGCAATTCTCGCTGCTGACCGGCTTCGCCTTCGTCTTTTTCTACGCCTTTCTCGGCCTTCCCATCGCCCGGCTCGCGGACGTCCACAGCCGCCGCATGATCATCTCCATCGGCATTGTCTTCTGGAGCTTTGCAACAATGCTATGCGGGCTGGCGCAGAGTTTCTGGCATCTCTTCTGGGCGCGCGTCGGCGTCGGCGCCGGGGAATCGTCGTTCGCGCCCGCCACCTTCTCCATCATCACCGACAGCTTTCCGCCGGAAAAGCTGCCCCGCGCCTTCGCCATCAATTCTCTCGGTTTTGTCGCCGGCGCCGGCATTTCCAATCTCGCCGGCGGCGCGGCGATCGCCGCCATTACCGCTATCGGCGTCATCAATTTGCCCGTCCTCGGCGCGCTGAAGCCCTGGCAGATGGTTTTCATCCTGGTCAGCCTGCCCGGTTTCGTCGTCGCCGCGCTGATGGCGACGGTGGAAGAACCGAAACGCAAAGGACAGCTCAAGAAAAGCGACGGCAAGGCGACCGCCCTGCCTGTGAAGGAAATCTTCCGCTATCTGAAGATCGAGCGGCGCACCTACGGGCCGATGTTCCTGTCCCTCGCCGTCAAGGTGCTGTTGAGTTACGGCGCAGTCCTGTGGCTGCCGGCGCTTTTCATCCGCACCCATGGCTGGGCGGCGCATGAAATCGCCTATGCGCTCGGGCTGATCTCCCTGTGCACGGCGCCGCTGGGATTATGGCTCGGCAGTTTCATTTCAGAGCGCTGGGCAAAAGCCGGGCGCAATGACGCCTATATGCGGCTCGTTCTTTACGCCTCAATCGGCCTCACGCCCTTCGCCATCGCCTATCCCATAGTGGATAACGCCTGGCTTGCGCTCGGGCTTTACGCCGTCAACACCTTCATCGCCTCGATCGGCATTGCGCCCGGCAATGCGGCGCTTCAGGTGGTGACGCCGGCGGAAATGCGCGGCCAGGTGCGCGCGCTTTACCAGTTCGTGTTCAACGTGATTGGCTATGCGGCGGGGCCGCTGATCATCGCGCTGTTCACCGATTATCTCTTCGGCGCCGAAGACCAGCTGCGCTATTCCATGGCGTTGCTTGCCTTCATTCTCGCACCGCTCGCCTGCGTCGTGACCTGGTTCGGCGTCAAACCTTACGGCGAGAGCTATCGCCGCGCCATGGCGCGTTACGCCGCCCAGTCATAAGGCGCCGACTGACATCCCGCGCTCAATCGAGCGCGGGGACATCCTTCTGTTCGTCATAGATCGGGTTATAGATCAGCGTGCCGAAAAGCTTGACGACTTTTGCGCGCTCCTCATTCGGCGGATCTTTCGGGATCGAGCGCACCAGCGCATTGTTGCGCGCGAGAAGCCCGTCCGTGAATTCCGGATGCGACATGATGAAAAGGTCGCCGCGCTGAACGCCCCGCAAGACACGCTCGCCCACCTCTTCCGGATCCATGAAAACATTCGGATCGAAAGGCGGAATGTTGCGCGGCGGCGCTTCGCCGGCCGGCGGCGGCGTCTCGTCGCGCAGATGCGCAGGGCGCACTTCATGGGTCGTCTGGCCAAGGCTGGTCTTCACCGGCCCCGGATAAAACACCGAGGCGCCGACATTGGTCCCCTGAAGATCGGTGGCGAGGGATTCCATCATGCCCGTGACCGCAAATTTCGTCGTGCAGTAAAGCCCGGCGCCGCCCACCGCGGAAAACCCGCCCGTGGATGAGGTCGTCACCACATGCGCCGGCTCGCCATGTTTCAACATGCGCGGCAAGAGCGTGACGACGCCGTTCACGACGCCGCCGATATTGACGTCAATGCTGAAATCCCAGTCCTTGTAGGTGCAGTTCTGCATGGGCTTGCCGGCGACGCCGACGCCCGCATTCAGCGCGAGAAGATGGATGTTTCCATAGATTTTCTCCGCTTCGTCCGCCGCTTCGACCCAGGCGTCCCGGTCGGTGACGTCGAGCTTGATCGGATGCACGGGGAAATTGGTGTCCTTGAACTCCGACATGGCTTCGTCGAGCGCGCTCTGGCGAACATCGGCGATGACCACATTCATGCCGTGCCGGGCGAACACTTTCGCCATGCCAAGTCCCATGCCGCTGGCGCCGCCGGTGATAAAAGCGGTTTTGCCGCTCACATCTTTCAACATCTTGCCTTCCCTTTGCCGTCTCGTGACGGCGCTTTTGTCGTCACTCGCCCGGAGCCTAGATCAGGACCGGACCGGCGCCATCCGCGATGGGAAGGCAGATTGTTCCGCAAAACCAGTCGGCGCGGGGAACGCCTTTCCGCATCGCAACAGCGCCGAAAAGCAGCGTTTCACGAGCATATTAGGCGTTTTCCGCAAGCGGTGATTTGTTATAGTCAACAGACCTTGAAAAGGCCGACGCCAGGGGTTGGCCACACAAACGAAGGAGCGTCCATGCGCCGGCTGATCACACCCGCCATTCTCCTGTCCCTTGCCGCTCTGCCCGCAAGCGCGCAACAGAGCGAACGCGACGCAGCGCTCGCGCCGTTTTTCAGTTGCGAATCCATCGTGGACAATCTCGAGCGCCTCACCTGTTTCGACAGGGCCGTGACAGCGGCGCGCGGCGGCGCGGCCATGGCCGGCGATATGGAATCGCCGGCGCCGGCGGCGCCCTCCTCCATGGCCGAGGCCCCGCAACAGACGCCGGCGGCTCAGCCTGCGCCGGCGCCCCGCGCCGAGGCGCCGGAACATAACGACACAGGGACCTATCGCGTCGCGGGCTCGGTGGAGACCGCCGCCGGCTTCTGGGTGATCGTCATGGACAACGGCATGCGCTGGCGGCTGACCGAAACCTCGCCGACCTTCCGGCCGCCCGAACATGGCGACACGATTGAAATCAAACGCAGCATGATGGGCGGGCGCAAGCTTTACTTCGGCAAGCAGCCCTCGGTGCGCGTGCAGCTCATGGAATAGGCGCAGCGCAAAAACGCCTGAAATGCATGACCGCCGCCATTCAACGAATGGCGGCGGTTTTCATGGATGCGCAAAGTTTATTCCGCGCCTTGCCGCAGAGCGCCGGGCGCCGGCACGCCCCCGGGCTGGCCCACAAGCGGCGCCTTCGCCGCCGCGTCATAGGGCGTCAGGTCTTTCGCGAACCGGTACCGGCCAAGGCCCAGATAGAGGAAGATGGTGATGGCCATCAGCAAGGACATGAAGACGAAAACCGGCCCGTATGTGCCGAAGCGGTCGTAATAAAGACCGACGAGCAGCGGCGCGACGCCCATGCAGAAGGCCTGCACCGGCGCCTGAATGCCGACCAGCGTCGCGAAGGCTTTGAGGCCGAAGAAGCGCAGCTGAAACAAGGTGCCCATGGGACGCTTGGCGCCGCCGGCGAAGCCGATGAGGCCCGTCGCAAAGAACAGGATCGCAACGCCCGCAGCGCCGCCGAACAACAAGAGATACAGCAACAGGCCGATCGCCGTCAGCAAGCTGAACGGCGCAGCGATTTTCGCGGTGTCGAATTTGTCGAGCAGGAAACCGCCGGCGATGGCGCCCGCCGCCATGGCGAGTTGCGAAAAGGACAGAACCCAGGACGCCGTTTCCACGCTGATGCCGCGCGACACAAAATACGGAATAAGATGCGGCTGCAACCCGAAAGCCGGCGCCATGGCGATAAAGCTGGCCGTGAGGATGAACCAGAAATCCCTGGTCTTGAGCGCTTCGGCCGCGGTAAGGCCCGGCGGCTCGTAAGCCGGCGCAGCCGGGGCCGCGCCTGTGGGCGTCGTTTCCTGCGGGGCGGCCTCATTCGCACCTTGCGACGCCGCATCAGACGGCGCCGGGCCTTGCGCGCTTTTCGGCGGCAGCGGCGCTTCAGGCTCTTTCAGCCAGACCAACAGGATCGGCACGACCGCCAGCATGATAAGGCCCAGCCCCACAAACATGCCGCGCCAACCATAGTTGGAAATCAGCCCCTGAATGATCGGCGGCGCCAGCGCGCCCCCTATGCTCGACTCGATGCCGAAAATCGCGAGCGCTTTGCCGCGGTGCTTGTTGAAGAGCGCGCCGATGACCTTGGAATACCCGATGGCCGTGGTGCCGGCGATGCCGAGAATGGCGAAGCCCCCGTAAAACTGCCAGAGAGATCCGTCCTGAAGCGACAGGGCCATGGTGATCAGCGCGACAACCACTGTGCCGCCGATGATCATCACGCGCACGCCGATCTTGTCGACGAGACGCCCGAAAATCGGCGCGGAAATCGAGCCGACCACCATCATCGAGGTCAGACCGCCGGAAAACTGCGTTCGCGACCAGCCGAATTCCTCCGTCATCGGCAAGGTCAGGAATGCGATCGCCATGAAGGGCAGGATGGATGAACCGAACAGCGTTCCAACCAGGATCGCGAACGCGATCTTCATTTTGCGAATGGAAAAGTCCGATTCGTCTTCCGCCGGCGTTTGCGCGTCAGCCGTCATGTCGTTCCTCCGATATTCTTACGCTGCGCCGTTCTCCGGCGTCTTGTTCTTGCCAATCAACAATATCCCGCCGCATGACAGTCTCATCTGTGCGGCCGTCCGTCTCTAGGCTTTCGCCGCGGCCAGAACCTCTTCTTCTTCGGCTTTCATGCCGCGCACCACGGCGCCGATGCCTATCACCGACAGGGCGAGCAAGGACGGTCCCAGCATCATGAACAGGAAGATCTTGATCACCGGCAGGCCGCTCGACAGGAAAACGCCGCCGAGGATCGGCCCCGCCACGCCGCCGATTTTCGACACCGACGCCGCCCAGCCGCCGCCATTGGCGCGGATCGCCGTCGGATAATAAATGCTGGCGATGCTCAAAATCCCGTAATTGCCGCCGGAAATCAGCGCCACCATAAGGACATTGATCACGAGAAATAGGTCCGTGGGCATCGGCACCACGCCCATCACCAAGAGCACCGGCAAGCTGGCGAGTGGAAACGCCGCGATCGCGAAAGGCCCGAGACGGTCGGTGAAGCGCATCAGCGACATGCCCGCAACGGCGCCGGCTGCGGCGGCGGCGGAGCTGACCAGCGCCGCGGTCTGGCGCGCGACATCGAGATTTTCAAGGATGATCGGCCCCCAGCTGGCATGGAGATAAACCGTCAGTGTCGAGACCGTATAGCCGAACCAGATCAGCGGCGTCAGCATCATGAGGCGGCCTTCGAACAATTGCGAGACGCGGAAGGACTTCTTGTAGGTCGGCTCATCGCTGAGAACGAATTGGGTTTCGGCGCCGACGGCGGCGTCCGGGTCGAGCCGTTTGATGATGTTCGCAACCTTGTCCGGATCGCGCCCCCGCGCCGCAAGAAAGCGGATCGATTCCGGCAGGAAGAAGAACAGCGCGGCGGCGCAGACCAGCGTGCCGGCGCCCGCGAAGAAATAGACGCCTTGCCACCCGTAATGGGGCGCAACCCAATTGGTGAGCGGCCCTGCGAATGTGATGCCAAGGGAATAGCCGACCATGATCAGCGTCACGACAGTGGCGCGGATGCGCTTCGGGACGAACTCGATATTGAGCGCCCAGGCGAGCGGCAGCATCCCGCCGATGGCGAGACCGTCGAAAAAACGGTACAACAAGAGTTGTTCGTAATTCTGGGCAAACCCCGTCAGGAAGGTCAGCACGCCGAAGGAAAAGGCGGCGATGACGATGGAGTCGCGCCGGCCGATGCGGTCGCCGAGATAGGCGAAACCGAAACCGCCGAGCGTCATGCCGAGAAGACCGGCGCTGAAGACATTGCCCAGCATGCCCTGATCGAGCGCCATCCCCTCGGCCATGTAGGGCGCCGTATAGGAAATCATCATCATGTCGAGGCCGTCGAAAAAGGTGATCAGCCAGGACAGGATGATGAGCTTATAGTTAAACGCGGAAAGCCGCCGCCCGTCGATGAAGCCCGCAATGTCGAAGACCAGTTTGGAAGCCTCGCTCATCATTCACTCTTCAATCAGGGCGCCAGCGCGGCCCGTCATAAGCGCCGCTCACTTTGCAGCCGGGCGGGTGTTGCAATCTATAATATGAGCATAATTCCGCCGCAGGGGCATAGGGCGCCAAGAATGAATTCGTTCCTTGCAAGGAACGCAGACGCGATCATTTCGCCGCGAGGATCACTCGCCCCGCCGCAACGCCTGCGCGGCCCATGCAGCCCATAAAAAAAGCGGCGCTTTCGCGCCGCTTTTTCTTCGTCGATGGAGCCGGTCCTAGAACTGGACCTTAAGGCCGACATAGTAGCGGCGGCCGAGGAAGTCATAGATGCCGGTTTGAGCGACACCCACCGTGCCGCCGGACAATTGGCCCGGTCCTGCTGCGGTGTTGACTTCGGTGAGCGGCGGATCGTTATCGAGCAGATTGTCGATACCGGCCCGCAGCACCACATCCGGGGTGATTGCATAGGAACCGTTCAGGTTCACAATGTTGTGCGACGGCGCGCCCGTAAAGGCGGTGTCAGGATCGACCGAAGCGTTGATCGAGTCTGTCGGCGGCATGTGCTGCCACTGAACGCCGACCGTGACCGGACCGTTGCTGTAGCTGGCCGAAGTGAACGAACGCCATTTGTAGGCGGCGCCGGGGTTGATCCCGCCCTCGCCGGCCGGCCCGAGCGTGCCGACATAATCGACCACGGGCAGAACGTCGAGCGTCGACGCTTCCATCGCCAGGAGGTAGTTCACGATGACGTTGAGGTTGAACTGGCCGGGCACGCCCATGCCGACGTCTTCCAGATCAACGCCCCAGTTCGCGGTGATGTCGATGCCCGCTGTCTTGAACCGCACGTCGTTGGTGTATGTGGTCTGGATCAGCGTGATCGTGCCGAGAACCGGGTCGCGGGTAATCGCCTGACAGAACTCCGCGTTCGGATCGTAGCTGGCGTTAAAGATCGGGTCGAAGCACTGGCGCTGGACCGTATCGGCGGTCTGAACGCCGATCGCGTCTTTAACTTTTATGTTGTAGTAGTCGACGCTGAGACGCGCGCCCGACAACCAGGGGTTTTCGGACGGCGAGGAGAACACGGCGCCGACCGTCCAGGTGTCCGCCGTCTCCGGCGTCAGGCTGTCGTTGCCGACGCTGTTGGTGAAGACGAAGGCTGCGCCGCCCGACTGGTTCTGCGGGTTGGCGTAGAAGCCGGTGGCCCCGGCCGTCGTGCCGATGAGAGAGCGGCAGAGCGCCTCCACCTGCGCGGCGTCGGAGTTGGTCGCCGGGTTCGCCGAGTAAGAGCTCGTATTGCCGGTGGCGCACGGGTCGCCAGCGGCCGCGACGCCGAAGGTCTGCTGCGGCGCCTGGAAGAGCTCCGCGATGTTCGGCGAACGCGTGGCGCGGTTATACCCGCCCCGCAGACGCATGAAGTCCGTCACTTCCCAATCAGCCAGGAACTTGTAAGTCCAGTCCCCGCCGGTCGTGTTGTAATCGGAATAACGCGCGCCGAGTTCAAGATTGAACTGCTGCACCATCGGCATATCCGACAGCACCGGCACGAGAACTTCCGCGTAGCCTTCCACGGTCTCGATCTCGCCTTCCGAGTTGCCGCTCGGATAGATGCCGATCGCCTGATCGAGGAAGGAGCGGCCTTGCGTCGTCAGCGTGTCGTTCGAGAATTCGAACTTCAGGCGGCGATAGTCGGCGCCGGCCGCGAATTGCAGCTCACCGGCGGGAAGGTCGACGAGACCGCCCGTGACCGTGCCCTCGACGATGCTCTGGGTGATGTCGCTGGAGTTGCGCAAATCGGCGGCGATCGCCTCTTTACAGTCATCGGTGATGGTGCCCGTGGTGTACGGATTAAGACCGGACGTACAGGTGCCCGTGGCGCCCCCGAAGCCCTGAAGCAGCTGGTTGCCGCGCAGGGAGAAGTTCCGGCCGTAGTTCGGCGCGGTCATGACGGCGCGATGGCGCTGCAGCGAGGCGACGCCGGTGATCAGCGAGTTCACGCGCGTCTGGCCGTGGGAGCCGTAGACTTCCCAGTCCCAGCCGAGAGAGGGCAGCGTGCCCTGGAAACCGGCCAGCGCCTGGAAGGTGAAGTTGTCGGTTTCAGAGACGCGGTTGCCGAGATAGTCGAGATAGGTGCCGAGCCGGTAAGGGCTGTTCGCCAGGCTCGGGCCTGTCCCGTCGGGAATGGCCGTCCGGCTGTCGAGAAGAAGCGCCAGTTCGTCCGGAACCGGGAACACTTCCGAGTTCGTACAGCCGCCCATGGGATCGCAGTCGAGCCCGTAAAGGCCGCCCGCGAGATAGTCCGCATGGGTCGTGGTGCCGTCGTCGTTCAGCGAGGACGGAATGCCGAGATCGGGATTGCCTTCATAGAGGTCGTCGCCATAAGGAACGACGGTGCCCCAGTTGTTGCCCGCCGGCGAGGCCTGCTGGATGGTGCGCGCGCTCGACCGGGCGAAGTAGCCCTGGGTGTAGAACGTGATATTGTCCGTCAGCTCGTATTCGCTGCTGCCGAAGAAGTTCCAGCGATCAAGCGGCAGCGCCGCAAGCTCGTCGACAAAGTTCATGCCGATGACGCCGTTCGACTGGGTGAAATACTCCACGCCGTCGATCTCGCCGGGGAACTTGTAGGCGCCGCCCGTATTGACGCCCGCGAACAGGCCGATGCCCGAGAAGGCTTCGGCGTTGGCGGGGTTGCTGCCCGTCGGGAAGAAGGCGATGTCGCCGACAACGTTCAGGATCGAGCCGGGCGCGGCTTCCGGAAACACCGTCGCGAGAGCGGCGTTGGTGGGGAAGCCGTCTCCGGCGCCGCCGATGCCGTAAAGCGGGAACGGCGGGAAGAACTGGACGCCGCCGACATCCGGGCTCGACCAGGAGTCGATAAAGGCGTCGCGGTTGCGCCGGTAGGCGGCTTTGCGGTCGTAATATTCCATGCCAAACATCACATTGCCGCGGCCGTCGTCAAAATTCGCGCCGGTCAGGACGCTGACATTGAACTCGTCGCCGTCGCCGGCTTCGGTCGTCGAATATTGCGTGTCGAAGTCGAGGCCCTGGAAGTCGTCCTTCAGGATGAAGTTGACGACGCCCGCGACCGCGTCCGCACCGTAAGTCGCCGAGGCGCCGCCGGTGATGATCTCAACCCGCTCGATGGCCGCAGCCGGAAGCGCGTTGATGTCAAAGACGCCGCGCGCGTTGGCCGGCGTTGCGCGCCGTCCGTCGACAAGGGTCAGCGTGCGGTTGGCCCCGAGGCCGCGAAGCGCCACCGACGCCGTGCCCGGCGTTTCGGTCGAGGTCGGCTGGATGTCGCCGGCGTCGTAAGGCGTGTCGAGGGTCGAGGTGAACTGCGGCAGCTTGTTAAGCTGGGCTTCGATGGAGGTGGTGGAGGTATTCTCGAACAGGTCCTCCTCGACGGTCACGATCGGGCTTGTGGCCTGATAGTCGCGCCGCGCGATGCGAGAACCCGTCACGACGACCGTGTCGCGGGTTTCCGTCGACAGTTCCTGATCCGGAACCGTTTCCACTTCCTGGGCGGCCGCGGGCGCGGAAAGCGCCATCGCCCCCAGGGATGCGCCGAGGAGAATAGATCCCCGCCGGCTTAAAGTTGAACTCAAGTAATTGGCTTTCATGATTCCCTTCCCTTCTTTGAGATCAGTTGGTTAACGCCTTTGTTTATTTTTATCCTTTATAATTCCTTACCAAGACTGGGCGGAGCGGTGTCTGGACAAGGAAGAAATAGCCGCCGCGCAGCGCGGCGCGATCGGGCGCGCAGAAGCCTTCCGGTTGCGCCGGCCCGGATGCGGTGAGAAACATCTGGAGCGCTGACGGCGGCCTGACTCTGCGAAGAGATTGGCCGACCGGACATCCCGACTTTTTCCAACATGACGAGCACCGGACGCTCCAAAACTTTCGCCCGCCGCTGCCGAAACAGCCGCCGCGGGAACGCAAAACCCTTAGCCCGGGGCGCTGTGCAACGCCTCATCATTAGAGAAATCCCCCCGGACTCCTTGAGTATCATGACTTGCTTTCAACACGCCTTCAATAATGATTCCGGAAGTGCGCGCCGCGCATCCGCGCATCGCCGAGGCAAAATTCTCCGTGCGCAGAATATTAACGCGGAGTAAACATTTTTTTGGATGTAGCGTCATTGCAACAACGGCTTCGCGTATGCGGCAAATATTATTGCGTCGCAGCATCATTTCTGCGGCTGATTCAACTCCTTGAAGATCAACGCAAAATGGCTGAGTGACGGCGCCATCGCGAAAACCCGGCGCGCCGGTTTTGAGCAAGGACTGTTTTAATTATCATTTTCACCGTGACCGGCTTGCAGCATGTTTTGCGCAATCTACATTCGTAACCGTCACATTCAGGAAGGATTCGAGTTCGCCTTTTGTCGAAATTGACTTCCGCGCGGGGCGGATGTGAAATGCGCGAAAAGACGGGCCCAACGTACAAAACGCATGATTGGTCCTAGGAATGATCCTGTTATAAGCCCGTCGCAACTGACCTAGAATGCTATTTCTCAGAATCGGTAGCGCACGCCGCCATAGACAGACGCGCCGACGCCCGGCGTGTAAATGCGCCCGTCCGAAAGCTCCTGCGACAGCACCGGCGTCAGACCACCGGCGTAAGCTTCGTCGGTGAGATTCTCGCCCGACGCGTAAATCTCCAGATTGTCGCCCATGCGGTAGCCGGCGCTGAAGCCGACGACCGTATAGCCCGGCGCGGAGACCTCGTTTTCGTGATCGGCGTAATAAGCGCCCGCCCCAAGCTCCACATTCACGCCCGCGAACCACTTGTCGCCCGCGCTGTAGCGCAGCTCGCCGCGATAGACATGCTGGGGCAAGCCGGCCATGCGGTTGCCGTCCAGACCGCGAAAGCCGGAATCGACGAACCGGAAATTGTTGTAGTTGTAGACATTGCGCAGGGTCAGCGCGTTGCCGGACCGGGAAAAGGAGCCGGGGAAGAAATTGATGTCGAGCCCCGCCTCGATGCCCTTGTGGCTGGTCTTGTCGATATTCACGAGCGCGTCGCCGAAGCCGTTGGTTTCCGGCTCCTCGACATTGATGATCTCGCCTTCGATCGAGGTCCTGAAATAGGCGATGTCCCAGCCGACCCAGTCATTGACCCGGCCTCTCAGCCCCGCCTCATAGGAAAAGGAGTCCTGCTCTTCGAGGCCGATGATGTCTTCCGGGTCGCCGGAAACGATCTCCCCGAAGGAAGGCGGCTCATAGCTGCGCGCGGCGTTGGCGAAGACCTGGACGGCTTTCACGAGCTGATAGGTGACGCCGCCGCGGGCGGCGACGCCGGTATAGTCAGCGACGTCGGGGTCGCCGTCGACGGTCAGCGAGCGCTCGACCTTGATGAATTTGGCGCCGATATCGACCACCAGCTTGCTGACCGGGCTGATCGCCGCCTCGACAAAGCCCGTAATCCTTTTCGACTTCTGGATCGTCGCGGCCGTGAGGTCGCCCTTGTCGCCCTCGAGATTCTCATACCAGTCAACGTCTTTCGAGCCCGACCCGTAGGTCCCGCCAAGGCGCAGATCTGTATCGAAGATCCAGAGCCGGACTTTCCGGCGGGCCGACAGATTGACGCCCCATTCGGCGCCGCTCTCATCAAGGACGCCCGCGAAATCGATCTGGGGCGCGACGACCTCGCGGCGCAGATAGTGACCGCCGCCTTCAAAACCGACCCCGAAAATCTCGAAATTGGTGACATTGGCGACGCGCGCCGTGGTCAGTTCGCGGCCGAGATCGCTGTCGCCGGCGCTGCCGGCGAATTCGATGATCGGACCGCCGGGGAACAGCGGGCCCAGCGTGATCGCCGGCATGTCCTGGGAAATATCGTCTTCAAGCTGCGCCTCGTTGAGGCCGCCGGCATACTCGTCGTCGCTGCGCGAAGCGTCCAGGTAAAAGCGCGTGCTGAAAACGGACGAGGCCACATAGCCGATATTGCCGCTGAACAGCGCGTCGATGCGCTGGTTGTTGTCGCGAAAGCCGTCTTCGTAACGCCCGGTCAGGCTGGCGAAATAGTCGAACGCGCCGGCGACCGCCGCGATTTCCGCATGGGCCTGGCCGCCGAGTTTTCCTTCGACCGTCGCGCCCGCGTCGAAACGCGCGGCGAAGGGCGCACGCGCCGTACGGCCGGTGGGCGAGATGAAATTGACGGCGCCGCCGAGATTGTCGCCGACGAACTTCAGATCGCCGCCGCCGCCGCGAAACACATTCACCTCGGAAACAGCGAGCAGGTCGACTTCGGCGAGATTCGTATCGCCGTGAATGTCGGTCAACGGCGCGCCGTCGCGAAAGACGTTCACCGTGGCGCGCTGGGCGCGGTTGCCCATGCTGAAGCCGCGGATGACGATGCGCGGTTCGGCGATGTCGAGCTTGTTGATGGAAACGCCCGGCGCGAAGAAGAAGGCGTCGCCGGCGTCATTGGCGTAATTGTCGGCGTAATCATTGGCGTCGATCGCCGCCGCCGCCCCCGGCTTTTCCCACAGCCGCATGGTTTCGAGCGGCCGGTCCCGCAACAGGCCCGGCGGCGAAACGAAGACGCCATCCTGCGCTGCCGCAGCGGTCGCAAGGCTGAGCGCGGCTGCGCCCGCCATCAGCGCTGGTTTCATGATCATGCGTCGCCCCTATTCCCTCGCCTTCGGCGCGTTAAACCGCAACGCCGGTGAAAAGGCCGATGTCCCGCGTCGTGAAATTGCTTAAGCCCGGCAGCGCGTCGTCGAGCTCGGTGTCGTTAAGGCCGAACCAGCGCCCGAAGGTGGCTGCATATTGATCGACCGCCGTCGTCGGCACGAGGCGGCCGTTGCCCGCGTCCTGGTCATGCCCCAGCACCGGCTGCGGAAAGCCGCCATGCATGCGGTTGCCGGCAAGGCCGCCGCCGACGACCAGATGGTGAGCGCCCCAGCCATGGTCGGTGCCGTCGCGGTTGACGGTCAGGGTGCGGCCGAAATCCGACGCCGTGAACGCCGTCACGTCATTGCTGACGCCCATTTCCGTCGTCGCATCGTAAAAGGCGCGCATGGAGCTCGCGATCTCGGCATGGCGGGCGGGAATGGCGTTCGCCTGTCCCGAATGGCTGTCGAAGCCGCCAATGCCCACAAAGAAGATCTGCCGGCTGACGCCGAGCACCGCGCGCTGCGCGATGACGCGCGCCACCACCTGAAGCTGCTGGCCGAGACGGCTTTCCGGAAAGACCGTCGCAAACGGCGCCGGCGCATCGAAGGATTCGCTCAAAGTCCGGTTGGCGTCGATGGAACGCCCGACGGCGTTCACATAGTCGCGCTGCAAAATATTGGCGAGACTTTCGTTCTCGGCGCGCAGATGTGCCTCGTAAAGCGCCGGCAGCGCGTCGGAAGACAGATAGCTGTTGTTGTCGATGCCGCGAATGACGGCGGGGCCGTTGGAGCCGACTTCGAACTGCCCCGCCAGCTGTCCGGACAGGAAGACCTGGTTGCCTGAGGTTGAAACCACCGTGAAGGTCGAGTCCGAATTGGCGTTGGCGGCGAGCATGACGTCAGCCAGGCGCCCGCCCCAGCCGAACCGCGCGCCTTCGGGCTGCGAGGCCATCCAGACGGACTGCTGGTCGTTATGGGAGAAGAGGCGCGGCGGCAGCGGCGCCGAGCGATTGCGGAATTGCTCGCGCGTCACCGGCACCACAAGCGGCCCGACATTGGAGACGACGGAACAGGCGCCGTCGTCCATCAACTCGTGCAAGGGACCGAGCTCCGGCGGCAGGGCGAACTCGCGCCCGCCGAAATCCGCGGCGTTCGCCAGGGCCATCGGCAACAGGCGGTCTCGCGCGCGCGTCGAGCCGCCATCGAGATCGTCATATCTGTCGAACAGCGAACTGCGGATATCCGCATACTGATTGTAGTTCGCGGTGTCGTAGGGGATCACCGTGTCGTGGCAATCCATGCCGCCGAACAAGAACACGCAGACGAGCGCGCGATAGCCGCCGGTCTGGGCGGCGAAAGCATTGAAGCGCGCCAGATCGAGAGCGAAGCCGGCGCCCCCGGTCATGGAAAGCGCGGCCGCGGTTTTCAGAAAATGCCGTCTTGAGGGATTCATGCGACGCCCCTTGAATTAACGCTGAACGATGTAGTCGGCGGAGGTCATCATCATCAGGATGGCCGCCTCCACGCGGTTTTCCGGCTCGCCCCCGACGGAGCTCACGGCCTGAACGATCCGGTCGCGGCTTTCCGCCCTGAGCGAGCCATAGGTCAGAATGTCGTCGAGATGATCGACCAGCGCCCCGGGATTGTCCGCCAGCGCCAGTTCGGCCGAATAGTCCGGCACATAGCTTTCATCGGAAACGCGCTGGAGGATGAAGCCTTCCATGAAATTGGCGTAGCCGGTGATGCTCGACCCGGTGGTGATCTGCAACTCCGGCGCGACGAGCCCCGCCTCCGCCGTTTCGGAACCCGGCAGGACGAAGCCCGGCCGATAGAAATTGAAGACCGAAGGCGACCGGTAGGCCTGCTGGCCGAGCCGCGACGGCGCCGACGTGTTGCGCAAAATCCGGGCGTCGTCGGTGTCCGTCTCGTCGACGCCGAACGCGCGCGCCCAATGGGTGAAGCGCAGGACCGGCTCGCGCAGCTTGCCGAAACTCGGATCGCTCATATTGGCGGGGTCGCGGGCTTCCGGATCGAGCAGGATCGCCGCCACCACCGCGCGCATGTCGCCGCGCACGCCGCTTCCGACAGAACTTCCGTCGGGCAACACATAGGCGCCGCTGCGGAAAACATTGGCGACGCGCCCGACATAGGCCGCGCTCGGATTGCTGGTTACGAGACGCTGAATGAGCTGGCGGGAAATGAAGGGCGGCGTGTTCGCGTGATTGTAGAGCGCGTCGAGCGCGAGGGAGATGCTCTGATCGCCCGGCGTATTCGCCGGAATGGTCGTGCCGAGAAAGCTTTTCGGCTCCGCCGAGTGATGCTGCTCAAACATGACAAGCGGCAGATATTCGGACTCGAGCGTTTGCGCGTTGCCGAAGAAGCTGGTGCGCGCGGCCCAGCTCAGCCCGGTGAAAACCTTGGCCAGTTCGGTCACGTCGTCATTGTCATAGGTCTCAATCGGATCGCCCATGCCGTCAAGCCGCGGCTCGCCGTTGGCGTCGAGCTCGAGGAGGCCGATCGTGAAAAGCTGCATCACCTCGCGGGCGTAGTTCTCGTCGGGAACCACTTCGCCTTCCGCATCGGCTTTCTGATTTTGCAGATAGGTGAGGTACATCGCCATGGCCGGACTGTAGGTGACGTTCTCAAGCGTCTGGCGGAAATTGCCGAACGCGCCCGCGGACATGATGTCCATATAGTTCGCCATCGCGATCGGATGATCCGCAAGCTGAGAGTCGGTGAACGACGCCACGAAAATCTGCGACAGCGAATAGCCGACGCGCTGACGCAACTGGTCGTCGCTGAGGATGGCGCGCGTCCAGAACGCTTCCGCGAGCGCATCCGGTCCGACGCCGCCGCCGGCGGCTTCCGCAATCAGCACGTCTTCAAGAATAGATTCCTGCGGCTTTGCGAATTCAGCGGTCAGCCAGGCCGACACGCCCGACGCCGTCAGCGCTTCGATGTCCGCTTCGGAAGGGCCGAAGGTCGCCTGCGACAGGAAGCGCGAAGCTTCCTCCGTGGTCATCGCGCTCGACGCCGGCGGCGGGGGCGGCGTATCCGCCGGCGCTTCGCCGTCATCGCCGGCGCCCGAACACGCCGCAAGCAGAAAGACCGCCGCCGAACATGCGGCGCTTTTCCGCGTCACCTTAAAAAGATTGCGCACACGCATCGTCTCGCCCATTCCCTGCCTACCCTTCGGGAAATAGGCGGCAGGACGGTAAGAGCCCGTATAAAAAGACGCCGCAATTTGTCTTAATCTGTATGCCCGGACCCGATAAATGGCCGGATTTGCGCAGCCAATGCGCACCCTTACGAAAAAGAAAATCTTGGATTTTAAAGACCGGCCGGTTTCAACGGCCATGCCGGACCCAATGCACGCCTTCGTCACGTTGCGCCAAAGCAACACAACGCCACGCAAACGTATCCGAAAGCTCGTGACGCATCGCAGTAGAAAAGCGCTATCATTTCACCGGGCGCGCTCTAGCGAAGCCGGCGCGCGCGAAAAAATAGCGCGCAGCGCCAGCTCATCAGCCGATGAGTCCAGCGCGCGGCGCACGCCTTTTATTCCCCTCACCGAAAGACAATGCCGGGCGGTTGATTCCGTCTGCGGATGAAGGCATAGGCGTCCTTCATCGCCTTCAATATTACAGGTTTGCAGACTGTGCCGCGTTATTCACTTATTCTATCTTCACTTGTTAGTTTTCTTCTTACATCACATAGCACCGCCTTCGCTCTCGACAAGCGCGACGAGCTTGTCGTGACGGCCACACGCCGCGCGCAGCCGCTTCTGGATGTGCCGGCGAGCATCAATGTGATCACAGGCGCGCGCCTTAACGACGCGCAAACCCTGAACGGCGCCGAAGACGTGACGCGTTATCTTTCCGGCGTCGACGCGGCGGTCGCCAACGGCTCGCAGATCGCGTTTCAGATCCGCGGCATCGGCGCCGTCGATCACCAGGCCCTGACGCCCACCGCCGCCGCAATTTACGCCGACGGTGTTTTTCTCGCCACGAATGTCCAGACAAGCCTGTTCCTTTACGATCTTGAACGCATCGAAGTGCTGAAAGGGCCGCAAGGAACGCTCTACGGCCGTAACGCCTCATCGGGCGCGATCAATTTCCTCACCGTCCGCCCGTCTCAGGATCAGCAATCTTACCTGCGCGCCTCTTACGGCCGGTTCGACCGCATCGACCTTGCGGGCGCAGTCGGAACGGCCCTCACGGACCGTCTCTCGGCCCGCATCGCCGGACGGTACCTTTCCGAAGACGCAGCCCTCGACAATGTGCAAAGCGATCCTGCCGTCCCCCGCGGGCCCGAAGAAGCCGGCGGCGTGCGCGACGAGTTCGGGTTGCGCGCCTCGCTGAATTACGAGTTCGACCGCGACGCCTACCTGCTGCTGCGCGGACATTATGAAGAAGACAACGGCGTCAATGCGACGCCCTTGAATGACAGCCTCGATCTCGGCCGGCATGAAATCTCTTCCGAAGGCGACGGCGTTCAGGATACGAACAACGCCTTTTACGGCGCCTCGCTTGAGGGAAAGACGCAGGCGGGCCGCTGGTCGCTCTATTCGCTCACAGCCTTTGAAGGCTACAGCCAAGACTACGGGTTCGATTTTGACGGAACTCCGGCGCCGTTCGGCGATCCTAATCTCAACGCCAACCTCCATTACGACAGAGACTTTTCACAAGTCAGCGAAGAGTTGCGCGCGCAAACCGAGATCGGCCGCGTCAATCTCCTCATCGGCGCCCACGCCGCATGGGAGGATTTCTCTCAGGACTATCTTATCTGGTGCGGCGCCCTCGATCCCGAAACGCTGCTTGGAACCTGCCCCTATGTGGGCGCGGCGGGCCGTGTCGGCCGGGACCCCGCCTCTCCGGGCGCGGCGCTGTCGCTTCTCACCCATATCGAGCAGACGCGCAAAACCGCCGCGCTCTTTACCTATAACGATATCGATCTCACTGACCGCCTGACGCTAACCCTTGGCGGCCGCTACACCTATGAAGATATCGAAGGCGAAGGCTATGGCCTTCACGTCTTTGACGACGGCGTTGAGGGCCTGAACAATCGCGACGGGCTGGGCCCCGCCATCGGCGAAAACCAGATCGAGGAAAACCGCTTCACGGGCAATGCGGCGCTGCGCTACGCTGTCAGCGACGAAACATCCGTCTACGCCTCTTTCGCGAGCGGTTATAAAAGCGGCGGCTTTAACGGCGAGGTGCAGAACAACGCCACGCACTGGCAGGACGAAGGCCTGTTCGGCGCGGAAACCGTCAACGCCTACGAGCTCGGTTTTAAAACCGCCAGCGAGACCGCAACATTCAGCGCTGCGTTTTTCTATCAGGATTATAATGATCCGCAGGCGCGTATCTTCGTCGACTTTTCGCTGCCCGGCGGCGGACGCATTACTTCCAACTCGCTTTCCAATCTCGACGCCGCCGTCTCTTATGGCATTGACGCCGATGCAAGCTGGTCCCCGGCAAGCGGGCTCGATCTCGCGGCGAGCGTCACCTGGCTCGAAACGGAAATCCGCCAGGACAGCGACGGCGCCGGCAACGCCGCCCTCTTTGACGGCAATCCCCTGCCCTTCGCGCCGGAAATCTCGGGAACCCTTTTCGCGCGCTATGAATGGCGTTTGGCGCAACAAATGCGCGCGGCGCTCCAGGCGAACGCCAAGGCTAAAAGCGCGATCTATCTCGATGCGGAAGGGCTCGCCGCGCGCCGCCAGGGCGGTTATGCAACGCTCGACGCGGCGGCGACGCTTTATCTCGACGCGGCCGGGCTCGAACTCGGGCTGTGGGGCCGCAATCTGACCGACCGGGACGTCGCCGTCTCCGGCTACGGCTTTATCGGCTACAACACCTTCCGCTCGAGCCCGCGCAGCTACGGCATTTCCGCGCAGATTTCCTTCTAGGCACGACAAGCGGCTAAATCATAACGCTATTTCAACGCCTTACACTGCGCGGGGGCGGCGCGGCGCGCGATCGAGCCGGCGCCGCCTGTTTTCATCGCGGCCATCCTTGATCTAGATGAAAAATCTTAAACAGCGGGCTGGTATCGTGCACCTGTCTGCAATTCAGGGAGCGCCGCGCCGGCATGTCCGAAAGCGCCGTCCAGACCGCACCGGGAAAGCTCGCCTTTCGCACCTCGGACTTGTCGAAAGTCTATGGCGAAGGGCCGGCGGCTGTGCACGCCCTGCGCGGCGTCGATCTCGAGATCCCCTCAGGCGAACTTGTGGTTCTCCTCGGCCCGTCGGGCAGCGGCAAGTCCACCCTTTTGAACATTCTCGGCGGCATCGACCGGGCGTCGAGCGGCCAGGCCTATTTTCAGGACGACGAATTAACCGCCATGACCGACCGGCGTCTCACCGCCTATCGCCGCCGTCATGTGGGCTTCGTCTTCCAGTTCTATAATCTCATGCCCAGCCTGACGGCTCATGAGAATGTCGACCTTGTGGCCGAGATCGCAACCGATCCCATGCCGACCATGGAGGCGCTCGACCTCGTCGGCCTCACCCCGCGCGCCACGCATTTTCCCTCGGAGCTTTCCGGCGGCGAACAGCAGCGCGTCGCCATCGCCCGCGCCATCGCCAAGAACCCCACCGTCCTGTTTTGCGACGAACCCACCGGCGCCCTCGACAGCAAGACAGGCGTCGGCGTTTTAAAGGCGCTACAGGAGGTCAATACGCGCCTTGGCACCACGACGCTGATCATCACCCATGCGGCGGCGACCGCGGCCATGGCGGACCGCGTCATCCATTTCGCGGACGGCCAGATCCGCGAAGTGATCGAAAACGATCACAAAGTCTCCCCTGACGAAATCAGCTGGTGATCTTCATGCTCGCTTTCGCCAGCATTCTCGACCGGAAACTCCTGCGCGACCTCTGGCGCATCAAGGGCCAGGCGGCGGCGATCATTTTCGTCATCGCCGCCGGGATTTCGCTCTTCGTCATGTCGCACGGCATGATGATCTCCCTCGACGAAACCATGCGCGCCTATTACGAGCGCTACCGTTTCGCCGACATGTACGCCCCGGCGAAACGCGCGCCGGACTATATTGTCGAGGAAATCAGCGCCCTGCCCGGGGTCAACGATGTCGAAGGACGGATCAGCGGCGGCGGACTCGTCACCCTGCCCGAGGCGCCGGCGCCGATCAGCGCGCGCGTCATGTCCTTCGATCCGGAAGCGGCGGCGCCGATCAACGGCGTTCACCTTTCCGAAGGCCGCATGATCTCCCCGACACGCCAGGACGAAATCCTGCTCTTGAAGTCCTTCGCGGACGCGCACGGGCTGGCGCCCGGCGACAGCCTTTCCGTCACCATGAACGGCGTGCGCCACAGCTTCGCCATCGCCGGCCTCGCCCTGTCGCCAGAGTTCATCTACGCGCTGCCGCCCGGGGATTTCGTGGTCGACGATGCCCGCTTCGCCGCCCTGTGGCTCAACGAAGAAGCGATGGAGGCCGCCTATGATCTCGACGGCGCCTTCAACGAAGCGGTGCTGACCTTTTCGCCGAACGCCAATGAAGAATTCCTGATCGCCGCGCTCGACCGCATCCTTGCGCCTTACGGCGCCACCGGCGCCTATTCGCGCGCCGACCAGATCTCGAACAAGTTTCTCGTGGAAGAACTGGCGCAGCTCAGCACCATGGGCCGGGTCATGCCGCCGATCTTCGTCGCGGTGTCGATCTTCCTCCTCAACATCGTCGTCACGCGGCTCGTCCAGACCGAACGCGAACAGATCGGCCTCATCAAGGCGTTCGGCTATTCGAACCGGGACGTCGCCGTACACTATCTGAAATTCGTGCTCGCCATCGCGCTCGGCGGCGCCCTTGTCGGCTGGGGCGGCGGCATCTGGCTCGGGCGCATGATCGGTGAAATTTACCGGATCTATTTCCATTTTCCGTTTCTCGTGTTCGTGGCGGATTTCTCAACGCTCGGCATCGCGCTCGCCATCAGCGCGCTCGCCGCCGCGGCGGGCGCGTTTTTCGCCGTGCGCTCGGCCGTGACGCTGACGCCCGCCGTCGCCATGCGCCCGCCTGCGCCGCCGAAATTCGCGAGCGGCGACGGCTTCATGAAAACCATCAGCGGGTTCCTCGACCAGCCGAGCCGCATGATCCTGCGCCGCCTGTCGCGCCAGCCGGGACGCGCCCTGCTCACCGCCTTCGGGATCGGCGCGGCCATGGGGCTGTCGGTAATGATGCGTTTCAACGTCAACGCCACGGACTACATGCTCGACGTCAGCTTCAATGTGGTCGACCGCAGCGATGTTTTCGTCAGCTTCGTCGAACCCCTCTCGGACAAGACGGTTCTCGAACTTCAGAGCATTAACGGCGTCACCCTGGTCGAGCCGGTGCGCTCAACCCCGGTGATGTTCAATCATGACCGGATCGAATTTCTCGGCGGCATTACGGGACTGCCCGACAAGGCGGCGCTGAACCGCGCCGTCGATACCGATTTGCAGGATGTGGATATTACCGGCGACGGCGTCGTGCTGTCCGAACAGCTTGCGAAGATTCTCGAAATTGCGCCCGGCGACATGCTGAGCGTGGAAGTGCGCGAAGGCCGGCGGCCGACCCTCGAGATTCCCGTCACCGGCATTGTCGAATCGCTGATCGGCACGCCCGCCTATATGAATATGGACGCCCTCAACCGGCAGCTCAAAGAGCCGAACCGCGTTTCCGGCGCCTATCTCAAGATCGATCCGCGCCTGCGCCAAGAGGTCTACAACGAGATCAAGGCGATCCCGAAAGTGGCGGGCGTCAGCCTCAGGCGCGAGGCCTATCAGAATTTCGAGGACATGATCGACGAGGGCCCCGGCGTCTTCCGGCATATCATGACGGTCTTCTCCATCATCATTGCCGCCGGCGTCGTCTATAACAGCGCGCGCATCGCCTATATCGAGCGCGAACGCGACCTGGCGAGCCTGCGCGTTCTCGGCTTCACCAAGATCGAGACCGGCTATGTGCTGCTTGGAGAGCTGGCGACGCTGGCGATCATCGCCCTGCCCATCGGCTCGGCGCTTGGCTATCTGATCTGGTCCTATATGGCTGCGGCGCTGTCAACGGAGCTTTATCAAATCCCTGTCATCTATAAGGAAGACGGGCTCGGCTACGCCGCAATCATCGTGCTTCTGGCGACGGCGTTCGCCGGGGCCTTCATTCAGCGCGACGTCGCGAAAATCGACCTCGCAAGCGCCTTGAAAACCCGGGATTGAACCAATGGCGAAGATGATGAAAGGACTGAAATCGCGCATCACGGTGATCGCCGCCGCCGTGGCGGTCGTTGCCGTGTTCCTGCTTTACGCCTTCTGGCCACGGCCCCTCGCCGTCGATATCGATCAGGCGGCGCGCGCGCCGATGATCGTCACCATCGATGAAGAGGCGAAGACGCGCGTGCGCGACGCCTATATCGTTTCCGCGCCGGTGTCCGGCCGGCTGCTGCGCGTCGAAGTGGAGCCGGGCGACGAGGTCGTCGAAAATGAAACCGTGATCGCGCGGCTGACCCCGACGACGCCGTCGGTCCTCGACGTGCGCACCGAGGAACAGGCGCGCGCCGCCGTGGAAGCCGCCAACGCCGCGCTGACGCTGGCGCGCGCCGATGTGCGCCGCGCGGACGCGGACGCCGATTACGCGCGCGCCGAACTCGAACGCACCCGCAAGCTGCGCGAAACCAACACCGTCTCCGAAGCGGCGCTCGACCGGGCCGAACGCGCCGCGCGCTCGGCCGAAGCGGCGCTCGACACGGCCCGCGCCGCCGTCTCCATGCGCCAGGCCGATCTCGACAACGCCCGCGCCATGCTGATGACGCCGGAAGAGGCGGATGCGAAGGCCGCCGGCATCAACCCGCACCCGCAGACCTCCCTGCCTTTACGGGCGCCGATTTCGGGCCGCATCCTGAGGGTCATGCAGGAAAGCGAAACCGTTCTCGCCGCCGGCACCCCAATCCTCGAAATCGGAGATCCCCTGGGCGATCTCGAAATCGTCGCCGAGCTTCTCTCGACGGACGCGGTGAAAGTCTCGCCCGGCGACCGCGTCATCATCGACAAATGGGGCGGCGCCGACCCGCTCGAGGGCCGTGTCGAGAAGATCGAGCCCTGGGGCTTCACCAAATATTCCGCGCTCGGCGTCGAGGAGCAGCGCGTCAACGCCGTCATCCAGTTCGCCGGGGCCGAAGATGCGCGCCAGCGGCTCGGGCACGGTTTCCGCGTGGAAGTCAGGATTGTTATCTGGGAAGACGCAGCGGCGCTGACCATTCCGTCGAGCGCCGTCTTCCGCAGCGGCGATGAATGGTCGGTTTTCGCCGTGGAAAACGGCCGCGCGCGCCTGCGGGCCATCGAGACCGGGCGCAATAACGGCGTCGCCGTCAATATTCAAAGCGGCCTCGAGGAAGGCGATCAGATCATTCTCTATCCCGGCAACCGCGTCACGGACGGCGCGCGCGTCAAACAGCGCTCCCTCGAATAATAGACACGAGAGTGCGCCGCTCTATGACGCAGGCGGGGAAATAGACAGTTTTCGCATCAGGACGATAAGGTGAGGGGGAAATCACGCTCAATCGCAGACTTTCCCTATGCTGAAAGACGCCCCTGCCCTGAAACCGCAGCCTGCGCCTCACACGCTGAGTGTCGAAGACGCCTTCGCCGCGCTCGACACCCGGGTCGAAGGACTGTCCGAAGCCGAGGCGAGCCGCCGGCTGGCGCTCTACGGCCCCAACAGCCTGCCGGAAACGGCGCGCCCCTCGCGCCTCCTGATCATTCTGCGCCAGTTCAACAATCCGCTGATCTATATCCTGTTCGTCGCGGCGGCGGTCGCCTTCCTGCTCGGCGAACTCGCCGATGGCGGCTTTATCTGCGTCGTCGTCGCCATCAATGTCTTTATCGGCGCGTTCCAGGAATGGCGCGCGGAGACGAGCGCGGCCTCCCTCAATAAAACGCTGCGCATCAAGCCGACGGTCATTCGCGGCGGGGTGCGGCGCATTGTCGATATCGACGAGATCGTTCCCGGCGATATCGTTCATCTCGAATCGGGCGCCGTGGCGCCCGCCGATCTGCGCCTCGCCTCGGCGCACGATCTCAAAATCGACGAGTCCCTGCTCACCGGCGAATCGAACCCCGCCGCCAAGGCGAGCGCAGGCGCGTTCGACGAGGCGACGCCGCTCGGCGACCGGCGCAACATGGCGCTCGCCGGCACCATGGTGGTGGCGGGGCGCGGGACCGGCATTGTCTGCGCCGGCGGCGAGAACACCGAAATCGGCCGGATTGCGAAAATGCTTGGCGCCCGCGGCGCCCGCCCGCCGCTTCTCATTCGCATGGAGGCCCTGTCGAACCGCATCGGCGTCTTCATCGTGCTGCTCGCCATCGCGCTCGGCGCCGGACTTTTCATGAGCGGCCAGTCGCTCGCCGACGTGTTCCTTCTCTCCGTGGCGCTGACGGTCGCGGCGATCCCCGAAGGCCTGCCGGCGGCGATCACCGTGGCGCTCGCCATCGCCTCCTCGCGCATGGGGCGGCGCAGCGTCATCGTCCGGCGCCTGCCCGCCGTGGAGGCGCTGGGATCGTGCACGCTGATCGCCACGGACAAGACCGGCACGCTCACCGTCAATCGCCTGACCGCCAAAAAAATCGCGCTGCCGGACGGCGCCGAATTCGATATGGGCGGCGAAGGCCTGCAATTGGAAGGCGAGCTTGAGCCACAGGACGGCGCCGTCTGCGATGACCGCAACCGCGCGCTCATTCATCGTCTCGCCCGCGCCGCCGCGCTCACCAATGAAGCCGATGTCGCCGAGATCGACGGCGTCGTCGAGGCCCAGGGCGATTCCGTCGACATCGCCCTGCTCGTTATGGCGGAAAAACTCGGGGCGCGAAAAAAAGAGCTCAATGATTGCTACCAGCGCCCCTCTTCCCTGCCTTATGAGCCGCAGCAGGGCTTTTCCGCATCTCTCGACATTGAAACGGAAAACGGCTTCATCTCCGCGAAAGGCGCGCCGGAAACCGTGCTCGCCATGTGCGCCGATTACGACCGGGAAGCGGCGGAGCGCGCGCTGCACCGTCTTGCGTCCGCCGGCTACCGGGTGATCGCCGTCGCTCATGGCGACGCGCCGAAAGACAGCGCCGCGCTTGCAGAACACCATCTCGACCGGATGGAGTTTCTCGGCTTAATCGGCCTGATCGATCCGTTGCGCAGCGAGGCGCCCGAAGCGGTTTCAAGCGCCCGGGCCGCCGGCGTCGATGTGCGCATGATCACCGGCGATCATCCCGAAACGGCGCTCGCCATCGCCCGCCAGCTCGATGCCTCCTGGACGCCGGACCATGTGCTGACCGGCGCTGAAATTTCAGCCCTTGCAGACAATGAGGCGGCGCTGCGCCAGGAGATCAACGAGGCCGCCATCTTCGCGCGGGTCGAGCCGGCGCAGAAAAACCTGATCGTCCGGGAGTTGCAGCGCCAGGGCCATTTCGTCGCCGTCACCGGGGACGGCGTCAATGACGCGCCTGCCCTCAAAGCCGCGCATGTGGGCGTCGCCATGGGCGCCGGCGGCACCGATGTGGCGCGCGCCGCCGCCGATCTCATTATCACCGACGACAACTTCGCCTCGATCGTCGCTGGCATTGAGGAAGGGCGCGCCGCCTACGATAATATCCGCAAGATCGTCTGGCTTCTGCTTTCCACCGCGCTCATCGCGGTTTTCATTTTCATCATGGCGCTGATCATGGACATGCCGATTCCCCTGACGGCGGTGCAGGTGCTCTGGATGAATCTCGCCACCGAAGGCATCCAGCATGTCTCGCTCGCCTTTGAAGCCAAGGAGCCGGACATCATGAAACGCCGGCCTCGAAATCCCAAGGAACCGATTTTCGACCGGCAAATGATCGAGCAATGCCTGATCATCGGCGTTTACATCAGCCTCGTTGCTTTCGGCCTCTTCTACTATCTCTATGAAGTCCGCGGGCTCGATATCGGCTCGGCGCGCAATCTGGTGCTGCTCTTTCTCGTTTCCTTCAACAATTTTCACACCTTCAACTGCCGTTCGGAAACGCGCTCCACATTCCGCATTCCCCTTTCCGTCAATCCGGTTCTTTTCGTCGGCGTCATCGGCTCGCAAGGCGCGCATATCCTCGCCATGCATCTGCCGGTCATCAGCGATGTTCTCGAACTGCATCCGGTCAGTCTCGCTGACTGGTTCAGCATCATGCTTCTGGCAAGCTCGGTGGTCATTGTCGGGGAAGCCTACAAGCTTGTCGCAGCCCGCCCCCGGGCGCGCTCGCATCGGCCGGTCTCCGCCGGGAGCAGCGCGCCATGAACGACCCCATAAAAGACCAACCGGAAAAACGGGAGACGCATCTCTGGACGGCGCCGGCGCCTATGAGACGGCGCAAGCTCTGGTATGTTCCCCTGCTGATCGGACTGTCCGCGCTCGCCGCGCTGATCCTTTTCATCGCGCATCGCAGCGACATCGCCGGCTTTGCGCGCCAGGCGGCGGACGCCAGGGCGGGGCCGATGTTCGCCGCCGTGGCGGCGCAAGGCCTGCCTTACATGCTGAGCGCGCTTGTCTGGCTTTTGTTTCTGCGCCGCGCGGAGACAAGAATGACGCTGTCGTCACTCGTGCCGCTTTCGCTCGCAAAACTCTTCGCCGATCAGGCGCTGCCCACGGGCGGAATTTCGGGCGCGGCGTTTTTTCTGTTCGCGCTGACCCGGCGCGGCGTTCCCGACAAGATCGCCTTTCGCACTTTCGCTTTCACAACGACCGCCTATTTTCTCGCTTTCCTTATTGCGGCGATCATCAGCCTCACCCTCCTGTCGCTGGCGGAAAGGGCGCCGCCTGCGCTCGCCGCCAGCGTCTCGGCTTTCGCCGCCATCTTTCTTTTTCTGACCATCGCCGCCGCGCTGGTCATTATTTACAGACCGGCGTTCTCGCCGTCTTTCATCCGGCGACACCGCCTTGCGGCAAAGGCGGCGGAGTTCATCGGCGCGGCGATTCACGACATCCGCTACATGCCTGGCCTTTTCGCCAAACTGGCCGCGCTCTTGCTCGCCTCCCGGCTTATCGACGGGCTGACGCTGATGCTCATCTGCGAAGCCATCGGCGCGCCCATCTCGCTTTGGACCGGCTTCGTCGCCGTCGCCATCGCCTCCATCGCGGCGACCATCGGCCCGGCGCCCATGGGGCTTGGCACCTTCGAGGCCGGCATGATCGCAAGCCTCACGGTCTTCGGCGCGAGCGTCGAAGACGCGCTGACGGCGCCCCTCATCTATCGCGGGCTGACGCTGTGGCTGCCGCTTTTGCCCGGCTTCATCATCATTCAGCGGGAGTTTTTGCGAGCGCGAGAAACCGCGTCCATCGAAGGCGCATCTGATCAGGATCAAACTTGAAACGCCCGGGGGGCATAAGAATATAAGACAAGCGAAGGAAGAGGAGCCTGTCTCTTGTTCACCGATCGCCGCGAAGCCGGACTTAAGCTGGCGGAGGAATTAGCCCCCTATGCCGGCGCGAAGCCGGTGGTCTACGCGCTGCCCCGGGGCGGGCTGCCGGTCGCCGAAGAAGTCGCGAAGAAACTGGGCGCGCCCCTCGACATCATTCTCGTGCGCAAGCTCGGGGCGCCGGGGCAAGCAGAGCTCGCCATCGGCGCTGTGGTCGACGGCGCCGCGCCGGTTACGATCCTTCATCAAGACATCATCGCCGCTCTCAATGTTACCGACGCTTACATTGAGAAAACAAAGAAGGCGGCGCTTGCAGAGATCGAACGCCGCCGCGCGCTTTACATGAAAGACAAGGCTCCCGTATCGCCCCGGGACCGCACGGTCATCATCGTCGATGACGGCCTCGCCACGGGCGCGACCATGGAGGCGGCGGTCGCCGCCATGCGCAAGGCGGGCGCGGCGAAGATTATCGCCGCCGTTCCCGTGGCGCCGCAGGAAGCCGTCCACGATCTTGAAAAGACCGCCGACGCCGTCATTGCGGTCGCAACGCCTTTCCCCTTCCGGTCCGTCGGCGGCTGGTATCAATCCTTTCCGCAGCTTTCCGATGACGACGTCATCGAAACGCTGGCGCGCCGGCGCGCACGCAACCAATCCGATAATAACGGGAACACGCCATGACCGACCATATCGCCTGGTTTTCCGAGCTTGAGAGAGGCGACGTCGCGCGCGTCGGCGGCAAGAACGCGTCCCTCGGCGAGCTGGTTCAGAACATGGCCGCCGCGGGGGTGCGCGTGCCAAACGGGTTCGCAGTCACCGCCGACGCCTATCACGCGTTTTTGAAAGCCAATGCGCTGGTAGACAAGCTGAAGACCGAACTGGCGCGCTATGAAAAAGACCAGGACAGTCTCGCTGACGTCGGAAAGGCCGTGCGCGCGTTGATGCTCCAGGGCGAAATGCCCGAAGATGTCAGAGCCGCAATCCTCGAGGCCTATCACAAGCTCGCGGAAGACGACGCGGCGCCCAGCGTCGCCGCGCGCTCGAGCGCCACGGCGGAGGATTTGCCCGAGGCGAGTTTCGCCGGCCAGCTCGAAACCTATCTCAATGTGCGCGGCGACGACGCGCTCATCGACGCCTGCCGCAAATGTTTCGCTTCGCTCTATACCGACCGCGCCATCAGCTATCGCCGCAATCACGGCTTCGGCCAGCTCGATGTCGCCGTCTCCGTCGGCGTGCAGCGCATGGCGCGCTCGGACAAGGCCTCGTCGGGCGTCATGTTCTCCCTCGACACCGACAGCGGCTTTCCCGATGTCGTGCTCATCAACGGCGCCTGGGGGCTCGGCGAAACGGTCGTTCAAGGGATGGTCGATCCGGACGAGTTCGAGATTTTCAAGCCTCTCCTGGACAACGACAAGCTGGCGCCGATCCTGCGCAGGAAATGCGGCGCCAAGGAGCAAAAACTCATCTACGCCGAAGGCGGCGAGCGCCCGGTGGCGCTGAAGGAAACATCCGATGACGAACGCCGCGGCTTCGTGCTCGACGATGACGAGATCTTGACTCTCGCCCGCTGGGCGGCGCGCATCGAGGATCATTACGGCCAGCCCATGGACATGGAATGGGCGAAGGACGGCGAGACCGGCGAGCTCTTCATCGTGCAGGCCCGCCCCGAAACCGTGCAGTCGCGCCACGCCGCCGGCGCGCTCAAAACCTATCGCTTGAAATCGAAGGGCAAGCGCCTGCTCGAGGGCGCGGCCATCGGCGACGCCATCGCAAACGGCAAGGTCTGCCGCCTCAAAAGCGCGGAAAACATCGCCGATTTCGAGGACGGCGCCGTGCTCGTCACGGAAATGACCGACCCCGACTGGGCGCCGATCATGAAAAAGGCGGCGGCCATCGTCACCGATCATGGCGGGCGCACCAGCCACGCCGCCATTGTCAGCCGCGAACTTGGCCTGCCCGCCCTTGTCGGCGCCGGCAACGCCACCGAACGCCTAAAAGAAGGACAGGAGGTGACCGTATCCTGCGCCGAAGGCGAGACCGGCTATGTCTATGACGGCCTTCTCGATTTCGAAGAAGAAGAGCTCGACCTTTCGGCAACGCCCGACACAAAAACCCATGTGATGCTCAACATGGCGAACCCGTCTGCGGCGTTCCGCTGGTGGCGCCTGCCGAGCGACGGCGTCGGTCTTGCGCGCACCGAATTCATCATCAACGATTTCATCAAGATCCATCCCCTCGCCCTCGCCCGTTTCGAGACGCTCGAAGATGAGGGGACGCGCCGCGAGATCGAAGCGCTCACCGAAGGCTATGACGACAAGAAAGACTATTTCATCGAGCGCCTGGCGCGCGGCGTGGCGCGCATCGCCGCCGCGCATTATCCCAATCCGGTGATCGTGCGCCTCAGCGATTTCAAGACCAATGAATATGCAAGCCTCATCGGCGGCAAGACTTTCGAACCGAAAGAAGACAACCCGATGATCGGCTGGCGCGGGGCGAGCCGCTATTATCACGAAGACTACCGCGACGGCTTCGCGCTCGAATGCAAAGCCATGCGCAAGGCCCGCGAAGAGCTCGGCCTTTCCAACATAAAGCTGATGATTCCTTTCTGCCGAACCCTGGAAGAAGCCGACAAGGTGCTAGAGGAAATGGCGCGCCATGACTTAAAGCGCGGGAAAAACGGTCTCGAAATCTATGTGATGGCGGAAATTCCGTCGAACATCGTGCTCGCCGATCAGTTCGCCGAGCGCTTCGACGGGTTTTCCATCGGCTCCAACGATTTGACTCAGCTGACGCTCGGCATCGACCGCGACAGCGGCAGGCTGCGCCCGGTTTTCGACGAGCGCAATGACGCAGTAAAGACGATGATCACCAGCCTGATCGAAAAAGCGCGCGCGAAAAATGTTCCCGTGGGCATTTGCGGACAGGCGCCCAGCGACTATCCGGAATTCACGGCTTTTCTCGTGGAAAAAGGGATCACGTCGATTTCCGTGAACCCCGACAGTTTTCTTAAAGTGAAAGACACCGTCGCCAAGGCGGAAAAAAGCTAGTGCACCATCAACACGGCCATCTTCGCTTCGTGAATCATATGGCGCGTAAACCCGCCCAGCACCGCCTCGCGCCAGCGGCTGTGCGAATAGGCGCCCATCACCAGTAGATCCGGACCGGCCTGACGGATCTCCGCATCGAGCCGCTCTGTCGCATTTTCATCGCCAGTGACTTCGACCGCATTGGCGGCCGCTTTGACCTCATGAAGGCGCAAATAAGCGGTGATGTCGTCGGTATTGATGTAAGGCTCGCTGGCGCGGCGCACGCTGACGACGCTTACGGCTTCCGCCTCCTGCAACAAGGGCAGAGCGGCGGCGACAGCCCGCGCCGCTTCCTGGCTGCCGTTCCATGCAACCGAAATTTTCTTCAGTGCGTCCGCAAGCCCGCCTTGCGGGCACATCAAAAGCGGCCGGCCAGTCTGAAACAACAGACTTTCGGCGATGCTCTCCTCCATGGGCGATGCGTCGTCGCCCGCCGCGGCCATGACAGCCATGTCGAACGCAGTCGCCTGGCGCGCATAGTCCGTCAGAAGATCGCCCTCCAGATCCGTCCAGGAGGCGGTGACGCCAGGATCGCCTTTGCGGTCCTGAAGCGCCATGACGCCGATGCCGTTTTCGTCGCACAGCTTCGAGAAAACCCCCTTGAGGCTTTCCGCCAGCGCGTCCTCGGCCTTTTGCAGACCCTCGGTGAATTCCGTCGAAACCCCGCCGAGCGGGAAATAGACATTGGTCGGCGGCAGCGGCCGGCTGCGCATGTGAACGACGGAAATATGCGCCTTGTCTTTCCTCGCCAGGGCAATCGCCGCGCGGAAGGCCGTCTCCGCCGATTTTTCCTCAAAGAACGGGACAAATATCGATTTCAACGCCATATCGTTCTCCCTTGCTGCGGCTAGACTAGCCGGGCCTGAGGCCCCGCCGGTTGATCAGGATCAAGAGGCCTCGGGCTCGAGCAATCCTACTCATTTTCAAGGGCGCGCCGCAAACGCCTCAAGATGACATTGCGCCCGCGCTCATCCGCAGCCCCCTCCAGCGCATCGCGGATATCGAGCGAAAGCTGGGCGAGATCGTTGTGCCAATCAAGATCGACCATCTCCTTCGAGGCGAGGCGGCGCGGACCGGCGCGCATGGCGAGCCCGTCATGGCCGAGAAGATCGACCTCGTCGTCGAGACGCGGAATGATCACCCGCTCTTCGTCGAAGCCGGCGGCCACAAGACGGTCGCGCAGCGCGTTCGCGCCTTCACTTTCGCCATGGGTGAGGAAGACGCCGCGCGTCACCGGCTTGCGCGCCATCATCCAGTCGAACAGCCCGTCGGCGTCCACATGGCCGGAGTAAAAATCGATGGATTGAATATGCGCATTCACGAGAATTTCCTCGCCCTGAATGCGCACTGCCCGCGCGCCGGCTTCAAGCACCGAACCAAGCGTGCCCGGCGCCTGATAGCCGGTGAGCAGGATTGTGTTTTTCTCATCCCAGAGGCGGCGCTTTAAATGATGACGAATGCGGCCCGCATCGCACATGCCGCTGGCGGCGATGATGATGACGCCGTTTTCGTAATTGTTGATCGCCTTGCTTTCATCGACGCCGCCCGTGAAGTGCAAGGCGGGATTGTCGAATAAATCGCCATCCTCGCCCAGATCCTCAAGCTCGTCTGCATGGCGCTTGAAGGCCTCGGTCGCCTTGATCGCCAGCGGCGAGTCGAGAAAAATAAGGCTTTCCTTGATTTTGTCATGGCGCATCAACAAGGAGAGATCGGCCAGCAGCTCCTGCGTGCGCTCCACGCTGAACGCAGGAATGACGAGCACGCCGCCGCGGCCCATGGCCTTGTTGACGATCCCGGCAAGCCGCTCGCGCCGTTTCTTCGGCGGCAGGGAGGGACGCTTGCGCGCGCCATAGGTCGACTCGCAGATGACATAGTCGAGATTACTGGGCGCGTCCGGATCGGGATGAAACAGCTTGTGCTCCGGCCCGATGTCGCCGGAAAACAGCATCCGCATGACGCGCTCGTCGCTCTCGCCGGTTTCGATCTCGATTTCGATGGAGGCGGCGCCGAGAATATGGCCGGCGTTCCAAAACCGCGCGCGCACGCCGGGCCCCGGCTCGAACCAGCGCTGATAGTTTTTCGGGATGATTTTTTCCGCAGCGGCTTCTCCGTCCTCACTCGTATAGATCGGCTCCACCGGCTCGCGCCCGCGCTGGGCGTTGCGGCGGTTCAGGAAAGAGACTTCCGTTTCCTGAATATAGCCGCTGTCCGGCAGCATGAATTGAAGCAGGTCGCACGTGCCTTCCGTGGCGAAAATCTTGCCGCGAAAACCGGCGCCCAGAAGTTTCGGGACCAGCCCGCTGTGATCCACATGCGCATGGGTGAGGAGCAGGAAATCGGCTTTCTCCGGCGGAAATGCGAACTCGCCATAGTTCAGTTCTTTCAGGGTTTTCGAGCCCTGAAACATGCCGCAATCGATGATGAAGGCGCCCTTTTCATGTTCGATCCAGTAGCACGATCCGGTAACGGTTCCCGCCGCGCCGCAAAACTTCATGCGCATGGCCATCAGCGCCGATCCTCTTTCAATGCCTTCGCCAGCAAAGGCGCGACGGCGGCGGCGTTCGTCCTGTGCGCGACGCTGTCGGTTGAGCGCACGCGCGCCAGTCCCGCTTCTTTCATGGTCTTTTCGTCCGCCTCGCTGAAAAACGCATGCACCGCGACGGCTTCGACACGCCCTGCCCCTCCCGCACGCAACAGGCGCGCCGCCGCGGCCAGTGTCGCGCCGGTGGAGATGATGTCGTCCACCAGATAAATGCGCCGCCCCTTGATGTCGGCGTCTTTCGGCAGGGAAATCTCCACCTCGCGGTCGCCGCTGCGTTCTTTTTGCAGCACGATGAAGGGCGCACCGGTCGCCTTCGCCACCGCCGCCGTCCAGGCGCGCGATTCCGCGTCGGGTCCGACCAGCAGGGCTTCTTCGGGCGCGCCGTCCGCCAAAATCATCTGAGCCAGAAGATCTGCGGCCGAAAGCGCCGCCGTTTCGGTTCCGGGCATGACGTCATCAAGGCTTTTCACGCGATGGAGATGCGGCTCGATGGTGACGACGCGGTCGAACCATCCGGCGAGCAGCGCGCCGATAAAGCGCTGCGCCACCGCCTCGCCTTCGTGAAAGGCCTTGTCCTGGCGCATATAGCAGAGATACGGCGCGACCAGCACGAGACGCCGCGCGCCGAGATCGCGAAGAGCCGAAACCGCGAGGCCCAGTTCGACGAGTTTTTGATTAGGCCGGTCGAGCGAACAATAGACAATCACCGTCTCTGCGGCGCCCGGCGCGCGCACCAGACTCTCGCCGTCGGGAAAAGCATGAATATCGATTTCAACCAGCGGCAAGCCGGTTTCCGCTTCCAGCCGGCGCGCAGGCGCGATGTCGCCCGGCATGGCGGCGATCATCTGCATCTTCATGTGTGAACACTCTCGCGCACCGGCGCGCCGTCGACCGTAACGCCGGAATGTTCATGAGCCATGGCTCTCGCGAAATCGAAATCGGAAGAGAAACAGGAATGGATGCGGTAAAGCGGATCGCCCTTCTTCACGGGATCGCCGATCTTCTTGAAGAGATCGATCCCAGCGCCCTTGTCCATGGGCGCGCCGGCGAGCCGCGCAATGCGCGCGATCCGGAAACAGTCCATGGCCGCGACAACGCCTTCATGCGTGGCGATGATCTCAGCCGTCAGCTCGCCGGCGCAGGCCGGTTTTTCGGCGCGCCCCTGGGCGGCGATGATGCGCTCCATGGCGGCGAGCGCTTCGCCGGAATCGAGCAGCTCCTGCGCGCGCTTGCGGCCCATGCCGCCGCGCAGGGCGGGATCGAAATCGAGGACCCGTCCCGCCAGCAGGAGCGCCCTTGCGCGCAAATCCGCCGGCGCATGAGCCTCGTTTTTCAGAACGGCCATGACGTCGCGCGCCTCGAGCACCGGGCCGACGCCATAGCCCACGGGCTGCGCGCCGTCGGTGAAGACAACGTCGATGACAAGGCCGAGCTCGGCGCTCACATATTCCATGAGCTTTCGCAGGCGAACCGCCTCGCCCTGGGAGCGGACTTTCGCCGTCGGCCCCACGGGAATGTCAAGCACGATATGGGTCGACCCCGCCGCGAGCTTTTTCGAGAGGATGGACGCCACCATCTGTTCGCGGGTGTCGATGGAAAGCGGGCGTTCGACGGTGATGAGCACGTCGTCCGCCGGCGACAGATTGACGTGCCCGCCCCAGGCGAGGCAAGCATGTTCGCGCTCCACCACCTGTTTCATCTCGTCGATGGAAAGCGCCACATTGGCCAGCACTTCCATGGTGTCGGCGGTGCCGCTCGGCGATGTGATGGCGCGCGACGAGGTTTTGGGCATGGCGAGCCCATGCGCGGCGACAATCGGCGCGACGATCATAGAGGTGCGGTTGCCCGGTATGCCGCCGATGCAATGCTTGTCGACCACAAGCGGCGCATTCCATGTGAGTTGCGCCCCGGTGCCCGCCATGGCGCGCGTCGTCGCGAGCAGTTCTTCGGTTGTCGTGAAGCTCGCCGCCGCGATCAGATAGGCGGCGATTTCCATCGGAGAATAACGGTGCGCGGCGATATCGGTGATGATGTCCCTGATCTCTTCAGGGCTCATCACTTCGCCGCCGATCTTGCGGCGCACGGCGTCGAGGCTGCGCGGCGGCGTCGCCTGCCTGATCTCGACGGCTGCGCCTTCCGCCGCGCCCAGCCGGCGAAAGGCCTGGATGCCGAGACCGAGTTCATCCGGCGCGGTGATCGCAGGATCGTCGGTGATGGAAAGCGTCGCGAGCAGGCTTTTGCCGCCGCTCGTCAGCTCGATCTTTTTCAGCGCCCGGAATTCCTCGGGCCGATAGACCACGCATTGGCGCGACAGGAACACCGTGTTCTCCGGCTCGGTGTCGATCGCCACGCGTTTGATTTTCAGATGGCCTGCTGACGCCATGATCGCCCTCTGCCCGCGCCGCTTTTGACGGCGGCCGCATCCTTTTCGCGTTTCCAGGAGAAAGCAAACGCCGCCCGCCCGTCCAAGGCAAGGCGGCAGATCGCCCTTAAGGATGATTTTTCACAGCAAGCGCTCGCGCCTGCAACAAAGCGCCGGCGGGGCCTATTCGGCCGCTTCGGCGGGCACGGGAAAACCGGCGAAGGCGCGATAGATTTCCACCGCATTGGTCGCCGCTTCCAGCTTCAGGAGCACCAGTTCCTGCTGCGCCGCGTAATCGGCGCGCTGGGCGTCGAGAACGGCGAGATAATCGTCGACGCCGTTCTGGAAACGCGCATCGGCGAGCTCGAAAGTCGAGGCCGCCGCTTCGGCGAGTTTTTCCGTCGCGTCCATGCGTTCGGCGAGCGTGGCGTTGGTCGCCAGCACATCGGCGACGTCACGGAACGCCGCCTGAATCGACTGTTCATATTCGTTGAGGGCAATGTCGCGGTCGATCTTCGCGCCGGAAAGCTGCGCAAGATTCCGCCCGCCGGTGAAAATCGGCAAAGAGACGGAGGGCGCGAAACTCCATACGCCGGTTCCGCCGGAAAAAAGCTCGGAAAGCTCCGAACTCGTCGACCCGGCGCTCGCCGTCAGGAGAATACGCGGGAAAAACGCCGCACGCGCCGCGCCGATATTGGCGTTGGCGGCGCGCAGGCGCCGCTCGGACGCCAGAACATCAGGCCGGGCGAGCAGGACATCGGAAGACAGCCCGGCGGGGGCCGCCTCGGGCACCGCGATCTCGCTCAGGGAGGCGGTGTCATTGAGACCGGCGGGAAGGCTTGCCCCGATGAGAAGACGCAGGGCGTTTTCATCGCGCCGGATCTGCGCTTCGAGCGCAGCGGCGTCGGCGCGCGCTCTTTGCACGGAGGTTTCGACGCGTTGCACGTCGAGCGCGTTGCCGACGCCATTGTCGACAAGCTCCTGGGTGAGATCCAGAGAGTCCTGCTGGCTTTTAACGGTTTCTCGCGCGATCTGCTGGCGCTCGCGGTCGGCCAGAAGCTGGAAATAGGCGTTGGCGACTTCCGCGACGAGCGAAATCTGCGCCGAGCGGCGGGCTTCGTCCGTCGCGAAATAGGTTTCGAGCGCTTGGGCGTTCAAGCTCCTGACCCGTCCGAAAAGATCGAGTTCATAGGAGCTGACGGCGCCCTGGGCCGAATATTGTTCGATGGTCAGCGGCCCTGTCCGGCCGCCGCCGCCTGCCGCGCCCGCCGCGCCGATAGACGCATTCTCGCCGATGCGCTGGCGCAGATAACTGCCTTCCGCATTGACGCTCGGCAAGCTGTCCGAACGCTGCACGCGGTAGAGCGCCCGCGCCCGCTCCACATTCAAAACCGCGACGCGCAGATCGCGATTATTTTCCAGCGCGGTTTCGATAAGCCCGCTGAGGGTGTCGTCCGAGACGACCGCGCGCCAGCCGGCAAGTTGGGGCGCGGCGCCGTCCGCCGCTTGCGCATAGGGAAAGGCCTCGGCGACCGGCGCCGCCGGACGCTCGTAATCGGGCGCCATGGTGAGGCTCGTGCATCCGGCGAGCACAATCGCCATCACGGCGGCGGGCGCCGTTTTCAATACCGCAAACGGAAATCTCATTCGGCCGCCCCATGTTGCACAGCCGCCCCGCCCGCCGGCGCGGCTTGCGCCGTCGAGGCGCTTGAGCCGAACACCCGGCGCACCAGCACATAGAAGAGCGGCGTAAAAAAGAGGCCGAGGAACGCCGCCGTCACCATGCCGCCGAGCACCGCGACGCCGATGGCGTTGCGTCCCGCCGAACCGGCGCCCGAACTGAGGACAAGCGGGGTCACGCCGAGCCCGAAGGCGAAGGACGTCATCAGGATCGGACGCAGACGAACTCGGGCCGCCTCGATCGCCGCCTCCACAGCTGAGCGGCCCTGTTTTTCAAGCTGGTTCGCGAATTCAACGATGAGAATGGCGTTCTTCGCGGACAGCCCCACCGTCGTCAACAGACCGACCTGGAAGAAGATGTCATTAGGCAAATCACGCATCAGCGCCGCCAGCGTCGCGCCCATAACCCCGAGCGGCACGATCATGAGAACCGAAACGGGGATGCTCCAGCTTTCGTAAAGCGCGGCCAGACACAGAAAGACGACCAGCAGGGAAAGCGCGTAAAGCAGCATGGTTTTCGACCCGCTTTCGATTTCCTCGCGCGAGACGCCCGACCATTCGATGCCGAAGCCGGACGGCAAACGCTCCGCCAACCGCTCGACCGTCTCCATGGCTTCGCCGGAGCTCACGCCGGGCGCCGCGGAGCCGAGAATCTGATTTGACGATACGCCGTTATAGCGTTCCAGTTTCGGCGCGCCTGTGGTCCAGGAAATATCGGCGAAAGCGGCGAAAGGCACGAGTTCGCCTTGCGCGTTTGGAATGCGCCAGAGTTTCAAGTCTTCCGGGGAGCTGCGATAGGGGCCGTCGGCGGCGAGATAGACGCGCTTGACGCGGCCGCGATCGAGAAAGTCGTTGACATAAACGCCGCCCATGGCCGCGCCCAGGGTTGAATTAATCGTAGACAGATCAAGGCCCATGGCCTGCGCGCGCCGCTGGTCGATGTCGACCTTGAGTTGCGGCTCCTCGCTGAGGCCATTCGGCCGGACGCCCACAAGCGTCGGCTCCTGCGAGGCCATGCCGAGAAATTGATTACGCGCATTCACCAGGGCTTCGCGCCCTTGCCCGCTGCGGTCCTGAAGATAAAAGTCAAAACCGCCCGTCTGGCCAAGACCAGGCACCGAAGGCTGTCCGAAGGCGAAAACCTGGGCGTCGCGAATTTGCGAATAGGCGCCCATGGCCCGCTGGATGACAGCGTCCTGGCTTTGGTCATCGCGCTTGCGCTCTTCCCAGTCCCGGAGCGGCACGAAGCCGATGCCGACATTCTGGCCGTTGCCCGAAAAGTTGAAGCCGGCGATGGTGAAATAACCGTCGATCGTGCCGTACTCTTCTTCTTCCGCACGCAGGTGATCCTTGACCTCATCGAGCACGGCGAGCGTGCGGTCATAGGTGGCGCCCGCCGGAAGCTGCACCTGCACGAGCATTTGCGCCTGGTCTTCATTGGGCAGGAACGAACTCGGCAGGCGCGAGAAGAAGAACCCGGTGGCGCCGGTCAGGACCAGGAAGATGACGAAGAAACGCGCCGACCGATTGATGATTCCCTGCGCGCCGCGCAAATGCTCGCGCGCGCCAGCGTCGAATGTGCTGTTGAAAAGACGCAGCGGCGTCGCCAGCCTATGGGCGAGCGAACCCGGCTTGGGCGCCTTTGACGAATCGCGCGGCTTCAGGATCGTGGCGCACAGCGCCGGCGTCAGGATGACCGCCGTCAGGACGGAAAGCGCCATCGCCGTCACGATCGTAATGGAAAACTGCCGGTAGATGACGCCGGCGGTGCCGCCGAAAAACGCCATGGGCACAAACACGGCGGACAAGACCGCGCCGATGCCCATGATGGCGCCGGTGATCTGCGACATGGCTTTTCGCGTCGCCTCGGCTGGCGGCAGGCCCTCTTCCTCCATAACCCTGTCGACATTCTCGATAACGACGATGGCGTCATCGACGAGAAGACCGATCGCGAGCACCATGGCGAGCATGGTGAGCGTGTTGATGGAAAATCCGGCGGCGAGCAGCACGGTGAACGTGCCGAGCAAGACGACAGGCACCGTGATCATGACAATCGCGGTCGCGCGGAGGTTTTGCAGGAACAGGAACATGATGACCGAAACGAAGATCGCGGCTTCGATCAGGGTTTTCACGACTTCCTTGATCGATTCGCGAATGAACGGCGTCGAGTCGACCGGGTAGACGATGGACAGATTGGGCGGCAGAAAGGGCGCGAGTTCGTCAACACGCGCTTTCACGGCGTTGGCGGTGCGCAGCGCATTCGCGCCGGGCGCGAGCTGAATCGCCATGCCGGAAGCCGGAATCCCGCGATATTCGGTAATCCGGTTATATCGTTCGCTGCCGATTTCTATCCGCGCCACATCGCCCAGTCTGACCTGCGAGCCGTCTTCGAGGGTGCGCAGCGCGATCGCGCCGAACTCTTCGGGCGTCTGCATCAGCGACTGCACCGTGATCGAGGCGTTCAATTGCTGGCCGGACATATGCGGACCGCCGCCAATCTCGCCGCCGGTCACCTGGGTGTTCTGGGCGCGGATCGCAGCAACCACATCCTGTGTCGAAAGGCCGTAATTCGAGAGCTGGAACGGGTCGATCCAGATCCTGAGCGCGTATTGCGACCCGAAGAGCTGCGTCTGCCCGACGCCGGGCACGCGGCTTACCGGGTCCTGCCAGTTCGAGGCGAGATAATCGGCGATGTCGGCCTCAGTCAGCGTTTCCGAACTGTCCACCAGCGCCACGGCGAGCAGGAAACCGGCGCGCGCCTTGTTCACGGTGACGCCCTGGCGCTGGACTTCCTGCGGCAGAAGCGGCGTCGCCAGCGCGAGCTTGTTCTGGACCTGCACCTGCGCGATGTCGGGGTCGGTGCCCGACTCGAAGGTGAGGGTCATCGCCATCGTGCCGTTGGCGTTCGAGCTCGCAGAGATGTAGCTGAGATTGTCGATCCCCTTCATCTGCTGCTCGATCACCTGGGTGACCGCGTCCTCGACGGCTTTGGCCGACGCGCCGGGATAGGTGGCGTTCAGCGAGATCGCCGGCGGCGCAATATCCGGATATTGCTCAAGCGGCATGTTGAGCAGGCTAATGACGCCCGCAAGCATCGCGATGATCGCAATGACGCCTGCAAAAATCGGCCTCGAAATAAAGAAATTCGCCACAGGGGGATCGCCTCTAAACGCGCCGGCGCAACTAATGCATGCCGGATGAATTGGATGCGGCGACGCCCCCGTCATTCGCCGGCGAAGTGAGTTCGACCGGGGTCACCTCAACGCCGGGCCGAATGCGCTGAAAGCCTTCGACCACGATGCGTTCGCCCGGCCGAAGCCCCGAGGCGATCAGCCATTTGTCCCCGATAGCGCGATCCGTTTTGACGATGCGCTCTTCCACCTGATTGGCGGCGTCGACGACATAGACGACGCCCTCGCCCTGAGGGTTGCGGGTCACCGTTTGCTGCGGAACCAGGATCGCATCGTCGCGCACGCCTTCGATGACTTCCGCGCGCACGAACATGCCGGGCAGCAACAGCCCGTCCGGATTGGGGAAGACGGCGCGCAGCGTGATCGACCCGGTGCCGGGCTCGACATTGACTTCGGTCAGCGCCAATTGGCCCGGATGCTCATAGGCGCCGCCATCTTCAAGCGTCAGGTTCACGCTGAGCTGGCCGTCATCGAGGGTTTCCAGTTCGCCGCTGGCGAGTTTGCGCTTGAGGCGCAGCAGTTCGGCGCTCGATTGCGCCACGTCCACATAGATCGGATCGAGCGCGTTAATGACGGCGAGCTCCTGGGCCTGATTGGCGTTGACGAGCGCGCCGCTGGTGACCAGCGTGCGTCCGATGCGCCCGTCGATGGGCGCCTTGATGGTTGTGCGTTCAAGATCGATCTCAGCGCTTTCGAGCGCGGCCCGCGACAGGGCGACTTCCGCGCGCGCCTGTTTGGCGGCGGCGGACGCATCGTCATAATCCTGCTGGCTGACCCCGTTCACTTTCACCAGGCGCGCAAACCGCTCTTCGCGGTTTTCGGCGGCGACGGCCATGGCTTCGGCCCGCGCCAGAGACGCCGCGGCGCTGTCGACGGCCGCCTGATACGGGGCCGGGTCGATGCGGTAGAGCGGCTCGCCGGCCGTGACGGCCGCGCCTTCCTCAAACGCCCGCTCGAGAATAATGCCCGAAACCTGCGGGCGCACTTCCGCCACCCGAAAGGCGGCGGTGCGGCCCGGCAGGGTCACGGAGAGCCGGGCGGTCTCCACCCTCACCGTCTTGACGGCCACTTCCGGCGCCGGGCGCTGCATGGCGGCGTTTTGCTCCCCGCCGCACGCGGCGAGCGCCGCCGCCGCAAGGGCGGTCACAGCAAGCTTTCTGATCATGAATAAGGGCATCGATTGGGGCTTTCGGCGAGACTAGGGGTCACAAATAAACCCTCAAAAGCGTAAGAATTTCTGAGGGCTTGATTAGAATGAACGTTTATTCTAAATACTCTCTTACACACCGAAGCCGTATCTGGCAAGGGATTTTGTGCGGCGCAATAAGCATAAGAGGAAATCGAAATAGGCATGTCCGAGGCCCTGGAGAAATCCGCAGACGACCGCCGCGAACGCATAATAAGGGCGGCGGAACGGAGCTTTATCGCCAGCGGCTTTCACGGCGCGCGCATGGCTCAGATCGCCAAAGAGGCGAATATGAGCCCAGGTCACATCTATCACTATTTCGAGAGCAAGGAGCAGATCATCGCCGAGATGATCCGCACCCATTTCGAGGAGAAGCTGGAGACTCTCGAGCGCTACCGCGACGCCGGCGACAAACTTGTCGACATGATGATTGAAAATCTCGCCGACAGCGTCGCCGCCAACACTGATCCGTTCTGGTCGACCCTGATGCTGGAAATCGCCGCGGAAGCCACACGCAATGAGGAAATCGCCGCTTCGATCAGAAACATGAACGCCAAGATGCGCACGCAGGTGGTCAGCTATCTCAGCGCAAGCGTGAAAGTGGACGACCTTGAAACACGGCTCGAAGTGTTCGTCGCCCTGGTGCAGGGACTCGGCGTGCGCAACATCATCAACCCCAACATCGACAAGGAAGCCGTGGTGCGCATCGCCCGCGAGATTGTCGAATATCTTTTCCGCCGCGCCAGCTAGCGACCGGACCTGCCCGACATTGTCAGCTTTTCTTGGCGGCCATGCGCTCTGCGGAATCGATGGTGTTTTCGAGCAGCATAGTCACCGTCATGGGACCAACGCCGCCGGGAACGGGCGTGATGTAAGACGCTTTTTTCGACACGCTCTCGAAATCGACATCGCCCACCAGCTTGCCGTCCGGCAGCCGGTTGATGCCCACATCAATGACGACCGCGCCGGTCTTGACCATTTGCCCCAGAATGAGATTGGGCACGCCGGCCGCGACGACCAGGATGTCGGCAAGGATTGTAAACTGGGCGAGATCGCGGGTCTTGGCGTGGCAGATGGCGACTGTCGCATCCTGGCCCATGAGCATGATCGCCATGGGCTTGCCGACAATGTTTGACGCGCCGACGACGACGACATTCTGGCCTTCGACCTTGATGTCTTCGCTTTCGAGCATCTTGACGACGCCATAGGGCGTGCAGGGCGGAAAGAAATCGCCCTTGCCGAGGACCAGCCCGCCCACATTGTAGAGGTGAAAACCGTCCACGTCCTTTTCGGGCAGGATCGTTTCGAGAACACGCTCCATATCGATATGCTTGGGCAAAGGCAGCTGCACGAGAATGCCGTGCACGCCGGCGTCTGCATTGAGCTGATGGATCAGCACGACGAGCTCTTCGGTCGTCACCGCCGCATCAAGCCGGTGCGTATAGGATTTGATTCCCACCGCCTCGCAGGCGCGCACTTTATTGCGGACATAAACAGCGGACGCCGCGTCTTCGCCCACCAGCACCACCGCGAGGCCCGGCGTCACGCCGCGCTTTTCCTTCAGCGCCTCGACTCGTGTCTTGCACTCTTCGCGGATTTTCGCCGCGACCTTGTTGCCGTCGATGATTTTCGCCGTCATGCCGCCCTAACTGTTTGTGGCCCGGTGGTAGATTGTTGGCAGGACATACGATTTCTGCCCGCCGCCGACAACTGCCCGCCGTGAGGGTTGTATACCTCATCGCCCGCCGCTTCGCCTATCGGGGGGCTTTGACTTCCCATCTGGCGGCTTTGTGGGACGAAAGGGGCCGGGCCGCAGCGACGGCCAGGCGCCCCCTTACGGCATTTCGACGTCGCCGAGCCCCAAGCCGCCCTCGAGGATGACATTGGCGAGCGCGGCGACCGGCGGGGCCATGGCCCGGGTGGCGCTGACCACCACGAACTCCACCTCGCCGAGATCCGGCAGGTGAACGCCGACCTGGGGAACGATCAGGGAGAGCGGCGTCAGATGGCGGGACTGGGCCGATATGCCGAGGCCCGCCTCCACCGCAGCGAGAATGCCGCTAAGGCTGCCGCTGGTGCAGGTGATGCGCCATTCGCGCCCCGCATTCTCCAGCGCTTCGATGGCGCCCGACCGGGTGATGCTGGGCGGCGGAAAGGTGACCAGGGGCACCGGCCGGTCAGCCCAGAAATCGAAATCCTCGCTCGCGATCCAGACCAGCTTTTCGCGCCACACCGTCTCGCCGCGGTCGTCGCCTTTCCGGCGCTTGGAGAACAGCAGGTCGAGCTCGCCATTTTCAAGCTTTTCATAAAGCGGTTCGGCGAGACCGACCGACAACTCCAGATCGACGGACGGGTTAGACCGCCGGAAACTTTTCAGCACCGAGGCGAGGCGGGACAGGACGAAATCCTCCGAGACGCCAAGCCGCACCCGCCCCCGCAAGGCCGAGGCGGCGAAATGCGCATGGGCGCGCTCCTCGATCTCGAGAATGCGCTGGGCGAATTCGAGCATCGCCGCGCCGTCGGCCGTCAGGGTGACCGTATGGGTGTCCCGGACCAGAAGCCGGCGGCCCACGGCGCGTTCAAGACGCTTGATATGCTGACTGACGGTGGATTGCTGAAGGCCCAGTTTTCGGCCGGCAGCGGTGAAGCTGTTCGCGCCCGCCACAGCAAGGAACGATCTAAGCAGAACCGGATCAAAACCACGATTATTCATAACGTTTTATGATAACGCCTTTTAGGGAAGCGCAAAGACGCTGCAACCGGAATCTATGGTTAAGGCGCCGCCGCAGGCTTCACATTGCCGGCGAGCTTGCGGTCGGCTTCATGCCGATAAGCGCGCGCCACAAAGGCGCAGACGATGAGCTGGATCTGGTGATAGATCATCAGCGGCAGCACCACGGCGCCCACTGATGCGGCGGGGAAAAGGATGCTGGCCATCGGGATGCCGGTGATCAGCGACTTTTTCGAACCGCAGAAAACCACCGTCGCCTCGTCGGCCGGCGACAGGTTCAGATGGCGCGACACCGACCGCATGGCGAACATGACGGTCGCCAGGACGCCGACACAGACGCCCATGAGGATCAGCAGCTGATCGATGGAGATGGCGCTCCAGATATTGTTGACCACCGCCTTGCCGAAAGCGGCGTAGACCATGATCAGCACCGAGCCGCGGTCGACAAACCCGACAATGGATTTGTGACGCGACAGAAACGGGCCGATCCGCGTCTGCACCAGCTGGCCCACAAGAAACGGCAGCAGGATCGACCCGAATATCGACGTCCATGAATCGAAACTGACGGCGCTGTGCCGGGAAAGCAGCAGCCCGGCAAGCAAAGGCGTGATGAAAACGCCCGACAGATTGGACAGCGAGGCCGAGCACACCGCCGCCGGCACATTGCCGCGCGCGATCGAGGTGAAGGCGATGGACGACTGCACGGTCGACGGCAGACAGCACAGGAACAAAAGCCCCGCATAAAGGGACGAGTCAATCACCCGGCCGCTCAAGGGGCTGAGCGCCAGGCCGATCACCGGGAACAACAGGAACGTGCTGCTGAATATGATCAGGTGCAAACGCCAGTCGCGCACGCCGGCGATGACCGATTTGCGCGAAAGACTGGCGCCGTGCAGGAAAAACAGAAGAATGATCGAGCAGCGCCCGAGAATATCGGTGACAGGGACGAAGTCACCGCGCGCCGGGAAAAACGAGGCCAGCGCCACGGTGCCGACAAGGGCCAGCGTGAACATGTCCGGCGTGAGCGCGACCCATAACGGGCGCTTCGCGGGAATCTCCCCTGCTTCCAGCTGCTCAGACGTCATTTGAGGCCCCATCGCCTTTTGTTGATGTGAGCTGGCCGACTCCCGGCTAGCAAAATCTTCTGCATTCGGACAATTCCCGCCCGCGCCGACGCCTTACCGGCCGGCTCATTCAACCCAAAACGCGATATCATCGTGAAGAGCCCTCTTGCGCGGCGTCTTTGCGCACCGTTCCGATCCCGCCCTAACGGGCCTAAAGCCGCTAGAGCGCCCGGGTCGGCCACATGATCGTGCGCCACATGTGAGCGCTCGGACTGTGGTCAAAGCCAAGCCCCTCTTCCGGTTGACGGAAGTGACGCCCAATCAAATCGGTGAATTCCTCGATCTCAAGTTTTCTAACATTGGGATCGAACGCATAAACATCGTTCATGGTGATATAGCGGCCCGTCTTGTACCATTTATGATTGCGGGCTCGTTCATAAGCTTCGCGGATGTAAGGTTCCGGTTCAAAATCTTCCCCGAAATATTTGATATAGGCCTCGGGATATTCGTAGCCCATCTCCTCATCGGGATAGAAACGCAGATACTGGTGCGCCTCGACGGCCCACGCGATCTCTTCATCCACATAAGGCGCGAGCAGTTGCTTGCCCCAATAACCATGATCGCCGGAGATGAAACTGGTGACGCTGATGTCGTGCACGAGACACGCAAAAGCGACTTTTTCGCCATAGCCGTTATTGAGCGCGAGCCTGGCGCTTTGCATAAGATGCTGGGTGTTGCACATGCGCTGCTTGAAGAAATCAACCAGCGTCGGCTTTTCCGGCATTTCAGAAAGGCGCGGATCGGCCGTCATCAGACCAAGCTTGCCGGAAGCGACAATCTTGTCGAAATCATGCGTAAAAGTCGTCGGGTCTTCAGCCCCTGAGCGATAGATTGTGGAGCGAACGGGAACCCGGTCAAAGCCGGCCTCAAGTTGGCGCGCCATGTAATCTTCTAGCTCGTCCGCACGTTCCGATGATGAAAGCTTGTGTTGCAACTCATACTCCTTAGTCAAAGAACGCGTCGCGGCAGAATTTTCACAGCACGGCGCTCATTGGAACCCGACACTATCAGATCACAGTCATTACGAAACATGATCTGAAAGAAGCTTGCGGGAGGAAGGGGGAAGGACCTTCCTCCCGCGGTTTTCGCTAGAAGTTTCTCTTTAGCGAAATGCCCCACTCGGCTCCAGGAGCGGGAACACCTTTGATCTGCCAGTTCCCGGAAACGTAGTTTTTCCGGTAGAAGTACTTCTCATCGGTGACGTTGTAGCCAATCACCGAGAACTCCCAATCTTCGCTGTTGTCGACGAAGGTCAGGCGCAGGTTCGCAACACCGTAAGAGTCAATCTTAAGCTCTTCGAGGTTGCGCGTGTCAGGATACTGCTCGGACTGGAAGGCATAGTCGCCATTCAGGTAGAGCGAGCCGTATTCCGTGAAGAACGGCAGGGTCGCATTGAAGCCCAGGTTGAACTGCCATTCAGGCGTATAGGCCTGGGTGGAGTCCAGCGTGGGTCCGTTGGTCGCGGCAAATTCCGCAGCCGGACCGAGATCCTGATATTTGAAGTCAGTGTAGCTGACCGAGCCGTAAAGGAAGACCGAGTCGTTCACGTCTGCTTCAAATTCGGACTCAATGCCCCAGATCCGCGCTTCGGCGGCGTTGGTGACAACCGAGACCGGGAAGGCTTCGCCGGCGACGATCGAGTCGATGCGGCCGTTGAGCTGGATGCCTTCATACTGGGCGTAATACCCGGTGTTGTTCCAGCGCACGCGTTGGTCGAAGAACTCGCTGCGAATACCGGCTTCGTAGCTCATCACTTCTTCCGGGCCGAAGGGCGTCACCGACTGAAGGTTGGCCGGACGGGGGTTGAAGCCGCCGCCACGGAAACCAGTCGAGACGTTGAAGTAGACCATGTGGTCGTCATTGGCCTGGAATTGAACGCCGGCGCGCCAGTCCGTCCGGTCGTAAGAGGTCGTCGCGGGCACATCGAGGCCGCCCGGGAAGACGCCGCTGGGCGTGCCCGGAATGTCGTTCTCGATGAAGCGGTAGACCTTGTCTTCCGACGTCTGGCGAATGCCGCCGATTAGCCGAAGCTGGTCGGTCACAGCGAATTCCACGTGGGCGAACCCGGCATAGTTCTCGTGCTCGGGATAGCTGTCGACCTGGATCGCGAAGTTGAACGGCACAGCCTGAATGGTGCCGATGTCACGCTGGGTGGCGTCATAGTAGAAGCCGCCGACGGTCCAGTTCAGACGGTCATCGAACGCCACGCCGTTGATGCGGAGTTCCTGGCTGAACTGCTCGTGTTTTTGCGTGTCGATAACGCCGTCCGTCGCCAGCGGCGAAGAGTCCGAGTCGTAAGACCAAGTGCCGGCGATGCTGCGCCAGGCTGAAATCGACTGGACATTGAGGGAGGGGCTCAGCTCCCAGTCCATCGTCAGCGTGGCGTCTTTTGTCAGCATCGTCGCTTGCGGGCTGAAATCCAGCCCGTAATACGGGTCTTCGAAAGTCGCATAGCTCGAATAGTTGTCCGGCGGCAGGAAGCGCTCATCGTAAGGAACGCCGTAAACCGTTTCGAAGAACGGAACGCCCGGCATGCTCGGCTCTTCGTAGCCCGAATAGCCCGACGGATCGACAAAGAGCAGAACGTCAGCGGCGCCGCCCGAATTGTCATCGATAAAGTTGCCGGACAGGTTCGCTTCGAAATTGTCGCTCGGCGTCCAGCGGAACTGGATGCGCGCGCCGTCGACCCGGCTGTTGCCGAGCGTGCCGCGTTCGCAGCTTTGCGCCGGCTGCTCGTTGCGCACCGTGTGGATCGCAGACGTATCGCCGACCAGATCCGGATTGACGCATCCGAAATCGAGAAGCTGAACGACGCCGTCCTGGCTTTCAGAGAAGGCCGAAACGCGCATCGCCAAGTCGTCCGTGAGGCCGACATCAAAAGCGCCTTTGAACCGAAGAAGGCTGCGCGAGCCGGTTTCGGCGGTCAGGTAGCCGCTATTGTCGCCCTGCGGTTTGGCAGAGATCAGCTTCACGGCGCCGCCGATGGCGTTTTTGCCGTTCAGCGTGCCCTGGGGACCGCGAAGAATTTCCGCGCGCTCAAGGTCGATCAGTTTCAGCAAAAGACCGAATGACGGGCCGAGATAAACGTCATCCATATAGAAGGCGACGCCCGGCTCGATGTTGAAGTTATAATCGTTGGCGCCGACGCCGCGGATATAGGCGCCCATGGTTTTGCCGCCATAAGGGCCCGTCGAGCGGAAGTTCACGCTCGGCGCAATCTTCGCAAGATCCTGCGTGTCGGTGATGCCGCGCCGCGCGAGATCCTCGCCGGTCACCGCGGTGATCGCCAGCGGCGTTTCTTGCAGATTCTGTTCGCGGAACTGCGCGGTCACGACGATCTCGTCGCCCTGCGCCTGCACGACGGTCGGGAGCGCTACCATTGCTCCGAACGCCGTCGCCGCCATTAGGCCGGTCTTGAAGCGGCGACTGTTCGCCGCCTCTCTCTTAGTCACTCCATAGTCACCCATGTTAAGCCTCCCATGCTTGGTTCTTGTGCCTACCCCCCTAGAACAGGCAGACATTTTTTCTTCAGTTGCCTCAGTACCAGCGCACATTTTCTACCGGCACGTTATGTCGACCTCTCGAGATGTATTCGTAGAGAAGATCGACATCCTCTTGCGTCAGCTCTTCGCCGAAATTCGGCATGCCACGCGGCACCAGAGCCCCCTCAAGAAGAATCGAACGAAATGTTTCCTCGCCCAGATCCGGCACGCGGGCGAGATTGGGCAGCATCGGCGTGCCGCCGCCCGTCGAGTGGCAGCCCGCGCAATTCAGATAAAGTTTCGACGCCGCGGCGAGATTGTCTTCGCCCATGGGCGGCAGCGAGGCGTTCTGCGGCGCCGGTCCGAGCGGCGTCTCGCGTTTGGCGGGCGTCGGCACGTCGCCGCCGCCGAGCTTGAAGACGATAAGGCGGCCCGTGTTCTCATAGGTCTTCAGCGCGGCGTCATCGCCAACGGTGATCATGCCCGAACCGCCATAACCGGCGAGCAGCGCCACATATTGAACGCCATCGATCTGATAAGTGACCGGCGCGGCGATGGCGCTGTTGCCAGTGAAGAGATGCAAAAGGCGCTCGCCCGTTTCGGCGTCATAGGCGCTGAAATAGCCGTCGCCGGATGCGTGGAAGAGAAGGTTGGTCGCAGTGGTCAGCGTGCCGCTGTTCCAGGTCGTCGCCAGCGGGACCTTCCATTTCAGTTCGCGGCCCGCGACGTCCCAGGCTTTCAGGAAGCCGCCCTTTTCGGCCTCGTCGACCGCCGGCTGATCTTCGGTCATGCGCTCAAGATGACGCGCCGGCACGCCGAGGTCGTAAAAATACCGGAAGCCGGGCTTGGTCGAGAACACCCACGGCACGTCGAGCGCCGGGATATAAGCAAGACCGGTCTGCGGATTGAACGACATGGACTGCCAGTCATGGGCGCCGTTCGGGTTCGGATAGATGAGCTGATCTTCCTCGAAAAAGTTCGCCTGCGGCGTCAGCACCGGGCGCCCCGTGGTCATGTCCACATGGCTCGCCCAGTTTGCGAGGCCGTATTTGTCCGCGCCGAGCAATTCGCCGGTCTTGCGGTCAAGAAGATAGAAAAAGCCGTTCTTGGGCGCCTGGAACAAGACCTCGCGCATCTCGCCGTCGACTTCCATGTCGGCGAGAATGATCGAGTTGGTGGCCGTGTAGTCCCAGAGATCGCCCGGCGTCGTCTGATAGTGCCAGGCGAGCTTGCCGGTGTCGGCGTCGACCGCGACGATCGACGAAACATAAAGATTGTCCGTCTTGTCGTCAGGACGCTGACGTTTCCAGGAACCGCCATTGCCGGTGCCGATATACAAAAGGTTCAGCTCGGGATCGAACGCCATGGCGTCCCAGGCGGTGCCGCCGCCCTTGCCTTTCCAGATCGGATCGTCGGGCCAGGTCTCGAGCGCGGCCGCCACGTCTTCGTTTTCAGGGATCGCATCCGGCCCTTCCGGAACGACCCAGAAGCGCCAGTCCTGTTCGCCGGTCTTGGCGTCATAGGCGGTCACGTAACCGCGCACGCCGCGATCCGCGCCGCTATTGCCGATGACGACGCGGCCATTGACGACGCGCGGCGCGCCGGTGAGCGTATAGGGATAATCCGCATCTTCGATCGTGTTGACGATCCAGGCGGGCTTGCCGGTTTCCGCATTGAGGGAAACAAGGCGCCCGTCCAGCGTGCCGAAGAAAACATTGCCGTCATGCACGGCGACGCCCCGGTTGACCGCGTCGCAGCAGAGCATCCGCCCGATGCCGCGCGGCACCTGCGGATCGTAGGTCCACAACTTTTCGCCGGAAACAGCATCGAACGCCATCACCCGGCTCCAGGTGCTGGTGACATAGATGACGCCGTCGACGACGATCGGCGTCGCCTCAAGGCCGCGCGTCGATTCCATATCGCCGATCCAGGCAAGCCCAAGCTCGCCGACATTGTCCTTGGTGATCTGGGTCAGCGGCGAAAAGCCCTGCTCAAAATAGCCGCCGCCGCGCAGCAGCCACTGAGAGCCATCGCCTTCGAGGTTTGCGGTTTGCGCGCCCTGATCCACGGTGGAGCCGGCCTCGGCGGCAGAGGCGTCAGCCGTCGCCGCAGCGCTTTGCGCTTGCGTATCGTCGGCGCCGTCCGCATTCGGCGCAGCTTCTTCACGGCTGCAGCCAAAAGCCGCCGCCGCGAGCGCCGCCAAACCAATCCGGACGATAGTCGACCGATGATGTTTCATTCTTTCAGGCCCCTCATGCACCAATCCCTTGCAGCGCGGACAGAACTCCTCCGCTCAGGCGAAGCCACGCTGACCGCCTGCCGCTATTTTATGGTGCTATTGAATCTTCAACTGCGCTGACGCCGCACAGGCTCGCATACTCTTACTCTGTTACTCCGCGATATCGCTGTACCGCTCATTCAACTCAATGACCTGCCCGTCAGGGTCGACGACATAGATGCTCTTGCCGCGCGGCGACACGAGCGGCTCGGACACAAACCGGATTCCCGCCTTTTTCATCTTGGCGAGCATCCCGTCGAGATCCGTGACCATATAGGCGTTGTAGCCTTTGCCGCGAATATTCGCCGTCGGGCTCTCATTGATGGTTTCATCAAGCGGAACGCCCTTGATTTCCCAGAACTCGATCTGCGGAATATGCGTTCCATAGCTCGGCCCGCCCGGCATGGTGACGATGGCGTGCTTGTATTGGGCGCCAGGCTGTCCGAGCAGCACATTCATGCGCTCATTCATCGGCGGGTCCTTGCTGATGTCCTGGATTTTCATGACCTGATCGAAACCGAGAATGTCCACATAGAAATGCAGCGACTTCTCCATGTCGGCCACGAAGATGTGCGTATGCTCGAGACCGTAAACGCCGGCCTTGTTCGGCTTGACGGGCTCGGGGTCGTCGACCTCAGGACGGTTGAACCAGGCCATGCCTGTGGGCGGCCCGTATTCAAGCTTGGTCGGATAAAGGTCGGTATCCGCCGCCACGCCTTTTTCCTCGGCGACAGCCGCGCCTTGCGTGAAAACAGCCAGAGCGAGACCAGCCGCGAACCTTCGCGCATTGAGATTTGTGATAATCATTTTCCCTCCCATCGGCCCCCTCTTTCGGGAGGCGTTTACGCATGGAATGTTTTGATTGCGCGTTTGCGGCTTCTTACCGGCCTTTACGCGGACTTTCTTTGTTCTTTCCCTCAGATTTTCACAACTCTTATGGGATTGGAACGGCAACTATGACTCTGACTGAAATCGCAAATCGTGATGACAGGCAGGCCATTCCCGGGGAGCAAACGACTCATGACGCTTTCAGAAAAGTCGCCCGGCCCTTCGCTCCCGCGGGGATGACTGATCCTTATTGCTCGCCGAAAGGCTTGGGGAACTGGTCGAGTTCGACGATCTGGCCGTCCGGATCGACGGCGTAGACGCCGGAGATTTCGTCATTGATGAAGACTTGCTTGGAGACGAACTTCACGCCCTTGGCCTTCATCTTCTCGATAAGGCCGGCGAGGTCTTTCACCCGGTAGGCGTTGTAGCCCTTGCCCTGAAGGTTCATGGCCGGATTGTCTTTAAGCGTGGTGTCGAGCGGCACGCCGCTGACTTCCCAGATTTCGATGCCGGGCACGTGGCGGCCGTAAGAGGCCCCGCCGGGCATCGCCAGCATGGCGGTGCGGAAGGACGCCTTGCCGCCGAAACCGAGCATCTCGTTCATCAGCTCGTCCTTGCCGATGTCGCGCACATCCGTAACGAGGTGGAAGCCCAAGAGGTCCACATAGAACTCGATGCATTTCTCGATATCGCCGGTGATGACGTGGGAATGCTCAAGCCCGTAAATGCCGACTTCATTGGTGTCGAGCGGCGCTTCGACCTTGACTTCCGGCAGGTTGTATTCAACCGGCGGACGGTTTTCACGGCTGAGAGCTTCGCCTTCGTCCTTGCTTTCAGCGGCGCAGGCCGTGACCGCCATGAGGGCTGTCGCGCCAGCCAGGCAGGCTTTGCGGCCCCACGCGTGTCCCGAAAAGAGTCGATCCGTTTTCATGATAAAGGTCCTCCCAGTTTGACCGTCTTTTTATACCCCGTCGCCTGCCCTGTTCCCGAGCTCGCACGCCGGCCTCGGTTAAAGGTCACACAGGGCGGCGCGCGGCGCTAGCAGGCTAAGCGCACTCAATTTCATCACGTTTCGTGATTGAGGGGGCAGGGTCCAAACCGCTCAGGCCATCTTGGCGGCGCGGCGTGCGTTGTCTTCTATCCCAGTCCAGTCGCCTTTGGCGATGGCCTGTTTTGTCGCAATCCACGAGCCGCCGACGCAGGCGACATTGGCAAGCGCAAGATAATCGGGCGCTTTTTCGGCGCTGATCGACCCCGTAGGGCAGAAAACAATATCAGGCAAGGGTCCCGCCAGGGCTTTCAGATAGGAAAGGCCGCCCGCCGGCTCCGCGGGAAAGAACTTCAATGCCTTGAACCCAAGCGCCGCCGCGCTCATCGCCTCGCTCGCCGTGGCGACGCCGGGCAAAGAGGCTGCGCCGCTGTCCGCAAACGCCGTCAGAAGAGACAGGCTGGCGCCCGGGCTGACGAGGAAAGCCGCGCCGGCGGCAAGCGACTCTTCGATGTCGCCGCCGGTTCTCACCGTGCCCATGCCGACAATGAGATCCGGCGCCGCATCCTGCATGGCTTTCAGCGCATCGAGCGCGCAATCGGTTCTGAGCGTCAGCTCGACGACGCGCAATCCGCCCGCCGCCAATGCCCGCGCCAGGGGCGCGGCCTGGTCAAGCTCGGCGACTTCCAGAACCGGAATGACGCTTGCGGCGGCAAGAATCTCTTCAATTTGCATGTTCAGCCTCTTTCGCCATCGCCGCCGCGCCCAGAAGCGCAGTCCCGTCGCTGATAATCAGGCGCACCGGCACGTCCTCGACATAATATTGCATGCGCCCCTTATCGAGAAAGCGCTCAACAAATGTGCTGCTCAAGAACAGGTCGCGTATTTTCGGCAAAATGCCGCCGCCGAGCACCACGCCGCCGCGCGCGCCGGCGCCAAGCACGGCGTCGCCCGCAACGCGGCCAAGAAGGGCGCAAAACATATTCGCGGTTTTGACCGCGATCGGGTCCGCGCCCTTGAGGGCGGCGGCGGTGATTTCATCGGCCCTCTTGGGGTCGCACGCCGCGCCTTCGATTTCGCAAAGCGCCCGATAAATATTGACAAGACCGATGCCGGAAACGACGCGCTCAACGGAGACGCGCTTGTGCTCGCGCCGGATGAACTGCATCAGCGCGATCTCTTCATCCGTACGCGGCGCAAACGAAACGTGCCCGCCCTCGGTCGATACCACGCGCCTGCGCTCCCCGAACGGAACGATCAGCGCCTGCCCGAGCCCCGTGCCCGGCCCCATGACGAGCGTCGGCGCCTTGGGATCGCCCGCCCCCGGTTTGACTTCCAGAAAATCCTTGTCGCGCAGACTGCCGACGCCGGAGGCCAGCGCCTCGAAATCATTCACGACGCGAAAGCGCGTCAAGGAAAGCGCCTTCTTGAAGTCTTCTATATGCAAAACCCAGGGCGAATTGGTGAACTCCACCTGTTCATCCGTCACCGGCCCGGCCACGGCGAAACAGGCGGTCTTTGGCTTCACGGAAACGGCGCCGAGATACGCATCCGCGGCGGCGCGCAGGGACTCGAATTCTTCGGCGCGGAAGGAGCGCGGCTCTTCCACCGCGATCTCGCCGTTATTGAGGTGCGCAAGAGCGAAACGCGCATTGGTGCCGCCGATATCGGCGACAAGAAAAGGCTCATTCATCACCGTCAACCCGTTCCCCAAGCTGAAATGTCATGGCGCCCTGTTCGGCGCCGGAGACAAGGCCGCGCAGCCCCGCAAAAAGTTCGCGGCCGGTTCCCCAGCGGTCTTCCCCGAAATCAGGCGGCGGCGTTGCACGATCCCCGAGAGTATCGCCGCTTGTCGTCACTTCAAGACGTCCGGCCTCGGCGTCGAGAAGGATCATGTCGCCATCGCGGATCTTGCCGATGGCGCCGCCGTCGAGCGCTTCGGGCGTCACATGAATGGCGGCGGGCACCTTGCCGCTGGCGCCGGACATGCGCCCGTCGGTGACGAGCGCGACCTTGAAGCCTTTGTCCTGCAACACGCCGAGCGGCGGCGTCAGCCGATGCAGCTCCGGCATGCCGATGGCTTTCGGCCCCTGGAAAGGAACCACGGCGACGAAGTCGCGATTAAGATCGCCCGCCTTGAAGCGGTCCATGAGTTCTTGCTGGGAATGAAAGACGATGGCCGGCGCTTCGATGACACGGCGCTCGGGCTTGACCGCCGAGACCTTGATCACCGCGCGGCCCATAGCGCCGTCGAGCACGGCAAGACCGCCCGTTTTCGAGACGGGATTGCTGACGGGCCGGAGAACCTCTTCATCGCCGGATTGCGCCGGCGCGGCCCGCCAGGCAAGCGCGCCGCCGTCAAGATACGGCTCGCAGGCGTAATGGGAAAGCCCCTCGCCCATGGCCGTCATGACATTTTCATGGGCGAGCCCCGCCTCGATCAGCTCACGGATGATAAAGCCGAGACCGCCCGCTGCATGAAAATGGTTCACATCCGCCGAGCCGTTCGGGTAGATGCGCGACAGAAGCGGCGTCACGCCGGACAGCTCCGAGAAGTCGTCCCAGTCGATAACGATTCCCGCCGCGCGCGCCATGGCGATGAGATGAATCGTGTGATTGGTGGAACCGCCTGTCGCGTGAAGACCGATGATCGCGTTGATAATGGCGCGTTCATCAATGATGTCGCAGAACGGAATGTACTCCTCGCCGAGCGCCGTCGTCGCGGCGGTGCGCCGCGCCGTTTCCTTCACCATGGTGTCGCGCAATGGCGTTCCCGGATTGACGAAGGCGGAGCCCGGAATATGAAGCCCCATCATCTCCATCATCATCTGGTTGGAGTTCGCCGTGCCGTAGAAGGTGCAGGTGCCGGGCGAATGATAGCTGTCGCTTTCGGCTTTCAGTAATTCGTCGCGGCCGACCTTGCCTTCGGCGTAAAGCTGGCGCACCCGCGCCTTTTCGTCGTTGGAAATGCCGGACGTCATGGGGCCGGCCGGCAGGAAGAGGATGGGCAGATGGCCGAAACGCGCCGCGCCGATAAAAAGCCCCGGCACGATCTTGTCGCAGACGCCGAGCATCAGGGCGCCGTCGAAAACATTGTGGGAGAGCGAGACAGCCGTCGCCATGGCGATGACGTCGCGCGAGAATAACGACAGATCCATGCCGGGCTGGCCTTGCGTGACGCCGTCGCACATGGCCGGCACGCCGCCGGCGATCTGCGCCGTAGCGCCCTCTTCGCCAAGCACCGCCTTGATGATGTCAGGATAGGCGCCAAGCGGCTGATGCGCGGAAAGCATGTCGTTATAGGCGGTGACGATGGCGATGTTCGGCCCGCCGCCTTTCGCCAGCGCGCGCTTTTCATCGGCGCCGCAAGCCGCCGCCGCGTGGGCAAGATTTCCGCACGAGACATGACTGCGGTGCGGGCCTTCAGAGGCCGCGGCGCGCATCTGTTTCAGATAGGCCTCGCGCGCCTTCCGGCTTTTCTCGCGCACGCGGTCCGTCACCCGCGCCAGCACATCATTCAGTTTCGCCACACAAACTCCTTTATGGGGCCCAGCATACAGACAAATCCGGTCGTGTGCGGATGATAGCGCGAACAGGCATGTCTTCGTCCGCGCCTTCTTCCAAAGCCTGTTCGAACACGCGCCGCTTTTCCGCGCCCGTCAGCATCAGGCAGATAAAGCGCGCGGCTCTCACCGCGCCGAGCGTCAGCGTCATGCGGTCGAGATGATCGCCCGTGACGGCGCTTTTCTTGGCTTTCACCGCCGCAAGGCGCGGCCCGTCAGCACGAAACGCGCGCGCCAGCCCTTTCGCATGGGGAAACCAGGAGGCCGTATGACCATCCGGCCCCATGCCGAGAATGGCGACATCGAAAGAGCCTTTCACAGCTTCATAGCGCGCTTCCGCCTCATTCAACCCTTCCCTTGGAGACGGAGCATCCGACCACAGCCCCAACAGGCGAACATCCGCGGCCCTGTTTTGTTGCAGCTTTGCGCGGACGAAACTTTCATTCGAGCCTTCTTCGCCGGGCGCGACCCAGCGTTCGTCCACCAGCGCCACGGTCACCCGCTTCCAGTCGAGATCGCATTGCGACAACGCCTCGTAGAGGTCCGCCGGCGTCGATCCGCCGGAAAGCGCCAGCGACGCTTCGCCCCGTTCTTCAAGCGCGCCGCGCAAGCGGTCCGCGATGTCGTCGGCAAGCCATTGGGCCATGTCGCCGCGCGAGGGGAAATCGATCAGCTTCACGTCAGACGCCCTCGAACCATTCGCGCCCGTCCCGGTCGAGCATCATCGCGGCTTGCGCCGGTCCTTCGGTTCCGGCTGCATAGGAATAAGCGGGCGTGCCGTCGGCCGACCACGCCTCAAGAATGCCGTCGACCCAGCGCCACGCCGCCTCGACCTCATCGCGTCGCATGAAAAGCGCGAGATCGCCGCGCACCACCGCCATCAACAGGCGCTCATAGGCGTCCGGATAGCGCGCCTTGAAGGCGTCGGCGTAAGAGAGGTTCAAGGGCACATAGCGCAGGCGCATGCCGCCGGGCCCAGGATCCTTGGTCACAAGCAAAAGCCGCACGCCTTCATCGGGCTGCAGGCGGATGACCATGCGCGTCGGCGGCAGGGGGCCGCCGTCATTGATGAGCGCATGGGCGACTTCCTTGAACTGGATGATGATCTCCGAGCGCCGGTCCTTCATGCGCTTGCCGGTGCGCAGATAAAGCGGCATCCCCTTCCAGCGCCAATTGTCGATATTGGCCTTGATGGCGACGAAGGTTTCCGTCGTGCTTTCCGCGCCGAGTTCTTCCGCATAGCCCGGCGCCACGGCGCTGTCGGCGGCGCCCTTGCCATATTGGCCGCGCACCGTCGTCTGGCGCGCATTCTCCTTGGTGATGGGCCGCAGCGCGCGCAGCACCTTGATCTTTTCATCGCGCAGCGTGTCCGGCTCGAGATCGAGCGGCGGCTCCATGGCGACCAGACATAAAAGCTGCAACATATGGTTCTGCACCATGTCGCGCAGGGCGCCCGCCTTGTCGTAGTAGCTCGCCCGCCCGCCCGCGCCGATGGATTCGGCGACGGTGATCTCGATATGGTCAATGGCGTTGGCGTTCCACACCGGCTCGAAGAGCGAGTTCATGAAACGCAGGACGATCAGGTTCTGCACCGTCTCCTTGCCGAGATAGTGATCGATGCGGAAAATCGAGTCCTCCTCGAAGACCGCGCCCACCGCCTCGTTGATGGCGTGCGCGCTTTCAAGATCGGTTCCGATGGGCTTTTCAAGCACGATGCGCGCGCCTGGCGATTTCAGGCCCGCCGCGTCGATATTGGCGGAAACGGCGCCGTAAAGGCCGGGCGCCAGCGCCAGATAGAAAACCCGCTGCTTGTCTTCCCCGCCAGCGAGCAGCTCTTTCATGCGGGCCCAACCGTCGCCCTCTTCTTTCGCGGCATCGAGCTCTACATAAAAAAGCTGGCTCGCAAAGGCGTCCCATTCGCTGTCGTCGATGATTTCGCCGGGATGGAATTGGCGGAAACTTTCGATCGCCAACTTACGGAATGCGTCGTCGTCCATGGCGGTGCGCGAGACGCCAACGATTTTCGATTCCGCCGGGATCTGGTTGTCGCGCCAGCGGTGAAACAACGCCGGAATAAGCTTGCGCAAGGACAAATCGCCCGCCGCGCCGAACACCACAAGATCGAAGGCGGTGACGGGAACGAATTGCGGGCTGGCAGATGACGGGTTCAAGGACATAGAAAAACGTTCTTCAAACGGGTTCAACAAAAATGGCGGTGCGCGGGGCTATTGCGCCTTCATGGCGAATGACGTCGCCGGCGACTTTATTGCCGAGCGCGGCGGCTTCCTCGGGCGCCTTGCCCGAGAGAAGGCCCGCCAGAAAGCCGGCGTTGAAACTGTCCCCAGCGCCGGAGGTGTCCACAGGGTTGATGATTTCGGAAGGGCGGACCTGGCCCGTAAAGGCCTCAGCGGAAATGTAAGCGCCCTCAGGCCCGTTTTTCACCGCGACAACGGACGCGCCCCATTCCCGCCAGCGCTTTGCGCTATCCGCCGCTCCGTCGCCGCCGAAAAGCAGGAGATCGTCTTCGATGGTCGGCAGCGCAATCGTCGCCACAGCCCCGAGCGCCGCCATGGCGCGCCGCGCCTGATCCGCGTCGCGCCATCCCGCAGGGCGATAATTCGTATCGAACGCGATCTCCGCGCCTCGCCCACGCCAATAGCGCGCTCTTTCACAAAATGCGTCAACAGCTTCAGCGGTCATCAGCGAAAGCGTGATCCCGCTGAGATAGACAAGACCCGCCCCCTCCATCTCCCGCTCGAGATCATCGAGACATGCGCCAGTTTGAAAATAGGCGCGCGCAGCGCTGTCGGAGCGCCAGTAATCGAAAGCACGTTCGCCATTGGCGTCAGTGCGAATGATATAGAGGCCGGGCATGCGGGACGCGTCGCGAGCTATCGCGGAAACGCCGACGCCCTCATCGGCGAGCATGGCCAGCATCGCCTCGCTATAGGAATCGCGCCCGAGCGCGGTAGCGAAACGGCAGTCAACGCCGAGCCGGGAAAGATAGACCGCCGTATTCATGACGTCGCCGCCATAGCGGACCGTCATGGAGCCGGGCCGGCCGGAAATTTCCACCATGCCTTCGCCGAGGCACACGCATGTCATCTCAATCATCGCGAAATCTGCATCTCGTGCGGTCAGCGTAATCGCGTTATGCCGCATTGCAAAATAAACTGACGAACCTGAATCCGCCATGAACAGCGCGCCCGCCCAAGGCCGTGCTTTTACAGGAAAAACAATTATGTTAGCCTTAACATAAATCCGCCGACCGGCCTAGACGTCCGCCCCGTCTATGTGGGACAGCGAATAAAAAAACAGGGGTGAAACCATCGTGACGAGACTGTCCCTCCATCCGGACCGGCTTTTTCCGGCCGGCGAAACCGAACGCGCCATTGCGCGCCGGCTCTTCAGCCAAGTCGAAACCCTGCCGATCATCAGCCCGCACGGCCACACGGACCCGTCCTGGTTTTCGCAAAACGACTCCTTCGCCGATCCGGCCTCGCTGCTGATCGTCCCAGATCACTATCTTTTCCGGATGCTCTTTTCCCAGGGCGTGCCGCTTGAAGCGCTCGGCGTTCCTTCGCGCGACGGAACGAAGGTGGAAACCGATCCCCGGAAAATCTGGCGAATCTTCGCCGAGCATTATTATCTCTTTCGCGGCGCGCCGGCCCGGATGTGGATGGACTGGGTCCTTTCCGCCGCTTTCGGCGTCACGGAGCAGTTGAACGCCAAAAGCGCCGACCGGATATACGATGCGATCAGCGAGCAGCTCGCCAAAGACGACTTTCGCCCGCGCGCCCTCTTCGACCGGTTCAACATCGAAGTGCTGGCGACCACGGAAGGCCCGCTCGACGAACTTGAGCATCACAAAGCGATCCGCGACAGCGACTGGCAGGGCCGGGTCATCACCGCTTATCGCCCGGACCCGGTGATCGATCCGGATTTCGAAGGTTTCGCGGAAAACGTCGCCCGGCTCGGCGAGATGACCGGCGAGGACACGCAAAGCTGGCTCGGTTATCTCGCCGCCCACCGCAAGCGCCGGGCGTTTTTCAAAACCATGGGCGCGACCTCCACCGATCACGGCCACCCGACGGCGCGCACCGAGAATTTAAGCCAGGCGCAAGCCGCGGCGCTTTACAAAGACATTCTCTCCGGCGATTTCAGCGCCCAAGACGCGGAACGCTTCCGCGCCCATATGCTGACGGAAATGGCGCGCATGTCGCTCGACGACGGGCTCGTCATGCAGCTCCATCCGGGCTCTTTCCGCAATCACAGCGCCGCGCTTTACGGACGCTTCGGGCGCGACAAGGGCGCCGACATCCCCATGCAGACCGATTATGTCCATGCGCTGAAACCGCTGCTCGATGAAGTCGGCTGCGCGCCGGATTTCACGCTCATTCTCTTCACCCTCGATGAGACAGCCTATTCACGCGAACTGGCGCCGCTGGCCGGGGTCTATCCGGCGCTGCGGCTCGGGCCGCCATGGTGGTTTCACGACAGCCCCGAAGGCATGCGGCGGTTTCGCGAACAGGTCATGGAAACCGCCGGCGTTTACAACACTGTCGGCTTCAATGACGACACCCGCGCCTTTCTGTCGATCCCCGCGCGGCACGATGTGGCGCGGCGCATGGACTGCGTCTGGCTTTCGCGGCTTGTGGCCGATCACCGCCTGCCCGAAGACGAAGCCGCGGAGATCGCGGTCGATCTCGCCTATAATCTCGCCAAGAAGGCGTACAAGCTTTGAGCGCTTCCCTGGAAAACGCGCCGCGCCTCTCGGAGGCGACGCTCTCCGGTCTGCGTAAGGATGTGCGCCGCCCCGGCTTTGACCGCGGCGGCGTGTCTATCGGCCAGGTTCATCTCGGCGCCGGGGCGTTCTTCAAAGCGCATCTGGCGCCCCACACCCAAACCGCGCTCGAAGAAGCGGACGGAAACTGGGCAATCTGCGGGGCGAGCCTGCGCAGCCCGGAAGCGCGCGACACGCTGGCGCCCCAGGACAATCTGTTCACCGTCACGGAAAAAGACGGCGCCGGCGCGCGAACCTCCCTTGTCACGGTTTTAAAAGAAATGCTGGTCGCGCCGGAAAACCCGGCGGCGCTTATCGGCGCCATCGCGGATCCGGCCGTCAGAATCGTGACGGCGACGATCACGGAAAAAGGCTATTGCCTCAATCCGGCCTCCTCCGGGCTCGATTTCGATCATCCGGATGTCAAACACGATCTTGAAAACCCCGCCGCGCCGAAAACGGCGATCGGTCTGCTTGCGGCGGCGATCGACAAACGCATCGCCGCGCGCGCGCCGCTCACCGTGGTGAGCTGCGACAACCTTCCGGGCAATGGCGCGCTTTTCAAAAACGCCGTCAGGGATTTTATCGGCGAAGCCTATCCCGGCGCGGCTTCGGCCTTTGACGACCATGTGCGTTTTCCTTCCACCATGGTGGACAGGATCACGCCCGCGACAACCGACGAAGACCGCCGGGACGTCTTCATGAACACAGGTCTTTACGACGCCGCGGCGGTTGTCACCGAACCTTTCACCCAATGGGTGATCGAGGACCGTTTCGCCGCCGGCCGGCCGCAATGGGAAAGCGCCGGCGCGCTTCTCGTCGCCGATGTCGCGCCTTACGAGACCGCGAAGCTGCGTTTGTTGAACGGCGCCCATTCCGCGCTTGCCTATCTCGGCTATCTCATGGGCTGTGATTATGTTTCCGACGCTATGGCGCAGCCCGAACTCGCCGCCTTCATCCGCGCCATGCAGGAAGAAGAAATCGCGCCGAGTTTTCCCGCGCCCGCTGATCTTCCGCTCGGCCCCTATATCGCCGACCTCAACACCCGTTTCCGCAACCCGGCGCTCAAACACCGCACCTGGCAGATCGCCATGGACGGCTCGCAGAAACTGCCCCAGCGCTGGGTCGAAACCATCAGGGCGCAGCTTGCGCGCGGCGGCCCGGTCAACCGGCTCCCGCTCGGCGTTGCCGCGTGGACGCAATATGTCTCCGGCGTCGACGAGAAAGGCGCGGCCATCGATGTGCGCGACCCCATGGCCGAGCGGCTGAAACGCATCGGCGCTGAAGCCGGCGGCGATCCGGCGGATCGCGCGCGGGCGTTTTTGAGCATCCGGGAAATTTTCGGGAGCGACCTTCTGCAATCAGCGCTGTTCACGAAACTGCTGACCGACGCCATCGCGCTTTTGCGCGCGGAAGGCGCGGCGGCGGCCGTCATGAAAATCAACAGGGAGAATGGCAGATGATGCGTTTCGCCAGCTTGTTGTCGGGTCTTGCCGCGCTTCTGGCGCTTCCCGCCGCCGCCGCAGAGCCGCTCCTCAATCCGGTGTTCACCGATCACATGGTGCTCCAGCGTGAGGCGCCGATCGCCCTCTGGGGCGAAGCCGACCCGGGCGCGAAAGTTTCCGTCCGGCTCGGCCGGCGCACCAGGACCATCGAAGCGGATGCGCACGGCGCCTGGCGCGCAACCTTTCCCGCCATGAAAGCGGGCGGGCCTTACGACTTAGCGGTCAGCGCCGGGGACGGAGCGCAAGAGACGGTTTCGGATATTCTCATCGGCGATGTTTTCTTATGCGCGGGACAATCCAATATGGAGTTTTCCGTTTCGCGCGCGCTTAATCCGGCCCTGGAGCTTTCAAACGCGGCGAACGATAACATTCGGTTGCTGCATATCGCTCATGCGGACGCCGTCTCGCCCCGCCGCGCGTTCGAGCAAGCGCCGCACTGGCAGGTCGCCTCCCCCGAAAGCGTGAAGGATTTTTCCGCGCTGTGCTTTTTCTTCGGCCAGGACATCATCGCCGATGCGGCGGCGCCGGTTGGACTGATCGATTCTTCCTGGGGCGGCTCGCGAATCGAAGCCTGGATCAGCGAGGGCGCGTTGCGCGGCTTTCCGGAGCTTGAGGAGACGCTCAATCTCCTCGCCGCCTATCGCAGCGACCCGCAAAAAGCCGGCGAAGGCTATGCGGCGCTCTGGATCGACTGGTGGAAAAGCAATGACGCCGCCCCGCCGCTGCCTCTGGAGGACATGCGCCCGGCGACATGGAAAAAAGCCCCGCGTGAAAAGATAAACTGGAAGACATGGGGCGATCCCGCCCTTGCCGAGCATAACGGCATGGTCTGGTTTGCAACGGACTTTACGTTGGACGAAGCCCAGGCCGGACAGGATGCGACGCTGACCATAGGCGGCGTCGACGAGGTCGACATGACCTGGTTGAACGGCGCGTTCATCGGCGGCGCCTTCGGCTGGGGCGATGCGCGCCGTTATGACGTTCCGGCGCGCGCGCTGAAAGCCGGCGAAAACCGTCTTCTCGTCAATGTCTATAATTCCTGGGGCGCGGGCGGCATGTACGGTCCCGATGAAGAGATGGCGCTTTCCTTCCCCGACGGCTCGTCCGTGTCGCTGAGCGAGGGCTGGCGCTACCGGAAGGCGCCGGCGGCGATGGGCGCGCCGCCGCAAGCGCCCTGGCAATCGATCAACGGCCTGACTGGCATCTACAACGCCATGATCGCGCCCCTGGGGGAATTAAACCTGAAAGGCGCGATCTGGTATCAGGGCGAGTCCAATGCAAACAGCGCTGATCAATATGAAAGCCTGCTGCGCGCCCTGACGGCGGACTGGCGCGGCCGCTTCGGCGCCAATCTTCCTTTCATGATCGTGCAGCTTCCGGTTTTCGGCGCGCTCCCCGGAAGGCCGTCGGAGTCCGGCTGGGCGCGCATCCGCGACGCGCAGCGCTGGGCCGCCGCAAGCGATCCGCAGACCGGCCTCATCGTCGCGCTCGACGCCGGCATCCCCAATGAACTGCACCCGCCGGACAAACAGCTTGTCGCCAAACGCGCTGCGGCGCTCGCCCGCAGCCTTGTCTATGACAAAAAAGGCGCCGGTAACGCGCCGGCGCCGAAACGTGCTTATGAAGACGGCGGCGCCGTCATTGTCGAATTCAGCGGCCTTACCGGCCGCGAAAAAACCATCAGCGCCGCGCAGCCGATTGCGTTTGAATTATGCGCCGGCAATACGTGTCAGTTCGTTTCCGCTACGCTCGAAAACGACGGAGTGCGCCTCGCCAAACCCGAGGGTCTTGCCCCCATCTATGTGCGCTATTGCTGGGGCGCCGCGCCGGTGTGCAACTGGTATGACGAACAGGATACGCCGATAACGCCCTTCGAACTCGCCATCGACTAGCCGGGACGGCTAATCGGCTTCGACCGTCCCGCAATCCTTGACGCCGTTCGCATCCTGAACGAGACGCACATCCGCAATCGCGAGGCGCGCGGCGCCGGCGGTTTCAATCGCGAAGGGCGCCGAGAGCGAAGCCATGTCGGCGCCGGCGTCCGCAAAACAGGCGAGCGTGACGCGCATGCGCCGCCAGCCAGCACCTTCTTCCGCGCGCAAGGCGCTGCTGACATCGATCAGGCCCGCGCAGCCTTCGCCGCACAGGACGCCGATATTGACAGCGCCATCGCCCAGCTCATCCGCCCTGACCGCCAAAGACAGCTCCAACTGGCCGACGGTCTCGCGCGAAAGATCGATCAGCCCGGCGCTCGCCAGCACCGCCGCGCCGCCGCTTTCGGGGAAACTCAACTCGATCGCGTCTTCCTGCGCCCGGCGATCCACGCGGCTGACGGAGACCGCGTTCCCGCTTTCGGAAAGAGAAGAAAGATCTGCGCCCGTCGTCAGCATGAGGGACGGCGCCAGCTCGCCGCCTGCGAAATAGACGCCCGGCGTTCCCTTTTCGCCTTCATCTAATCCAGAGTCTTCTGAAAGCTCAGGCAGAGCGCCGTCCTGCTCGTAAGTGAGGCCATAGCCTAGCGCGAATAGCGGGTCGTAATTTTCATCGCCCTTGTTAAGCGGCGTTTGCGCCGCGGTCTTCGGCCAGGAATAGGAAAGCGTTCCGGTGAAATCTTTATTCACCGCGCCGTCATGATCGCGGAAAAGCACATCCGCGACGCCCCCGCCTTCGGTTCCGGGCAGCCAGGCCGCCACGAAAGCGTCGGACGCATTCAGTTCCGGGTTCACCCATAAGGGCCGGCCGGAAAGAAACACGGAAACGACCGTAACACCGTCGGCCTTCAGCTTGCGCATCATCTGAAGCGCCTGCCCCGAAGGATCGGTAAAGGCGACATCATCGAGATCGCCCTGAAACTCCGCATAAGAATCTTCGCCGAAAACAATGATGGCGACGTCGGGCCTTTCATCATAGGCGCCCGTTTCGCTCATCACGATGCGCCCGCCGCCGCTTTCCACCGCGTCCTTTAGGCCGCCGAAAATCGACTGGCCGTTCGGGAAGAGCGCGTTGTCGAGCCCCCCGCCCTGCCAGGTCAGCGTCCAGCCGCCGCTTTGTTTGGAAATATCGTCGGCGCCGTCGCCCGCCACCAGAACGTTGAGATCGCGCCGCAGGGGCAGAACGCCGTCATTGTTCTTCAACAGCACCAGCGACTTGCGCACCGCCTCGCGCGCCAAGGCCTTGTGCTCCGGAGCGCCGAGCACGGTTTCGTCGCCCGAAAGCGGGCGGTCGGACGGGCGGCCTTGGTCGAACACGCCCAGAAGCAGTTTCGCCCGCAGGATGCGCCGCACCGCATCGTCGAGACGCGCCTCGGAAATTTCTCCCGAGCGCGCCTGTTCCAGCGTGTTTTCGTAAAGCCCTTTCCAGCTATCCGGGGCCATGAACATGTCGAGCCCGGCGTTTATCGCCGCGGGGCAGTTTTCATTGGTGCAGCCTTCGACTTTCGCATGGCCGTTCCAGTCGCCGACAACAAAGCCCTGAAATCCCATGCGGTCTTTCAGGACATCCGTCAGCAGATGCTCATGCCCGTGCAGCGCCTCGCCGTTCCAGCTTGAAAAGGACGCCATGACCGAAAGCGCCCCGGCCCGGATCGCCGGGGGATAGCCGGCGCCGTGAATGCGCGCGAGATCGGCTTCGCTCGCCTTCGCGTCGCCCTGGTCGCGTCCGCCCTCGGTGCCGCCGTCGCCGAGATAATGCTTCGCCGTGGAGACGACCTTGTCCGGCCCCATGAACGCGCCGCTGCCGAAATCGCCCTGCAGGCCTTCGACGATTTCGCCCGCATAAGACGCGACGACAGCCGGATCTTCGCTGAAGCCTTCGTAAGTGCGCCCCCAGCGATCGTCTTGCGGGACGGCGACCGTCGGCGCAAAGGTCCAGTCATGGCCTGTCACGCGCAATTCTTTCGCCGTCACGACCGCGATGCGCCGGACGAGATCAGGATCATGCGCCGCGCCGAGCCCGATATTGTGCGGAAAGACCGTGCCGCCGATGACATTGTTATGCCCGTGCACCGCATCGATGCCGAGGAGGATCGGGATCGCCGTTTCAACACCGTCCGGATCGACCGACGCGTCATAAAAGGCGTCCGCCATGGCGAGCCATTCGTCGGCGCTCGCATAGGCATGGTCGCCGGGGGCCGAATTGCCGCCGCTCAACACCGAGCCGAGGCGGTAATGTTTGACCTCTTCCGGCGTCACCGATGAACTGTCCGCCTGAATGACCTGACCGACTTTTTGTTCAAGCATCATGGCGGCGATCAGCGTATCGATGCGCGCTTCGGACTCATCGTCGGTCAGCGGCGTTTCGATCTGCGGCCAGACCGAAACGCCGTCGCGGCTTTCAGCGTCAGCGGCAGCGGACGCATCGGGCGCCTTCGCCATTTCTTCATTCTCTCCGGCGCAGGCGGAAAGACAAAAACAACAAACCGCAGCAACCCCGAAGCGGGCGCGCCTTTTGTACCTGTCGGTCATGGCCTTGATCCTCCTGTTATGTCTGCTTTTTTTGTTCTCTGTTAAAAACGCGCAACTTCATTTCCGCCGCCCAGGACTCGCCGGGCTGAAGGACGCGCAGTCCCGTATCCTCGCGGCGGTTGGCCCAGTTGACCGCATCGTTCATCTGGCTCACAGGCTCGAAACAAAAGCAGTTCTCTTCCCGGGAAACATAAACGACCGCAAAGCCGATCGACGGGTCGGCGGTGATTTCGACGCCGACAGGCCGGTCGCGCCATTCGATCCGCGCAGGCCCGCGCCAGCCCGTAAAACAATGATCGAGAGACAAGCCTTCCAGCGGCCTGGCGTCTGAGAAATCGAGATCGCCGTCGGCGGCGCGCCATTCCCGCGGCAGGCAGCTTTCGTCGGGCATCCACACGCCTTCTGCATCAAAACACAAAACCGCCGTTTCCGGATTTGAAAAATACGGATGAAAACCAAGACCGGCGGGCATCGCCCTATCGGACTCGTTCCGTAATGACAGCCGGATGGCGAGCGTGTCGTCCTTGACCGCGATTTCCTGTTGCAGCGAGAACGCCCAGGGCCACGCCTTTCCGGCGCGGTGAATATAGCTCAGCGCCGCCGCGCGGTCCGACTGCGCCTGGAGCGTCCACTCTCCCTTCCAGGCGGCGCCATGCAGGGGATGCGCGTGGTCCGGCGCATTCGGCTCTATACGGATCGTCTTTCCGTCAAATTCAAAACGCCCGTCTCTGATGCGGTTCGAATAAGGCGCAAGCGGAAAACAACTGAAGCTGAATGCATCATGGCGCCAATCGCTTTTCAGATTAGTACGGCGGAGGATTTCGTTATGTACGTTAGCGCACCAAACAATGGCGCCCGACGCCGGCGCGACGCCAATCGACCAGCCGTCAGCTTCGATTTCGAGAACTTCGATGATGTTGACCGCCGCGTTCAAACTGCGGCCGCCGCTTCATGCGCGTCTTGACGCAATGCGCGAAATTCACGCGCCTTTCCGTCTATGGCGGATATGAAACACTGCGTCATGGGGCTCCCCTCTGTTTTTATGTTTACGGTAACATGATGCGGACGGCGCGCAACGTGTTTGCTCTGACGCAGCCTGGGGCGGCAATTAAGTCATTGAATTTGTTCTATTATACTTGGAAAGGTTTGGGTCGGGCGGTTTCCGACGCGCCCCTCACCGCTGGCGCGTTTTTTCATCGCCGGCTCGTTCGCCGAGTCCCCCGAGAGCGTCGTAAAACTACTGACATTCCCGTTATCAACCATCAATCGGCGCGTCTTTTCTGCAAAGGCGCCTTTATCACGGTGGAAGGATATGTTTCCCTTTGCTTGAAGAATGATCAGTGGGCTGTCCAAGGGCCCGCATGGAGCGCATACAGATCACGCATAGCGTACGCATTGCTTCCAGCAAAAAGGCTCTTTCGCGCATCAGCAACGCGTTTGGAAGTGCTCATAACGGCCCGCAAACTGATCTTTTCAGCAACGCCTTGCCTGACGCCGCAGCATTAATCCGCTTCAACATCTTCGCACATCAGACCTCTGCTATTTTATTGTGACCTTTAAAGTCGAGAAAATAGGACAGGAACAACAGCCGGTCGTCATGCTCGATAACGCGATGACGGACGCCGGCGCGTTGCGCGATATCGCCGCGAACAGGAATTTCAAGGCGACAGCCGCCCAGCAAACCGATTTGCGCGCGCCTGCGCCCATCGACTTCGCGCAAACCGTCTTGACGAATTTCGAAGATCTGATTTCACAGACTTTCGATCTGAGGCCGCTCTCTCTTGCCGTCACGGCTAGCGAATTTTCCATGGTGATCTCGCCGCCCCCGAATTCTCCGCTCGCACAGCAGTTTCCGCAACATGACGGCGCGGATCAGACCCTTGTCGCCGTTCTGCACTTTCTTTCCGGGGAGGAGCAGGGCGGCACGGCGTTTTACCGTCACCGCGCCACCGGTTTTGAAACCGTCAACCAGGCGCGCCTCAGGCGCTACAGGATGGTTCTGGAAACTGAAATCGCAGAACAGAGCGGCGGGTCAGCGCCGCTTTTCGATGAGATTGCGTGCTTTCCGGCCGCCTTCAATCGCATTTTGATTTACAGAAGCATCGCCTTGCACTCACCGCACATTCCGGAAAACGCCTCGCTGCCGAAGGACCCGAAAAACGGCCGCCTGACGGTCAAGACCCTGATCAAGGGTGCGGGGGGCTGACCAAGCCTCGCCGCCATGCGAGGGCCGGCGTTTGATAAAACCTATTCGGCGTAGACGCCGAACACCGCCCCGACAAATCCGCCGGCCACATGCGTGGAAAGGATTTTCCCGTCTGCGCCTTTTTTAAGGCTCGTCCACGCCCCGCCTTCCTGGGCATAGTCGAAATCATAGACATCGCGGCGCGCGCGAATACGCAGCCTGACGGGCGCGCCAGCTTCTCCGGCAAGCGGCGCGGACGCCAGGACTTCTCCGTCGGATCCCATTTCTGACCCGGCGCGGCGACGCAGTTGAACGATGCGTTGGCCGCTTTCATCCAGGGTCACGCCCATGGCGTAAAAATAGTCGTCATTCTGAAAGACAGCGAGGCCCGCCTCTTCGTCCACCGCCTGAGGATCGAATGACAGAACGGTCTCGGCTAGCGCGTTCAGATGCTGCTGGCGCCGGACGAGAAAAGCCGGATAGCCGACATCGCCAAGACCGTCTCGTTGCGCGGTCAGGACGAGAGCCCCGTCTTCTATCTCTAGCCACTCATCCGCCGGCCCGCGCAGGGAAAGCCAGTAAGGCGCAAGGTCGTCTTTATCAAAATCCTCCGTCACGGAAAAATCGCCGCTCATGGGCACCGGCGGCGTTGCGCCGGCCGCCAAGGCGGGACGTTTCGCTTTCAGGGGCGCCGGCTCGCCCCGTGAAAGGATCACCGGCCAGCCGTCGCGCCACTCCACTGGCAAGAGAAACGTCTCGCGGCCCGTATTGTAATAGTCGCCTTCATAGGGGCGAACGCCGAGAAACACTGCCTGCCACCCGCCCTCGCCTGTATTCACAAGGTCGGCATGCCCCACCGACGTCACCGCATCCTTGCGGTCAGGAGGAAGATCGCGCTGGGTGAGGATGGGATTGCCGTCATAGGGCTCATAAGGCCCGAGCACATTGTCCGCGCGCAGCACAACCTGTGAATGATTGACGGCCGTGCCGCCTTCCGCCGCGCTCAGATAATAGGCGCCGCCCACCTTGTAGATATGCGGGCCTTCGATCCAGATCGGTTTTTCTTCCGGCCTGACGCCGCCGTCGATCAGCACAATCGGCTCTTCCAGCGATTGAAAGGTTTGCGGGTCGATTTCGCGAATCCATATGGCGCGATGGCCGTCATATTTCGCCGCGCCAGGAGGCGCGTCATTGTTCATAAGATAAACGGCCCCGTCATCGTCGAAGAAAAGCGACGGATCAATGCCGCCGATCTCCGGCAGCCAGACCGGGTCGGACCACGGCCCCGCCGGGTCTGTCGCCGTCACGATAAAATTGCCGCCGCAGTCGACGCAGGTGTTCGCGACGTAAAATACGCCGTCATGATATTCGATAGTCGGCGCAAAGACTCCGCGCGACACGCCGAGCGTTTTGAAATCGAGCATGCCTTCGCGGTCGATGACATTGCCGATCTGCGTCCAGCTGACGAGATCGCGGCTTTTAAAAACCGGAATGCCCGGAAACCAGGAAAAGGTGGAATTGACGAGATAATAATCGTCGCCTGCTCTGGTGATGCTCGGATCGGGATAAAAGCCCGCGAGAATGGGATTGCGATACTCATCCGCCGCCGGCGCGCCGGAAAAGTCAGCCCCTTCATAATAAAAGCTTTCAAAGCGCGCGGCGCCGGGCTGTCTTTGATCGGCGGGCGGGAAAGACGACTGGCAGGCCGCGAGCAGCACCATGAGAAGCCCTGTAAAACAAGATTTCGCGTTCATCGCTTTCTGCATTCTCGCTCCTCCAGGCAATCTTGCGGCAGCGGACGTCCGCTATTATGATAGCGATAACAATACGCCCTGAAAAGCCGAACCGCCGGGCTAGGGAGGAGCGAGAACGACCATGAGCACCGTCACGCGCCGCCAGTCCCTGAAATTCGCCGCCGCCGCGGGCGCCCTCCCCCTCTTCGCGGGCGCCTGCGCGTCGGACGGCGGCGGACCGTCAGCGCCCGCCGGGACAATGCCGCTGAAAGATCTCGCCGCGGCGAAGGGCCTACGCTTCGGATCGGCCATCTCCGCGCGTCAACTGAACGATCCCCGCTATGTGGAAATCGTGCTGCGCGAATGCGGCGTCCTCGTCGCCGAGAATGAACACAAGCAATATACGATCCTGGCCGAGCCCGATGAATGGAATTTTACGCCGGGAGACGCGCTCGCAGCCTTCGCAAAAACCAACGGGCTCGGGATGCGCGGCCACACATTGTTGTGGAACCGCACACGGTGGACGTCGGACTGGCTGAATGAAACCGACTTCGCTTCCGCGGCTGAGGCTGAAAGCTGGCTCGATGCTTATATTGCGCGCGTCGCCGGCCGGTATCATCCGTTCATTTATTCCTGGGACGTGGTCAACGAAACCATAGATCCCGAAACGGGCGCCTTGCGCGACACCGTATTTTCAAAAGCGATGGGGCCGGAGCTGATCGACTTCTGTTTCCATAAAGCCAAAGAGGCCGCGCCGGATGCGACGCTCGCCTATAACGACTATATGAGCTGGGAAAACGGCAACGAGAATCATCGCGCCGGTGTCTTGCGGCTGCTGGAGCGGCTTCTCGGGAACGGCGTTCCTGTGGACGCGCTCGGCATCCAGAGCCATTCCAATTACGACATGCCGGACGAATTCACCCCCGAAAAACAGCGCACCTGGCGCGGTTTCGTCGAGGAGGTCATCGGCATGGGGCTCGAGATTTATCTGACCGAGTTCGATGTCAACGACACGGAGCTTGGGCCCGGCGTCAACGCGCGCGACCGCCTCATCGCCAGCTATGCGAAAGACTATCTCGACATGATGCTGAGCTATGAGGCAACCAAAGACCTCCTCGTCTGGGGGCTCGTCGATTCCGACAGCTGGCTTCAGGATTTCCTGCCCCGCGATGACGGCGTCGAGAAACGTCCGGCCCCGTTCGATTCGGCCTATCGTCCCAAGCCCCTGCGCGGCGCCATCGCCGCGGCGCTGGAGGCCGCGCCGGTGCGTTAACCCTCACGCCGGCGCCTGCGGCTTCTTATCCGCCCCATTGGCAATCCGTCCGACTGCGCCTTATAGAGGAGGAGCGGACGAATTCAGCCAGGGCAGAAAGATGAAACCAAATGGCCGCCGGGGCAAAAAGCGCCAGGTTGTGACCATCAAGGAAGTCGCCGAAAAAGCCGGCGTCTCTCAGATGACGGTGTCGCGCGTCCTCAATCAGAAAGAAATCGTCAAATCCGCGACCCGCGAAAAAGTCGAAGCGGCGATGACCGCGCTGAATTACCGTCCGAACATCATGGCGCGCGGGCTCGCCGGCGGCAAATCGGTGCTGATCGGCTTTCTCTATCACAATCCGAGCTATGGCTATCTCAACGAATTCCTGATCGGGGCGCTCGATGAATGCCGCGAGCTCGGCCACCATCTCGTGGTCGAGGCGATCGACGTGGACAACATGAAATCGGCGCGGGACCGCTATGCGGAGCGCGTCAGACGGATCGGCGTCGACGGCATTATCGTCAATCCGCCTTTGAGCGAAAACCGCGATCTCATTGACGCCCTCCACAATATCGGCCTGCCATTCGTGCGCATCGCCCATGGCGATCTTTCCTGCGTCGATCTCAGCGTCGTCATCAACGACACCGAAGCGGCGAAAATGATGACGAACTATCTCATCAAGAAAGGCCACCGCCGCATCGCCTTCATTCTCGGCGCGCGCAACCACACCTCGACTGCGATGCGTCTCGCCGGCTTCAAGGCGGCCATGACCAAGCACAAGCTGACCTTCGGCAAGGCCTATCTCGAATCCGGCAATTTCACCTTTCAGTCCGGCGCCGAGGCCACGGACAGGCTGCTCTCGCTGCCCGAACCGCCCACCGCGATTTTCGCCAGCAACGATGAAATGGCCGCCGGCGCCATCGCCGCCGCGCATAAGCGCGGCCTCACCCTGCCCGAGGACCTGTCGATTGTCGGTTTCGACGATACGGCGATTGCGCAATCGGTCTGGCCGGCGCTGACGACCGTCCGCCAGCCGATCGCCGACATGGCGCGCAAATCCGTTTCTCTCCTCGCCGAGAGCATCAGCTATGGCGACATCGAACTCGCCGAGCGGCTGCAAATTCTCGACGTGGCCCTCGTGGAGCGGGATTCCGTCGCGCCGCCGCCCAAATCGGGCAAGTAAAGTTCTACATAAAGAGTAACAAACAAGAGCGGGCGCTGTCGCGCCCGCTCTTTTGCGCGACGCGTTAGTGGCGCATTTCCTCAAGCTCCAGGCCCTTGGTTTCGCGCACGGCGAGGATCACGAAAGCGATCGAGATCACCGCGCATATCGTATAGAAGCCATAGGCGCCCGTGAGGCCGATCCACGCCGTCGTCAACATGATCGGGAAGGTCATGGTGATCGCGAAGTTCGACACCCATTGGAAGAAACCGGCCACCGCCAGTCCAAGACCGCGGATCTGGTTCGGGAACATTTCCCCGAGCGCCACCCACATAACCGGCCCCCAGGACATGTTGAAGAAGAAGACATAGGCGTTTGCGGAGATGAGCGCGGTCCGTCCGACGCCCTGGGGCAGCGACACCGCGCCATTCACGACGCTCGCCTGGGAAAAGGCAAAAGCGAGCACGCCCAGCGTCACCGCCATCCCCACCGAGCCGATAGCGAGCAAGGGCTTGCGGCCGACCTTGTCGATCAGGATCAGCGCAACGATCACCGCGAGAATTGAAACGGCGCCGCTGATGACGTTGATGAGGAGCGCATCACCCTCGGAAAAGCCCACGGCCTGCCAGAGAACGGCGCCGTAGTAAAAGACGACATTGATGCCCACAAGCTGCTGGAACGTGGCGAGGCCGATCCCGATCCACACAATCGGACGAAGGATGGTTTTCTGCTGAAAGAGATCGCCAAACTGCGGTTTGTGATCGCGCGCGAGGGATTCCTCGATCTCGTCGACCTTCTTCTTTGCGCGCGCCGCGCCGCCGATGCGCTCGAGCACGCCTTGCGCCTGGCTCGGCTTGCCGCGCACCACCAGGAAACGCGGACTTTCCGGAATGAACAAAAGCGCGACGAGAAAAATCGTCGCCGGAACAAGTTCGATCCAGAACATCCAGCGCCACGCCTTAAAGCCCATAAGCCAGTCCGCATTGGCTGAGCCCGCCGCGCCGGCAATCAGGAAATTGCTCAGGAACGCAATGAAGAGCCCGGTGATGATCGCCACTTGCTGGATTGAGGACAAGCGGCCGCGCAAATGCGCCGGCGCGACTTCGGAAATATAGGCCGGGGCCATGACGCTCGCGCCGCCCACGGCGAGACCGCCGATGACGCGATAGACGACGAACTCCAGGGACGATCCCGCGATGCCCGAGCCCCAGGCGCTGACCACGAAGAAAGCGGCCGCGACGATCATCATGGTGCGCCGCCCGAACCAGTCAGACAGCGTGCCCGCCAGCGCGGCGCCGACCGCGCAGCCGAGCAGCATCGACGCAACATTAAATCCGGTGCCGACGCTGTCGGAATTGAAGGCGGCCTGAAGCCCGTCGACGGTGCCGTTAATGACCCCGCTGTCGAAGCCGAACAGGAAACCGCCGATGGTGGCGACGCAACTGATGAGCAGAACGAAGGCGAAATCGCCATCCGGCTTCGCCGGCGCGGTGACTGTTGCTGACAATGGTCCCTCCCAGGTTAGGGATTGTTTCTCTTATCTTTTTGCCGCCATGTCTCTGGCGGTCTGCAGCGCATGTTAGGGCTAACAGTAGGCTTCGTCCATACGCAACTTAAACAGATTACCGGCGCCCTCCTATCTGGCGGGGCGCGCACGCAGGGAAAGTCCCTGTCGGAGACGCCCTACCATTTGAGGATATGCCGCCCGGCCCGATCTCCTATTCTGGTCCGCCTTCATTTTCAGGCGGCGCGGGTCTTTGCGCCAATGCTTGAAGGCAATGGATCGGACCATGACAAATTGGCGGGCCCCGATGATAAAAAAATTCGAATTCTGGCTGGTTATCACGGTTTCCGTGCTCCTGGCGGAAATCTGCATCTATTTTGAAACCTTCGAACACCTGGCGACCTTCGTTAAAAACCACGAAAGCTGGGAACTCGACGAGCTTATCGTCTTCTTCCTGATTGGCGGCGTCGCATCGATGATCCTGCTCGTCCTGCGCGCAACGGAACTTCGCGCGGAAGTGAAGCGCCGCCAGGACGCGGAAGAAGAAGCCACCCGGCTCGCCCGGCATGACACGTTGACGGGGCTTCCCAACCGGCGCGTCTTGACCGAAGAACTGGAAGCGGCGCTCGATGGCGTGCGCGCCTCAGGCGGCGAATGCGCCGTCTTCCTTATCGATCTCGACCACTTCAAGCCGGTCAATGACGTATACGGACATGCCGCAGGCGACGCCCTTCTCATTGAAGTCGCGACCCGCATCAAGTCGATTGTCGGCAAGCTGGGCGTCGTCGCGCGTCTGGGCGGCGATGAATTCGCCTGCATCATTCCTTATGCCGCCGGCAGCGATGCGCCCAACCGCCTCGCCGCCCAGATCGTCCGCAGCATGAATCAGGCCTTCTATATCGAGGGCGCCAGGGTGCAGATCGGATCGACGGTGGGCATCGCCTGCGCGCCGCGGGACGCCGTGACGGCCTCTTCGCTCCTCCATTGCGCAGACCTCGCCATGTATGAAGGAAAGCGCGCGGGACGCGGCGCCTATCGCTTTTTCCATGCGGAAATGGACGAGCGCCTAAGGCAGCGCACAGCGCTTGAAAACGACCTGCGCAAAGCCGTCGCAGACAACGTGATCGTACCGCATTTCCAGCCCGTCATGGAACTTTCCGACGGCCAGATTACGGGCTTCGAGGCCTTGGCGCGCTGGCCGCATCCGACGCGCGGCATGATACCGCCCGAAGTCTTCATTCCCATCGCGGAAGATCTGGGGCTTGTCGACCGGATATCCTCCACGATCCTACGCAGCGCTTGCGCCATCGCGCGGGACTGGCCGAAGACCATGACGCTGTCGGTCAACATATCGCCCGTTCAGCTTAAAGACCCGTGGCTCGCCACGCAGATCCTGGCGATTCTGACCGAAACCGGCTTCGAGCCCGGCCGGCTGATCGTCGAGGTGACCGAGAATGCAATCATTGAAGATGTGGACAAAGCCCGCGAGGTCTTCCGGTCGCTGCAAAATGTCGGCGTACGCATCGCGCTCGATGATTTCGGGAAGGGCTATTCCAGCCTCTATCATTTACGCCAGCTCAATTTCGATCATCTGAAGATCGACGGGTCGTTCGTACACGCCATGAGCTCGCCGGAAAGCGCCAAGATCGTGACGGCGGTGACCGGGCTTGGCAAATCGCTCGGCATGCCGGTGACGGCGGAAGGCGTCGAAACCCAGAAAGAAGCCGATGCGCTGCGCGCCCTCGGCTGCGAAATGGCCCAAGGCTTTCTCTTCGGCAGACCGCTCGACGCAAGCGAGACCGCGGCCCTGCTGCGCGGCGAAACAGACAACATCATCCGGATAGACCGTTCAGCCTGAAGCCGAACGCGCCTTCAGGCTGCAAATCCTTTCGCTCACCAGTTCCACATGGAGCCGTCCGTAAGGCGCGCCACGGGCAGTTGTTTGGGATCGTAAGGGTATTTCGACGCCAGCTTTTCGTCGATGTCGACGCCATGGCCCGCCGCCTCGCCCGGGTGGAGATAGCCGTCCTCGAAACTGTAGGCGTGCGGGAAGACGGCGTCGGTTTCCTCGGTGTGCATCATATATTCCTGGATGCCGAAATTCGGAACCCAGAGATCGAAATGCAGGGCCGCGCCCATGGTGACGGGCGATAAATCAGTGGCGCCGTGACAGCCAGTGCGCACATGATAAAGCCCCGCAAGATCGGCGATGCGCCGCAGATGGGTGATGCCCCCGGCATGCACGACCGTCGCGCGGATGTAATCAATCAGTTGCTCTTCAAGCAGCGTGCGGCAGTCATGGATGGAATTGAACACCTCGCCGAGCGCGATCGGCGTCACCGTGTGCTGACGGATAAGCCGGAACGCCTCCTGATTCTCCGCCGGCGTCGGGTCTTCCATCCAGAAAAGACGGAAAGGCTCGAACGCCTTGCCGAGACGCGCCGCTTCGATGGGCGTCAATCTGTGATGAATGTCATGCAAAAGCTCAATAACCGGCCCGTGCGCATCGCGCAGGCGTTCAAAAAGTTTCGGCGCGAAATTGAGATAGGCTGTCGTGTCCCAAACAGTTTCTGTCGGTGCGGCCGCATCCGCCGGTTCATAATACATCTTGCCGCGCGCGACGCCGTACGCGCCCTTGACGCCCGGAATGCCCGCCTGCGCGCGGATCGCCTTGTAGCCAAGGGAGATATAGCGCCCGACCTCGTCGACGGTCGCTTCGATATCCGCGCCGTTGGCATGCCCGTAAACCAGCACGCGATCACGCGAGGCGCCGCCTAAAAGCTGATAGAGCGGCATCCCCGCCGCCTTCGCCTTGATGTCCCAAAGCGCTGTATCTACGGCGGAAATCGCCGTCATGGTGACCGGCCCGCGGCGCCAGTAGGCGCCGCGATAGAGGAACTGCCAGATATCTTCGATGCGGCTCGCATCGCGCCCGATAAGGATCGGCGCTACATGGTCTTCCAGATAAGACGCGACGGCTTTTTCACGCCCGTTCAAGGTCGCGTCGCCAATCCCATAGACGCCTTCATCGGTTTCGATCTTCAGCGTAACGAAATTTCGTCCCGGACAGGTGACGATGACTCTGGCGGATTTGATCTTCATGGTTTCATCCCTGAGGCGCGCCGGTCTTTTTGGATGTCGGTTGACAGAGTTCAGCAGGCTTGCCATCGTTTGCGCTAACATCCTGCCTCGAAACAACAATAATTTTCAATGGCAATGTGGAAACGCCCGGATGCGCCGACAGACGGTTCAACGCAACACGCCTAAGGCGCGCGCTCACGCGCGCCATTCTTGTCATATCGAAAAGAAGCCCGCTCCCCTTCTGAACAGGCGGGCGGCGACGGCCGGTCTCGCCATGGGCGCCGGTCTTTCCCTGCTCGGTTGCGGCGGACAAAATGATAGAGTGCTGCGCTCCGCCGATGCTCACCCTGCGGACTATCCGACGGTGCTCGCCGTCAACGAGATGGGCCGGCAGCTGGAAGAGCGCTCAGGCGGCCGCCTTGCGATCAAGACCTATGCGGGCGCCCAGCTTGGCGCCGAAAAAGACGCGCTCGAAATCACGATCTTCGGCGGGCTGGACCTGACGCGGGTCAGCATCGCGCCCTTGAGCGCCATCGCCGCCGAGGCCGTGGTGCCGGCTCTGCCCTTTCTTTTCCGCGACACCGCGCATATGCGCGCCGCGCTCGACGGCGCGCCGGGGGAACAGATCCTCGCCGCGCTGGAGCCGCACGGGCTCATCGGGCTTTGTTTTTACGACGGCGGCGCACGGTCTTTTTACACAAGGGATCGCGCCATCATGGCCCCGGAAGATCTCAAGGGCCTCAAGATCCGGGTCATGAATTCCGACATGTTTGTTTCCATGGTGGAGACCCTGGGCGGCGACGCTGCGCCCATGCCCTATGGCGAAGTCTACCAGGGGCTGATGCAGGGCGTCGTCGACGGCGCGGAAAACAACTGGCCTTCCTATGAAAGCTCGCGCCATTTCGAGGTGGCGCCGGCCTACAGCCTCACGCAGCATGTCATGGCGCCGGAAGTCCTCGTCATGTCGGTGAAGCGCTGGCGCAAGCTCGGCGAAGAAGACCGCCGGCTTATCCGCGACTGCGCGAAAGACAGCGTGCCTTTCATGCGCGCGCTCTGGGACGAACGCAGCCGCAAGGCCGAAGCCCATCTGCGCGCGGCGAATGTGGAGATCCACACGCCGGATACTGAAGCCTTTGTGGAGAAGGTGCGGCCCGTCTGGGACAAATATCTGACAACGCCCGCCCTGCGCAAACTTGCCGACGACATCCAGGCCGTGGGCGCGTCGAAGGAAACCGGCGATGTTTAAGCTTCTCTCTGCTTTATCAAAGCTCACGAGCCGGGCGGCGCTTTACATCTCTTTCGCCGGGCTGATCGGCATGACGATCATCATTTCATGGCAGTTCTTCGCCCGTTACGTGCTGAACGCCGCGCCCTCATGGACGGAGCAGGCCGCGCTTCTTTTGATGCTGTGGTTCATCCTGTTTGCGGCGGCGGCGGGCGTGCGCGAAGGCTTTCACATCCGTCTGACGCTGGTCCAAGAAGCGCTGCCCCCCAACCGCAAGCGCCTCCTTCGTCTTTTCTGTCACGGCGTCGTTCTCTTCTTCGGCGCGGCGATGGCGTGGGCCGGCGGCGGTCTCGTCATCGAAACCTGGAGCCATACGATTCCGACCCTGGGGCTTTCGCGCGGCGTCGCCTATCTGCCGATCGCCCTCTCCGGCGCGCTGATCGTGCTTTACGCTGTGGAACGCATCATCCTCGAAATGCAGGGCGGGGAAGCGGAGTCGGTATGGAACTGACGCTTCTGCTTCTGGCGCTGGCGGCGCTCCTCGCCGCCGGCGCGCCGGTGGCCTTTGCGCTCGGGGCGGCAAGCCTCGCCGCATTTTTTATGCTCGACATTCCCGCCATTGTCGCCTTTCAGCGCCTCGCCGCGAACATCAATGTGTTTTCCCTGATGGCGATTCCATTTTTCGTTTTCGCAGGCGAATTGATGGCGCGCACCGGCATCGCCGAGCGTCTCATTCATGTCGCGGAAGGCGCGTTCGGGCGCACGCGCGGTGGGCTCGGACAGGTGGATGTTGGCGCCAGCATGCTGTTCGGCGCGGTCTCGGGATCGGCGGCCGCCTCGGTTTCCGCCATGGGCTCGACCCTGATTCCGATGATGAAACAGCGCGGTTATGACGAGGATTATGCGGTCAATGTGACGATCACCGCGGCCATCCTCGGCATTCTCATTCCGCCGTCGCACAACATGATCATCTACGCCGCCGCCGCGCCGGTCGGGATCGACATCGGCGCTCTGTTTCTGGCCGGCGTCATGCCCGGCCTCCTCGCCGGGGGCGCGCTGATGATCGCGGCCTGGGCGGTCGCGGCGAAGCGCAACTATCCGCGCGGCGCCTTTCCGGGCTGGCGCGTTTTCCTGCGCGCGCTCGCCGCCGCCATTCCCGGCCTGATGACCGCTCTGATCATTGTGTTCGGCGTCCTGCTCGGCGTCTTTACGCCGACGGAAAGCGCCGCCATCGCCGTCGTTTACACCATCATCATCGGCGCGACGCTTTACCGGACGCTCGGCTTCAAAGAATTTTTCGCCGCAGCTTCGGCCGCCGTCAAAACCACCGCCATGGTGATGCTGATCATCGGCGCGGCGGGCATGTTCGGCTGGCTCTTCGCTCTGCTTGAAGGGCCGCAGGCGCTCGCAGGGCTGCTGACGGCCGCATCGAGCGAACCCTGGGCGGTGATGCTGATGGTGGTCATGATCCTGCTCGTTCTCGGCGCCTTCATGGACATGGCGCCGCTGCTCATCATCACAACGCCGATCTTCCTGCCCGTCGCCGTCAGTGTCGGGATCGATCCGATCCATTTCGGCGTCGTCATGCTGTTGACCCTCGCCATCGGCCTCGTCACGCCGCCCGTGGGCTCGGTGCTGTTTCTTGGCTGCGCGGTCGGGGGCGCGAAACCAGAGACGGTCGTCAAAACCATCTGGCCGTTCTACCTCGCCCTGATCGCCACCCTGGCGCTGGTCGCCGCGATCCCCGCCCTGACCCTCTGGCTGCCAGCGCTTTTCGAGTAAAAGCCCATATAATTCATTAGCTTGGCAAGAATCTTACGCCGCCGTCTCGCCAAGCGCCCTGAAAAATGTTAGCGATAACTAAAACAATAATCAGAGGGAGGTCAGGGTGCTCCGTCCCCATTGCAAAACCTGCTCACAGCCAGTGCGGCGCGCAGACTTGTCTTCGGGGCGCGCGCAACGCGTAGTCCTGCCATGACGCCGCTTGCGGGGCTTCGAGATTGCGGCGCCCGCACTCGTCACACACTCATAAGTCATTATTTCTTTTTATGTTTTTAGGCATCGACATAGGCACATCAGGAGTGAAGGCGGTCGCCGTCGACGAGAGCGGAACGGTCGTCGACCAGTCCGTGGTCGAACTCAGCGTCTCGCGCCCGGCGCCGCTTCAGTCCGAGCAGGATCCCGCCGACTGGTGGGCTGCAACGAACAAGGCGGTCGCCAATATCGCCCGGGAGCACCGCAAGGCGGTAAAGGCGATCGGCCTTTCCGGCCAGATGCACGGCGCGACCCTGATCGACAAATCCGGCGCCGCGATCCGCCCCGCCATTCTGTGGAATGACGGCCGCAGCCTGAGAGAATGCGCGGAGCTCGAGGAAAGCCTCCCGGCGCTGGGCGAGATCACCGGCAATCGCGCCATGCCGGGCTTTACCGCGCCGAAGCTCTTATGGCTGCGCAAGCACGAGCCGGAGAGTTTCGAGAAAACCGCAAAAGTGCTGCTGCCGAAGGATTATGTCCGTCTGCGGATGACTGGCGATTACGCCTCCGACATGTCGGATTCCGCCGGCACGCTTTGGCTCGACACAAAGGCGCGGGACTGGTCCGATGCGGTTCTCGAAGCCTGTTCCTTAAACCGCAATCACATGCCGGCGCTTTACGAGGGCAATGAGTTCACTGGCAAACTGCGCGGCGAGCTCGCCGAAGCCTGGGGCATGGAGCGCGTTCCCGTCGCCGCGGGCGGCGGCGACAACGCCGCCGGCGCCGTCGGTTCCGGCACAGTGCGCACCGGGGACGCGTTTTTGTCCCTCGGCACGTCGGGCGTCACCTTTCTCGCGGACAGCGAATACCGTCCGAACCCCGAAGGCGGCGTTCATACCTTCTGTCATGCGCTCCCCCACCGCTGGCACGAGATGTCGGTGATGCTGAGCGCGGCGAGCGCCGTCGACTGGGTCGCGAAAACCACGGGCTTTCCCGACCCGGGCTCGCTCTTCGCCGCCGTTGAACAGCGCAACACGCCCGCCTCGACGGAAATGTTCCTGCCCTATCTCTCAGGCGAACGCACGCCCCACAACAACCCGCTGGCGCAAGGGGTTTTCTTCGGTCTGACGCCATCCTCAGACGCCGTGTCTCTCGGCCAGGCCGCGCTCGAGGGCGTCGCCTTCGGCCTTGCGGACGGCATCGACGCGCTGCACGCCACTGGCGCGCGCATCGAAACCCTGACCGTCATCGGCGGAGGCGCACGCTCGCATTATTGGGGCCGGATTTTAAGCTCGGTCTTCGACCAGCCGCTGATCTATCGCAAAGGCGGCGAGGTCGGCCCCGCTTACGGCGCGGCGCGGCTCGCACGTCTGGCGCTGACGGGAGAGGCCATCGAAGACGTCTGCACCCCGCCGCCCATCGAAACGATCATCGAACCATCCGAAAAACTCGCCGAACGCCTCGCCGCGCGCCGGCCCCTGTTCCAGGCGCTCTACACATCGCTGGAACCGCACTTCAAGGAGAACGCATAATGTCACGCGGATATTTTTCCGACATTCCCAATATCGAATTCAAGGGCCCGGAAAGCAGCGATCCGTTCTCTTATCAATATTACGATAAGAACCGCGTCGTGCTCGGCAAGACCATGGAGGAGCATCTGCGCTTCGCCGTGTGCTACTGGCACAGCTTCTGCTGGGACGGCTTCGATATTTTCGGCGCCGGCACCTTCGAACGCCCATGGCATGCGGGCGAACTCAATCAGGAAGCCGCCGAGCACAAGCTCGACGAAGCGTTCGATTTCATCTCCAAACTCGGCGTTCCCTATTTCTGTTTCCACGATGTCGACGTCATGGCCGCGGCGGCGACCCCGAAAGAGCATGTCAAAAACCTCTCCGTCATGGTCGACAAGATCGAAGAGAAAATGGGCGAGACCGGAATCAAGCTCCTCTGGGGCACCGCCAATCTCTTCAGCCACCCCCGTTACATGGCGGGCGGCGCCACGAACCCCGACCCGGATGTCGCGGCTTACGCCGCCATGCAGGTGCGCAGCGCCCTTGAGGCCACGCACCGGCTTAACGGCGAAAACTACGTCCTCTGGGGCGGCCGCGAGGGGTATGACTGCGCGCTCAACACCGCCATGGGCCATGAGCTCAACCAGCTCGGGCGGTTCCTCAACATGGTCGTCGAACACAAGCACAAGATCGGCTTCAAGGGCACGGTGCTGATCGAACCGAAACCGCACGAGCCGACAAAACATCAATATGATGTGGATGTCGCCACCGTTTACGGCTTCCTCAAACGCTACGGTCTTGAAGACGAGGTCAAGGTTAATGTGGAGGCTAACCATGCGACCCTCGCCGGCCATTCCTTCGAACACGAAATCCAGCTCGCCAACGATCTCGGCATTTTCGGCTCCATCGACCTCAATCGCGGCGATCCCCAAAACGGGTGGGACACGGACCAGTTCCCCAATGACCTCCGCGAGATCACGCTAGCGGTCTATTACATCCTTCAGGGCGGCGGCTTTGAAACCGGCGGCTTCAATTTCGACGCCAAGGTGCGCCGTCAGAGCATCGACGCCGAAGACCTGTGTCACGGGCATGTGGGCGCCATCGACCTGACTGCGCGGGCGCTGTTGAACGCCGCCGCGATGATCGAAGACGGCACGCTCGAAAGCTTTGTCGAGGATCGCTACGCCGGCTGGAAGTCGGGCCCCGGCGCGAAAATGCTGTCCGGCGATCTCGATCTCGCGGGGATGGCCGACTACGCCGTCGAGAACAACATCACGCCTCAACAAAAATCAGGCCGTCAGGAATATCTCGAGAACTACGTCACCAGACACACAAAATAGCGGAAGGCGGCGCCCATGAAATTCTTCGCGGACACCGCAGATGTTGAAGACATCAAATCGCTGAACGACGCCGGCATGATCGACGGCGTCACCACCAATCCGTCGCTGATCAAAAAGGCCGGTCGCGATTTCCGTGAGGTCATCGCCGAGATTTGCGAGGCGACGCCCGGCCCCGTCAGCGCCGAGGTGACCGCGCTCGAAGCGGACGCCATGGTGAAGGAAGGCCGTTCGCTTGCCGAACTCGCCGGCAATGTCACGGTGAAGCTGCCGCTGACCATGGACGGGCTCAAGGCCTGCCGCCGGCTCGCCGATGACGGGACGAAAGTCAACGTCACCTTGTGTTTCTCCGCCAATCAGGCGCTGCTGGCGGCGAAAGCGGGCGCGAGCTTCATTTCGCCTTTCATCGGACGCCTCGACGACATCCATATTGACGGCCTCGCGCTCATTCAGGAAATCCGGACGATCTACGACAATTTCGGATTCGAGACCGACATTCTCGCCGCGTCGATCCGCTCGGCCAATCACATCAAGGACTGCGCGCTGATCGGCGCGGACGTCGCCACGGCGCCGCCGGCAGTCTTATGGTCGCTCGCAAAACACCCGCTGACCGACAAGGGCCTCGACGCCTTCTTGAAAGACTGGGCCGCGACGGGACAGTCCATCCTCTAGCGGCCTGACGCCGAGCCGCGCGGCCCCACCCTCCCGGACCGCGCGGCTCTACGTTGCCGCGACCGGTCCCGCGCCTTACGCAAATTGACGCAAGCCCGCCGGCTCGGCTTGAAACGCGCCGGCATAAGGCGCAAGAAATTCCCATCACGCGTATCTCTTGTGAAAACGCCGGTCCGGCGAAATGAAAGACGCCTGATGGAACTCGACGCTCACCTGCTCGCGCGCATCCAATTCGCGTTCACGGTCAGTTTTCACATCATTTTCCCGGCGTTCACCATCGGGCTTGCCAGCTATCTCGCGGTGCTTGAAGGGCTTTGGCTGAAGACCAAGGACGACGCCTATCTGACAGTCTATAAATTCTGGCTGACGATTTTCGCCGTCGCTTTTGCGATGGGCGTCGTCTCCGGCATTGTCATGAGTTACCAGTTCGGCACCAACTGGGGGCCGTTTGCGGAAAAGACCGGGCCGGTGCTCGGGCCGCTTCTCGCTTATGAAGTGCTGACCGCGTTCTTTCTCGAGGCCGGTTTTCTCGGCGTCATGCTGTTCGGCCTCAACCGGGTCGGCCCGAAACTACATTTCACGGCGACTTTGCTCGTCGCGATCGGCACGCTCATCTCAGCTTTCTGGATTCTATCCGCAAACAGCTGGATGCATACGCCCGCCGGCTATCTGATCGAAGACGGGCGATATGTGCCGGGCGACTGGCTCGAGATTATTTTCAATCCCTCATTCCCCTACCGCTTCACTCATATGGTGCTCGCCGCCTATCTGACGACGGCCTTTGTCGTCGGCGCGGTCGGAGCCTGGCACCTTCTGAAAAACAAGGCCAACAAGCCGGCGCGCCTGATGTTCGCTATGGCCGTCATGATGGCGGCTGTGGTCGCGCCGTTGCAGCTTTTTGTCGGCGACATGCACGGGCTCAACACGCAGGAGCACCAGCCCATGAAGGTCGCGGCCATGGAAGGTCATTTCGAAACGCAAGAAGGCGCGCCGCTCATCCTTTTCGGCCTGCCGGATCTTGAAGAGGCGGAAACCAAATACGCCGTGGGCGTGCCGAAACTCGGCAGCCTCATCCTCGCCCATGATCCCAATGGCGAAGTCACCGGCCTCGACGCCTTTCCGCGCGAAGACTGGCCGAATGTCCCGCTCGTTTTCTGGTGTTTCCGGATCATGGTGGGCGTCGGCATGTTGATGATCGCTTTCGGCCTTGCGGGCGTCGTCAATGCGCTGCGCAAAAAGCTTTTCGAGGCGCGCTGGCACCATTATTGGGCGCTCGCCATGGGGCCGCTCGGCTTTGTTGCGATATTGGCGGGCTGGTTCGTCACGGAAGTCGGGCGCCAACCCTATGTCGTTTACGGCCTGATGCGCACCAGCGAGGCGGCCTCGCCCATCGGCGCGCCGGGCGTCGCCGGCTCGCTGCTCGGCTTTTTCATCGTCTATCTCATCGTGTTCTCGGCGGGTGTTTTTTATATTCTCCGGCTGATGCGCCGCACGCCGGGCGCCGATCCGGAAAAACCGCTGAAGGAAGGACCGTTGCGCCCGAGCCATCTGGCCGACGAGATCCTTGACCAGGGCGAAACGGGTGCGGGAGCGGAGCATGCTTGACCTGCCGACAATCTGGGCCGGGCTCATCTGCATTGCACTGCTCGCCTATGTGGTGCTCGACGGGTTCGATCTCGGCGTCGGCATTCTTTTTCCGTTGGGCCGCAACAAGGACGAGCGCGACGTCATGATGAACAGTGTCGCGCCGGTCTGGGACGGCAACGAGACCTGGCTCGTGCTGGGCGGCGGCGGGCTGTTCGCCGCCTTCCCGCTGGCTTATTCCGTCTTGCTCACTGCGTTTTACGCGCCGGTCATCGCGATGCTGCTGGCGCTGATCCTGCGCGGCGTCGCCTTTGAATTCCGCTTCCGGACAGAGCGCGCCCGCAAATACTGGGACTGGGCGTTTATCGGGGGATCGACCGCCGCCGCCTTTTTTCAAGGCGTCATGATCGGCGCCTTCGTGCAGGGCGTCGCGGTCGAGGACGGCGCTTATGGGGGCGGCTGGTTCGACTGGCTGTCGCCTTTCAGCCTGCTTTGCGGCGTGGGGCTTGTCGCCGGCTATGCGTTGCTGGGCGCGTCCTGGCTCGTCATCAAGACCGAAGGTGAAATCCAGGCGCGTATGCGCGCCTTGCAGCTTCCCCTCGGGGCCGCTGTCATTCTCTTGATCGGACTTGTCAGCACGGGAACGATTTTCGAAAATGAATGGGTGCGCGAGCGCTGGTTCAATCTCGGCTCCTATGTTTTCCTCTGGATCATCCCGATTTTCACAGCGGCGCTCGCCGGCGCCTTTTTCCTGGCGGTGCGCGCCAAAAAGGAAGTGACGCCTTTCCTCCTGACGCTCGGCCTCTTCGGCATGTCCTTCGCCGGTCTCGCGGCAAGCCTGTCGCCTTACATGATCCCGCCCGCGATCACCTATTACGAAGCCGCTAATCCCGATTCGAGCCTTGCCTTCATGCTGGTCGGCGCGCTCATTCTTCTCCCGGTGATTCTCGGCTATACCGGCTACGCCTACTGGATTTTTCGCGGCAAGGTTAAGGTGGGAGAAGGATATCACTAATGTCAGAACGCAATGATATTCCTGTCTGGAAAAAACTCGGCTGGTTTGTCTTATTCTGGCTCGCCGGGGTCGGCGGCGTCCTGCTTCTGGCGTCCTTTCTGAAGCTTGCCATGGGAAGTTTCGCCGCCTGAAGCGCTACGCGCCTGCCGCGTCGCAGGATTCCCGTTCAAGGCTTGATAAATCCATGAGATAGTTGACATAGTGGGGCCCTGTGGCGCGCCTTGCCAAAGGCCGGAACGCCGGCGGCGTTCAGCATGAAGCCGGTTGCAGAGAACAGGAAGACCGATCTTGTCAAAATCCACTCCAGCGATCGCCGAACAAAACAATAACGCCGCACGACAAAACGCTCTGCCCTCCCGCGAAGACTATCCAACGCGCGACTTGCGCTTGACGATGTCCATCGTCCGCACCGGCCGCGTGTGGCGATCCATCGTTGACGAGCATTTGCGCCAGATCGGACAGAGCGCATCGCGCATGGAAGTGATGGCGACGATTTATTATTCGCCGCCCTATACGACCCAGATACAGATCGCCAAGCGGATCGGCATTGAAGGCCCGACCCTGACGCGCACGCTCGACATGCTCGAAGCCGACGGCCTTGTGGAGCGCCTGCCCGACCCTTCCGACCGCCGCAACAAACATTTGCGCGTCACGGAAGACGGCGTCGCCGCCCTGAACGACATCATGGCCATCGCGGACAAGCTTCGCGACCGCCTGCTCGCCGGCATCCCGCCCGAAGAGACAGAAATCGCCAACAAGCTGCTCGCCCTCATGCAGGGCCGGCTGGACGAAGGACTGCCGCCGCCCGAAGGCGAAGCGTGACCAGCGGGCTCCCGCCGGATATCCGATTATGAAAGCATGCGATGCAATTGCGGAGATCCTCAAGCGCGAAGGCGTGGACGTGCTGTTCGGCTATCCGCGCAACGCGCTGCTTGAGGCGGCGGCGCGCGCCGACATCCGCACGATCATTCCGCGCCAGGAGCGCACGGGGCTTCATATGGCCGACGCCCTGTCGCGCCTCACCCGCGGCGAGCGCATAGGCGTTTTCTGCTGCCAGCACGGGCCAGGAACGGAAAGCGCTTATGGCGGCGTTGCACAGGCTTTTTCAGAATCTGTCCCGCTCCTGTTTCTGCCCGGCGGCTATCCGACCGCAACCGCTCATGTGGGCCGCAACTACAACGCCGTGCGCAATATGGGCGCCATCACGAAGTCGGCGGAACCGCTGACGGCGCCGGCGCAGACAAGCGCCGTGATGCGCCGCGCTTTCACGCAATTGCGCAATGGGGCACCGGGGCCGGCGCTGGTGGAGTTGCCTTTCGATCTTCTCGAAGCTGACGGCGCCGATGCGGGCTATGCGCCCGCGCCGCGCGGGCGCTACGCGCCTGATGGCGAAAGCGTCGCCAGGGCGGCGGAAATTTTATGCGCCGCCAAACGCCCTGTGATCTATGCGGGACAGGGCGTTCACTGGGCGAACGCTTATGATGAACTGCGCGCGCTTTCGGAACTGCTCGCCATTCCCGTCTGCACGAGCCTGCCGGGCAAAAGCAGTTTCGATGAAACGCATGCCCTGTCGCTCGGTTCCGGCGGCGCGGCGATGCCCCATGCGGTGCGGCGCTTTCTCGACGAAGCCGATGTAATTTTCGGCGTCGGTTGCAGCTTCACGGCGACGCCTTTCGGCGTGCGCATGCCCGAAGGAAAGCGCGTCATTCATGCGACGCTGGATCCGGCGGCGCTCAATCGCCAGGTGCCCGCGGAGGTCGCACTGATCGGCGATGCGAAACTGACGCTTTCCGCTTTGCTCGAGGCATGCCGTACCCATTACGGCGCCGCGCCGCGCGACCGCAGCGCCGTCGCCAGCGAAATTGAAACGGTGTCGGCGGCGTGGATGCAGCAATGGCTGGCGAAACTCACCAGCAACGAAACGCCGATGACGCCCTATCGCGTCCTTTGGGACCTTCAACATACTGTCGACGTTGCAAACACAATCATCACCCATGACGCCGGCAGCCCGCGGGATCAGTTGAGCCCGTTCTGGAAAACCACAACGCCCCTCAGCTATATCGGCTGGGGCAAGTCAACCCAGCTCGGCTACGGCCTCGGCCTCGCCATGGGCGCGAAGCTCGCCTGTCCCGACAAGCTGTGCATCAATGTCTGGGGCGACGCCGCCATCGGCTTTACGGGCATGGATTTCGAGACGGCGGTGCGCGAACGCCTGCCGGTTCTCTCGATCCTGCTGAACAATTCCTCTATGGCGATGGAGCTGAATGTCATGCCTGTCGCGACGCAGAAATTCCGCTCGACAGATGTTTCCGGCCATTACGCCGATTTCGCAAAAGCCCTCGGTGGCTATGGCGAACGCATCACGGCAGTCGAAGACATTATTCCCGCCATCAAGCGCGGCGTCGAAGCGACGGAACGCGGCCAGCCGGCCCTGCTCGAATTCATAACTGCGCAGGAGCTCGACTTCTCCCGTTACCCTTAAGCGATTAGGGAACGATCGCCTCGATGAGACGCGGGCCTTTTTCCGCCATGGCGTCCGCAAACGCCTTGTCGAACTCTTCCGCCGTCGTCACTTTCACAGCCGGCACGCCGAAGCCTTCCGCGATCTGCGTCCAGCTCATATCCGGGTTGCCGAGATCGAGCAGCGACATGGCCTTGGGGCCGGGATTTTGCGCGCCCACGCGCTGTAATTCGATATTCAAGATCGCATAGCGCGAATTATTGATCAGCACCGTAACGACATCGAGCTTTTCACGCGCCATGGTCCAGAGCGCCTGCACCGTGTAAAGACCGCTGCCGTCCGCCTGTAAATTGACAACCTTGCGGTCCGGCGCCGCAATGGCCGCGCCAATGGCGAGGGGCAGCCCCTGCCCGATGGCGCCGCCGGTCAGGGTCATCCAGTCATGGCGTTTGGCGCCGGCTGTCATCGGATAAAGCGCAATGCCCGCGGTTGCGCCTTCATCGGAGACGATGGCGTCTTCGGGCAAATGCGCGGCGACAACCGCCCCCAATCCCATGACGTCAAGCGGGCCGTTTGGCGTCGGCGCCAGCGGCGCGAGCGGGCCCGGCTGAGGTTCTTTCGGCGCATCGAGCGCATCCGCGAGCGCCGTCAATCCCGCCAGCACGTCTTCTCTCGGTTCCGCCAGCGTGATGCAGTCGGCGCCCTCGGGCACAAGCACGCTTGGCTTTTCCGGATAGGCGAAAAAGGCGACCGGCGCCGGCGCGCCGGCGAGCACCATGTGACGCACGCCATGCAACGCATCGAGCGCCGCTTCGCCGAAATAAGGCAGGCGCTCCACCAGAGGGCGGCCCGCACCGCGCTGGATGCGCGCCGGAAAGGTCTCGCAGACAAGCCTTGCGCCCGTCGCCTCTGCAATACGCGCCGCCTGGTTGAGCGCCTCTTCCGACAAAGCAGGACCGCCGAGATAGAGCACCGCCGCGTCGCCGGAGGCGAGCGCGGCGCGGGCGCTTTCGATCGCCGCGTCTTCCGGAACCCCCGGCGCAGGCGTCGCGACCGGCGCCGCGGGCAAGCCAGCCTCGCCCCAGGCCGCATCGGCCGGCACGATCAGCGTCGCGATCTGGCCGGGAAATTCGCGCGCGGCCGCAACCGCGGCGGCGCCGTCGACGGCGAGCCCTTCGGCGGAAATCGAGGAATGCACCCAGTCGGAAACGGGACCGGCGATGCCGACGATGTCCGAGGTCAGCGGCGCGTCATATTGTAAATGATAGGTCGCGTGATCGCCGACAATGTTGACGATCTGCGAGCGCGCGCGGCGGGCATTGTGAAGATTGGCGACGCCATTGCCGAGCCCCGCCCCGAGGTGGAGAAGCGTCGCGGCGGGCTTTCCGGCGATCCGCGCGTAACCATCCGCCGCGCCCGTCGCCACGCCCTCGAACAGGCACAGGACGGCGCGCATGGATTGAGACCGGTCTATGGCGGCGACAAGCTGCATCTCGGACGTGCCGGGATTGGCGAAACAGACCTCGACGCCGCTCTCGGTCAGCGTTTCAAGCAGGGCCTCAGCTCCATTCATGACACTTCCTCTCCTTGCGGGCGCACGGTTTCGGCGGCGCTTCGGGTTCCGGGCGAACTATATGGGCTGCACGGCGCGATGCGAACCGCAAAACGCAGTCTCCCAGACTATCGGTAATCGGACAGCGCAGGCCCGAGCGCGTCTTTCAGAGGACCCAGATAAGGCTCGAACCGCCGCCATTGATCGACGCCGGCTTTATTGATGGGCTGGCGCACCTGTTCCGAACTCGCGGTGCGCACGGCGCGTTCGGTCTTGTGAAAATCGAGACAGGCCTGCTCGAAAGGCAGCCCGCAAAAATCGAGCATGCGCCGCACCTGCGTTTCAAGATCGTCGAGCACGTCTTCATGCTGCACGCGCAGCACCTTGCCGGGCAACGCCTCGTCCCAGTGCCGCATCAGATCCACATAATCGCGATAGTACCGGCCGATATTTTCAAGCCCGTAAGTAAATTCCTGGCCTTCCGCGAAAAGCTGCTTGAAGCCGCTAAAACAACAAGCCATGGGTTCGCGGCGCGCATCGATGATCTTGGCGTTCGGCAGAATCAGATGGATGAGCCCGACATGCCGGAAATTATTCGGCATCTTGTCGATGAAATAGGGTGCGCCGGCGCGGTGAATGCGCGTGTCCTCAATGAATTTCTCGCCGAGGCCCGACAGCGCTTCCTTGTCCATGTGATGCAGGGCCTGCGGATAGGGCGTTCCCTTCTCGCCGCTCCCGCTTCTGCGCAGGCGATGCGCCATGGCGAGGATGTAAGGCAGCTCAAACGTGCCGTCGACCTCACTGTGCGAAGCGAGGATCTGTTCCAGCAAGGTCGAACCCGCACGCGGCAGCCCGACAATGAAAATAGGATCGGGGACGGCAAAGCCCTTTCCCGACTGCTTTTCGAACAGCGAGGCGTCGCAGATCTCGGCCTGGATCTGAAGCTCGCGCTCCATTTCATCGGCGTCATAGCGGCATTGCACGCGTTTCAGGTCGTTGCCCTTGTTGTAATAGGCAAACGATTTCTCGTAATCGCCTTCGTCCTCGAACGCCTTGCCGAGGGAAAAACAAAGCTGGATGCGATGGGCGTAAGGCAGCCGGCCGCTTGTCTCCTGCGTCTGCATCAACGCGACTTCGTCTTCGGTGAAGCGATAAGTCTTGAGGTTCGCCAGCCCGTAATAGGCGTCCCCAAGACTGGGACGCGCGCCATAGGCGGCGCGATAGGAGGCGACCGCCGCCTCATGGCGCCCTTGCGTCTTCAGGGCGTGACCTCGCGAGACAAGCGTAGAGGGATCATCCGGAACTTTTGTGAGGATGTCGTCGAAGAGCGAGAGCGCCGTTTCGTAATCGTCCATATTCATGCAGTCGATGGCGAGCTGCGACTGGAAGAAAACGTCGTCGGGTTTCGCTTCGTGAAGCGCGCGCGTCAGCTTATGCGCGTCGGCGAATTTCTGGCGCTTTCGGAGAACAGAGATGTAGTCGATGCGCGCGCCGAGATTGTCAGGTTCGAACTCAAGCGCGCTTTCGAGAAGAAACTCCGCGTCATCGTAAACGCTGAACTTCACGCCAAGCTGCGCCAGAAGACGCATCCCCTCCACATGGCGCGGATTTTTCTGCATGAAAGCGCGGCATAATTTCTCCGCCTGCAAAAGGCGGCCTTCATGCATCAGATGACTGACGGTTAGCAAAGGCTTCGGCAAGCGCGCCAGCGAGGCCGCCTGCTGCGCCGCGGCGTCTGCCTCGCGCGTTCTGGCGAGCCCTTTCAACAGCTCAGCCTGTGCGCGCCAACTGGCTTCGAGCGCCGGGTTGAAACGGCAGGCTTCACGATAAGCGGCGAGCGCCTCTTCCGGTCTGCCGAGGGCGCGCAAGACATGCCCCTCTTCCTGGGCGCCGCGCCCGAACTCCGGCGCCGCGCTTTTCAGGGCGCGCAGCGTCTCAAGCGCTGCATCCATGCGCTTCAGGTAACGCTCGCACACCGCCTTCATGTAGAGCGCTTCCGCAGCGTCCGGCGTTGTTTCCAGAATTTCATCCGTCAGACGAAGCGCGTCTTCGTACCGGCCTTCAACAATCAAGGCCTTGGCGTCTTTAAAGCGCTGCTGACTATCCGGACTGTCGTTCGTCAAGCGGGCGATCCCTTCACGAAAAAACGCCCCGTGAAAGGGGCGTTTTTTGCTATCATGGCTGCCCGCCAAACGGCAAGCGGACCTTTCATCAGTATGTGTAGCCGAGGCGAATACCGATGGTGCGTGGGCGGAGGACCGTCACCCGCTCGCGGTCGAACACGAAATTGTTCGACAATTCGCCATAGGTATTACCGAGATTTTCAGCGTAGAGCTCGACCGACCATTTGTCGGAAGAAACGCCAACCGAGGCGCCCACTGTCATCCAGGCGTCGACCTTGGCCTTGTTGATCTCGATGACGTCGCTGAAGGACGATCCCGAATAAACCACCTGGGACTGGATATGCGCGCTGTACTGGGTCGAGAGGTCCCATTCATAGCGGGCGCGCACATTGCCCTGGAAGTTCGGCGCGAAAGCGAGTTCCGAGCCCTCGATCACATCGTCGGTCGGCGTCAGGACTTCCGTGATTTCCGTATCGAGCACGGAGAACGCGCCAGACATCGTCAGCCCCTGAATGGCTGCCGGCGCCCAGATCACATCGCCTTCAACGCCCATGATTTCAGCATTGGCCGCGTTGTCGGAGAAGAACAGGTTGGTGATGCTCGGGTCGAAAATCGTCGTCTGCAGGCGTTGCACGTCAACGTAGAACGCGTTGCCGTTGAGCTGCAGCTGATTTTCAAAGAGCTGCATTTTCCAGCCGACTTCGTAATTGGTGACCTCGTCCGTATCGATGGCGTAAGGCACCGTGAAGCCGCCCGGACCGGCCGCGCCGCCGGGGCGGTTTAGAAGACCGGGACGGAAGCCTTCGGAATAAGTCGCGTAGAACAACAGATCGTCGGTCGGCGTCCAGCTGACATTGCCCTTGAAGATGAAGCCGTCGGTTTTCGCCGCATCCGGCGCGCCGACCGTGTTGTCGGGCGCGAACTGGGCGCTGATATTCGTGCCGTAAGCCTGTGCGTCCACCGGATCGCCATTGGTGTCCGTATCCGGGAACAGGCGGTCAAAGGCCGAGTTGGCGCTGCCTTCGAAGTCGACCTCGATGTCGTAATAGCGCGTGCCGAAAGTCAGCGTCAGCGTGTCCGGAACGAGATCGAAATTGACTTCGCCGAAAAAGCCGAGCTGTTCGTCCGTACGGCGAATGTCGTTGCGGAAGATGACAGCGTCCGGAAACGGGCCGGCGTCGCTGAAATAGCCGCCGTCGATCTCGTTTCCGATCTGGCCGGCCGTCGCCGCGCCATTCGTCAGCGGGTAGTTATCGGGAAGCGCGCCGATGCCGACCGAGCCGTCGGAATTCACGATCTGCAACGCGCCCGGATAGGTGAAATCGTTGCGCTCATCCAGCGTAAGGTCGCTGTAGAAGGCGCCCACAGTTGCCCGCAGGCGCTTGTCGGCGGGCGTGTTGAAGCGTAGCTCGTGGGTAAAGACCTGGGTCTCCGTCACCGAGTCCACATAAAGATTGGGCGGCTGACACGTCCCCATGGGCGCCCCCGACGGATAGACGACCTCATAGTCGCAAATATAGTCAGGCAGGTACTGACCGACAAAGAGGTAATCGGAATAGTCTACGCGCTGGTCCGTGTCGCGGTCGGTGTAGGCGCCGGTGTAAACCGCTTCCAGCGCGCCGATGCGGCCTTCGACGGTCCAGCTCGTGTTGTTGAAACTATCCTCCAGCCGGTCGTCCTCGAAACGCTGGATCTCATATTCCTCGAGATCAGGATCCGCAAAGAAGAAGCCGTCGGAGTCAAGATCCTGACGCGCATGGGTGACGGTGACGCGCCAGTCGGGATTGATTTCGTAAAGCGCGGAGGCGCGAAAGCCTGTATAGCGGGTGTCGTTGAAGTCTTCCTGAACGAGATTGGCGTTATCGGCCTCGAGGAAGGTCACGCCCGACAGATCGGACGTCGACTGAAAGCCGGCCCGCGTCGAGGAAACCGGCACGCCATTGTCGCGCACCGTGCCTTCCGGCCGGAAGCGGCCCGATTGCGACGCGTCCCGCACGCCCGGCACATTGTCGATATAGCCGCCCTGATCGTCGATATAGCCGACGACGCGCAGCGCCAGCGCATCCGAGACCGGAATGTTCAGCATGCCCTCGAACTTGCTGCTCACCTCGCCGCCTTTTGTGGTCTCAAAGCTCGACGTTGCGGAGGCTTCGAATTCACCAAGACGCGGCTTGTTGGTGATCAGGCGGATCGTGCCGGCCTGGGAGCTCGCGCCGAAAAGCGTGCCTTGCGGACCGGGAAGAACTTCAACGCGCTCAAGGTCGACCGCATAGACGTCGAGATTGCGGCCCGGCTGGGCAAGCGGCTGTTCGTCGAGATAGAGCGCCACGTTCGGCGCCAGGCCGGCGACGCCCGCCGTCGTAAGGTTGGGCGTCGTCGAGGCGAGACCGCGAATATAAATCGTGCTTTGCCCCGGACCGCTGCCGCCGGCGGTGACGCCGGGCAGCTGTTTCAGATAATCGGTGAAGTTGTCGACGCGCAGATCGTCGAGATTTTCAGCGCCAAGCGCCTGCACGGCGACAGGAATGTCCTGCGCAGTCTCGCTGCGCTTAGTGGCGGTGACGACAATCTGATCGACCTGCGCCTGAACGGCCGAGGCGGAAAAGACTGTGGATACGGCGATCAGAGACGCGCCCGTCAGATATTTTTTCACGAAGACACCTTTCGGATTTTTGCGCCCGCCCGCTGGGACGGACTTTTCTGCGCCGGGAGGCGAAGACGCATGACTGCGCCTCAACGCGTGCTCACTCCGGCAAATGCATATTGTGCGGCGCTTATAAAGAATATTTTGAAAAACGAAACAAGGGACGGCGGCAGCCTTCCCGCTTCTGTTATAACTTATTGATTTTAAATAGTATTATTCGAAATCAGGGTTGCATAAATAGCACAGTCCCTGTTTTTATTTCGACTTTCGAATATTGACACTCTCGGACCGCTCGGCCCCCACGATCCCGGGCCCGCCCGCCACCAAGCCGGCGCATAAAAAAACGGCCGCAAGCCCGCTTTCACGAATGCTTGCGGCCGCCTGGGAGCAGGCGCTGTTTCCGGCGCCTAGAAGTTCACCCGCGCGCCCAGCACGAAACGCCGCCCCAGGACGTCGAACAGGGACGCGTTATATTGCTGCGCATAGCCGAGAAACGCGCTGTAGTAAGGCGTCACCGGCGGATCCTGATCGAGCAGATTGGTCATGGTGCCGTAGAACTCAATCCCGGCCCCGCTGTCGAGTTCATGACGATAGGTCAAACCCAGATCGACATAGAAGGCGCTGTCGACATGGTTGCTGGCTATGTCGACGCCTTCCTCAAGGCTGTTCTCGATCGTGCCGCTGCCGATATAGCGCCCTTGCAGGAAGGTGCGCAGCGGCCCGTTCTCATAGGTGAGATTGGTCGTGAATTTGAACTCCGGCAGCGCATAGGCGAAGCCGTCGGATTGCTGAATGCCCGTCTGGCCGGCCCTGTCGATCTTGTCCGTGCCGGCGAGGGTTTCTGAATTTTCTTCCAGCCAGGTGCCGAAGAATCTCCAGCCCACGGACTCCTCGCCGCCAAAGAGGCTGACATCGCGCTGATAAGACGCCTCAAGATCAATGCCGCTGATCTTGGCTTCATCGACATTGATGAACACATCGCCGATCAGCACGATGCGGTCCGTCATGGTGTCACGCGTGACGAGGGAACACAGATCCGTCGCCCCTTCCTCGCAGCGGTCGGCCACCGCCTGCACGCCAAGCTGGCCGATCGCGTCTTTGATTTCGACCTGATACCAGTCCATGGAAAGGGACAGACCTTCAACAAAAGATGGCTGATAGACGAAGCCCACGGTGATCGTGTCGGCTTTTTCCGGAGAGACTTCCGGGTTGCCGCCGGAGAACCGGGTCACGTTGATGGCGCCATCGCCGGGATAGCGCGGATCGGTGAGCGTCGCCGAACCGCCCGTCTTGTCGAAGCGTTCGGAAAGATTGGCGGCGCGCACGTCACGCGAATAGGTGCCGCGCAAGCGGAAATCTTCCGTCACCTGCCAGTCGAGGCCGCCTTTCCACGCCCAGATGCTGCCCGATCCGGAATAATCGGCCCAGCGCGCCGCGCCGTGCAGCGTCACCTGCTCCATCAAGGGCGCGTCCGCGATCAGCGGCACCAGCAATTCGGTGAACGCTTCTGTGACCGTGATCTTGCCGTTGATGTTCGAGACTTTCGAATATTGCAGGCCGACCGTATTGGCGCAGTCCGGCGCGCTGACGCCGCGCAGGCCAGCGGCGATGGCTTCGGGATCGCTGTCGCACAAGACCGGACGCGCGTCCTCATGGTCGGAGGCCGGGTTTGTCGGGTCCCGCACGATCTGGCGGATTTTTTCCTCGCGATGCGACCCGCCGATTGCCATGGAGATCGGTCCCGCGCCCCAGCCCTCATAGAGCTCGCCATTCGCCGACAACTCGAACAGGTGCTGGCGCATATTGGTGATGTTCAGCTTCGCTTCCTGCGTGGTGTAGGTGTCCATCAGGCCGAGATCGTAACCGCTGTCCGCAAAGAAAAGCGGTGTGGTGATGGTCTGACCGGGCTCGTACCCGACCACCCAGTCCACCGCTTCGGGCGAGGCGTTGCCGCGGCCGAAGAGGTTGAGCGGTTCGCAGTCGGCGAACATGTCGTTGAATAATGTCGTGCGGCAGACGATCTCGTCCGTTTCCGGATCGCGCACCGCATCGACGGCGGCGTGAATGCGGTCGACGCGCAAGCCCACCTGGTACCATTTCCGGGTGTTGCGGCCATATTGGTAATAGCCGTCCACAGCCCAGTCATTCATAAAGCCGCCGCTGTCGATCTGCCAGTTAAAGCCGCCGGTGATCGAGTGCAGAACGCTGTCATCGGAGATGCGCATGTCGGCGCCGATATCCTGCAGGCTGCCCATGCGCTTTAACGTGAAGGAGTCGATGTCCTCATCGATCATGGTTTGCCGCACGGCGTCAGGCAGGAACGCATTGTCCTGAAAGATCGTGATCGAGGTCGGCGTGCCGTGCAACGAACCGCGCGGCGTGTTGTATTGCGAAGTCTTGTTCTGGCCCCGAATATATTGCGCAAAGACCGTGAAGTTGTCGGCCACTTCATAATCGGCGTAGGCGAAAATATTGTTGCGGTCGACATCCGGATAGAGCGACGGCGCCTCGGCGCCGAGATCGTCGCCGCTGCCGCCATTGGTGATCGAATGTCGCGCCGGCGGAATGCCGAACGGAAGGGCGGTCACCGAACTCGTCACGAACGGCATAATGCCCGACCCGTCTTCCAGAAACTCTGTCTGATTGAGTGATGTTCCAGGCGCCACAATGATGCCGTCAAAACTGGAATTGCGCGACACCACATCGGGAACAATCTGCCCGACGCCGCCCGCATCGGGAATGACGCTCCAGCCCTGATACCAGTCCCGGTCCTTGTAACTGAAGACGCCGTCCTGGGCGAACAACTCGCCGGACACCAGAACATGGCCGCGATCGCCGATATCCGCGCCGAAAGACGCGGATATCTCGTAATTATCGCTGTCGCCCCGCGTGGTGGAGCCCCACTGGGCGTGCGCCTGGCCGCCCGTAAAGTCCGTGTCGAGAATGAAGTTCGTGACGCCTGCGACAGCGTCGGTGCCGTAAGCCGCCGAAGCGCCGCCGGTAACGGTCTCGACCCGGCTGATCATCGCTTCCGGAAAGGCGTTGATGTCGACGCCGCCGAAAGCCGTCGACGAAATCATTCGCCGGCCATTCAGAAGGGTCAAGGTGCGGTTAATACCGAGCCCGCGCATATTGAGGTTGCCGTAGCCGCCGCGGATAAACCAGCCGTCGGCCGAATTCGGCGTCTGGTTGCCGAAAAATTGCGGCAACTGGCTGACGCCCTCGATGATATTTCCCGGCGCCATGGTTTGGAGAATTTCCGCATCGACCGCCGTCACGGGAACCGGTGTTTGCATGCCGGTCTGGCTGATCCGCGTGCCCGTCACCATGATGACGTCGTCGTCGCCCTCGCCCTGCGCGTAGGCCGGCATCATGCTCAACCCCAGCGCAGCGCAGGCCAGGCTATAAGGCAGCTTATGGGCGCGCCCCGCCGCCTTTCTCAGTCTTGCTTTGCAATTCCTCATCTCTTCCTCCCATGCAAATTTGATTTTTCTTTGTTCTTTTTCGGAACACGCTTGCAGCGGACGGGCGCCGACCATGGGTCAGGGCCGCAATCCGTTTTGCGCGTGATAGTCTTCCCAAAGCGCTGTCATCGCTTTCAGACGCTGAGGCTCGGCGTCGCTCAGATCGTTTTGTTCCTGCGGATCATCCGCCAGGTTGAAGAGCAGCCAGCCTTCTTCCTTGTCCGCACTGGCGTCCCAGACGAGTTTCCAGTCGCCCTGGACAATCGCTCGGTGATCATAGAGCTCCCAGCCGACATAATCGGATGCGCCGCGAGGCTTGCCGTCGGGATCCGTCAAAGACGGCAGCAGGGAACGGCCTTGCATCGGCAAGACCGGCCGGCCCTCATAGGTTTCGCCAGGATGATCCGTACCCGCTAGGTCTAGAAAGGTCGGCATCAGATCCATGACCGTGGTGAAGCGGTCGCTACGGACGCCGCCTTCGATATGCTCCGGAAAGGAAGCGAAAGCCGGCACATGAATGCCGCCTTCGAAGCCCGTCCCCTTGGCGCGGTAAAACGCGGTCGAGCTGGCGCGCGCCCAGTTGGGCCCGTACATCACGTAAGAGTCGCCGTCGCCGAGATTTTCGTAGGAATTGTCGCAGCATTCGGCGACCCATTCGGACAGCGGCGCATCCAGATCGCGGCGCAAGGCTTCCGGCCCATTGTCCGACATGAAAAAGACGAAGGTGTTTTCGTATTCGCCGATGGATTTCAGATAGCCGACGACTTCACCGATATAGGCATCGAGGTCGCTGACCATCGCGGCGTAGATTTCCATCTTCCGGGCTTCGACGCGCTGCTGATCCGGCGTCAGCTCGTCCCAGGCCGGCTGTCCTTCGACGGGCGGCAGACCCGGCGCATCCTCGGGAATAAAGCCCAGCGCCTTCATGTTTTCGAAGCGCCGCTGATACAGCGCCTCATAACCGTCGTCATAGTGTCCGGCGAATTTTTCGATGCTCTCGCGCGGCGCCTGCAAGGGCCAGTGCGGCGCGGTGTAGGCGAGGTAAGCAAAAAACGGCTTTTCATCGGCGCGCCCGCTCTCGATGTAATCAATCATGCGGTTGGTGTAGAAACGCGTCGTATAAAAATCCTCGCCCACGGTGACGAGCTCTTCGCCGTCGCGATAGGGCGCGAGTCCCGGTCCGTCCCAAGACAGGCCGCCAAGATGGCTGGCGCCGTCGATGGAGATGAAGGATTGCTCAAAACCGCGCGCGCGCGGACCGGTTTCGACCGTCTCACCCAGATGCCACTTGCCGGTCATATAGGTGTGATAGCCGGCGTCCTTCATGAGGTTCGCCAGGCTCGCAACGCGAAAGTTCAGATAGCCTTCATAGCCGGGCTGGCCCTGCTGGGCCGGATCGGTCGGCGCGCCCATCACCCCAAGACCCGCCAGATGATTGTCGGTTCCCGACATCAGCATCGCCCGCGTGGGCGAACAGGCCAGATTGGCGTAGAAATTCGTCAGCAGCACGCCCTGGCGCGCCAGCGCATCGATATTCGGCGTTGGAATCTCACTGCCGAAAATGCTGAGATCGGCATAGCCGAGATCGTCTGCGACAATAAGCAGAATGTTCGGCCGCGCCGCATCTGCCGCAAACTCCGCCGGCGGATCACCCGCGGCGGCTTCGTCGCCGATCTGCTGACAGCCGGCGGCCAGCGCCGCAAGATGCAAGCATGCGAACAAAGCTATGCCATTCGCTCGAAACAGAACGCCCCTCCCCGGAAGCCATCCGGCGCGATTTATTCGCGCTCTTGGCCCTTTATGATGGTCAACACCGCCACGCTGGCGGCCTATCCGACAGTCCACAGGCGGGCCCCGAAGGGCTCAGCCCGTGACACGCATCTCTCCCCCTGCGATTTATGCGTAAAGCAACCCGCAAACCCTGTTCGCGCCGGCGCTTTGCATGATAAAGCCCAGTCTCCAGTTCGCTCCCGATTTACATGGATGGCCGAAGTGAAGCAGAAACGCCTTCCCGCATTTCATGACGCCGCACCGGGATTTTTGAGGCCGCCCATAATATGAACCTGTATATATATTATGACTTCATATTTTTTCTGTCAAGCAGGAAAGCCCCGGCGCAATGATGGACAAACTCAGCCGTTCCCCGCAGCAGGAAAGAAGCCGCCTCACGACCAAAAAATTCGTGGAGGCCGCGCTCAAACTTCTGGAAAAACAGACCTATGCGGAACTGTCCGTGGTCGACCTGGCTAAGACAGCCAAGCGGTCCGTGGGCACCTTTTACCAGCGCTTCGGCAGCAAGGATGAATTCCTGAAAATCCTCCTCACGGACTTTCTGGAAGCCAGCATCGAGGAAGGCGTCACCAAATGGCGCGGCAGAAACCCACGCGACATCTTCCTGCTATTCATGAGCGACACCTATGAGCATGTGCGCCAGAACCGCAATCTCTGGCACGCCGCGCTGGAGCGCTCATCCACCCAGCCTGATTTCTGGTCTACTTTCGCAGACCTTCGCACCCGCAGGCTGAGCCTCGCCGTGGATGCGATGGAGGAGAGCCGCGGCAAGAAACTCACGCAAAGCGAGCAGCGCCGCCTCATGATCGCCATTCAGGTGTTCAACAGCGTCATCAACAACCAGGTCATCAACAGCCCCGGCCCGCTGTCGCTCGATGACGACAAATTTCTGTCGACCATGACGAAAATCGCGCTCGACGTCGCGGATCTCGGGAAATAGCCGCGCGGGCTTCGCCTTTCACTCCTGCCTGGGCGCCCGGTCATAGGCGACGCGGAACCCGATATGATTGGTTCCCAGCCCGGTTTCCTGCGCATGGCGCGCCGCCGGCCTGTAGCGCATGCAGTAATTTTCCGCGCACAGATAGCTGCCGCCCTTGATGACCCGCACCGGAACGCCCGGACTCGCGGGATCGCCGCTGGCCTCTTCAGGGGGGCCTTGCGGGTCCTTCGCCTCATCGGCGCGGCGCGGGGCATACCAGTCGGCCGTCCATTCCCAGACATTGCCGATCATGTCGTAGAGCCCGTAAGCATTGGGCGCGAAGCAACCGACCGGCGCGACGCCCTCAAATCCGTCTTCTTTCGTATTTTGAACGGGAAAAAAGCCCTGCCAGGTGTTCGCATGCGCCGGCGGGGCGAAGCCGGTTGAGTCTGCATCGCTTCCAGCCCGCGCGGCATATTCCCACTCCGCTTCCGTGGGCAGCCGTCCGCCGGCCCAGGCGGCGAAAGCGCGCGCATCCTCAAAAGCGATCTGCGTCGCCGGCTCATCCGGCGCGGCGGCCGGCCGGTCGCCCCCGCGCGGATGGCGCCAGGTCGCGCCGGGCGCATATCTCCACCAATTCAGACCGCTCGCGACCGTCTCGGCCGTCGGGTCAAAGACGGCGCCCCCGGGCTCCAGCACCGTTTCGTCGGTAACCTCCAGGTTTCCCAGCGTGGCGGGGTCGACCGGCATTTCCGCGACGGTGACATAGCCGGTTTCCGCAACGAAAGCGGCGAACCTCTCAACGGTGACTTCCGTCGGCTCGATCCAGAAAGAGGAAACAGCGACCTCGCGCGCAGGTCCCTCTTCCGGATAGGCGTCGTCCCGTCCCATGCGAAAGCGGCCGCCTTCGATGAACACCGGCTCTGAAGGCTGTGCGCATGCCGTTGTCTTCGGCGCCGCATCATCCGGCGCGCCCCCGCAACCGGCTGCAACGATGAAAAGTCCGGACGCGGCCAATACAGACAGCCTTCTCATAAAATTTCGTCCGGTTTCGCACTCTGATCGTTTCATCACCAAACTCCAGCGGTAAAACATAACAGGAATGGCGCAAAAGCCGAACGGAAAACCGCCACGGCAAAGGATCCGATCATGCCCCTGCCAAGACCAGCTGCTTTCATCCTTCGCGACCCGCTGGCGCATTTTCTTCTCGCCGCCGCTGCGCTTTTCGTTCTTCATAGCGCCGTAACCAGGGAAGCGGCGCCGAACGCAAACCGGATCGAGGTCACGCGCGCCGATATTCTGACCTACATGCAAAACAGCGCGCGCGCCTATGCCGGCGAGCCATTCGAGACGCTCCTCGACGAACTTCCCGATGCAGAACGCCGCCGGCTGATCGATGGTTATGTGCGCGAGGAAGCCCTTTACCGGCGGGCCAAAGCCCTCGATCTCGACAAGGAAAATTACGCCGCGCGCCTGCGGCTTGTGAAGCAGCTTGAATTCATTCTTCAGAGCACGGCGCAGGCGAACGCTTCCCTCTCCGAGTCCGAGGTGGACGCGTTCTACAACGATTATAAAAGCGATTTCGCAGAGCCGGCGCTCGTCACCTTTTCTCAAGTCTATTTCGCCGCTCGCGACGAGACGGCGCGGCAGCGCGCGGAGGAAACGCTCGCCCGTCTCAACGCCGAGGCCGCGCCCTTCGATGCCGCGACCGCTTATGGCGATCGCCCGCTCTATCACCAGTTTTACGCACGGCGCGACAGGACTTATATCGCCAGTCATTTCGGCGATGACTTTGCTGACGCTGTTTTCAGCTTCCCCGCCAAGAACGGGCGCTGGCAAGGGCCGGTCCGGTCGGCGCGCGGCTGGCATCTCGTTCAGCTAACGGCGAAAACCGAGACGCGAACGCCCGAGCTCGACGAGATCAGGGCGGAAGTCGAAGACAGAGCGCTGGCCGCGCGTCAGGCGAGCCTCGTCAATGACGCCATCACCTCTATCGCCGCTTCTTTCGAGGTCACCGTCGACGAGGCCCTCGATCCCGCGGCGCCGGAGCCCGGATCATGATCGCAAAACAATGCACGCACGCCGCACTCGCGGTCCTCACCGCCTTTTTCGCCATGGCGTTCACGATGGCGCACGCCGATGAAAGCCGCCCGTTGTTCATCGGGCTGACGGAAGCGGCTCCCGGGGAGTACCGGCTCGACTGGTCCATGCCGGCCGCGACAGTTGAGGCCAACCGGCCCATACTTGAGGCGCCGCCAGTCTGCGCCTTTACCGACGGCGCACAGACCAAAAGCTTGACGGCGCTGACGGGAACGGCCTCCCTCTCCTGCCGCGCGCCGATTTCAAGCCACCCCCTCGTTATTCGCTATCCACGCTTCAACCCGTCGCTTTCAACGGTGTTTCGTCTCACGACCTTGTCGGGAGAAGACCATCTCGGCCTGTTGACGCCTGGCGAGACCCGCTGGACGCCCCCGACGGCGGAAACGGGCGCGAGCGTGGCGCGCCAATATATGCGCCTCGGCGTGCATCACATCTGGGAAGGCAAGGATCACCTTCTCTTTCTGGTGTGCCTGATCTGGATCGCCGGAAGTTTCAAACGCGTGCTGATCACCGTGACGGGCTTTACGCTCGCGCATTCGGCGACGCTCGCGCTATCCGCTTTCAGCGTCGTCACGCTGCCGGTTCCGCCCGTGGAAGCCGCCATCGCCTTGTCCATTGTCTTTCTCGCCCGCGAGATCGCGCTCGGCCGGAACGACAGCCTCACCTGGCGTCACCCTATCGCGGTTTCGAGCTCCTTCGGGCTTTTGCATGGGCTCGGCTTCGCCGCGGTGCTGGGCGAGATCGGCCTGCCCCAGACGCAGGCCGTGACCGGGCTTTTGTTTTTCAATATCGGCGTCGAGATCGGACAAGTCATCTTCGTCGCCGCCGCAACGCTCGCCATGGCGGCCTTGAATCACGCGGCGAAAAGCAGATTCCTTTCCTTCGTGCAGGAGGGGCGCGCACATGCCGCCGCCGGAAGGCTCGCCGGCTATGGCGTTGGCGTGATCGCCGCCTACTGGCTCATCGAACGCACGCTGTCTTTCGGCGTCTGAAGCGTATGATGCGCCTGGAGAATCTCCGTCAGAAACGCCGCCACCGGCGCGGTCTGCGGCGACGGCTTCTCCGCCTGAAAGAGACAACGATAGACGGAAGGCAACGCAAGACCGAGATTGATGACCTCGCCGGTCTCTTCCGCGTCGCGCACCATAGAGTGCATCAGAACGGCGGCGCAGCGGTTCTGTCTGACCATGCCCAGCATCACATCCGTATATTGCGTGCGCGCATAGACGTTTGAGCAGACAACGCCGCTGTCCTTCAGCAGCTCCCTGATCCGCACATCCACAAGCGAGCCCTCAATCGGCAGGACAAACGGCAGTGCGCCGATCTCTTCAGGGGAGGCGTTCACACAAGACGCAAAGGCCGGACCCGCATAAACGCCCATCCCAGTGGCGCCGAACGTCCGGACGGCGCCGGCATGCGCATAGGCGCCGGGATCGGCGACCGAGAAGACCACCATGTCCGCCGCGCCGCGCCGGATAAGGCTGACGCCTTCTTCCGCAGATTTTACGGGATGGCACTCGAGCAGCGCCTCCGGATGGTTCGCATAAAACGATCCGAGATTGGGCCGGATGCAATCCTCCAGAAGGTGCGGACCGCCGAAAAGCCGCACGACGGCTTTCCCGGCATGCGCCGGTCGGTTTTTCATGTCACCTGCACGGTCGCGATACGCGTTCGCCTTCTTGCGAAACGCGGCGCCGTCTTCCGTCAGCATCGGCGTATCGCCTTTGCGGCGGACAAAGAGCGCCTTGCCGAGTCGTTTTTCGAGATTGGCGATATGTTTGGTGACGGCCGGCTGGGAGACGCCGAGACGGGCCGCCGTGCGCTTGAAATGACAGTCTTCGGCGGCCGCCAGAAAGATCTCGATTTGCCGCGCCGTGCCCGGAAGCATCGTAAGGGGTCCCGTTCCTGTTCAGCGCATAAAGTCTGGCATATCCGGCGCCTTCTCGCCAGTCGCAGGGCGTAAACGCCGGCCCCTACGGCGCGTACCAGATAGGCGAGGAATAGGCGCGTTCCTGTATGGCCGCCGGATAGTCCAGCGATGCGGGATCAAGCCCCATGGCCGCCGCATCATAGACGTGATGGCGCGGCGTCGGAATCTCCAGGACCCGGACATAGTAGAAGGCGGGCAAGGCGGGATCGAACTCCGGATCGCGCCAGACCGTCGACAGGCTCTCGGCGCCGATGGCGTTCGTATAGGACGCGGTTTCAGGATCGACCGTCGACCCGACCGCCGGCAGTGTTCCGTCATCGGAGAGACTTCTGTCGTCGCTCCAGACGGCGTCGAAAACCTTCTCCTGTTTGACGCCGTTCTCGTCGATCCAGCCTTTGACGACCTGCACCCGGTCGAGATTGGCGCTTACCGGGTCTTTCACCGCATGGATAAGCAAGGACGGGCTTTTGTTTTTCGGCGCATTCGCGATGTCGCCCCCCATGGGCGTTCCGCGCTTGTAGCCGATAGCGGCGATATCTCTTGCGCCGGCGTGACTGTCCTTGAACTTAAAGCCCCCGAAAACGCGCAAGGAAATGCGCGGGCCCGTCGTTGCGTAAACTTCCTTGCGTTTGAACGCCGCGGCGATGGATGGGCGGGTGTTCTCCTCCGCCCAGACGCCGGCGAGCCCCGAAGACGACAATTCCCAGGCCGGAAAAATGCCCGTCTTTTCGACGCGGTCTTCGGGCAAGGGATCAATCAGGGTCTTGCCGTAGAAATTGCTTTCCTCAACCGCAGCCAGACCGGTATGGGAATCGGAGCTGCCGATCATGCCGAATTTATAAGGATTGGCGCCGGTCTTGCGCCCGATGTCGAGACCGGTCAGAAGCGCGCTGCGCGCATAGGAGCCCGGCTCCCCCGGCTGTTCGTCACCGATCAGCAACTTGCTGCGAATTTCAAATCCGGCGAATTCGTCGTTCGGCGACAGGATGGGATGCGTTTCCGACGTTCCCTTATATTGCGTCACCTCGACGACCGGCTCCCAACGCATGCGGCGGCTGGCGTAGTCGGCGGTGATCGCGCGTCCTTCGCTGTCGGTCGTTTCGAACATCAGCCCGGCGGACATGTTGGAGTTGTGGGGGATGGCGATGAACTCCGCCCCGGTGCGCTCGCTCGTTTCCTGTAGCCAGGCCCACAGATCTTCCGGCTTCTGGCTGTCGAAGGAGCTGAACGGCGTGAACTGTTTCGCGACCTCGCCGCTGGCGGGCGTAAAGATCACGCGATGGAGATTGGCCCAGTCGGGCGCCGAGGACCATTCCCACCCGATCAGCGAAGTGAAAACGCCGGGGAAATTGTGCTTTTCGGCAAGGTCCACCTGGCGCGGCCAGACCGTGGCGCGTTGCTCGCGCGTATAGAGCTGCGCCAGCGCCGCGTCCCGGCTCTCTTCGGTATTCAGGTCCAAGAAAATGTCGCGCCCGTTCATTTCTTGATAGGCGCGCCCCTTGGGCGTTGAAACGAACGCCGGATCTCCCTCCTTGATGCGGATCTGCAATTGCAGCCATTCGGCGTGATCGGCGACGACCAGGAAATCGAGCGGCCGCTCGATGCGGATGCGCTGGCGGGTCGTCGGATGAAGAACCGGCAGTCCGCGCGCATAGCGATAAGCGACATCCGGGTCGGCGAAGACATTGCCCGTGGCGTAGGCGTCGACGGAATAGGAGCTGTGAAGATGCGTGTCGCCCCACAGCAATTGCCGCTCCTGCGCGTTCGCTGCGGCGCCGGCCCCGAACCATAAAAGAAAAGCAGCGATGAGGCGTTTTTTATTCATGACATTGCTCCTCCCTGAAAAGGAGTGTGCACGGGAGCGGCGGACGCGGCAAGCGCCGCGTAAGTTATAACCTGCCCAGAAAGGTTATACCTCTCCCCGAAACGGTGTTTCTTAAAAATCAGAACACGCGCTGGGTCATCGTCCATCTCCGTTCAATTTGTATACAGATTATTATATTATATCTTTACACAAACCATTTGGATTGCCGGCGCTGCGGACGCCGCCGGCGGCGCTTTCAGGCGCGCGAGGGTGGTAGCGCCAGTGATGGCCAAAACCGCCGCAACCGGGAGGCGACAGGCGCCGGACCGGCCTCTTCACTCAGGGGCGCCTACAAGCCCCGGGGCGCCCGCCATGGAACAGAATTTTTTCGCGAAATGCGGCGCGCAGCATGGCATAGAGGCTATCTAGGATGGTCGAATAATGCGCCTGCGCGAAAAGCGTCCCGGTCGGAGGAAACCTGTTATGTCATATGCTGAAATCCACCCTAACTGGGAGACCTTGTCTTCCGACATGTTGGACGGCTACTCCCTGGAGATTACCGCCAAGGACGTTCCCTCGCTGCGCGAAGCCGCGCCCATGATCGCCCCGCAGACGCCCATCGCCGTCACTTTCCTTCCCGGCGAGGAGATGGAAGACCGCATCAACGCGGTGAAGGCGGTGCGCGAGCTCGGTTTCGAACCCATGCCGCACGTCTCCGCCCGGCGCATCCAGTCGCAGGCCATCCTCGAGAACATGCTCGAGCGCGTGACCGGCGAATCCGGCGTGAAACGCATCTTCCTCATCGCCGGCGACCCGCCGACCCCGGAAGGGCCGTTCGAGGATTCCCTCCAGGTCATCAAAACCGGCCTTCTGGAGAAAAACGGCATCAAGGCGATCGGCATTGCGGGCCATCCCGAAGGCCACCCCAATGTCTCACGCGACGAGCTTTGGGTCTGGATGGAAAACAAGATCGCCGACATTCGCGATCGCGGCATGCTGCCGATCATCGTCACGCAGTTCGGTTTTTCCGCCGAGCCCTTCCTTGACTGGCTCGAGGAAATGCGCGCGCGCGGCATCGACGCGCCGGTGCGCATCGGCGTACCGGGACCGGCGGGCATCAAGCGCCTGCTCGGCTTTGCGGCGCGCTGCGGCGTCGGCGCCTCGGCGGCGGTGATGGCGAAATACGGCGTCTCGCTCACGAAGCTGATGGGCACCGCCGGACCGGACAAGCTGGTCGGCGCCATCGAGGAAGGGCTCGACTTCAACAAGCATGGCCGCGTGCGGCTTCACTTCTATCCCTTTGGCGGCCTGCCCAAGACGCTGGAATGGATTCACGAACACGAGAAAAAACGCGGCCTCAGCTAAGCGAGGCGGCGGCTTCAATCCGGCGCTCATCCCGGCTAAGGTGAGCGACGGTTAAATCGACATCACTCGAAAAGGACGACGGCGTTCATGGCTCCTTTGCGATTACATTTGAAAATGGCGGCGGCAGGCCTTGCCCTGACGGCGACGGTTTCCACCGGCTTCGCGGCGAACGAAACCGAGACGGAGGCCGAGGCGCCGCAACTTTCAGAGGAGCAAATCGCAGCCGGGCGAGACATGTTCCGCACCTGGTCCTGCGGCAGCTGTCACGTGCTGGCGGACGCCAAAGCCATGGGGCCGATCGGGCCGTCGCTCGATAACAACCCGAACCTCACTTATGAGTTCGTGGTGAACCGCATCGCCAATGGCCAGGGCGCCATGCCGCCTTATGGCGGACAGCTGAAGGACGAGCAGATCGCGCAGCTCTCCGCCTATATCATGCAGGTTTCAAAGAAATAGGCGCCGGCGCCTAATTATCGGGATTGCCGCCGACCTGCGCGAAGTAATTCGTCACGCCGCCCGGATCGTTCAGCCAGATAAAACGCAGATCGAAGCCCGGAAGACCGCCAAGCGGCGTTTCCACCGTGACATTGCGCGCCCTGGCTTTCGCATCGACGGCGTCGACGTCATTCACCACATATTGCATGCCGGCGCTGCCCGTATCGGCCGGCAAATCTTCGCCCGCCGACCAGACATTCACAGTCGTCGCACCGTTGCGATAGGGATATTTCGTGACGCCGAGCAGCTCGTCCTCGACCGCCGGCAATTCGTCGAGCCCGACAAATTCGCGGTAAAAGCTGCGGCTTTCTTCCAGATCGGCGGCATTGACCCCGACCTCGACCTTTTCATAGGTCTCCGGCGGCGCGTCCGGCGCGACAACAAGCTTTAAGGTGAACCCGCCCGGATCTTTCACCAGCGCGGCGCGCGCGCCATCGCCGATATCCGTAAACTCAGGCGCGGCGGCGCCGAACGCTTCAAACCGCGCCTTCAACGCCGCTTCGTCGGGGAAATAGAGCGTGAAAAGACGGATGCCCGTCCCGTCCTTGACCTCGCCCAGGTGATATTGCCGGTCTTCCTTGAGGCCCGTCGCAAGCTTGATCTGCGCGCCGCCGATCTTGAACAGGATCATCTCCATGTCGCCGAGATCGATGGGCTGCAAGGGCTCGAGGTCCAGCACTTCGTCATAGAACCGGATCATCGCTTCGCGGTCTTCATCAACGAAACGCCGGTAGACGTTCATGGAGTCCTGAACGATCACGGGCCGCACGGAGTTCATCGTTTCGGCCTTTTGTGTTGCGTGCTCTTCAGCAAAAGCGGACGGCGCCGCGAGGGCCAGTCCGAGAAACAAGGCTGTCTTCAAACGCATCTGCATGACTTCCTCTCCTCTTTATTCCGGCAGCGCGTAAACCACGAGGGATTCGTTGTTCAGCGGCATGCCGTCCGGCCCCGTCGCGCCGACGCCGAAATTCGCCGCCATGACCGCCACATATTGCCGGCCGTCCTTGCCGAGATAAGTGACCGGCACGGCCTGCGCGTGATAGTCGAGCGTCGTCGTCCACACTTCTTCGCCGGTTTTGGAATCGAAGGCGCGGAAGCGGTGATCGTTCGTGGCGCCGATAAAGACGAGCCCGCCGGCGGTGACGATGGGTCCGCCGAACGTGTTGTGCGTGCCTGTCGCCCACTTGTCCTCGGGCAACCCTTCGCTGACGCCGAGCCGCGTCTCCCAGGCGATTTCGCCGGTATTTGCGTCGATCGCAAAGAGGCGCCCCCAGGGCGGGCGGATGCACGGCAGGGTGATTTTCTCGCCGTCTTCATTTTCAAAGCTGGCGCTGAAGCTCGTATAGGCGCCGGGGCCGGAAAGACTGGCGCGGTCGTAAACCTGGTTGGAGCCGCCGGTGCCGCGTCCATAATCGGCGCCCTCTTTGCGCTTTTCGGTAAAGCCGATGCTGCCGCCGGTGCTGGAGTTCACGTAGATATAGCCGGTGGTCGGGTCCGCAGCGCCGCCGCCCCAATTGGCGCCGCCATTATGCGGAATGTTGATCGACGCTTTCACGGGCTTGCCTTCCTCATAGAGGAAAAACGGCGTGAACGCGCCCGAGTTGAAGAACGTCCCGCCATAGGTGTCGAGCAGCGCGTGACAGGCCGCCACATGCTCTTCATTTGTGTCTTCGGGCGTGACGATGTCTTCCGGCGTCCAGTCGCTGCGCGACAGGCGCGGCGGCTTCACCGGGAAAGGCTGCGTCGGCGAATACCATTCGCCCGGCACGTCGCCGGCCTCAACGGGCCGCTCCTCAACGCCGAACACAGGTTCGCCCGTCTCGCGGTCGAGAATATACATGAAGGCCGTCTTGCCGGTTTCGGCGAGCGCAGGGACCTTCTTTCCGTCGACCTCGATATCGAGGAGCACCGGCGGCGCCGGCAGATCGGAATCCCAGAGATCGTGATGAATGGTCTGGAAGTGCCATTTATACTCGCCGGTCAGCGCGTCAACGGCGACCACGGAATTGCCGAACAGATTGTCGCCGGGCCGGTCGCCGCCATAATAGTTCGCAGACGGACCGCCGACCGGCATGTAGAGCGTGTCAGTGTCCTCATCGACGGTCATGTACCAGATCCAGACATTGGTTCCGGACCGGCCTTTCCAGCCGTCATCGAGCCAGGTGTCATGGCCGACTTCCCCGGGGCGCGGCACGGTGTGAAACGTCCAGAGTTTCTCTCCGGTGCGCGCATCGAAGGCGCGCGAGTCGCCGGGCTCGCCAACCTGCATCTCAAGTACATTGGCGCCGATGATCAGCACATTCTTGTAAACAGTCGGCGGCGAGTTGTAGCCGACGTCGAGCGCGATGGCGCCGTCATCGCCGAACGCCTTGTCGACCTCGCCGGTCTCAGGATCGAGCGCGACAATGGATCTGCCGCTGGAATAGAAAATCCGCGCGCCGTGCTCGCCGTCGCCGGGCCAGTAGGAAACGCCGCGGCGGGCGAGCCCGCCGGTCACGCCATGGCGCCAGAGCTCTTCGCCTGTGTCGCCGTCAAGCGCCACCACCGCGTCACCGATAGGAAGATAAAGCACCGTGTCGATGACGATGGGCGTCGCGGAGCTGACCAGCATGCCGCCGCCTTCGGGCTTGACGCGGAAAGACCAGGCCTCGGTCAGTTCCGCAACATTCTCCGTGTTGATCTGATCGAGCTGGGAATAGCGCGTGCCTTCGAGATTGCCGGCGTAACGCGGCCAGTCGCCCGCCTCAAGCGAAGGCCCGCCGGAACTGGCGCAGGCGCCGAGGCCGATCATTGCGGCGGCGGAAACCGAGGCAATCCGAAGTCTCATACAACATCCCTTCCCGGAGCGTACGTTTATGCGAAGCCTGTCGACTGCAAAAACCTATCGGCAGTTTCCCGGCGCCGCAAATCATTCGAAAATCAATTATCCGCGAAAACGCGAAGTCGCGTTGTTCCAAAGCGGCGCCTGAATCGCCGCTGCCGGGAAAACGAGGGCATGGAAGGGAAATAACTTATGCGCCGCCGCATAGATTGCGGCGGCGCCGCAAAAACGCCGCCGCCGTCAGTGCGCGATCAGTTAATCTCGGGAAAGCACTGAAGCCCGATTTCTTTCATTTCGTCCGAGGCGTCGCTCTCCCAGTCCGAAACATTGTTCACATAGTCTTCGGCCTGTTCGTCGGTCATGGCGCCGACAAAGCAGGCGCACTGGCCTTCGGGGTCGGGAGACCCGAGCGGCTCCACCACGGAGACGCATTTGTCCATGGCCTCGCCCGCAAAAGCGCTGGTCGAAAACAGCAGCGCGCCGGCGATCATCGCGATTTTAGTCTTCATTGAATTTCCTCCTCTTGGCCGGGACGTGAGACCGTGGTCCAGCCATTATACCGCCGCCGGAAACGGCGGACGGGCGGTTTTTCGAACGGATGAGAACGCAACAGAAATTCGATATCCGAATTTTCTTTCGGATATCGCAATCGTATGCCGGGGCCTGAACACTGTCAAACCTCAGCCGGGTGAAATTCGCGGCCACGCCAATTATCTGTACGGGAATTAATATCAGCCGAGCGTGTCGATGAAGGCCGCAAACACATCGTTATATTGCGCCGGGTTGCACAGATTGCACAAATGCCCGGCGTTTTCGATGGTCGCCCTTTGCGCACTCGGCGCGCCGTTCGCAATGGCGTCGGCGACGCGCCGGCGCGCGGCCGTTTCCTGATCGCCTGTGACGACCAGCATCGGCGCGCCAAGGCTCGACAGCGCATCCGGACCGACATTAAGGCGCGAAGGCGGCGCCAAAAGATCGCGGCCGTCATAAGTCTGAAGAATGGCGTCGACGATTTCGCGCGCCTTCGCATTGGTCACATGCATGAGCGGGTGTGCGCGCCAGGCCTCACGCATCTCGTCAATTTTGCCGGCGCGTATGAGCGCGCTGTATTCGCCCACTGGGATCACTTCCGCCTCGTTCGCAGCCGGCCTGAAGCCGTCAAGCTGCGCGCCCTGAAGCACAAGCGCCTTGACGCGCACCGGGTGGCGCAGCGCGCAGTCGAGCGCGATGCGGCCAGCCTGGGACATGCCTACAAGGACGCAAGATTCTATGGAAAGCGCGTCGAGAATGGCGACGACGTCATCGGCTTCCTTGTCGAGGGCCGGCGGCGCCGTCGAACGCCCGAAGCCGCGCCGGTCAGGCGCGATTACCGCCTGCCGCGCCGACAGGGCCTCCATCTGCGGCGCCCACATGCGCCAGTCGAGGGTCCAGCCATGCAGAAACAGGATCGGCGCGCGCGCTTCGCCGCTTGCGCTTTCGCGCCATGCGATTTCCAGATCGCCGCCCTCAACGGCAAGCTGAATAATCTGCGTCGCCGCGCCGCCCATCAGACCTCACGCATCAGCGCGCCTAGCGATAGTCGTTGTTGTTGTGGTGATCGCCTTCAAGCCAGCGCTTCAGTTCCGAATGCGCCCTGCCCCGCCATTCCTCGGCGCGGTCGACGGCGTCCGGAAGATCGAGCACGAATTCGACAATCATGCCGTTCGGATCGACCACATAGACCGAGCGGCAATAACCGTGTTCGAGCACATAGGTGTCAGGCTCTTTAAAGCCCGCCTTGGCGATGCGTTCTTCCATGGCGGCCTGCGTGTCCGCATCCACATCGAGCGCGATATGATGAAACGGAGACGGCGGCATTTCAGGTCCGAACTCAGCCTGGTCCGCAGGGTCCGCGAACTGGAAAAACGCCAGCGCGCTGCCGTCGGCGATGCCGAAAAAGCAATGGATATAGGTGCGCTCTTTTCCGAACAGCACGTCCTTTTCGCACCATGTCGCCACAAGCGGAAATCCGAGAACATCCTCGTAGAACTTCCGCGTCGCTTCCATGTCCTTGGTGACGTAAGCGGTGTGATGCAGCCGGTTTGGCAGGGATCCCTTCGCCATTGTCTCGCGTCTCCTTTAATACGATGTTCGCCAGATCGCGCCCGCCCTCAACCGGCGAGACGCGCTGCGGTTTTGGCCACATGGCGGCCCTGAAACTTTGCGCCTTCAAGCTCGTTCTCGCTCGGCATGCGCGCGCCGTCGCCGCCGGTGATGGTCGAGGCGCCGTAAGGCGTGCCGCCGCTGAGCTCGCTCATGATCGACGCGCCTTCCCACTCGTAAGGCAGGCCGACAATAATCATGCCGTGATGAAGAAGCGTCGTATGGAACGACGTGATCGTCGTTTCCTGGCCGCCATGCTGGCTGGCGGTCGAGGTGAAGACGCTGCCGACCTTGCCCACAAGCGCGCGCGACATCCACAACGGCCCCGTCTGATCGAGGAAGTTGCGCATCTGCGCGGCCATGTTGCCGAAGCGCGTCGGCGTGCCGAAGATGATGGCGTCGTAATTTCCAAGTTCGCCGGGCTCAGCGATCGGCGCATCCTGATCCAGCTTGACGCCGGATTTGACGGCGATCTCCTCCGGCACGATTTCTGGCGTGCGCTTGACGTCGACCGTCACGCCGGAAACGGAGGCCGCGCCCTCGGCGATGGCTTTCGCCATCGCCTCGACATGACCGTAACTTGAATAATAAAGCACCAAAACCTTGGTCACTAATGTCTCCTTGCTCGGCTACGGGCGCGCAAGCCGTTTAGAACCGTACGGTCAGGTCAACGCCCCACCGCATGGGCTGCGCCTTGAACAAAAACCCGCCGGGAGAATATTCGGTATTGTACTCCTCGTCGAACAAGTTCTTCGACCAGAACATCAAAGACCAGTGATCATTCATGATCCCGGCGCGCAGATTGACGAGATCGACGGGATCGCGGGCCACCGGCATGGCGTCGAGGGCAAGCTCGGGCGCGCTGAACGGGATCGTGAAGATCGTATCGCCCAAGCGGTTGTAATCGACGCGGATCAGCCCTTCGATATCGCCCCAGAGCGGCGCCTGATATTCCGCGCCGACATTGAGGGTGTATTCCGAGACCAGCGGCGCCTGGGCGCCGATGGCGACGGGGTCCGGGAATTCCGTGATTTCGCTGTCGGTGTAGCCAAAGCCCGCATTGAAGGCGAAGTTGTCGGTCACCTGCGCGTTCAGCTCCACATCGAAGCCCTTATACTCGACCTCGTCGATATTGCCGAGATTCTGGGTCGAGTTGGCGGCGATGAAGACGAAGAAGTAAGTGCCTTCGGCCTTGGTGTAATAGCCGCTGGCGTTGAGATTGACGCGGCCGTCCATGAAGGCGGATTTGAAGCCGGCTTCATAGGTGTTCGCGGTTTCCTGATCGAACAGATCGCCGACATTGAAAAATCCGCCGGACGACGCCAGCGCGCCGACGCCCGTCTGGTTAAAGCCGCCGCTGCGGAAGCCGCGGCTATAGCTGGCGAACAGGTTGAGATTGTCGCTCGCCGCATAGCTCAGGATCGCCTGGGGCTGCCAGTCGTCCCATGAGTTTTCACGCACCAGGCCGGAGCTGCAGGTCGGTCCCGGCGTGCAGGGCAGGAAAGCCGATGGCGTCAGCGTCGTGTTTTCGCGCTTGTCGTGGTCGTAGCGCAGGTTGAGCGACAGCTCGAGACTGTCGGTGATGTCGTAGGACGTGTTGAGATAGACCGCCCAGGCGAACTGATCCTGCGCATCCGCGAGGAAGGTGAGCTGCGGATGGTCCGGATCGGTGCTCGGCTCGCGGTAGACCGGAATGACGCCCATGCCGGTGTCGATCTGGTTGCCCGTCGAGATATAGCGGTCGGTCGCATAGATCTGACCGCCGACAATATAGCGGAAACGGTTTTCAGCGGGCGAGGTGAACCGCACTTCCTGCGTAAACGTATCGACATCCAGGAACTGCGTCTGGCTGAAGTTGAAGCCGACCCGGTTGATCGGGAACGGCCCGAACGGGTCGAACGGATAGCCGTCGCCGGTCAGCAATTCCTCGACGCTGTTATAGCCGGTGATCGAGGTGATCGTGCCCGCATCCGTCTCATAGGACAGCTTCAGCGCGGCGTCGTAAATATCGCGCTCGTTGGTGCCCGAGTTATTCAGATCGATGGGACGGTCCGTATAGTTCGGGTTATTGAAATTCGGATTGGAGAAATCCGGGATCACGTAATAAAGCGCGCGGGTTTCGAGGATGTCCGCGGACAAGCGCAGATCGGCGCTGAAATTATCCGTCGGCTCATAAAGGAAGGACAGGCGCGCATTCAGATCCTGGACGGGATCGACATTCTCTTCGGCGCTCGCATCGGCCGTGTTGACATTGGTGAGGTGGCCCTCCGTGTCGAACCAGGAGACAGAGCCGCGCATGGAGAAGTCATCGCCGAGCGGCACAGTGACGGCGCCCTGCACCTTGTAGCCGGGCCCGGATTCATAGCCGGCCGTGAATTTTCCTTCGAACTCGTCGCCGGGTTTTTTCGTCGTGATGACAATGGCGCCGCCGATTGCGTTGCGTCCGTAAAGAGCGCCTTGCGGTCCCTTCAGGACTTCGATCTGTTCAATGTCATAGAGCGCCTGGTTGAATTGAGCCGGCTGCGTCATCGGCACGCCGTCAACGACGATCGCGGCGGACGGTTCGCTGTTGCGCGCCTGTGAAATGCCGCGAATGACAAGAAAGCTCGTCCCGGCGTTCTGCGTTTCAACGAAGGTGACGTTCGGCACCTGCTCGATGAAATCCGACGGCCGTTCGATGCCGCGGTTCTGGATCGCCTGTTCATTCAGAACAGTGACCTGCGCGGGAACGTCGATAATGGATTCGTCGCGCCGGCGCGCAGTGACCACGATGCGGTCGCCTGAGGACGCCATGGTCCCGTCGCCGCTGTCGGATTGCGCCCATGCAAATGAAGGCGTGAAAAACGTCGCCAAGGCCGTAGCCGACAACAAGGCGCGCGCATGTTTCGATGCAATGCCCATCCCTAGTTCCTCCCTAAAAGCATCGTTGTTCGCCGGGCGGTTCTCCGCCTCTTTAGGCCAGCGATTCTTGCGGCGGCATCGTAAAACTTCGTAGATCGAAGTCAAGTTCGATATTCGAAATCCAGATAGCGCACACAGCGTCACGCCCCGGCTTTCGCCGGGTCTCGCAGCCATGGGACGGGGCTTCAGTCGCTGCTGAGGGAATGGGAAATATAGGGGTGGCGCGACAGCGCCGTCTGGATCTCCCGCGCCGCGCGCTGGAGCACCGGCACATGGGCGCGGATCAGCTCATCGACAGAGATCCGGGTCGTCGAGGTCGAGCAGTTAACGGCCGCCACGATCCGCCGTTCGCGGTCGAAAACCGGCGTCGACACGGAAACGATGCCGTAATCAAGCTCGTCGAGCGCGGCGGCGTAGCCGTCCTCGCGCACTTTCGCCAGGACTTTGCGTAGCTCGCCGGGATCGGTGACGGTGCGCTCGGTGAAGCGCGTCAGCGGCGCAGTCTCCAGATAGTGCTCAAGCGCCTCATCGGTCTGGAAGGCCAGCAGCACCTTGCCGAGCGAGGTCGCATGGGCCGGAAACCGCGTTCCCACATTGGCGCTGAGGCGGATCGGGCGCAGCGTCGAGACATGCGCCACATAGAGAACGTCGCGCCCGGACAGAACCGCCATGGACGAGCTGTCGCCGGTTTCGTCGCGCACCGCCTGAAGAAAGGGCAGCGCCACCGTCTCGAGATTCATCGAGGAAATATAGGACCAGCCGAAGGCCAGCACTTCCGGGCGCAACAGGAAACGGCGCCCATGCTTGGCCACATAACCAAGCTTCACCAGCGTGTTGAGGCAGCGGCGCGCCACCGCGGGGCTGAGATTGGTGACGGCGGCGACTTCGCTGAGCTGCATTTCCGGGCGGCTCTGGTCGAAGGCGCGCAACACGGAAAGCCCGCGTTCCAGCGTCGAGAGGTATTCCGGCTCCTTTTCGGAGTTCTTGGCCCTGGCCATGCGCGGCGCCTTAAAAATTCTAGCGCCGTGGCTTATCGCGCTCCGGCGGCGAAATCCAGCACTGAGCGCGCATTGGCCGGTTACTCGGCCGCATTCTTGGCCGAGCGGCGGCCGAGAATTTCTTCATTATGCTCGCCGAGGGTCGGCGGCGCCTTCACCTCGCTCGTACGTTCGCGGTCGAAACTGATGGGCGAGCGCACGGTGCGGAATTCGCCCATTTCCGAATGCGTGTCCTTGAGCTCAAGGCCGAGATGGCGCGCCTGCGGGCTATCGAGCACTTCCGGCGGATTGCGCAGCGGCGAATGGGGGACTTCGCCTTCCGCCAGCCGCGCGCACCATTCCTCGAGCGTGCGGGTCTTGAAGATCGGCGCCAGAAAATCGTTCACCCCTTCGTAATTCGCGATGCGCGCATTGCGGTCGGCGAATTCCGGACGGTCGAGCATGTCCGGCTGGTCCACGGCTTTCGCGAGGTTTTCCCAGAATTTCGGCGGCGAGGACATGTGCAGCGCCAGCCAGCGCCCGTCGCCGCATTCGAAGACATAGGACTGCGAAACATGCGGGCGGCTATAGGGGCCCATGATCTCGCCGGCGGACAGGTAATGGGTGAAGTCGTCGAGATTGAAATGGCACATCGCCTCGAACATCGAGGTCTCGACGAGGCGGCCTTTGCCCGTGCGTGCGCGTTCATTAAGCGCCGCGAGCGTCCCAAAGGCCGCGTAAAAGCCGGTGACCGCATCGCCGATCGCCGGGCCGACCACGCGGGGATGTTCCGGATTGACGAGCAGGCGCAAAAAGCCGCTGGCGGCCTGCGCGACGCTGTCGAAGGCCGGACGCTCCTTGTCCGGACCATCGGGGCCGAACCCGGAAATCGAACAGTAAACGAGTTTCGGATTGATCTTTTGCAGGCGCTCGTAATCGACATTGAGGCGGCCCGCGACGCCGGGCCGGAAATTCTGGATGAAGACATCCGCCTCCGCCACGAGCCGGTCCAGCGCCGCCAGATCTTCCTCGTCTTTGGTGTTCAGCGTGATGCTGCGCTTGTTGCGGTTATATGTCCGAAAGTGCGGACTGTAGAGCTCGCCCTTGAACGCCCGAAAAGGATCGCCGGTTACAGGCTGCTCGATCTTGATGACATTCGCGCCGAGGTCGGCAAGCAACATGCCCGCCGCAGGCCCAGTAATGAAAGTGCCCATTTCGAGCACCGTTATATCTTTGAGCACTTTAGCCATCGGACTGCTCCCTGGACTTTAGACATTGAGCGGCGTTGCCTTACACGACACCATGCGCACGGAGCTTTGCGCGCTTGATCAAGGTTTGATCCTCAAAATCTGGCGTTCTCCTTGACATTTCTATAGAAAATTCGAATAACGAAGACAAGTTCGGAATGCGAAATTTTTGCGCGCTTCCAATCGAGCGCATGGCAAACCGGCTCAAACATGCGATTTCACCTGAGGGGTTTAGCGCCCGGCTCAGATG
>JAUIMC010000001.1 GCA_030433215.1 Alphaproteobacteria bacterium
GAGGAGATTTCCGCCGCATTGAGTTCCATGAGCGTTAGGCCTTTTTCATTTCGGTCTTCAAACGATTGAGTTTTGTCTTCAGCGACGCGTCGACCATCTTGGAGCCGATCTTGACCACAAGACCGCCCAGCAAGTCGGGATCGACGCGGGTGTTCAGGTTCACCGCCTTGCCGACCATGCGCTCGATCTCAAGGCGCAGGGCCTTGACCTGATCGTCGGTCATGGGGGCGGCGGTCGCGGCCTCGGCGCTCACTTCGCCGCGTTCGTCGGCGGCGAGGGCGCAAAAGGCGCGGATCATGTCTTCGAGCGCAAACAGGCGCCGGTTGCTGGCGACCAGCTTCAGGAAATTGGCGGTCAGCGCGGAATAGCCGGCGCGCTCGGCGAGCGCCGCCATGGCGCCCAGCTGCTCGGCCCGGTCATAAAGAGGGCTCGCCAGAAAACCCTGCAGATCCGGGGCGCCGTCGATGGCGGCCTGAAGGTTTTTCAGATCTTCTTCGACTTTCTCGATGGCGCCGGCTTCGCGGGCGAGATCGAAAAGCGCGCTCGCATAGCGCCCGGCGACGCCGGATACCGGGGCGGGATCGGCTGACGCGGCGCTGCTGGCGGACGCTGTATTCGCAGACACGGTCGCTGTTCGCTCCTCAAGGACGGCGCGCCGCGGGAATGCGACGCATAACGTGTTGAATTTACATACGAAAAGAAGGCGACGCTCGCTTCCAAACGCGCCCTCTCCATAAGGTCGCGCGAGGCGATAGCATGGCCCCCGTCGCGAGGCAACAATCTCCGGTGCGGCGGAAACGCATTCCGGCCCGCTTGTTTTCCCGGACCTGCCGGCGTCAGGAAAACCGGGCCCGCGCCAGGCGGACTGCCCCGCCCCCGAGACCGGCGGGCCGCTTCGCGCGCCGCAGCCGCCTTGCCGATATGTACGCCATGAGACGCAAGGAGAAGGCAAAAGCCCAGTAAAGGCGCTGCGTCATTACTGATGGAACGGCGCAGATAACAAACGTCTTATTTTTGCAGTCGCCAACACTTGAATGCACCCATAATGCAGGGGACACTCCCCCCGCGAGGGGTATCGCGCTTTTAAGAGCGCGCCGCCTGGAGGGTGAAATAAGGGAGGGCGGCATGGTTCGGTTCATGCGTACGGTGTTTTTTATTGTTGCGGCGGCGGGCTGGGGGGCGAGCGCGCTCGCGCAAAAAGCCGATCCGGCGGTTTACGGCGCCCTGCCCGACATCACCGATGTGCGGATATCGCCCGACGGAAGCACCATCGCCTTCCTGCGCACGATCGGCGGCGACCGCGCCGTCGTTTTTTTCGAACTCGACAACCCCGACGCCCAGCCCGAGGGCCTCAGCCTCGGCGATGTCGACGCCCGCGGCATCGAGTGGGCCAATAACGACAAATTGCTGCTGGAGATTTCTCAATCACGGGAAGTCAGCGCGAGCTCCGGCATGGAAACAATGGAGTTTTTCCGCTGGATCGCCCTCTCGAAATCGGAAATGAAGTCGAGACCGCTGACCATGACGGAAACCGGCTATTTTATCGGCGACGGCGGGTCGCTGCTTTCGATTTTGCCCGACGATCCGGACAATGTGCTGATGGCGCGCACCTCTTTGGCCGGCCAGTCGCGCGCCACCCAGCCATCGCGGTTCAGCAAGGAGCCCGAGCCCGTCTATTCCCTGTTTCGCGTCGATATCGACAATGTCCGCTGGCGGCGGGTCGAGACCGGCAACGAACATACGCATGACTGGCTCATAAACGCCGATGGCGAGGCGGTGGCCCGCGTCGATTATGATCGCGATAAAGCCGAACGCCGGATCTATGCCCGGCCTGAAGGACAGTCCAATTTCAAACTGATCAAAACTTTTGAGGAAGCGCCGGGTGATGACCCCGTCATCTGGCTTTACGGCCTCACCGACAATCCCAATCGCGCTTACGGGCTCGCTTCTGTCGATGGCGTGCGGACCCTAGTGGAATTCGACCTCGCCAGCGGCGAGATCTCAAAGGCGCCGCTCCAGGCATCAGACTACGGATTTTCCTCGACCGTTTACGATGAGCGCAAGGCGACGATCACCGGCGTTCGCTATACGGACGACATGCCGCGCACGCGCTATCTCAGCGAAGCGGATCAGGCGCTGCAGGAAAAACTCGAAAAAGCCATGCCCGACGCCGCCGTCATGATCCGTTCGCGTTCGGCTGACAACTCACGCGCCGTCGTGCAAGCTCTTTATACGAACCGTCCCAGCCGGTACTTTCTCTATGACAACGGCGCCGGCACGCTCACCATGATCGCCGCAACCTATGAGGCGCTGGACGGAACCATTGTCGCAAACAAGGAACAATACGACTATGTCGCGCCGGACGGCCTTGCCATTCCCGGTTATGTGACGACGCCGGCCGACGCGCCGAAGGCGTCGATGCCGCTGATCGTCATGCCCCATGGCGGACCCGAAGCGCGTTCGGACCAGGTTTTCGATACGTTTACATTTTTCTTCGCCGCAAACGGTTATCTGGTTTATGAGCCGAACTATCGCGGCTCCGAAGGTTATGGAGACGCGTTCCGCATGGCGGGTCATGGCGAATGGGGGCGGGCCATGCAGGACGACATCACCAACGGCGTCAAAAAACTGATTGCGGACGGCCTTGTAGATCCTGACCGCATCTGCATTGTCGGGGGCAGCTATGGCGGCTACGCCGCCCTCGCCGGCGCAACCCTGACTCCGGATCTTTATGCCTGCGCCATCAGCATCAACGGCGTCTCCAATCTGATCGGCATGCTGGGAACGGCTTCCGGCAGGGGACTCGCTGAAGACTACTGGAAGGTCCGGATCGGCGACCGCTTTCGCAACGAGGAAGAGTTAAACGCGGTGAGCCCTTCGGAAATCGCCGATCAGGCGGGCGCGCCGATCCTGCTCATCCACGCCAAGGACGATATCGTCGTGCCCATTGCTCAGAGCCTGCGCATGCGCGACGCGCTCGAAAGAGCCGGCAAGCCGCACGACTATGTGGAGCTTGACGGCGAGGACCACTGGCTCTCCACCGGGGAGATGCGCACCGAGGTTTTAAGCCGGTCCATCGAGTTCATCGATGAGGCCATCGGCGCGGAGTAAACCGCGCCGGGCTTGTTCAGAGGCTGAGGCCGAGGCGCAGGCCCATCTGGTCGAGGCCTTCATTGTTCGAGCACAGTTCGGCGTTGGAGATGTGGTTCCAGTGGAAGGACGCCGAGAGGCGATCCGTCAGCCGGTAACCCACATCGCCGGCGACCCGGAACAGGACGCGGCAACCGTAAAACACCGTATTCGAAGCGCGGCCCGCATCGGCGACCGGATCGTACCGGTCGGTTTCGCCATTATGGACCGCGAGGCCGCCGCCCACGCTCACGAACCAGCGCGAGGCGAGATCGATCTTCCAGTCGAGCCCGGCGTAAGCCTGGCTTGTGGCGTCGCTGTCGCTGGCGATGGTCGCGCCGACCACCGGCCGCGGCGCGCCGAGCACGGAGAGAAAGCGCGGGGAGGAAAACACCGCCTCGCCGTTGAAAGCGACGCCTTGCTCCTTGTCGGAGCCGAAACCGCAACAGCCTTGAGCGTATAAGCCCGCGCGCAGCTCTTCGATGGGATTGGCGGAAGCTGCGCCCGACAGCACAATGGCGGATGCGACGGCGACGGCGAATTTTTTCATGAAGACCCCTTAAGCGCCCCTAGATCGGCGGATTTGTCATTTACTCAATCCAGGGTTGTGCAACCCCCGTGCCAAACCATACAGCCCGATCCTAAAACGGTTCGACTAGAGAAAGGAATACGGATCGATATCGACGCTGAGCCGGACGGCGCCGGGTATCTTCACCTTTTTCAGCCAGTCGGCGAGATAAGCCTGCAAATGCACGGTTTTCTTCGTCTTCACCAGAAGACGCATGCGCGCCATGCCGCGCAGGCGATAGATCGGCGCCCGCGCCGGGCCCAGAACCTCGATGCCCTCAGCGCCGGGCGCCGCCGCGCGCAAGGTTCTGGCGGTCGCCTCCACCGCCTTTTCGTCAAGAGATTTGAGGGTGATCGCCGCCAGCCTGCCATAAGGCGGAAAGCCGAGATCGCTGCGCCCCGCCGCCTCGGCCGCGAGAAAGGCGTCGCGATCGCCGGAGGCGAGCGCGGCCAGCACCGGCGCGTCAGGCTGATAGGTCTGGAGGAGCGCCCGGCCGGGTTTTTCCGCGCGGCCCGCCCGGCCCGTCACCTGGCTCAGGAGCTGGTAAGTGCGTTCAGCCGCCCGCAGATCGCCGCCGGCGAGGCCGAGATCGGCGTCGACCACGCCGACCAGGGTGAGGTTCGGGAAATGGTGGCCCTTTGCGGCCACCTGTGTCGCAATGAGAATGTCGATCTCGCCCTCGCGCATGGCGTCCAGCACTTCGCGCATGCTCCGCGGCCCCGGCGCCGTGTCGGACGACAGCACCGCGATGCGCGCCGTCGGCCAGCGCTCTTTCGCCTCTTCCGCCACCCGCTCAACCCCCGGGCCACACGGCGCCAGCGCATCGACCGCGTTGCAGACGGGACAGGCCGCAGGCTTCACCATGGAAAAGCCGGTATGGTGACACACAAGCCGGTTCTCGAAGCGGTGTTCCACCAGCATCGTATCGGAGCCCGGCGCCGTCATCTTGTGGCCGCAGCGCCGGCACAGCGTCAGCGGCGCATAACCGCGGCGATTGAGAAACAGGAGAGACTGTTCGCCTGCGGATAAATTCTGCGAGACCGCGTCCACGAGCACCGGCGACAGCCATTTGCCCGCTTCGGGCGCATCTTCGCGCATGTCGATGAGCCTGATGTCAGGAAGCGCCGCATCGGCGAAGCGCGAAGAAAGACCCACCGCCTCGTAGCGGCCTTCATCCACATTGACGACGGTTTCGAGCGACGGCGTCGCAGAAGCCAGCACCACGGGAAACCCGCCGAGACTGCCGCGCGCGACGCTTAAATCGCGGGCGTGATAGATGACGCCTTCTTCCTGCTTATAGGCGTTGTCATGCTCTTCATCGACAACGATCAGGCGCAGCTTTTTAAACGGCAGGAACAATGCCGAGCGCGCGCCGACGACGAGCCGCGCCTGGCCTTCGGCGACGCGCCGCCAGGTGCGCCGCCTTTGCGCCCCGGTGAGATCGGAATGCCAGGGCGCGGGCGCGGCGCCGAAACGCTCCTCCACCCGCGAAAGAAACGGCAGGGTCAGCGCGATCTCCGGCAACAGGATCAGCGCCTGCGCCTCCGGGTCCCGCCGCAGCGCCGCGGCCACCGCCTCGAAATAAACCTCCGTCTTGCCCGAGCCGGTGACGCCGTCGATCAGCACGGCCTTGTGCCCGCCCTCGCCGATCACCGCGCCGATCATGTCCGCCGCATAGCGCTGGTCTTCGGAAAGATCGTGGCCCGCGCAGACCAGATCGGGGGCCTCAAAAGGCGGATCGGGATCGACCTCGACCCTTTCGAGCGCGCCCGTTTCAGCGAGGCCGCGCACCACCGCCTCAGAGACGCCGGCGGCGCCCGCAAGCTCCGCGGCGGAAGCCGGCGCCGCGCCCGCCGCGGCAAGCACCGCCTTTCGCTGCGCCGTCAGCCGCAACCCCTCCGGCGCTTCGCCCTTCACATAGGCCGTCTGCATGCGCGGGCCCTCGAGGGCGTCGGAAACGCGCATCACCATGCGCAGGATCGCGCCCTTCGGAAACATCGTATAGGCGGCTGTCCAGTCGACAAAATCCACTAGCTCGCGCGACAAGGGCGGCGCCTCGTAAACAGCCGAGATCGCCTTCATCTTTTCTGGCGGCAGATCGTCTCCCCCGGACGGCCAGACGACGCCCGTAACCTCGCGCGGCCCGAAAGGCGCGGCCACGAAAGCGCCCACAGGCGGCGCTGGCGCGGCGCACAGATAATCATAGGGCTTTGGCAGGGGCAGCGGAAACAGGACGCCGATACGCGCCGTTTCACGCCCGTCCTCGCGCGGTTCGCCCTTTTCTTCTCTCGGTGACGCCTTATTCATCTGGCCGCGCTTGATCCCGCCCGCAGTTTCGGCTGAATTACGGCTCCAGTCCAAGCAGTAATTTTCAGGCGAAGCGCCATGCGTCTCATCCTCCTGTCGATCCTTGTTTTCGTCGCCGGCGCCGGCGGCGCTTGGGCGAAATACAGCTTCTGCAACAAATCGAGCTATGCGCTCTCCGCCGCGATCGGCTATGTGGACGGCGACCGGCTGGCGACGCGCGGCTGGTGGCGCCTGCGCCCCGGCCAGTGCAAAGTGGTGCTCACCGAACAGGCCAAGCCCGGCCGCTATTTCGTTTATGCGGAAGCCATCCCCGGACACAAGGGACCCTTGCGCACCTGGTCCGGCGACACCGCGCTGTGCGTCGAAAACAACGGCTTTTTCAACCTGCGCAATCAGGATGTCTGCCGCGACGACCCCATGCGCCAGCGCAAGTTCTTCAATGTCGAAGTCACCGAATCGGCGGCCGGCAACTGGCAGACCGACTTCACCGAGGCCTCGACTTACACCGTTTATTCCGCGGAAGTCGCAGGCGTTCAGCGCCTGCTCTCCGACATCGGCAATGACGCAGGCGCCGTCGACGGCGCCATGGGCCGCGAAACCCAGCGCGCGCTCGCCAATTACCGCAAGGAAAAAGGCCTGCCCGAGGGCTACAATATCGACGACGAGTTGATCGACGCGCTGATCGAGGACGCCAATGCGCGCGAGGCCAAGCTCGGCTTTTTCTACTGCAACAAGACCAACAACGCCGTATGGTCCGCGATCGCACAGCCCGAGGACGAAGAGAGCTACCGCTCCAAGGGCTGGTGGAAGATCGAACCCGGCGATTGCGCCAAGATCATCAAGGGGTCGCTTGAGCAAGATCATTATTACGTATACGGACTGATCGAGGACCCGGCGGGCGACCGCTCCATCGCCGGCGGCGACAAGGCCTTTTGCGTGAACCTCGTCATGTTCAACACCGCCAACGACCTCGCCTGCGCCGACCAGGAGCTTGAAGAAGCCCAGTTCCGCCGCATCGAAATCGGCGGCGCGGAATCCGCGACCTTCGACTTCACGCCGGAGATGTTCGCCGCGCCGGCGCCCCCGGCTGCGACGCCGACGCAGTAACCCGCACCCCCGCCGCCGACACCGGCCGGCGCAACCCTGAAGACCCCGCCATGGCCGACGCGCGCCCTGATACACGCCCTGATCTCCGTCATGTCGAAAACTGGATCTTCGATCTCGACAACACGCTTTACCCCGCCGAATGCGCGCTCTTTTCGCAGATCGACGCGCGCATGACGGATTACGTCCGCAACCGCCTCGCCATGCCCCATGACGAAGCGCGCCGCCTGCAAAAAGCCTATTATGTCGAATACGGGACGACCATGAGCGGGCTGATGCACAAGCACGATGTCTGTCCGGAAGATTTTCTCGCCTATGTCCACGACATCGACCTCAGCGTCATCCACGAAAACAAGCCGCTCGCGGCGGCGCTCGACGCGCTGCCCGGACGCAAATTCATCTTCACCAACGGCTCCGTCGCCCATGCGGAAAACGTCGCCGGCGCGCTCGGCGTTCTTTCCTGTTTCGACGAGATCTTCGACATCAAGGCGGCGGACTATGCGCCCAAGCCCCGGCGCGAGCCTTATGACAAGTTCCTTGCCTCCCACGGCGTCGCGCCCAAAAGCGCGATCATGTTCGAGGACATCGTGCAAAATCTCGAGGCGCCGCACGCGCTCGGCATGACCACCGTCCTCGTCCATTCCGACGCCGCCTGGCTCGACGACGAGCCTCATGAAAAAAGACCGGCCCGGCCGGGAGACTCCGGCGATCATGTGCATTATGTAACCGACGATCTCGCCGCCTTTCTCACCGGCGCCGATCTGACGACCTCCGCCGACTAAGCACCGAATAAAGAAAAAAGAGACATCATGACCGATACGACTTCGCTCGAAACCGTCATCAATGACGCCTGGGAAAACCGCGCCGACATTTCCTTCGACACGAAGGGCGAAACCCGCGAGGCGGTGAACGCCGCGCTGGCGCTGCTCGACAGCGGCGAAGCGCGCGTCGCCGAACCGCACAAGGGCGGCAATCTGATCGACTGGCGCGTCAATCAGTGGCTGAAAAAAGCGGTGCTTTTGTCTTTCCGCCTCAACGACAACCGCGTCATGGAGGGCCCCAACGGGCCGTGGTTCGACAAGGTCGAAACGAAATTCGCCGGCTGGAGCGATGAAGACTTTCGCAAGGGCGGCTTTCGCGTGGTGCCGCCGGCGACGGCGCGCCGCGGCTCCTTCATTGCGCGCGGCGCCGTGCTGATGCCGTCTTACGTCAATATCGGCGCCTATGTGGATGAAGGCGCGATGATCGACACCTGGGCGACCGTGGGCTCCTGCGCGCAGATCGGCAAGAACTGCCACATCTCCGGCGGCGCCGGGATCGGCGGGGTTCTCGAACCTTTGCAGGCGAACCCGGTCGTGATCGAGGACAATTGCTTCATCGGCGCGCGCGCCGAAGTCGCCGAAGGCGTGATCGTCCGGGAGGGCTCCGTCCTGTCCATGGGCGTTTATCTCGGCGCCTCGACGAAGATCGTCAATCGCGAGACCGGCGAAGTGACTTCCGGCGAAGTACCGCCTTATTCCGTCGTGGTTTCCGGCTCCATGCCGTCCGCGAAGGGCGGGCCCAATCTTTATTGCGCCGTCATCGTCAAGCAGGTCGACGAGAAGACCCGCTCGAAAACATCCGTGAACGATCTTTTGCGGGACTAGACTGCCGCCCCGCTCATTCCGGCGCAGGCCGGAATCTCGGGCCGCTGGCGCGGCGTTCGATTGCATGAGATCCCGGCCTGCGCCGGGATGAGCGGAAGACGGCGAACCTTCCGAACAATAGCGCTCTAATAAGGCTCGCCATTCTTGCGCATGACCGTCCAGGCGCTGTCTTCCTTGACCACCTTCATGTCGACATCCGGGTCAGTGTAGGTCGCCATCTCGTCCGGCGAACGCGTTCCCACTTCGAGAAACACCGCATCGGCGCCGGAGCGGTTGACGAGCATGTGGCCATTGGCGACGCCCGCCTTGAAACAGGCGGCGTCGCCCGCTTTCAGGACCGTCTCCCCGTCATCCTCCACCAGCACCGCCTCGCCTTCGAGCATATAGACGAACTCGTCTTCCTTGAGGTGCCAGTGCTGATGGGCCGAGGCCGCGCCGGGCGCGAGACGGGTGAGGTTCACCCCGAACTGGTCGAGCCCGCCGAGATTGCCGAGCGCGATCTTCGAGCGGCCTTTACAATGATCGGCGAGCTTCCCCGGGTACAGACAGGCGGTCCGGACCGGCGCGTTTTCAAGATCGACCTTCGGCATACCGCCCTCCCCGCCGCCTGGCGCTTGTTTCAAATCATCGCCTAGTCTACCTCAAGCCCATGAGCGAAATCGACAATCTTGCGCAATCCCCCGTAGCGCTCGCGCGCGCGCTGATCCGCCGGCCGTCCGTCACGCCCCTCGATGCGGGCGCCCTCGACGTCCTGCAAACCGCACTGACGGCGCTCGGCTTTCGCGCAACGCGCCTTCCTTTCGAGGACATCGACAATCTCTACGCGGAGATCGGCGACGGAGGTCCGCATCTTTGTTTCGCCGGGCACACCGACGTCGTGCCGCCGGGCGACGAAGGCGACTGGAGCGCGCCGCCCTTTGACGCGATTGTCAGCGACGGCAATCTCTGGGGACGCGGCGCCGCCGACATGAAAGCCGCCATCGCCTCTTTCGCGAGCGCCGCCGCGCGCGCCGTGAAGGCCGGCAAGGTAAAAGGCAGACTCTCCTTCCTGATCACCGGCGACGAGGAAGGCAAAGCCGTCAACGGCACGGTGAAAATGCTGGAATGGCTGCGCGCGCAAGGGATCGACATCGATCATTGCCTGGTGGGCGAGCCTTCCAATCCCGACGCCATGGGCGACATGATCAAGGTCGGCCGGCGCGGCTCCATCAATTGCTGGCTCACCGTCACAGGCAAGCAGGGCCATGTCGCCTATCCCCATCGCGCGAAAAACCCGGTTCCCGCGCTGATGCGCAAGCTCTTGCATTTAAGCGAAACGCCGCTCGACGAAGGCTATGAGCGGTTCCAGCCGTCCAATCTCGAAGTCACCAATATCCACATCGGCAACGAGGCGCACAATGTCATCCCCGCCAAGGCGACAGCGCGTTTCAACATCCGCTTCAATCCGACCTGGACGGGCGAGAGCATACAGGACTGGCTGCGCGATCAGATCGAGCCCATCGCACAGGAAACGGGCGCCCGCTACACGCTCGACTGCGTGGTTTCAGGGGAAGCCTTCCTGACGACGGATATGGACTTTCTCGGTCTCCTGTCGGCCTGCGTCGAGGAAAAAACCGGACGTAAGCCGGAGCTTTCAACCTCGGGCGGCACCTCGGACGCGCGCTTCATCAAGGACTATGCGCCGGTCGCCGAATTCGGGCTTGTGGGCGCCACCATGCACCAGACCGACGAGCATGTGGCCGTGGGCGATATCGAGCTTCTTGCCGACATCTATGAAGCAGTCATTACGAAGTACTTTGAAACCTTCGCGCAATAGGCGAGCCCCTAAAAAAAACGCTGAATGTGTCATCGCCGGCTTTATGCCGGCGATCCAGTCTTCTCATTAAAACTGGATGCCCGGGACGCGCCCGGGCATGACACAGAGCGAGACCGCCAATGGCATTCAGTACTCGGCGCGCACGAAATAAAGCCCTTCAGCCGGCGCCACCGGTCCGCAGCGCGCGCGGTCCGCGGCTTTCAGCGCGTCTTCTAGGTCGCGGGCGCGCCATTTGCCCTTGCCGACCTCGACAAGCGAGCCCGTGATCGAGCGCACCTGGTGGTGCAGGAAAGACCGCGCTGCGCAGCGGATGAAAACATCCTCGCCCAGGCGTGAAACGGAAATCTCATTGAGCGTTTTCACCGGGCTGTCGGACTGGCAGGAGGCGGCGCGGAACGTCGTGAAATCATGCTTGCCGACAAGGTATTGCGCGGCCGCATGCATGGCCTCCGCATCGAGCTTTTGCGGCACGCGCCAGGCCCGGCCGGCATCAAGGGTCAGCGGCGCGCGGCGATTGACGATGCGATATTCATAAGCCCGGCCTTTGCAGGAAAAGCGCGCATGAAAGTCATCCGCCGCAAGTTCCGCATCAAGCACCGCAATCGGATGTGGCCGCAAATGCTGGTTGATGGCGTCGCGCACCTTGTGGGCGGAGGTCGGCTTTTCGATCTCGATATGGGCCGTCATGGCCAGCGCATGGACGCCCGCATCGGTGCGCCCCGCCGCAAAGGCCGCCACATCCTCGCCGCAAAAAGCTTTTGCGGCGTCTTCCAGAATTTCCTGAACCGCCAGCCCGTTCTCCTGACGCTGCCAGCCGACGAAATTCGTGCCGTCAAATTCGAGCGTGAGCCTGTAGCGCGCCATCAGGAAAGCCGCGCGCCTATCTCGAGCCCGAAGCCGCGCAGGAACTCACCGGCGGTCTGGGCTTTCTTGCCGGCGCGCTGGAGGGCGACAAGCTCCACCGCGCCCTCGCCGCAGGCGACGACAAGCTTTTCATCCGTATCGAGAATGTCTCCGGCCGCGCCGCTTCCCTCGGCAAGGCGCGACATCAGCACTTTGACGCGCGCGCCTTCGCGCTCGAACCAGGCGCCCGGAAACGGCGCCAGGCCGCGAATATGCCGGTCGATGTCGGCGGCCGGCCGCGACCAGTCGATGCGCGCTTCGGCGGCGCTGATTTTTTCCGCGTAAACAACGCCTTCTCCCCCTTGCGGGGTTTCGGTGAGCGCGCCCCGCTCCAGGGCCGCCAGCGCCCGGGGACCGAGCTGCGCGGCGACGCCGGAAAGCTTGTCGTGAAGGCTGCCCGCCGTGTCGTCATCGGCGATGGTGACGGTTTCCGACAGCAGGATCGGGCCGGTGTCGAGGCCCGCCTCCATCTTCATCACCTGCACGCCGGTGACTTTGTCGCCGGCCATGATCGCCCGCTGAATCGGCGCGGCGCCGCGCCAGCGCGGCAACAGCGAAGCGTGAAGATTGAGGCACCCCAGGCGCGGCGCGTCGAGCACCGCTTGCGGCAGGATAAGCCCATAAGCGACGACCACCGCGACATCGAGATCGAGCGCCCGGAAGGCGTCGCGTTCTTCTTGCGCCTTGAAATTTTCCGGCGTCCTGACCTCAAGCCCGAAACTTTCGGCGAGCTTGTGGACAGGCGAGGGCGTCAGCTTGTGGCCGCGGCCCGAAGGCCTTGGCGGCTGCGTGTAAACCGCCGCCACATCGTGGCCGGCCGCCGCCAGCTCCGCCAGAACGGGGACGGAAAATTCCGGCGTTCCCATGAAAGCGAGGCGCATCGGAAGGGCTCCGGCGTTGGGCGGCGCGGCTTAGGACGCGGCCGCGAGACGCTGTTCTTTTTTGAGTTTCTTCAGCACCCGTTCGCGTTTCAAGCGCGACAGGTGGTCGATGAACAGGACGCCCTCGAGATGGTCCATCTCGTGCTGAATGCAGGTGGCGAGAAGGTCGTCCGCCTCGAGGATCTGTTCGGCGCCGTCATAGTCGAGATATTTGACCCGGCAACGGGCCGGACGCTCCACCTCGTCGAAATATTCGGGCACGGACAAGCACCCTTCCTCATAGACATTCATGTCTTCGGAGGGGTCGAGAATTTCCGGATTGACGAAAAACTGCGGCGCCGGCTCTTCGTCCTTGCCCGCGAGATCCATGACGATGACGCGCAGCGGCACGCCCACCTGGATCGCGGCGAGGCCGATGCCCGGCGCGTCATACATGGTCTCCAGCATGTCATCCATGAGCGCGCGCAGCTCGTCATCGACCGTCTCCACGGGCTTTGAAACCTGGCGAAGGCGGGGGTCGGGCGCTGTAATGATGGGTCGAATGCTCATGGCTTTCACCTATGGCCGGCCCTGCCCGGCGTCAAGACGCGGGGGGCCCTTGGAAGGCGTCCTGGGCGCGCTTCCGGCCCGCGAAACATGGTTAATGCTAAACCCTCGCTTTTTATGGGATTTTCCCATAATGTGCCATTCTCAGGTGGTGTTTCGAGGTGGGGAATTGACCATGCAGTGGCGTGCGCCGTCCGTGCAGAGCGATACGCCCGGATCGCCGGGAGAGGCGACCCCGGCCGAGACGGATCAGGCCGAAGGCGTTGCGGCCGAGGCCGGACAGACCGAAACCGGTCAGCCAGAACCGCTGATCAGCGGGCCCTTGCCTGCCCTTTGGGCGGGCGTCGGCGCCTTTCTGCTGATCTTCCTGATCGGCATGATGCTGATCATCCGGGGCCGCGTCACCAAAGCCAAGCCGCGCGCCGGCAAGGCCGAAAGCCGCGCCTATTTCGAACCGGCGGGCGAAAACGCCGAAATCACCTTCGACGAAGACGAAGATACAGACGAAGCGCCCGAGCCGCCCGACACGCAGGAGCAGTGGCGCGACGACGAGGCCGGCGAGACCGAAATCACCATCCGGCACGGCCATGAAAGCGGCTCGCTGCACGAAGACGAACCCGCCCTTCAGGAAGAAGCAGAAGCCGCCGCGCCAGAGCCGGAAGAACCGGCAGACCTCGCCGCTCCAGAAAAACCCGAAAAGAAGAAAAGGCCCGCCTTCGCCGGCTTGTTCGGCAAGAGGAACAAGACAGAGTCCGAGCCGCCGCAACCCGACCCCGACTTTCCCGCTGATGACGGCGCGCCCGATGACGAGGCTTTCTATCCGGACGAGCCCGAAGCCGAGCTCGGCTTTTTCGCGCCGGAGCCGGAAAGCGCGGCGGAAGACGACGCAACGCCCCATGACGAACCGCCCGCCTATGAGCCCGCGCCTGAAGAGGCGGCGCCCCAGCCGGTCGCGGCGGAGCCTCTTGCGCCCGCCCCCGCTTATGAGGCCGGGGACGAACGCCTGCATCATGCCGAAGAAACCGCGCGCGCGGCGTTGAAACGCGCCGAAGACGCCGAAGCGCTGGCGCGCGATCTCCAGCGCGCCAATGACGAGGCGCAGCGCGTGATGAATGTGGACATCAAGAAACAGGAAGCCGCGCTCGACCAGCGCGCCGAAGCGATGGCCGAGATGGAGCGCCGCCTGACCGCGATGTCCGACGATTTCCATCAGCGCCTCGAGACGGTGAACGCCGAGGCGGCGAAACTTTCCGACCGCGCGCCCGCACCTCAAGCCGCCGCTTTTCACGAAGCAGCCGCCGGCGTTTCCGAAGAACATTTCGCCGAGTTCGCCAACCTCATGGGCGAGCAGTTCGAGGCGTTGCGCGGCGAAGTCAAAGACGCCGTCGACAAGCTCACCAAGCGCCTGAACCATCTGCCTTCGTCGCCGGCCGTCGCAACCGCCACCGCCGCGCGCATCCAGCTTTCCGATCTTCTGAGCGACGCGCTCGCCCCGCAGCGCTACAAGCTTGGCTACAAGCTGCCCACCGGGCGCACGGCGGAAGCGGCCATCATGATGCCCGGCCCCATGGCGCCCATCGCCATCGACGCGCGCTTTCCGGCCGAGGCTTTCGACTCGTGGCAATTGTCGCGCAACGCCGGCACCGAGACCGAACTGCGCCGCGCGGTCCTGCGCAACATCGCCGATGTCGGCGAAAAGCTGATCGTCGCGGAAGAGACCGCCGACTGCGCCATGATGTTCGTGCCTTCAGAAAACATTCTTTCCGAACTGCACGCGCATTTTTCCGATCTCGTTCAGGAAAGCTATCGCGCCCGCGTCTTCATGGTCTCGCCGACCTCGCTGATGGCGACTCTCCACACGATCAGCGCGGTTATGGCCGGCGCGGGGCTGCGCGAGACAAGCTCCATGAGCTTCCTCGACGAGCTGCACGCCCTGCGCCAGCGCGTCGCGACGCTGGAAACCCTGCGCCAGAACGGCGCCGGCAAGGCGCCCGAAAAGGCTGAAAAACCGGCGGAAAAACAGCCAGAGGCCCCGGCCCCCGTGCAATATTCAGCGGTCTTCGACAGCCCGCCGACGCGCAAGCCCGGCGGCGAAAGCGGCGACGACAAGTCGCCCTTCCCCTTGCGGTAAACTGAACGATCAGGCCGCGTCTTCGCGCCCATCTTCATCAGAATCTTCGCCGGCCTCTTCATCCGCAGACAGATCGTCTCGCAACTGACGGGGCGCGTCTTCCACCGGCGAGAGAAGATCGATCTCGGTTTCAACGCCCGGAATTTCATAATCGGCGAATTTGCGCGCGCGAGAGAGGACGCGCGATTCAAACCCGCCCACCGTGGCGTTGTATTTACCCAGCGCGGTAGAGAGCGCCTTGCCGAGCCCGCCGAGATTTTTGCTCATCACCTGAAGACTGTCATAGAGATCTTTCGCCATGGCGGCGACGGCCTGCGCATGTTCGGTCATCTTTTCCTGGCGCCAGTTCAACGCCGCGGATTTCAGCATGGCGATGAGGATCGTCGGCGAGGCGATAAGGATTTTGCGGTCGAACGCGTCCTGATAAAGCTGCGGGCGCGCCTCGAGCGCGGCGGAGAAATAATTCTCGCCGGGCACGAACATCACCACATAATCGAGGGAGTCGCGCAGCGAGGCGGCGTATTCCTTTTTCGCAAGGCTCTGGACGTGTTTCCAGAGATCGTCCGCATGCCGCGCAAGATGGCCGGCGCGCGCCTCGTCCGTCTCCGCCTCGATGGCGTCGAGATAGGCGCCGAGCGAAACTTTTGAATCGACGGCGACTTTGCGCCCGCCGGGCAGGCTCACCACCATGTCCGGCTGCTTGCGTCGCTGTTCGGCGTCGTCATGGCTCGCCTGTTCGACAAAGTCGACATAGGCGTTCATGCCCGCGATCTCGACCACATTGCGCAACTGCTCCTCGCCCCAGCGGCCGCGCGTCTTGGGGCCAGCGCGCAAGGCGGTCGCGAGCTTGTTCGCTTCGGCGCGCACGTCATGGGTCGATTTCGCAAGCTCGCCGATCTGGTTTGCGAGCGCGCCGCGCGATTCCGTCTGCTCCTTCTTCAGCTCATCGAGACCTTTCTGGTAGCGAGCCAAAGTCTCGCTGACAGGTTTCAACAAATCGTCGAGCGCTTTCTCGCGTTTGTCGTTGTCGCTTTGCGCGTTCTCGCGATAGCGTTGAAAGGTTTCCTGGGCGCGTTTCAGAAAGGCTTCATTGGCGCCCTCGAGCAGTTGCGCGGTCGTCGCCTTGAACTCCGTTTCCATGCGCGTCTTCAACTCGTTCAAGGCGCGCTCGCGTTCGGCGATCGTCGCCTTGCCGACCGCAACATCGCTTTGAAGCTGTTCGCGCAGGCGCTTTTCATGAGCGAGTTCGTCGCGCAATTCGTCGTAATTGCTCGTCTGGTGCTGCGCCGAGGCGAGCGCAATCTGCGTTTCGTGCAATTCCTCGCGAAGCCGCGCCGAACGCTTCAGGGCGCGGCGCGACTGCACGATGAAAAACACCGCGGCAATGAACAAAAAGAGCGCCAGCCAGAAGGCCGGGCCGTCGAGCGGGAACCCCGCGCGGGAGAGCGCATCCATGATCATGGGCCCAAACTAGCAGATTCGCGGGCGCGGCGGCGACCGGGCGCTTTCCCCAGAAAGCCCCGCCCCACACACAGAGCCCAGCCCCCGTAAGGCTTTCTTTAAGCATCGCGCCTAGTTTGCTGGCCATGAATCTCGCCGTTTTCACCCGGGCCGACGGGGCCGTCGACCTGCGCCTCACTGCGCTGCAGGCGAAGGTCTGCGCCGTCGCGGTGATCCTGCCCCTGCTCGCGGTGGGGATTGTGCAAATCGTCTTCGCCAAGGACTACATCACGCCCGCGGGCCCGCCCATCGGCGGCGATTTCATCACTTTCTGGACGGCGGCGAAGGCGGCGGTCGCCGGCGAGGCGACGGCGATCTACGATGTCGAGACCTTCCGGGACTGGCTGGCGCGTCTTGCGCCGGGCGGCGAGGGCGCGCGCTTCACCTGGCAATATCCGCCCACCTATTTCCTGATCATCGGCCTTCTCGCCTTCCTGCCTTACTGGCTCGCCTATGCGGTCTGGACCGGCGGGGGCTTTGCCTGTTTCGCCGCCGCCGCGCGCGCGGCGGGCGTGCGCGGCCTGGCGCTGTTTCTCGTGATCGCGGCGCCCGCCGCCTTTCAGGCGGTCATCACCGGCCAGAACGGTTTCCTGACGGCGACGCTCCTCCTTGGCGCCGTCCTGGCGCCCGACAAGCGCCCGCTCCTCGCGGGGGCCTGCGCGGCGGCGCTCACCGTCAAGCCGCAGCTGGGCCTGTTGATCCCCATCGCCTACGCCGCGGGCGGTCACTGGCGCGCCTTCGGCTACGCCGCGGCGGGCGCGGTTCTGTTCGCGGGCGCCAGCGTCGCCATTTTCGGCGTCGAGGCGTGGACGGCGTTTTTCGGCAGCGTCCTCAACGCTGGCGGCAATGTCGCGAGCGGCATCATGCCGCTTTACAAAATGCCCACGGTCTTCGCCGCCCTGTCGCTGGCGGGCCTTCCCGCGAGCCTCGCCCTCGCCTTTCATCTTCTCGGCGCCGGCGCCGCCGTGTGGGCGACATGGATGATCTGGCGGCGGAGCGACAACCGCGCGCTGAAAGCGTCGGTCGTGTGCGCCGGGGCGTTTCTCGTCGCGCCTTACGCCTATTACTACGAGCTCGTCATCATGGCGGCGCCGATTGCGCTGCTCGCCATGAACGCCGCCGAAACGGGCTGGCGGCGATACGACCATATCATCCTGGCGGAGCTTTTCTTCCTGCCCATGCTGCTGCCCGGCGAAGCGACGCGCAGCGGCTTCAATCTCGCCTTCGTGGTGACGGTGCTGGCTTTTGTTTTCGTGTTGCGGCGGATGCAGCCGCAGAGCTGCGCGGCCTAATAAGGCCGGCGGGATTTCATCGCCGCGGCGAGCGTTCCCTCATCGAGATAATCAAGCTCGCCGCCCACGGGCACCCCTTGCGAAAGCCGCGTGACGCTGACGCCCGAGCTTTCGAGGTGATCGGTCAGATAATGCGCCGTGGTCTGACCATCGACCGTGGCGGCGAGCGCCAGGACGATTTCCGATATGCCGCCCTCTTTCACCCGCGCGATCAGCGTGCCGAGATTGAGATCGTCAGGACCGATGCCGTCGAGCGGCGACAGGAGCCCGCCGAGCACATGATAGCGGCCCTTGTGCGCGCCGGCGCGCTCGAGCGCCCAGAGATCGGCCACATCCTGCACCACGCACAGCACCGTCTGGTCGCGGTCATGATCGGCGCAGACGGCGCAGGGGTCGATCGAATCCCAGTTGCCGCAGACCGAGCAGGCCTTCACTTTATTGGCCGCCTCATCGAGGGCGAAGGCAAGCGGGCGCATCACCGGATCGCGTTTTTTCAGGAGATAAAGCGCGGCGCGCTTGGCCGAGCGCGGCCCCAGCCCCGGCATTTTTGCGAGGAGATCAATCAGGCGCTGTAACTCGGGACCGATGGTTGCGGCGGGCATGGCTGTTACTCAGATTGCTTCGCTTCAAGCTGTTCTAAAAGAAAATGACGATAGTCCCGCCATGGCAGGTAACGTCCGCGCCTAAACAAGTCACTAGCCAGCACTACTTTCGCCGCTTCATGGTAGCTCACCAATTCGTTGTCTACAGAGATCGATTGAACTTCATATTCGATCAGCATTTTTTCTAATGAGTCCGGCAATATAACTTGTTCACTGATACTGACGAGATGCGGAGTCTCCTCCCTGGGTAAGGTCGCCGCATCACTTATGGCGTTCAAAAGCATGCGGACTTCTCCGTCCGATGTCAGAGATAGGCGTCCGGTCAGCCTCCGTTCACTTAAATATGTCGGCAAAGCTCCAAGGCAATTACTCTGACTATCGTGCCCGCCTTGTCCGATCCATGGGTTAGAATCTCCGTCTATAAAATAATATCCGTCGCTCTGCTCCAGAAAGAATACATATGTCTGGCCGACCTTTAGGTCGTCGTCAGCGCTTCCAATCTCCGCCAACTCGGGATTCCCATAAAGCTTCTCAGAAACATCGAGCGTTACGATATTTCCACAGCGCTCTCCCCGTTGATGCTTCTCCTCTATGCTCGTTACAGAGCCAACTATTACCGCGTCTACTCTCGGCAAATACTCATCAAGCACGATTACGCTGGGCATGGCGTGCGCCGCGGTAAAAAGCCCGAATATCATGAGAAAGAGAAACGCCCTCTTCATCTGCTAAAAAGGCAGCTTCATGCCGGGCGGGAGGGGCATGCCGGCGGTGAGCTTTTTCATCTGCTCTTCGGTTTCCTTTTCGAGTTTGGCCTTGGCGTCGTTGATCGCCGCGGCGACGAGGTCTTCCAAAATCTCCGCCTCGTCCTCTTTCATCAGGGAGCGCTCGATGGCGACGGCCTTCGCATAGCCCTTGCCGTTCAGGACGACCTTCACCATGCCGGCGCCGGCCTCGCCCGTCGCCTCGATGTCGGCGAGCTTTTCCTGCATTTCCTGCATCCTGGCCTGCATCTCGCCGGCCTGTTTCATGATCTCGTTCAAATCCATTACGCTTTTCCTGTTTCCGTTCGTTTTGCGCTGTTGGCCGCGGCCGCTTCGGCGACGGCGTCGTCATCGGGGTCGACGGGCGCGTCTTCCTCCGCCTCGTCGGGGGCGGGCGCCGCAGGCGCTTCGGGCTCGCGGATCGCCGTCACTTTCGCATCGGGGAAGAGCTCCAGCGCCTTCATCACCATGGGGTGTTCCATCACCTCGCGCTCGCGTGCGCCGCGCACCGTCTCCTCGCCTTCATGTTCTGAGGTGACGGAAACGATCCACGCCTTGCCGGTCCACTCTTTAAGGCGCTGCGTCAACCGGTTCGCAAGATCCCGCGGCGCGTCGTCATGGAGACGCAGCTCGATCTTGCCCTCCCGGAAGGAGACGATGTGAACATAGGACTCAAGCTCGGTGCGCAGTTTCGCGTCGCGCTTTTCGCCCGCGAGGCGCACCACGTCGCCGAAGGCGCGCAGCCAGATTTGCGCTTCCGCCGGGCGCTGCGACAAGGGCGGGCTGATGTCGATGACCTGCGCGGAGGGCCTTTCCTCGCGCTGCGCGGTCACCGGCGCGCGCTCGGACGCCGCCGCTGAAGAGGCCGCCGGGGCGCTTACTCCGCCGCCGCTAGTGTTTTTTTTTAAGGCCTTGAGCGCTTCGTCCGGCGTCGGCAGGTCCGCCGCGAAGCACAGGCGGATAAGCGCCATTTCCCCCGCCGCCGCCGCGTCGGGCGCCATTTGCGTTTCCTGAAGCCCCTTCATGAGGAGCGACCAGACGCGGGTCAGCGCGTTCATTTCAAGATTGGCGGCGAGCGCCTTGGCGCGCTCGGCGTCGGCCTCGCCCGCGGGCCCGTGCGCCGCGGCCTCGGGCCCCGCCGCCTTGATGCGCGTCAGGAGGTGCGTGAGGTCGAGAAGGTCGCGCAGCACCTGCGCCGGTTCGGCGCCGCCGTCATATTGCCCGCGGAAGTTTTCAAGCGCGGCCTTGGCGTCGCCCTTCATCGCGGCTTCGAGCAGCGTCCAGACGGACGAGCGGTCGGCAAGGCCCAGCATGTCGCGGATCATGTCGGCGGTGACCGCTTCCCCGCCCTGCGTCGTATGCTGAACAATCGCCTGGTCGAGAATGGAGAGCGCGTCGCGCACCGAGCCTTCGGCGGCGCGCGCGATCATCCATAGCCCATCGCGGTCGACGGAGACATTTTCCTTTCCAGCGATAGACACCAAATGATCAGTGAGCACTTCCGGATCGATGCGGCGCAAGTCGAAACGCTGGCAGCGCGACAGCACAGTGACAGGAAGTTTCCTGATCTCCGTCGTCGCGAAAATGAATTTCACATGGGGCGGCGGCTCTTCGAGCGTTTTCAACAGCGCATTGAACGCCGCCGTCGAGAGCATGTGGACTTCGTCGATGATGTAGACCTTGTAGCGCGCTTCCACCGGCGCATAGCGCACGCCCTCGATCAACTCGCGGATGTCGCCGACCCCGGTGCGGGAGGCGGCGTCCATTTCCATGACGTCCGGATGGCGGCTTTCGGCGATGGCGCGGCAGTGACGGCCTTCCGTCTCCATCTCGATCTGCGGGCCGTTGTCCTCGCCGTCCGGTCCCACATAATTGAGAGCGCGGGCGAGAATGCGGGCGGTCGTCGTCTTGCCGACCCCGCGCACGCCGGTGAGGATATAGGCGTGGGCGATGCGGTTGGCGGCGAAGGCGTTTTTCAGCGTCTTCACCATGGCCTCGTGACCGATCAGGTCCTCGAAGGTCTGCGGGCGGTATTTGCGCGCCAGCACCTGATAGGCGCCGCCGCTCTTTTCCGCGCTGTCTTCTTTCTCGGCCATTGGTTCCGCCATACTTCCCGCCTGAATATGGCGGGGCGGCGCGCGCTTCTCAACCGTCTGTTTTCACCGTTTGTTTCCGGGTTTGCTTTTGGCGCTTCAAAAAGGCGGCGTCCTCTTCCGCGCGGTACTGGAAGACCTCGCCGAAGGGGACGCCGAAGACCGCGGCGATGCGGAACGCCGCCTCGAGGGAGGGAGCGTATTTGCCTTTTTCGATGGCGGCGACGGTCTGGCGCGTCATGCCAATGCGCGCGGCGAGATCGCCCTGGCTGATATCACCATGCTCGGCGCGCAGGACGCGAATGCGGTTGCTGATCGGCGTTTTCCCCATCTCAGCGGTCACGCGCTCCGGCGATAAAGGAAGACCTGGCAGAGCGCCTTGACGATTCCCGAGAGGGCGAGGCCCAAAAACAGGATATTGGCGAGGAGGTAATTTCCCTCGATCAACGCGGCGCCAAGGGCATAGAGGACGGCGCAGTGGAGAATGAAGCTCCCCGCCTCCTCGGCCTTCAGATCGATGCGCCGGTCGCGCTCATCCGCCGCCTCATTGGCCGATTTTGGCGCGACGATGGCGACGGCGATATGGGCGACGATCAGCACCACGACGAAGGTGACGATGGAGAAGAACATCATGCGCGTGGTCCCGGCCCCGAAGCTCCCCGCCTCGTAAAGCGACCAGGCATAGCCGCCGAAAATCAGGATCAGCGCCGCCAGCACCAGCCAGGCGCTCGTTTCCTTGAAGGTCATCTCTCTCTCCTCTGCATGGCTTGTCGCACATAATGTTAGATATATTTTACATTATGTAAAATACAAGTCCCATACCCGAATTCCCGGCAAGGGCCCCGCAAAGACGCGCCGCCCGGAGAAAGAATTGACTTTTCAAGGAAAAACAAAGGTGGAAGGCTGAAACGACCCGCGCGGAAACTCGTTGTGGCTGCTTCCTTCCGGACCTGACCAGGTTGGCGAGAAGCGCGTCCGCCAGCCTTCCGAGGGCGTATATCGCTGCGCAGCTTCGTGAATGCAAGGGGCCGCCTTGTGATCCCGCGTGATCGCGGCCCCATGCTAGGAGGCGGCGGTCCCGGTGCTTGGCCAGGGCTGTCCGCGCCGCGGACCAATGCCGGGGCGCTTCAAGGGGAGAGACATCCATGAAACGACTTTCCGCACTATTCCCGTGGGCCGGCGGGCTCTTCATCTCGGCGATCTTTGTCGACTCGCTGCGTTTCAAGTTCACCGGCCATCCCACGCCGCGCCACATCTTCACGACCTTGCGCGAGTGGTCAGGGATCGAGCTTTTCTATCCGGCGGGACCGTGGATCATCGGGCTCGGGGAATTGCTGGCCTCGGTGCTGTTGATCGCCCTGCCGGTGATATTGCTTTTATCGCGCCGCAAGGCCTTCATCGCCCCGTCGCAGTTTCTCGGGGCGGCTGTCGCCATCGCCATCATGAGCGGCGCCATCGTCTTTCACCTGTTCACGCCGCTGGGCATCGAAACGCCGACGGAATGGGCGGACGGTTCCCCCACGGCCTTCTCTCCGGCGCTGTTTTACGCCGCCTGCGTAAGCTGGCTTTGCGCCGCGCTCATTCTCTTCCTTCACCGCGCCGTCGTGGGTGTTTTCCTCAGCCGCCCGAAGCTGGCGAGCAGCGCATAACGCTTGCGCGGCGCCCATGCCCTTGCCACAACTGGCGCCCATGAAAGAGGGCGACAATCCGAACTGGTTCGCGAACAGCCCCCTGTCGCGAGTCAATATCGAGAAAGATCAGCACGCGTTCGTCAAAGCGCGTCTCGCCGATGAGACGAGCCTTCTTCTTCCCCTGTGGCGCGGCGATCCGCTGATCAAGGACGGCGCGCCGGCGTTCCTGACAATCGCCGCGCTGTCGGCATTGCCCAAGGACGCGCCGCTCATTCTTCTCGGCCTGATCGAGGGGCGCGCCTATTTCGCGATCGACATTTCGGCCGCGGCGGATAGCGCCGAGACCGCGCCTTTCGCGGAGCTCGGCGGCTACATTCCATTACGCAACGCCGCCGGGCTTCTCGCGCGCGACGACCTCGCGATTGTGGGCCAGGCGCGCTGGTTTTTCGAATGGCGAAGGAAGCACCGTTTCTGCGCCAATTGCGGCGGCGAAACCGTGTTCGATCCCGGCGGCGCGAAAGCCGTCTGCCTTCAATGCGAAGCCGAACATTTCCCGCGCCTCAACCCCGTTTCCATCGTGCTCGCAACCCATGACGGCGCCTGCCTTTTGGGGCGCGGACACCAGTTCCCGCCGGGTTTTGTGTCGGCGCTCGCCGGTTTCGTCGAGGCGGGGGAAACGCCGGAGGAATGCGCGCGGCGCGAGCTTTTCGAGGAAGCGGGCGTCACCATCGACAATGTGCGCTATCTCTTCTCGCAGCCCTGGCCGTTCACCTGTTCCCTGATGATGGGCTTTCACGCCGAGGCGCGCGGCCGCGAGATTACGGTGGACACGGATGAACTCGCCGAAGCGGGCTGGTATGACCGGAAAGACGTGGAGGCGGTTCTGAAAGGCGAAGAGCGCGGCTTCGTCCTGCCGCCGCCTTTCACGATTGCGCGCCAGCTCATCGAAAGCTGGGTGAAGGACTAGCCCCTATGCGTCCCGCTCGCGCCCCTTTTTGTAAACGCCAAGAATTTTCAGCGAAGACGAGAAAAAGCTGAGCTCTTCCAGCGCGAGCCGCATGGGCTCTTCGGCCGGATGGCCTTCGGCGTCGGCGTAGAACATGGTCGCCGAGAAGGATCCGCCGAGCTGATAGCTTTCCAGCTTGGTCATGTTGACGCCGTTGGTGGCGAAACCGCCCAGCGCCTTGTAAAGCGCGGCGGGAATGTTGCGGACCTCAAAAATGAAACTCGTCACCACCGGGCCGTCTTCGGGCGACGCGTCCATGGGCTCGCTCGCCATTTCGAGAAAGCGCGTTGTGTTGTGGGGCGCGTCCTCGATATTCTTTTTGAGGATCGTCAGGCCGTAAAGCTCGGCCGCGAGCACCGAGGCGACCACCGCCTCTTCCATGTGCCCCGATTCCGAAAGACGGCGCGCGGCGCCCGCCGTGTCCCCGGCGGTTTCCGGGCGGATCTTGTGGGCGTGGAGAAACTCGCGCACCTGGGCGAGCGCCACCGGGTGCGACCGGGCGACCTTGATGTCCTCGAATTTCGCGCCAGGCTTGGCCATCAGATGGTGTTCAACGGGCAGGAAATATTCGGCGATGATATGAAGGCCCGCCCGGGGCAGGAGGTGATGGATGTCGCCCACACGGCCCGCTAGGGAGTTTTCCACCGGCAGCATCGCCCGCTCCGCCCGGCCCTCGGTCACGGCCTCGACGGCCTCCTCGAAGGCGCCGCAGGGCAAGGGCTCGAAATCAGGCGCATAGCGGCGGCAGGCGAGCTCGGAAAAGGCGCCCGGCTCGCCCTGATAGGCGATGCGCTTGGGCTTGGCGGCGGTCTTTTCCGTCATGATCGTTTTCCCTGACTGCTCCCGAAGGGCCGCCGGCGCTTATGCACAATGGGACGGGGGGCAGCAAGCGCCCCGATCAAGCCCGCGCCATGGCCGGGAGCCGGCCCGGCCCAACTCCACCTGCTCAGTCTCCTGCCGCGCGAAAAGGCCGCGCTCGCCGCGCCGAGGGGCCGCATTGCGCGGGCCCGAGAAGACCGGTAAGAACCGCCCGACTTTTCTTGCCGCCCCGATATGCGGGCTTTAATCACCGGGATGTTCCCATGAAAGATCCGCTTTTTAGCAACAAGATCGCGGCGGCCGTGCTGACGGCTCTCCTGCTGATTTTCGGCCTGCCGCAGCTCACCAAGGCGCTTTTCGGCGGCGGCGGCCATCATGGCGGCGATGAAGAACTGCATCTCGCTTATGGCGGCGAGCTGGAATTCGGCGGCGACGCGGCCCCGGCCGAAGCCGAACCGGAAGTCGATCTCGGCACGCTCCTCGCCAACGCCAGCGCCTCCGCCGGCGAGCGCCGCGCGGCGCTGTGCAAATCCTGCCACACCTTCGAGGAAGGCGGCGCCAACGGCACCGGCCCCAATCTCTGGGGCGTCGTCGGCCGCGAACTCGCAAGCCACGCCGGCTTCAACTACACCAACGCCCTGAAAGAAGCCGGCGGCGTGTGGACATACGAACGCCTCGATCATTATCTGGAAAACTCCCAGAATTATGTGCCCGGCACGGCGATGGTTCAGCGCTTCCCGCGCGACGATCAGCGCGCCGACATTCTCGCCTATCTCGGCTCGCTCTCCGCCGACCCGGTCCCCTTCCCCGAGCCGGCCCCGGCCGCCGAGGAAGAAGCCCCGGCGGAAGAAGAGCACGCCGCCCTTGACGGCGAAGGCTCAAAAAAAAACGCTCATTAGATGACGACCTCGCCCTCTATTATGAGGGCGTAGAGCCGGTTCCGGCCGCCGTCGACGTCAATGAAAGGCTCGCCCTGCTCGGCGAGGCGCTCTATCACGACACGCTTCTTTCCGGCGACGGCACAGTTTCCTGCGCGACCTGTCACGGGCTCGAGACGGGCGGCGTCGACAGGCTGCCGGTCTCTACGGGCGTCAAAGGCCAGCAGGGGCCGATCAACGCGCCGACGGTCTACAACTCCGGCTATAACTTCGTACAGTTCTGGGACGGGCGCGCCGCGGACCTTGAGGAACAGGCCGCCGGTCCCGTTGAAAACCCGCTGGAGATGGGCGATGCATGGCCGGAGGTCGTGGAAAAAGTCGCCGCCAGCGAGAAATACCGCCCGGCTTTTGACGAGCTTTTCGGCGGCGACGTCAGCGTCGAAACGATCACCGAAGCGATCGCCGAATTCGAGCGCACGCTGGTCACGCCGAACGCGCCCTTCGACAAATATCTGAAAGGCGACAAGACGGCGCTGACGGAAGAAGAAAAGCGCGGCGCCTTGCTGTTTGCCGAAGTCGGCTGCACGAGTTGCCATTCCGGCGCCTATTTCGGCGGCGAGAATTATCAGAAAATCGCGGAAAGCTATTTCGCGGATCGCGGCGGGGAAATCCAGGAGGCCGATCTCGGCCGCTACAACGTCACCGGCAATGACGCGCATATGCACATGTTCAAGACGCCGATCCTGCGCAATGTCGAAGTGACCTGGCCCTATTTCCATGACGGGTCGGCGCCGGATCTGAAAACGGCGGTTGAGACCATGGCGGAGCACCAGCTCGGCCTCGAACTGCCGGAAGCCGACGCGACGGCCATCACCGCGTTTTTGCAAACGCTGACCGGCGAGTATCAGGGCCAGCCGCTCGATGAAATGAGCGCCAACTAAACAGCGCCCCGCACGGCGTTCAGCGCAGCGTCACCGCCGTCCCATTGCAGGAGACGAGCAGCATCGACCCCTTCTGGGTGTCCACCGCCTCGTAATCGATATCGACGCCGACAATGGCGTCGGCGCCGAGCGCGGCGGCCTCGGCTTCCATGTCGGCCATGGCGTGCTCGCGCGCCTCGCGCAGCGCCTTCTGGTAACCGCCAGACCGCCCGCCGATAATGTCGCGGATCCCGGCGAACAGATCGCGGAAAATATTGACGCCGAGAATGGCTTCCCCCGCGACGACGCCGAGGCTTTGATGGACCTCGCGCCCGGGCGCTGTATCGGTTGTCGTGACGATCATGAAAATCTCCCTTTGCCGATCTAACGACATAGGGCGCGGCGCCTAGCCTTCAAGCTTTGACGGGACGGCGGGCGATGAAACGCCGGTTCTGGACGACCGGATGTTGGGCGATCAGCGCCGGGCGATCAAAAGAGGCCGAGAAATTTCTTGCGGCGCTTGTGCTTCTTGAAATGCGCCCTGCCTTCTTTCGACTCGAGAAAGGCGGCGTAGTCGATCTCCGGGCGCTCGGTGCGCATGGCGGTGGCGCGAAGCCCGCGAATGAGATCGTCCCCCGCGGCGGAAAAGGCTGTCGCCGCCACGAAATCCTCCGGCTCTGACGGCAGCGCCGCATCGGCCTTTTTCTTCTTGCCCGCAAAGAGCTTTTCTTTCTTCGAGAGATTTTCGCGCAGCGCCGAAAACGCCGCCGAAGCCGGCGCGTCGAAATTTTCCGGCAGGAAGGCCGCGTCTTTGGGCGAATAATCCGCGCGCGGCGGCACCGGAATATTGTCGATGCCGCGTCCGGTAAGCGTGCGCGACGTGCCTTGTTCGAAGCCGGACCAGATCTGTTTCAGGCGATCACTCATCTTGCTCTCCTAAAGCTCCGCCTTTTCGCGCTTCCACTCGAGCCCGCCATTGCGCGTGATGACCGCGACATCGATGGGCCCGCCCACGGTCTCGACCGAATGCATCACCTTCTGCTGGAAGGAATTGAGTTTGATGAGCGAAGCCGCCGTTTCGCCCAACTCTTTCTTCGGCAGGGAATTGATGGCGCGCAGGATCGGGCGCGTGTGCACCGCATACTGATAATTATCAACGGAGCGGAAAAACTCGTTCACGGCAACGGCGAGATTGTTGCTCGAATAATCGCGGAAGATGGCGTTCTTCTGGGCGTCGCTCAAATTCGGCGTGCGCCCCACAATGTCGGCGACGAGGCCGCGCGACAGCTTCAAAGTTTCCGAATAGACGAACATCCTCAGATACTGGTCCATGCCGGTCAGGAATGTCCGGATCATGCGGTCCTGCGCGAAAGGCTGGAAAACCGGCCCTGAATCGGCGCCGATATCGGCCTGGCGGTCGCGCTTGCGTTTCAAAATGCCCAGCACCACCGACGAGGCGAGATAGGAGCGCATGGACGGAAACTTCTCCTTCGCGCCAAAGCCCGCAAAGACGACGCCGGTGAAATGTTCGAAAAAGGCGTCCTTGACCACCGCGAAGACCGCAATGTCGCGCAGGCGGCCCGTGGTCTCCTCGGTCACCGAGAGCCCGGGATGTTCGTTCTTCAAAGAGCCGACAAGGCTCTGGATGAGCTGGTCGATCTCGCCGCCATAACGCCGGCGCACCTGCTCGGCCATGCCCTTGGGAAAACACGGAAGATCGCCGCGCGGAGAATCGTCCGGGCAGCGCTGGTAATCCGCATGCATCTCGCCCACGACAAACTCGAAAATCGAGGAGATGTGGTCGCGCGCGCCGCCGCGATGGGCCTGCTGGAATTGGAGAACCTGGTAATCGAATTCCTCGGCGAGCACCGCATAGACGACGGCGACGACCTTGAAGAATTCCGTGTCCTGATGGTCCGCCGGGAAAAGGTCCGGATTGCCGGAGATGAACTCCATGAAATCGTCGGCGTAAGCGGCAACCGTGTCGAGCGGGCGCCCGCGCGACTGCTCGCGATAGAGCGAGATCACCGTCTCCCACGGCGTCGACATGATTTCGGCGTTGTTATAGATCATCACCGCGACGGGCTGGTTCTCGACCAGCGGGAACAGCTTGTCGGCGGAATTATAGGTCTTGAGGTAGCGGTCCCCGGATATGGTGACGGCGCTGTCCGCAGCCATCGCCACCGCCTGACGGTTCATCAACACGACTTCGGACGTCATCTGCCCCTCACGACTTCCCCCGAGCCCGCCTTCGCGGCAGGCCCCTCACCACGCGCCCCGAAAGGCGCGAGCGCGGATGTTAACGGGAAATTCACCAATTGGAAACGGGCGGGACGCCGCCGGATTCCGGGGCCGCAGGGGGTTCAGCGCGCCGGAACAAGGCCTTGGGCGGTTACCGTCCTATTAGGCAAAGCCCCTGAAAAATTAGACAAAATTTTCATGTCTGAAGCCGAAGGTGAAACCTGACGGACGGAGTCTGCGGTCATGACACCTGACACTTTTACAAGCTTCAGCCTTATCGAATGGCTGATTTTCGGTTTCATCGGCGCAAATCTGGCCATCGCCGGGATTTGCCTCGTCCATAACGGCTTCAAGCGGCTGAGCCCGCCCACCGAAGAATAAGCCCCTATTCGATCTCGAACGCCGCAACGATTTTCGCCTCAATCTCGATCGGCTGAGGATCGAGATTGAGGTCGATGTTTGGCTTAACGGTTCTCTTCTGGGCCGTTACGACGATTATGGGCGGCGAGTTCAGAGTACCCCTTCCACCGTCATAGCCGGTATCGCGAAACCCTTCTCCATACTGGATGCGGATCGGACCGATAAGCGAAGCATTGGCTGCGCTTGCGATTTTTTCAGCGCGCTGGCGCGCATCCTTTACCGCGGCGTCAAGAGCGTTCTCCTGCGCCTGTTTGCGGTCCTTCAGGGAGTAGCCTTGCAATTCTACGCTCTCGGCGCCGAGTTGCGATAACAAGGACAGGGCCGAACCCGAAGACTTCGCCGGAGAGCCTTCAACGCGCAAGCTAAGCGCCCCGAAATATCCGATAATCGGACATTGCATTTCCATTCGATAATCGGCGGCGTCCAGACATACCGCATCGTGGATCGGCGTGATTTCCGCGACCGCAGCGTCAATGCTCAAATGCGTCAGCCCTTCAAGCAGCGACAGGGTTTCGCGGATTTCAGAAAGACGCTCGGATACTTCCGCGAGCGCTTCATCCTGATTTTCGCGCCGCGCCCTTATGCCGGCGTTTATGGAGAACACTTCCGGCTGGAATTCCAGCGCCGCCTCGCCGGTGACGATAATCTGATCGGGCTGCGCATTCGGCAGGCACCCGGCAGCGAAAAGCGCAAGCAAGCTCGAATAAAATAGTTTCATGACGCCCTCCCAATATTTTGGGAGAACTGTTGCGCTCTAATCCTGATCTGGCAAGGGAGAATAAACGGACGCCTGGAAGCCATAGGCCTCGCGCATGTCCGATATCTCTTTCAGTCTGGCCTCAAGGGGCGACCAGTCGTCGTCATCGGCGATGGACGCCCAGAGCGCCTCGACCTTGTCGATCAGCATGGTGACGGGGCGCGCGCGGCCAAAAAAGGCGTGCTCAAGGCGCTCCGGCCTTTCCGGCGCAAACGCCGTCAGCCGGTCGCGCAAGGGCTTGAACTTCGCCTGCGCATATAATTCCGCCGCCGGACTTTTGCCGGCGCGGGTCTCGGAGGCCGGCCCGCAGAACCAGTCGAAGAACACCTGCTCGTAAGGCGCGCCGGTTTCGGTCATCCATTTCAGGAGATCGGCGACGAAATCGAAATCGCCGCCGCCCGCATCGCTTTCTTGCGTGCGCGCCAGTCCGAGACGCCGGAAAAACGCCTCCGCCATCGCCTTTTCGTAGGCCGTGGAAAAAGTCTGCAGCGCCTTGTTGAGCGCATCGGACGGCGCGATGCGCGCCAGGGCGCCGCCGAGCTGGGCAAGGTTCCAGGCGCCCGCTTCCGCCTGCCGCCCGAAGGCGTAAAGCCCGGTCTGATCGAAATAGGCGGCGGTGAAAGACGGGTCGGCGACCGGCGCGAACCGCCACGGCCCATAGTCGAAACTCTCGCCCGTCACGTTCATATTGTCGGTGTTCAAGACGCCATGGACAAAGCCCGCCGCCATCCACTGCGCGCAAAGACGCGCCGTACGCTGAACGACGCTTTCGAAAAACGCGGCGGCCCGCGCCTCTCCGGTCTCGGTCAAGAGATGCGGATAGAAATGCTCGACGCAGTAATCGACGAGCGTAGAGATGGCGCCGTCGTCCTTTTCATAAGCGAGACGCTGAAACGCCCCGAAACGCACATGGGAATGGGACAACCGCACCATCACCGCCGAGCGCGCCGGCGAGGGTTCGTCCTGGCGGTGAAGCTCTTCGCCGGTCTCGATCAGGCTGAAGGTCTTGGAGGTGTAAACGCCGAGCGCCTCCAGCATCTCCGTCGCCAGCACCTCGCGCACCCCGCCCTTGAGGGTCAGCCGACCGTCGCCGAACCGCGAATAGGGCGTCTGGCCCGAGCCCTTGGTGCCGAGATCGAGAAGCCGGCCCTCGCCGTCGCGCAGCTGCGCGAAAAGAAAGCCGCGCCCGTCGCCAATGTCCGGATTGTAGCTGCGGAACTGATGGCCGTGATAACGCACCGCCAAGGGCTGCTTCAAATTGTCCGGCAGGGGCTCGAAGCGGCCGAAATGGGCGATCCATTCCGCCTCGGAAAGCCCGCCCAGCCCGGTTTTCTGCGCCCAGCGCTGATTGCGGTAGCGGACGATATGCTTGGGAAAGGCCGCCGGCGCCACCGCGTCGTAGAAGGGCGCGCCGTCCTCCCGCCCGAGACGGTCAAATAGCGGGGCCGGTTTATAATTTTCTTCCGTCAATCTGGACCTTCTTAAACATTTGCGCCAATAGTCGGCGCTGTTCGCGGGCGCGAAAGCCCGCGCTCCCCATCCCTAACACGCTGAAACAGAGATTGAACCATGGACGCCGCCCGCCTGCCCGCCGCTCAAGATGTTCGCGCCGCCGCCGAACGGATCGCGGGCCGAATTAAGCGCACGCCGCTCGTCCATGCGGAAAAGCTCTCGGCCTTCACCGGAGCCGATATCTGGCTGAAGCTGGAAAACCTTCAATATACCGGCGCCTTCAAAGAGCGCGGCGCGCTGAACAAGCTCCTCGTAATGAGCGAGGCGGACAAAAAGCGCGGCGTCATCGCCGCCTCCGCCGGCAATCACGCGCAAGGGCTCGCGCGCCACGCCGGCGCGCTGGGCGTGCCGGCCGTCATCGTCATGCCGGTGACGACCCCGGACGTCAAAGTCCGCCAGACCCGCGCGCTGGGCGCCGAAGTGGTGCTCACCGGTCACGATTTCGACGAGGCCAAGGCCGAAGCGGCGAAAATCGAAAAGGAGCGCGGGCTCACCTTTGTCCATCCGTTCGACGACGCCGACGTCATCGCCGGGCAAGGCACAATCGCCATTGAAATGCTCGAGGACGGGCCCGCCTTCGACGCCATGATCGTTCCCATCGGGGGCGGCGGACTGATCGCCGGCATGGCGCTGGCGGTGAAGGACGCCGCGCCCGAGACGAAAGTCATCGGCGTCCAGACCGAGCTCTTCCCCTCGATGCTGAACGCCATCGACGGCGGCCATCGCGATGCGGGCGGCTCGACCCTCGCCGAAGGCATCGCCGTCAAGGACGCCGGCGCCCTGACGCGCGAGATCGTGCGCGACACGGTGGACGACATCGTGCTCGTCGACGAACGCACCCTCGAACGCGCGCTTTCCATGGTGATGATGGAGCAAAAACTTCTGGTCGAGGGCGCAGGCGCGGCGGGGCTCGCCGCGATCCTCGCCGACCCGGCGCGCTTCAAGGGCAAGACCGTCGGCCTCGTCCTGTGCGGCGGCAATATCGACGCGCGCCTTCTGTCCATGATCCTGATGCGCGATCTCGCGCGCTCCGGCCGGCTGGCGCGCCTCAGGGTGCAACTGCTCGACATGCCCGGCCAACTCGTCCGTGTAGCGAGCATCATTGCCGAGAATGACGGCAACGTCACCGATGTGGGCCACCACCGGACCTATTCCGACCTGCCCGCGAAAATGACCTGCATGGACGTCACCGTCGACACGCAAGGCCAGGAGCATCTGGGCCGGATCATCCAGAATCTGCGCGCGGAAGGCTACGAGGTCGAAATCGCGTCCTACTGACGGGCGCGCTTTCCTTAATTGCGACAGTTGTATGAAAGATTTCGCGCAACTCTCGCGGTGCAGCACGGACTAAATCCGCCGCCTTGACCTTTTCTTGCAGCCGGGAACACAGCTTTTCGTTGAATCTGTTCACGGCGCCCTTATTTTAAAGGGCGAGGATAGGGGCGAGGGCGATATGACGAAATCCGCGCGGCTTTGGAGCTTCACGGCGCTGTTTGTCTTTGCGGCGGGGCTTTTGTGCTTCAACGCTTTCGCGCAGCCCGCCGAAACGGGCGCGCGGTCCGGGGTGATCCTGACCCTCGACGGCGCGGTGACGCCGCCCGCCGCGCAATATCTCGAACGCGAGATCATGGCCGCGTCCGAGGCCGGCAAGGAAATCGTCATCATCGAGATCGACACGCCCGGCGGGCTGATGACGTCGATGAAAACCATCATCAAGGCGATCCTCGCTTCGGAAACCCCGGTTGCGACCTATGTCTCCCCGCAAGGGGCCCGCTCGGCGAGCGCCGGGCTTTACATCATGTATTCCGCGCATGTCTCCGCCATGGCGCCGGCGACCAACACCGGCGCGGCGACCCCGGTGGAAATCGGCGGGACGCCGTCCGACGAAAGCCCGTTCGACGAGAACGACCCGGGGATCGAGAAAGCCCCTGAGAAAACCGACAATCCGCAACCCGCCGAAGGCGGCGCCGAGGCGGAAGACACGCAAGACGCCGAAACCCGCGCGCGCGCCGCAGCGCGCGAAGCCGACCGCGACGTCGCGCAAGAGGATAACGAAGCGCTTGCCGAGGACGCAGACTCCGCGCCGATTTCCAGCAATGACGCCCTGCGCGCCAAGGCGATCAACGACGCCGTCGCCTATATCCGCGCGCTCGCCGAGGAACGCGGGCGCAACGCCGACTGGGCGGAAAGCGCCGTACGCGACGCCGTCTCCGTCACCGCGAACGAAGCCCTGCGCCTCAATGTCGTGGACATCGTCGCGGCCGATCTCGACGATCTCCTCAAGCAGATGCACGGGCGCACCGTGACGACCGCGGCGGGCGAGGTCACGCTCAACACCGAGAATGTTCAGCTTGAGCGCGCCGAGGCGACCCTCGTCGAGCGCATCCTCAGCTTCATCGCCGACCCCAATGTGGCGGTCATCCTGATGTCGCTCGCCACCACCGGCATCATCATCGAGATGTGGAACCCGGGCTCGATCTTCCCCGGCGCCGTTGGCCTCGTCTGCCTCATTCTCGGCTTTTATTCCTTCCAGGTCCTGCCCTTTAACTGGCTCGGTCTGGCCCTGATGGGCGCCGGCGCCCTGTTCATGCTGGTGGAGGCCTATACGCCCACCTTCGGGCTCATAGGCCTTGTCGGGCTTTTATTGTTCGGTTTCGGCCTGTTCGTGGTCTTCCCCGAAGGCTTCAAGGTTTCGGCGGCCGTCATCGGCGCCATCCTCGCCATCGCCGGCGGCTTCCTCGCGCTCGTCCTGTTCGCGGTGGTCGGCTCACGCAGCCACGGACCGCTGATCGGCGCGGAAGCCATCCGCAAGCGCGAAGGCGTCGTCGACGACTGGAATGGCGGCGAAGGCTGGGTCGTGGTCGAGGGCGAGCGCTGGCGCGCCCGGTCCGACAAGCCGCTTTCGAAAGGCGACCGGGTGCGCGTTGTCGAGGTGGACGGGCTCGTCCTCGTCGTGAAACAGGCCAAGGCCGGCGGACTTTTGGGCAGCCTGCAGCCGAAAGAGGCGTGAACGGATGATCGAGCTCGACGGCCTGCCGGAGCATCCGGTCCGCTTTGCGGCGATCCTCCTGCTTGCAGGGTTCGCCGCCGTTTCCGTCGCCAAGATCTACGGCCTTTTCTTCATGCGCTGGAAGAGCCCCTTCCGCATCGGCCAGTCCATGAACGTGCAGCACGCCGAAGTCGTCGAATGGACGCAAGGCCCCGGCGGGGGCGAGGGTTATGTCAACGCCGGCGGGGAGCTTTGGCGCGCCGCCTCCAAAGACCCGCTGAAACCCGGCGACGCCGTAACGGTCGGCGCCGTCAACGGACTGACATTGTCCGTGAAGAGAAAATCCGTCTAAGACGCGAAAGCGCTTTCCCGAAGAGCAGAGGAGAAATCACATGCCCGGAATAGGTTTTTTAGGAGCGATCTTCCTTGCGCTCTTTGTCATCATTCCCGCCATCATCAAGGTGCTGCGCGAGTATGAGCGCGGGGTCATCTTCACCCTCGGCCGCGTCGGCCGGAAGGCGGCGGGCCCCGGCCTCATTCTCCTGATCCCCATCGTCCAGACCATGCGCAAGGTCGACATGCGCACCTTCGTTCACGACGTGCCGACCCAGGACGTGATCTCCCGCGACAACGTCTCCGTGAAGGTCAATGCGGTCATCTATTACCGGGTGGTCGATTCCGTGCGCGCCGTCGTTCAGGTGGAAAACTACATGGCGGCGACAAGCCAGCTCGCCCAGACCACCCTGCGCTCGGTGCTCGGCAAGCACGATCTCGACGAGATGCTGCAGGAGCGCGACAAGCTCAACAAGGACATCCAGGAGATCCTCGACAGCCAGACCGAGGCCTGGGGCATCAAGGTCGCCAATGTGGAGATCAAGCATGTGGACGTGGACTCGTCGATGATCCGCGCCATCGCCAAACAGGCCGAGGCCGAACGAGAGCGGCGCGCCAAGATCATTCTCGCCGAAGGCGAATTCCAGGCGGCGGCGAAGCTGTCCGAAGCCGCGGAAGTGCTCGCCACCTCGCCGGGGGCCATGCAGCTTCGCTATCTGAACTCGCTGCAGGAGATCGCCGGCGACCAGACCAACACCATCGTCTTCCCCTTCTCCATCAACGAGATCGTGGACCGCATGCGCTCGTAATCCCGGCCCCGCTGGTTTAGGACAGGCGCGCCCCGGCCGGGCGCGCCGTTTCTTTTATCCGATGACGAACGAACCGATTGATAACATTCAGAAATTGGACGCCTGCGGCTATCGCTGCCCGATGCCGGTGATCCGCATGGAGGCGCGGCTGCGGCGCATGGCGCCCGGCGAACAGCTGCTCGTCAGGGCGGACGATCCCGTCGCCGCCCTCGATATTCCTCATTTCTGCCGCGAGGCGGGGCACGAGGCGCGCCGGCGCCCCGACGAACAGGGCCACGACGCCCCGATTTGCGTCTTTCTGGTCACGCGGGGGCCGAATCCGGCCTGAATCTTTTCCCCTTCCGGCCCGGGGGCGCCCTTTTGCTTTCATAAATGGTAAAGGTTAATGTGGAGGGACGCTCCGAGCCGTGCTTTAATGCGGGCTCGGACGCTTGGTGAAGCGTCGAACCGGGGCCGCGAAGGCGGGACGCCAAAGTCGCGAAAGCCGGCTCGGGGGAGTCTGTAGGGGAAGCGGGGATATGAAAAGAGATCCGAAAATGCTGTTTGGGAAAGCCCGTCGTTTTATCGGCGGCATGGCGGCCGCGTCCGTCCTGGCGCTCGCCGCCGCTTCGCCGGCGCATGCCACGTTCGAGGCCGGCCTCGAAGCCTACAAGAACGGACAATATTCGCAGGCGCTCGACATCTGGCGGCGCTTTGCGGTGGCCGGCGACATTCGCTCGAAAAAAGTCCTCGGCGATGTTTATTCCGGCAAGCCGCTCGAAGCGGCCCGCGGGTCAGCCGCGCCGCTGGAGGAAATACCGGTCGACAACGTTCAGTCGCTTCTCTGGTACACCCTCGCGGCCTATCACGATTTCTCCGCATACCAACTGCCCACCGCCGACGAGGTGAATGCGCAGATCCTCGCCGAAGGACGCCTCACGGAAATCCGCTTCCGCATGAGCTCGCGCGACGTCGACAAGGCCGAAGACATGATCGCGCGGACCTTTGAGGCGGGCAGCGCTTACGACATCTATCGCCTCGGCGAGATGTATCAGAAAGGCGCCGGGGTCGAGAAAAACAACGCCAAGGCGCTTGAGATGTACGCCCTCGCCAAGGAACGCGGCGTCGGCGAAGCGAGCGCGGCGTACGAATTCCTCGAGCCCCTGATGAACAAGAAGGAAGTCGAAAGAGCGCTTGACCAGGTGGCCGATTGGCAGCCGCCGCTGCCGCCCGAGCACACCGGCAAGACGCGCCAGCAGGAAGAGCTTGAACGCCTCAAGAAAGAGCTTGAGGAAATCCGCATGGCGGACGCGCTGGAAGCGGTCTCCGACATCGATGTCGAGCTCATTCAGCGCTCGCTCAACGCGCTCGGCTATCGCGCCGGCGTGGTCGACAACAAGCTCGGCCCCTCGACCCGCGAAGCCATCCGCCGATTCCAATATGCGCAGGTCGCCCGCGACCGCGATATGAGCGAAGATGAAAAACAGGCGGTGGTCACCGGCGTCCTGACGCCGCGCCAGACCGTCGATCTCTTCGGCGACGCCGCCAAGGCGAAACATCCGATGTCGCAATATGTCTACGGCATCATGCATGTGCGCGGCATCGGCGTGGAGCAGGACGGCCAGCAGGCGGTGAAATGGCTGAGCGATGCGGCGGAGCAAAATCTCGCCATCGCGCATTACGCGCTCGGCGTCGTTTATCGCGACGGCACGACGGGCCTCAACGAAGTGGCGCCGGACGAAAGAAAGTCCGCCTTCCACCTCGCGCGCGCTTCCGCGCTTGGGTACAAGCCGGCCAATGACGCGCTGCGCCGGCTGAGCTTCGAATATACGCGTGACATTCAGTAATGGGGGGTCTTGAGATGAACCGCATGAAGTTGAATCACCTGGCCCCTGCTTTCGCCGCCGGCCTTCTGGCGGCGACGCTGGCCGCGACAAGCGTGCAGGCGCAGTCGCTCGGCGGCTTCCCGATCCGCGAACCGGACGCCGGCACGTCGAGCTCCGGCTCCTCCGGTTCGTCGGCCAAAAAAGGCCCGATGCAGATCATCGTCGACGTCAACGGCCCGGGTCCTTACAAAACCATTTCCGCAGCGATCGACGATGTCGCCGAAGGCGGCGTCGTTTACGTGATGCACGGCGTCTACAATGAGAGCCTCAGCCTCAATAAATCCGTGTTCATCCAGGGCGACCGCGGCCCCGGCTCGGGCGTTGAAATTTCCGCGCCCATGAATGCGCCCTGCCTTACCTTCAAGCCGAAGGAAGGCACGGCCCACGCCGTCGTCGCGAATGTCCAGTTCAAGGCGAAAATCAATTCCGGCGCGTCGGCCTGCGTCGACATCGACCAGGGCGTGTTCACGCTCAAGGAAAGCGATGTCCTGGGCTCGGGCGTGCGTCCGGCGGTGAAAATCAGCGGCGGCACGGTGATGCTCGAAAAGAACCGCATCTCCGCGGGCTCGGAAGGCGTCTTCGTCGCACAACCGCATTCCCTGTCGCAGAGCTTCATCATCGACAACAAGATTCTGCAAAACAAAGTGGGCGTCGACATCGCCTCGGGCAGCCGCGCCGACGTGGTCGTCGCCGGCAACGAGATTTTCGACAATCTCGACTCGGGCGTGAAGTCGTCCGGCTATGGCTCGGCCAAGCTGATCGGCAACAAGATCCGCAACAACAAGGGCTCGGGCGTCATCCTCGACAAATACGCCAAGCTCTCGCTGGTGCGTTACAACGAGATCGCCCAGAACTCCGGCGACGGCGTCGCCATTCCCTTCGGCGTCAACGGCGTCATCGAAGACAACGACATTGTCGGCAATGACGGGCTGTCGATCTTCGTGCGCGACGGCCTTGAGCCGAAGATCACCAACAACACCATCGAAAACAACAAAGGCGACCGCTGCACCAAGCGAGACAAGCGCAAGGGCCGCTGCTAGGGTCCGCCTTCCCCTGAACAAAAAACCCCGCTCCGGCGGGGTTTTTTAATCGCACTAAAAAGGAAAACCCACGACGATGAGCGAGTTGCCGCCCTGTCCGCAATGCGGGTCGTCCCTGACTTACGAAGATTCCGGCCTCCTGGTCTGTCCGGAATGCGCCCATGAATGGAGCCCCGGCGAGGCGTCCGCCGAGACAACCAACGGGGCCGCGTCCGGCATTGTCGACGCCAATGGCAATGCGCTCGCCGACGGCGATACGGTCACAGTCATCAAGGATCTCAAGATCAAGGGCTCTTCACAGGTCGTCAAAGTCGGCACCAAGGTGAAAAACATTCGCCTTGTCGGCGGTGATCACGACATCGACTGCCGCATCGACGGCGTCGGCGCCATGAAGCTGAAATCGCAATTCGTGAAAAAGAGCTGAGCCGTCGCAATAAGGCGTGCTTGCGCCGGTGCCGCCCAAAAGACGAAGCGTGGTGCCCCCCGCCGGAATCGAACCGGCACTCCCGAAGGAACTGGATTTTGAATCCAGCGCGTCTACCAGTTCCGCCAGAGGGGCCAATATCGCGGTCGACGTGAGGGCGGCATATTAGGTGGCGCGAAAGCGCGGTCAATGGCTCCCGAAAGATTTGTTAAGCCCTGCCTAGGTATCATCCGCAAAATCCTCTAGACGGACTTTCAAAGGCGGAGATTTGTGCGACAGATGAGCGGGGACGGTCCGGAGCGGCATGAAAAGATGCGCGGCGCGACGCGCGTTCTCCATGACATCCTCGCCGATCTGACCCGCGCGGCGCCGGAAAACGCCGCCCCCCCGCCCGAAGACGCCCCGACCGCAACGCCAACCGCAGCCTTAGGCGACGTCGTCGACCGGCTCGACGAACGCGCCTTCGGCTTTCTGCTCTTGCTGCTCGCTTTGCCCTGCTGCCTGCCCTTCGTTTACCTTCTACCGCAGATCGTCGCCCTGCCCATGCTGGCGCTCGCGGGGCAGATGGCCATGGGGACGCGCCATCCCTGGCTGCCGAAAAAGCTCCATGACCGGCGCTTCGAGATCGCCGACTTTTCGAGCGTTCTTTCCCGCGCGGAAAAATATATGGGCTGGCTGGAACGCATCGCGACCCCGCGCTTTCGCCCCGTCACCAGCCCCCTGGCGCTGCGCATCATCGGCGGGCTCCTCCTGCTTCCCATCGCCTCGATCCTGACCCCGCTTCCCGGCACCAACACCATCCCCGGGATCGGCGTCGCCATCGCCGCGCTCGGGATTATCGAGCGCGACGGCGTTCTGGTGATCGGCGGCCTGCTGATCGGCTTTATCTGGGTGTTCCTGCTGGTCTTTGTGGGGGCGGAGACCCTTCACCTGATCAAGGACTGGCTGACCGCCCGCGTCTAAGCCCTATGCGAGCCATGGCGGATGTGACGATCCGTCTTGAGGCCCGGTTGCGCCATCGAGGCTATAACATCAGGCATGATCAAGGCTGTGTTCCACCGGACGAGCTTTACCGAGCGCACGCTGGGCCTCGCATTCCTGGCGAGCGGCGCCATGCTCGCCGGAGCGCATCTTTTTGAAAAAGTCGGCGGCTTCGTCCCTTGCATCCTGTGCCTCAACCAGCGCGAAGCGCACTGGACGGCGCTCGCCGTTGCGGCGGCGGGCCTTCTCGCCTCGCGTCTGTTTCGCTCGAAGCTCGGCGCGGCGGCGGGGGTGGGCGCAGCCGCCCTTGTCTATGCGGTCAGCGCAGGGCTCGCCTTCTATCATACGGGCGTCGAATATGGGTACTGGCCGGGGCCGGCGATCTGCGCCGGCGGCGGCGTCGACGCCATCGATCTCGACAATCTTTCGGAGTCCCTGACCCGCAAAAGCGACGCGCCGTCCTGCGACGATGTGCAGTGGCGGTTTCTCGGCGTTTCCATGGCGGGCTATAACATGCTGGCGTCGGCGGGCCTCTTCGCGCTGACCCTGTTCGCGGCGCTGACGGAAACGCGCGCGGCGAAACGCACGAGAAACGGAGCCGCAGCATGACGGACTCTCAAAAACCCGGGCCGCAAAAACCGGGCCCCCGCGCGGGCCGCATCGCGGAAATGCTGCGCGTCGATCACGCCGGGGAATACGGCGCCGTCGCCATCTATCGCGGCCAGCGCGCCGTCTTCGACGGTCTGAAACACAAAGCCGGCACGGCCGCGCTCCTGAAAGAGATGGAAGAGGGCGAAGCGCATCACCTGTCGACCTTCGACAAGCTGCTGGCGGAGCGCAAGGTGCGCCCCACCCTGCTCGCGCCGTTCTGGAACGCCGCCGGCTTCGGGCTCGGCGCGGCGACGGCGCTGATGGGTGAGAAAGCCGCCATGGCCTGCACCGCCGCGGTCGAGGATGTGATCGAAAAGCACTACGCCGAACAGATCGACGAACTTGGAGAGGATGAACCCGCGCTCGCCGAAACCGTGCGCGAATTCCGCGAGGACGAGCTCGAGCACAAGCACACGGCCGAGACTCATGGCGCGGAAGAGGCGCCGGGCTACCGGCTGTTGTCCTCCGCGATCCGGCTCGGCTGCCGCGCCGCCATCCGCATCGCCGAAAAGGTCTGAGCGCCGCTCTTTGCGCCTCCAGCCCGCAAGGCTATCCTACGCGCCAACAAAGCGATCCAGGGAGTTCTCATGAGAAATAAGACGATCCTGCGCCGGGCGGGCGCCCTCGCCGCCGTTTCGGCGCTGGCCCTCGCCGCGGCCTGCAGCCAGGGCCCGGCTGAAACGCCTGAGACAGGCGCGCCCACGGTCGAAGAGGCCGACGAGTTCATCACCGGCGTCGAAGATTGGTATCGGGATTTCGGCGAATATTCCGCGCGCATCAATTGGGTGAACGCCACCTATATTAATTACGACACCGATTGGCTCGCCTCGCGCGTCGCCGCCGAAGGCACCGAGATGGGCGTCAAATTCGCCAATGAAGCCAAGCGCTTCAACGATCTCGACCTGCCGGCCGAGATGCGCCGCAAGATCGAGTTCATCAAGCTCGGCCTCAACCTGCCGGCGCCGGAAAAGCCGGGCGCGGCGAAAGAGCTGGCGCAGATCAACACCCGCATGGCCTCGACCTACGCCACCGGCAAGATCGAACTCGACGGCGAAACCGTCGCCCGCGTCGATCTGGAAGAGATGATGGGAACGGTGCGCGACCCGGCCAAGCTCGAAGAAATCTGGGTGAAGTGGCGCGAAATCCCGGTCGCCGAAAACGATGACGGCACGACCATGAAAGAGGATTACGCCCGCATGGCCGAGATCGCCAATGCCGGAGCGAAAGAACTCGGCTTTGACGATGTCGGCGCCATGTGGCGGGCACGCTACGATCTTCCGCCTGCGGAGTTTGCCGCGGAAACAGACCGCCTTTGGGAGCAGGTGAAGCCGCTTTACGATCAGCTTCACTGCCATGTGCGCGCCAAGCTGAACGAGCAATATGGCGACGCCGTCGTCCCGCAGGGCGAACCGATCCGCGCCGATCTTCTCGGCAATATGTGGGCGCAAAGCTGGGCCAATATCTACGATCTCGTCGCGCCCGCGGACGCCGATCCCGGCTATGATCTGACGGCTCTTTTGAAGGCGCAGAATTACGACGCGACCCGCATGGTCAAGACCGGCGAGGCGTTCTTCTCGTCGCTCGGATTCGAGCCGCTGCCCGAAACCTTCTGGGAACGCTCGCAGATCACCAAGCCGGAAGACCGCGAAGTCGTCTGCCACGCCTCGGCGTGGGATCTCGACAGCCAGGACGACATCCGCATCAAGATGTGCACCAAGGTGAACTCGGACGACTTCCAGACCGTCCATCACGAGCTCGGGCACAATTACTATCAGCGCGCCTACAAGGATCAGCCGCCGCTCTTTCAGGGCGGCGCCAATGGCGGCTTTCACGAGGCGATCGGCGACATGGTCGCGCTTTCGATCACGCCCGATTACCTCAAAGAGATCGGCCTTCTCGAAGAAACGCCCGACGCCTCGAAAGACATCGGGCTCCTGATGGCGCAGGCGCTGGAGAAAATCTCCTTCATGCCCTTCGGCCTGCTGATGGACAAATGGCGCTGGGAAGTTTTCAACGGCGAGCTGACGCCGGAAACCTATAATGACGGCTGGTGGGAGCTGCGCGAACAATATCAGGGCATCCGCCCGCCGGAGACGCGCGACGCCCGTTATTTCGATCCGGGCGGGAAATATCACATCCCCGGCAATGTCTCCTATACGCGCTATTTCATCGCCCACATCCTGCAGTTCCAGTTCCACAAGGCCGCCTGCGAACAGGCCGGCTGGACGGGGCCGCTGCACCGCTGTTCGGTCTACGGATCGAAGGCAGTCGGCGAGAAGTTCAACGCCATGCTGGAAATGGGCGCCTCGAAGCCATGGCCCGAAGCGCTCGACGCCTTCACCGGCACGTCCAAAATGGACGGCGAGGCGGTGGTCGAATATTTCGCGCCGCTTATGGAATGGCTCGAAGAGCAGAATGAAGGCCGCACCTGCGGCTGGTAAGCGCTGCTCTGATCAAAAAAAGAAAAGCCCTGGCAAGCCGGGGCTTTTTTATTTGCGCGCGGCTTTTTCGTCGTGGCCAGAGGTCCCTTCGCGCGCGGAAAGCGCGGCGGCGACGTCGTCCAGCGAAACGCCCTGCTCCGCAAGCATCACCAGCAGATGATAAAGAACGTCGGCGGCTTCAGCGGTGAGGTGTTTCCTGTCGCCTGAGACGGCGGCGAGCGCAGCCTCCACCGCTTCCTCGCCGAATTTCTTGGCGCATTTCTGCGCGCCGCCAGCAAGCAGGGAGGCGGTGTAAGACTGATCGGCGCCTGCGCCCTTGCGCGCGGCGATGGTCGCTTCGAGGCGCTTCAGAACCGCGCCGATCTCGCTTGCGTCGCTCATTCGTTTTGTCCTTTACGCCGCCGACTTTGAAAACCGCATGGGAAGCCCCGCCTTCGCCATGGCTTCCTTGGCTTCCAGTATCGAGATTTCCCCGAAATGGAAAATCGAGGCGGCGAGCACCGCGGAGGCCTTGCCTTCTTTTGCGGCTTCAACGAGATGCTCCACCGATCCGGCGCCGCCCGAGGCGATCACCGGCACGTCGACGGCTTCGGCGACGGCGCGGGTCAGCGCGATGTCGTAGCCGGTCTTGACGCCGTCGCAGTCCATGGAGGTCAGAAGGATCTCCCCCGCGCCGCGCTTCACCACTTCTTTCGCGAAGTCGACAGCGTTGATCCCCGTGGCGTTACGCCCGCCATGAGTGAAGATTTCCCAATGATCTCCAACGCGTTTCGCATCGATGGCGACGACGACGCATTGCGCGCCGAAACGCTCCGCCGCCGCGTTGATGAGATCGGGATTTTTCACCGCCGCCGTGTTGATCGCCACCTTGTCGGCGCCGGCCAATAACAGCGCGCGGAAATCGTCGAGCGAGGCGACGCCGCCGCCCACGGTCAAAGGCATGAAACAATGCTCTGCGACATTGGACACCTTGTCGAGCAGGATGCCCCGGCCCTCATGGCTGGCGGAAATGTCGAGAAAACAAAGCTCGTCAGCGCCCGCTGCGTCATAGGCTTTCGCCGCGTCGGCGGGATCGCCCGCATCGCGCAGATTGACGAAATTAACGCCCTTGACCACGCGGCCGTCCTTGACGTCGAGACAGGGGATGATCCGTATATTGAGCATTAGGCGTCTTTATGAGTGGCGGTTGCGGCGGAGATAGAGGCTATTCGCGCCAGAAGGGCGTCGTCTTTTCGAACGCATCCCAGGCCGCGTCAATCTTTTTGGCCGCCTCGCGCGCTTCCGCCGCCTTGTAGCCGGAAATGAAGCCGGCGGCGCGCATCAGCCCTTCGCCGCCTTTGCCGTTAGCGCCTTCGCTCTTCGCGGCGCGGTCGGCGAGCCCCTGCGCCACCACCGCATCGTTCACGGCGCCGAAGGCGTCCTGTAATTCGGACAGCGCCGACATATAGGCCTTGCGATGGGTCTTCGGATAAAGCCCGCGGAAAAGCTGGATCGGGTAGCGCAGCTTTTTGAGCGCGATGCGCAAAGGGTGGCGCGCGGCGAGATCCGTAACGCCGATGGCGGTGCCGGCGGTCCGGCGCGCCTTGCGCAGGGCCCGGTCGAGAACCTTCGGCGCGAAGTCCCGGGCTGGGAGAAAGAGCTGCTTCTTAGCGCCATCGCGCCAGCCCATCAGGGTTCCCGCGGCCATCACGTCGATCAGGAAGCCGGTGAACTCGGACCCGCTGACCGCCGCCACCGCGTCCTGCCAAGCCGCCGCCCGGGCGGTCTCGGCCCGGGCCTTGAGGGCGCGCAGCCCCTCCGGCGCATAGGCGCCCTCGCCCGCCGCCGGCAGGGTTTCCTCAAGGAAGACGTCCCAGTCCCGAGCGGGCCCGAGCGCGCTTGCGATCAGCTTCGCCCGCGCCGCCAAGCGCGCGATCTCGTCCGTGCCCACATAGCGCCGGAAGATCCGCTCGATGGCGCGCAGGCGCCGGAGCGCGACGCGCGTCTGATGAACGCCTTCCGCCCGGCGATAGTCGATCAGCGCAGGCTGGAGCTCTGAAAGGCGCGCCGCAATCTGCGTCAGAGACGCCCCGAGGACGTCCGCAGCAATCATTTCGGGATCGACATTGTCCTTTTCGCGCTTTGGTGTTGGGTTCGCAGGATCCTGCAGCGCCAGCGCCGTCTCGAGCTTGGTCCCGCCGGACAATCTCAGGGGCGCGTTGTCCGTCAGGAGGCGCGCGAAATCGAAGACAGAGGCCGGATCGCCCTCCAGAAGCTCCAGCTCGACCTCCGCCAGGGGCCCGGCGAAGATGCGGCCCTCCCCGTCCCGGCTTTCGGCCTGGCCGAGATCGACGGCGATTTCGATTTTCGCGTTCTTGTAAGCGATTTCCGCCGCCCAGCGGTCCACCGCCGTCCCGGCGACGGGGATAAGCTTCGGGATCAGGCCTTCGACCAGATCGTCGATCACCGTGTCGCCTACCGGAGCCGGGAAATCCTCGGCCCGGGCAATGGAAACTTCATATTCCAGGCGCGATGCGGAGCCGCCATTCTTCGCCTTCACCGCCTGGATGTAGTCAGCCGCCTCCTCGCGCAGCCTTAGGCTAAGCCCCCGCTTCGCGAGCGCGCCGTCTTCAGTGTCGAAATAGGTGGAGGAAAGCCGCTCCCAGACGCCATGGGGCGCAATCGCCGCAAACAAACGGCTCGCGGGCAGCGCCGCCACATCCGCGGGGGCGCCGACAAACTTCAACTCAAACTCGGTCCGCCCCGCGCCCATGGCCCCGCGGTCCTCATACACCACAACAAGATCACTTTACTGGACTTAGAGTTTAAAGGCCAATTGGCCCTACCCGGCCAGCGTCAGGGCCTCGGCGGCGTCGATCCGGCCATCGTAAAGCGCGCGGCCGATGATGACGCCCTCGATATTGTCATGGGCGGCTTTGAGCGCCTTGATGTCTTCGACGCCGGCGACCCCGCCCGACGCGATCACCGGTATGGCCGCCGCTTCGGCGAGCTCGGCGGTCGCTTCCACATTGACCCCGGCCAGCGCGCCGTCGCGGCTGATGTCCGTATAGACGACCGCGGCAAGCCCCTGGTCCTCATAGCGTTTTACCAGGCTCGCCGGGGTTTCGGCGCTGTCGCCATCCCAGCCCTCGGTTTTCACCCGGCCATCCCGGGCGTCGACGCCAAGGACGATGCGGCCCGGATAGGTGCGGCAGGCTTCGATGACGAAATCAGGGTCGCTGACGGCGGCCGTACCGAGGATCACGCGGGTCATACCGGCCTCAAGCCAGCGCTCTACCGCGGCCATATTGCGGACCCCGCCGCCAAGCTGGGCCTTGACGCCCACACGGGCGAGGATCGCGTCGACGGCTTCTCCATTCACCGCAGCGCCCGCAAACGCCCCATCAAGGTCGACAATATGAACCCAGCCGAAGCCCGACGCCTCAAACGCAGCGGCCTGAGAGGCTGGGTCTTCATTATAGACTGTCGACTTCTCCATTTGGCCCTGAAACAGCCGCACGCATTCGCCGCCCTTGAGGTCGATGGCGGGATACAAAGTAAGACGTCGACTCATGACGGGGACCATTCAAGAAAGGCGCTCAGGAAGGCGAGACCGGCCTTTTGGGACTTCTCCGGGTGGAACTGCGCGCCCACCAGATTGTCCCGGCCGATCAGCGCCGGCACAGGCCGGCCGTGATGGGTAACGCCATAAAGATGCGCATCATTTTCGGGTTCGAAATAAAAGGAATGGGCGAAATAGAAAACCTCGCCATCGAGGCCGTCGAAGACCGGATGATGCTCGATGGTCTCGACCTTGTTCCAGCCCATATGCGGCGCGCGAAACTCTTCGGAATGGGGCAGGGTGACAACTTCGCCGGGGATCCAGCCGAGCCCTTCGGAGCCGCCGAATTCAAGCCCGCGATTGGCGAGAAGCTGCATCCCGACGCAAATGCCGAGAAACGGCCGGCCCTCGACGAGCGCCACATGCTCCACGGCCTCTATGACGCCGTCGCGGGCGGCAAGCCCCGCCATGCAGGCGGCGAAGGCGCCGACGCCGGGCAGAATTACCCGGTCGGCCTTGCAGATCACGTCCGGATCGTCGGTCACGGAAACATGCCGGGCGAGGCCGGCTTCGCGCGCGGCCCGCTCCACCGCCTTTTCGACGGAGCGCAGGTTCCCGGACCCGTAATCAATGATCGCCAGCGTTTCAGCCATGGCGGAGGCTTGTACCCGCGCCGCGCGCCAAAACAAGGGGAAGGCAAGGGCGGGGCGCAAAGAAAAAACCGCGCGGGGGGAAGGGACCCCGCGCGGCTCTTTAAGCAGCCGGTTGTGGCAACCGGACGCTTATGCTTCGGGGAAACAGGCCTCGACCGCGCCGCGCGCGTTATCGCTCAGCCCCTCAAGATCTTCCGGCGAGGCGACGGCCAGGAGCTCCTCCGTGGCGGCGGCGTCCGCGGTTTCGGCAAGGCAGGCGCAGCCCGAGGCGTCGCTTCCGTTCTCCGCCGCGTAAGCCTCGCAATGGCCTTCGAGATCGCCGGCGTAAGCGGGCGCCAGGGCAAGCCCCGCCGAAAGGGCGAGCGTCAGTGCGATTGTCTTCATTTTGGTTTCCTCCGTTTGGACCCTTAGCGGGTGCATTTATCCATGGCGGCTTTCGCGGCATCCGAGGCGGCGTCGTAGCGCGCGGCCGGATCGACGATTTCGGCGAGCTCGAGAAATTCATCAGCGAGATCATTCGCGATGATTTCCTCTTCGAGGCAGGCGCAGCCAGAGGCGTCGCGCCCGTCCGCCTCCAGCGTGGCGACGCAGGCGTCGGCCCATTCGCCGGCGCTCGCCGCACTCGTCATCGCCATCGCCGCGGCGATGGCGCATGCAGTTTTCACGATCATGAAAGACCCCTGTTGCCTGACGCTTCAAAAACCCGGATCGCCCGGGCGGTACGCAACAATCAGCGCCTTTAAAGACGCCCAACGAAGCGTGATCTGAGCCGGAAGCGCGGCGCCGGTCAACCGAGCGAACTGCTAATTTTCGGAGCCCTGCGGGGGCGTGAAACCCCGTGAAGGGCAGGGCCGGGGGCAGGAACATTCGCCGCCCCCAACTGTTCTTTAGGCAGTAGTGAATTTCGCCCGCCGGGGCGAAAGGAGAAGGACAATGTCTTTAGAAACGCATGAGAAAACCCGCCGGGATCCGAACGAAGCGGAAAACACGGCCGATGAAGTGCGCGTTTCAGACCGTGAAACAGCCGACGGGCAGCCCGAAGCCCTCACAACGGAAGAAGTCCGGCAAGGCCACACCGGGGACCATGTCCGTTATATTCTGATGGCCTCGCTCGCAGGCGCGGTTTTCGTGATGGCGATCCTCGTCGCCTATTTCTTCAACTAGGCCTGTCTCTTTAACGAGGATAATCGCGGGGCTTAACTTCCCAGCGATCCTTTTGTCGAAGGCGCGCCGCCGTCGCTGCGCGGATCAACTTCCAGCGCTTCGCGGAAGGCGCGCGCCGTCGCCTTGAAACAGCTTTCGATGATGTGGTGGGTATTCTCGCCATAGAGATTTTCCACATGCAGACACAGGCCTGCATTGGTGGCGAAAGCGTGGAACCATTCTTTGAAAAGTTCGGTGTCCATGTCGCCGACCTTGGGCCGCGCGAAATTCACGCGCCAGATCAGGTAAGGCCGCTTCGATATGTCGATGGCGGCGCGCGACAGGGTTTCGTCCATGGGAATGTAAGCCGCGCCGAAGCGGCGGATGCCGGCGCAATCGCCGAGGGCTTTGGCCACCGCCATGCCCATCACGATGCCCACATCCTCGACCGTGTGGTGCATGTCGATGTGAAGATCGCCCTCGGCCCGAACCTTGAGGTCGATCATCGAGTGCTTGGCGAACCCTTCCAGCATGTGGTCGAAGAAACCGACGCCGGTTTCGACGTCGTAATCCCCGGCGCCATCAAGATCGAGAGAGACGAAGATTTCCGTCTCCCGCGTCTTCCGCTCAACCGTCGCCGCTCGCATTCCTGTCTCCTTTGACGCCCGGCGCCGGCGATGGCATTGACCATGCCAGAATCTCGCGGGCGCCCGCCGCCATTACTATATAAGCCGCCGCGCCGTCTATGGAACGGCGCGGGAAAGCTGAAGCAAGACGCTGAAAATAGAGCAAAAATCATGAGCAATGTGTCAATGCACGGAACCACCATCCTCGCCGTCCGCAAAAACGGCATGATCTGCGTCGGCGGGGACGGGCAGGTGAGCCTCGGCCACACCGTGGTGAAGGGCGACGCCCGCAAGGTCCGCCGCCTCGCCGGGGGCAGGGTAATCGCCGGCTTCGCCGGGGCGACCGCCGACGCCTTCACGCTGCTGGAACGGCTTGAAGCCAAGCTCGAGCAATATCCCGATCAGCTGATGCGGGCGAGCGTGGAGCTCGCCAAGGACTGGCGCACCGACCGGTATCTGCGCCGGCTGGAAGCCATGATGATCGTCGCCGACAAAGACGTGACGCTGACGCTCTCCGGCGCGGGGGACGTCCTGGAGCCTGAATTCGGCGTCTCCGGCATCGGATCGGGCGGCGATTACGCCCGCTCGGCGGCGCGCGCGCTGATCGCGGAAACCGAGCTTTCCGCAGAAGAAATCGTCAGGAAATCTATGGCGATCGCAGCGTCGGTCTGCGTCTACACCAATGACTCCCTCACGCTGGAGACGATTTCATCCTAGGGCCGGGCAGGGATGCGTAACCGACGGCGGAAGCGGGCCGTGACGTAACCGAAAAGACACAGCCAAAATAAATCTTACAGGCTCGTAAGGTCGTGAACCCGATAGCTGTCCCGCATCCATACTCGTTAAAATACGCACCGCCGAATTAACGCCTTGATAATCAACGGCTTATCTTCGTGGCAGCCATAACCCCCTGATCTTTGTGACAAAAGCGGCGCTCAAGGCACATCCCAAGGTTGTGTTGCGGTGCAAAAAACACGATTGACTAAATTCGCTTGTTTCACCTTGATACGATTATCCAGTGCACTCGAGTTTTGTCCGGGGGACATATGAAAACTTATCTAGCGATCGCTGCAGCGGCCCTTGTTGGCGTGTCGACTGCAAATGCGAGTTCGATTTCCACGCGTGATTACACCGACTATGTCGGCGGCGGTTACGCAGCTGGCTATTACGAGTTCGAAGAAGACGGCTACACCATGACCGTCACGGCCGGCATCTATGACGACGCCGCCGACCCGAACGTTCAGGAAGGCGGGAATGGCGTCTATCCCCGTATCTACAGCGGCGCCGGCATGGGCGCGTCTCACGACACGGACGGCGAGCACACGGTCGACGGCTGGTTGGCTGAAGTCCTTATTCTCAGCTTCGACAAGGCTGTCACCCTCACCGATCTGGTGTTTAATTACATCAACGATTACGGCGTGTTCGACTTCTTCATCGACTCCGATGACGATGGCACGCTCGATGAGCGCGTCCTTATCGATTCACCGCTCAGCGGCAGCTATGACAGCGTCTCGCTGAGCGATCTCGTTTCCCTGGATCTTCTGACCGGCAAGCTCTTCGGCGTCGGCACCAGCTACACCGCAGAAGTCTGCACCTGGTGGTGGGGCGGCAGATGCAAAGATTACTCCAAGGTTAAATCCGAATGGAAACTGAAATATGTGAAGTTCGAGGAGCCGCCGGAAATTCCTGAAGTGCCGCTTCCGGCTGCATTCCCGCTGTTCCTTGCCGGTCTTGCTGGCTTCGGTTTCGCAAGCCGCAAGAAGAAGGCTTAACGACGGCTTCGCATCCCAGGCTATGGGGGGTTAAAGGGCGCTCTTAGGAGCGCCCTTTTTATATGCCGCCCTTGAGGCTTGATCTCTTCACTCGGGATTGAGATTTCCGCAGGAAAGCCTATGTGAAGGCGGTCCCGCATACTGCCGCAACCCCGCGTTTCAATGTCTGATTATTCTCCCCGCGAAATCGTCTCCGAACTCGATCGTTTCATCGTCGGTCAGAAATCCGCCAAGCGCGCCGTTGCGATTGCGCTTCGCAACCGCTGGCGCCGCCGGCGCGTCGAGGGCGCGTTGCGCGAGGAAATCACCCCGAAAAACATTTTGATGATCGGGCCCACCGGCGTCGGCAAAACCGAGATCTCGCGCCGCCTTGCGAAACTCGCCGGCGCGCCGTTCCTGAAAGTCGAAGCGACGAAATTCACCGAGGTCGGCTATGTGGGCCGCGACGTCGATTCCATCGTGCGCGATCTCGTGGAAATCGCCATCGGCATGGTGCGCGACAAGAAACGCGAAGACGTCAAAAGCGCGGCCCAGGCGGCGGCGGAAGAACGCGTCCTCGACGCGCTGGTGGGCGAGCGCGGCGCGGAAACGACGCGCGAAGCGTTCCGCAAGAAACTGCGCAATGGCGAGTTGGACGACCGCGAAGTCGATCTCGAGCTGCGCGACGCGCAATCGTCCTCGCCGATGTTCGAAGTGCCCGGCATGCCCGGCGCGCAGATGGGCATGATCAATCTCTCCGACATGCTCGGCAAAGCCTTTCAGGGACCGAAGACCACGCGCCGCGTAAAAATTCGCGACGCCTACGAGCCGCTGCTCGCCGAAGAAGCCGATCAGCTGATGGACGACGAAGCCATCGGCCGCGAGGCCGTGGAGCTCGTTCAGAATGACGGCATCGTTTTTCTCGACGAGATCGACAAGATCGCACGCTCTTCCGACCGGGCGAGCGCCGACATTTCCCGCGAAGGCGTGCAGCGCGATCTCCTGCCGCTGATCGAGGGCGCCACCGTCGCCACCAAGCATGGGCCGGTCAAAACCGACCATATGCTGTTCATCGCGTCGGGTGCCTTTCACCTGTCAAAACCATCGGATCTGCTGCCGGAGCTGCAAGGGCGCCTGCCGATCCGGGTGGAGCTCGACGCGCTCTCCCGCGACGATCTGCGGCGCATTCTGACCGAGCCCGAGGCGAGCCTCATCAAGCAGTATTCCGCGCTCCTGGAGACCGAGGCGGTGACCCTCGACTTCACCGAAGACGCCATCGACGCGCTCGCCGACGCCGCCGCGGAAGTGAACGCCGGGGTCGAAAATATCGGCGCCCGCCGCCTCGCGACGATCATGGAGACGGTGCTCGACGAGATTTCCTTCGCGGCCACGGACCGGAGCGGGGAGACCGTGACCATCGACCGGGCCTATGTTGAGGGTCAGCTCGGCGAAATCACCAAGAACGCCGATTTGTCCAAATATATCCTGTAGATAGGCACATCCCAAGCCATCCCTGGGGCGAGGGCGCCGCGCGGCGTTTTTGCATCAGCGGCGAAGATTCCGGCCGTCCAGGGCCCCGCGCCCGCCGCAAAAGCCGCCGAAAGGCCCGGAAGCCCTCGAAATCGCCCCAAGCCCCCGCAAAAGCGGGCTTTCACGATCGTTAATGACAGGTTAATCTATCGCCCTTGAGGGAGTAGAGCGGGGAAATAGCCATGGCAGACGGCGCAGCGCGGCCTTGGAAACGGCGGACCATGATGTCCTATGCCGAGGACGCGGACCCTCGTTTTTCCTCCAAAGAACCGGAAGCCGAGGGCAAGGGCAAGAAAAAGCCCTTCAGCGGAAAAGCGAAAAAACCCGCCCGCATCGCCTTCACCGGCGAGGAGTGGGGCTTTGGCTATCAGGCGACAAAAGAATTTCTCGACCGCGCCCGCCATCGCGGCACCGTGCCCGACGCGGGGTTCGGCGCCATGGAAATGCGCGTCGAGCGCGAGTTCGACGAGGCGAGCAAGAACAACGCTTTCGATTATCTGAACGCCGACACCCAGCCCCTGCGCACGAAAGAGCAGGCGCTGATGGCGGTGCAGCAGAACACCGCCGATTTCGCCATTGTGCCGTTCTACAATCCCTATTCCGGTTACGATTACGAATCCTTGCGCGCCGTCGCCAGCCTGTCGCGGCTGCGCGGCGTGCAGCAGATCGAAGCAAGCGATCATTACTGCCTCGCCGTGCATGAATCGCAGCTCTTCGACATCATGCAATCAGCCCATCCGGGATCGGCGTTTTCCGCGCTTCAGCGGCGCATGAGAAAATCCTGGGGCGGCGTCGACGCCGGCAGCGGCAACATGCCGGGCGGCGAGTCGGGCTATGACGGCGAAGCGCCGCGCGCGGGCCTGCCTATCGACATGGCCGATCAGAAATTGATCCGTGACCGGATCGATGTGGTGTTCGCCGGCCCGGAAGCGGCGCGCCGCTGCAAATCGAAACTTGACGGCCTGCGCTCGCTCGGCATCGAAACCCGCGAGATTCCGATGATGATCGAGCCGCATCGCGAACTCGCGAAGCTGGCCCGCTCAAACATTTCGAGCAATCGCCAGACAACCACCATGTATGACGCCAATAGCGGCGAAATCAGGCTGAATTCGGTGCTGGGCGCAGACACCCAGAATTCATCGCTCTTCGCCATGGTGCTGCCTTACGAAGTCGCGATGCGCTCATCCGACTACCAGATCATCGATCATAATTTCGAGCAGAGCGATCCGCAGAAAACCCGATTCATGGTGGTCGAGAACAATCCCGACCACACGCTTTACGAAGACCGGTACCGCACGACCGACGCAAAGACGTCTTATTGGACGAACCGGCTGGCGACCATCGCCAATCCGAGCATCACCGCGGCCATTCCGGCGGGCGTCATGCGCTTTCTCGGCATGGCGGTGGGCGCGCTTTCCATTGTGCTGCTCGTCTTCGGCATTTACGGGCTCAGCGCCTCCGTCGCATCGTTCGATCTTCCGCGCGGTTTCGCCTGGCTGTCCTCGCTGACGACAACAGGCATGCTGGCGCTTGGCGCCGCCGCGGCGGTCGCCGCCTTCGTCATGCTGTCTTCGCACGCCACCGGCTCGCGCGGAGTGCGGGTGATGTTCCTGTTCCGCCGCGACAAGACCGCCGCCTCCATCGGCGACGTCGAAAACTATCTGCGCAATTACGGCGTGCGCCACACCGTGGTGCGCGTCGACGAAGACAGCGAGCGCGACTCGCCAGCCTCGATCGTGCTCGATGTCGAGTTCGATCCGGCCGACTTCAAATATGGATTGTTCGCGATGATGACGCGGCGCCTGCGCGGCTCCGTCGTCAACGGCGCGGTCAAGAAAACCTTCCAGCGCTGGAAGAACCGCGGCGTCACCATTCTCGCCGCCATGCCTTTCGAGCCGGAGCATGCGCAACTGCCCAAGCACAAGCCGCGCCGCTGGTGGAACGAGGCGGTGGGCGACTGGTTCGCGGACGCCACCGAAACCTGGTTCATCCGCATCTCGCGCATTATGTTTTTCTATCTGCTGCCGGCCGCCGCGGTCATCGCGCTCTGCGTCTATTTTCTCAATGGCGGGACCCTGAGCCAGTAGGGACCGCCGCAGACCGCCAGCAAGGGTCAGCGTTTCAGAAATACGTAAAACGCCCCGGCGCCGCCATGGCGCTGATGGGCGGGGGCGGCCCGGGAAACGAATTTCCGCACCGCGTCTTCCCCGATCCAGTGCGCAAGCCGCGCCCGCAAGACCCCGCGCCCGGCGCCGGCCCGGTCGACATCCCGCGTAAAGTCAGGCGCGCCCTTGCCGGTAATGACAAGCAGGCAGCGCGCGCCCCGCGCATGGCCCTGGGCGATGAAACGGTGAAGGACGCCCCTAGCGGTGCGCTGGGTGTGGCCGTGGAGGTCGAGGGTCGCATCGATGGGCAGCCGGCCCCGGGCCGCCAGCTTGTCGAGGCGGGGATCGCCCGCGGTAAAGGGGTGCTGGACCCTGGGGGAGAGGCCTTCCTTATGGGAAATCGCAACGCCCCCGGCCTTCGGCGCCGCCAAGTCGCGACCATGGCGGCGCGGCGGCGTCACCCCGATAGGCGGCCCCGCCTTTGTTTCCGGGTCCGAAACGAGACTTTCCGGCCTTGGCTTATTCTTGTGCGCCGGGACCACGTCGCGGGTCGCCCGGCGCCACAGCGCCTCTTCATCGGAGCTGAGGCGGCGTTTGCGGCTCACGAGGGCAGATCTCCGGCTTTTTCCGGCAGACGCTCTGCGAGCCGGCGGGGCAGGAGGACAACCATCGCCCCTTTCGCGTTCATGGGCCCGGCGATCGCCGCAGCGTCATCGCCTGCGCCCCAGAAGACATCGCCCCTGACAGGCCCCCTGATGGCCCCGCCCGTATCCTGCGCGATGAGGAGGCGCCGGATAGGCTTGTCGCCGGCGCCGCTCACGGGCTCGATATCGACCCACACCGGCGCGCCGAGCGTGTGATAGCGCCGGTCGACGGCAAGCGAGCGCCCGGGCGTCAGCGGCGCGCCTTGCGCACCCAGGGGACCGAGCTCCGGCGCGACCGTTTCCAGTTCACGGAAGAAAACATAGGAGGCATTCTCGTCTCTCAGATCCGCCGCCGCGCCCGGCTCCGCCGAGACGAGCCATTCGCGGATCGACTGCATGGTGATCTCTTCGAGCGGCATCACCCCGCGCTCGACCATGACCCGGCCGATGGCCGTATAGGGGTGGCCGTTCTGGCCGGCGTAACCGACGCGCATAACGCCGCCATCTTCGAAGACGAGACGGCCCGAGCCTTGTATCTGCAAAAAGAACAGATCATTGGGGTCGAGCCAGGCGAGCGCCTCGCCCTTGGCGCCAGCGCTGATGTCACCGCGCGCTTCATAGGGTTGGAGCCGCCCGCTCTCGACGCGGCCCGCGATCCGTTCGCCCTTCAGCTCATCACGGAAGAGACCAAGATCGACTTCCACAAGATCATCCGGACGCGGAAGAACAGGCGCCGTATGCGCATCGGACCGGTTGCGCGAGGCTTGATAAACCGGCTCGAAATAGCCGGTGAATGTTCCTTCGCGCTCGATGCGCGGCCCGGCGCGATGGGCGCGGCCCTCGGGCAGCGGCTGGCGCACAGAAAAGATCTCAACAGGCTGGAAATGGAATTCAAAGAAAGACCGCAAGGCGCCGCGCCGGTTCGCGGGGTCAGCATAGGCGCTGACGATCAGCGCCCGCGCTTCGGCGCAAGGGCGCAGCCAGTCCTCCACGGCGCCGGAGAAGGTCACCGCCGGATCGGAAAGGCCTAAACTTTCCATTGGGTTAGCCGGAGCATTCGCATCCCGCGCTTCAAAAACCGCACAGGACCGCACAAAGGCTTCAAGGGCGAGGCTCGGATCATCCTGGCGCCAGCCGATAATGTCGTCAAAGTCGATAAAGCGATAAGCCGGCGCGGGCGGCGCAAACTCATCGTCGGAAAATTCGCGCGCGTAATAGGGCGGGATGACGCCGGTGAAAACCAGCGCGGTCGCAATCGCCGCAACCAAAACAGCGCCCGCCAGAAACAGACGCAGGAGCGTTCCTTTTGAAGCTGTCATGAAAGGACCACGGCCCGGCGCTCCCCTGTTGCGGCGCCGGAAAGTTTTATTCGCCGCCGCCGGTCGCTACAAGCGTCCAGTTGGGATCGCCGCTCGCGCGCTTGCGCGAAAAGGTCCAGCGGTCCTTGACGAGATCGATGCGGTTGGGATCGCCTTCGACAACCTCGCCGTCACGGTCGCGGGTGACGCGCACCTGGTCGGACTTGAATTCCACGACCGCATTCATGGCGCCGTCCTCGACCGAACTGTCGATGATCGCCGCATGTTCGATGCCGACGAATTTGAGATCGCTCTGATAGCCGGCCGCATCGCGCTCTGAGACCGCGGTCTTGAATGCGCCGTATACGGAATCGCTGAGATAGGGGCGGATCGATTTGAGGTCGCCCGACGCGAAGGATTCGACGATCATTTCATAGGCGCCGCGGGCGCCGGCGAGGAACGCCGCCTCGTCGAAGGCTGGATCGGCGTCGCGCAGGACCCGGGCGTTGGTGGAGACGGGCTTGGGCGCAGACTCTTCCGGCATGGCCGTTTCGTCGTCTGCCGGGTTGTCCGACGCCTGCGAGCGCGCCCTTTCGCGGACGGCTTCGAGATCGTGACGCTGCTCATGGCCGGTGCGCGCGCCCAGCACCGAAATCAGCCGGAAAATCACGAACGCCGCTACGCCTGCGAAGAAAAGAAGCACTGGATCCATAAGGGCGAATATCGCTCCAAAACCTTAATATTGCTCAAGCACGTTCTATATAGGACCTATCACATAGAATACACCCGGGGACCCATGCTGTTCGCCCTTATCGCCCTGTTTATCCTCGGCCCGATCGCCGAAATTTACGTGCTTTTGACCGCCGCCCAGGCTTTCGGGGTGCTGCCGGTGATCGCCATGTGCCTCCTCACGGCCTTTCTGGGGGGCTTTATCATCCGCTGGCAGGGGCTCCGGGCCCTTCATGCGGCCCGCGCGGACCTCGAGACCGGCCGGCTGCCGGTGGATTCCGCCGTCGACGGGGCGCTCCTGATCGTCGCCGCGCCCTTCCTGATGACCCCCGGCTTCCTCACCGATGCGGCGGGCTTCATTCTCCTCGTCCCGCCGGTGCGGCGAATAATCGCCCGGATGGCTCTGAAGGCCGTGCGCGGGCATATCGTGCGCCGCGAGGAGGAAGTGCGGCGCGACGACGACTATCTGCGCTGACGAGGGCCATCGCCGGCCGGGCCGCGGGTCAGCCGGGTTGCAGCCGTGGGACGGTGCGTGTAAGGAGCGCGCTCCTTTTTCCGCAAATCCTTTACGGGACGATCTCATGTCCGATACGCCGACCCCGCCCGATTCCGCCCCGCAAGGCGGCAACCCGCAAGACGCGCCGTCGCTGACCGTGCTGGCGCAATATCTGAAGGACCTTTCCTTCGAGAATCCCCGCGCGCCGGGCGTCTATCAGTCGAACGCCCAGCCCAAGATCGAAGTCAATGTGGACGTGCAGGGACGGGCCCTCAACGCCAGCCAGTACGAGGTCGAGCTTTCGGTTTCCGCCCGCGCCAATCGCGACAACGCGGAAGTCATGTTCGTGGTGGAAGCGGCCTATGCCGGCGTTTTCGAGATCACCGGCGTGCCGCGCGAGCAGCTTGAAATGGTGATGCTGGTGGAATGCCCGCGGCTCTTGTTCCCGTTCATGCGCCAGATCGTCGCCGACGCGACGCGCAACGGGAACTTCCCGCCGCTAATGCTCGAGCCGATCGACTTCATGAGCATTTATGTCGCCAACGCCCAGCGCCGCGCTCAGGAAGGCTCTCCCGCCGCTGGCGCGGAGAACGGCGCCGCGCAGACCACCCCGCCCGAAGGCCAGGCGTAAACAGGCTTACCCGGCCGCCGCTTTCTTCCAGACCGCGTCGTCGCCAAGCTCGGCGACGAACGCCTCATGGGCCGCGCGCTCCGCATCCGTCACGAGAGAGGGCAACGCTTGCGGCCGCTGGCGCGCCGGCGCGCGCCCGCCATTGACGCGGCCTTCGCCGCCCGAGGCGCTGTCTTCCCGCTTGAAATCAAGACCGGCCTGAAGGCCGCCGGTCAGTTCGATATAGACCGTCGCTAGAAGCTTTGAGTCGAGCAGCGCCCCGTGGCCGTCGCGCTCGCGGATCGAGGTGTCGATCGAAAAGCGCGCGCAGAGCGCGTCAAGGCTCGCCGGAGCGCCCGGAAATTTCCGCCGCGCCAGATGCAGCGTGTCGACGATATTGTCCTTGGGGAGGAGGCGCAGCCCCGCCGCGCCGAGTTCGGCGTTCAGGAAGGGCAGGTCGAAGCCGATGCCGTTATGGGCGACGAGCTGCGCGTCGCCGACGAACTCCAAGAACGCCTCGGCGACGCACGGATCCTTGAACAACGGCTTGTCGCGCAGGAATTCCGCGGAGAGCCCGTGCACCTCGTAAGCGCCCATGGGCATGTCGCGTTCGGGGTTCACATAGGTGTGGAAATTGCGTCCGGTCACCGCGCCGTTGACCATTTCCACGCCGCCGATCTCAACGATCCGGTGGCCTTCGGAAAACTTAAATCCCGTCGTCTCGAGGTCGAAAACGATCTGCCTCATGCCGCCTCAATACCGGCGCGCCGCCCAGCGCGCCGCCTCCTGTTCAGTCTTGATCTTCCGCAGACGGATAAAGCGCCTGCTTCACTTCCGCCGCGATCCCCTGCAGCGTGAAAGGCTTCTGGATATAGCCCGCGCCGTCGATGAGATCGAGCTGATCGCGCACCGCCGCCTCCGCATAAGCCGACATGAAAATCACTTTCGATTTAAGCCCCAGCGTTTCGCGCGCCTGCTTGACCATGCTGGGCCCGTCGATGTCCGGCATCATCACGTCGGAAATAACGAGATCGAAATCCATGTCTTCTTCCAACAGCTCAAGCGCCTCTTCGGCGTCGGCGGCCTCGGCGACTTCATACCCGCAATCGGTCAGCGTCGCGACCACGAAATTGCGCACCGGATCCTCATCCTCGACGATAAGAACGCGGCCCGCGCCGGTGAGATCCTGAGGCTCTGCGGGGCGGGGCGAGGGCGCCGCCTTTTTGGTTGTTTCCGCTTCCGGCTCTGCGGGCTTTTCCTGATCATAGGCCGGCAGATACATCTCGAAACTCGCGCCCTTGCCCTTCTCGCTTTTCAGGTTGATGGCGCCGTCGAGCTGGCGAATGATCCCGTAAACCGTCGACAGGCCGAGGCCGGTGCCCTTGCCGGTGTCTTTTGTCGTGAAGAACGGGTCGAAGACTTTTCCGGCAATGTCCTCTGGAATGCCCGGGCCGGTGTCGGAGACTTCAATGAGCACGTAATCCTGATTGAGAAGCCCCGGCACGTCGCGGGTCTTCACTTCGTCCGCGGTAATGCATTGCGTGCGGATGGTCAGCGTGCCGCCTTTCGCGCCCATGGCGTCGCGCGCATTGACCGCAAGGTTCATGATCGCCGTTTCAAGCTGGTGACGGTCGACCCGCACGGTCGGCAGGCCGCGCCCGTTCACGAGCTCGAGCTTGACCTTTTCGCCGATGGTGCGCGTCAGGAAGCGTGAGAAATCGCGCAGGATTTCGGTGATCGACAGGACTTCTTTTTTGAGCGTCTGTTTGCGCGAGAAAGCGAGAAGCTGTTTCGTGGTGTTCGCCGCGCGCTGGGCGTTTTCGCGGATCTGGATGAGGTCCGCATAGGCCGGATCGCCGGCGGGATGTTTCAGCATCAGCCTTTCGCAATGGCCGATCACCACCTGGAGATAATTGTTGAAGTCGTGCGCGACCTTGCTTGCGAGCTCGCCGATGCCGCGCAGCTTCTGGTCCTGCGCATATTCCTCTTCCATCTGTTTGCGGTCGGTGACGTCGACCGAATAGAGGAGGGTGCGCCGGACCCCATAGGAGCCGCGCTTTCTGCGCACGGGGCGGGCGAACAGCGCATAGGTGCGCGCGTGAACGCCGGTCCCGACGGTGGTCTCGATGCCTTTCGGGGCGCCGCCTGCGCGGGTCTTGCGGCGGATTTCATCGGCCAGTTCCTCGAGCGTCGCCTGGGTCACGGATTTGACCAGCGGCGCGTTTTTCTTCTGCGCGCCGAAAGCGTCGGTGAAGGCCTTGTTGGCCTCGATGATGCGGCCTTCGCGATTGATCTCGCCTTCGACGATCGCCACGCCGAAGGGCGATTCCGAGATGTCGCCGGAGAGCGCCACATCTTCGGTTTCATCGGCGGCGTCGTCGATCATCATCTCGACGCAGGCGAAGCCTTCGCCGACGCCGCCGCGGCGGAAGGCGACGAAACTCGCCTCGGCGGGATCGGCGTTTTTCCGGCGCACCTGCGCGCTCAGCGGTTCGCGGTCGATGCGCCAGAGCCCGCTGACAATATCGCCAGTCTCGCCGAGAACGATGTCGTCAATGGTCTGCAATTGCCCGCGCGCGGCGCCGAGCTTGTCCCGCGCCGCGGCGTTGGCCCAGGCGATCTGGCCAGATTTCTCGAGCGCAAAGACCGCCTGCGGGAAATCCGCATAGGCCGCGGCGAGACTGTCATGTTCTTTTTCGTCCACCGGCAATTCGCGCAGGCGCCAGGTGACATGCTCGTCGGAGCCGCGAATGGGCCTGACGCTGACTTCAAACCGGCGGCGCTGGCCCCCGCCCGCAAGCCCCATGGTCTGATAGATGATCTCCTCGCCCGCCTCGGCGCTTTTTGCAGCCTTGCACAGGCGGAAGACCTTCGTCGCTTCGGCGCCTTGCTGGGCGAACAGACGGTCGATGCGCGGCGGCAGGCCGGCGGGGCCCATGACGCCGGCGGACCGGGCGAGCTGGAAATAGGCGCGGTTGGCGTAGGTGACCACGCCGTCGCGGCGGGCGACGAGCCGCGCGTCCTGGTCGGAATCGAGCACCCGTTCCGCAAGGCCCAGGGCGCCGAGGATCTCCGCGCCGGCGAGCTCCACCGCCTCAGCCGGCTTCTTGCCGGTCGCCCGGCGCAGCATCACCCCGGCGACGAGGACCGGGGAAAACATTTTCATGGCGGCCCCCGTGAGGAACACCGCGATCAGGAGGGCGAGCCCTCCGGCAAGGATGATCCCAGCGCCCCCGGAATCGCGCGCCGACAGGATCACATAGATGATCGCGGCGACGGCGGTGAAAACCCCCGCCCAGAGGAGCCAGAAAGTCGCCGCATTGAAAAAGCCGCCGCCGGGCGCCTTGTCGCGCTTGCCTGCTTTCGCCGCGGCGTCGTCCATCATCGCGACGATTTCATCAGGTGTGTGCGGGCGCGGCGGCGCAGCCGTCTCGCCATGGCCAGAGCCATGATCAGGCGCGTCTTTGGAGACATCGTCTCGCAAGGATTTGGCGGGCTCTGCGCCGGACAAGGGGCTCTCTCCGAAAAGGGTGATTCGAACCCCCGACTATGGCGCGGTTCGAAGGCCCACGCCACCATCGCGGGACGCCGGTTTTCCCGCATCGGGCGCATTTCTGTTCGGCTTTGCGCCATTCGCCCTTTCTGCGGCGCGCCCCGCCGCATTATGATTTTGTCAGCATTGCCCGGCGCAGCGGGACGCCCCAGCTCGCCAGAACCATAACCGGCGGAGAACAGCGCGATGAGCAAGAAACTCGGACTGGTCCTCGGCTCCGGCGCGGCCCGGGGCTGGGCCCATATCGGCGTCTTGAGGGCGCTTGAGGAAATCGGCGCCAGGCCGCACGCCATTGCCGGCTGTTCCGTCGGGGCGCTGGTGGGCGGGGCGCATCTTCTTGGCGCGCTCGACGAATTCGAGCGCTGGGCCCGCACCTTAAAGCCGCTCTCCGCGATGCAGAGCTTCGCCTTCAAGCTGCACAAGGGCGGCTTTATCGACGTCGCGCCCGCCTTCGAGGCCTTCAAGGACTATGACAAGGCGATCGAGGATCTCGATGTGAAGTTCGGCGCCGTCGCCGCCGATCTTTCCACCGGCGAGGAGGTTGAGATCACGTCCGGCTCGGTCATCGACGCGGCGCGCGCCTCAAGCGCCATTCCGGTTGTGTTCCACGCCGTCGAGAGGCGCGGCAAATGGCTGGTCGACGGCGCGCTCGCCAATCCGGCGCCGGTCTCGCTCGCGCGCAAGCTCGGGGCCGAGGCCGTCATCTGCGTCGACCTCAACGCCGTCCCGCGCGTGCTCGACCGTTTCGACCCGCCAGCGGAAAGACTGCCGGCGCCGATTGAGATACCCGAGCCCCATCCGGACACCATGACCGGCGCCGTGACACGGCTCATCGACGATACGCGCAAAGCCATCGACTATCAGTTCGCCATGGCGAAAGCCCGCGCCGGGGCGCGCCCGCATCTGTTCGAGACCGCCTATGCGGCCGCTGACATTTTCCAGATGCATCTGGCGCGCGCGCGCGCCGTCGCCGAACCGCCTGACATACTTGTGAAGCCGGATATGCGCGACGCCATGCCCACGGCCTTTGACCGCGCCGATGAATTCATCGAGGAAGGATACCGCGCCCTGATGAATGAGCGCGAGGCAATCGAGCGACTATTGAGCGGATGACGGAAGGCCCTTTCGACGCCCTGGTGATCGGCGCATCCGGCGGCATCGGCGCCGCTGTCTCAGCGGCTTTGCGCAACGACCCGAATTGCCGGCGCCTCGTCACGCTTTCCCGCCGCGAAGACGGGCTCGATCTCAGTGATGAACAAAGCGTCGCCGCAGCGTCGGAAAAGATCGACGCGGGGGAGGGCCTCGGCCTCATCTTCAACGCATCGGGCATATTGGAAACAAACGGCGCGGGGCCGGAAAAAGCCTTCAAGGAAATTGACGCCGGCGCCATGGCGCGCGCCTTCGCCGTCAACGCCGTCGGAACAGCGCTCGCTTTCAAATATTTTCTGCCCTTTCTGAAACGCGAAGGGCGCACGGCCTTCGCGACGCTGTCGGCGCGGGTCGGCTCCATTGGCGACAACCGGCTCGGCGGCTGGATGAGCTATCGCGCCTCGAAAGCCGCGCTCAACCAGATCGTCAGATGCGCCGCCATCGAGGAAACGCGGCGCAACAGGCAAAGCGTCATCGCCGCCCTGCATCCCGGCACCATCGAAACGCCGCTGACGCAAAAATATGCGCGCGGGCGCTACACTGCGACGCGCGATGAGGCGGCGCGCAACCTTCTTTCCGTCATCGCCTCCCTGACGCCGGAACAATCCGGCGGGTTTTTCGATTACGCCGGCGAGGAAATCGCCTGGTGAGCGGAAAACGCGCGATCCTCATCATGGGCGACCAGCTTTCGCGCGGGGTTTCGAGCCTGAAAGACGCGCGCAAGACAAAAGACGTGATCGTCATGGGCGAGCTCATGGACGAGACGACGAGCGTCAAGCACCACAAGAAGAAACTCATTCTCGTTCTGTCGGCCATGCGCCATTTCGCCGAAGAGCTGAAAAAGGACGGCTACAAGGTCGATTACCGAAAGCTCGACGATGATGACGACATCCGTTCTTTTTCCGATCTTGCGAAAGCGGCGATTGAAAAACATGGCGCGGAAGAGCTGATCGTCACCGAGCCGAGCGAACGGCGCGTCCGGCACGAAGCCGAAGGCTGGAAGATGAGCCTTTCCGTTCCTGTCGAGATCCGTCCCGATGACCGCTTCATCGCCAGCCATGAGGAATTCGAGGCCTGGGCGGACGGGCGCAAGCAACTGCGCATGGAATATTTTTATCGCGAGATGCGCCGCAAAACCGGGCTTTTAATGGACGGCGACAAGCCCGCAGGCGGGGCGTGGAATTACGACAAGGAAAACCGCAAGCCCGCCTCCCGCGATCTCTTCATGCCGGCGCCGCCTTCATTCAAGCCGGATAAAACCACGGCAGACATCATCGCGCTCGTGGAGGAGCGTTTCGCCGATCATTTCGGCGACGCCGAGCCTTTCCATTACGCGGTAACGCGCAAAGAGGCCCTGAAAGCGCTGGGCCATTTCATCAAGGAAGCCTTGCCGCGCTTCGGCGATTTTCAGGACGCCATGCTGACGGGCGAGCGCTTTCTCTATCACTCGGTGCTGTCCGCTTACATCAATATGGGGCTTCTTGACCCGCTCGAAGTCTGCGAACGCGCGGAGAAAGCCTATCGTGACGGCGACGCGCCTTTGAACGCCGTCGAGGGCTTCATCCGCCAAATCATCGGCTGGCGCGAATATGTGCGCGGCATGTATTGGCGCGGCGGCGAGGAGTATCTCGATCAGAATTTCTTCGACAACACGCGCAAGCTGCCGTGGTTTTACTGGTCCGGCGACACCGACATGGCCTGCATCCGCGAGACGGTGACGCAGACGAAAGAAGACGCCTACGCCCATCACATTCAGCGCCTGATGGTGACGGGTCTGTTCGCCATGCTCGCCGGGATCGACCCTTACGACGTGCATGAATGGTATCTGATCGTCTATTTCGACGCCTTCGAATGGGTCGAGGCGCCGAACGTCATCGGCATGTCGCAATATGCGGACGGCGGCGCGCTCGGCTCAAAGCCTTATGCGGCCTCCGGCGCCTACATCAACCGCATGTCCGATTACTGCAAGAACTGCCGCTACAATGTGTCGAAGAAAACCGAAGAAGACGCCTGTCCCTTCAACGCGCTTTACTGGGACTTTCTCGCGCGCAACGAAAAGAAGCTGAAAGGCAATCCGCGGCTTGGCCAGATGTACCGCACATTGGGCAAGATGGAGAAAGGTGCGAAACTTTCCTATCGGGCGCGGGCGCGGGCGATCCTGGAAAAGCTCGACGCCGGCGAGTGCATCTAATGTTTAGAGAATCTCGAGCACGCTTTCGGGCGGGCGGCCAATGGCCGCCTTATCGCCATTGACCACAATCGGCCGCTCGATGAGGATCGGATTTTCGGCCATGGCGTCGATCAGCGCCGTTTCCGCCGTCGCGTTTTTGAGGTCGAGCTCCACATAGGGCGCTTCCTTGACGCGCATCATGTCCCGCGCGGAGTCGAAGCCAAGCTTTTTCACAAGGCCTTTCAGCGTCGCTTTCGAGGGCGGGTTCTCGAGATAGAGAACAACCTCCGGCTCGACGCCTTTGTCCTCGAGCAACGCCAGCGTCTGGCGCGATTTCGAACAACGCGGATTATGATAGATCGTAACGGTCATTGTCTTCCTTTTAGCGGCCGCGCGCCCGAAAACAAATCGCCCAAAACCCGGGAGCTGCTTTTTGTGGGCGCGCTCCTAAAGAGATAGTCTGTACCCGCCGCTTTCGGTCAGGAGGATCGAGGCGTTCGACGGATCGGGCTCGATCTTCTGGCGCAGGCGATAGACATGGGTTTCAAGCGTGTGCGTCGTGACGCCCGAATTATAGCCCCAGACCTCGTCCAGCAAGACGTCGCGCGTCACCGGCTTGCCGCCGGCGCGGTAAAGAAACTTCAGGATCGACGTTTCTTTTTCGGTGAGGCGGATCTTCTTTTCTTCAGGCGTCACCAGCATCTTCACGGCCGGGCGAAATTCATACGGCCCCACCTTGAAGACCGCGTCCTCGCTCTGTTCGTGGCTGCGCAGATGAGCCCGCACGCGGGCGAGGAGAACGCCGAATTTGAACGGCTTCGAGACGTAATCATTGGCGCCCGCGTCGAGCCCGAGGATCGTGTCGGCTTCGGTGTCGGCGCCGGTCAGCATGATGATCGGAGACTTGAAGCCGTTCTTGCGCATGATGCGGCAGGCCTCGCGCCCGTCCATGTCGGGCAGGCCCACATCGAGCAACATGAGATCGATATGCGCCTCATCCTTGACGCGGTCGACGGCGCCTTGTGCGGTGGAGACAGGCTCCACGGAGAATTCGTCATGCACGGAAAACTGATCGATCAGCGCCTCGCACAACAGCTCATCGTCATCGACCAGGAGAATTTTCTTTACACGGTTCATGCTTCTCTCGCCCATATCATGAATTGCAGTCCGCGGGACATAGTCCCGACTGACCCGCTTTTGAATTCTGCGCGCCTACAACTTTTCGTTAGGCGCCCGTGATCTCTTCTTTAACAGGCCGCGCGCCGAAAATCGCCGTCCCGATCCGCACATGGGTGGCGCCGAGCTGGGCGGCGATCCGATAATCCCCGCTCATGCCCATGGAAAGCCCGGAAAGGCTTAGGCTTTTCGCCAGCTTGGCGAGCAGGGCGAAATGCGGGGCGGGGTCGTCCTCCGCCGGCGGAATGCACATCAGCCCCTCGATCTCGAGCCCGAATTCCTCCCGGCACTGCGCCAGGAAGGCCGGAACCTCTGCGGGCGCGAGGCCCGCTTTTTGCGCTTCCTCGCCGGTATTCACCTGAATATAGAGCTTCGGACGCCGGTCCTGCTTCTCCATTTCGCTGGCGAGCATGCGGGCGAGCTTCGGCCGGTCGAGGCTCTCAATGACGTCGAAAGCCGCCACCGCCTCCTTCGCCTTGTTGGTCTGGAGGGGGCCGATCAGCCGCAATTCGATATCCGGGTATTTTTCTTTCAGGGGCGGCCATTTCTTCAGCGCCTCCTGAACCCGGTTCTCCCCGAAAACTCGGTGGCCCGCCGCGAGCACCGGCTCGATGCGGTCCGCCTCGTGAAACTTCGAGACGGCGGTAAGGGCGACGGAGCCCGGTTCGCGGCCCGCCTCTTTCAGCGCGGTCTCGATTTCCGCCTTGATCCTTGCGAGATTGGCCGCCGGATCGTCAGGACCGGCGCTGGGAGGGTTTTCTTGGGACGACATGAAGGGCTCCGTATGCGGGCGGCGAAGCTAGCAGCGGCCGCCGCCGCGCTCAAACGCCAATCGGCTGTTGTGCCGCCCTTTTCGCTCGCCTTCATGACCGATGCGGGCCGCGCGCCGCATCCCCTGCTCGTGGCGCGGGCCCTGCCCGAAGGCTCGGCGGTGATCCTGCGCGATTACGCGATGAAGGGACGGGCGGGGCTTGCTGCGCAATTAAAATCCGTCTGCGAACGGCGCGGCGTTAAACTCATCATCGGCGCCGATATCGGCCTGGCGCAAAGGATCGGCGCTGACGGCGTTCACCTGCCGCGCTGGTTTTCGCCGTCCGCGCCCTTGCCGGACGGCCTCATTGTCACCGCGTCTGCGCATAGCGCAGACGAGCTGGGGCGCGCGAAAGAGCGGGGCGCGGCTCTTGCGCTCCTCTCTCCAGCCTTTCCGACCGGCAGCCATCGGGGCGCCGGCAGCCTCGGCGCCGCGGCGTTCAAAAGGCTCGCCGCCGCGGCGCCCATCCCGGTGCTGGCGCTGGGCGGCGCCGATGAAAAAAACGCAGGCGCTCTCGCCGGTCCCAATGTCGCGGGGCTCGCCGCCATCGGCGCGTTTCTAGGGTGATTACTCGCTCGCGACCGGCGTCCACACGGCGAGCACATTGCCGGCCGTATCGCGGAAATGAAACCGCCGACCGCCTGGAAACTCGTGACGCTCGGTAATCTCGCCGCCCGCATCGACGACGCTTTTTTCCGTCGCTTCAAGATCGTCTGCATAAAGAATGACGAGGGTCGATCCCGCAACCGGCTTTTCACCGCCGCGAATGCCGCCGTCGAGACCGGCGTTTTCGAAGGCGGCGTAGGTCTCGCCCCAATCCTGGAAGGTCCAACCAAAGGCGCGTGCGTAAAACGCTTTCGCGACGGAAAGGTCTTCCGCCGCAAGCTCCACATAGTCGATGCGATTGTTCTTAGACATCAAGGCGTCTCCACGATAATCGGCATGCGCACTGTTTTTCAGATGCGCTGCATGACGCCGCCAACGCCGCGAGCATAACAGCAAAAGAGAACGCCGCGCAGCATGATTTCTCCCCGCAAAAGCAAAATAAAAAACAGGGCGGCCTTAAAAAGGACCGCCCTGTTTCATATCCCCTCTAAGCAGCTAGGCGCTTAGAAACTTTAGAATTTGATCGAGCTTTCGATCACCACCGTGGCGGCCTCTTCCGGGCCCCCTGCGGCGACAGGCTTCTTGGATTCCACATACTGGGCGGCTGCGCCGACCGTGATGCCGCGTCCGAGAACATAGGTCACGCCCGCCTGAGCGGAGCGCGTATCGCGGAAAAGCGCAGGGTCCAACGGGTTCGCGGCGAGCGCGTTCGCTTCCGACTGGCCGACGCCAACCATGAAGGCGACGTCGCCTTCGTCCTCGCCGGTGCGGAAAGTCAGCCCCGCATCGAAGGCGAGATAGCCGTCATCTTCGAAAGAGGCGAGGCCGGCGTTGGTCGACTTGACCGAACCGCCGAGCGTGATGCCGCGGAAGGCGAGATTGAGCCCGATGGAGTAGGCTTCGTAATCATTATAGATCGAAGGCGGGGCGAGCGTGTCTTCGTCCGCCGTCACGAAGCTCGCGCCGACGCCGAGATAAAGCCGATCCTTGCTCGAAAGCCGGATGCCGCGCTCATAGTAAAGCGCCGCCTCGATCGCATCGTCCCAATGGCTTTCGCTGGTGAGCGTGACGCCTTCGGGTGAAATCAGGAACCCGCCCTGCGGCGCGCAGATGAGATCGCCGCAATTGCGCAAGGCCGGCGAATAGGAAACCCCGAGCTGCAACCCGCCGAGAACGCCGCCGAGAAAATTCGCGGGCGGCATATAGGTGAACTTGGTGGAATAGCCGGTGAAATCGTTCAGCGTATGAATGTCGTTGAGGCCGGAAAGATCCGTCTGCCAGTTGCTGACATTCACCGACGTGAAAATCGTCGGCGAGGAGACCGCGAGCATCCGCGCCACGCCTTTTTCACGGCCGACGATCAGCTGGCCGAAAGAGCCGCGCGCATAACCGTAAGCGCCCTGAAGGTAAGCGTCGCTGTCGGACGGCGCGATCCCGCGCGGGCCGCCGATAAGAAGGCTAGAATAGCGCCCGCCGGCGAAAAGCTGGCGCGGCTGCTGGCCGTCGAGGCGGGCGGAAAGCCCGGCGCCGATTTCAAGGCCGTTATCGAGGATGGTCGATCCCTTGACGTTGATCTCGGCATTGGCGTCGCCTTTGGCGTCGCCGTCGACAAGGCCCGCCGCTGCGCTCGCCTCGCCGTCGATCTCAATCTCGACCGGATCGGCGGCATAGGCCGCGCCGGCGGTGATCACCGCCGCGCCTGCGCCTAGCAACACTCTCCGAAGACCGGTCATTCCTTGCTCAACCCGCTGTTCTTACGTCTACTCAACGTCTTCGCGCTTCTACCGTCAGTGCGCCCCGATGCAATGCCGGGACATCATCTTCTTTCTGTCTTCGTTCCGCCCGACCCGGCCCCCGCCGTCCCGAACGCCGCCGGCGAACCGGCTTCCCCTCACGCAACAGACCCCTGACGCTGCAAGCCCTGCCGCCAATCAATCCCGCTTTCGGCCGCCCCCGCGGCTTTTGCGTTCAATTTCCGCGCCATGGCAAGTGCTAAAAAGGCGCGCAAAAAGATTAACGACATAAAGTTAACAGCTTTATGACCTTGGCTTATAATGGCCCACCGCCTTGGGGCGTTCAAGCGAGCCGGCGCTTTGACGTTGTGTAATTGCCGGTTTGTGGTAGGAAAGCCACTCTCCGGCGTCGGGGGATGCTCCGGAGCAGCTCACAGGAATGGGACGATACTACATGAAGCCCGAAAAAGTTAGCATGTTCAAAGTCTTGGCTTTGGCAAGCGCGAGCGCGGCGCTGGCCGCCTGCGGCGGCAATTCAAGCGCCAGCGGCACCCGCAACGAGACTCTGGCCAATTACAAGTCCGGCCACGCCCAGGCGACCACGGTGAACCGCTATCTCTGGGCGGCGTCGCTGGAAACCCTTGATTTCCTGCCGGTTTTCTCCGCCGACCCGATCGCCGGGCTGATTATCACCGATTGGTATGTGAATCCCGAGATCCCGGGCGAGCGTTTCAAGACCAATGTCTACATCCTCGATTCCTCGCTGCGCGCCGACGCGCTGCGCGTTTCGGTGTTCCGCCAGGTGCAGGGCGAGGACGGCGTCTGGAACGACGCCACGGTTAATCCGGCGACAGGCCGCGAGATCGAGAACGCGATCCTCACCCGCGCGCGCCAGCTTCGCCTAAACCAGATCGAAGGCTAAAGAGCAGGGACTAGGTTTTCGGGATTAGGGATTGGGAATGCGCTTGGATTGTTCTAAGCCATCCGCCAGTCCGTCTAATCCCTATTCCCTAATCCCCAGTCCCTGAATCATGTCCCGCTACAACCCGAAAGAAGCCGAGCCGAAATGGCAGGAGCGCTGGACCGAGGCCAAAGCCTTTGAAACCAGCGCCGACAAGGCGAAGCCGAAATATTACGTCCTCGAGATGTTCCCCTATCCCTCGGGTCGCATCCATATCGGCCATGTGCGCAATTACGCCATGGGCGACGTCATCGCGCGCTACAAAAAGGCCCTCGGGTTCAACGTTCTTCATCCCATGGGTTGGGACGCCTTCGGCATGCCGGCGGAAAACGCCGCGATGCAGACCGGCTCGCATCCGGCGAAATGGACTTACGGCAATATCGACATCATGCGCGGGCAGCTCAAACAGATGGGTCTTTCCATCGACTGGTCCCGCGAATTCGCCACCTGCGACCCGGAATATTACGAACACCAGCAGCGCATGTTTCTGGAGTTCTGGAAGGCGGGCCTCGCCTACCGCAAGGAAAGCCTCGTCAACTGGGACCCGGTGGACCAGACCGTGCTCGCCAATGAGCAGGTGATCGACGGCAAGGGCTGGCGCTCGGGCGCGCCCGTTGAGCGGCGCAAGCTCTCCCAGTGGTTCCTGAAGATCACCGACTATGCGGAAGATCTCTTGGCGGCGCTTGATGACGGGCGTTTGTCCGGCTGGCCGGACAATGTCCGCCTGATGCAGAAGAACTGGATCGGCAAGTCAAAAGGCTTGCAGATGAAGTTCCGTTTTGCAGACGGAACGAATGCGCCCGCGGGCTATGAGGAGGGGATCGAGGTCTTCACCACGCGCCCCGACACCCTCTACGGCGCGAGCTTCATCGCGATCTCGCCGGACCACCCGCTGGCCGTCGAGCTGGCGCAAACGGACAAGGGCCTCAAAGACTTCATCGCCGAATGCCAGAGCGCGGGCACCTCCGAAGAAGCCATCGAGAAAGCCGAAAAGCGCGGCTACAAGACGGCGCTCGAAACCGGCCATCCGTTCGACGGCCGGACCCTGCCGGTCTATGTCGCGAATTTCGTGTTGATGGGCTACGGCACGGGCGCGATCTTCGGCTGTCCGGCCCATGACCAGCGCGACTATGATTTCGCGACCAAATACGATCTCGCCATCCCGCCCGTGGTGCTGCCCGAGGGTGCAGACGCCGCAAGCTACGCACTCGACGGCGAGCCCTATATCGGGCCGGGAACGATCTTCAATTCGGATTTCCTGAACGGGCTTTCCGTCGAAGAGGCGATCGCGACGGCGATCAAGAAGATCGAGGAGATGGGGTTAGGGAAGGGCGTCACGCAGTTCCGCCTCAGAGACTGGGGCGTTTCGCGCCAGCGCTATTGGGGCTGTCCGATCCCGGCGATCCATTGCGAAAAATGCGGCGTCGTCGCAGTCCCCGAAAAGGACCTGCCGGTGAAGCTGCCCGAGGAGGCCGACTTCTCAGAGCCCGGCAACCCCCTCGACCGGCACCCGACCTGGAAGCATGCGGACTGCCCGCAATGCGGCGGCAAGGGAAGGCGCGAGACCGACACCTTCGACACCTTTGTCGACTCGTCCTGGTATTTCGCGCGCTTCGCCTCGCAGCCCGAAGACAAACCCGTCGATAAAGACACGGCCGATTACTGGCTGCCTGTGGACCAATATATCGGCGGCATCGAACACGCTATTTTGCACCTTCTTTATGCGCGCTTTTTCACCCGCGCCATGAAGAAAGTCGGGCATTTGTCCGTAGACGAACCGTTCGCCAATCTCTTTACGCAAGGCATGGTCGTGCACGCGACTTATCGCGATGAAGACACGAAAGAATGGCTGTTGCCGGAAGACGTGATTGTCGAGAAGGGCGGGGCGAAACGCGCCGACAACGGCAAGCCGGTAAAGACCGGCCCCATCGAAAAGATGTCGAAGTCGAAAAAGAACGTGGTCTCGCCGGAGAAGATCGCGGAGACTTACGGCGCCGATGCGGCGCGCTGGTTCATGCTCTCCGACTCGCCGCCGGAACGCGACGTCGAATGGACCGACTCGGGCGTTGAGGGCGCGTGGAAACTGATCAACCGCATCTGGGACGCAGTGCAGGCGGCGCCCGGCGCCTTGAAAACCGCAGACCTGTCGAAACCGGAAGCGAGCGACGCCGACAAGCCCTTGCGCCAGGCGACCCACGCCGCCATCGCCGGCGTCACCGACGACATTGACCATTTCCGCTTCAACAAGGCGATCGCGCGCATCTATGAATTCCTGAACGCGCTCAAGAAAGAAAGCGCCGCCTCATCATGGGCCCGCGCCGAAGCCCTGTCGGCGCTCGCCCGCCTGATCGCGCCCTTCACGCCGCATCTTGCGGAAGAGGCGTGGGAAGCCCTCGGCGGAGACGGGATGGTCTGCGACGCGCCCTGGCCGAAGGCCGATCCGGCGCTGCTCGCCAAGGACGAAGTCGTCCTTGGCCTTCAGGTCAACGGCAAGCGCCGCGGCGAGCTCGCCATTGCGGCGGACGCCGACAAGGAAACTGTGGAACAAGCGGCCTTGTCCGACGAGGCCGTAAAGCGGCATATTGAGGGCAAGACCGTCCGCAAGGTCGTCGTGGTGCCCGGACGGATCGTCAATATCGTCGCCAATTAATCGCCGGTTCGACGCGGCGGAAAGGAACAGGCCGATGAAACGCAGCGCCGCATTCGCCGCCCTTATTTCCGGCGCGCTTCTTGTTTCCGGCTGCGGATTCCAGCCGCTTTACGCAACGCCCGAGGGCGGCACGGCGGTCAGCCGGCTTGTCTCGGTGCGCACCGTTTCCGCGCCCGAAACCGTCGCGCCTTATATCGCCGAGGCGCTCGGCGGACGCATGGGCGCGGTCGACGGCGAAACCCCGCGCTATAACCTTTTCGTTCAGGCGAACGAGCGCGCCGAACGGCTCGCCGTTCAGATCGACGCCACCGTGACGCGCTATAATTACCGCCTGTCGGCGCGCTATCAGGTCGTCGACACGCAAACCGGCGAGCGCTTCAACGGCGTCGCCCGCGCGGTGACCTCCTACAACATTGTCAGCTCGCAATATTCGACGCTGTTCGCCGAAAGAACGGCCATCGAAAAAGCCGCGCGGCTTCTCGCCGAAGAGATCGAACGCGACCTCCTCATCCAGTTCAACCAGACGCCGGAAGAACGCGCCAAGTCAGACGGACGGGATTTCGAGACCGATCTCGACCCGTCGGAGATCCTCAACGAGCCGAGCCGCGGCGGGGTCGTGGAGCCGATTATCGGAAGCGAAGGCTTCGACGCGCCGCTCGTCATTGAAAACAAAGAAGACGAAGAATAGGCCATGGTCGCGCTGAAGGGCCGCGCCATCAAAAGTTTTCTCGCTGCGCGCGACAAGGATGTCGCCGCCGTCCTGATCTACGGACCGGATTCAGGCCTCGCCCTCGAGCGCGCGCTACATATCGCATCACGCGTCGTCGACGATCTGAAAGACCCGTTCAACGCGCTCGAACTTTCCGACGCCGACCTCAAGGACGAACCCGGCCGGCTCGCCGATGAAATCACCGCCCTTTCCTTCGCCGGCGGCGAGCGCGTCGTCCGCCTCAGAACCGGCGGGGAGGCCGCGGTGAAAGCCGTCCAGACGCTGCTCGAAGGGCTCGACAGCGGCCATCTGAAACCAAACGGCGTCGTCATCATCGAGGCCGGAGAGCTTTCCCCGCGATCGGGCCTCAGAAAAGCCTTCGAGAAATCGAAACGCGGCGCCGCGCTGCCCTGTTACGCAGACGGGCCGGCGGATGTGCGCGCCATGGCGCAGGAGGCCGCCGCCGCCGAAGATTTACGCTTCGAGAGCGACGCGCTCGATCTTCTGGTCGCGATCCTCGGCGAGGATCATGGACTTTCCCGCGCCGAGATCGACAAGCTGATCCTCTATAAGGGCCCCGCGGCGCTGCGCGACGGCCCGGCGAGCATCTCCCTTGAAGACGTCAGGGGCTCGCTGGTGGACGGGCTCGGCGACGCCATGGACGACACCGCGTCGGCCGCCGCCGACGGCGCGCCGAAAAGACTGGCCGCCGCCCTGCACAAGGCGTCGGCGGCGGGGGCGAGCCCCATCGGCCTGTTGCGCGCCCTGCAACGCCAGTTTGCGCGCCTTAAGACCGCCCAGGATTTCATGGATTCCGGCGAGAGCGCTTCCTCGGCCATGAAAAAGCTGCGCCCCCCGGTCTTCTTCGCAGAGGAACGGGCCTTTGAAAACCGGCTTTACAAATGGCGGGGCCCGAAACTCGAACGAGCGCTCCGTATGCTGATCGATGCCGAACTTGACGCCAAATCCACCGGCGCGCCGCAGCGCGAAATCGTCGAACGCGCCGCGCTGGCGCTGGCGGTGATGGGCGCGCGCTGAAGCAGAGGACATGAAAATGCTGAGCCGGCCCTTCCTGGCGCTCGGGTTTTTATTATGCGGCTTGTCCTTCGTGGAGCTGATCTTCACGGCTGCGGACGCCACGATCAGCGATGAAAACTGGCAAGGGTTTCTGCTCGCCGCCGTGATCTCCGGCCTCTTCGGCGGCGGTCTTGTGGGCGCGTTCTGGAACGCGGCCAGCGAGAAACGCTTCGATCTCAGGAGCGGATTTATTTTGACCGCCCTTTGCTGGACCGTGTTTCCGCTGATGGCCGCGTTGCCCTTCCTGTTCAGCAATCTCGGGATGAGTTTCACCGACGCGCTTTTTGAAACCATTTCCGGGATCACCACCACCGGCTCCACCGTTCTGACGGGCCTCGATCATCTCGATCCGATGCTGCTTCTATGGCGCTCCGTCCTGCAATGGATCGGCGGCGTCGGCATCATCCTGATGGCGATCATCATGATGCCTTTCCTGCGCATCGGCGGCATGCAGCTCTTCCAGCTCGAAAGCTCGACGCGCTCCGAAACCAGCCTGCATGCGCGGCCGATCGCGCTGATCAATTCCATCGCCGCGCTCTATCTTGTCCTGACGCTGCTCTGCGCCGGCGCCTACGCCATGGCCGGCATGTCCGCGTTCGATGCGATCAATCACGCCATGACGACCCTGTCGACGGGCGGCTACTCGACCCATGACGCTTCGCTCGGCCATTTCGACAGCGCGGCGATCTCCTGGACCGCGGTCCTGTTCATGACCGCAGGGGCGCTGCCTTTCATGGCCTATCTGAAATCCTTTTCCGGCGAGCCCCGCGCGTTTCTGCAAGACCCGCAGGCGCTCCCTTTTCTGGGTTTTCTCGCAGTCATTTCAGCCGCCGGGGCGGTGATGCTGGCCGGCATGGATGACGGCGGCGACGCGCTGACGCGGGTCGCGCTGCATGTGGTCTCCATCGTCACCACCACGGGCTTTGCAGGCGAGGATTATCAACTCTGGGGCGCCGGTTTTATCGGGCTTTTCTTCGCCCTCACGTTCATCGGCGGCTGCGCGGGCTCGACCAGCGGCGCCATCAAGGTCTACCGCTTCCAGCTTCTGGGGATCTATGCCGGCGCGCATCTTCGCCGGCTTCACTCGCCCTCCATCGTCCAGGCGAATGCCTATGGCGGGGTCAAGCTCGACAGCGAGATCGGGCTTTCGGTGCTGGCTTTCCTGGCGCTTTTCGTGGGCGCGTTCAGCGTCGGCGGCTTCGCCCTGTCGCTCACGGGGCTCGACTTCGTCACCGCCATGTCGGCGTCCGCGACGGCGCTGTGCAATGTCGGCCCCGGGCTCGGCGAGATCATCGGACCCGCCGGAAATTTCTCCTCGCTGCCCGACATGGCGAAATGGATTCTGACCGGTCTGATGCTTCTCGGCAGGCTTGAGCTCTTTGCGCTCCTCGTCTTGTTCGATCCGTATTTCTGGCGATAAGATTTGCAGCGTAGAACGCTACGGGAGGGCTGCGGTGAGCCAATCCGCCGCTATACAACAAGACGTTCAAGAGGCTTTCGCCGTCCGCTCGGACCGCCTCTTTTACCGCGCGAACGGGCAAGTCTACGCCATTGTCGGCGTCAATCCCGCGAAGAGCCTGGTCTCCGACGTATGGTTCGACCGGTTCGACGATCAGACCGAGTTCAAGGCCGTTCTCAACCATATCCGCGAACAGTTCGAGACAGGGCGCTACCGCTACTGGCTTGCGGATTTGCGATTCCTCAACACCGATTTCTCCGGCTCGGAAAACTGGCTCGTCAAAGAGCTGATGCCGGCCGTCATCGACGCCGGGCTGGAGCGCGAGGCGGTGGTGCTGCCCCCGACGGCGGTGATGAGCGAGGGGGCGGACGCTTTCGAGACAGCCTCGCGCGCGCTGCGCGACATCGCCGACGGAAGGGTGCGCGGCTTCACCGACATCGCCCTCGCCAAGCGCTGGCTGTTCGAGGGCGACTTGCCGGAATAGCCCGCCTACGGACGAATAAAAGACTAAACGTTGGCGCCCATGAGGCGCCGGCACAGATCGTCGAGCTGGTCGAGGGTGAGATAGTTGACGGTCACCGAGCCCGAGCCCTTTTTCGAATGGTCGATGGCGACCTCGAGCCCCAGAATATTCGACAGATCGCGCTCGAGGGCGCGCGTGTCGGCGTCTTTGGGTCCGCTCGAAGCCTTTGATTTTTCTGCACTTTTTCCGCCCGCACCGCCGGATTTGCCAGCGCCGGCCCCGCCCTTGATCTCCGCTTCCGCCTCGCGGATATGGGCTTCGGTTTCGCGCACGGAAAGCCCGCCTTTGAGGACAATGTCGAGCATCTGTTTGGGCGCCGAAGAGCCCAGAAGCGCGCGCGCATGGCCCATGGTGATCTCGTTGGCGGACAGCGCATCGAGGGCTTTTTTCGGCAGGTTCAAGAGCCGCATGATGTTCGCCACATGGCTGCGCGACTTGCCCACGGCCTTGGCGATGTCTTCCTGGGTGCGCCCGAAAACGTCTGCGAGGCGCGCATAGGCGGCGGCCTCTTCGACGGGATTGAGGTCCACGCGCTGGACGTTTTCGATGAGGGCGATTTCCGCCGTCTCCTCATCCGTCAGTTCACGGATGATGACCGGGACTTTATGGAGCTGGGCTTTCTGGGCCGCGCGCCAGCGCCGTTCGCCGGCGACGATCTCGTAATTGTCTTCGCCTTTCGGGCGAACGAGGATCGGTTGCAGCATGCCCTTCGCGCCGATGGAGTTCGCCAGCTCCTCGATCGCATCCTTGTCGAAGATGCGGCGCGGCTGGTCGGCGTTAGGTTTCAATTGCTCGATAGGGAGCTCGCGCTTCGGGCCGGAGGAGGCCGGGGCCTCGCGGGAGGGCGAGCCCGGAACCGGCTTCGTCGCCGACACGTCGCCGAGAAGCGCGTCGAGGCCGCGCCCCAATCCTTTCATGCCGCTTTTCTTTTTCTCCGCCGCCGCCATGACGTCGCTTCCCTTCTACGCCGCTTGCGGACGCGCGCGTTCGCGCTGAATGACTTCCGAGGCGAGCTGGATATAGGCCTGGCTGCCCGGACATTTGAGATCGTAAAGAAGCGCTGGCTTGCCGTGGGAGGGCGCTTCGGAAATGCGCACATTGCGCGGGATCACGGTGTTATAGACCTTGTCGCCGAAGTGGCCGCGCACATCGTCCTCGACCTGGTTGGTGAGGTTGTTGCGCCGGTCATGCATGGTGAGGACGACCCCTTGCAGCTCCAGCGCCGGGTTGATCCGGGTGCGGACCGTTTCGATCGTGCGCATGATCTGCGACAGGCCCTCGAGCGCGAAGAACTCGCATTGCAAGGGGATGATCACCGCATGGGCTGCGGAGAGGGCGTTCACCGTCAACAGGCTCAAAGAGGGCGGGCAATCGATCAGGATGTAGCTGACGCCCTGGCCGGCGTCAGACGCCGCATATTCCTCGATGGCGTCGGCGAGGCGGAAATGGCGCCGCTCAGCGTCGATAAGCTCGATTTCCGCGCCGGCGAGATCGACTCCGGCAGGGGCGAGGAGGAGGCCCGGAATGTCGCTTTCGGTCACTGCGGCCTCGAGGCGGTAATCGCCGGAGAGAACCTCATAAGTGGTGACGCCCCGGGCGGCGGCCGAAATGCCGAGCCCCGTGGAGGCGTTGCCCTGCGGATCGAGATCGATGAGGAGGACCTTTTCGCCCACCGCCGCGAGGGCCGTGGCGAGGTTGATCGCGGTCGTCGTCTTGCCGACGCCGCCCTTCTGGTTGGCGATAGCCAGAATGCGGGGGGCGAGTATCCGCGGAGGGGCGCTGTTACCGGACACGGGCGAGATTTCCGATTTCTAAAATGGCGGCGCGCGGGTCTGTGCGGCTCGGGTGCTTTATGACGTCCATATGCCAATATTTAGCGGCCTCGGTCAATTCACCCTCTACATCTTGTCCTTTGAGAAAGTAATACTTCGTCTTTTTGCCAGCCAATCCAGCGCTATAGCCTAGCAATTTGTCAAGGCGGGCGAGGGCGCGCGCCGTGACGATATCGGGCTTGAAGCCAAGTCGTACCTGCTCGATTCGCTCCGGTATGACTTTCAGATTTTTTATCCCCATGGCGGCGCCCGCCTCAGCGAGAAAGGCGCACTTTTTCTGCGTCGATTCGATCAGCGTCAGCTCTACGCCCCTCGGCTCGAGCATGGCGGCGAGAACGAGACCCGGAAACCCGGCGCCGGCGCCGAGATCGGCGATGGTTTTCGCGCCCTCGGGCAAGAGCGGGACAAGCTGCGCGGAATCGAGGAAATGCCGATGCCATCGGTCTTTTATGGTCGAGCGCGCCACGAGATTATGGCGCTCCGACCAATCCATCAGCACACGGTCCATCTTAAGAAGGCGTTCGAATGTTTCACGTGGAACATTCGTTTCAGCCAGGAACTCCTCAGGGGTCATCAGCGCACTACCTTTCCGTATGCGCCTTTCTTCCCCCGCTTGCGGGGGAAGTGGCCCGAAGGGCCGATGGGGGTCTGATCCCATCCGCCCGCTGCGCAGCCCCCTTCGACCCGCGCCTGCGGCGCGGCCCACTTCCCCCGTAAACGGGGGAAGAAAAGAGCGCTACAGCAAATCATCCCGCCGCCTTTGACTGCTTCTTCACCCAGGCCAGCAGCAGCGCCAGGGCCGCCGGGGTCACCCCTTCGATGCGCCCGGCCTGACCGAGGGTCGCCGGCTGCGCATCGATGAGCTTCTGGCGCACCTCATTGGAGAGGCCGGAGATCGCCGCATAGTCGAGATCGGCGGGCAGGGCGAGGCTTTCGTCCTTTTTGAAGGCGACGATGTCCGCCTCCTGCCGGTGGAGATAACCGGCATAGAGCGCATCGAAAGCCAATTGTTCCGCAACCGCATCGGGCATCTCGCCAAGTTCCGGCCAGATCGCGGAAAGCGCCGCCAGATCGACGCCGGGCAGGGCCAAAAGGTCGGTCACCGAGCGCCGGCGGCCATCCTTGTTGAGCTTCAGCCCGTATTTTTCGGCCTCATTGGGGGTGAGGGTAGTCTCCCGCGCCCAGATCCGCGCGGCGTCGAGCGCCGATTGTTTCACGTGAAACATACCGGCTCTACGCTCGCCCACGATCCCCGCCGCAACGCCCACCGGCGTCAGGCGCTGGTCGGCATTGTCGGCGCGCAGCGTCAGGCGGTATTCCGCGCGGCTCGTGAACATGCGGTAGGGTTCTGTAACTCCGTTGGTCACAAGGTCATCGATCATCACGCCGATATAGGCCTGCGCCCGATCTAGGGTGAACGGCTCGCCCCCGGTCGCGACCCTGGCGGCGTTGACCCCGGCCATCAGCCCCTGCGCCGCCGCTTCTTCATAGCCGGTGGTGCCGTTGATCTGGCCGGCCAGGAAAAGCCCGGGCAGGGCGCGCGTCTCCAGCGTCCGGGTCAGCGAGCGCGGATCCACATAGTCATATTCGATGGCGTAGCCGTAGCGGATCACCTCGGCGCGCTCGAGACCGGGGATGGTCTTCAGGAACGCGGCCTGCACGTCTTCGGGCAGGGAGGTCGAAATCCCGTTCGGGTAGACCGTGTGGTCGTCCAACCCCTCCGGTTCGAGGAAAATCTGGTGGCTTTCGCGCTCGGCGAAGCGCACCACCTTGTCCTCGATGGAGGGGCAATAGCGCGGGCCCCGGCCCGAGACGGCGCCCCCATAGACCGCGGATTTACTGAGGTTCGCCTCGATGATCGCGTGGGTCTCGGCGCTCGTATAGGTGATCCCGCAGGCGATCTGCGGCACCTCGATGCGCTCGGTCAAGAAAGAGAAAGGAACGGGGCGCTCGTCCGCCGGCTGCATCTCCAGCCGGTCCCAGTCGATGGTCCGTCCGTCGAGCCGCGCCGGGGTCCCGGTCTTGAGGCGGCCCATTTTGAGCCCCAGCCCGTAGAGCCGGTCGGAAAGGCCGACCGCCGGCGCCTCAACCCCGCCGCCCCACTCCTTGTTGGCGGCGCGGGCATTCGCGCGGCCCGCCGGAATGCGCTTGTCGCCGATATGGATGACGCCCTTGAGGAAGGTCCCGGTGGTCAGCACCACCGCCTTCGCCCGGATCTCGGCGCCGTCGGCGGTAATAACGCCCTGGACGTGCTGCCTCACCCCCATCCCCGGCTTCGCCGGGACTTCCCCCGCCAGCGGGGGAAGAGGGTCATTGTGGCAGGCTTCCTCCCCCGCTTGCGGGGGAGGTGTCCGCGTAGCGGACGGAGGGGGTGTTCCACGTGGAACATCCTCGACGATCAGATCCTCCACCGCGGCTTCCAGAATATCGAGGCCGGGATAGGCGGAGAGGATCTCCTGCATGGTCTCGCGATAGAGCCTGCGGTCGGCCTGGGCGCGCGGGCCCCGTACCGCCGGCCCCTTGGAGCGGTTCAGCATCCGGAACTGGATGCCGGCCTTGTCGATTACCCGGCCCATGAGGCCGTCGAGGGCGTCGACCTCGCGCACCAGATGGCCCTTGCCGAGCCCGCCGATGGCCGGATTGCAGGACATCTCGCCGATCGTGTCGCGCCGGTGGGTCGCGAGGAGCGTGCGCGCGCCGGCCCGCGCCGCCGCCGCAGCAGCCTCGCATCCGGCGTGTCCGCCTCCGATCACGATGACGTCGTAGTCGCTCATAGGTCTCCTCAGGGCGCGGGATATAGGCCCGCGCCACGGCAAATGCACCATCTTTCCGGGACCGAAGCCCCGGAATGTTTCACGTGAAACAGCCCTAGAGGACGCAGGCCCGGGCCATGACGAAAACGATGAACAGCCAAAGGCCGTTCACGGTCAGGGCCGGGAAGTGGTCCACGAGCGCCTGGGCCCAGTCTTCCTTGCGCCGGGCGGCGGCGAACTGCCTCACCAGCCGCCGGGCGGTCAGCACGCAGAGCGCGCTCCACCCGAGGAGCATGAAAAGACCGATCCAGAAAAGCTGGCTGTCAGGACCAACACACATGGGGCCATTATAGGCCTCCACGCTTTCCAGACTGTTTCACGTGGAACAGCCTAAGGCCTCCCCGGAAGGCGGGGATAGATTTGAAGGTCACGAATTGTTGCGGGTTTGCCGGTCCCCAAGGCTTCCAGGCCCCCAAGTTTACAAATCGGAAAGCATAAGGCGAAAGCCCCGTTTCGGGCATGGGCGGTGCAACGGCCCCTGCGCTTGTACGCAACAACCAACATGAAGGGGTGCGATATGGCGCGGTCAGTTACTTTGCGTTCAAGGGGGAAACCGCTTTTCGGGGAGGGTGTCGCGCCCGGCCCGAAAGGCACGGCGTCGCTGGCGGATGAGCTCAACCGGCGGCTCAAGGAGAAATACCGCAATTACGAGCGGGCGGCGCTGCGGCTGGAACTTCGGGGCGACTATGATTCCGCCCAGGTGTTGAGGCGGGCCGCAAGCCGGGCAAGGCTTCTGAGGAACCGGCCCGCCAACGACGAGAGCTAAGGCCGGGCCTACTTCCCGATACAAAAACTCGAGAAAATCTCGCCGAGGACGTCCTCGACGCCCACCGCGCCGGTAATCTTGCCGAGCGCCCGGGCGGCGAGGCGCGCGTCCTCGGCGGCGAGCTCCGGCGCGCGCTCGATCAGGCTTTCGGCGCGGGCCAGCGCCTCCAGCGCTTCGGCCACGGCGGCCACATGCCGGGCGCGGGTGAGGGCGGGGCCGTCGGATGCGCCTTCAGCGGCCTTCTGCGTCAGCGCATTGAGAAGCGCGGCCATACCTTTTCCGGTCTTGGCCGAGACCGAGAGCTCCGTGAAAGGCGATTGCGCCATTTCAGGACCGTTTCCGGCCTCGTTTGCGATGTCAGCCTTGTTCCAGACGACAATGTCGCCGGGCTTCAAGAGGGCCAATGTTTCACGTGAAACACTCGTCGTTTCGCCCTCAAGAATTGTTTCACGTGGAACATTTTCCGACGCGTCGAGAACGAGGACGCGGATATCCGCAGCCTCCGCTTTTCGGCGCGCGCGCTTTATCCCTTCCTCTTCAATGACATCCCCGGCCATACCGCGAAGCCCCGCGGTGTCGGCGACGCTCGCCGCCATGCCGCCCAGATCGAGCCGCGCTTCGACCACATCCCGGGTGGTCCCGGCGATGTCGGAGACGATGGCGACCTCGGAGCCGGCGAGGGCATTCATCAGGGATGACTTGCCGGCGTTGGGCGGCCCGATGATGGCGATCGAGACCCCTTCGCGGATCTTCCGTGCACGGACAGACTGGTTAAGAAACTCGGTTAACGAGTCTTTAAGGCTTTTGATGGCAGGCCCGGCCCGGGCCGCAACGGCGGCCGGAACGTCGCCCTCATCGGGGAAATCGATGTCAGCTTCGAGGGGCGCCAGGACGTCCAGGATCTGCTGGCGCCAGCCTTCCGCAGCCTCGGAAAGCCGCCCGTCGAGCTGACCCAAAGCCTGCATTCTCTGTAGGGTCGTTTCGGAATCGATAAGGTCTGCAAGGGCCTCCACCTGGGCCAAATCGAGCTTGCCGTTTTTGAGGGCGCGCAAGGTGAATTCGCCTGCCTCGGCGGGCCGGGCGCCGGCCTGGGCGAGGGCTTCATAGAGAGCGCTTTCGACCGCGCGGGACCCATGAAGATGCAGCTCGGCGACGTCCTCGCCGGTGAAGCTCGCCGGTCCCTCGAAAAGTATGGCCAGACCGCGGTCGATGACGGCGCGGGTCTCTGGGTCGCGCACGCTCACATAGGCGGCGGCGCGGTTAGCAATCCGTTTACCAACCAAGTCATTGAAAATCCTGTGGGCGTCAGGCCCGGACAGGCGAAACACCGCAACCCCGGCCTTCCCGGCCCCTGAGGCGCGGGCGAAAATCGTATCGCTCCGCTCTGACATCCACTCTCCGATCATCCCCGCGCAGGCGGGGATCCAGTTAACCGTCTCTGGGTCCCCGCTGGAGTTTATCATCGGGCCAGCCTTAGCTGGACCCTGGGGGGGACGAGCGGGAAGTAGTTAGCACAAAGAAAACCTATTTCTTCGAGCCCATGCCCATCATGTTCTGGAACTGCTCGAAGCTCTTGCCGGACATGGTCAGCCATTGCGCCACCAGCTTTTCCGGATCGGCGAGGGTGTCCATGTTCTCCTTGGCCCGCCTGGTCATCTCGTCGATGATCATCTTGTTCATGGGCTCGAGATCGGGCTGGCCGAAAAAGGCGCGGGCCTCCGCAGGCGTGCAGTCGATATTGACGGTGAGTTTCATGGGACCGCTCCTTCGCATCTCAAGGCCACAAGGCCTTAACGTAATTGGCGCTCAGGGAACAGTCTCGCAAGGGCGCAATCGTCGCTACCGCCCGGCAGGGGCGGGCGCAGCGACGCAGGCGAGCCCTTCATACCCTCCGTCCGGTCCGAAATAGACCGTAAAACGCCCGGCCGGGCGGCGGGAGGCGCGCCCGGTTTCCGGGTCGGAAGGATAGACTTCATAGCGCTGAAGCGCACCGTTCACGCCCGCCGTCCGGCGGTCCACAAAACGCGCCTCGCCCGGCCCGGCCGCACAGACGCCGCCGGTTTCCCTGTCGATCAGCCTGGCGCCGGGGACAATTTCACAGCGCGGGGCAAATCGCGCCTGATCATCCGTACAGAAGTCAATACCCTCATCGGCCCTGGCGAACTCGTACGCCTCGCGCAACAGGGCGTGAATGGATGCGAACTCCCGGCTCTGCGCCCAGCCGGGCGAGGAGTCGATGATCCGCCGCAGCGCTTCGTCGGCGCGCCCAAGCTCATAAAGGCGCTCATCGACCTGGCGCTCGGCGTAAGGCAGGCTGTCGCGCGCATCCCTTATGTCCTCGCGGGCGCGGGCGATCTCCTTGTCCGTGGACTCCTCGTCCCGCAAGACCCGGCGCGCCCGGCGGATATCCGAGCGATAGCTGTCGACGCTGTAGACCGCGCTGTTATAGGCGCTCTCGGCGCGGCTGCGCACGAGTTCCGCTTCATGAACGCGCCGGCCCTGGAGATAACCGCTCAAAAAGCCCGGCTCGTCCTCGGCCGCACAGACGCCGAGATAGGCCTTGCCCGCGCGCCCGAACGCATAGCCGCCGCCTTCGGTGCACAGTCGCCCGAGCGCCAGATCGCGGCCTTCCCAATAGGGGCCGGCGTCGGCCGGCGCGCCATAGCTTTGGCACAGGGCGACCCTTTCGTCATAGGCGCGGGGGAGGCGGCCTTCGGCGCCGTCTTCAAGTCCCGCCCCATACCAGTCGCCGACGAGGCATTCCTCCTCGGTCATCAGCTCCGTGGCGCAGCCGGACAGAAAAGCCGCCGCCAGAAAAACGCCGAACAAAGTCCGCATGAAACTGTCCCCCTATTTCCCCGAGGCGCAGCTTCCCTTCTGGCGGCGCGGCGGTCAACAACAAGCCGTGAGCCGCTTGTCGGCGGGGCGGCGACAGGATACGGGAGTCTCATGAGCAAAGCGGTTTTTCTCGACGAACATGGCGGGCCCGAGCGTTTCGAGCTTCGCGAGCAGACGCTGTCCGCCCCCGATCCCGGCGAAATCCGGGTGCGCCACAAGGCGGTTGGCCTAAATTTCATCGATATCTATCAGCGAAAAGGCCTCTATCCGGTCTCTTTGCCGGGGGTTCTCGGATCGGAAGCCGCCGGCGTTGTCGAGGAGGTCGGCGAGGGCGTCGACGAGTTCAAGCCGGGCGACCGGGTCGCCTGTCTTTACGGGGCCGGCGCCTATGCGGAGGAGGGGACGGCCCCCGCCGCCATGGCCGCGAAAATTCCTGACGGGGTTTCCGACGACGCCGCGGCGGCGATCTTCCTCAAAGGCCTCACCGCCGAAATGCTGCTGCGCCAGGTCTATCCCTTAAAGGCCGGCGACACCTGTCTCATCCACGCGGCGGCCGGCGGCGTCGGCAGCCTCCTGTGCCAATGGGCGAAACATATCGGCGCGCGCGTCATCGCCATTGTCGGCTCTGCCGAAAAGGAAGCGATCGCCCGCGAGAACGGCGCCGACGAGGTCATCATCCGTACCCAGACGGAAAATCTCGCCAGCGAAGTGCGCCGCCTGACAGGCGGCGCCGGGGTCGAGGTCGTCTACGACTCCATTGGCGAGGCCACCTTCGAGGCCTCGCTCGACAGCCTCGCCCTGCGCGGCCACATGGTCACCTATGGCAATGCGTCGGGCCCCGTCCCGGCGGTCTCCCCGCTGGAGCTCATGCGGCGCGGCTCCCTCACCCTCACCCGGCCTTCGCTTTTCCACTATGCGACGCCCGACCGCCTGCCGGCCATGGCCGCCGCGCTGTTCGAGATGGTGGCGAGCGGCGCGGTGAAGCCGAAGATCGCGCATCGCCTGCCCTTGTCCGAGATCGCCGAAGCCCACCGCCTCCTGGAAAGCGGCAAGACCACGGGCGCGATCATCCTCGCGCCGTGAACCCGAGTAGTTTCATATGCTTAGATGGTTAAGCGCCGTTAGTCTTTTCGCCCTCGCGGCCTGCGGCGACTCTGATACCGACACAGTCACACAAAAAGCCGCGACCCCGCCCGGCGCCTGGTCGATCGCCCCTGACGGCGATCTCAACGCCTTTTTCGACTGCCTCAAGGCTTCCGACGCCGCGCTCGTCTCGGCCCATCGCGGCGGGGCCTATCCCGGCTATCCGGAAAACGCCCTCGAGACCATGCAAGCGCTGATGGCGGACGTTCCGGCGATCATGGAAATCGACGTCGCGACCTCATCCGACGGGGTTCTCTATCTCCATCATGACGACACGCTGGGGCGCACCACCAATGGCGAGGGCGAGAGCGACGCGCTCGCCTGGACCGAGATCGAGGCCCTGAAGCTCGAAGACAATGACGGCGAAGAGACATCCTTCTCGCCGACCCGGTTTTCGGACGCCCTGCGCTGGGCCGGCGGGCGCACCATTCTTCAAGTCGATTTCAAGAGGACGACCCGTTACGAGGACGTCGTTGCCGAGATAAAACGTCAGCAAGCGGAAGATCGCGTGATCCTGATCGCCTATTCCAGAGCCGCCGCGCGCAAGCTCCACGGCCTTCTCCCCGGCGCGATGATCTCGCTTTCTCTCGACACCCAGTCGGCGCTCAACGCCGCCGTCGCGGCCGGCGTTCCCGACGATCGCATTCTCGGCTTCACCGGCACGGAAGATCCGCGCCCGCGCCTGTTCTCCATTCTCAATGGCCGCGACGTCGAAGTGATTTTCGGCACGCTCGGGGGCGGCGATTCCATCGACAACGACATCGCGCGCTCCGGCTATGAAGCGCTTTACGCCGACATCGCCGCCCAAGGCGCCGACATCATCGCCACCGACCGGCCGCGCGAGGCTTACGCCGCCCTCAAAGAAGCGGGACGCGCGCCCGAAGCCGGGGAATGCGGCATCACAAAAGGGGTTTCCTCTTGAATATCAGATACTTGCCGGGCATCTGCCTGGTCGCTCTTGCCGCCTGCGCCGGCCCCGCTGACGACACCGTCTCGGACGCAACCGCGCCGCAAGAGATCACCGCGCCCGCCGGGGAATACCGTCTCGACAAGACCCATGCGAGCCTTGTCTTCCGCGTCGATCATCTCGGCTTCTCCATGTATACGGGCCAGTTCGCCGATTACGACGCGACGCTCCAATTCGATCCAGAGGCGCCCGAAACCATGAGCGTCGAAGCAACGGTGACGGTTCCCTCCCTGACGATCCCGTCGCCGCCGGAAGGCTTCCTCGATGAATTGCTGGGCCCCGACTGGTTTGAGGCGGACGCGCATCCGCGCATCACATTTCGGTCGACGAAAGTAACGCAAACGGGTCCGCGCAGCGCGACCGTGGAAGGCGAGCTAGAGATGCTCGGCGTCACGGCGCCGGTTACGATGGAGGCGGAATTCATCGGCGGCTATCAGGGCTATCCGCCTTACGATCCCAATGCGCGGATCGGTTTTTCCGCACACGGAACATTGAACCGCTCCGATTTCGGCTTCACGCAAGGCCTGCCGCCGGAAGGCTCAAGCATGGGCGTCGGCGATGCGGTCTCGTTCCGGATCGACGCCGAATTCAGCGGCCCGCCTGCCCCGGAGGCGATCGAATAAGCCAAACCATATCAGGGAGTTAGCACATGATCGCCGTCACCACCGTCGACTGGGTTCCGCCTTTCGCCCATGGCCTGCTGCGCGATTTGCGCCTGCGCTGGGCGCTCGAGGAAGCGGGGCTCCCTTACGAAATGCGCTTCGTGCCCCTGAACGGCCGCGACGAGCCCGCCTATCGCGCGCGCCAGCCCTTCGGCCAGATCCCCCTCTATGAGGAGGACGGCAAGGAGATGTTCGAGACCGGCGCCATCCTTCTGCATCTCGCCGAGAAATCGGATGCGCTCGCGCCGCCGGCGCCCGCCGACAGGATCGATATGACGGTCTGGCTCTTCGCCGCGCTCAGCACCATCGAGCCGCATCTGCAACAGATCGTCATGCTCGACCTCTTCCACAAGGGCAAGGACTGGCAGGCCGGCGCCCGCGCGGAGACCGAAGCCATGGCGAGGAAGCGTCTCGGCGAACTGGCCGCCGCCATGGGAGGCCGCGACTTTCTCGCCGGCGGGCGCTTCAGCGTCGCGGATATCGCCATGACCACGGTCTTGCGCATTGTCGGCCACACCGATTTCCTCACGGGCCTTCCAGCGCTCGGCGTCTATAAGGCGGCTTGCGAGGCGCGGCCGGCCTTTCAGAAAGCGCTCGCCGGACAGCTTGCCGATATCGAGCGCCACGCCCCGAAAGAGTAGATAATCCGGGCTTTCGGGCCCTATCGAACCGCGTCGAGAACAATGCGCAGCCGCGTCAGCTCGGCCAGGATCTTTTCCCAGTCCGCCCCCGGCGTTCCGTCTTTCAGATAGGCGAGCTCCGGCGCCATGGCTTTCACGGCCTTGTCGCGAATGGTCCGACCTGCGCGCGTCACCTTCACGCGCTTGACGCGGCGGTCCTCCGGATCCGGAACGAATTGCGCATAGCCTTTTTCCACCAGTCGCTTCACCGTCGACGACATGGTCGGCTGCGCCACCTGCATCGCGTCGGCGATCTCGCCGATGGTCTGCTGGGCTTTGAGGCGCAAGAGATGATTGAGCACGCCGAACTGCGCGACCGTAAGACCGCCCGGCATGCGCCGCTCAAACTCGCGATTGCCGATATTGGCGATGATCGAGATTTCCGTCATCACCTTGAACAGCGCCGGGTCGCCGGGAAGCCCGGCATCGGCCTTGCCGGAATCTTTAGCCATCTGCGCGGACGAGCCTCGTTTCCAGCGGCCAGCGGGGCGCGGGCGGCTCGCCCTTGCCATACCCGAAGCGGAAAAGCCCCTGCATGCGGGCGGGCGCGCGAAGCCCGGCAAACTCTTGAGTTTCCTCGAGAATTTCCGCCATTTCGGGATATTCCTCAAGCGCCTGGCTGAAAGGCTGCATGGAAAGGCCGATCCCCGCCGCGGCCTGCTGCAAGCGCACCCAGCCGGCGCCGGCGCGCAATTGATCCTGACGCGTATTATCCTCCGTCGTCAGCCAGCCAAACGCCATCGCCGTGTCGATATTCTTTTCGTAGAACTTGATCGTCTCGGCGTAAGCGGTCGAGGCGGGGTCGTTCATGGCGTCCTGCGTTAAAATCCCGAAAGCGCCCATGGCTTCCATGACGGGCCCCGAAAGGGAAATCCCGTCGGGATTTGCGTTGATCTGCTTTTCGCCGATGCGCGTATAGAGCGCGGACTCCGCGCGCGGGCCCGGCGTTTCCATCTCCGTGCGCCACGCCCTGCGGCAAATGCTTTTCAGCGCCGCAAGGTTTGTCTCGTCATTCGCCCATTCAAACTCGCCGTCTTCCGCGCGCAACGCGCCATCGAGTGCGGTCATTATTTCCGCCGTCACCGGCCTTGACTGGTCGAAAGGCGCGCGCGCCGTGCGGCGCTTCAAAAGCTCGGCAAATAAAGGGTCTTTCGGGGCGCCGCTGTCTTTCACGAAACGGATAAAAGCGACCGGGTGCTCGTCCAGAACCGGAAAGGGCTCGCCCTCAGGAAAGACCTCCATGGCGAGCGCATAACCCTGTTCCGCTGCCGCCTGGCGCAACAACTCCAGAAAGGCGCCGAGCGCGATGACGGTCTGGCGGTCCTCGGGGTCCGTATGGGGCAGGCGGCGATCCAGATCGCAATAGAGCGTCAGGCTGTCGGGGTCATCGGGGCCGTCGAGACCGACAAGCCAGGGCTGAAGATTGTGCGGGCTCGGCGCCAGCACCGCATAAGAGAGCGCGTCGAGGCGCGGATCGTCATAACCTTCGCCCGCTTCAAACCACGGCTTTCGCGCCGGGCCGAGATTGGAATGCAGCCTCAAGGCGGCGGCCGCGCCGATTATGGCCGCCCCCGCGCCGCCGGTGATCAGCATCATGCGTCTTGAAACCATGAACCCCCTCCCTCAAAGACTGGCCCTCAAGGACTGCCTGAAATAATATAGATACCTATATAATAGATGTCTATATAGATTTCGTGACAGAGCGAAAAGGCGTGTTTTCTTCAGGAAATCAGGGCTGTAAAGCGCTGGCCCGGGTCCAGGCTTCGCGCCCGCGCAAGCGGTCGAAATAGGCGGCGACGCGATCGCCCATGAGCTTGCCATTGCGCGAGACCTTCAAAAGGAAAAGGACATAGCCGACCGAAATATCGGCGAGCGAAAACTCGTCCAGAAGGTAGTCGCGCTCGCCAAGCTCGGTCTCGAGAAAGGCGAGGCAGTTCTTCATCTCGTCGCTCGCCCAGTGCAGCATGGAGGCGACCCGGTGCTCTTCCGGCAACAGGAAAGAGTGGCCGAGGATCTGGTTCACATATCCGCCCATGCCCGCCTCGCCGAACTGCATCCATTGCAGGTAATCGCCATAATCCGCATGGGAAGCATTTCGCGACAGGGCGCCGCCGGCATATTTGTTGGCGAGATATTCGATGATCGCGACGGACTCGATCATGCGCTTGCCGTCATCGAAAAACACCGGCGTTTTGCCGAGCGGGTTGAGCTTCAGATAATCCGGCTCTTTCAGTTTCGGCCGGTCAAAGGCGCGCGTTTCGATCTCCGCATCGACGCCCAACTCGTATATGGCCCAGGCGACCCGCAAAGAACGTGTCATCGGAAAATGGATGAGCTTTAAGGTCATGATCGCCTCCGCGCCGTTGATCCTTGGTCCCGCCCATAAAGACGGTAAAGCGGCGGCCCGGCAAACCCTTTGCGCAGCCGCCGCTGTGGAAGGGAAATGGCGCGGCGAGGGCCGCTTATCTCCCACCTCAGCGGGGAAAGGCCTGCGGTCACAAGAAAGCGGTGTCCGTCTTCTTCCCTCTGACCTGGAGGCCCTCAAAAAGCTAATGCGAAAATAAGTCTCTCTAATTCCTTGGCTTTTCAACGCCCAGCGCTGGGGATTAATTTGCGAATGACTCGCATTTGCTATTGACTCGCGCCGCCGGCGCGCCCAGAACCTGCGAATTATTCGCATTTGCAGCAACCAGGATCGGGGATTTGGGCGATGACAGTAGAGAGTGAACAACGCAGCGCACGCGGAAAAACCGCAGCGTTTTACGGAACGGCCATGGCGCTTTTTGCAGCCGCCGGCGGCGCAGAGGCGCAGGAAACGCGACTGGCTTTCGCCGACGTCGCTGACGAGATTTTCGTCGAAGGCAAGAACTCCTCCTACAAGCTGGAAGCCGACTCCCCGAAATACACCGCCGATCTCATCGACACGCCGCGCGCCATTACGGTGATCGGCGAAGACGTTATTCGCGACATGGCCGCGTCCTCCCTCACCGACGCCTTGCGCACCGTGCCGGGCATCACCATGGCCATGGGCGAAGGCGGCCAGCCCTTCTCCGACCGGCCGTTCATTCGCGGCAGCGAGTCGACCTCCGGCCTGCTCGTCGACGGCCTTCGCGATTCCAGCGCACAGTCGCGCGACGTCTATAATCTCGAACAGATCGAAGTCGCCAAGGGACCGAACGGCGCCTTCGCCGGCCGGGGCGCGCCCGGCGGCTCGATCAATCTCGTCACCAAGAAAGCCAATGCCGAAACCGCAATCAGCGGGCTATTGCGCGGCGGCAACGCCGATCAAAAACGCGGCGAAGCGGACTTGAACTACGCCGTCACGGACAACTTCGCCGTCCGGCTTAACGGCATGTGGCAAGAGTCCGAAATTCCCGGCCGCGACGCGGTTTTCGACGACCGTTGGGGCATTGCGCCCTCCGTCACCTGGGGGCTTTCCGGCCCGACGCGGATCACCGCCAGCTATGAACATTATGAAGGCGACGGCCTGATTGACTACGGCCATCCGCTCGATCCCGTCACGGGCGAACCCATCGACGATATCGATCCCGATAATTTTTACGGCCTCGTCGCGCGCGATTTCAACAGGACCGAACTCGACTCCGGCCTGCTGACCATCTCGCATCAGTTGCGCGATAATATCATGATACGGAATATAACCCGCTACGCGGAATCCTCTACGGATTACATCGCGTCGAACCCCGACGACAGCCAGGGCAATGTCGTCAACGGCCTCGTCGTGCGTAATGTCAAAAGCAACAACTCGAACAACGAAACCTTCGTCAACCAGACCGACCTGACGGCGCAGTTCCAGACCGGCGGCATCGAACACTCGATCGCCATGGGCTTCGAGGTCGCTAATGAAAAAACCGTCCGTGCAACTTACAGCGTGGAACAGGTCGACGCCGACGGCGACCCCATCCCCCGCGGCGGCTGCGATCTCGTGGGCGCCGGCGCGCCGAGCGGTTATAACTGCACAGACTTGTATAATCCGGACCCTTACGACCCCTGGGTCGGCGCGATCAGCCTCAACGATCCCACCACGACGGAAGCCGACACGCTGGGCGCCTATATTTTCGACACCATCACGGTGACGGAACGGCTCCTCATCAATCTCGGCCTGCGCTGGGACAAGTTCGACACCGAGACCTCGACCGGGCTCGCCAACAAGGACGATTTCCTGACCTATCAGGCGGGCCTCGTTTACAAGCCGACGGAAAATTCGAGCCTTTACGCGTCTTACGGCACCTCGACGAGCCCGTCCGGCGTCACCGCCGGCGATGGCGGCGAGAACATCAATACGCGCAACGAAGATCTCGAGCCTGAAAAGGGACGCAACTACGAAATCGGCGCCAAGGCCGAATTCTTCGAAAAGCGTCTCGCCCTGAACGCCGCCCTCTTCCGTACGGAGATTGTTGACGACCATGTGGCGACCGCCGCCGGGCGCGGCGCGCCCCAGGAAGCGATCGGCAAGACCCGGGTCCAGGGCCTCGAAGTCAGCGCGACCGGCCAGATCCTCGCGACCTGGAATGTCTTCGCGGGCTACAGCTATCTCGACAGCGAGATCATCGACGCCGGCCCCGTCAATACGGCGAGCGAAGGCAACAAGCTGCCCAACACGCCGGAACACAGCTTCAGCCTGTGGACGACCTATCAACCGGTGGAAAGGTTCTCCTTGGGCGGCGGCGCCAATTACGTTTCCGAACGCTTCGGCAATACGGACAACACCAAGCGTGTCGACGGCTATGTCCGCTTCGACGCCATGGCGGCCTATGCCGTCACAGACAACATCGCGCTTCAGCTCAACGTCCAGAACCTCACGGACAAACGCTATTACGAACGCGTTTATACAACCCACATGGCGACGGTCGCGCCGGGCCGCTCCATCACCGGAACCTTGCGTTTCAGTTTCTAGCCCTCCCTGCTAGACTTGGCGGCTTCCTGCTTTTACCGGCGGGAAGCCGCTTTTTGGATCTTACCGATGCTTGTCAAAATTCCAGACGTCCTCGCTCCCGACCGGCTCGAAGAAATTCGCGCCCTCCTTGACGCGGCCGAATGGGTCGACGGCAATGTCACCTCGGGCGCGCAGGCCGCGCGCGCCAAACGCAACGACCAGCTTGCGCCCGGCTCCCCGCAGGGAAAAAAAGCCGGGGACATGGTGCTCGACGCGCTTCAGACCAACCCGACTTTTATTTCTGCGGCGCTGCCCCACAGGGTCTATCCGCCGCTTTTCAACCGCTATGCCGGCGGCCAGACTTTCGGCAATCACGTCGACAACGCCATCCGTCCGCTGCCCGGTTCCGACCAGCGCATCCGCACCGATGTTTCAACAACGCTGTTTCTCAGCGACCCGGATGAGTATGACGGCGGCGAATTATTGATCGACGACACCTACGGCACACATTCGGTGAAGCTGCCGGCGGGACATATGGTCGTTTACCCGTCGTCAAGCCTCCATCACGTATCGCCGGTGACGCGCGGCGCGCGCATCGCCTCGTTCTTCTGGTCGCAAAGCATGGTCCGCGACGACGGCGAGCGCACGCTTCTTTTCGAACTCGATCAGTCGATCCAGTCGCTCTATCAAACGCAGCCGGAAAGCCCGGAAATCGTGCGTTTGACGGGCGTCTATCACAATCTCATCCGGCGCTGGTCGCAGGTCTAAACTCACCATCGCGAGCCGGCGAACTTGTTCTCCCGATAGACGCATGCGACCCTTCCTGTCCTGAATGACATAAGACGGGAGGCTCTCATGAAGGCTTCGACACGCTGCGCCGGCCTTTTCTCCATCATTGCCCTGGTTCTGGCGCCGCTCGGCGCGGCAAACGCGCAAGAGCCGGCGCTCGGCGCCGGCGGGCGGCCCGTGGACGCGGACTGGTCGCGCAGCCCCGTCTATGCTCAGCACGGCATGGCGGCGACGGCGCATCCGCTCGCAAGCCAGATCGCCATCGACATCCTGAAACAAGGCGGCACCGCCGCGGACGCGGCCATCGCCGTCAACGCCGCGCTGGGATTGATGGAGCCCACGGGCTGCGGGCTTGGCGGCGATCTCTTCGCCATCGTCTGGGACCCGAAAACCGGCAAGCTCCATGGTCTCAACGCCTCGGGCCGCGCGCCCATGAGCCGCACGCTCGAGGAAACCAAAGCCAAATCCGCGGCTGTCATGGGCGAGGGCGAAGGCATTCCGCCCTTCGGTCATCTGCCGGTCTCCGTGCCGGGCGCGGCCAGCGGCTGGTTCGCGCTGCATGAGAAATTCGGAAAGCTCCCCATGCGGACAATCTTGGAGCCCGCCATCGGTTACGCCGAAGACGGCTTTCCCGTCTCGCCGGTGATCGCGGAATATTTCCGGATGAATCTCGCGCGGTTCGAAGAGTATGAAGCGATGATCGACGAGTTCGACAACGCCCGCGCCATCTGGTTCGCCGACGGCCCGCCGCAAGCCGGCGAGATCTTCAAAAATCCGGACCTCGCTGAGACCTATAAACTCCTCGCCAAAAAGGGCCGGAAAGCCTTTTACGAAGGGGAAATCGCGAAGACCATCGACGCTTATATGAAGCGCATCGGCGGCGATCTCAGATATGAGGATTTCGCCGCCCATGAGGCCGACTGGGTGGAGCCGGGCTGCGTCGAATACAAGGGTTACGATCTGTGCGAACTGCCGCCCAACGGACAGGGCTTTGCGGCGCTGCAAATGCTCAACATCCTGAAGAATGTCGATCTGACGCAATGGCCGCGCGCCTCTGCTGAAGTCTTTCATTACATGGTGGAGGCGAAACGCCTCGCCTTTGAGGATCTTGCGAAGTTCTACGCCGACCCCGATTTCGCAGAGATCCCGCTCGATTGGCTGCTTTCAGAGGAATACGGCGCGGAACGCTTTGCGCTGATCGATCCCGAGAAAGCCATGACCGATCCGGCGCCCGGAACGCCGCCGGCGAGCATCGACGGCGAAGGCGACACCACCTATTTCACCGTCGCCGACAAAGATGGCATGATGGTCTCGCTCATCCAGTCGAATTATCGCGGCATGGGCTCCGGGCTGTCGCCGGACGGGCTCGGTTTCATCCTCCAGAACCGCGGCGAGCTGTTCTCTTTCGATCCCGGCCATGCGAACGCCTATGCCCCGGGCAAGCGGCCCTTTCACACCATCATTCCGGCCTTCGTGATGAAGGACGGCGCGCCCTTCATGTCGTTCGGGCTGATGGGCGGCGGCATGCAGCCCCAGGGCCATGTCCAGGTGCTGGTCAACATGATCGATTACGGCATGAACGTGCAGGAAGCCGGCGACGCCGCGCGCTTCCATCATTCAGGCGGGCGCAGCCCCACAGGCCTTCACGGCGATCCCGTCGGCGCGCTCGATCTTGAGCCGGGCGTTCCCGCCGACACCGTGAGCCGTCTCGAAGAAATGGGCCACAAGGTCACGATCGCCGATAACGGCATCGTCTTCGGCGGCTATCAGGCGATCGTCCGCGACCCCGAAACCGGCGTTTATTCGGGCGGTACGGAAATGCGGAAAGATGGAACCGTAACGGGGTATTAGACCCGTTACGTATTCATCGAGTCGAAGAAGTCCTGGTTGGTCTTCGTCTGTTTTAATTTGTCGATGAGGAACTCGATCGAATCCGACGTGCCCATAGGCGCGAGGATGCGGCGCAGGACGAAAATCTTCTGCATCGCCCCCTTGTCGGTGATGAGGTCTTCCTTGCGGGTGCCGGACTTGGCGATGTCGATCGCCGGATAGGTGCGCTTGTCCGCGACCTTGCGGTCGAGGATCAGCTCGGAGTTGCCGGTGCCCTTGAATTCTTCGAAGATCACCTCGTCCATTTTCGAGCCGGTCTCGATCAGCGCCGTCGCGATAATGGTCAGCGAGCCGCCTTCCTCGATATTGCGCGCCGCGCCGAAAAACCGCTTCGGGCGTTGCAGGGCGTTGGCGTCGACGCCGCCCGTCAGCACCTTGCCCGAAGACGGCACCACGGTGTTGTAGGCGCGGCCGAGACGGGTGATCGAGTCGAGGAGGATGACGACGTCGCGGCCGTGTTCGACCAGGCGCTTGGCTTTTTCGATGACCATTTCCGCGACCGCAACGTGCCGCGTCGCCGGCTCATCAAAGGTTGAGGAAACGACCTCGCCCTTCACCGAGCGCTGCATGTCGGTCACCTCTTCCGGGCGCTCGTCGATCAGAAGCACGATCAGATAGGCTTCCGGGTGATTGACCGCGATGGAATGGGCGATGTTCTGAAGAATGACGGTTTTACCCGTGCGCGGCGGCGCGGTGATCAGCCCGCGCTGGCCCTTGCCCAGCGGCGCCACGAGATCGATGACACGGGCCGTGAGGTCCTTGGTCTTCTCGTCCTCGATTTCCATTTTCAGCCGCTCGTCGGGATAGAGCGGCGTCAAATTGTCGAAGTGAACCTTGTGGCGGGTTTTCTCCGGCTCCTCGAAATTGATGGTGTGGACCTTGAGGAGCGCAAAATACCGCTCGCCTTCTTTCGGGCTGCGGATTTCGCCTTTCACCGTGTCGCCGGTGCGCAGTGCGAAACGGCGGATCTGGTTCGGCGAAACGTAAATGTCGTCGGGACCGGCGAGATAGTTCGCCTCGGGCGAGCGCAGGAAGCCGAACCCGTCGGGAAGCACCTCGAGGACGCCGCCGCCGTGGATTTCCACATCGTGGTCGGCGAGCTCCTTCAGGATCGCAAAGAGCATGTCCTGCTTGCGCATGGTCGAGGCGTTTTCGACCTCGAGCTCTTCGGCGAAGGCGAGAAGGTCCGCCGGGGTTCTTTCTTTCAGCTCTTCGAGCGTGATGGTTTCAGGCAGCATGGAAGGCCTCGAAATTACAGGGATTTTCCCGCGCCGGACAGGCGGGATAGGGAGGAAGCCGGCGGTGAAAGTGCGGGGCGCGCGGGAAACCGGTTTGGGGGCCGGGCGGCGCTCAAAAGGAAAGTTAGCCTAGATATAGGCTGAAAGGTCCCGGCGTCAATGGTTTTACATCCATGATTCGGGCGGCGCGGCGCCCCCTTGTTCAGCGGGTTTTTACGCTTTGGCCTTACCCTTTTCCCCAAGGGAGGCTTTCATGCCCGCCAGAGCCTATCGCGTCCTTGCCGGATTGTCCCTCGCCCTCGCCGCCGCCTGCGGCGAGAAGCCCGAAGCGCGCACGCTCCTCGACGCGGCGGAAATCTACGCTGAGCATGAGATGCTTTTCGAGTCGATACGCGGCGCCTATCCCGGCCCCTATGAAACCTTCACGCGCATCCCGCCCCGGGACCCCGCCGATGAAACACGCGAGAGCCGCGAATTCATGAAGGCGTTGGAGAAATCGATCCCGGTCGACTATGTGGATTTCTTCCCCATCGGCGAGGACATGGGCGACGAGCTCGACGTCGTCCTGAACCGGTATGGCGAGGGCGATGAATGGCGCACCATAAGCATCATCTATTTCAGCGCGCCCATGGACTTCGTCGACAGCCATCCAAATGTCCGGATGTTCGAGACATGCGATCAACGCGCCCTGGACTGGCTTGAGGGCGCTCACGAGCCCGGTCCTTACGCAGCCTTCTGCCGGATCAACGAGTCCTGGCACGCTTACCAGCGGGTCGACTAGAGCCCCTCAGAAGGGTTTGACGATCACCATGACGACGATGACGGTCATGGCGAGGAAGGGAACCTCGTTCATGATGCGCCAGAACTTCTCGCTGCGCGGCCGCTCGCCCTTTTCGAATTTCCGGCGCGATGAAGAGTAAAACCCGTGGATGGCCGAAACCGCGACCAAGAGCGCGAGTTTCACATGGAACCATCCCTGGCTCAGGATCGCGGGATTGGCGACCAGCATCAAAATGCCGAGGACCCAGACAAGGACCATCGAAGGATTGATGATCCCCTTCAACAGCCGGCGCTGCATCTGGATGAAATAGCGCTCCGCCTCGCCGCCCTTTTCCGACTGGTGCTGGTACACGAACAGCCGCGGCAGATACATCATGCCGGCCATCCAGGCGATCACCATGATCAGGTGGACCGACTTCAGCCACAGATAAATCCCGGACAGAAATTCCGCCATCAGCCGTTCCTACGCACGAATTCCACAAGCCGCGCCACATTCTCAGGCGGCGTTTGCGGCGTGAACCCATGCCCCAGATTGAAAATATAGGGAACGTCGTGAAAGAGCTTCAGATAGACATCCGCCGCCTCTTCCATGGGTTTGCCGCCCGGTATGACCAGCAACGGATCGAGCCCGCCCTGCACAACGACGCGCTCGCCGAGATTGCCGCGCGCCCAGCCGGGATCCATGGCGTAGTCGATGCCGACGCCGTCGCAGCCCTGTAACAGCGCATATTCCGTCGCCTTCTCGCCGACCCCTTTGGGGAAAAGGATCACCGGCACGCCGGGCCGTTCTTTTTTGATCGCCCGGGAAATCCTGTCGAGCGGTCTTACCGACACCGCATCGAGCACCGGCCAGGGCAGACCGCTCGCCCAGGTGTCGAAAAGCTGCACCGCATCCGCGCCCGCATCGATCTGCGCGATCAGATAGTCGATGGTCTTGTCCGCAAGCACGTCGATGAGCCCGGTCACAAAGTCCGGCTCCTCGTAAAGGCGCTGACGCAAGACGCCGGGATCCTTCATGGGCCCGCCCGCCATCATGTAGGTCGCCACCGTCCACGGCGCGCCGGCGAAACCGATCAGCGCCTTGTCGTCGGAAAGCGCCGCTTTGGTTTTCGCGACAGTCTCGAACACGGGCGCCAGCGTCCCCAGAACATCTTGGTCCCGAAAGCGTTTAACATCCTCAAGGGTTATAAGGGGGTCCAGCTTCGGTCCTTCATTCTCAACAAAAGCGAGATTCTGTCCGAGCGCATGGGGGATCAACAGAATATCGGCGAACAGGATCGCCGCGTCGAGGTCGAAACGGCGCACCGGTTGCAAGGTCACTTCGCTCGCCAGCGCCGGATCGAAACACAGATCGAGAAAGGATCCGGCTTTCGCTCTCAGCTCGCGATATTCGGGAAGGTAGCGTCCTGCCTGACGCATGAACCAGATCGGGGGAGAGGAGAAGACTTCTCCTTCAAAGACCCTTTTGAATTTCGAAGAGGTGGTCATGAGACGTCCAAAGGGTCCTTCTTAATCTTCTATAAAGGATTCTTAATAAAGGGTTAATATGAAGAGTCAGGCGGGAAGCCGGGGAAAAAGGCGAGGCGGGGAGTCATCCTTCATGTTTGCGGGAAACCCCCACAGGAATTTCCCAAAAACTATCCGGGGGAATAAAACGTCCGGCGCATGTTGAAAAGCCCTCGAACCCGGCTAATCCCCGCCGGAGATTTTCACATGGGACTCCTCAAAACCGGATTTTTCCCGGAAGGCGCTCCGATCCGGGGATGAGAGTATGACCAGACGACTTTTTCAGGTAGGGCTGGGCGCCGAACCGGTATGACTCGGAGGTTTTGCGGAGGGAGAAAAACGGGGTCGGCAAATGCCCGGACTTTCCCCTATAATTCCACAGGATGAGCGAGCTTAAGGCGCATAACGACGAAGAGGCGGGGACGGCGAGAAAACGCATGCCCCTCGCCACCTATTTTCACGTGCATCTCGTCTCGGATTCCACAGGCGAGACCTTGAACGCCATGCTCAAGGCCACGGCTTCTCAGTTCGCCGCCGCGAAACCGCTTGAACATATCTATGCGCTGATCCGTTCGCGCGCGCAGATGGAGAAAACCCTCGCTGAGATCGAGGCTTCGCCCGGCCTCGTCCTTTATACGGTGATCAATCCGGAGCTACGCCGGCTCTTGGAAATCCGCTGCAGCGAACTTCAGACTCCGGCGATCTCGGTGCTGGACCCGCTCCTGAACGCCTTCACCGATTATCTCGGGCTTGAACAGTCCCTGCGGCCCGGCGCCCAGCACGAGCTTAACGACGCCTATTTCAAACGCATCGCAGCGCTCGACTATACGCTGTCCCATGATGACGGGCAGATGGTGTGGGATCTCGAACCCGCCGACGTGGTGCTGGTCGGGGTCAGCCGCACCTCGAAAACCCCGACCTGCATGTATCTGGCGAACCGCGGGGTGAAGGCGGCGAATGTGCCGCTGGTCCCGACCTCCGACCCGCCGCCGGAACTTTTCAACCTTCGAAAGCCGCTGGTCGTCGGCCTGGTGGCGAGCCCGGAACGGCTGGCGCAGATCCGCCAGTCGCGCATCGGCGGCATGAACGCCGAAGGCGCGGCCGAGGAATATTCCGATCTCGATCTCATCCGGCAGGAAGTCCTCAAGGCCAAGCGCATGTTTGCGAAACATCGCTGGCCGATGATCGACGTCACGCGCAAATCGGTGGAGGAAACCGCCGCGGCGATTCTCACGAAACTTTCCGCCCGCCAAAACCAATAGCCAGAACCAGTAAAAGAACCGGTAGAGACTTCATGGCATTGCCCCCGCGCATTATCCTCGCTTCCGGCAGCGTCATCCGCCGCGACATCCTGACCGGCGCGGGCGTCCCCTTCGAGGTGGTGAAGCCCGATGTCGACGAAGGCGTCATCAAGGAAGAAGGCGCGCGCGAAGGGCTTGATCTCGAAACCCTCGCCATGCGGTTGGCGGAAGCGAAATGCCTCGACATCGCCGCGAAGACCGACGCGATCGTGATCGGCTCCGACCAGATCATGGAGTTTCAGGGCCGCGCCTATGACAAGCCGGCGAGCATGGAAGAAGCGCGCGGCCGCCTCCTCGCCATAAAAGACGCGGCGCATACCCTCATCAACGCCGTCGCGGTCGCCCGGGACGGCCGGATCATCTGGCGCAATCTCGACCGCCCGAAACTGTTCATGCGGAACTACAGCGCCGACGAACTCGACGCCTATCTCGCCGTCGCGGGCCCGGAAATTCTCCATTCCGTCGGCGCCTATCAGATCGAAAAGCTGGGCGCGCGCCTTTTCGAGCGGATCGAGGGCGACCATTACGCCGTGCTCGGCCTGTCGCTGTTTCCGCTGCTCGATCTTCTGCGCCGGGAAGGAGCGCTGCCCTTCTGATGGCTGAAGACAACCATAAAGCCCCCACCCTTGCCGGCGTTGTCGGCTGGCCGGTCGCCCATTCCCTGTCGCCGTTCATTCACAACACATGGGCGAAGCGCGCGGGCGTCAACGGCTATTATGTGCCGATTCCTGTCGCGCCGGATTATAATGATTTCGCTGTCGCCATGGACGCGCTGAAGACGCTGGGTTTTGCGGGCGTCAATGTCACGATCCCGCATAAGGAACATGCGCTGCGTTACGCCAGCCAGGCGAGCGACGCCGCACGCAAGGCGGGCGCGGCGAACATGCTGACTTTCGGCGAGAAAAGTTTCGCGGACAATTCCGACATCACAGGCTTCGCCGAAGCCGTAGGGGCGCGTTCTTCCGCTCCCGGTAAAACCGCCCTTGTGCTCGGGGCCGGCGGCGCGGCGCGCGGGATCGTGCTGGCGCTCCAGCATCTCGGCGTGAAAGAGATCGCCGTCGCCAACCGCACCCGCGCAAAGTCCGAGGCGCTGGCGAAAGCCTTCGGCCTTACGGTCGCCGACTGGGAAGACCGCGGCAAAGCCCTTGAAAAGATTGACCTTCTCGTCAACACGACAAGTCTCGGCATGACCGGCCAGCCGCCGCTGGAGATCGACCTTGCGGGGCTTAAAGCCTCAGCGCTCGTCGCCGACATTGTCTATGCGCCGCTGGAAACGCCGCTTTTGAAGGCCGCCAAAGCAAAAGGCCATGACACGGTCGACGGTCTCGCCATGCTGATGCATCAGGCTGTTCCCGGGTTCAAAACATGGTTCGGGGCGGACGCCGCGGTGGATGCAGATTTGCGCGCGGTTCTCCTTGAGGAACTGAAAAGAAGGGGCGGCGCATGATCCGCATCGGGCTTACCGGCTCCATCGGCATGGGCAAGTCCACCGTGCTCGAGATGTTCGCCGACTTCGGCGCCGCGACCTGGAACGCCGACGATGCGGTGCACCGCCTATATGAACAAGGCGGCGCCGCCGTCCCGTTTATCGAAAAGGAATTTCCGGACGCGGTCAAAGACGGCGCGGTCGATCGCGCGGCGCTTGCAAAACTTGTTCTTGGCGATGACGGCGCGGTCAAAAAACTCGAAGCCATCGTTCATCCGCTGGTCGGCGAAGACCGCGAAGCGTTTTTGGCCGCCGCGGAAAAGGCCGGCGTCGATCTCGCCGTGCTCGACATTCCCCTGCTTTATGAAAACGGCGCGGAAAAGTTTTTCGACGCGACCATCGTCGTCAGCACGCCTGCGGACGTGCAGAAGAAACGCGTCCTCGGTCGCCCCGGTATGTCGGAAGAAAAATTTGAGGCGATCCTGAAGCTGCAAATGCCGGATGCGGAAAAACGTCAGCGGGCGGACTATATCATCGACACCGGTCTCCCGCTCGATGGAACAAGGGGCCAGGTCGACGCCGCCTACGCTGACATTCTCAGAAAGTTTTCAAAGGCTTAGAGCAGGCCCGCCTTTTGCGCGAGGGCTTTCAGCGGCTGTTCGGGGCGCGCGCCCACATGGCTGATCACTTCGCTCGCCGCGATGGAGCCGAGCCCGCCGGCGCGGGCGAGATCGTAGCCCTGGGCAAGCCCGTAGAGCAGGCCTGCTGCATAAGCATCGCCGGCGCCGGTCGTGTCTTCGAGCTGCGGCGGCGTCACGGCCGAGACCTCGACAATGTCGCCGTCGCGCGGGATCAGGACCGAGCCCTTTTCCGACATGGTGACGGCGGTCAGCGCGCACATGCCGCGCGCCTTGTCGGCGATGACCTTGATGTCGTCAGAACCGAACAGCGCCTTCGCCTCGTCGTCATTGGCGAGCAGGATGTCGATATGATCGGGGATGAATTTCTGCAGCGTGTCGAACTGGCGCTCGACGCAGCTAGCATCGGAAAGCGTCAGCGCAGAGCGCTTGCCCTCGCGTTTGGCGATCGCGCAGGCGCGCGCAAAAGCTTCTCGCGCATCGGGCTGTTCGAAGAGATAGCCCTCGAAAAATGTGATGGCGGCGCGGGCGACCTGGCTTTCGTCGATATCGTCGGCGCAGATAAGCCCCGCCGACCCGAGAAAGGTCATCATGGAGCGCTGGGCGTCCGGCGTCACATTGACGAGGCAGCGGCCGGTGCCGGGCCCGTCGCCTTCAAGCGGCTTGGTGTCGAACTCGACGCCGAGCGCGCGCAGGTCGTGGCGGAAAATATCGCCGAGCGCGTCCGCGGAGACCTTGCCCACGAAGCCGCCCTTGCCGCCGAGCGAGGCGATGCAGGCGATGGAGTTCGCCGCCGAGCCGCCGGAGACTTCGACGCCCGCGGCCATGTCTTCGTAAATCGCTTTCGCCTGGGCCTCGTCGATGAGGAGCATGCCGCCTTTCGGGATGTCGTGGGTTTTCAAAAAGGCGTCGTCGGCTTTGGCGAGAACGTCGACAATGGCGTTGCCGACGCCGATTACGTCGAGTGCGGCGTCTGTCATTTGCTATCCTTCGTGGTCAGCTTCGGCTCAAAAATTCATGAAAGGGGAGGCTTATAGGAAGGGCGCGGGGGAGAAGCAAGGCGAGGCGGCTTTTCGCTTTATTAATCTGCTCGCGCTTGAGTTGAATTCCCGGCGCCTCTAACGTCCGGCGCCTGTTTATAGAGGATTTACGGGGTCTTATGCGCTTCGCCCATTACGCTCTTTTCGGCCTTCTTTCGCTTGCTGCGGCCTGCGCCACGACGCCGGAAAGCGCCGAGGCGCCGCCTGCGCCCGCGCCGCAACCGGCGGCGCCGGTTTACGTGCTCGCCGACATTCTGGGCGCGCGCGCGGCAAGTGTTGACGATATGTTCGGGGCGCCGGCGCTGACGCGAAAAGAAGGCGCGGGCGAATATCGCCGCTATGCGCTGACCACCTGCACCCTCATTCTTATTCTGTACCCGGATGAAACCGGCGTGTCGAAAGTCGCCCATGTGGATGCGACCGCGACCCATTCCGAAGGCGAAAAGCCCGACCTCGAAGCGTGCCTCGCGGCGGGTTAATCGGCGGCTTCGAGCTCGGCGGAGGCCTGTTTGCGGTCGAGGGTAAAGCGTTCTTCGGAATATTTCAGGAAGAAGACGAGGATCGCCGCCGGGATCCCGATAATCGCCGTCACCGCGAAGAACCAGGCGAAGCCGAGCCCCTCCACCATGAAGCCTGAAAACCCGCCGACGAATTTGCCGGGCAGGGCGTAGAACGAACTGAAAAGCGCATATTGCGTGGCCGTGAAGGCGGTGTTCGTCAGGCTTGACATATAGGCGATGAGGATCGTGCCCGCGGCGCCATAGGCGATGTTGTCGATGACCACCGCAAAAGCGAGCCCGCCCGTCGTCGCGTCGGAAAGCGCCAGCCAGCTATAGATAAGATTGGTCAGCGACTGCGCGAGAACGCCGATCAGCAAGCTCCATTTGAAAGGCAGGCGCGCCACCACAAGCCCGCCGACAAAGACGCCGCCCAGCGTTGCAAACAGCCCGATGCCGGAGCGGATCGCGCCGATCGTCGTCTTGTCATAGCCAAGCTCGATATAAAGCGGACCCGTCATGTAGCCCATCAGGAAGTCCGGCACCCGGAAAAGCGCGATGAAGAGCAGAATGACGAGCGCGTGAACGCCATAGCGCTCGAAGAAGTCGCGAAACGGGCCGATAACCGATTTGGAAATCGTCTCGCCCAGCGGCGCGCTTTCCGGCGGGACGTATTCGCGCACTTCGACCTTCGGGGCGAAGATCGCGGTTAAAAAACCGACGCCCATAAGCAGCGCCATGAACTGGTAGGCGGCGGACCAGTTCACATAATCGGCGACGATGAGCGCGCCGGCGCCCGCCACCATGATCGCGACGCGATAGCCATATTGATACATCGCCGCCATGACGCCCTGCTCCTCGTCGGTCGCGGCTTCGATGCGCCAGGCGTCGATGGCGATGTCTTGCGTCGCTGCGGCGAAGGCGAGCCCCACGGCGATGGCCGCGACGACGAGAAGATTGCCTTGCGGGTCGGCGGCGGACATGGCGATCAGCGCCACGGCGACGCCGATCTGCGCCGCCGCCATCCAGGCGCGCCGGCGGCCGACGAATTTTTCGAGCAGCGGCACAGGCGCGCGATCGACCACCGGCGCCCAGAGGAATTTCAGGGTGAAGGCGAAGCCGGTCCACGCGAACAGCCCGATCTCTCCCTTTTCCACCCCGGCTTCGGCGAGCCAGAGCGAAAGGTTCTGATAGATCATGTAGAACGGCAGGCCCGACGAAAAACCGAGCAGCAGCATGACGATGCTGCGTGCGCGCAAATAGGCGGAAAGCGAACCGAGCAGGGTTTTGCTCCCGCTTTTCGAGTCCGGGGACGGGTCGGTTTGCTCGGCGGCGTTGGGGGGCGCGTCTTGTGTCATGGGCGCGGACGCTAGTCGCGTTTTCCGGCTAAAGAAAGGCGAGGGACCTGCACGGTTAAGAGGCTTCGCTCCACTCGCTTTCGCTCTCGCCCCATTTGGCGAGGAGCTTTGTCAGGTCCTGAGGCTCGAACGGTTTGGAGAGGAAGTCGTCCATGCCGGCGGCGATGCATTTCTGCCGGTCGGCGGCCATGGCGTTGGCGGTGAGCGCGATGATCGGCGCGCGGCGCATGGGGCCGTCAAGGCGACGGATCCGGCGCGTCGCTTCAAGCCCGTCCATTTCCGGCATGTGCATGTCCATCAGGATGACGTGATATTCGCCGGTCTTCGCCGCTTCGATGGCGGCGCGTCCGTTGGGCGCGACATCGACCTGGTGACCGGCGCGGCGGATGATGGTGGTGGCGAGGACGGCGTTGATCTGGTTGTCCTCGGCGAGAAGCACGCGATAGCTTTTTTCTTTGGGTTTCGCGTCGGCGGGCTTTTCTTCTTCGGGGGCGGGCGTTTCCTCTGCGTCCTCGGTTAATTGTTTGTGTAAGGACAATTGCCGGATCGGCTTGATGAAATAGCCGTCAAAACCGGCCTCGCGCAATTCGTTGATGCGTCCGCGGGCAAGCGGCGAGAGGAGGACATAGGACCGCGCGGCTTTCTTCGAAAGCGGCTGGGCGCTCTCTCCGGCGATATAGATGTCGCACAGAAGAACAGCGCCTGGATGCGCGTCGATGGCCTCCAGGGCGGCGGCGGGGGTCGTGACGGCGATGACGGTTTCGGCGCCGATGGCGTCGAGCTGCAATTCGAGGCTTCGGGCCAGCACCGAAGACCGGGTCGCGACAATGACCGGAGTCGTGAAGGGCGCGGGACTGCTTTGGGCGTTGGCCATGCAATCAAGGGTGACGGTGAAGGTGAAGGCGCTGCCTTCGCCCAGCGTGCTCTCAAGGCTGATCTCGCCGCCCATGGCGCGCACGATCTTGCGCGCAATTGCGAGCCCGAGGCCGGCGCCTTCACGCTTGCCGGATGAATCGCCTTGCGTGAATTCGTCGAAAATAGCGGTCTGCTTGTCTTCGGGAATGCCGATGCCGGTGTCGCGAATGGAAAAAGCCAGCTCTGCGACATTGTCCGTCCGGCTGACCAGCCGCGCCTCGATGCCGACGCCGCCCCTGTCCGTGAATTTGAGGCCATTGCCAACGAGGTTGATGAGCACCTGGCGCAGCCGCGCTTCGTCGCCATAGAGTTCGGCCGGCACTGTGCTGTCCACAAAAGCGGTGATTTCAATGCCCTTGTCCGCGGCCTTGGGCGACAACAGCTCCGCGATCGATTGCACAAGCGCCTGGGGACTGAAGGGCGCGCGGCCGATATTGAGGCGTCCCGCCTCGATTTTCGAATAGTCGAGCAGGTCGTTGATGAGCGCGAGAAGGGATACGCCGGATTCGCGCACCGATTCCGCATAGGCGCGCTGGTTCGGCTCGAGCGCGGTGTCGAGAAGAAGCGAGGTCATGCCGAGAATGCCGTTCAACGGCGTTCTCATTTCGTGACTCATGGTCGCCAGCAATTGCAGTTTCGGGTCGGGTTCCGGCTCGCCAGCAGTTTCGGCGGCCGGGCTGGCGCCGGAAGACGCGGGCGCGGCCGTTTCGGCGTCTTCGCCGTCGCGCGCAACAGCGCGCGCGGCGGATTGGGGCGCGCCGACATAAAGACGTTCGCCGCCGGCAAGCACGGTCTCGGTCCAGTCCACGATGAAGGCGCGGTCGCCGGCGCGCGCTTCGGTGCGATAACGGGCGGGCTGTCCCGGCGCCGCCGCGTTGTCGCCGGGCGAAAAGGCGCGGCCGTGCCAGCTTTCTGTGGAGGCGCCGAAAAAACACGCGAAACTTTGCGACACGAAACGGATGACGCCGGCGCTGTCGCACACGACGATCAGTTCCCGGACGATGTCGGATGAGGCGCCTGCCTGACGCATTGTTTTGAAAATCCCCGATGACGCAACCGGGGCCATCATCGGCGCGCCGCCTTGAAAATTGGTTGACAGTCTTGGTTAACAAGAACGGCTTCAGGGGGCTCTGCGCGCGAGAGGCGCGGCGTTGCCGGCCGCCGGGCCTGCGCCGGTCTTAACCGGCCCGGCCTTTTCGCGCCGGCGGAAGCTCACGGCCTCGGCGATGTGGCGGCGCCTGACGCCGTCCCCGCCGTCGAGATCGGCGAGGGTGCGCGCGACCCGCAAGATGCGCATATAGGCGCGGGCGGAAAGTCCGAGGCTTTCGGCGGCGCGGGACAGGAGCGAGGCGCCTTCCGCGTCCGGTTCGGCGACGGCGGCAAGGTCGGCGTCCGCGAGGGCCGCGTTGGTGACGCCGTCCTTGCCGCCGGGTCCCCCCGACGGTCTGGCCCGTTCATATTGCGCCTCACGCGCCGCGGCGACGCGCGAAGCGACCTCCGCGGTCGTTTCCCCCAGTCCGGGCGCGGCGAGGTCGGCGGGCGTGACGGCGGGGAGTTCGATAGCGAGGTCCATGCGGTCGATCAGCGGGCCGGAAATCCGCGACTGATAGATCTCCTCGCAATTGGGGCCCTTGCCGCAGGCGCGGCCCGAGGCCCGGCCATAACCGCAACGGCAGGGATTCATGGCGGCCACGAGCTGGAACCGGGCCGGATAGCGCACATGGAAATTCGCCCGGGCGATGAGGACGTCGCCGGTTTCGAGCGGCTGGCGCAGGCAGTCCAGCACCGGCGCGGAAAATTCCGGCCTTATGTAGCAAGCGCACCAAGCCCACGGCGGAGTGATTAAGCCGTGGGAAATCAAGGCCTTACAGAATACGACCCAATCCCGCCCGGCGAGCTTCAGCTTGACGCTGGAATCCGCCGCTACGTCCTCATTTTGCGCTCGGCTGGTGTCGAGACCTTCGAGTCCTGCGAAGGCGGTGAAGGTCATTCGATGCCGGAGCCCACCATCCGGTTTTACGGAAACCCATGGGAAGGGTTTAGGGCCTACGCCGCGGCCATGACCCATGGGCTGCCGGTGTTCTCCCTTCGCCGCGTCTATGACCTAAACGACGGCGAGCTGCATGGGCCTTGGTGGGAACTCACGTTCCGCACCAAGGATGTGACGCCATGTTAGCTGAGGCGCTTGCAATGGTCGCACTTAGGGTGACCGCCTGTACCCGCCTTGCGGTTATGGGTCTCGATATTGTTGCCTTCGGTGCACTTCGTGTTGTCGTGATAAACGCGGGTGCCCGGCAGTTTCGAGTGAAACGGCGCAACTTTAGCCATTGTCTTCTCCATTCAATTGAGTTGAACGCAAACAATCGAAGCGGACTCGAAGTAGAGTCCAAGTCGGAGTCAAGAAAAAGTTTTGCCCTAATTTTCTGGCGTTTGCGCCATAAAGCCCCTGAAGTTAGCGAGGCCCTAGGTGCTTGATGCGCTTGCCGCCGCGCTAATAGCGATGCAAATCTTCCTTGCGGGCGAGGGTGTTGCCCCAAGGGTTCCGGTACATCTCTTTGAAATCGTGAGCTTCAATGCTCGTTTGTGTGTTGAAAGCGAAAAGGTAGGCGTTTCGCAACCGCGAGACACCAGTCCACGAAACTGCACCCCAGACCTTCAGCCACTTTCGGAAGGGAAGCGCTTTTGCAATTGCTGCTTGGTCCCTGTCCGAATGGTACACGGTAGCCCACTCAGAATCGCCGGGGGCCAAGGCCTTGAGGGTAAAGCTTGGCCAAACAAAATCATTAACCCCAATCAGCCCATGCGAGCCTTCTTCAATTTTGCAGATGGCGCCGTAGCGAACGTTATAAACAGGGGTATCTCCAATATTTTCGACTTTGACTTCAAAATGTATGCTCTCGTCCCCGACGTCATATTTCACACGAGCCTCTTGGGCGACAAGCATCCCGCCAAATTGAGTTTTGGCGACGTCAAGGGCGATTTCATTGGAATCGAATGCAGCGCGGGTGGTTTTTTTCGCCTCCCGCAGCGTTTCTTCTGTGTGCTTAGCGGCCGTCTCGGTTTCGCTGAGGGTCTTACGCAAAACCCGCAAACCAAGCCAGGTAAAGCCAACAATCGCGAGCGTGGCGCCCGCCATTGTCCATTGTGCGATAAGATCGAGAACATCGGTCCAATTCGGTTTATTGGCGTTCTCGCCTATATCTTCGCCTTTATCCCCATCGGCGTCAGCGTAGCTTGGAGAGGCTGGAACATCGCTGGCAGAGACTATCGGCGCGGAATGCGCATCCTTTTTTTGGGCCTGTTCTTGAGCATATCCGGAGGCCTTACCGCTCCAATACTCATTGCCGTATTGTAGCGCCGCACTGAGCGCGATCAGCCCAATTACTCCAAATGCAGGGTGTTTGATCCAATCGCGCTTAGACATTGCAGAAGAAACACCGCCGAGAATTTGCCCCTAGAGAGCTTATTCTTGATGTTTGCTTCCTTTTCTTCAACGCCTATTTCCGCCAGCTTTTGAACAAGCCCGGCATAGGTGACGCCTTTTCGCTTTAGCTCAGCTTTCAGGAGGTTGCTGACCCTCTTTTCCCAGTCTGTTTCGCTCATTTAGGTACCGTTTATGTGACTTTTTTCACCATAAACGACACCTAGGGTATTGTAAACAGTACTCTATGGTACTATATACGATGCGTAAGACATCGGAAACAGTACCATGACACAGCATTTTCTCCTCTCAGCAGCCTCCAGAACCTTGAAACTCAAGGACATTTACAAGGCTGGCGAGGAAGCCGCTTACCGCAAATTCTGCGAGCTGCGCTGGCCGGAAACGGATGGCGAGGCGATCTGCCCGCGTTGCGGCTGCTGCGAGACCTATGACATTTCCACCCGCCGCAAATTCAAGTGCAAGGCGTGTTCGCACCAGTTTTCGGTCACGTCAGGGACCATCTTTGCGAGCCGCAAAATGGACTTCACGGATCTGCTGGCCGCGATCTGCATCATTGCGAACGCCGCGAAAGGCGTCTCTGCGATCCAGCTTAGCCGCGACGTGGGCTGCCAGTACAAAACGGCTTTCGTTCTGGCTCACAAAATCCGCGAAGCCCTCGCCGATGAAACTGAAAACGCCAAGCTCTCCGGCACGGTTGAAATCGACGGCGCCTATTTCGGCGGCCACGTTCGCCCGGCCAATGAAGAAAAGAACCGCGTTGACCGCCGTTTGAAGCGTCACCAGACAGGCAAGCGCCGCGTCGTCGTCGCGCTGCGCCAGCGCTCGGGCCGTACGCTTTCTTTCGTTCGCAAGTCAGAAGCCGAAGGCGTCGAGATTGCCCGCCAGCGCGTCGCTACGGGGTCTGAAATCCATGCTGACGAGGCTTCGCATTGGGATACGCTGGACGCCTTCTTCCCGGTTGGCCGCATCAATCACTCGGAAGCCTACAGCGCGAACGGTATCTGCACGAACCAAGTTGAGAGCTATTTCTCGCGCCTTCGCCGCATGGTTGGCGGACAGCATCACCACGTTTCTGGCAAGTACCTGCACCAGTACGCGGCCCATGCCGCTTGGCTGGAAGATCACCGCCGGGAGAGCAACGGCGCTCTGGCCTCGCGGATAGTCGCTGGCGCAATGGCCGCGCCGGTTAGCCGTGAATGGAAGGGTTACTGGCAGCGTTAGGAAGAGTCTGCCTTTTGAACGCGCCCTTCTGCATAAAACTCATGAAGTTCAAGAGCACGGCGACAGATTGATAAAACAAGTTTGGAAAACAAAATAGGGTTATTGCTACATGCGGCCCTGATTTTTCCAACAGCCTCCAACCCAATTTCGGTGGCCAGGTCAAGTGACTTGTCCATGGCTAATTGTTGTATTCGTTCTGAAGAAAATCTTGCGTTTGGCTCAGCAGATAACAGCTTGTCCTTTTTCAGGAGTACGTAAAGTTCTCTATACAGAGTTTTGACCTTATCGCGATTTGCATTAAACAAATCGATTACATCTGATATGTCGGATAGCGCCTTATTGTTTCCGCGTAAGGCAATCTCGCCGGGAGAAGCGTATTTAATCCTCGCGACTTCCAACCTCTCCACTTCAAGATTATCGTTTCTGGCTTCAAGGTCCCCATAAAAGCCAACGTAGCTTCCACCACCTCTCCAAAGCCGTGTTTGAATTGCTTGGCGAATGAAGGCTTGCTCACTTCGTACATTACCTTCGTCAAGCCGGTCTAAAACAGCATAAAGGGCGTGTAGTTGGGATACGCGATTGTGAAATGATGAAAAGTCATCGGATGTCCATTTTCCATCGATCTTAAAAACCTTGATGGCATTTGAGGCGCCGCCGCGCCCGTAATCGCTTGTATGATCGCGAGAAAAAAAACCGATACTTGGCCAGTAACTTTGATTTTCGGCTTCTTTTTCAGAAAGGACTTCTAGACTAATTGTTTCCTCTTCATCCGTACCAAGGTCAAACATATAATAAGAATTGCTGAGTGCATTTTTATAAACATAATGAAGGTCCGCCGTACCCTCGAAATATTTTTCTGATGTCTTCTTGCGAACTTCGCAGCAAAAAAACGCAGAGTCGAAACCCTCCCTCTCTACAGCAACACCAAACATCGGAAGGTTGCGGCTAGACTTGAGAAGCAACAACTGTGGTCCGTCATATTCAACGAGAGCTTCCACAACTTTTGCGGTTTTCGGGCGTATCGTCATAAGGCTTCAACCTTCACGACGGCGGCGGTGGGATTGAATGTTTTATATAACCACACGCTAACGTGCTTATCGTTTGACGATTGATCGTGGGGTTTTACTTTCCCCGCGTTTTCAGTGACCTTGATATGAGCGATGAAGGTCTTATCACGAAGATTTGGTAGTTTCGTCATAGCCTCTAGCCTTGATCGCGGGGTGTCTTCCAAAAAAAATGAACAGCCGAGCCAGCGGCATTCATCAACCCTTTTGGGTTTCGTCTTTCCCTCACATGCGCATGACAAAAAATGAGCATCTGAAGGATTCTCATTCGAGATAAGCCGGAGCAGAGTGGCGTCTTGAAGCGGTGAGGCGTCTGACGGTGGACAGCCATCCGGAAGAGGCCCGCCCCTGTACTTGGTCTCTACTTTCGCTTTCGTATCGGTTTTTTTCGAGTTCAGACCCCGCCCCCAAATTTATATTTCTGTAATGGGGCAAAATCTTTGGCATATGCTGCTGCGTCTATTCAAGCTTCAGGACGAATTTAAACCGATCTGCTCACTTTATCGGGGTTTCATGGGTTGTGCGAATATTCCTGCAAGCCGTTGTAAACCTTACACCAAATGTAGTTTCGAACACCTGAATCTCTCTTTGAAGTTGCCACGAGATGTTCGCGGCAGCGGGAGAGAGCCTCTCCCCGGTCGCCATACTTCTCCATCAGATAGGCCGCCCAGCGATCCGCCATGGCGTATATCCGGCGACGGCGTTTGACTCGCGCGCGTGGGTCCAGGTGGCGGAGAAAATAGGTAAGCATCAGCGCTATTATGGCGCAAACGCCTGAAAATGTGTTAGGCTTTCGGTAGACGCGGGTGCCAGCTCCGTTTGCCTCGGGTTCCGCCCTCGGCCTTGGACTTAGGACAGAAACGGACCCTTCGGGGTCCGTTTTGCTTATCCGGCCAGATTCCAGCCCTTATAGAGCCCTTCCTGCGGAACCGGGCGGATGGTCCCCTGATGCTTCAAGCTATTCAGGCAGGCCCCCACGCGCTTCCTGAGAAGCACGGCGGTCTCGTCGCTGGCCTCCAAGCCCCGCGCCTTCATATAGGCTTCGGCTATGTCCAGCGACGTAAGCGGCCCCTTGGCCTCCCTGAGGCACCTCAGGACGTGGCGGATCATCTCGCCCCGCCCGGCTCTGTGGGCCACAGAACGGCTTGGCAGCCGCCTAGGCGCGTCCTCAGTGAATAGCCGGATTGCGGCGTCCAAATGGTCTAGGTCTATCCTGATATTGCGGGCGGCCTTCTCTGCCGCCTTTAACTCCGCCTGCAACTGGCGGCGCTTCTCCATCAACCCGGCTACTGTGTTCGGCCTCTCCATGGGGGAAAGGTTAGGATTCACAGGGGCTTAAAACCAGCTTAGAGTTGGTGCGCTTGCTACATAAGGCCGGAAAATTCCGGCAGCTCGTCGAGAAAGAGGACGCCGTGATGGGCAAGCGACGCTTCGCCGGGCTTGGCGCGAACCCCGCCGCCAATCATCGCCGCCATGGACGCCGAATGGTGCGGCGCCCGGAAGGGCCGCGCCCGCGACAGCCGCCCGCCTTCGAGGAGGCCCGCGAGCGACTGGACCATGGAGATCTCGAGCATCTCCCTGGGCGTCAGCGGCGGCAGGAGCCCGGGCAGGCGCGCGGCGAGCATGGATTTTCCCGCCCCCGGGGGGCCGACCATCAGGAGATTGTGCGCGCCCGCCGCCGCGACCTCGAGGGCGCGTTTGGCGGTCTCCTGGCCTTTGACGTCGGATAGGTCCGGTATGGCCGCCGCGGTTTCGAGCGCGCCGGGCGCCGGCGCCGACAAAACCTGCGTTCCCTTGAGATGGTTGACGAGCTGGATCAGTGATTTCGGCGCCAAAATCGCCGCGTCGCCGCCGGCCCATGCGGCCTCCGCGCCGCTCGCGGCGGGACAGATGAGACCGAGCCCCAGCGCGTTGGCGGCGACCGCGGCAGGCAGGGCCCCGGCGCAAGGGGCGATCGAGCCGTCCAGGCCGAGCTCGCCCATCACGGCGAACCCGGCGGCCGCATCGGCCGGCGCGGCGCCCATTTCGATGAGCAGGCCGAGGGCGATGGCGAGATCGAAATGACTGCCCTCCTTGGGCAGGTCAGCCGGGGCGAGATTGACGGTGATGCGTTTGACGGGAAGGCCCAGACCCACGGCGGAGAGCGCCGCGCGCACCCTTTCGCGCGCTTCGGAGACCGCCTTGTCGGGAAGGCCCACAATGGTGATGGCGTTATTGCCGCCATTAACCAGCTGCACCTGGACCGTCACCGGCCGCGCATCGACCCCGTGAAAGGCGAAAGTGGTGATCTGCGCGACCATGCTTTCTCTCCCGCAAGCCTCTCCAGCAAGCGGGGCGAACATAACAGGAACAAAAACAGATGAAAAGCCCGGCGCGCCCTCTGTTTTCCCCAGCCGGGCGGCGGCTTTTCTTGCCAAAGTTTTAAGAAAAGCTTCTCGGGGGCAATCCCGATTCGCCTTAAAAGAGCAGGCTTGGGAAAGCCTTCAGCGCTTTGGCGAAAAGGCTCGTCACGCAGCAGAAACATTAACCATGACCTCCGTATCGATCATTCATGCGCCGCGCGATGAGGCGCTGGGAGAAAAAATCGCCGCCGCGCTGGCGAGCGCCGGTCATGCGAGCCGCCGCGTCAGCCCCGACCCCAATCTCGGCGATTTGCAGTTCGAGGCGGAGACGATCGTCGAGGATGCGGACGGCGCCGCGATCGTCGTATGGACGGAAGCGGCGGCGAAGCTGGCGCGCCTCCACCAGCAGGCCGGCCAGGCCATGGCCCGGGGCGCGCTCATCCCGGTGGCGGTGGGCGGGGTGCGTCCGCCCGGCGGTTTTGAAGAATTGACCCCGGTGGACCTGTCGGGCTGGACCGGCGCCCCGGACGATCCGCGCTGGCGCTTCGTGCTGGAGGAAATCCAGCTCGCCAAGGAGCGCATGCTGGTTCACGACGGCGAGGTCTGGGCCGAGCCCGACAATGATCCGGGCGAGCCGGCCGGTGAAGAGCCCGTCCTTTACGCCCGGCCCTATATCCAAGGCGATGACGAGCCTGAAACCCTGGACGCGCCGCCCGCTTTTCTGGCGCGCCCGCAGCGGTCGGGCCTCGGGCGCCGGTTCAGCGCGCGCGAGGTGGCGGTCGGCGCCACCGCCGGCCTTGTCGTGATGACCCTCGCAACGGCGTTTTTGGCGCCCTTCGTTCTGCCGGGGGTGGAGCGCCGGATTTCGAACGTCATCGATACGCAATCCGAGCCCATTGAAATCGCGCCGACCCGAACCGCGGCGGCGCCGTCTCTGACGCAGACGCCGGAGGAAACTGCAAGCCAAGCGGCGAGCGCAAGCGATCCGTCCCCGGACGAACCGGCGACGCTTGCCTCGGTGCGGCCCGTGGAGGCGGGTGATCCTTCCCTTGCAGAGGCCGACATAACCGTGACGGCCGAACCGCGGGGAGAAGACGCCATCGCCGCGCTTATCGCCAGCGAGGCGACGGGTGGAGACAGCGCGCCCGTTGAGGTGGCGAGCGCAGATACTGGCGCCGTTGGCGACCTCCCTGAAGAAGCCGCCGCACAAAGCGGTGAAGCGACCCTCGACAGTGAAGGCATGGATCAACTGATCGCCTCGCTCAGCGCCGAGGGCGAAGAAGCCGTGGCGACGGATGCGCCGGCGGATTCTGCCGCCACGGAGACCGGCGGAGACGGTTATTTCCGCGACTGTGTTGATTGCCCGCAAATGGCGCGGCTCCCGGCGGGGACGTTCCGCATGGGCGCCGGGGCGAATGCGCGCGACGACGCCGAAGGTCCTGCGCGCATGGTGACCATTGCGGAACCGTTCGCCATCGCCGCCCATGAGGTGACTTACGAAGATTGGGCGCCTTGCGTCGAAGCCGGGGCCTGTCCGGCCGTGACCGATCACGGCTGGGGCGGCGGGAAACATCCGGTGGTGAGCGTCTCCTATGAAGACGCGCAGAAATATGTCGGCTGGCTTTCGACGGTTACCGGCGAGACCTATCGCCTGCCCACGGAAGCGGAATGGGAATATGCAGCGCGGGCGGGCGGCGACAGCGCGTTTTCCTTCGGGCCGACGATCTCCGTCGAGCAGGCGAATTTCAACGGCCAGTATCCTTATGGCGGGGCCAAAGGAATCTTCCGTGAACAGACGACCGAAGTCGAGAGCTTCCCGCCCAACGCCTTCGGCCTTTACGACATGCACGGGAACGCCTGGGAATGGACGGCCGATTGCTGGAAGCCGACCCATGCCGGCGCGCCGGCGGATGGGTCTGCGGTCGCCGGCGGCGATTGTTCGAAGCATGTCCTGAAAGGCGGCGCCTGGAACACCGGCGGCTGGCGCCTTCGGTCCGCGCACCGCATCGGCAAACCGGCCTCGAAACGCGAATTCGACAATGGCTTCCGCATCGCCCGCGATCTTTGATCTTTTGCGCTTTTCCTGAATCCGGTCACGGCGCCCTGGCTTGAGTCCCGGCCGCCTCATTTTCGCCTGAATGTCCCCCGCTTAATGCCGGCGGGCTGGGCGAGGAGAGAGGGGCTTGTCATCATGATGATGAAGCATGTCTTCGCCTGCGCCGCAGCGCAGCTTGTGTTTGTATCGGTCGGCGGTTTTGCGCCCGCGTCGGCGCAGCAATTGTCGAACGGCGATTACGAAATGTGCAGCGTTTACGACCAGGACGGCGATTTCGCCGGCTATGACAGCGTCTGCCTGGAGCGCAAACGCGCGCAGCTTCGCCGCTATCAGAAAAACGCCGCCAGCACCTATACGGCCTATTCCGGCGCGTATTATTGCCCGTCATGGGCCAATAACGGCAGCGGCTATATCGGCACGGTCTATTCGGACGGCCGTCCGGTATCGGTTGATCCTTACGGAACCTTTGACCGCCCGGTCGACGGCGTCAGATGTCTTCCGCGTCCCAATTATTACGGCACGGGCTATTACTGAGGAAAGGCGGCGCTACGCCGCCTTCGTCTTCCGCTTACGGAATTTCTTTACCTTCGCCTCATTGCCGCAGGTGGCCATGTCGCACCAGCGCCGCCGCCCGTTCTTTGAGGTGTCGATAAACAGCCAGTCGCAGGTTTCCCCGCCGCATAGGTGAAGGCGGTCGAGCCGTCCGTTGAGGAGGAGGTCTTCGGCTTCCTCGACGATCATGCGCATGGCCCGCTCAAGCGCCGGCGCCTCGTCGCGGCACCGCCGCCGGAAGCCGGTCTCGTCGCGCACGAGGCGGCAATGACCCGCCGCGCGCAGCTTGCTCCGGTCCAGCAATTCAAGATCCGCGTCCGCGACGTCGCCGTCCCGGACGATGGCGCTGAAAATCCGCCACAAGGTCGCGCGCAAAGCCTGCGCATCCTCAAACGCCGCCTCGGCGGTGGCCGGGTCTTCGGCGATTTCCTTTTCCAGAAGGGCGAGATCCTCCTCGCCCAAGAGGCCTGCAAGGGCGGCCCATTTTCCGAGGCCCTCGGGACCGCCGAGACGGTCCTCGGGGTCGCCTGAGTCCCAATAGGCGGCGGTGTTGACGAAATCGAGGGCCGGGTTGCCGCCGATCATGTCCTTCTCGGACCAGGCATAAGGAGAAAATCTCATACTATAACCAGTAAAAATCGCTTGAACGGTTACAATATAGGCGCTAATTCGTAACCGTCAATAAGGCGTTGAACAGTTACGGCGCCGAGGGCTAACCGCCGCAAGCCGGGAGGCCCGCTTCCAAAGGAGAGCCTTCCATGCCGAACACCGTTGTTTTTTCCCTGCTCGTCGTCGCGCTGGTCGTTGGACTGGCGCTGCTCGAAAACGCGCTCAACAGCGCCCTTTAAGGAGAGATTCCCATGTGCACTTCGTTTGTTTTCGTCTTTCAGGCCGCCGTTTTTGTTTTCGTTCTGGGCCTGATCAGCCAGACCGTGGGCGTCGCCGTTTGACGGCGTTTCACAAGGACAAAGGCTCGACGCCGGATGGCGGCTCCCGCCCCGCCACCCGGCGGTTTTGCTTACCTCAACGTAATGTTGGGCTGCCGCCCCTCGACGGTCTTGCAGTCCGGTTCCATGTTCGCTAGGCGCGACAGACCCGGCTCCTGGCCGGAAACTGGTGGGGAAGATGGCTCAACAAGAAACAGAAGCCGGCGCGAAAGGCGTCGTTCAGCTTCTTGCTGCGAAAGCCAACAAGAATTTCGCCGACAAGATTGCGGCGGCCCTTGCGCGCGCAGGCTACAGGATTGCCGACGGCGCCTTCGATCCGAACCGCATCGATGCGGTTCTGGTTTTGTGGACGGGCGTCGCCCTCGACGACGCCGACCTGATCGCAAAGGCGCGCGACGCCTGGCGGGCGCGCCGTCTTGCGCCGGTCAGCATCGGCCGCGTGGAGCCGCCCTTCGGGGCGCGCGAAATGACGCCCATGGATCTCGCCGGCTGGCGCGGCGACGATGAAGACCCGCGCTGGGGGTTCGTGCTCACAGACATTGAAGAACTGAAACTGCGCGCGCGCATTCGTCCGCCTGCGGAAGAGAGCGCGGTCTCGGCGCCGCTGCAAAAAACTGCGCCGCCGTCACCGAAGAGCCAGCCTGCGCCGGCGAAGACCCCGGACGCATCTCCCAGGGTCGAGGCTGAAAAGGCCGAACAATCGAAACCCGAACACCCGAAAGCCGAACCAAAGACCCCGCCGCAACCGCGGCAAGCCCGGATTTCACCGGTCCTGAAAGCGCCGCGGCGCTCTGTTCAGCAGACGGAGCAATTGTCAGCGACCCTGCATCCCGCGCGGCATGCCTGGCGGTATCATATCCTGCCCGCCGCGCCCGCGGCGGCCGGCGTTCTGGCGCTGCTCGTTCTCGTCGCGGGGGGCGCCTATTTCGCCGCCGGCCTGCGCCCCGCCGTGGAGCCGGCGCCGGAAAGAACCGCCGCGCCGTCGGCATCCGAAGAAGAGCCTTCAGAAGAAAAGCCCGAGCCCGGCGCCTCCCTGTCGCTGGTGCGCCTCGCGCCCGGCGCAAAAGCCCCCGAGACGGCGGCGGATAGAACCTCGCAACAGGCCCTGAAAGACGGCCCGTTTCCCCCCGTATATGAGGCGCCGCAGGAAGAGGGCCCGTCTGTTACAGTCACCGCGCAGATCCGCGAGGGCGCCATCACTCCCCCCGCCGAGGTTATGGACGGCCTGGCCGCAGAAGCCGAAACGCAAGAGCCCGAAGCGATGCAATACGCCGCCCTCGCGGCGCCGCGGCTGAAACCGGTCCCTCTCGAGGGCGGAAGACCAGAAGAGCTTGCGCCTGAAGCGCCTGACGCCGGCGAAGTCCCGGCGGAAGAGTTCAATCAGGCGGCCCTCGCGGAACTCGCCTCAGCGGTGGAGGCGGCGCGCGCGAAAGACCGCCAGGCCTATCGCGGCGATTTTTTCAGCGACTGCGCCGGTTGTCCGGACATGGCCGCGCTCGAGGGCGGGCCATTTACGATGGGCGCGCCGCGCGAGGAAGCAGGCCGTCAGTCTACGGATGGACCGCAAAGGCGCGTCGACATCGGCTATCGTTTCGCCATCGCCACGCGCGAGACGACTTTCGACCAGTGGGCGCTCTGCGTTGAGGAGGGCGGCTGCCGTGCTTATGTTCCCGCCGACGAAGGCTGGGGCCGCGCCGACCGGCCGGTGATCAATGTCTCCTATGAAGACGCCGCCGCCTATGCGCGCTGGCTGTCTGCGAAGACAGGGCGTCATTACCGCCTGCCGAGCGAGGCGGAATGGGAATATGCGGCGCGCGCGGGAACCGGGGGCGCCTATTCCTCCGGCGAGGCGATCTCTGCGGAGGAAGCCAATTTCGACGCCAGCGAGACCGCGCCGGTCACCGCGTTCCGGCACAATGCGTTCGGTCTTTTCGGCATGCACGGCAATGTTCAGGAATGGACCCTCGATTGCTGGGCGCCGAGCCACAATGGCGGCCCGTCGACGGGCGCGGCCCGCATCGACGGGGATTGTTCGCGCCGGGTCGTGAAGGGCGGCGCCTGGAACGCCTCGGGCTCGAGCGTGCGGTCTGCGGCGCGGCGCCCGGCGGACACCGAAAGACGGGCCTCCGATACCGGCTTCAGGGTGGTGCGCGTGCTTGATTGACGCGGCTTTTCGCGCCGCGCGCGCCAAGCCTTGCCAAAGCGTAAAGAAGACTCTTCCCCTCATGGGGTATTTTTTGCGGCGCCCGCATGGGGCATGGGTTGCGGGGCCGAACGCCCCTACTTATATCCCGCTCGAACGCGAGGCGCGGCCGGTTCCCGGCTTTCGTCCCGCATCTGTCAACAGTCACCCCAAGGGGCGTTCCGCTTCCGGCGCTTTACGGCGCCAAAAGGGCCGATATGAAGGCCGGAACTAAAGGGACCGCTCGCTGCAACGGAGAGAAGACAAAATGGGCAAGGTAATTGGCATTGACCTCGGGACGACAAACTCCTGTCTCGCGGTCATGGAAGGCAAAGAGCCGAAAGTCATCGAAAACGCCGAAGGCGCGCGCACGACCCCGTCGGTCGTCGCCTTTACGGAAGACGGCGAGCGCCTCATCGGCCAGCCGGCGCGCCGCCAGGCGGTCACCAACCCTGAAAACACCTTTTTCGCCATCAAGCGCCTGATCGGGCGTCCTTATGACGATCCGACGGCGCAAAAAGACAAGGACATGGTGCCTTACGCCATCGTCAAAGGCGACAATGGCGACGCCTGGGTCGAAAGCCGCGGCGAAAAATACGCGCCGTCCCAGATTTCCGCTTTCATCCTGCAAAAGATGAAAGAGACCGCCGAAAATTATCTCGGCGAAGAAGTCACGCAAGCCGTCATCACCGTGCCGGCCTACTTCAACGACGCCCAGCGCCAGGCGACGAAAGACGCCGGCAAGATCGCGGGCCTTGAAGTGCTGCGCATCATCAACGAGCCGACCGCGGCGGCGCTCGCTTACGGTCTTGAGAAAAAAGACGGCAAGAAGATCGCCGTTTACGACCTCGGCGGCGGCACCTTCGACGTCTCGATCCTCGAAATCGGCGACGGCGTGTTTGAAGTCCTGTCGACCAATGGCGACACCTTCCTCGGCGGCGAAGACTTCGACCTTCGTATCGTCGATTATCTCGCCGACGAGTTCAAAAAGGATCAGGGCATTGATCTCAGAAAAGACAAGCTCGCGCTGCAGCGCCTGAAAGAAGAAGCCGAGAAAGCCAAGAAAGAGCTCTCCTCGACGTCTTCCTACGAGGTGAACCTGCCCTTTATCACGGCCGACGCGTCGGGCCCGAAACACCTGACCATGAAGCTGTCGCGCGCCAAGCTCGAAAGCCTCGTCGACGACCTCATCAAGCGCACGGTCGATCCGTGCAAGGCGGCGCTGAAAGACGCCGGCGTTTCCTCCGGCGATATCGACGAAGTCATCCTCGTCGGCGGCATGACCCGCATGCCGAAAGTCCAGGAGACGGTGAAGCAGTTCTTCGGCAAGGACCCGCATAAAGGTGTCAACCCGGACGAAGTCGTGGCGCTCGGCGCCGCGATCCAGGCCGGCGTTCTGCAAGGCGACGTCAAGGACGTTCTCCTTCTCGACGTGACGCCGCTGTCGCTCGGCATCGAAACGCTGGGCGGCGTCTTCACGCGCCTCATCGACCGCAACACCACGATCCCCACCAAGAAGTCGCAGACCTTCTCCACGGCTGAAGACAATCAGTCCGCGGTGACCATCCGCGTCTTCCAGGGCGAGCGTGAAATGGCGGCGGACAACAAGATGCTCGGCCAGTTCGACCTCGTCGGCATTCCCCCGGCGCCGCGCGGCGTGCCGCAGGTCGAAGTCACCTTCGACATCGACGCCAACGGCATCGTCCACGTCTCCGCGAAAGACAAGGCGACCAACAAGGAGCAGTCGATCCGCATTCAGGCGAGCGGTGGTTTGTCTGATGACGACATCGAAAATATGGTCAAGGACGCCGAAGCCAACGCCGACGCGGACAAGAAACGCCGCGAGGGCGTCGAGTCCAAAAACCGCGCCGAGGCGCTCGTCCATTCCACCGAGAAAAATCTCGAGGAATATGGCGACAAGCTCGAAGAGACCGACCGCAAGGCGATCGACGACGCGCTCGCCGCGCTCAAGGAAAAGCTTGAAGCCGACGACGCCGATCTCGAGGAGATCAACACCGCCGCCGGCACGCTGGCGCAGGCCTCGATGAAGCTGGGCGAGGCCATGTACAAGGCCGGCGCCGCGCCGGACGGGGACGACGATGATGGCGGCGCTGCCGCCGCCGCGTCGGACGCCGCCAGCGACGACAATGACGATGTCGTCGATGCGGACTTCGAGGAAGTCGACGGCGACAACAAGAAAGACTAAGGGCGATAGCATGGCGGATGGACGATTAGGGGATTTCGATAACCCCGGCGTCCATTCGCCTGTTTTCTATCGCCCCTGAGGGGCGCGTGAAGTTTTATGGCGCAGACTTGTTATTACGAGGTCCTGGGTATCGAGCGCACGGCGGATGCGGGCGCGATCAAGTCCGCATTCCGCAAGCGCGCCATGCAATATCACCCCGACCGCAACAAGGACGACCCGGAAGCCGAGCAGAAATTCAAGGAGCTCGGCGAGGCCTACGAAGTCCTCTCCGACGACCAGAAACGCGCGGCCTATGACCGCTTCGGCCACGCCGCATTCCAGAATGGCGGCATGGGCGGCGGCGGGTTTGCGCGCGGCGGCATGGGGGGGATGGGCGGCGGCGGCGCAGCCGGCTTTTCCGACATTTTCGATGAGATTTTCGGCGAGTTTATGGGCGGGCGCGGCGGCGGGCGCCGGTCGGGTCCGGGCCGCGGCGCCGATCTCAAATACAATCTCGAAATCACCCTCGAAGACGCCTTTCACGGCAAGAAAGCCGAGCTCAAGGTGCCGGGCTCCGTCGCCTGCGAAACCTGCGACGGCTCGGGCGCGAAGCCGGGCTCAGGGCCGGTCGAATGCGGCACCTGCAAGGGCGTCGGGCGCGTGCGCGTGCAGCAGGGCTTTTTCACCATTGAACGCTCCTGCCCGCACTGCAATGGCGAGGGCCGGACGATCTCCGATCCGTGTACGGATTGCGGCGGCCAGGGCCGGGTGCGGCGCGAGCGGGTGTTGTCCGTCGACGTGCCGCCGGGCATCGAGGACGGCACGCGCATCCGCCTTTCCGGCGAGGGCGAGGCGGGTCCGCGCGGCGGGCCGGAAGGCGATCTCTATATCTTCATCCATGTTGCGGACAACGACTTGTTCGAGCGCGACGGGCCCGATCTGTTCTGCATCATGCCGATCCCGATGACGACGGCGGCCCTCGGCGGCGAATTTGAAACGCCGACCATCGACGGCGGGCGTGTTAAAATTTCCGTGCCCGAAGGATCGCAGACCGGCCGGCGCTTTCGGGTGCGCGGCAAGGGCATGACCCAGCTCGACGCGTCGGGCCGGGGCGACATCCGCCGCCGCGGCGATCTTTATGTGGAGATCCAGGTGGAAACGCCGACCAATCTCAACGCCGAGCAGAAAGAGCTCTTGCAGCAGTTCTGCGAAGCCGGGGGCGGCGAAGCGGCCTGTCCTCAGCACAAGGGCTTTTTCGACAAGGCCAAGACCTTCTGGGAAAACGTCACGGACGGGCGATAGCTTCCGGCTCGTTTTTCACTTCCGCGTCCACCTCTTCAAACCGATCCGCCCGCGACAGCGTCGGGAACAGTTTCAGCCAGGACGCCGCGCACAGGAGCGAGACGACTCCGCCTAAAATCACGGCATTGATCGGCCCCAAAAACCGCGCCGCGACGCCGCTTTCGAATTCGCCGAGCTGGTTCGAGGCGGAGATGAAGATGAACGAAACGGAGGAGACGCGCCCGCGCATATTGTCGGGTGTAGCGTGCTGGATGATCGACTGGCGGATAAACATCGACACCATGTCCGCCGCCCCGCCGATGGCCAGCATCACCATCGACAGCCAGAAGATTTTCGAAAAGCCGAAGCCGAGCATCGAAAGTCCGTAAATCACGATGGAGCCGAGCAGCCAGGGACCGACCTTGCGTCCCAGCGGATTGGCGGCGAGGGCGAAGGCGACAACCGCCGCGCCCACCGCCGGCGCGGCGCGAAGAAGACCCAGCCCCTCCGAGCCCACCATCAGGATATCGCGTGCAAAGACCGGCAGCAGCGCCGTGACGCTGCCGAAAAAGACAACCACGAGATCAAGCGTGATCGAGCCTAGGACGAGCTTGTTGTTGAAGACATATTTGACGCCGTCGATAATCATCGACCAGCCGCGCACATTGTGAACCGGTTCGTGGGGCGGCGTCTCGGCCGTTGCGAACATGACGACCGCAATGGCGGTCAACATCGCGCCGGCGCCGTAGACCACATGCGCGCCGCCGATGAACAGGAAACCGCCGATGGCGGGGCCCAGCATCGCCGCGCCTTGCATCCCCAGCGAGTTCCACGCAATCGCGAGGGGCAATTCGTCCCGCGGCACCAGGCGCGGATAAAGCGAGCTCGACGCTGAGGGCGTGAAGGCGCTGACCGCGCCATTGCCGAAGGCCGCGCAGAAGATCGCCGGGATCGCGATATGGGCGGGCATGAAGCTTGCCGCGACCAGTGAGGAAATGACGAAAAACCGGACGATGTTCGAATAGACGAGGATCTTTTTGCGGTCGAAGCGGTCCGCCGCCTGTCCGCCGGGCAGGGACAGAAGCAGCACCGGCACGAACTGCGTCAGGCCCACAAGGCCAAGCATGAAGGCCGACTCCTCAATGGAGCGGGTGAGCCGCGACAGGTCGTAAATCTGCCAGCCAATGGCGATCGCCACCATCTGCCGCTCGGCGCTGATCAGCTGCCGCGCGATCCAGTAATGGCGATAGCCCTGATGGCGAAAAATCGAAAAGGACGGAACGGAACGCATGTGCGCGGCGGACAATAGGCCTCATTCGAAAAGGCGCAACCGCAAAAAGGTGTTATCGCCTATCTTGCCAATCCGCCGCAGGCCCGCCTAGCTTGCCGGCCAATGATGGAGAGAGATGATGGCGTTAAAAGTGATTGGCGCGGGCTTCGGGCGCACCGGAACAAGCTCCCTCAAAGTGGCGCTCGAACGGATCGGTTTCGGGCCCTGCTACCACATGACCGAAGTGCTGCTCTATCCGGGCCGCATTGGCCAATGGGAAGAGGCGGCTAGGGGCGCGGCCGACTGGCACGCGATCTATGACGGCTACGCCTCGGCGGTGGACTGGCCCACGGCGACATACTGGCGCGAACTGGCGGATCATTATCCCAACGCCAAAGTGATCCTCTCGACGCGCGATCCGGAGAAATGGTTCGAGTCGACGCAGGAAACCATTCTCTCGCCGGGCATGTGGGAGATGATGAAAGACACGGCCTTCGGCGCCATGACGAAAAAAACCATCAACGCCCTCTTCGACGGCAAGATCCACGATCGCGAGACGCTGCTCCGGGTCTTCAAAGAGAACGAAGCCGCCGTGAAAGCGGCGATCCCGGCGGAGCGCCTCCTGGTTTTTGAAGCCAGGGAGGGCTGGGCGCCGCTATGCGAGTTTCTGGGCGTCGCGGTTCCCGACGAGCCCTATCCGCGCGTCAATTCCAAAGAAGAGATGAAAAACTTCAACGATATGGCGAATTCGGAGGTCGGCCGCGCCATGATGGAAGGCGACGGCATGCCGGAAGAAATGCGCCTGGCGCTGTTCAAGAAATAGAGCGGGGACGGACGGTTTGCGTATTATCGAAGACGACCTTTCCGACGACCGCGTGCGTGCGCTGCTCGCCTATCATTTCGAGATGATGCACGAAAACTCGCCGCCGGGCATGGCCTATGTGCTCGATGTCGACGGGCTGAAAGCCCCGGAAATGAGCTTCTGGAGCGCCTGGGACGGCGACGCCCTGCTCGGTTTCGGCGCTCTGAAAGAGCTGGAGCCGGGCTGGGGCGAGATCAAATCCATGCGCACCCACCCCGACCATCTGGGCAAGCGCGTCGGCGCCGCCATTCTCGATCACATCATCGCGGTCGCCAAGGCGCGCGGCTATAAACGCCTCAGCCTCGAGACCGGCTCGACGCCGACCTTTCTCGCCGCCATCGCTCTTTACAAGAAGCGCGGCTTTGAAAGCGGGGAGGCGTTCGCCGGCTATGCGACCAGCGACTTCAACCAGTTCCTGCATCTCGATCTGTAGACGGCGCTTCCCATGGGGAAGCGGATCGATTCCCATTGGGTGTTTGCGCGCGCGCCATGGCGCCCCTAGAGTAAGACAAAGGCGCGTCGAGCAGGGGAGAGGCCGATGACTGCCGCATTTTCAGGTATTGTGCGTACCGAAACCGAGCTTCGCGAGATCATCGGGGAGCCCGCCGCGCCCGTGGTTCAGAAGACTCTGTCCGCGCTCGACCGGCATTGCCGCGCGTATATTGCGAAATCGCCCTTCCTTCTGATTGCGTCCTCGGACAGCGACGGCCGCATGGACATTTCGCCTAAGGGCGATCCGCCGGGCTTCGTGCGCGTCATCGACGATGAGACGCTGGCGATCCCCGACCGGCCGGGCAACCGCCGCGCCGATACGTTTCATAACCTTCTGCAGAATCCGCGTCTGGGGCTGATCTTTCTCATTCCCGGCAAAAAGGAAACCTTGCGCGTCAGCGGCCGCGCCGAAATCGTGCATGATGAAGCCTTGCGTGAGACCATGGCGATCAACGGCAAGGCGCCCGATCTCGCGCTTGTCGTCCGCGTGGAGGAAGCGTTCTTTCACTGCGCCAAATGCGTGACGCGCTCGAAACTCTGGCGGCCGGGCGATTGGCCGTCGCTCAAAGGCTTGCCGACGCTCGCCGAAACGATGATCGATGCGGCGAAAATCGACGCGCCGGCCGACGCCGTTCAGGCGCTTATCGACCAGGATGAAAAAGAGCGGCTTTACTAGGCGCCGCGTCAGGGGAGGCCGGATTTGGCGAAGGAGACGGCTTTTGTTCTGGTGCACGGCGCCTGGTGGGGCGGCGACTGGTTCTGGCGCGGCGTCGCGGACCGTTTGCGCGCCGAAGGGCATCGGGTTTTCACGCCCATGCTCACGGGGCTCGGCTCGCGCGCGCATCTGAAAGACTGCGGCGTCGATCTTTCCCTGCATATTATGGACATCGTCAATCTCATCGAATGGGAAGAGCTCACCGATATCGTTCTCGTCGGCCATTCCTATGCGGGCATGGTGGTTTCGGGCGCGGTGGAAAAGCTTCCGGAAGGAACCGTCCGCTCCATCGTCTTTCTTGACGCATTCCTGCCGGAAAACGGCGAGGCGCTGACTGACATTGCTTCGAATTTCAAGGACCTTGCGGGCGATCACGACCCGGTGCCGCCGCCGGTGTTTTTCGCCGGCGACAATGAAGAGCTGAAAGCGGTTCTCGAAAAGCGCGGCAGCCCGCAGCCGCGCGCGTGTTTCGAGGAGCGCGCGGCGATCACCGGCGCGCGCGAGCGTATCGCCATAAAGACATATGTTCTCGCGACGACGGGCGAGGTCTTCACGCGTTTCTTTGAAAAGACGAAGGCCGACCCTTCCTGGCGCACGGAGACAGTGTCCTGCGCGCATTTTCCCATGCTCGAGGCGCCAGGAGAAACCGCGGAGATTTTATTGCGCGCCATGGAATGACGCATAGCGAAGGGGGAGACAGATGAGCGACAAACCCACATTCGTTCTGGTGCACGGCGCCTGGTGGGCCGGGGAATGGTGGTGGCGCGGCGTTTCCGAGCCCTTGCGGGCGGCTTTGTAAGGCGTTTGGGTAAGTAGTTTGGGTAAGGCGCTGGCGACTTTAAAACGTAGACGGATTAAAGGGAGGAGCCTTCGATGCTGATGCGGATCCTGATGACGTTTGGCCTGTTTGCCGTTACAGGCGCCGGCGCTGAAGATCGCGCTGCGGCGGTTACGGCGCGCGCGCCGGCCGGAGACGGCGCCATCGAATATATCCTCTCCGGTCCGGAAGACGGGGAGCCGCTGTTATTGCTGCATGGAAGCTTTCTCGCCGAGGCGTTCGCGCCTGTCGCGGTCCAGCCAGCACTGAACGACTATCGCCTCATCCGCGTGCATCGCCGCGGTTATGCGGGCAGTTCGGGCTTTTCGGGCGACAGCTTCTCGATTGCCGATCAGGCCGCTGACGCGTTCGCCGTGATGGACGCGCTTGGGATCGAGCGCGCCCATGTGGGCGGCTATTCCTATGGCGGCGCTGTGATGCTGGAGATGGCGGCGGCCTCGCCCGAGCGCCTCGCCTCGCTGGTGCTGATCGAAAGCGCGCCGCCGCCGGGCGTGGCGCCGCAGGCTCCTCCGCCGGTGGCGGAGGGCGGCGCGGACAGTCCGCCCCCGGACCCGCTCATGGCGACCGGCATGAAAGCGGGCGAGCAACTGGCGGAAGGCGACGCCGAAGGCGCGCTTGAAACCATGTCGAGTTTCATTTTCGGCGATGACTGGCGTGATTTCTATGACGCTGTTCCGGGCGGCTATGAACAGGCGCTCGCGGACATGCCGAACTATTTTCCCATCGAAGGCGCGGCGATTGGCGCGTGGATGGGCGCCGCTTACGATGCGGGCGCGCTCGACCAGCCCGTTCTGGTGATGTGGGGCGGGGAAGGCGGGCCGGCCGCGTCTCTTGCCGAGGCGACAATAGCGGCCTTTCCTGACGCGGAGGGCGTCGAGGCGCCCGGCGTCGATCACGCGCTGCCGACCGCCGCGCCGGAGGCCGCCGCGCAAGCGATAGCGGATTTCCTGGCGCGCCATCCCATGTAAACGTCACTGCAAAGGACAGCATTCATGACGCAAGACCCGAAAACTTTCGTTCTGGTTCATGGCGGTTTTTGCAGCGGGCGCTGGTGGCGTGAAACCGCGGACATTCTTCAAGCGCAAGGTCATCGCGTTTTCACGCCGACGCTGACCGGGCTCGGGGAGCGCGCGCATCTTTCGAGCCGCAAGGTCAATCTCACGACCCATGCGAAAGACGTCGCCAATCTCGTCAAACACGAAGGGCTGAAAGACATCGTTCTTGTGGGCCATTCCTATGGCGGGATGGTGATCAGCATGGCGGCGGAATTGATCCCCGAAGGGACGATCCGCTGTATCGTGTTTCTTGACGCGGTCTATCTCGATGACGGCGAAAGCCTGTTCGATTCCGCGCCGCAATTTAAGGAAGCGGCGGGCGACGCCGATGAGGTCCCGCCGCCGCCATCGGCGGTATTCGGCTATGACGGCGAGCTCGGCGCCTTTATGGAGCGCATCGCGTCGCCGCATCCGGTGGAGACCTTTGCGGAAAAGCTGAAGATCACCGGCGCGCGCGACCGCGTTCCCGTCAAGACATTCGTTTGGGCGCTCAACAGCGGCATTCCGGTTTTCGAGAACTATTATGAGCGGCTGAAGGCCGATCCGTCCTGGCGCACCGAAACCATGGAAACGCGCCATGACATGATGCTCGAGGCGCCGGAGGAGACGGCGGCTGTCCTCATGCGCGCCGCCGTCTGACGCGAAACGGTTGCGCTTTGCGCCCGTTGCGCTAGGCCATGGCTCCGAAGAGCTGAGAGAGAAGCCATGGCCAAGACATCCATTCTCGTCGCCGGCGCCGGGGGCCGCATGGGCCGCGCCATCGTCGCGGAAATCCTGAGAACGCCGGGCGCGAGCCTTGCGGGCGGGTTCGAGCGCCCGGACGGGGCCGCCGTGGGCAAGGATATCGGCGTTCTCGCCGGGCTCGACGCCCTGGGGCTTGCCGTCGAGGATGCGGCGGAGAAGGGGCTATCGCGCGCCGGGGCGCTGATCGATTTCACCGCGCCCGCCGTCTCCGTTCACAACGCCAGGGCCGCCGCGAAAGAGGGCGTCGCCCATGTCATCGGCACCACCGGCTTTTCCGCCGAGGACGAGGCGGCGATCGCCGAGGCGGCGAAGACCGTTCCCGTCGTCAAATCCGGCAATATGAGCGTCGGCGTGAACATCCTGACGGCGCTGGTGGAAAAGGCGGCGAAGGCGCTCGGCGAGGATTACGACATCGAGGTTTTCGAGGCCCATCACCGGGCGAAAGTCGACGCGCCGTCGGGCACGGCCCTGATGCTGGGCCGGGCGGCGGCCCTGGGGCGCGGCGTCGATTTCGAGGACAAGCGCGCGGACGCCGACCGCACCGGCAAGCGTGAGGCCGGGGATATCGGCTTTTCGGTGATGCGCGGCGGCGGGATCGTCGGCGAGCACAGCGTCGCTTTTGCGGGGATGCAGGAGGTTATCACGCTTTCCCATTCGGCCATCGACCGCGGTCTTTTCGCGAAGGGCGCGGTAACCGCCGCGCGCTGGGCCATGACCCAGCCGCCGGGGCTTTACTCCATGCGCGACGTCCTGGGTCTCGACTAAACGCCCCCCTGATCGGCCGTCATGGTTAACCCGATAGGCTGAAAATCAACCATTCGCGTAGATATTCGCGAAACCAGGATTTGCCACACTGGCCCCTCGAGTGAAGGGGCACGCATGCGTACTGAAATCATCGCCGCCGCCGGTATCGTGGCCGCCTCCGTCATCGGCGTGCGCGTCTATGACGGGCGCGTCAGTGAGATCGAGCGCAGCGAGGCTGCGCTTGTGAGAGCCGAAGCGCATGCGCCGCACCGTGAAAGGACTGGCCGCGCCGCCTCCCTGACGGCGGGCTGGGATGACGAGATCCGCATCGCCGCCGCCCCCGACCGCCAGTTCTACGTCACCGCCGACGTCAACCGGCGCGACTTCAGGTTCCTCGTGGACACAGGCGCGAGCTATGTGGCGCTGCGCGATTCCGATGCGCGCGAGGCGGGCGTCTATACATCCTATACGGACTATACCTATCCCGTGCACACGGCGAACGGCCAGACCAATGCGGCCTTCGTCACCCTCGACGAGATCGAGATCGACGGCATCCGCGTCGAAGGCGTGAAGGCGTTCATCCTGAAAGACGAACAGCTTTCCGTGAACCTTCTCGGCATGAGCTTCCTGTCGCGCCTCGAAAGCGTCGAGGCGAGGAAGGGTGAACTCCTGCTTAGGGGCTAGAGCGCATCCACAAAAAGTGGGAACCGGTTTTTGTGAAGGATGCGCGCAAGCAGTCTAGGCTTCTCTTTGCATCAGGCTCGGCAGTGCGCCGAGATCGGCGCCGGCCTGTTTCATGAAAAATTCCCGCAAGGGTTTCACCCTTCCGACCGCGCCCATGCCGATGTCCCGGGCGACGCGCAAGGGCCCGAAATCATTGGAAAAGAGCCGGTTTAAAAGATCCGTGCCGAGGGCGAGGGAGGCCGAGTCGAAGCGCCGCCAGCGCTGGTAATTCTGCAAGACCGTCAACGCGCCGATGTCGAGGCCGACATCTCGGCCGTCGCTTAAAACATCAACCAGCGCGGCGATGTCCTTGATCCCGAGATTATAGCCCTGTCCGGCAATCGGGTGAACGGCATGGGCCGCGTCGCCGATCAGCGCAAGGCGCGGCGCGACATAAGTCTGCGCCAGGGTGAAGGCGAGGGGATAGGACCAGCGCGGGCCCGCCGGCGTCACGGGCCCGAGATACGGTCCGAAGCGATTTTCAATCTCTGTACGGAATGATTTTTCATCGAGCGCCATATAGGCGGGCGCGGCGTCGGCGCGTTCGGTCCAGACCAGCGACGACCGGTTCTCGGTCATGGGCAGGATCGCGAAAGGGCCGGACGGCAGGAAGAACTCCTGCGCGAAGCCCTCATGGGGGCGTTCATGGGCGACCGTGGCGACGATGCCGGTCTGGTTGTAGCGCCAGTCATTGGTCTTGATCCCGGCCTCGGCGCGAAGCGCGGACCGCCGTCCGTCCGCGGCGATGACGAGGCTCGCTGAAAGGCGGCGCCCGTCGGCAAGGTCGACGATGGCTTCGCCCGGATTGAACGCCGTCGCCGCGCGCCTGGCCGGCGCAAAGAGCGTAACGTTTTCGGCGGCGTCGATGGCGTCGAAAAGCACGTCGCGGATGACCCGGTTTTCGACGATCCAGCCCAGCGGCTGGTCTTCTCCCAGCTCGCGGCTGTCGAAATGCAGGAAGAAGCGCGACACCGTTCCGTCCGAAAAGCGCGATTTCGCGCGCCCGTCGGTGACGAGAATGTCTCTAATGGCCTCGGCTTCAGGGGCCATCGCGTCCCACAGCCCGAGGCGCTTGAAAACACGGGCCGAGGCGTAGGAAATCGCCGAGGTGCGCCCGTCAAAGGCCGCGCCGCGCATCTCGGCCGGATCGCCCGCATCGACCACCGCGCAGGAAAAGCCCTGGGCGGCAAGGGCCAGCGCGGCGAGGCCGCCGGCGGGCCCGCCGCCGATGATGACAATGTCGAAGCTTTCCGGTTCGCTCATGGACGGGACAATCGCCCGGCGGCTTTGCGGCGTCCAGTCCATTAGGCTGCGCTGCGGCGAAATGCGCTGAAAAGAACGGGCGCTTTAACCCTTCGGGAAACACTTCTAGGAGAGGGTGCCCCTTGAGGTTCGGACCGATCCATGACGCATTTTCTGAAATACGGTTTTGCGCTTCTGGCCTTCGCGCCGGCGGCGGCTTTCGCCCAGGATATGTCGCCGGCGAGCGATGTCACGCGCTATGTCATCGACTCCGCGCTGTTGATGGCGGCGGGATTCGCCACGCTTTTAGTCATCGCCGGGTTTGCGCTGCGCGATATCGGCATGGCGCGCACCCAGAACGCGCCGCAAGTCTGTCTACGGACGATTGGCGCTCTGGCGATTTCCGTCTTCGCTTTCTGGGTCGTCGGCTACCATCTCCTCTTCTCCATCGAGTCGGGCGGCTTTCTCGGCGCCTTTCAAAGCTGGGCGCCGGCCGACGACGATCCGGGCGCGGCCGGGCGCGCCTCGGGCGCACACTGGTTCTTCCATGCGTGCCTCGCGGCCATGGGCGCCGTCATCGTCTCTTCAGCGATTTCCGAGCGGGTGCGGCTGTGGCCGTTCCTGTTCTTCACGGCCATCTGGGCCGGCCTCATCTATCCCATCGCCGCGTCCTGGGTGTGGGGCGGGGGCTATTTCGCCGATGAATGGAGCTTCCGCGATTATGGCGGCGCGGCGGCGGTGCATTTGTCTGCGGGCTCTGCGGCGCTCGCGGCCGTGATCGTCGCGGGGCCGCGGCCCGGCCGCTTCGGTCAGGGGCCGACGCGCCCGCAAATGTCGACGGCGCTGCCGCTCTCGGCCTTCGGGCTGATGCTGTCCGCTGCGGCGCTCATTTTCGTGATGATCGGGCTTGGCGGATCCCTGTCTTCGGCGGAGGCGGCGATCACTGCCGGCGTCCTGACCGCGAACGCGATGATCGCCTCCGGCGCCGGCGCGCTGGCGGCGATGATCCTGACCCAGACGGTTTACAAGCGCACCGGCCTTGTCTCGGCAATGACCGGCGCGATTGGGGGCATTGTCTCCGTCGCCGCCGACCCGATCTCGCCGGCGCTTTGGCAGGCGACGCTGATCGGCGCCATTGGCGGGGTGATCGTCACCGTGACGCCGCCCTTTCTCGACCGGTTCCGGCTCGACGATGCGGGGCTCGTGGTCCCGGCGCATTGCTTTTGCGGCGCCTGGGGGACGATTGTCGCCTTCTGGATGACCGAACGGATCTGGCTGCCCGGCCAGCTTCTCGGCGCGCTGGCGACCGCCGGCTTTTCCTTTGTGATGAGCCTCCTCATCTGGACGGCGCTGAAATACACGATCGGCGTGCGCTCGGCCCCGCTGGAGACGGCGCAGCTTTAAGGCCGCAAAGGCGCGAAGCGTTAACCGACGTTAACCCTTTTTGAAAAAAGCCATGGCAAAGTGGCGTTAACTGTTTTTCACCACTGATTTCGATCCTGATCGCTTCAGAGCCTTACCAGAACGCTTATGTCTTCAAGCACCCGTACCTACACCCGTTCCGGACGCGGCCGCGGCCGCCGAGACCCCTTTGCCGAGCTCGCCGAGCGCTTCAAATCGTTCTCACGGGCCGTTCTGATGCGGGCCGGCGGCGCGGCGATGGTCCTGATCGGGCTCTGGCTTGTCATCTCGCTTGCGAGTTTCACGATCTCCGACCCGAGCCTCAACACGGCTACGGCGGCGCCGGTGCAAAATCTCGGCGGCGCCCTGGGCGCGGCCATTGCCGACCTTCTGTTGCAATTCATCGGCGGGGCGGCGTTCCTGTTGCCCGCGCCGCTCGCCATCTGGGGCGCGGTTGCGGCGATGAAGGGCGCCCCGGAGGAGGAGACTCCCTCCGACTTCTGGCTGCGGATAGCCGCGGCCCCGGCGGCTATTCTCGCCGGCGCGGCGTTTCTCGCCACCTGGCCGGCTCCGGCGGACTGGCCTTATGTGGTGGGCGTTGGCGGCCTTGTCGGCGGCGTGCTCCTTGACGGCGTCTCGGGCCTCATCTCGTTTCTCGGCGCCGGGCTTGCGCGCTCGCTCGCGGGCGGCGTTTTCGCCACGGCCGCGCTCATCGCCTATTCGATCCTGTGCGGGCTCACCCGCGACCGTCTCGCCGATGCGTGGTGGGCGGTGGAAGACAGCGCGCTGGCCTTGCGCGACGCCGTTCTCGATCTCAAAGCCCGCTTCACGGGGGAAGAGGTTGAAGAAGAATACGAGGAAGGCGAAGACGAAGAGTATGAGGACGACGAAGAGATCGGCGACCTCGAAACCGAATATGACGAGGACGGCGAACCGGTGCTCGCCGCGCCCGCGCGCAAGCGCAAGATCATCCGCGAGAAGGCCAAGACAAAGAAAGAAAGCCGCCGCGAGCGCCGCGAGGCGCAGCCCGCGCTGCCGGTTTTCTCCGCCGAAGATTACGAATTGCCGCCGCTTAATCTTCTCGCAAAGCCGAATACCGCGCGCCGCACGGTGATTTCGGACGAGGCGCTCGAACAGAATGCGCGCATGCTCGAAAACGTCCTCGGCGACTTCGGCGTCAGGGGCGAGATCATCAATGTGCGTCCCGGCCCGGTGGTCACGCTCTACGAACTGGAGCCGGCCGCCGGCGTCAAATCCTCCCGCGTCATCGGCCTCGCCGACGACATCGCCCGCTCCATGAGCGCCGTCGCCTGCCGCGTCGCGGTGGTGCCGGGGCGCAATGTCATCGGCATCGAACTGCCGAACCAGGACCGGGAAATGGTGATGCTGCGCGAGCTTCTGGGCGCAGAGGAATATGAAAACTCGCGCGGCGATCTCACCCTTGCGCTCGGCAAGTCCATCGGCGGCGAGCCGGTTTTCGCCGATCTCGCGCGCATGCCGCACCTTTTGATCGCGGGCACCACGGGCTCGGGCAAGTCGGTCGGGATCAACACCATGATCCTGTCGCTGCTTTACCGTCTGTCCCCGGAGCATTGCAAACTCATCCTCATCGATCCGAAGATGCTCGAGCTTTCTGTCTATGAAGGCATTCCGCATCTGCTCTCGCCGGTCGTCACCGATCCGAGGAAAGCGGTCGTCGCGCTGAAATGGACGGTGCGCGAGATGGAAGAGCGCTACCGGAAAATGTCGAAAGTCGGCGTTCGGAATATCGAAGGGTTCAACGCGCGCGTCGCGGAAGCGGAAGAGACCGGCGAGATCCTCAGCCGTACGGTGCACACCGGCTATGACGAGGACACTGGCGAACCGGTTTATGAGACCGAAGAGCTCGAATACGAACCGATGCCCTTCATCGTCGTCGTCATCGACGAGGTGGCGGACCTGATGATGGTCGCCGGCAAGGACATCGAAGGCATGGTCCAGCGCCTCGCCCAGATGGCCCGCGCCGCCGGCATTCACATCATCATGGCGACCCAGCGCCCCTCGGTCGACGTCATCACCGGCACCATCAAGGCCAACTTCCCGACCCGGATCTCCTTCCAGGTCACCTCGAAAATCGACTCGCGCACCATTCTCGGCGAACAGGGCGCCGAACAGCTTCTCGGCCAGGGCGACATGCTGCACATGGCGGGGGGCGGGCGCCTGCGCCGCGTTCACGGTCCCTTCGTTTCCGACGACGAAGTCGAGAAGATCGTCAGCTATCTGAAAAAGCAGGGCGCCCCGGACTATGTCCAGGAAGTCACGGAAATGCGTGACGAAGACGGCGGCGGCGATGCGGACGGGTTCGACATCGGCGGCAACACCTCCTCGGGCGACGCGCTATACGACAAGGCGGTGGCGGTGGTGGTGCGCGATCGCAAAGCCTCCACCTCTTACGTCCAGCGCCGCTTGTCGATTGGCTATAATCGCGCGGCGACTTTGATCGAAAGAATGGAAGAAGAGGGGGTCATTTCGGCTGCGAACCATGCGGGCAAGCGCGAAGTCCTGGTCGGCGACGACGCTGCGTGACAGCGTTATCATCGCTCGCCCGCAGCGTGACGCGCTTCCTTGCCGATCACTCAGACATCCCGCATGCGGACCAAATTAATGTTTAACAGCTTGAATCATAGCGCAAATCAGGTCTGCGCGATTGCTATTTACAATTTGTTAGGCATACTCTGACCCGGGGAGAGGTTCTCAACCTGGGTGGCGTATGTCGAAAAGTTATGAAAACCTTCCCGGCGCAGCGGGCAAAGCGCGGTTCTTCCGCCCTGTCCGCTATGAGGCTTCGGAAATTTTCTCCGGAAACGCTCCCAGGCTGATTTTCGAAGACGAAGTTTTCGACCTTGAGAACATTTCGTTGCGCGGCGCGGGCGCGATCGCCCGCAAGCGCGGCGAGGATGGCGTTGCGCCGGGGGCGAAAGGCGTTTTGCGCCTGACCCAGAACGGGCGCGAGCTGTTTCTCGGCGCCGCCCGCAAGGCGCGCAGCGCTTATGGCTCGGGGGGCATCAGCGCGGGGTTTGAACTCGAAGCCAATTCTTTTGATCTCGACTGGCTGATCCGGGAAAATGCGTCCGTGCTCGCCCGCGAAGCCGGTCGCGCGGAGCCGGCCATCGAGCCGGACATCGCCTATAAAAGCTTCTGCGCTGACGCCGTGTCCTTTGTGGGCGGCTACCTCCTGCGCATCCAGAAATATGTCGCGCCGATCGAAGGCAAGATCGATGATGAAGAGCGCGGCGAAATCGCCCGCGATCTCGCGTCTTCCGCGGAAACGGGCTGGCTTGATCTTATCCAGCGCGGCAATGAGCTGACGGGCGCGATCCACGAAGATAAACAGCAGCGCATCGGCTACAAATCCTACACCGAGCGCACGGTCTCGCAGATGCTTCTGAACGGACCCGGCTGGGCGCGCTGCTATTATAAGCCGGCGGGGTATCCCGGCGACTACAAGATCATGAATTACGGCTACGAGCAGCGGCCGGAAGGCGATACGGTCGCCCAGAAATTTCTGCACCTTCTGGGGATGAGCGCCTCGCGGGCGATTATCACCCGCATGGAAATGGTGGCGAGCCTTGTCGCGGATTACGCCAATGCGCGGCGCGGCGACAAGGATTGCGAATTCACCATCACCAGCGTCGGCAGCGGGCCGGCGCGCGAGATCGAAGACATTCTCGATGAGACGCCGGAGCATGTGCGCTGGCGCATCAATCTCGTCGATCAGGAACCGGACGCTCTCAATTACGCCTTTGACCGCGTTGCGATGATGAAAAATCGCGACCGGCTCAATGTGACCGGCCTCAACATTTCTTTTCGCGAGATGCTTCGCCCGTCAGGCGATAATGCGGTCTTCGTCAATAATGACGTGATTTATTCCTCGGGCTTTGTCGACTATCTCAATCCGCTTCTCGCGCAGCGTTTCGTCAAGCGCCTTTATGACTTCGTGAGGCCCGGCGGACAGGTGATCATCGGCAATGTCAACAACCTGGCGACGGGCATGTTGTGGCCGCTCGAATATATCACCGACTGGAGCCTTTATTTCCGCAATGAGGATGAGATGCGCGCCATGGCGCGCGAAATCCCCGGCGCCAAGGTGTCGGTCGTGTCCGACCCCATGCAGGCGGTGTTTTTCCTGGTCGTTGAAAAACCGGCTTAGCTGGCGGCTTTTTCTTCAGACGGTTTTGTCGCCGCTTGCCGGCCTTCAAAACGGATCTTCACCGTCGTCCCGTGCTCGCCATCGGAAAGCAGGGTGATTGAGGCTTCCTGATCCTCGAAAATACGCCTCGCTAGGGTGAGGCCAAGGCCGAGGCCTTCGCCCGAGCGCACCAGCGCCGTTTCGTTCTGCGTAAAGGGTTTGAACGCTCGGGCGATCTGATCTTCGCTCATGCCCGACCCCTCGTCGCGCATGATCAGCTCATAAGCGCCGTCCGCGGTTTTCTCGCCGCTGATCCACAGGGTGGAGCCTTCCGCAGACGCGTTGATCGCGTTTTCGATGAGATTGTTGAGCGCGTAGCAGGTGTGAACGATGTCGATATAGACCGTGTCGTCCACGAGCCCGCCAGTGTCGACGCGCATGGATTTCTTCTCAAGACCGGCCCGCATCCGCTCCATCGCGACGTCGACCAGTTCGCTGACGGCCGTATCGACCAGTTCGTATTTCATCTTGCCGGCGGTGGCGTCGACGAAGCGCAGCATCTTCTGGATGCGCGACAAAAGCACATGGGCCGACCCGTGGATCTCGTTCAGATGGCGGACATTGTCGTCCATGTCGTTCGCCGCCTTGCAGGAATTGGCGACGACTTCGGTATAGCCGATGATCTGATGCAGGGGCGTGCGCAGTTCGTGGCTCATCATCGACAGGAAGTTGATCTTCGACTGGTCGGCGGCCGTCGCCTCGATCAGCAGCTTTTCGATCATTTCCGCATCGCGCTGGCGTTGTTCGTCCCGCAGCCAGATCATGCGCGAGCGGATTTCCTGGGCGTAGTTCGTCACGATCGCGACCATGGCGATCGAGATCATGAAAAAATGACCGGCGATGATGTCGACGGAGGAGAACTGATCGCCGAGATTAAGGACGGTCAGATAGCTTGCCGAAGAGATCACGAAAACGCTCGCCGCGAGCCGAAACGGAATGCGCATCAGGCACGAGGTGGCGATGAAGATCACCAGGACGCCGATGATATAGGGCGGCGATCCTTCCGCCGGCATCAGCGAGATCATGTAGATGACGGCTTCGGCGCAGAAGAAGATCGCCGCCGCGCTGAGCCAGCCGAAATAGGGTTTGAACCGCTCGAAGAAGGACAGCGGCACCATGGCGACAATGGCGAGGCCGGTGACCAGCCGGATCAGCAAAATCTTTTCGAGGTTGTCGCGGATGGTGAGAACGTCGAGCAGCCCGAAGGAGAAATAGGCGGCGATGACGAGCCCCCAGAGCAGCCTCTCGCCGGGCAGCGTCGCCTGCACCAGATGAGCGATATAGCGGTTCTCGACCTTAAGGTCCTTGAAGCGGGTAGAGGCCGCAGAAATCCCGTCGCGTTCGAGCGTTGCCCGAAAGCGCTGAATGGGGCCCTGGCGGCGCGCGGCGCGCCGTTCCGGTGCGGCGGGAGCGGTCATGACGGGACCTTTAGCGCATGATGATTAACGCCTGATTGGCGATTCGTTTCCTTGCCGTATCGATCTGACGGCGGCGTTTGCACGCATTGCTTCAGGCTAAAAAAGACTTAATATTCTCTTAATGTCAGAAACAGCGCGCCAGCTAGATCCGGAAGACGCCGCCCCGGCGGGGGCGGACGTTCTGCGTCTGCCTGTTCGGCCGGACGCGCCGGGCGTTTCGCTGGCCATATCCCAGACCATCGCCTGGCCCCTGATCGCCATGTTTTTCGGGCTGTGGGCCGGTCTTGGCGTCACGTCCTGGGCGGCGGTCGCCGGGGCGATCCCGATCTGGGCGGGCACGCTCTTGAACTTCGTCTTTTTCTACGTCCTCTCGGACTTCAACCATGAAGCCACCCATCGCAATATTTCCGGCGCGCGCTCGGAATTGAAATGGCTGAACGACGTTCTCGGCCATATCGGCAGCGCGCCGTTCTTCCTGCCTTTTGCGGCCTTCAAGGCCGTGCACCTCGCGCATCACCGGATGACCAATCATCCGACGCTTGACGGCGACATGTGGTTCGCCGGCAAGAATTTCTTTTCCATTCTCCTGCGCGCCATGGGTCTTCTGGTCGGCTATGAAATCACGCTCCACCGGCTGCACCGGCAGGGTTTCGTGAAGCGCAGCCTTATTATCTCCATTTGGGTGCAGCGCGCGCTCGCCGCGGCGTTGCTCGGCGTCTTCTTCGCCATCGGCTACGGCTATGAGGCCTTCATGCTTTGGACGCTGCCCTGCCTGATGGTGATGATCGCGCTTGGCTTCCTTGCTTACGCCGTGCATTGCCCGCACGACACGCGGGAGAAATACCGCAACACCAATGTGTGGCTGGCCCGGCGCCCGTGGATGCAGCCGGTCTTGAACGCGGTCTTCGTCTACCAGAATTATCACCTTGTGCATCACTTGCACCCGCGCATCCCCTTCTACCGGTATGAGCGCGCTTTCCGGCAGATCCGCCCTGAGCTGGAGCGCAATCGCGCTGCGGTCCGCTGGTTCTAGATCGCCGGGTTTCACGAAAGTAAGCAGTTCGGATCGGTCCTTGCGGCGTTTTGTCGTCGCCGGATTGTAAAATCCCGGCGATGCGGCCGGGATCGAACGGACATTCCCGCCTGACGGACGGCTCGGTCCTTTCCGTATCCCCATTTGGGGATACAGGAACGCAGGCGCATGTATCATGCTCGGCTTTCGTGTCGTGGAAAGGGCTTCGGCCCTGACCTGTGCAATATCTCCTATCGCCGCTGCAGGCCGTGAGGCCTGCAGCGGCTTTTTATTTAATCAGTACAAAGAATAAATTTCATCATTAATAGCGCTTCCTTAATTCTTTTGGGCGATCAGGTTGCTACGAGCAGAATGGAGTTAAGGCCGCCGTGAAGTATCTTTGTTCGAGTATTCTTACACTTGCCGCGTTGTCCTCGCCGGCCGCAGCGGAAAGTCTTTCGGTCGCCGGCTTTGAAGACGGGACGCTTGACGGATGGACGGTTTACGGCGGGGCAAGCGTCCTGGGAGAGGATACGCTTGATCTTGGCGGGTCGACGTTCGAGCTCGCCGCCAAGGGCGATTTCATGGCGAAGATCCTCCCCGACGGGTCTTCCATCACGCGCGACCAGGCGGAAGACTATCTCGGGCTTACTGCCGGCGCCATTGCAGGGCTTGGCGTTGACGGCATTGCGGACAGCACCAATTTCGGCCTCATCACCGGCGAGTTCGATCTCGACCCCGGCACATACAGTTTCGGCTGGTCTTATGCGGCGCAGGACTATGCGCCCTATGACGACGGCGTCTTTTTCACGATCGCAGGCGGAGATGTCGAAAGCGTCAGCGTCCTAGCATCGAATTTCACCGGCCAGGACGATACGGTCATTGTCGGCACTTACGGATCGACGCCGTGGAAATTGACGAGCTTCACGATTTCGACCGGCGGCACCTATCAGCTTGGCTTCGGCGCCTACAACAATCGCGATACGGGATACGACCCGATCCTTTTTATTGACGACGGCCTGGGCACGCTGGCTGAAGACGGCGTGGTCGTGCCCCCTGCCGGGGCCTCGACCATCGACCTCGGAGAGGCGAGCTATCCGGCGAGCGGCATTGAGGCAGGCGATGTCCTGCCGGTGTTTGAGGGCGGCGTTCTCGAAGTCGACGCGCCGGGTGTCTACACGTCCGATTTCACCATCAACGCCGGCGGCGGAACCATCGACACCGCGGGGCTTGATGCGACCTTTTCCGGTGACTTTTCCGGCGCGGGCGCCTTCACGAAGACCGGCGCGGGAACGCTGACGCTAACGGGCGCCAACAGCTATGCCGGCGGCACGACCATTGATGAGGGAACGCTCATCGGCGACGCGGCGTCGCTGCAGGGCGACATCGTCAACAATGCAGCGCTGGTCTTCGACCAGACGGGCGATGGCCAGTATGAAGGCGCGCTGTCCGGCAATGGCGGTCTGACCAAAAGCGGCGCGGGCGTGCTGACCCTTTCCGGCGACAGCAGCGCCTATGAGGGCGACATTGCGCTCGAAGAGGGCGGCGTCATCCTCAAGGGCTCGCTCGACGGCGAAATCGCCATCGACCCTGGCGCGACGCTCCAGATCGGCGACGGCGTGACAGGCGGGACGCTTCTCGCCGATGTCGTCAATGAAGGCGGCTTGATTTTCGCCAATCCGGGAGACACCGATTTCGCTGGCGCGCTGTCCGGCTCGGGCGCGCTCGTCAAGGAAGGCGGCGGGACGCTCGTCCTGTCCGGGGCTTACAATTATACGGGCTCCACCATCGTCAATGGCGGGTCCGTCGAGGTTGAATCGATGCTGCCGGAGGATACGGATCTCCAGATCGGCTCAGGCGGTTCGGTGAGTTTCGGCGGCGGCAGTCAGCAGGTGAAGTCCCTGTCCGGCGGCGGCGGCGTGTCGATTAATGGCGGCGCGCTCACCGTATCGCAGTCCGGCGACTCTGAATTCGGCGGCGCGCTTTCGGGATCGGGAACCTTCATCAAATCGGGCCCGGGCAAGCTCAACATGACCGGCGACAGCGATTTCGACGGCACGGTCAACATCATGGGCGGCGTTCTCGCCGCCAACGGGACCAGCACGTCCAGGTTCGAAGTCACGAGCGGCGCGATAGGCGGCGTCGGCGTTATTGGCGGGCTCATCGTGCATACGGGCGCCGCTGCGGCGCCGGGCAATTCAATCGGTACGCTGAATGTCTCGACTGACGTGCTCTTTGAAGTCGATTCCTTCTTCGAGGTTGAGACCAACGCCGCCGGCGAGAGCGACCGCCTGGTCGCGGAAGGCGTTTTGACCATTGAAGGCGGCACGGTTTCGGTCTTTGCCGAGGAAGGCGATTATGCGCCGCTTACGCGCTATACCATCGCCGTGGCGGAAGGCGGGCGCGTCGGAACCTTTGACGACGCCGTGGCGGATCTCGCCTATCTGACGCCGTCGCTGAGCTACGATGCGACCAGCGTGTATTTGACGCTCCTTCGCAATGATATCGACTTTGGCGATCGCGCCGTCACGGCCAATCAGCGCGCCATCGCCTATGCTGTGGGGCGGCTTGAAGCCGATGATGAATTGCGCAACGCGACCCTCATGCTCGGCGCGTCCGCCGCGCCCGCCGCTTTCGACAGTCTGACGGGAGAGATTCACGCCAGCGTTCAGAACACGATGATCGAGGACGCCCGCAAGATGCGCGTCGCAACGCTCAATCGCCTGGCCTTGGTGGACGATGAAAGAAATGGCGCGTGGGCTCGCGCCATCGGCTCCTGGGGGCGCGCCCATGGCGATGTCGATGCGTCATCGCTGGAGCGCGAAACCACCGGCTTCATGATGGGCGTTGACGCGCCGGTGATCGCCGGCATTCGCGCCGGGCTCGCCGGCGCCTATACGGACTCCGACATGGACCTCAACGCCCGCTCAAGCCGCGGACATATCAATACGGCGCATCTGACGGGCTATGCGGCGCGCGATGTCGGGCCGGTCAACGCCCGTTTTGGCGTCAGCTATGGCTGGGCGGAGCTTGAGACCAACCGCAGGGCGCAGGTCGGCGCCTTCACCGACCAGCTTCAGGCCGGATATGACGGCGCGTCGCTCCAGTCCTTCGGCGAGATCGGCTATGAGACGACGGCGCGCGGCGTCATGGTAGAGCCATTTGCAAATGTGACGGTGATGCGCGTCTGGATGGACGGCTTTTCCGAAACCGGCGGCGCTGCGGCGCTTGATGTTTCGCATCGGCGCGACACGCATATCTTCTCCAGTTTCGGCGCGCGCCTGGGCGCGCCGCAAGTCGGACCGTTTTCGTTGCGCGGATCGCTCGCCTGGGAGCACGCCTATGGCGACATCACCCCGGTGACGGGCGTTCGTTTCGCCGGCGGGCCTGCCATGGGCGTCTTCGGCGCGCCGCTCGCGCGCGACGCCGCCGCGATTGAGGCGGAGGCGAGCTTCAAGATCGGCTCCAACGGCAAGGCGGGCGTCTCCTATCACGGACAGATCGGCGACAAGACCGACGATCACGCCGTGCTCGCCAAAATCGCCATCGGCTTCTGACGAGACTCGCGGGCGGCCCGGCCTGGGCTGTTAGTCGCGGGTCTCGCGGCGTCCCGGGTCGCCGGGCGCCGGCTCTCGCCATGCTGTGTTTGGAAAAATGGAGCGGGCGATGCGCTTCCGTGAAATTTTTTTATATAACAAAAACAATAACTTATTTAAATCCCAGTCTCAAAAACTAACACAAATTCTATACATTTTCTATCACAAATGAAGCGCCCGGAATTCCGGCTTTTCCTTTGGAGCGGAAAGCCGGATTCGCCTGAAATTTGGGCTTGTTTCAATAGCCTAGATCAGAGTCATCCCGCCGCTTCCAGATCGAATGCATCGCTGTCCTGACGACGATCAATCCAAAACCTATCACAAGATTTCTCGTTTGTGATTCTCACAGTCGACACGTTTAGGGGTGGTTTTTATCGATGCTGCCGGGCGTTTTCTCGTCAGCGATTTTCGCGGCCAACTGATCGATAAGCCAATCGAACCGTCGCCTGCCGAGCGCATGCGGCTCTGTCCGGATGAGCCAGTAAATAACGTATTGGCGGAAAGCCTCGAAGATGAACGAGACCTCCCGATTGATAGCGGACTTGCGCAGGTCTAAGGCTCCCGGCGCTTCGGAAGGCGCGCCTCCGGCGTGGGCTTTCGAGTAAGGTTCGAACCAGGCGCGCAATGCCTGCTCGATGATGCGGGCCGGAGCCTTCCCCCATTTTGTTGGCTTCCTCACGCAGTCGCACATAGAGATTTGGTGAAAGCAGAATGAGAATCCGCGCTAGAGTCCGTCAAGGGCATGGCCCGTTTGGCTGACTGACAGATTGTTTGTGGAACCCACGGACAAGGCCGGAAGCCAAACACCCCAATAAAAACAGTGCTCCATTCGATTGCGGCGCCACTTTATTTCGTCAGAAGCGAAGAGTGGTTGGCGTGCGTGATTCCGTAGGTGGACATGATCAGGAATATGCTTATTCCGCCAATGGACGGCAGAACACACATCACGCCGCGGAGCCATAGCAGCGTTGCGTCGGATTGCTGAACATTTGGCTCGAACCCGATCTGCGTTAGCAGCCATCCGAACAGAAATGCGCTGAGTCCGGTCGCCGCCTTCATGATTACAATCAGGATTCCGAAATAGGAGCCTTCAGCCCGCGTATGGCAGGTCGCTTGCTGCTTGTCGACAACGTTGGGGGCAAGCGCCCACACAAGCGCCCAAATTCCCCCAACCGGAAAACCGATCACAGCGCAGGAGCCAATGAGCGTCGCTGCGGAGGCCGGGGCGGACAGAAAGAATACAAGGGTCGCGGGTAGCAGCATCAAGCCTGCCGCCTTCAACGCGATGGCGTTCTCATAACGTGAAGCAATGCGGCCAAGGCAAATGGAGCCTGCAATTTGCCCGATCATCATGGCCGCCAGGCCGACGCTGACAAGCGCCTCGTTTCCAAGCTCGTATTTTGCGAAGTAACCGAGGCCCTTGCCAAAAACCGAGACGAGCAATGCGCTGGAAAATGCGTAAAGCATGACGGCGCGAGAATCTTTGTCGCGAATGAAGAATACGAGTGAGCGCAATTGCGAGCTTATCGAGTGGCTTGCGCCTTGCGCGGTACGATCAAAACGCCTCACGCTCCACCATGACGCTACGAGGACCGCCGCCGATGCAACGGATACGAGGAGGCCGAACTGCCTGAATCTGTTTTGTTGATGCTCGATCAGATCGGGCGACAGTATGAAGTATGACAAGACGGCGAGAACGAAAACAGCAAGAGAGCTGAACACGAACCTGAGCGACGCCAGACGGGCCCGTTCGCTGCTGTCGTTTGAAAGGGTCGCGATCAGTGCGTTGTGTGGCAAGTCGACCAAAGTATAAGCCGAACGAAACAACAAAAGCGCCCCAAGAGCCCAGAACATTCCGTGCTCCGCCATTGCGGTCGGAAGCGAGAAAACCAACGAGAACGAGATTGCGCATAGCGGTGCGCCAATCAGGATAAAAGGGCCATATCGGCCGATCGGCGTCGTGGTTCGGTCCGCTATGAAGCCAATGACGGGGTCGAGGACGGCGTCCCAAATGAGCGAGAGAAAAACGATCAACCCGGCATCCCGGGGCGGCAAGCCGACCAAGTCGGTCAGATAAAAGATCAGGAAGAGTTCAAGCGTGTTCCAGACGATGGATTTTGCGAAGTTGCCGCTCGCATACCCCCAGCGCTCGACCGGGCGCAAACTGGATTTTTTTGCTTGGGTTGCAGAGGATCGAGCGTTCTGAAGATTGCCCATCCACCTGTCACCATCGCCGCGAATTGCCCTGATAGCGCCATCCCATAGCAAGCGGCGACGACAGAAACGTGTCGTCAGGCCGCGTCATCGTTGAAAAGCGCGGCGTAAATCGGGAGGGCCGCAGCCCCAATGACGCCGGCGCGGGCGCCCAGCATCGAGCCGAGTACGCGCGGACGCGGCATTTTTTGTTCGAGCTCCGTTTCCGTGCAGAAATCGGGACGATCGATCTCAACGGCGAGCATGTGATGAACCTCGTTCGGAAGACGCCCGCCAATGATAATCGCTTCAGGATCGATAAGCCTGGCGGGAAATCGAAGGGTTGTGCGCAATTGACCGCCTGCCCGTTTGATCCAGTCGCGGCACGCCGGATCGGCCGCCAGATCGATTTTTTCCAGGTCCTGGAAGTCCTCAACCCCGTGGCCGGCCTCATGGAGGGTATTCATCAGATCCAGCCCCGACGGCCGGGGTTTATTGTCAGGGAAATGGACGCCGATAATGCCGGCGTTATTGTTCATGCCGAAAAAGGGTTCGCCGCGGATCACCAGGCCGCCGCCGACCCCATACCCCAGATAGACATAGATATAGGTTTCGAAGTTCCGGCCTGCGCCAAGGAGTCGTTCGCCAACCGTTGCGCTATTGGAATCGCTGTTCATGAAGACGGGCAGACCAAGGCGTTTTTCGAATTCGTCTGCAAGATCCCGATGCCGCAGGTCGGCGAAGAGCGGGTGCGCCGCAAGCACGCGGCCCTTCTCTTCGAAATCGCCGGGCAAGGCGACGCCTACCCCGAAGATGCGTTCCACATGGCCGGACTTCGCTTCGGCGAGTGCGTCGATGGTCTCCCGCACGCAGTCGATCAACACCTGCGTCGATGCGGACGAGATTTTCCTGTGACTGTGCCGAAGGAAGTTTCCGCCGAGATCGATCACGCCGACCTCGACGGTCGAACGGGTGAAGTTCAGCCCGACACTGCAACCACCAAGCGGATTAATTGATAACGGACGCGTAGGGTTTCCTCTTTGGCCCGTGCGAATAATTGCGTCTTTGACAAGCGCCCGCTGTTCGAGGGCCTTGCTCAGGCGCGACACTGTCATCGCCGTCAGGCCCGTTCGGGCCGCGACGTCATTTCGACTGATAGGACCAAGCTTCCAAACGGTTTCAAATATGCGCCGCTCGCTCTCGCTCAGCGGCTCTGTCTGTTTCGTGTTCATGCTTTTTCCTATGTGATTTTATCGCAACAGGCAACGCGGTAGGCGGGCGAATACACGATTAATGATAACATTGTGTTATCATTTTGTCGCACTGCGTCGCTATAGGGCTCCCATGGGTTCTGGGGGGTCTCCAGAATTCTCGGGTCAATCTAACGTGCGAAGGGAATTGTTGTGTCGCGCAAATTTCTACTCTCGGGCGCTGCTGTGACAGCGTTTATGTCAATGTTCATGGGCGGTGCGCTCGCCCAGGAAGCGGAGGAAGCGGATGCTGACGCCGTGCTCGACGTCATCGTCGTTCCAGGCGTTCGCGGCTCGCTGAGCCGGGCGCTGGACCAGAAGGAAAGCGCAACCGGCGTTGTGGACGCCATTTCGGCCGAAGACATCGGCAAATTTCCGGATCTCAATATTTCTGAATCGCTCGCGCGCATTTCCGGCGTGACCATCACGCGCACGCCCGGCGGCGAAGGCAATGTCGTGTCGGTTCGCGGCGGTCAAACCGACTGGACGAATGTCACGGTCAACGGCTTGTCTGTAGCGACGGGCAATGTGGGGCGTGAGTTTTCGTTCGATCTGTTTGCCTCGGAGCTCTTTTCCAACGCAAAAGTCTACAAGTCCTCTTCTGCGGACATCGCTGAAGGGGGATTGACCGCAACCATTGATCTGCGCACGCCCCAGCCCCTCGGCACTGGAAACAAGATCGCGTTTTCCGCCAGCGGAACCGATTTCCACAAAGGCAATGGCGACCTCCAGCCGCGGGTGAGTGGTCTGCTTTCGCGCACTTTCGATAACGACCGTTTCGGCGTCCTCGTGTCCGCCTCCTATTCCAAAACGGCCGCGCGCGGCGACATCTCGCAGGGCTGGGGTTGGGATGACAACATCACCGGTCTTCAGACCTACCTTTCCGGGTTCACCACCGATAACGCCCCGACCATCATGGTGAATGGCGAGGCTGTGAATGACCTCGCCCGTCTTCAGGACATCGCGGCAAACACCATTTCGCCGGAATTGCCCCGCATTGGACCGAACATTCTGGAACGCGAGCGTCTGGGTGTAACGGGTTCGTTTCAATTCCGCCCGACGGAGAATGTCGAGCTCTTCGCCGACATCCTCTATGCGGACTATTCTCAGGACGAAATCCGCGCCACCGTTGATGGTATGCCCGGCTTCGGCACCGGACAGGAATGGACGAGTATCACCATTGAGGACGGGGTCGCCGTCGCAGGTTCGATCAGCAACCAGGATCAACGCTCTGAGACGCTGGACCGTCAGGTTGACTCGACGCTGACTCACATCACGACCGGCGGAAAATGGGATATTGACGGCGTCTGGTCCGCCGATGCGACCTTCGGCTATTCGAAAGCCAAGGAAGATGAGCTCAGCCGCACCTATCTCTGGCATTATGTCGGCGATTTCACCTACGATTTCTCGAACCCGAAATACCCGGAGCTGGGCGGTGATTTTGACTGGCTGGATCCCGATCAGTATTCGCCGAACCAGCTTCGTTTCCGGCCGTTTCAGAGAAACGATGAAGAGATTTCCGTTTCCGCAAATCTGGGAGCTGATTTTGGCGACACGGGCCTTACCGGCGTCAAATTCGGGGTCCAGTACCGGGACCGGGACAAGGGACAGGTGCGCCTGGCCGAGCTTCGCCCCGCCTTCACGGCGAATTTCGCCGACTACGCCATTTCCGCCCGGGACATGTTCGGAAGCAGCTATCATGAAGACGCGCCTTACCGCTCGGACTTCCTGATGACAAACATCGAGACGGCCGGACGCGATCTGCTCCCGGCGGATCTCAGTCTGACGGAAGTCGACAAACTTCAGACATATACGGTCGGCGAAGAAACCCTGGGCGCATATTTCAAGGCCGATCTGGCTTTCGACATCGGTCCGGTCCCTGTCACGATGGATAGCGGCGTGCGTTATGTGAGGACGGACGTCACGTCAGAAGGATATGTGCAGGAAGAGTCAGGTCCGGAAGCGGTGTCCTATCCCGGCAAATACAGCGACTGGCTGCCTGCCATCAATCTCAAGGCGCAATTGCGCGACAACCTGATCCTGCGTATCGCCGCGAACCGGACCATGACGCGCCCGCCGCTCGCCAATCTCGCTCCGGCTGTGAACATTTCGCCGACGGTTCTGTCGGCGAGCCGCGGCAACCCCGCGCTCGAACCCTACCGGTCGAACAATATCGACGCCTCGCTCGAATGGTACTTCGCCGACGAAGCGCTCCTGTCGGCGACTGTCTATTACAAGGATCTCGAAACCTTCATCGTCAATGAAACCCGCCCCGAGATCGTCATCTGCGGCGACATCCGCAACGACGCCGGCGAAAATGTCTGCGGACGCGAGTTTCAGGTTACAACCCCTGTGAACGGCGAAAACGGCAAACTTTACGGGCTTGAGCTTCAATACCAGCAGCCCTTCACGTTCCTACCCGCGCCCTTCGACGGCTTTGGCGTCCTGGCGAACGCGACATTTTCGGAAAGCGAGCGGACGGACGAAGCGGGCGTCTCCAAGCCGCTGCAGGGGCAATCGGATACATCCTATAACCTGGTCGGCTACTACGAAAAAGGACCGTTCAGCGCGCGTCTCGCCTACAATTATCGCTCCGAATTTTCGGTCACGGGACGCAACGGATTTGACAATATTCAGCAGCCATACGGCCAGGTCGACGCTTCCGCCCGCTACGCCGTCACCGATCATTTCGACCTATTCCTCGAAGGACTGAACCTGTTCGAAGAGGACTGGTACACCTACGCGGCGCGAACAAACTCCGATGGCTCGGTGAATGATTTCGGCAAGCAGTTGAACCAGTATTACCTGACCCAGGGCCGGGTCATTCAATTCGGCATACGCGGCACGTTCTAGGAACGACGTCGGCCCCCGCACGTCTTCGCGCGGGGGCGGGCGACCTTTTTCCGAAAATCAACATACAAGGGTTGAAAGATTACATGCGTACCAAGAAGTTTCTAACGCCAAATGTTCTCAAGGCCGGTCTGCTGGGATTTGCCGTCGTCCTGCTTTCCGCCTGCTCAGCCGCAATGGCCGCTGGCGAAAACAAGGGTCTATATGAGGACTTGCTCAATGATGTGGATGCCGGCCCGATCATGGTCGCAGCCCATCGCGGCTGCTGGACGACCGCTCCTGAAAACACCGTCACAGCCATCGACCATTGCGTAAAACTCGGCGTGGAGATCGTGGAGATCGACGTGCAGCTTACGAAAGACCGTGAGCTGATCGTATTTCATGACAGAACCCTCGACCGAATGACGAACGGTCACGGTCCCGTATGGGACGCGACGCTCGCCGAGATCAAATCGCTGCGTCTCTATGAGCGCGACGGCTCGCCGTCCCAGATCAACGAAAAGAAGCTGATAACAAACCACAAGGTAGCGACGCTGCGCGAGATGTTCGAGGCGACGCGCGGGCGGATTCTGCTCAATCTGGAAATAAAATCGAACGACGTTTTCGGTTTCGAAGAGACCTATCAGGCTGCGCTCGATCTTGCGCGCGATATGGGCGTTGAAAATGAGGTGCTCTGGAAAATTCCATCCACAGCCCGCGCCTACGATGTGGAAATTGTCGATGGATTCTCCGGTTCCGAAGCTCCCGACACGCCGGCGGACGTGATCTATAACGCGATCGATACGAAAGGTTTGCGGCATGTCACGCCGATCGTCTGGCACGGCGCGCGCTCTTTCGAGCAATCGCTTCAGGACTTTTCCGACACTCCGGTGAAGAGTTTCGAAATCATCGCCGACGATCCGTCTCAATGGCCCCTCGGACCGGACGGACGTATCATCGGCGCGGACAAATATCGTTATCTCGGCATCGCCGTTCTGCCGCGCTGGTCGGCCGGTTACGCCGACGACATTGCGATGTCCGACCCGGACGCATCCTGGGGGCGCCTGATCGATATCGGCGCCGACGTCATCATGACCGATCGCCCGGAACAGTTGATCGAGTATCTGGAGGAACGCGGCCTCAGATGAGGATCAGATAAAGCGCCATACACCCGTTCCCGCGGCGCCTCCCGATTGTTGAGTTCCAGTGACAGTACCATTCATTCGTATGCGTATCCAATCATGGCCCCAAACAACGGAAGGAGTTCCAAAATGAAGGAATTGGGGAATAAAGGTCGTTCGCGCAGAAGGTGCGCCGGGATTGCGGCCGCCTTGTATATCGGAACATGCGGTTTTCCCGCTGCGGCTCAAATGATACCGGGCAATTGCGGCGCCACGAATATGCCGCCGGAATCAATCGTGAATGCCTTCCGCAATCGCGAGGTATATCCATCTTTCACGATGATCTGCGCGCATCGCGGCTTCTGGAGCATGGCCCATTTGCCGCAAAACTCCCAGCTCGCTTTCCAGGAGGCGATCGACTGGGGCCTTGACTGCGTGGAAAACGACATCCGTAAAACTGCGGACGGTCAATACGTCATATTCCACGACGCGAAAATGGATGTGATGTTCGCGAAGGATCTGAGCAATACGCCTCTGCCTTCGAACACCCAGATCAATCAGTATACCCTGAGCCAGCTCAAATCCTTTTTCCTGCGCGATCGGCTGCTGAATGTGACGCATGAAAAGATCCAAACGCTCGACGAGCATCTCGATCAAATCAAGGACCGAATCGTCGGGGACCATGAATTTAAAGACCAGGATCTGATGGCGAACAAGGAGGCGTTTAAGTATCTGATCGGTCTGTTGCAATCGAAAGGGATGCTGTCGCAGTCGGTGATCAAGGGAAAGCTCACCGCTGACGATTATGCGTGGGTGTTGAATGAATTGGGATTGGATGGGTCGGAAGTCACATACACGCCTAAATTCTTCAACGACCCGAAGAACACCGTGCCATATCTGACAAGCGAGATCGACAAGTTCAGATCACTGGGCGTGAAGGCCTACGAACTCGTCATAACAAGCGATGACCCACAGAACGACAATCTACGGGCAATTATACCAGATCTTGACCTGCATCATGACCGATATGGTCAGTTCGATCTGTTTCCGGAGAGCGGACGCGGACGCTACAAGGCAATGGGCGACCGTAACGAATGGGACGGGTCGACGCCGGATCCTTTGAAAGAGAAACGCGGAGATTGGGATTGGATCTTCGGGACGCAGGATTACACCTTCATGATTTCCGATCGTCCCTGCTTGCTTGCTCAATATCTCAGCGTCATGGGCAAGCGCTATCCGTTTGACAATCAATAAGACCTTCCCGCTCTCCATCGAAAGAAACGAAGATGCACGTTGCAACCGAATCTCAAAGCGCCGGCTTACCCGCGAAGCAATTTGTTTACGGTCTTCTGGGCGCCAGCATAATCGCCATCTGTTCCTCTTGCACTACTGGCTCGGATCGCGGGCAGACTGCAGAAACAGGCAGCGGACAACCGGCAGGATATGAACAGTTTGACGAGGACTTCTACACAGGGCCAGTCGAACTTATGGGCGAAGACCTGCCCGTCTATGATCCCTATAAGATCGTAGACATCCTTCAGCCATTCAAAACGGCATTTATAAACTCCGACAACTGGCGGGGCATGCATATGCTCCAGGACACTGGAAGATTTTTCATAATCGATAAATACGTAAGCGGATATTATCGGGCGGCATTCAATGCCGTAAATGATCGAACTATATTCAACACTGGAAACTCTATAGGACCCAATATCGGTGATCTCGTCCACAATACGAATATCGAGCTCAGCTTCCTGCTGAACAATTATAGCCCCAATCTTTTCTCAGGTTACAATCAGATCAATGACTATCAGGACTCGATAGCTCTTCAGACCTACGTATCTGGAAAAATTCGAGCGCAAAGCTCGGGACTCTTCGGTCATTATTGCGGCGGTCCGTACCGGTGGCCCTGGACCACAAGCCCGAACGCCAGCACGGGCGACCTTTATTATAGAGCGCAAGACACAGATGAAAACAGAATGATTCTGGTTGAAGATGGCGAAGGGCACATGCCGTTTTATGACTACGATCAAATCTGCGCGAATGGAAGCACCGCCGACGAATACACGAAATTCGAGTTCCGGCGCTTCGTTTCATCTCAAGAAGCCACGCTGCAGGCATACCGATTTTATCCGCTCACGAAAGCAACGGCATTTTGCGATGTGGACGGTCGAGATTGCGGATCGCCCGGACCGGGAGTAAACTTCGGGCCGCGCAATGACGGCGCAGCTGATTCCGCGGTCTATTTCGAAGCGCAAAACTCGGGATCAGGCATTCGCCTTCCGCCCAGCCTCTTGCGCCAGCTCATGCAAAATGACGACTTCACCATAAGCTTCTGGATGAAGACCATAGAGCCGAACCGCTTGAAATATGATAGATATCCATTGCAAAGTGATTTGTGGCAGACGGCCTTCTTCGCGACCGAGCAGAATTTGACGCCGACGCTGGGATTGGTTGTCAATGGCGGCGATCTCTACCACGGGCCGAGCACCGGTCACATTGGCCTGTTGCGAAGTCTAACAGACATCAACAAGACGCGGCGCGGCTGGGTTCAATGGCTCACCGACCCGGTCAGGATCACCAAACCAGTCGGATCGGTGGACGACCAGCCAGTATGGGTCTACGTCGTCTTGGTTTATGAGCGCAACAGGACTCAGGTATATACATATACGCCGGACCTCTACTATCGGGGTGAAGGCGTGAACGGACGGCTTGCGGTGACACGGTACAATTTCTTCACCACCGACGACTACTATCTTGCGCCGATAGCGGAATGGGGGATCGGCGCGCCGGGCAACATGCAGGATGTTCGTTATGTGTCTGGCGTCAATGCAATGTCCGATCTGGCGCTCTTTGAGGACGCCCTGACCGAACCACAGGTCAGGGACCTGATAAACGCCGCGATCATTCATGATGTCCCAATATTCAACTGAACAGAGGGCGACGGAGGTGCAAGACGTTCCGTGACGCCCCGCATATTGTCCACTTCAGGATAACTGGCCGACAGCGCGAGTCTTTGACGGCCAAACTTTGCGGATACTGGGCGCGCCCGGGATTTAGCTTCAGACCGAGCCTTGATTGAACTGATTTAGTTGTTCCAGATAATGCCGCTCCAGCGACTGCATCTGGAACAACTCCTTCAAGGTTGCCCGTCACGCAGCGGCCAGGGGTCTTGGCCCCTCTTTGTCGCAAGCCCTCGACACGGGCGGCCTCAATTTGGCGGTGTCATTTCTTCTCTTAGATTCGCCGCACGGGTGATGTCGCTTCCGTACTGATTTTGACAGCGACCTGTTCGATAAAAAAATCGAAACGCCGTTTTCCAAGCGCATGCGCGGCATCCCGCTCGCCATCGGGAAGCGGCTCGGTCCGGGTGAGCCAGTAGAGGACGTAGTGGCAGAGAGCCTCGAAGGTGAACGACACTTCCCGCTCGATCGCCGACTGGCGCAGGTCGAAGGCGTCCAGGCGTTTTAGAAGGCGCATCTCAAGCGTGACTTTGGTGTCTGGATCGAACCAGGCGTGCAAGGCCTGCTCGACGATATCCTGCAAGCGCATTCAAGCCAAGGGCGGCAGTTCCGCGCGGTTGAACTTCCAGCCGAGACAATTCTCGATGTCGTCCATGGCGTCGTCCGCTTTTCCGCACACGGAAGTCTCCTTGTCATGCAACGCCGCTTCGAGGATGGGCTCGACCTTCACCTTGTTGAGCTTGCCGGTCACACGCGCGAGATGGCCGAAACCGATCATGGCGTTGCCGCGCACGAAAACATCGGGATGGGTGGAAAGCGCGATGCACACGGATTCGACATTCACGTCTTCCGGCGGGTTCATGGAAAAGTCGATGGGCAGCATCGCCAGATATTCCAGCGGCGTGTCGTCATCGTCTTTCGTCTGGTCTTGGTCGGTCAAACCTTATCGGGTAAGAGCGGCTTCAAGCGCCCAAACTGCTCCTCACTGAGCCAGAACAGGGGATCGGACATATCAAGCTCCCTTCAGGAGTCTTGAATCACCGTTTGCGCTGCTCCCGAAGAACCGAGATTGGCCCGAAATTGACGCTGAACCCATAAACCAGCGTCTTAGAACGCCCTGAACGAGACGTTGAGTCGGTAACAAATCGTCTTCGAGAAACTGAGCCCCAACAATCAGAAAAGACGATCCGAAAGAATCAAAAAACGCTCACGCGTTTTCAACGCGTCGGCGACGATATCGGTGTTTCGAAGCAGTCAACGACAGTGTAATATCAGTATGGATAAGTCAGCTTAAGGACATTTATAATGATCACCAATCAGTACATTGATGAGATGGCAAGTTATTCGCGCTGGCAAAACGAAAACATCTATCAATGCTGCGAAGCGATTGGGCGAGAAGAGCGGTATCGCGGAATATTCTTCGGTTCAATACATGATACGCTGGATCATGTTTGTGTTGTGAACCGCTCTATCCTGATGTTTCTCCATGGCACCTTGCCGGATCGCAACCCACCCGGCAAAGCGGTATGGGTTGAACTGGAACGAACTTAAGGCCACCCGACTTGAGCAAGACGATGTTTTAGCGGCAGGTGCCCGCGAGTGGACGCAAGATTGGCTGGCAGACAATACATCCTCGCGGGACCCTGAGGTCAACGAGTTTCCCGCAATACCGCGTTGGATAATGGTGGTGCAGCTGTTCAATCATCAAACCCACCACTGCAGTCAGGTCTCCAGTGCACTGCACTCGATGAATATTGACTACGGTGCGACAGACATTCCTTGGCGTCCTGGTGCCGGCTTTTTCTCCGGATAGAAAATGAAGTTGCGGCAATACGTGATTTAAGATTTGACCTAAGCCGCTTCTGCGCAAGCATGTCAGAGTTACGCTATCGGCAACTCAGCGCAATATTCTCAGCGTCTTAAGCTCGCCCCAAACCGGCCGTTCGAAAACTAAACCGCGGTGTCCGTTCCCGGTGAATTTCTCGCCATTCGTTTGGTGCTTAGCTAGGCAGAGTTAATGGGTCCGGACCCTAGCTCGGCGACGACAGCTTCATTAGCACCAAGCCACTCACGATCAACAATGCGGCGAGAAGGCGCGTGAAGGTGAGCGCTTCACCGAGGAAAATGATACCGACCGTGAACGTACCGATTGCACCGATGCCGGGCCATACCGTGTAGGCCGTACCAAGCGGTAGCGAACGCATGGACCAAGCCAGCAATCCAAAACTGAGCAACATCGTGATGGCTGTTATCGTGCTGGGCCAAAATCGTGTAAAGCCTTCGGAGAGCTTCATCGAGAAAGCCCAACCGACCTCAAGCAAGCCAGCGATAAAAAGTGCAAACCAAGCCACAGCGACCTCCAAGTGGAAATCGCCGGGCCGTCCCGGACTTTGACCCGAAGGGGAGGACGTGGCCTCGCATAAGAGACTTATGCCATTTCTGAGTTCAGTTCAATGTCCGGGATGGCCAATCCGGTCCTTGGGTAACAGCGCCAATGGTGATTTGTGGCTCCTGAAGGAAGTTCTGTATGTCCAATCACTTGTTCTGGCTCAGTGAGGAGCAGTTCGCGCGCTTGAAGCCCGCTCCTGCCTGATAAGGCCCGTGTCGATGATCGCCGCGTTATAAGACCGGAATGCTGTCGAGCGCATGTTTGGGCGGCTGAAAGACTTTCGCGCGTCGGAACGCGCTATGACCGAAGGGCCGACGTTTTCCTATCGGCCGTATGCCTCGCTGCGACTGTCAGTTATTGGTCCGGAGCCTTACAAATTTCATCTTCTGCCGGACTAGCGCGCGTTCATCCTTTGGGCTCACAGCCCAACACGACTCCTCCCTATAGCCATGTGTAGCCATCCATGGCTATAGGTGGCTACAGGAGGATTCGTATGCCAAAATCAGAATGGCACTACCCGCGGGAAGCAATCGCTCAGCAAATCTATGACTTGCTTATCGACAGCCCAGCTTCTGCGATAAGCATTTTTGTTCCGAGGCGCACCGGGAAAACTGAGTTTCTCGAAGATGATCTTGCGCCGCTTGCGCACGGCAAGAAACACCGCGTCGTCTATGCCAGCATGTGGCAGGCGCTTGACGCTCCGCTCGCCAGCTTACTCTACGCATTCGATACAGCTCTGCGCGGCGGAAAACTCACAGACCGCCTCGCGGCGGCGGCGCGGGACCTGGCGCCGAAACTGAAACTCAAACCGCCGGGTTCTGGCTCAGAAATTGAAGTCGATGTCGGGGCCTTGCGAGGAAGGCCGCAAGACAATCACCTGTTGTTGCTTGACCAGTATTGCGAGCGACTAGCGAATGACAAAAAGCACGCACCGCTATGCGTTACGACTGGTCCGCCTGACCCAAACGATAAACGGTTGGTGTCACCCCAAACTCTTTTTTGAAAGCGCGGTTGAAGGGGCCAATCGAGGCGAAACCGCTGTCAAAGGCGATTTCGAGGACGGACTGTTGCGCCCCGCTGCCAACGCGCAGGCGCCGAGCGGCATCAGCGATGCGATAGTGGTTCAGGAGCTGGTTGAAATTGGCGTAGCCCAGCCCTGCCGTGACGCACTGGCTGACCTTGTATTCCGGCGCGTTCAGTCGCCGCGCCACATCCGCGATCCGCAAAGCCGGGTCGCGGTAGATGTGGTCACGCTCAAACAGGCTTTGCATCTGCCCCGTCATTCGCGGACAAGCCGTCTGCGCCTTCTGCCTTCGCTTATTATTCTGCTTCTCTACCGGCGCCAGGGGGTGCTGCAGCCTGTAGAGGGTTGCGCCGCTCCCTCCGGTCAGGGCCAGCAGCGCCATGAGCGACTGGACCTGCGCCTCGTGCGCCTGGATCGCAAGGTTCGCCTCGCTCTGAAACAGGATAACTCCGAAAAAGAGCAACGCGCCGTAGCCGGCAAGGAACGCGATGTGAAACCAGCGTTCGCTCACAGCATCAGCACGCCGGATCCCATCGACCGCCTCAAGCAGCGTGAACAGGAGCACCGAAGATCCGATCAGGGTCACGAGGCTGAGCAGGATGTTCTCGACAGTGCCGCCACCATGCCCGGCAAGGCGCCCCCCATCGATCAGGAGCATCAGGGTGAACAGCGCGGCCACGAGCCCGACGGGCCAGACGTCGCTCCCCGCATCCCGGCGAAACAGTGCGCGCGACAGGAGCCAGGCAAGGCCGCAACTGACACTGCTGCCGATGGTCAGGACAGCTGAAACAGTTGGGAACGCGCCGCCAAGAGCCGCCTGAATGAGAAACATGGAGACAGAGGTCGAAAACACGGCCCAGCAGAAAAGCAGGTTTTTCGGCGCCCCATCAGGGATCCGCGCGCGCCACCCGCCGCGCACCCGAATAGGGGCGGGCGGCTGTATGATGTCTGCCAGTCTCATTAGCGATCACGACTAGCTGAAATCCGGCCTCAAAGCCAGATTTTCATGCACTTTGCGGCTCTTTCAGTGAAATCGATAGCCGATTTCCAAATCGGCAAGACGGGGAAGCCCGCTTCTCGTCTGGTGGATCGACGATCCACAGTCTGAACGAGACCCACCTTGAAAACAGAGACTTCACCGAATCCGGCGTTCCGCCGCATTCTCCGTTTGAGTGGCGCTACATGGTTCTGCGTGTCCGTGCTGAGCCAGGCGATATTCGTTGTTTACATCCTCGGCTTTTACGGTCGGCGCACTGTGACCGGCGACTATGCGGGCTGGAACGACCGGCAGGTCATCACCGGCCATGTTGCCGGCGACGATATCGGCAATCTTGTGTTTGCACTTCATGTACTGCTCGCGGTTTTGATGACCGCCGGCGGCATCCTGCAACTGGTTCCAGCGCTGCGGCGCCGCTTCCCGGCGTTTCATCGCTGGAACGGCCGCACTTTCCTGACGCTGGCCGTCCTCATGGCGCTTAGCGGGCTGTGGGCCACCTGGGTGCGCGGCTCATATCTGTCCATCATATCGGGGCTCAGCGTCTCGCTGAACGGGGTACTGATCGTCATCTTCGCCGCGCAGACGATCCGTCATGCGGTCGCGAGACGCATTGCCGTGCATGAGGTGTGGGCAATGCGCCTCTTCATGGTGGCGAGCGGGGTGTGGTTCTTCCGGGTTGGTATCATGGCCTGGGTCATTCTCAACCAGGGCCCGCGCGGCAATAATGAGACCTTGACCGGGCCTGCAGATATCGGCCTGTCGCTGTCGAGCTATCTCCTCCCGCTCGCGGCCTATGAAATCTATCGCATTGGCAAGGGAACACGGAGCACAAGCCTGCGCATTGCGGTGACGGGAATGGTCGCAGCGCTGACGCTTGTCACCATGATTGGTGCTGGCGGGGCGGCCGTCTTCATGTGGCTGCCGGCGCTCACATCCCCGCAATAGACCTGACTGAAGCAAACCGGAGACACCTGAAATGATACAATCCCTTTTTCCTTCGATCGCAGACAACCAGTATCGCGGGCGGTGGAGTGCATTGGCCTTCTTCATTCCAGCCCTGTTTATGAAGGCTGCCATCGGTTGGAACATGGCAGGCCTCAACCCCTACTTTGCGCCCGCCGACATACTGCGAGACATAGACAGTATCCCGCTCAATACCTTTGCGCCGGAAGCGAGCGAGACTATTCTGTTTTTCGCCATGGCTTGGGGCTTCGCCACCGTGCTGATCGGCATGGTCGGAGTGCTCGCCCTGGTGCGCTATCGCGCCCTGCTGCCTTTCTCAATTCTGCTTCTTTTGATGGAACAGGGTGGGCGCCAAGCATTTGACAAGGTTACCGCGCTGACCGGGTCAGAATCGACCACCACCGCCGAGGCCTCCTGGATCAACACCGGGTTGACGGGATTCCTGCTGGTCGCCTTTATCCTATCGATCATTCCGAAGCGGAGCACCCTCCAAAATCAATAGGATATGCCCGCCGCAAGGGTAATCCTTCCATTTTTGGCGGAATGGATTCTTCGACATGCTGCCGAGCCTGAAACCAAGGCAGCAGGGCTTCAAGCGGTTTGCTCTGACAGCCGCAGTTTATGCCCCCCCTGTAGCAGAATTCCGGGACGGTTTGGTGCTGACCCGACTTTGTTCTGACCGTCTTGCGATTTCTGGCGAAAACTCTCGATAGCCCTTTTCTTGCCTCGTATGCGGATTTTGAACGTGCGACCTCAATGCTACGTCTGCTGACAATTTATCATGTAGGGTGTCATCCGTGCATCAGGAATAAAGGTGTTGATGACCGCATCAAAATCTTTGTCTTTAATTCCCATTAAATCGAGATCTTCTTCACGAACACGTAAATTCATATCGATTGATAGTAGTGTCTTCTCACTCTCGCCGCTGACCAATGCGTCTGCAAGGCACACACATCCCTTTTCTTTATCCATTTTCATCAGGGGAAACGAGCTTGCGATGAGACTATCCCGACACGCTGCCGTGTAATTGTCCCGGCGGATACGCGCCATAACTTCTCCGGAAGATACACTCTTCCAGGCGGGGACATCGCCAGATTTCTGTTCACTTTGCTCCTTAACTTTTTCTACTGCTCGAAGCTCTTCCGGCCAGGCCGCAAGCGCCGCTGAATCGCGCGGCTTGATGATGAATTTCGGGACGGGTGCATATTCCCCCGGCTTCGAATAGAACGACATGCGTAGCGGATATGTCCCGCTTGAACAGGGCGGGCTCGCAGCCGAAAGCACAGATGATAGGCTACCTTTGCGGTTGATCGCGCCGCTTTGTGGAACGCAAAGGATCGCAGGCGCGCGTTTATTCCCGTTTGCTGCTTGCGCACCCTGTGGATGGTAAACCGGATTGCCGACCCCGCCGTTCATGAGCGCATGGGTAAAGCCGATAGCAATGCCCTGATAGACGGACGTGTTCACATCCTCACATTTGCCTTTGCGGATCGTATGCCAGCCGGAAAGTTGCGCACGATCGCCCTGGCCGAGATTCCAGCGTGTTCTCAAGACGACGTAATGTAGATCGACATCGCCCCGATTACAGACATTCACCCAATGATATTCATTCGACTGGGCAGACGCGCTTTGAACGCCACCCGCAAAGCAGGACAAAGCGCTCAACACAAACAGCAAACCACGGATCATGTCGCTTTCCCTCCATCAGGTTGAACCGCACCCCCGACAGATTGATAAAGATCGAAGAGTGCCCCATGGGCTTTTTCAGCCAAAGCGGACCAGTCCTCATTCTCCTGGATTGCCGGATGTTCCAGTAACTCGGCATCAACACTGCGCATCAGGAACGAGGCCATGTGCAAAGCTTCATGCGTGAGCAGCGGATCGGGCGCCCTCTTCGTCATCGTTCTTGTCGTCATTCTGTTGGCCGGAATTAAGTCCGTTTGTCATTGTGCAGGCCATAGGCGCGCTTCCGTCAGAGCTTTTGCCGACAGGCAGTTCAAAACACCCGTTTGGCCAGTCCACGGTAAGGGGTGCAGCTTGTTCGGTTGAAGCACAGGTGCCAAGCAAGAGCATCAAACCGAAACACACTGAGCGCGTCATTCAACACCCATTGTTTGGTTGATGTAAGCGCGGCGGGACTCGCAGCGCCGGGCGCTCGTAAGAAAGAACGCATAGGTCGCATCTCTAATGTTGGAGTCTACAATATTCAGCCCCGAATTCTGCAAATCTTTGAGGATGGCAATTACGTCGAGCCTCGAATTCGCGGCATATTGCTTCCCTGTGATTTGTGAATCCCAGAACGATGCGTGCGCTGTGTGTTTTGCGATCAGCACGCCGGCTGGGTCCGTTTCATGAGCTGTGAAGATGTCCGGCGTCGCCTTCAGGACATCTACGGCCTTGGTCATCACGGCGCGGCACCAGTATTGTTCATCCCGGCGCAGCACTCCGAAATATGCCTTATCGTCAATAATCGCTTCCATATGCCGTGTTAAAGCCGCATCCCATTGCGGTGCGTAGACAGACATGAGGAGACCGTTCATTCCCGGCAGGACCGTCTGAACCTCAGCCGCACAATCATCATAGTCATCCTCGCCAAATAAAAGGACGAGTTCCATCGCAGTGGGGTCCAGTTTGAGACCGGTTTTTCCTTGGTATCCAGCTCCAAACAAGTCATAGCCGTGCAGGACCGACATGAACTGTGCCGCCAGAAAAACACGACGCCAATCTTGTTGATAGGAAGTGAGATTGTCATCGTCCCCCCAGTAATCGGCATCGGGATCAATCGCATAGCAGGATTGAGCACGCCGCATCAGCTTGAACGGATCAGGATATTCGGTGGAGAGCTTCTGAGAGAGCGGTTGCGGGGTGGCTTCAGCTTTCGCGCTATTAAATCCGACACCGATCACAACACCGATGATCAGAGAAATGGTGATGGCCCTAAAGAAGATGCGGTTGAATCGTGCGGCGTGCTCCCGAAATCCATTCTGATCACTCATGATTTAACTCTTCAGCGATTGAAAAGGTGACAAACCCAAACACGGCATTTCGCGAACCCTGGCAACAAACCAATATGGTTATTTTGCCGCCGCTATAGTTCTGGTCTACCTTGCAGCCAGATATTCCGAATCTTTCTGAGGCAAGCGAAAATGGCTCATCACAAGCGGAAAAAGCCGAAATCGACGCGCGCGGGTTGTCTCTTGTGCAAACCCCACAAGCGGCAGGGTGCCCCCAAAGCAGACCGGCGCCGTTTTGCGGATCGCCGCCGGGCGATGCTGGGGCTTGTGACGCAGAAAGCTGTAATCTGAAATTATGAACGGGAACGAGATCGCCACCTATAGACCCGCCTGGGCTTCCTACTGGAAAGCCTGGCTCGCCATCGCCGGGCTAGCCGCGAGTGCTTATGCTTTCTCGCGGGTCAGGAACATTGTTCTGGAAACGCCGGCGCAACTTCAGGGTATCGTCGCATTAACAACCCTTGCGCCGATCTTGCTGATTATCGCCGGCGTTCTGTTCCACCGCTACACGCGCGCCTATCAGGTGGAAAATGGTCGCCGGCTTCGCACGACTATTGGGTTTATCGCCCGCGACCGCCGCGAATTCCTGATTTCCGACACAATCCAGACAGACCTGAAGCAGACTGTGCTTGGCCGCCTGCTTGGTTACGGCACCTTGCGTTTCTGGACTGGGGACGACCAAAGCGGCCAGAGCTGGGTGAATGTCGCCGCCCCGAACCGGCTGGAAGCCGAGATCAAGGCGCTGGCGCTAAATACAGACGACGCCGCGCGCAAGCCTTCGAGAAACGCCGCGAACGCACGAACAGAAAAGCCCAACTTACATCTGAATCCGGCCATCCCCGCTATCCCGCCGCTCCCTAAGCCGCCGGCAGGAACGATATTCGCCAACCACGCGGTTATCCTGCCCCGATTTCCATCCTCCTTCGTGCGCCACATCGGCTCACTTGATACAGCCGTTGAGCCTCAACAGTTTGTAACCAGAGGCGAGCCGTTGCTCACGCTGACGCTGATGACGGAAGACGAGAAACTCTTTGGCGGCGGCAAGGTTGTGGATGTCGTCATTCCAGCTCCTGTGTCCGGCCTCGTGCTGAGGCGCAGTCACTTCGCCAGCAGGCCCTCCCATGAAGCGGCACCGAACCCCGCCGACGAGATGCGCTCCACCTTGTTGCCGGTCGAAGGCGAGCCAGTGGAAAATGGCACCTTCATCTATGGTGCATTGTGCGATGCGATGTGGAAGCACCGCGATTTCCTGTTCCGGCGCCAGAGAAAACTGAAGGAAATTGCAAAACACAGCCCTGGCTCTGCGCAATGGGTCGCCACATGGGCCGACGATACCACCATACGCAAAGCCCTTGATGAATTGCTGATCCAGCCTTGTGATGAAATTCCTGCACGCCCCGCGTTTGACGACTATCTTTGCGAGGCGTGGATCAAGCGACCGCATCTGCGCGATTTCCTTGCTCATCTCGTCGATGAAACGACACTTAGAAAGGTGAATACTAACTACAAATTGGAGGAACAGCAGATGATCGAAGAGGCAATCCGTACCCATCGCGCCACACTCGAAAAGCTCGCCGAGAATGACTGATTTCCGTCTGCCAGTCTGTGGAAAGTTGCGATAAGGCGCATCAACGCTCAGACATTGAGGATGATGAATGTGCCGTATTCCGGCGCAACCGGTGTCCCGTAGCGTTCCCGGATCGCGAACCAGACAACGTCATAAGGCGGCGGCTCGGCGGGATAGCGTATGGCCATATCGGAGAGAACGATCACGCGTTCGGTGTCCGGGTCTTCCGACAGCCGGTCGAAGGCTGCCGTCAGATCACTCCCGCCATAGCCCCGGACTTCGAAACTTTCGAGTCCGTCAATATCAACAGTTTCGTCAGCGGCTACATCATCCGATGCCTGAATGATCCGCACTTGCGACACACCGGCGGCCTTGGCCGATGCCTTGATCAGCGACAGGAGCCGCGGCAGCACCCCGGTCATCGAGCCCGACGTATCGAGGATCAGGTTGAGCGCCCATCCCTCATGCCGCCGGCCCTGCAGGACAATATCTTGCCGCGTGCCCTGCCGGCGCGAGGCCCGGCGATAGGTCCTGACCTTCGGGGCGATCATGTCGAATCCGCTCTGCAGGGCAAGTTCGACCGGTATCCGGTCGTTCGTCGCGATAATATCAAGCGTCGCGGTCAAGTGCGGATAGGTGAAATCCGGATGGCGGTGCCGCAGGGCGGAGGTGACAACGGCATGCGTGCTGAGCGCGGCATCTGCTGCCAGCCGCAATGCCTCCGCACGGTCCGCGCTGGCATCACCGGCCGATCCTGCGCCTGAGGTCAGCGAGACCGCGATCACCGGCACAGTGATGGACAGGCGCCTGAGATCTTCTTCCGTCAGGATATCGCGCGGGCAGTCCGCTGGCGCGTCATCGCCGGAGGAGACCTCCGCAGGGGCGAGATGGGTTCCGCGCAGTGCCTCTTCGAACGGTGTTGGCGTCCGCTGCTCGGGTCTGCCGGCCTCGGCATCCCAGACCGACCCGCGCGCTGGCGAAATGAGGTTACCATCCTTCAGCCACCGCACCAGCTCCTCTGCCGAATGATTGTCAGCGTCGCCCAGCCACAGGCCATTCTTCGGCGGCATGATGCCCAGCTCATCCGTCAGTATCCTGTTGATGATCCAGTCATGTGCGACATTGACATGCCAGGCATCATCCGGCCCCGCACGCGCATGGCTTTGCAGGACGAGGTGCCACAATTCATGGGACATGACATAGATCGCCTCCGGCCCGGACAGCGACAGGAACCAGTCCGGATTGACGAACAGGCGGCCATCGGCGGTGATGCCGGCTGTCGGGATGCGGGGTTCGACATGGATCGCCACCATGTCGGCAAGGTCGCCCAGATAGGGCTGGAGATTGCGGACATTGTTCAGCGCGCGTTGCGCATGGTCCTGTGCCTGCTTCAGATTGCCCGCCGCCGCGCTCATCTCAGGCCCGTGGCCTCCTTGAGCGATGACAGCAGGCTGTCGCTCGCGCCCAGATCTCCCCAGATGCGGACCATGCCGACCAGAAGCGAGAACCTGATCTCGCCCGGCAAGGCGGACAGGAAATACTCAATCTCATCCTGAGAGAATTCGCTGAGCCCGCCCTCTGCTGCCATCTTCCGGATGATGCGGATGATGAACCATTTCTTTGCCGGCTCAACAGGCAGGAGCGACGGATCCCGGATATAGGCGGGTGCGGGCTTCAGATCTTCCATGCCGCTTTCCGCCAGCCCGCAGAACAGGCTCGCATCCCCGGCGCTGACCTTGCCATAGGCGAGTGCGCGGCGGGTCTGTTCCAGCGGCAAGCCTGCGCGTTCGGCAAGGTCCAGGCTGGCTGACAGCGACGCCCAGGCCCGCGGTGTGGAAAACGGCACAGGCTCTGCCGGGGCCGGACGCATCAGTGCATCCGGCACCGCAGCGATGAAGGCAATGATCTCTGAACGGATATTGTTGGCGCGCGCCCAACTGATCCATTCCTCATTGTCGGCGCGCACGTGCAGGATCAGGACGCGATTGACGAGCGCGGACGAGATGGTCCGCACCAGCGCGCGGTCTTCCGCCCGGTTGCCGGCCGCAACGACCCATGTGCCTTTCGGAAGGTCGAACTCGCCGATCCGACGCTCCAGCAGCAGGGCGTAGAATGCCTTCTGCACATCCGGCGCGGCGGCAGGCAATTCGTCGAGGAAGAGACAGAAGGGCTCCCCGCTTTCGGGCAGCAGGATGCGCGGCGGGCAGAATACCGAGCGCTCGCCATCGATCTTCGGCACCCCGCTGACATCTTCCGGCGCGATCTGCGTGCCCAGTAGCGAGCGGCATTCGAGCCCCGCCTCTGCCGCTGCGCTGCGCACGATGTCGGATTTGCCGAGGCCGGGCGACGACAGCAGCAACACGCTTTCATCCGCTGCAAGCGCCTTGATGATTTCCTTCGCCTGAGAGAGCGTCACGGTCTCATTCATGGTTTTCCCCTGTGGATCTCCAATCGTCAAAAACCTCCGGCGGGCGATAGGTCCTGTCCCATACGTCGAATGCGATCAGCCCTTTCATGGCCTCCCGGCCCGCGTCTGGCGTTGCGCCTGAGCGGCCATTCTGGAACCGGGACAGGAGCAATGCCGTAACGGGATGAGAGTCGTCATTTAGGACAGCCTGCTTCTTGCCGGCACTGGCCGCGCCGAGGGCGAGGTCCATGAGGCGGTAGAGGTCTTCGAAGGCTGGCAGCCTGTGCGGCCGGGGCGCGATGATGCCAGGCGCCCGTGCATCACCCTCGCCGCGCCGCTTCGTCGTGAGCAGCAGGCAGAGGAACCAGAAGGCCTCCGGCTCAAAGGGCACGATGGCGCACGCAAGGGCCTTGTCGTCCTCGTCCAGCAGGCGGCCGAGCGCATCGGCAAGGCGGGCCTGCGCGCGGACCATGGCATAGGCGGCGGCGATTTCCGGCTCCCGCAGGATCCAGCCATACTTCCCGACAGCGCTGATATCACGCGCGGCGATGAGTTTCTGGTAGGCGCGTGCCGCGGGGCCCATGCGTCCCTCCGGTTCGACATGGACATAGTTGCAGGCGATGATCCGCGCGACCGCCGAGAGGCCGTCTTCCGACCCCGAGAGGACCTGCGCAACGGCGCGGACTGCTTCATCCGGACCCGCATGCGCGAGCCTGTTCACCACATCAGCCGCAGCGCCGGCATCGGCGCCTTCCGGAGAGAAGCGCGTAAACTCCTGCAGCACTTCGGCGGCTTCTTCCCGCCGGGCCGCGAGGCGCATGACCAGATCATCGAACAGCGCCTTGCCGTCCGCAGACGGTCCCGACCGCCTGCGGGGCTTCCGGTCTTCGAACGCGTCATCGTCTGCCTCTTCGCCGGCATCATCATCCTGATCGTCCGCATAGCGGACCCAGTTGTCATAGTCTCCATAGTAGAGGTCGAAATCGTCGCAATAGCCATTGTTCGACAACCACGTCATGTCATCGGCACTTAGCTGCCGTGTCCGCCACAGATATCTGATGAGCTCATCGATCACGCGCATGGCAGAAACTTCCCGGATGGTGGGCAGGCGAACATTTTCATTCTGCGTTGAGACGGCTCACCAGGTGACTTCTTCATCGACGATTTCCGGCGCGCGCATTTCGCCCCCGGTCAGGCGGCGGACAAACAATACGCCGCGCAGGTCGCCGACCTTGAAGTCACCCACCGGCATTTGCCCGTCATAGGCCCAGGCCAGTCCGCCGCCCAGACCGGTTGCTGTCCACAGGTGGACATTGGTCTCGAACAGCTCCGGATACAGGCGCCTGGCCACCGCGAAACTCGCCTTGCCATTCCAGCCCCACAGATAGGCGTCGTCTTGCGACATGGCGGCTTCCGCCTCGCTCATGTCGTCATCCCGGCGGTGATGATAGGGAACAAACCGGTCAAGCTCTGCCGCCGTCGGCAGGCGCCAGTCCGTGTACCCCGCCGCATCGATCATGCACTTGCCTTTCCTGTAGCCATGCTCGAATGCCGAGGCGGCCCGCTTTCCACTGCCCATATGGGCCATGGTGCCGCCAATATTGTAGCCAACGGCTGCGCCCACCCCGAACAGGTCGGTCGCATCGCTCCATTTCATGCGGATAGGTTCACCGGCAAATCCGCTTCCGGTCCACACCATGCCCCAGGGTGCGCGCAGCCACATGAGACCACTGTCGGCGTGGGACACCGTGCCATCGTCATTGTCGACATAGTCGCCCAATGGCGTCCTGATCCGCCGGGCCACCATGCCCTTGAGGTCCTTGTATTCGGCCGATTTCCCGAAATGCGTGACCTTGGCAGACTTCGCCTCTTTCAGTGTCGGGGGCTCAGGCATGCGGGATACCGGCCGCGCCGTTTCTCCGGCCTGAGGGGCCGCGGGGGCATACGACGTGCCCTTTGGCCCGGCTTTCAGCAGGTCGAGATAGGCGATGACACGATCGGGATCGGACACTTTCGCCCATACGAGCCGGCTGCGGTCATCGCCGGTCCAGAAGGCAATCGTTCCATAACTGAGAAGGCGCCCGGCAATCGTCTGGCCCATATCGGTCTGGACTTTGTCCGTCAGCGGAAATTCCCGCTTCACACGGGAGATGAAGCCGGCGAGTAGGCGAAGCTTGCGTCCGTTCTCGATCTCATAGGCGTGGGTATAGCGGTGATAGATCACACCCGCGAGGATCGGCACCAGCGCAATGGCAAGCCCGAGGCCCGAAAGCTCCACAGGAATGCCAAGGCGCTGCGCCAGTCCGTCGAACAGTTCGCGCTGCACGAACCAGAGGCCTGTCACCACCACAGCCGCAAGGCCGCTCCGCCAATAGCTGGTCCATGCGGGACGCATCCGAAGAACTGACTGTCCCTTGCGGGATAGCTGTTTGAACTGACTTGGCTGCACGTTGCGATGTCCCCTTCACGCAAGAATATTGATATGCCGCGCGGAAATGCTTCCCCACGCTTTCCTGTATCGGCGGATAGGCCGGATGACGCAACTTACCAGGCGGGTTATGTCAGCCGCACGAATGCGATGGACACGTTCAGGCCCGGATTCGTGTTAGCGAGCGTCAGCCGCGCTCCATGGCGGATCGCAACCGCCTGAACATGCCGCAGCCCGAAACCATGACTTCCGGGGCCAGCCTTGCGGCCCGTTCCGGCAAGTTCCGCAATACTGGTCGTCGCAACACCTGGCCCCTCATCCTGAACCGTCACGGTAAAATGCCGGTCGGTCGCGGCAAGCATCAGTGAAACTGTTGAACCTTCCGGGGCGAATTTCGCGGCATTGGACAGGAGATTCGTGATGGCACTGGCGAGCAGCGGCGCCGATGCGAGGATTTCCATCCGGTCATCCGGCGGCAGCTGAAGTTCGAAACGGATGTTCCGGTCTTCGAACGTATCGGCATAGAGTGCGGCCACCGATGCGGCCGTGTCCGCGAGCGAAACGGGCTGCATGGCATAGCCCGGTGTCGCCTCGATCTTGGCCAGCTCCAGAATGTGCGAGACGAGGTCCAGCAATTGCTCGGCATCCTGCGCCGCGCCTGTGTCGCCAGCAGCAAGGAACCGGTCCCGCATGATCGAGACGGCGTGGTTCAGCTCGTGCGCCGCGACCTGGCTGTAGGAATCCAGCCCCCTCATAAGGCGCGCCACTTCGGTCAGCGCTTCATTCACGTTTGCGCCGAGGGTCGACAGCTCGTCTTCCTCAGGGGTGAGGAAAGCAGACTCGACACGTGCAGCGATCTCGCCGGTGCGGACGCGGTCGAAAACGCGGTTGAAGGCGCGGACGCGGCGCTGGTAGCGACGATTCAGGAAGATGAAGAGAAGCGTACTGATCACACCAAGACACAGGACGGCACCGACGAGGACCGGCACGTAATTCCGGATCAGCGCCTGCCGCGCCGTCAGCCGCCGTCCGACGAGCAGGAAAAACCCGTCATCGACGGCCTCTACCCGCGCGAGCATGCTCCCGGCACCAAGGCCAAGCCCGGTGGCATCCGTTTCAATCCATCTCTCTTCCAGAGGTACGTCCGGAGGCCAGGTCACGGCATTTCCGGCGACGACACTCTGGTCTGACCGGACGAGCAGGTATACGGATTGCGCATCCTCTCCGCCGTCATCGAACCGGCGTTGGCCCAGCGATGCGGTCAGGCTGGCCACGGGCGGCAGGACGTCCCGGCCCTGCGTCCGCTCTGTCAGCAGGGCGATGTCGCGTCGTATTTCCTCGCGGAGTGTCCGGTCGGCCGCGCCATCGATTGCCGCCGTTGCCGCAAAGCCGGCAATCACGGCAAGGCCGAGTGTCACGACCAGATTGACCAGAAGGGATATCTGGAAGGGGGACCGAAAACTCCGGATCAAAACTCAGCGCCTCATTTTTCCGGCATTCACGCCATCGTCCCGCCAGTCTGTACCGGCCGCACCGCCGCCTGTCACATAACCGTTCGGGTTGGGCAGCCGCGTATGGCCGGAACGCTCCCGCCGGAGCTATCGACCGTACGCACCTGTATAATGATTGAAGAGAAAATCTTCCGTACAGCTGTTCATCACAGAATTGGTCCGGACACCGCAAACCCCGCCCGTATAGGACCCAGATGTTGCGAAGGCTGCAAACAACACCGGGCCAATGCCATGCTCCTCGATATAGTCGTTCGCCGACCGCATGGCCTCATAGTATGCCTGCATGTATTCCTCCCGCAGCGCCTTTCTAAGCCGGACGCTCTCATCACGCTTGATCCTGTAGTCAATGCCTTCTGCGAAGCCATTCAGGCTCGCATAGCGGGCTTCATATTCGGCAAGCACCTTGTCACGGCCAATCTTGTAGCTCTCGTCCAGCCAGCGGGCATACTGGCTGTTGAGCGTCCACGCCTGCATGCGGTCCGGCGCGCCCCAATGAACTGGTGTGAACACCTCAAACAGGCAGTTTTCCTGATTCCAGTCAGCGCTGCAGTCATGGTTGGGCCCGTTCTCGAAAGCGAAGTGCGCCGTCAGGATACCTTCAGAGACCACGCCATGAATGATATCGAAGGCTTCCCCATTGCGGAAATTGTTGCCGAGGCTGATATCCTTCTCAGTCAGAGGCCTGAGCTCGACGCGAGGCAGCGGCACTCCCTCCGGCATATAGACCTGCCCATCGGCGGCAACATCGAAGCCCCTGACATAGACATGCGCCATGACGCCTTTGGCCTGGCGGCAGGCAGAGCCGATCACGGTCTGTTCAATCGCGGGCCGAACCTTCTGCCAGAGCATTTCACGGGTGATCGGGGTCGAACGGTCAATATTGAGGACGGCCACAACATGGGAGGAATAATACTCGTACTCCTCGCCTGGCTTCGTCACATAGCAGATCGGATCACCATAGGCCTTGAGATCCGTACTGAGATAATTGATCCGCTCATAGAGCGTCAACATATCATCTTCGTAGAGTTTCTTGCCTGCATTGTAGGGCGTGATCTGCAGCGCCGCTTTCTCACCGAGCCCTCCGCCGCGAACGCTATTCTGGCTGATGTCGAAGCCTGCAGGCATGGCAGACGTCTGTGCGGCGGCGCTGAACAGCGCTGCGGACAGGTAGGACAGTATGGCCAGACGAATGGTTTTTGCTGAAGACAAAATGTGTCTCCTATTCGCTCGCGAGGGCCGCGCCCACGCTCCGCGCATCGCCGCTGACAAAGACGACAACGCTCACCCGTGACTCGCTCCGGTTGGTAATGACAAGATCGATCTCCCTATGCGTGCCCGCCGGCACGAAGCAGGCAAGGCGCCCGCCATCGGAGACCGTCTCGCATCCTTCAGCCGCCATCCCGCCGGATGCCACTACAGGCAGAACCGAGAGCGCAAGATCCGGCACAATACCGGCGAACTCCCGTGATGGTTCAATAAATATGGTTGTTCCGGCATCCCTGACGACAGGAAGGCGCAATTCCTCAGTCATGCCGGGCGACAGAAAGATGTCCATTTCCATCCCGACCGTGACATCCACCTTGCGCAAGGACCTGACCACCCCTGTACCGAATAGCCCGGAAAACACACCTTCCTCGGCTGGATTTTCCATCGCGAACATGCGTTCGATCTCGGCGAGGATCTCTGCCTCGTCTGCTGCCATCTCCCGGGTTTCGTCCATCATTATCCGGGTCGATGCGAGGAATGCCTCGCGCACCCCGGGGTGAATCCGACTGGATATCTCCATTGCGTCCAGCACCGTCATGCGGTCACGCACAGCCTCGGCCATTCCGATCGCATCGTTTTCGCTGCGGCTGGTGCGGTAAGCTTCCTCGGCGCGGAAAAGTGATGACGCGACAGATGAGTCAACGGGCGCATCCGCCATGCCGGGTGACGGCGTGACAACGCATCCTGCCAGAAAAAGGCAGAGCATTGCTATCGTGCTGAAAACCCTGAACCCCGGCATGTCTCTGCAAACCTCGTTTGTTAGGTGGAGAAACTCAATCGCAGTGCTAGGTAAAAGAGGCAATCCCATAGAGGCGGGAAAACATGGATATACGCAATTACGTGCTCGTTGTGGAAGATGATGCCGATATCGCCAGTCTTGTGGTGCACGAGGCCGGCCAGCTCGGATATCACGTCACCACAGCTGACACGGTCAATGGCGCCAAGCGCCGGACATCCGAACAGATGCCCGACATCGTGATCCTGGACCGCATGCTGGCTGACGGGAGCGAAGGCCTCGATTATCTCGCCTGGCTGAATGCGCTGGAAGGCCCGCGCCCTGGTATCCTTGTCACCAGCCGGCTGACCAGCGTCAACGATCATGTCGCCGGGCTTGAAGCCGGTGCCGATGATTATATCGACAAACCCTTCCATCCGGAGGAATTGCGGGCGCGCCTTCGCGCGGTTGCGCGCCGCGCATCATTGAGCCGTGCGCCGAACAGCGTGCTCTTTTTCGACACGCTTGAACTCCGGCAGCTGAGCGCGACGGCGCTGGTCAGGGACACACCACTGGACCTTCGCCCGCAAAGCTTTGCGCTGCTGAACGCCATCGCGACGCGGCAAGGCGAATGGGTCAGCCGGAAAGCGCTGTGGCGCGAGGTCTGGACCGACTATCCGAACCTGCCGCCTCAGGACACCGTCATCAATACGGCCATCAGCCGGCTGCGGCGCGCGCTGTCCGCGATTGATGGCGCCCCCGGCCTCCTCAGCGAGGATCTCGGCTATCGCCTGGTACCCGGCTCACAGGCCTAGCGACAGCCTGCCCCGAACGATAGAAAGCAACAAATCAGTTACCGTGGAGACAGCATATGAGCGATGGCGTCATCGGAAGATTCAAGCAATCACGCCCCCTGCAGGTTGGCCTTGCCCTGGCTGTTGCATACATCGCGGTAACATGGGGATTGTATCAGAGCTGGCTGGGTTCGGTTGAAACCTTCCTTGACGGCGCGACGAGCGGGCTCTCCCGCAACGATCCAGACCGCACACGGCGCATTATCGACGCAACCGGAAATGCGCCGGAATGGCCGTTTATCCTGAAGCTGCTGGCCTACCCCATTCCGGGGCCCGCAACCGTCGAGAATGGCGGCGCGATGCCCTTCTGGGCGGTCGCACTGCAGGGGATCTGGCTCGGCGTTGTTGGCTGGTCGGGCTTCAGCCGGACGAATGGCATGCTGCTCGTCCTTTCCGCATTTCCCTTTGCAGTCCTGGTGCTGATGAGCGGAAATGTATTTGCCAGCCTGTTCCTGGGCGCACTCGGCCCGGTCATCGTAAGCGTTGTCTGGTGGATGCTCAGCCCCTTCGCCAAGCCTGCATAGGGCAGCGCATCGGTCCGCGCGCGGGCATTTCATTCCCCGTCATAAGCAGCGCCCCGGTAGGGAATGTGGCAATCGGACTCGACCGTCACGAAGTATCGCGGGCGATCCGGATCGAACACCAGCGCGGTTAGTCCGCCACCATGCACGGCGCCGGTATCGATCCCCGTTGCGTGGGGAAATTCCGCCGGTCCATCCGGAAAGGGTTGGTGCCCGAAGACGACATGTCCGAAACGCCCGTCATAGACTTCCGCCCAGAATGGATCTCCTTCGGCCTGCTTGCCAAGTGCGAGAAATTCCCCGGTGTCCGCATCGAGGTAACGTGTGCGCAGGATTTTCTGAAGCCGCTTCGCCTCATGGCCAGCGAGCATTGACGCGGCTTCGAGAGAAGCTGGAAATTCCCGCATCGTTCCGGGGATGCCGCCATGGACGATCAGCACGCTATAGGCCGCGCAGCGGTGGAAGGGCACTGACCAGTCCAGAAACGCTTCACCGGCATCGTTCAATTGCGCCCTCAGCTCTGCAAGTTCGGGCGCGCGTTCAGCCTGCGCCTTTGCCACGGCGGGACGCACATCAAGATTGCGAAGATAGCGGCGCATGCGGTCTTCATGGTTTCCTTCGACGAGCACCACTTCACAGCCCGCGCTGCGGCGAAGGCCCTCGACATATAAGACCACGCCTGCGGGATCCGGCCCCTTGTCGATCAGATCGCCAACGAAGACGAGCTTATCAGAGGGCTGAATATCTAGCTTGCAGACAAGCGCGCGCAACGGCGCCAGCATCCCGTGTACATCACCAATAATGCATAAGCGGCTCATTTCCCGACCTCACCTACCTTCCAAACCGAGCCGCGATCCTACGGGTCACCTGCCGGCACCCTTCACCTTTTCGAGCAGATCGCCAAGCCTGTCCTTCGATTTGACGTATGCGCCCTTGCCAGGCGGACCCTTGTAGGAAAGCCAATGCGGCTGCATCAGGCTGAACAGTTCTTCGACAATCGCCTGACTCCCTTCCGGCCATTCGGATACCGGAATATCCTCAAGCATATAAGCCGCCTTCGCCGCCATGAACTTGTCGGCAGAACGCAGTCCCCAGGCCATGAAATCACGCCGGTCCTGCGGACTTCTGAGAATATGCACCCGTTCAGATATGACCACATCAAGGATCGCCTTCTGCGTTTTCGTGTACTCCTCTGTTCGCGAAAGCGGCCCGGAATGCTGTTCGGGAGGCAAACAGCTTCGCGCCCATGCGATAAAGCGCTGGCATTGCTTATCGCTCATGTTCAGGAGCCAGTAGCGAGCGTTGGATAGCGCGAGCTCAGGATAGTGCTTCGAGGCGAAACTCATATACAGGTCGAATTCGTCGGCGCCGTAGAACCAGCCGGCAATGGATATGAGATAAACGAAATCCGCACGCGTTGTATCGTCCAATGCGTCCTCGATTGCGTTCCGGTGTCTTTCTTCCTGGAACAGGTCCGACAGCGCCTGAATGGAGTGACGTAACCACGGGAGGTGATCCGGACCTTCGCCCTCTTGCTCATAGTCGAAGAAGCCTTCGATAATGTCGAACACATAAAAAAGGTCATCAAGATCGAGCTCCGTCACCGATAGGTGACCAACCAGAACAGAAAACGCTCTCAGCGCCTCGTCATAATGGTCATCCTGCTTCCAGAAGAGGGTCTGAGCGGCATCCGCATAGAAGAGCAGGAGATTGTGGACGATATCCCTGCCCGGATATTCTGCAGCGAGCCTTTCACAGAAATTTTCTTTATACAGATCGTCCAGATAGATGCGAAGATTGTATTCGAATGCGGCGCCCGGCGTGCCCGAACTGAAAAACCGAGTAGCGAATGGATGGGATGATTGCCCGGAAGACATTCTGGCACGTATCCTTTTACTTGTACTGGCTCTCTAGCCTGGCGAACGCTCCGGAGCGTTGCAATCGCTCTCGGACTGTTCCGGTTCCGGATCGCGCTGAGGCTTCCTGCGGCAGACGAATGGGCAGATCAGGATGGGCTGGCCGTCATACTCCCTGTCACAGCATGTGCGAACCTTCGACTCCCGTGCTGCGGGCTGCTCTGATGGCGGCGCTGTCGCACAGGCAGAAAGGCCAAGCAGCGCCGGCAAGAGTAAGCGCCGGTAACCGGTCCGCATCAGCCGTCGTAGCGATGCCCTGTCACTTTGCATCTGCGAACGGCCTGCACTGGCCATCGTTGAATTTCTGGTACATGGCGCCCCGGCTCGCCTCCAGCGTGCTCGTCAGTTCCTCGCTGAAATCAAGACTGAGATCAAACTGCCCGACATACTCTTGCTCGTATTCGTCCCAATCCAGCCAGTCATCTTCATAACGGACCAGCTTGACCGTGATCATGGGCGCCGGGTCGTTAGCAAACCGGCGCGCCGGGAACTTGCCCGCGAATTTAGACACTTCGATGGAGCATTCGGCATCCATGTATTCATCCTTCATGCGCATCACATTGAAACTGTCAGAAACGTCGCCGACCTTTCTGTTGCTGACATAGTATTCGCACGCATCCACCAGCGGCATCTTGGTGAGGGAATGGCTAATCCGGAGTTCCATAGTTTCGGTGACATCTCCGGTCTTGAAATCGTGTATGCGCTCAATCCACGCCGACTTGTAGACGACCTTGTCTGTAAACGCCCGGTCGGCGCCGGTGATCGGCGAATCCGGAAAAGCGAGTTTGAGGCGCGCATGAACCAGGTTCGTCTCCGGCGAATACAGAAGCTCGCCGTTCAGGCTGCGCCCCTCCACAGTGTTGCTGAACCGGCAGTATTCGGTCGCCTGTGCCGCGGAATCGGCGGAAGCTGTGCCAGCCCCTCCAGCGATTGCCGATGAGATGGCTGCAAGACAGGCCGATACGAGCCTTGTACGTTTGAACGCAGATTTACGCATATTCCATGGGTCCCCGCATTGTGGTCATCACAAGGATCCTAGCCATGGTTCACGGACCGCCCAAGTAACCAATCCTGTTAGGCTGCCAAGCGTTTGGCACCTGCAGTGATCGGTGAAGGCCCTTACCGGCGCCCGAGCCGCCGGCTGACATCAGAATAATAGGCAATCATACCCTGCTCCAGGGCTTCGACTGCCGGGCTATCACACCCGTGCTGCTTCATTGCTTCGTCCAGACCGTCGATCAACCTGTTGGTCTTCTGGTCGTTCAGCAGCCAGTCCATGAAGCGGGCATCAGAAGTCCGCACATCAGAACGCCATAGGGTCCGGAAGTGCGGCTCCAGAGAGGCTGGCACCTTGTATTGATCCCGCGTCGTCCAGTTCGTGACCCGGGATATTTCCTGGCCAAATTCGTTTCGCGTCACTGTCGACTGGCTTTTCGTCACCTCGAAAACCGGGTCGCTGGATTTCAGGCATTTCGGCCAAGCATCCTGATAGTTCAGGAGATAGGCGCCGAATACGCCATGAATGGCCGACAAATTGGCCAGTTCCCTTTCAAGCGCAGGACCGGCAGCGGGGTTCAACATGGAGAGACTGGCCCCGGCGAGTGCAATCATCGGCCGGTAGCCGCGCGTATAATGTGCATCGAGCTCCCGCAAACGGATGATGTCCTGATTGACCAGGGCGTTGAGGTAATCGCCACCTTCCAGGCCCCGGAAAGGGGCCTCATTGGCAAGGCGCGCATCGAGCGTCTCGGAGACTTTGCGGACACTCCCCCGCCCGAGATCATCGCCGAAGAAGTAGCGGCGGTCGAACCCGACCAGCGCGTCAGCCCCTGAAAGGCCATCAAGCTCCGCCTGCAACGGCTTTGCGAGGCGCTTCTGCAGCTGCTGGCGGGTATCCGTCACATCCGCCCAGCTATCCGTGAGTTTTCCAATCTCCAGAAGGTCGCCATAGAGCATGTCCATATCTCCGGCGAACATGACCTGCGTCGCCAGCTGTTCGAGCGACCGGTCATGCTTGTCAGTGCGGCGGGCTGCGGCCTGTTCCAGGGCCTCGGCGAAGTCCTTTGCCATGTCGGTCACGCGGCCCTCAAACCGCTTGCCGATCCTGCGACACGTGGCGGGCTTGCTCAGCGGGCACAGTTCGGCGGTTCCGGCCTGCGCGGCCCAGGCCAGCATGTATTCTGCTTCGCTGACATTATTCGCGTCGCGGGCATAGACCTCACTCGCGGGCTCAAGATAGGCATCCAGCTTGTCCTGCACCTCAGCCAGAAAATCCTCATCCTGATTTGCGTGATTGCGAGCGACTTCGATAAGCAGGTCAAACCGGTCCTTGTAGCGGTCATAGAAAGCCAGCCTGTCGGCGCGGTTTTCTTCAGCCCGAAGGATCGCTTTGCGCCGTTCAATGTCGGCATTCAGTTCATTGATATCGTAGCCATACCGGCTGATCCCGATCCCGCGCCACATCGTATCCAGCAAGTTGAGCTGCCCGGGCGTCATGGGAGTATCGCTCTTCAGGATATCTGATCGTGTCTCGACCCACCGCCTGGCCGCCGTGCTTTCAAAACGCCACAGGAGATGGTCCTGATGCGGCTGGCCCAGCCCTATCATATAGGCAAGCTGGTTCGTCTTGTAGCCCCGCACACGGTCTTCCGGCCGGCAGGCGCCGCGCAACAAGCTGGCATTCTGCTTCAGCCGCTCCGGGTCGACGGTCTCATACGGCGCACCAAAAGCTTTCCTGAACGCGTCTGTATAGAAGATATCATACTGTTCCACAGGGTCGCGGCGCGTCTCCTGGAACGCCAGCGCTTCCTCGCGCCAGGCCGCCAGTGCGGCGGGGCAGCTTCCCTCCGCCATGTCCGGGCGCCAGCCTTCGAAAGCCGCAGACAGAACCGCGATCCTCTCCAGCGCGGCCTTCGCGTCCCGGTCCGTCGCTAGTACCGCGCGTGCCCGCTGCGCACCGCGTCCATTGATATGGCGTTGTTCAGACGCAACAGCGATGGAACCGGCATCGCTCACCGCAACATCTAAGATCAGTTCGCCACGGCGGTCTCCCGACTGCGTGGTCAGCGACAGAACTCCGACGACGGGGTCATATGCCCCTTCGACTAGGATATCCGCATCAGCCGTAGTCAGGCGTGGCACGGCGCCGTTGAAGGATTCAACTCTGAGCACGCCCTGCACATCGGCTCCATCGACGTCCAGACTGAGCGTCGCTGGATAGGACTTGCGCGACTCCAGCACCAGGCCAGACCAGGATGCCGGCAACTCGACAATCGCCGCTTTCCCAAGCGGCTCCGGTCGTCCCTCAGCGGAAGAGCCATCGCAGGCCGCCAGCATCAACAGCACGCCTGCACATACGACCTGCAGGACAGTCGCGGTCGCTACCTTGCCCTGCCTCACATGCCCGACTGTCCCCCGGCAATTGCCCATGACGTCCCTCTCAATGGCCTCTTTCCATTCAAGCCCATGACTGAGCCTGAGAAAAGGGCCATCCCCAATAACCGTTTTGGTGACTTTCTCTTTCCGGAGCGCGCCATATGCTGGCCGTCTCCCCAGAGGACTGCTGCCTTGTCGTCGCCAGAAAGGATATCATATGCCGAGAACCGTTATCCTGCTTTTGATCTCGGCAATGCTGTCACTGCAAACTACGTTCGCCCAGAGCCTGGCAGATCGCAAAAACGACGATGGATCGCATACCACTTTCAGGTCATCTGAGGATTTTCTGGAGCTGCCCGCGACAATCAAAACAAAGCCTGAGACAACCACTTCCAAGGATTTTGTTTCCACCTCATCAGAGACAAAAGAGAGTGTCGATTACGATGCTGAAATCCAAAAGGCACGTGGTTCAGGAGACCCACTTAAAGCGTCTATTTTAGAGGAATGCCGTGATACGCCGCCAGGCGAAACCCTGACGCTACCCTCGGCGTTCGCGGCGTTAATGCGGCAATATTGTCCGTCGCGCGATTTTCAAATTGTCACTGAAAAAAGCTATTCGAGCGCGAATGGCGCAGCGCAAGCTTCGCCCCCGTCTCGTCCGGAGGAAAGCGAGGTAAAAACCGCTGCCTGTCGTGCTGAGGCGCGCAAGCACATCATTACATGCGCCAAGATTACGGATTATCAAAATTGCGAAACATGGGGCTGCCCGGAAACCATCCAGTGCGACAAACGGCTGACTTCGTGTGATGATCATGGCGCTCCCTATGATCGCTCCGGCAATTTCTATTGTGATATGCGCGATTGGCGTACGCGCGATTTTGATCTTGAAGCTGTCTTAGAACGTGCGTGCCCTGCGCACTGAATCATAAAGGGAATACAGACGTCATGAAGCTACGAGCCTTATTTGCCATTATCAGTATGCTCACCAGTACGGGAGCAGTCCATGCGCAGGATGCACAGCAATGGAGCACCACTGGAGGCTGGCAGGTTCGTTATTACGCCTCCCCTGAATTTTGGCGCCTATATCACAATGATAGCGCCTGGAGAGATACGATCAGCGTACTCTGGGCTGACAGGCGACACGGAGTTTCTCTGGCGCAGGCTTTTGAAGAAGTAAAAGCAACACGCGCAGAACTGGATTCGTGTCCCGCATTGCTAACAGCCGAGACTAAAGCTGAATATGAGCCCTTTGCTAAGGCTATGCTTGCTCTGACAAAAATCAAAGACCCCGAAGCGTATGCTGCGATGGATAAGAACATCCCCATCATTGGCTATGAGGCGGTGGATGATGTGACAAAGCCACATTGCGTTTTGATCGCCCGCGAGTTTGCCGGAGGTGCGATGCTGTATGCGCTGATAAAAGAAGATACGGACAGATTAAGTGCGCACCTTGGGACAATCAGATTGGCTGTGCATGATTTGATGGATGAGATTAACAAGCGTGAAGCACCTATAACGTCGAGCACGCAATCCACTCCGACAACATCAAGTAAGGACGTTCCGGTTCAATGTGACGGGCAACGGGCCTATGAAAACTGGGTTATTTCTTTTTCTGCCAAAAGCGCAATTGTGTATGTGCGCAATCCCGCTTTTGTTGATTCTGAACAACGACCTTCTGAGCAGTTTCGACTTGGCGTGAGTGTTGGTGGCGACATAGATGCGACACGCGGCAGAGAAGAGACTTATTACAGCATTATAATTTCCGCAAAAGAAAATGGACAAAACACTATACCAGAAAAACGTACGCTGAGTGTTGATGGAGAAGTGGTTGAGGAGTGGGACAAAGGCGGTGGTCAGTGGAAAGCTCTATCCGAAAGCGCCATGAGCGCACTCTATTCAGGTCAGGATGCTGAGCTTGATACGGGCGGGCTGGGGCGTATTCGTTTCGACTTAGGCGGGCTTGAGACGCATTTAAAACGCGCCGATATCGCTCAACAAAAAGCTGTTATTCATAAAGCGCTCGGAGAGTGTCACAGTGAGTGATCTCCCCCGAGATTCCCAATGGTGAGTTCTAACTCTAAGCGTCGGGTTCCGGTTCGTTTTGACAATTCGCATTCTTCAGCAGGTCGCCAAGCCGTTCCTTTTGCTTTGTATAACTGCCCTTTTTGCCCTGTCTTTTGAAAGTCGTCCAATTTGGCTCCATCTCTTCGAACAGAGCGGCAACGACGTCCTGGCTACCGGCAGGCCACTGGCTGACGGGAAGTTCCTCCAGCAAGTAAGCGGCCTTCGCCGCCAAGAATTTGTCGGCAGAGCACAATCCCCAGATTGCAAAGTCCTGTCGGTCGCGAACTGATTTCAGCGCATCGTCCGCCTTCCATATGATACGATCAAGAAGACTGGTAACCGTTTCGGAATATTCTTGCGTCCGAAAAGGCGTCTTTGACAGAAGCTCTGTGGACATATGGCTTCGCGCCCAGGTGATTAGCCGAGTGCGCTGGTCATCATTCATCTCGATCATCCAGTAGGGGTTTCTGAGCGCCTGTACTGGCTGGATCTCAGCAAAACTGAAGAACAACTCAAACGCATCCTCTCCATAGAACCAGTTGGCCATGGAGATGAGTTCATAAAAATCGGAACGGGATTTGTCCGCCAGAGCGGCATATATCGCATTTTTGTACCTGTCCTGATGGAAGAGGTTTATAAGAGACCCTATCGGCTCGTTCAGGCTGGCGAGGTGAGCGGGTCCGTCCCCTTCAGGTTCCCAGTCAAAAAAGTCCTCCACGATTTGAGAGACATAGTAGAGGTCGCTCAGGCTGAGGTCGGTTTGCAGTATGTGAGCTGCTAGATGCGGAAAGGCCTCAAGGGCTTCCCGGTACGTCTCATCCTTGATCCAGAAAATCTCGTGACCGATTTCGGCATAGGTTTCTACGAGATTGAGGATGATCGCTTCGCCCGGATACCCTGACGCGAGCGTTTCATAAAGCTTGCCCTCGTACAGGACGCCCAGATAAGTACCGATATTGTCCGAAACAGGATACCCGATTTGTCCAAAACTGGTGATCGGTACAGCCAGAGGATGTGGAGAATCTTTGGATGGCATTTTTCACTCCTGCTTTCACGCCAGCACTCTCTGAGACGTCTACCGACACGTGCCTTTTTCCTTCGCCAGGATCCGGTCGAGCCTCCCCACAGTGACTTTTTTTACTGCTTCACGAATGTTACTGGGATCAAAGCTACTGGCCGCGATCACACGCTTACCTTCGGGGTCAGCTGACACCATGATGATTGCGGTCGCCTCCGGCGGCATGTCGAGGAGCATCGCAAGCGGGACCTTCTTCTTGAGCGACAACGAACAACATGTGGGTTCTGTTTTCTTGATCCACTGCCCCTGATAGACAGGCTGTTCATCAACAAACAGCGTGACATAGTCTTCGTTCTGCCCTGGCCAGTGAGATTTGCGAAAACTTGGCGTCACCTCGCCCTTGCTGATGTTGAACTGGCCGGCAACCATGTCATATTCCGTCGAAACCGGCCTGAGCGCAGGTTCTATCGACGAATACTTGTCCGACCAACTCAGTTCCCAGCCCGGCAATCCATCGCTCTGCCGGCAACTGTCGGGATCGGGGGCCAGATTGGCAATGATGCTTTGCCGGGTGTTGGGATGAGATTTGCTTTGAACCGTGAACTTCACTGACGAACTTGTCTCGGATACCTCGAACAGCAAATCTCCGACCTCAAAGACATCCTGCCCCCGAACATAAGCTGAGTAGGTCTCCCGCGTGTTCAGCGTTCGGGCGACATCCTCGCCAAAGAAGCCGGCAAACCCAATCAGCCCGCGAAAGGACGTGTCGCGAATAAGCCGGCGCTTGGGGATGTCGAAGATGTACGCAACGACGCCTCCGGTCAGCGGCGCTGACAAGTGCCTGACCTGCACATGCAGATCGACCAGCCCGATCCCCTGCCCGACATTGATCTTGGTCTGGCACGTCCAGTATCCCGATGACTCCCGGATATCATCACAAACGTATTTTTGAGTGACAGCTTGCGTTGCCGGGTCTGCCGGCCCGCCAAAGAAATCCTGCGGCGCCGCGTGCGCGGAAGCAGCAGCGAGCGCGCTTATCAGAATAGCAATAATCGTTCGCATGATTGGTCCCCGAAGTGAGTGTCGCCTGATTTAATACTGGCTTTCGAGCAGGCCGTGAAATCGGGCATGGATTCAGTTCCCAGTCCGCAGCCAATCCGCACGCCTGCTGGTCCTGCGCATCGACTTACGTCCACAGACATTATCTCTTGATGCCCCCAACCTGCCTTCATCCTGTATTTCTATACTTCCCCCCCCTCGACAACCAAATAACCATGGTGGTTATGGCAGCATCTCCCATCTTCCAGAACGAACCGGGACAGATCCATGAATTGTCGCGATGCGCCGCTCATGCTTTTGATCAGTCTGCTTGTGCAATCTTCTGCGCTACCTGATCGATGAAAAAATCAAACCGCCGCTTGCCAAGCGCATGCGCGGCATCCCGCTCGCCGTCGGGCAGCGGCTCGGTTCGGGTGAGCCAGTAGAGGACATAGTGGCATAAAGCCTCAAAGGTGAACGACACTTCCCGTTCGATTGCTGACTGGCGCAAGTCGAAGGCGTCCAGGCGTTTTAGAAGGCGCATCTCAAGCGTGACTTTGGCGTCTGGATCGAACCAGGCGTGCAAGGCCTGCTCGACGATATGCGCCTGCGACTCGCCTGTTTTGGCGGCCTCCTCGCACAGCCGCGCATAGAGATTGGTCGGAAGGCGGACATGAACACGCGCTTTCGTCATGGCGCATCAGAAGTCCGGCAGAAAATCCGGGTCGTCGCGGTCGAGCGCGGCGGCGCGCCGGACGGCGTCGATGTGTTTGTCACCGACCGGATCGGCCGGTTCGTCCTCGTCGATATCCGACGTCGGCTCCGGCGTGCGATGCGGCGTGGCGGGGGTGAGCGGCAACTCCGGCTCATGAACCAGTTTACGTTCCGGGCCGTCCGCCGCCCCCAAACCCTCGGGACCGCTGTCATCGTCGGGTCCGACATTGCCTGTCCATGCCGTGGCCTCGCTATCGTCTTCGCGCGGCTGGCGCGGCGCTTCGGGGAGGGCGCGGCTCCTGAAGTTCCGGTCTTCATAATAGCGCAGCTTTTTGGCGCGAATGGGCGGCGAACCGGAGGCAAGGACAATCTCGTCATCCGGAGAGAGCTGCATCACCTCGCCGGGGGTGATGAGGGCGCGTTGGGTTTCCTGGCGCGAGACCATCATGTGGCTGAGCCATGGCGCCAGCCTGTGACCGGTAAAGTTCTTCTGCGCGCGCAGTTCGGTGGTCGTGCCGATGGCGTCGGAAACGCGCTTCGCCGTGCGTTCATCATTGGTGGCGAAGGCGACCCGGACATGACAATTGTCGAGGATCGAATTGTTCGGCCCGTATGCTTTTTCGATCTGGTTTAGAGACTGCGCGATCAGGAAGGACCGGATGCCATATCCCGCCATGAAGGCGAGAGCGCTTTCGAAGAAATCGAGCCGGCCGAGCGCCGGAAACTCATCGAGCATCAACAGTAGTTTTCGGTGCGACGGTCCCGGCAACTCCTCGGTGAGGCGCCGGCCGATCTGATTGAGGATGAGGCGCATCAACGGTTTGGTGCGCGAGAGGTCCGACGGCGGTACGACGAGATAGAGCGAGACCGGCTGTTTCGCTGTCATCAGATCCTCGATCCGCCAGTCGGACCGGCTGGTGACGTCGGCGATCAACGGATCGCGATAGAGGGATAGGAAGCTCATGGCGGTCGAGAGGACGCCGGAGCGCTCGTTTTCCGATTTATTGAGGAGTTCCCGCGCCGCCTGGGCGACGATAGGGTGAACGCCGGCGGCGCCGAGATGCGGCGTCGTCATCATAGCGCGCAAGGTGGCGGCGAAGGTCCGGTCCGGATCGGACAGGAGGCGGGCGCATCCGGCCAGCGTCTTGTCTTTCTCCGCATAGAGGATGTGGAGGATGGCGCCGACCAGCAGCGAGTGTCCGGTCTTCTCCCAGTGGTTCCGCCGTTCGAGCGAGCCTTCCGGATCGACGAGAATGTCTGCGATGTTCTGAACGTCGCGGACCTCCCGTTCGCCGCGGCGCACCGCCATCAACGGATTGTAGCGAGAGCTGTTCCGGTCGGTCGGATCGAAGCGGATACAGCGTGAGAATGTGGCGCGCCATCCGGAGGTCAGCTCCCAGTTCTCGCCTTTGATGTCGTGGACGACGGTGCTGCCCGTCCAGGAAAGCAGCGTCGGGATGACAAGACCCACCCCTTTGCCCGACCGTGTCGGCGCAAACGCCATGACGTGCTCCGGCCCGCCATGCCGGAGATAGCGGCCTTCCCATTGTCCTAGAAAGACGCCGGTGTCGTTGAACAACCCGCCTTTCCGGATATCCGATGCTGTCGCCCAGCGCGCCGAGCCATAGGTGGTGACATTTTGCTCATGCCGGCTGCGCAGGACCGAGCCGATGATTGCGGCCAGAATGCCCAGTCCTGCGCCACTGATCGTGATCAGCCCGCCGCGCGCGAAGACGTTCGGCGCGTAGGCATCATACGCGTACCACCACTGGAACAGTCTCCAGGGTTTGTAGACCGGATAGCCGGACAGCTCGAACCAGGGCGCGCCAAGCGCCGCCTGAAACTGAAGCTCTTCCGCCGTCAGTTGCGTTGCTGTCCAGAGCGCGCCGATAATCAGCGCAAAGACGATGAGGATCTGGCCGATAAGAATTCGTGTGCCGGTCATAGGTCGCTCCTGAGGTCTGATTGCGGGCTTCAGAAGGGTCGCGCCTGCGCGCGCGCGGGCCTAGTTGGACGCACGGCAAATTGCGGCAATTGCATACAAATCAGGGGCACGCTGAGGCAACCTCATTCGTCGCCCGCGGGCAGATGAGGTTCGGCGCGCAAATGGCGTTTAGCAGTCATCTAGATAGGGCGTCTTTGCGGGGCCAGAAGATTTGGCAGGCATCGCATCCCACAAATCTTAATCCCCAGAGTTAATGAAGCGGAAACCGGCTTCTCCGAAGATATGGCAGGCTTCGCGCCGGGCTGTGTGAATTGCTGCCTTGGTCCGCTGCTATATGCCGACCAAACGTCTCATCTCCCGGTGGGCAGATGTGTTGGGTAGCGGCTTTTCAATGGAGATGAAAATGATGCTAGCTCCCTGGACCGGCAAGTCCCTCCGTTACTGGATTGCTGTTGGAATGAGTGTCGCCATCGCGCCTTTGGCGCTGTCCGCGCTCATCGGATTTGTGCTGCTGAACACCTACGTTGTTGATCCGTTTCATGATGTTTCGAAGCGCGAGCGCATACAGGTTGCGCCAATCCAGAATTTGAGGGTCCTGGTCTGGGACACGCTCATCCCCGTTGACGAGTTCGTCGATGAAGGCGGCGCGCAGCGCGCCGCCGCCTATCGCGCCGCCCGAGCGCGCATTGAGAATGCTTTTGCGGAACTGCAGGAAAGCCTGGCCGGGGAACTCGCCCTGCTCATGCCGGTCGAACGCGCGCTTCAGGACTGGACTGAAGCCGACCGGCTGGCGACCGAATTGGTCTCCGTAGAGCGCCCGCCTGGAGATCCCGGCGCCGCCGAGATGATGGAGCGCTTTCATGGTCGGGTTGCCGCGGCTTCCGACCGGCTTGGGGTTGCCTATAATGTGGTCGCAGAAAAGATGCAGGCCGATCACGACAGGGCGACGCGCGCTTATATGCGCTCGCAGGAACTGGCGTTGCTGGCTGGTGTCTTGTCGGCGCTCGCGGTCATAGCGGGCGTCGTTCTGATCGGGCGCGTGATGGCGGCGAGCGTGGATCGGCTGGTGGATGGAGCGGCGAAGGTTTCAGAAGGAGAGAGGGATCACCGCATCGACATTCGCGTGCCGCCGGAATTGCGCCGCGTCGCAGACGAGTTCAACCGCATGATCAAGCGCATTGAAGAGTCTGAATCCGCGCTCGCCGAACTGGCGCGGCGCGACGGCCTGACGGGCTTGCTCAATCGGCGCGCTTTCGATGAAGCGCTTTCCGAGATGTATGCGCGGATGGATCGCACGGGCGAGGAGGGCGCGCTTCTCACAATCGATGTCGACCACTTCAAACGGGTCAACGATACTTATGGTCATTCGGCCGGCGACGACGTGTTGCGTGCGTTCGCAACGCTGGCAACGTCAAGTCTGCGCCCGTTTGATCAGGTCTATCGCGTTGGCGGCGAAGAATTCTCGGTCCTGCTGCCCGGTACAAGCACAATCGTTGCCCATGATCTGGCGGAGCGGCTTCGGAAAGAGATGGCTCGACACGCGATAGCGACAGAAGCGGGCGAAGTCAGCGTAACGATCAGCATCGGCGGCGCAAAAGCCACGACGGGGCTTGAGCCGGGCAAACTCATTGAAGCCGCGGACGCCGCGCTCTATCGCGCCAAGACAACCGGCCGTAACCGGGTCGTTCTGATTGATGAGTTTGGTGCATACGAGAATCCGACAGAAAACTCGGGGAAAACCGTCGATAAGGAACAGGCCGGAGGCTGAGGCTCCCATCTGTATCCGCTTGCTCATCGTGAAAGGCCGCGCTGTCGCTCCGGTCCTATCGTCCAGCCGATGCCCCGCGCCGCCTGCTCAATAGTCAGTCTACGTCCAATCTGGCGCCCGACCGTGTCGCGCCACGGGACCAGGACGAAGGCTATCTCATTGCCGATGATCGCCATCCTGCCTTGGGCAAGATTGACATGGCCTTCCAGCCGACCGTCGAAACGGTCGCCGACCCGCATCGAAACGGCCTGACGTCCCGAGGAGGACGCCTGCCGCGCCTGCGCTCCCTCACGCTCGCTTCGGCGCAGCTCTGCGCGCTGGCTGTCTGTGAAGCTGTCCTTGCCGGGCGCGAGCAAGCCCTCACGGCGCAGGAAGGCGAGGCGGGCGGCGCGCTGCGGTGCGAGGCCCGGATGGTTCGCCGCAGCGCTGTCGAGCCAGGTGTCGGCCTTGAGGCTCGCCTGCCGTTCGAGCGACATCCAGGAAAGGGTTCTAAGACTCAAGCCGCTTGCGCGTCGCCCCTCATAGGCCGCCGAGCGTTCGAGGAAATCTTCCGGCACCTCCCACGCGCCCTCGGCGGTGCGCTCGACGATGCCCGCCCGGCGCAAGGCTTCGAGCCTGCGCTTGTGCGCGAGCCTGTACTCATTCGTGGCCCCCGGATCGGCTTCGGCGTGCAGCGCCTCCGACCATAAGCCGCCGCTGCGTTCCGCGATCTCCGCAATCGTCCTGTCGGCGCGGCGCGGCGCGGCGGCGCTGCGTCGGACTTCGACCACGGCTCCTGCGGGCGGCGCATTGGTCTGGTCGATGGCGGCCGCCGGCACATGCCAGGCGCGGCCGTCGAAATCCTCTACCAGCAGGTATCGCGTGTCGCGCAATTCATCTTCGGGGCCGCTGTCGAGGACGATTCCGACAAGCGGCGCGGCGCCCGGCGCCAGCGTCTCTGCGTAACTAAAGTCTCTGCGCTGTCCGTGCTGGCGCGCGAGGGTCCGGATGATGTCTCCGCGCCGCCCCATGTCGCGGAGGGTGTCGGACCAACCTGGTTTCATTGCCCACTCGTCCGGCCCGGCGGGCTCTGCCAGGCCAAGCGCTTTGAGGTGACTGAGGCGCGCCAGGGCGAGATGGCGCTCGAACCGGCCAGCCTCGCTTTGCGCGCGCGTGACGAGGACCCGTCCATCACTCATGGCGCGCTCCAATTCCCGGTCGATGCTCGTGAACCGGTCCTTGTCGATTTCGCTATGCCGGGCGCGAAGAATTTCAAGATCGCGGCGAGGGCCGAGGCGGGCGGTGATGATGTCCTCGGCCGCCTCCCGGAGCCCGTGCATGAGATAGTCCTTCGCAATCACGACATCCTTCATGCGCGCGTCCCTGCCCCGAATGACGATATGGGTGTGGGGATGACCGGTATTGTGGTGATCGACGGCGACCCAGTCGAGCCGTCGTCCCGTGTCCTTCTCGACCTGCGCCATGAACTCGCGGGTCGCGGGTTTCAGATCGCCGAGCGCCGCGCCGTCTTCGGGCGAGACGATGATGCGGAACTGGTGACGGTCGTCTTCGCTACGCTCCAGGAATTTTTTCGGATCGAGATCTTCCCTGTCGCGATCATAGAGACGCCCGCCGCTTCCATCCCGCTCGACGCCGTCGCGCTGAATATAGCCGATATGGGCGCGATAGACGCCGGGGCCTGACTTTCCGGCGCGGGCGATATGCACTTTGACGACGACGCGGCGCACGCGCTGACGGGCCAGATGCCGGCTTGTGCGCGCCCGTGTTCTCGCTGCGCCGCCTACGCCGTAGCGCTTGCCGGTGAACGCGCTTTTCGTGCCCGACTTTCTGAGCCGCGCGACGGCGCGCCTGAGCTGGGTATGGACACGCTTGCCGCCGGCCTTGCCGACATCCCGGATGCGTCCGAGACGCGGCGTGAAGTCGTCCGGGTCCGTCATGTCGCGCGAAATGCGGCTGGCGCCGTCCTATAATGAGCGAGGTCAACGACTTGCGCGAAACGGCGGCGCCACAACGCCGGGCAACTGGCGCCACAAAAAAGATGTGCAGACAAGGCGCTACCCGCAGGGTGGCGCCACAGCTTTAATCTCGCCCTACCGGGTCCGCTTTTCCTCCGCTTGCTGAGCGTTTCCGCGCTTTGCATAGGCTTGCCATCCTGTCAGTCTGGAAGAAGGATGAGGGGGACGGCGACGCCGTCCACGTCTTCCGATTTCGTGACGCCGAAATACCGCCCGTCGAGCGAGCGCGGATGCGCGTTCAGCAGAAAAAACTCGCCGTCCTGCAGCGTGACGCATCCGCGCCAGACGGGCATGTCGCGGCCAAGATTGTCGCTCGCGAGCGCTGTCGCGACATGCTTTCCATCGATGAAAATTTCGAGATTGTCGCGGCAGATTTCAGCGCCGGAGGCCGCTGCAACGCGCTTCAATAATGGCCAGCCGGGGCCAGTATAGCCGCGATGACTGGCCCATTGCGCCGCATCGCTATCGGCTGAGACGGCGACCCAGCGGCCGGGGGTGATGGGCGCGCCGCTCAGCCGATAAAGCCCGAGCGGGGCGGATCGGGTCCTGTTCCAGACAAGCCAATGATGATGGGAGAAAAGGAAGCTCGCGCACGTCATGGCTATACCGGCGAAGGCGGCGGCGAGCGCCCGGCGTCTCACCTGTCGCGCCGGACGCGTTGCGATGTGGATTTGTACCGGTCGCGCCGTGACCATCGTCTGAGGCTGCGTTTGGTGTAGAACACGCGCGATCCATGCTTGCGGTAAATCGGTCCGCGCCCTTCGCAGCGATAGCGATTGAGCGTCGATTTTCCCATGCGCAATTCCCGAGCGGCTTCTTCGACGGTAAAGAGCTGGTCGAGATCGTCGTCTTCGTCGTCGCCATCGTGACCGTATTCGGGGTCTTCGTATTTTTCGGTTTCCTTTGTATTGCGGGTCATTGCACTGCCTTTCCACTCAACGCTCGAACATGACGAGAGTTTGCAGAAAATTTCAGAGAACGGGGAGCCGGAATATTCGAATTCGAATTTTCCGACATCTGCCTTTTTGTATGCATGCGCAGAAAAGCCGCCCCGGATTTTCATCCGGGGCGGCGCGCGCTGCTTGGTTCTCTGGCCCTAGTTGCGCGGGTTCCACAAGATGACGTGGCGGCCTTCGCGGTCTTTAACGGGGGCGAGATTGGCGTAGATTTTCCGTGAGCCGATCTGCGGGTCTGCGAGCGTCAGCGAGACATATTCGCGTCCCGAGGATTTGGCCTTGCGGAGCCACCCGCCGCCGACTTCGACCGAGGCTTCGCCCGCGTAGATACGGAAGTCCGGCTGGCTTTCCATCGTCTTTTGAGCGTTCGGCTCGATCCGGATCGCAGCGACGAGGTTCATCATTGCGAGCGTGCCCTGAAAGCCGGTTTCGGTTTCGGAGACGTATCCAAGTGCGTTTGCCATAATGTCGTTCCTTTCGTTTCTGGCTGTCCCGGAGGCCCCTTGCCCCCGTTGACGCCAGACCGCACGGACGGCGTTCGCCGCCCGTGAACCTTCGACAAAATCAAAACAAAAATGCGGGCGCAGCGAAGCGGAGCACCGGCGCGCGAAAGAAATTTGAAGCGCGAGGAAGGCGCGAAGCGCCGGGGAAATTTCTTTCGCGCGCCGGTTTCACGGGTGTCGGACGTCGTCCAGGTCTGATCGGCGCAACGGGGTCAAGGGGCTTTCGGAGCGGATCGGCAGCGAAGACCCGGAGCGGCTTCTTGGCAAACGCACTTGGATGCGGCTTCATGGATCGGATAGGTGGCGTCAGCGCGCTCGCAAGGATGGGCCTTATAGACGGTGCGAGTCTGTAGCGCTCAGCCGTATCAAAAGACGATGCCCGGATTGGCAGGACTTCCGTTTCATTGCCCGCCGCTGGCGAAGCGGTGCACCGCGGCGGATGGCTTTGCCGGGTCAAAATCTTCGGAAAGCACATGCGTGTGTCGCGCCCATGCTCGCAGACCCGCAGATCGGCCCGCCGTGACAGTCATTTCCGACGCTCGTCCGTCAAACACCGCGAAGGTCAGGCGGGTTGCGTCGTCTTGAGGCGTCCGGCGCAACCGGTCCCTGACACCGACCTGCACGCCCCTGATGATAATCCGGGGCGGCTTTCATGGCGAGCCGATGCGGCCTGCGGGCATAAAAAAGCCGCCCGGCAGACATCACCGGGCGGCCATCTTCAAACCTGACAGGGGAGAAATAGTCAGGCAGCGTTGGAGTGTGCCACAGGCTCCGCGCCGGGCGAAGCCTTGGCGTTGCGAGGCTCGAACAGGGCGGCCACGCGCTTCCATGCGTCGGCGGGCGGCGAGCCTGCGCCCCGGACCAGTCTTGCCGGAGGCGTCTGCATCCAACCCGGACGCCAGTCGGGATTTGCCTCGCACGCCTTGCCCGCGATCCGGTTTTCGATGATGGCTTTCTGCACCTTTGCGGGATCGTTGCGGCAGGCTTTGGCGGCGGATTTCGTGGCGATGTCGGCCACCATGGCGTTGAGCGCCCGCTTGTCGCGGCAGAGGTCGAAGAAGACGGGTTCGGGCTTCCAGTAGGCGGAAAGATCGGTGTCGCAGACATGGAGCACGGCCTCGGCGACCGCGCCGCCCGGTTCGAGGGTTTCCGCCATCGACCATGCGAGGACTTCCATGACTTCCTCCTCCGCCATGGCGAGGAGCGCGACGAAAATTTCGCACAGTCGGTAAGCGTCGTTATTGCGCCGCGCTTCACCATTAACGCCAAGCGCCCTGAACATGGACGCGATGCGCTCGCGCTTCGTTTTCATGTCGGCGGCGGCTTTCGAGGCTGCGAGACTGGCCTCGGTTTCTGCTTTTCGCGTGCGGCATTCATGGGCGCGGACATCCCACAAGGCGGAGCCTGCAAGCGTGTGGGCGACCATGAGCCGGAGGGCGATGGCGGACTCGCTCGCAAGGCTCGCCTGCGCTGCGCCATGACGATGCAGGAGGACATATTCCGCGAGCGGGCCGGACATTTCGGGCTTCGCTGGATCGGGTTTCGCCGGGTTCTCTCCATTGGCGTTCGCCGCCTGCCGCCGGGCTTCGGCTTGCCGCAACAGCCCTTCATGGAAATTGACCGTGCCGTCATGGCGGATTTCGACAAACACCTTGCCGCCTTGGCTTTTCGGCGTCTTCACAAAGTCCCAACTCGCGAAATGCGCGCCCCGTTCAAGGGTCACGACATCCTTCCAGCCGCGTTCGCGATAGGCGTCGATGCGGGCGGCGACGGCTTGCGATTGCGCCTTCCAGAACGCGCCCGCGTCGGTGAACACGTCATGTTCGCCGAAGAGGTCTGTCGTGACAGCCCCGTCAAAGGTTTCGAGGTCAAAGAGGGCCTTGTCGGTGGTGATCGCCGCGCCGCCCGCGATCCATGCGCGGCAAGCGCGACCCACGGGCGCACGCTCGTTTTCATCCTTATAGAGGCGCAGCCATTCTGTCTGCTGGCTCCTGCTGGCGAGGGTGAGCGCGCGGGCGGTCTCGGGCATGATTTCCTTGTCTGCATAGAGCTTGCGGATCGCAGGCGAGAGGCTCGCAAGCGCGAGCACGCGGCGCACGTCCTTCGGGACGATGCCGAAAAAATCGGCGATGGCCTCAACGCTGTCGCCCGCGTCATGCAGGCGTTTGAAGGCGACATATTCCTCCATTTCATGGGCGTCGCGGCGTCCGACATTCTCGATGATTGACGCGGCGATGGCGCTGGCGTCATCGTCGTCGGTCATCAGTTCGCAACGGACAATCGGGGCTTGCCCGGTTTCGGCCTCGACCTGTTTGAGGGCGTAATAGCGCCGCCGTCCGGCGACAATACCGAACCCTTCGCCTTCGGGGCGGACCAGCAAGGGCTGGCGAACGCCCTTGGCGCGGATCGACGGATAGATGTCGCTGACGTCCGGCGCTTTGCGTCCGTAGCGCATATTGGTCTTCGAAATATGCAGGCTCGCAAGCGGAATGTCGCGGCTTTCTGCATTCGGCGTATTGGCGTCGTTGGTGGTTGGATTGGTCATGGGTCTGGTCTCCTTTGAGGGTGGTGGTGGAAAAAGAACGGGGCGGCGTCATCGGCGCGCCTGTCGGGATCGAAGGGTGCGACTGAGGCGTTCGGCGATGTCGTTTCCGGCGTCGATGGCTTCGGGAAGAAGCCCGCAGGCGATTTCGGTCAGGTTGGCGTTATCCGTATCGGGATAGTTCGCCTCGACACCCCAGAGGCTCGCGGCGTTCTGGTCCAGCATGACGCCGTCCAGCGAAACGGAGAGAACGATCCCGCAATAGAACCATTCATCCTCGCGCCATGCTTCCATGATTGCCTCGGCCTTGGCCTGCGCGTCGGCGAGCCGTTGGCGCCAGTTGTTTCCGGGGCCAATGAAACCGGCGTAGCCGATATATTCGGATGGCCAGAATCCGTCCTGGCGCTTGTCCGGGGGATCGGAACAGAGGTCGCGCACGATGCGCGCGACGATTTCGAAGCCCTCGGCCTCGCATTCGATTGTGTCGCCTTCGCAAACGAAAGGCGCGAAGCGTTCGGTGAAGATCATAGCGCCCTCCGCAGGTCGAAGCCTTCGCGGGCGCAGAGGTCGGCGAGGCTAGCCGCTTCGGTTTCGGTGAGGTCGTCGCCAAGCTGGCGGTAGATGGTCCCAAGGGCGAAGCCCTTGGGAGTCCGGACAACATGCGCCCAGCGATAAGGGCCTTGTCCGTCTTCGCGCGGTTTCGCCTGATAGCGGGCCATCGCGGTCACCGCGTCCAGAAAACATGGACTTCATCGAAGCCCGTTTCGATGGTCAGAATCTCGCCGGACATTTGCATGTCGCGCGCGAGCGCTTCCCAATCGATGTAGTATTCGAGCGATTTCGGAATCTCGGTCCCGCATTCGCGAGTGATGTCCTCGGCGAAGTCGGCCGCGGATTTGAACTCGCCCGCATAATCCTCAAAGGCGGCTTTCGCCTCGTCGAGGCTGTCGCCATAATAGCTATAGAGCTTCGCGCCAAGCGCGCCATGATCGCCGATAAACTCGGCAAGCGCGCACACGGTTTCGAATGAGGAATATTCGGAAAGGCTCGCATCTTCGAACCCTTCATAATCGTGAATGCTCCACTCCTCCGCCTGCGGAATAGGTGAAGCGGCAAGCATGGCCTGCACCTCTTCCATAATTTCGTCAGGCGTCGTGGCGTCGATCCAGCGGCCATGAAGAAAACCGTTATTGTAGGCGGCAAGGCACGCCACATAGATGCGCGGCCCATCGGGCCGCGCCTGCTGCGGGGTCGCAGCAAGAGGCGCAGGGCTCATTGGTTGGTCACTCATGTCTCATCTCCTTCTCCCCGCCCGCGTTCCTTTCCCCGGGAGGGGGCGGAGGCAGGCGGCGAAAAGGCGCGTCGCCGGAGCGCAAAAGGCCGCGGCGCAAGGGGGCTGAAGGTATGAGGCTTAAGGGCCAACCAGACGAAGCAGATCCCGCCCCCTTGCGGCGCGGACGCGCTCCGGCAAAAGCGCCGGCCGCCTGCAACCGCCCCCTCCGGGGAAGATACAGATGCTTACCGGCGTGGTTGACGAGTTTTTTTCTGCCGGATCGGCCGGGACACAGAGTATGAAAACAGAAACCCTCGCCGAAGAAATTCGACGAGGGCTTTAGATAATGCCAAGCTCATTTAGCAGATCGGCGACAGCGTCCCGTGACCAAAGAGCCTATCAGAGTATCGCCGTTCGAACGCTAATCAAACGAATTGGTTTACAGACCGCTAGAGGTCGACATCGCCACTCTTCGGCTGGGATTCGCTTGTCGCGATCCAATCGGCGATTTCAGCATGGTTTTGCGCGCCGACTTCACTCCAGAACCAGTTCATGAGGCGGCGCGGAGCGAACATGGTGAGGTCGTATCGTTCGACCATGCCGCTCGCGCGATCATACACCGTCGTGTTGATAACCGAGACGCCGCATTTCGGTTCGATGTACATTGACCTTCCATCGACTTTGAACCGGGTGATGTCCAATGACTGGTAGGGCAAATCAGGGCAATCGCGCTTGTAGTCAGCGTTGTATTTCTGGATTAGCGTCCCGTCGGGCTGATAGCTGCGCATGGTCTCCCAGCGATTGCCGTTGGTGGAGCGCTGCTGCTGCACCTCGCCGAACTTACTATTGAAGGCCGAAATGTAAGTTGGCACGTCGATGCCGACATTCTCGCCTTTCATGCCGCCGACGGAGCGGCGCACGATCATCGCGCGCATCTTCCCGTCATTGATATCGGGATAATAGTCGATGATATATTGATCGCTGCGCGTGTCGGTCATGGATTCATAGAACCAGGTGGTCTCGAGCCCTTTGGGCAGCATGAAGATCTTGTCTTTCTTCTCAAGCCCGCGCTCGCTCACCAGGATCGCATCGATTTCATCTTCGGTCATGCCGACAACAATGTCCCCGACGGCGACGTCGTCGCCGAAGGTCGCGTAACTTTCCGGCGGCAGCGGCCCGGCCATGAGTTCGAGCGTGATAGTCTTTAGAAGCTCGCTCTCTCCGTCCACGGTTACGGTTACTTTATTGAGCCCGTCGCGGGTTAGGGCGATGCTCGCCTCCGGGTCGCAGCGGGGTGCAGATTTGCCTGTGTTGAGGATCAGCGTGCTCGAATTCCCGTCGACACGGCCGTAATATTCGCAAGACCGGCGGCTGCTCTTTTGTTCGGTCGTCAGCTTTAGAACGTCCTCAGCGATGAACAGGGTTGCGGTGACAATTTCGGGGCCGATCTGTACGCCGCCGCTCCAGAAGCCGTTGAACGGCGCAGTGAGGGGCGACCCGTTTCGTGATGCGGGCGCTGGTTTTGGCGTGGCGCTTGCGGTCTTCGCACCCTTCGCCGAAACGGATGCTTCCTTCCCGGAGGCCGCAGCCTGCGCTCCAGGCTCAGCCGATTGGGGCGACGCTTCGGCGCCTTCGCTGCTTGCTCCGCAAGCGGCTGCTAAAATACTGAACGCTGCAATTGCAGCTCCCCAACGCGTCATCAGCCCATCTCCTGTTTACCCGTGCTGCCTATGCAGAGCGTACTTTCACCGCTCACGCTTCCTGTGTCCAGCGCTGCACGCCTCGATGAATGAGGACTATCTAGCAGCAGTTCTGGACTGAAATGTGTCAGCGCCCCTCCTAAACGCCAACAATCGGAAATTCTTTACATCGACTGGGGTGCCGAGACCCAAAATTCGGATCCCGGCGGCTTGGGGCAACGGCCAGCTCGCTGATCTCAGCGTTTTTCAGGCCGGCAAAAAGCCCAGACTGGCTGCAACCGCCCCCTCCGGGAAAGACAGAGAGGCTTTCAGACAATTGGCGCGAGAGCCCGTATCTACACAGACATGTGACGACGACCTGTGTATTCAGGCCCAGCGAGCATTTTCAATTGATTGTCAGCGGCTCGCGTTCGATCGTTGCGGCGTCTATGAATTTTCTGACGATCGCGCAGGCCGGCTGCGGATCGGATATATAGAGTTCCCGCGGAACGGATATTCTGACGCCCCATCCGTCAAACGACATAGTGACCGGACAGTATTTCATGTCCTCGATCTCGCAGAGATCGCGTCCGATCCCTTCTGGATCACCTGCAATTTGCTTGCTGTCGCCGAAGGTCACACATGTTTCGATGTCCCGAAACTTTCTTCCGGCACTGCTGTTCGAGAGCACTATGGATACATCGTACTCAAGCAGCGGTCTCTGAGACGCCGTCAACGTCTCGGCTTCCCAGTCAATCAAGGCGTGAAGCCTCACGGATTGCGAGGCCGCAAGAAAGGGGTCGCCGGATCCGCGATGCGAAACAGCCATCGCGACCGGCACGTTCAAGCTCCAGTGACGGACGGGCCGGTTCGCGCCTTCGTCAGCTATTAACTCTGCCCGCTCGAACGACAATATGCGGCTGTCCTTATTCCGCGAACTTTGTGGGCCGCAGGACGCAACGGAGAAAAGCGCAGCCGCGGCTACGAGCAAGTGACAGGTTCTTGCGCCTATGCGGCGCCGCTTGTGCGTTGTGCGAAAGTCGGCAGTCGCCATATCGCTTGTTCCGTCGGTTGCGGGACCAGACCCTGGTGGCCGGAGACTCCCACTTGCGGTTTAATCAAACGTCAAGCCTGAAGGTTTAACATTTCGTTCTATGCGGATGCTCAAGCTCCTGTTCTGGTTGGCGGCTCTGCCGGTCGCGCTTCTCGTCCTGGTGTGGGCGGGCGCGCCGCAAGCCGTTATGCGCGAGGTCGCCTATCAGGCCGCCCTAAAAGGCGACATGGAACGTGCTTACGGAATATATGAACGCCTCGCAGCATTCGGCGATCAGATCAGCCGCAACAACGTTCTTGTGCTCAATTACCGCACCGAGCGTTTCGACAACGGTATGGGGCTCACGCGGAAGGAGCGCAAAAAGATCACATTGGATGCACGGGATGCGTTCTCAGTCCTGGCCCAGGAGGGTCTGCCTGCAGCGAAATACAACTACGCCATGTTCTATTTCCGGGCCAGGCACGACTCCCGATATTACAAGCATGTGAAAGCAGTGCTGACGAGCGCGGCTAAACAGGGCGACGACCTTTCAGAGGTCGCTTATGCAATCCAACTTGCCCGCCCGAAGACACATCCGGACAATGAAAGCCGCATGCATCTCCTTAAGTCGCTCGCGGACGCAGGCAACGCAGCCGCCGCGTCCGAATACGCCGATACGATCCGTGGGCGTCCGGAAGATTACACTGACGATGAGGTGGAACACTATTTTCTGATTGCTGCGGAAGCGGGCGATATCGAAGCCCAGGAAGCGCTTGGCCAATGGTACGATCGGGACGATCAAGTATTCTGGCTGGAACGCGCGGCGGCGCAAGGATCGTTACGCGCCATGGTTGCGTTGGGCGAGTATTACGAGGAAGGCCCAGCCCCGGAGGGACCTGATGGACGGAGAGCGCTGAATTGGTATGTGACGGCGATTGAACATGCTGTGCGGCCAGACCCGGCGCCGGATATCGTATTGTTGCGAAGCGGTTTTCGCTGGCGCGGCGTCGTCCTTTACCGGCCGTCAAATATGGGCCTTCTTGAGTCGGCAGCCCGGCAGGCCGCCAATCTCCTGATCGCCGGAGAGTATGACGTGCAACGCGATTACAAGTATGCTGAAGAACTGCTCCGGTTCGCCGACAAAAGATGGAACGGGGCCAGCCTGTTGCGTCTTCAGTTGGAGCACGCCGACGCGCCCGAAGCGCAATTGTCGGCAATCCTCTGCGCAGACACCGCGTCACTGCTCCGCACGTCCAGCGATGAGGACCTGCGCGCCTTAGCTTCGGCGGCCGAGCGGTGTGAGATCCGCCTCTTTACCTGGATCGACTATCTTGAGGCGAGAGACCGTGACGAACTGTCTGCTCTCAGCCAAGAGGATCGAGACTCGCTGGCCTATCAGGCTAAGGAGTCTTCCCGCGCGTATCTAGTGCTCAAGGCCTTTGACCTCGATATGAATATCCAGAATCTGGCTGGGGACGTGTTCGTGCTTCCTGATGGCGAGTCTGCGCCCGGTCGGCTCAAGGACGTTCGGGCCGCCGCAATCAGGCTCTCCAGTTCCCGGGACGCAGAGCGAAGTGCCGATTAGAGCGTCCCCGCCGTTGTCGCCGCCATCAGCCAATGCGAGTAACGAGTTGAGACCGCGGAAAAAACCTGCCAGAGCTTGCCGAAGCGTAAGCCCGGTCGGAGTCCAGAGAATTATCTGCCAAAGGTCTGAGGGGACGTGAGAACGATGCCGAAGAGAAATGAGCAGGAAGAGCTGATTTTCAAGTCACAGGGGCTCAGTGAGGCGATCCACCTCTTGTCGCAATATGAAGAAGCGTTACAGGGGCTTGCCGACAGGCCGGAGGACCGAGGCCTGAAAGAGAGGCTCGAATCGCTAAACCCGAGCCTGCGAGACATTCAGACCCGGTTCGATCCGCACCTTGCAACACCTCTTGGCCTGTTCGCCGCTCAGGTGGCATCGCTCGACGCCCGGCTGGAGGAAGACACCGTTCGCCCGACAACTGGCGAGCTGCGCGCGGTGACCGACACGCTCGCCAATCTGCAATCGGAACTCCGTGTCACTCACACGGAGATCGAGCGGTTTGAAAAATGGGTCGCCACCGGCCGGGACGATCTGTTGCTGGAAATTGCGGCGGTGACAGATGCGATCGACAATCTGCGTAATATATTTACTTACTCAAACTCGCTACGGGCAGGAAACCCGCAGGCAGACATTTTCCGCAACACGGTAATTGCGCTCCTGTCTTCCGCCCTGGAAGAACTGAAGGCACCCGCGGTCAGTGTGAAGCGTCTCGGCGGCATTGTGGGTCTGTTGCGGCGTGTGATGGCGAAGTCGGCGGAAAAACAATTGGGAGAAATCGCCGACAATGCGATCAAGACCGCGATTGATCGCTCGGAAGACCTGTACGAGTCGATCAAGGAAATGCCTGGCATGGATGGTTTCTTTTAAGGGGACGTCGGCGTATTTGACTTCCAACAGTCAGACTCGCGCATCACATTTAAGGAGACACGCCGAGTTGCCTATTCTTCCCGCATCGAGCGCGACATCGAGTCGGAGAGCGGTTTGAGAAGATAACTGATCGCAGGCTTCGACCCTGTGCGGATGAACGCCTCGACAGGCATGCCGGGGGCGAGTTCGGCGCCATCAAGGATTTCGACAAGCGCCTCGTGTTCGGGAATCTCAACCAGAACCAGATAGTAAGGGGCGCCGACTCTGTCATCGAGAAGACTATCGGCAGAGACTGTTTTTACCCGGCCGCTCGCTTCTGGCGTTCGGCGTGATCCGAAAGCCGAAAACCGCACAAGGGTTTCCTGACCCGGCTTCACCTTGTCGACATCCTGCGGCGCAATGCGCGCCGCTACGACGAGCCTGTCGCCATCCGGCACGATTTCCATGATCGGCGCGCCGGGCGCGATGACGCCGCCGACCGTGTGTATGTTGAGCCCCAGAACGCGGCCGCTGTTGGGAGCTCGGATCTCCGTGCGTCTCAAAGCATCGGCTGCGGCGACACGGCGCTCTTCGAGATCGGCGATCGAAACCTCCGCGTCCCGTAGTTCGGTGATGGCGTCTTCCCGATCGGATTCATTCAGCCGTTCGATTTCAAGCTTCGCTTCGGCGATGATGCTCTGCGCCTCGGCAACGCTGGCGCGCAACGCGCCGCGTTCGCCGGCGAGGCGTGTCGATTCACGCTCAAGCTCCCGCACCCTGTTGATGGTGGCAAATCCGCGTTTGTTGAGATCGCGTATGCCCGTCAGTTCGTCTTCAATGAGACGGCGTTGTTCCTGGAGCGAGTCGATCTGCGCGTTGAGACCGGCAATGCGCTCGTTCTGCTGAACGATGCGCTCCTGGAGGAGATCCGTCTGCGTGTCGCGTGTGGTGCGGCGCGCATCGAACAATTGCTGCTGGCCTTCGCGCTTCAATGTGAATGCGGCAAGGCCGATCACGTCCGGGACGCCTCGTGCGTCGGCGATCGCAGATGCGCCGTCGCGTTCAGCTTCAAGCCGCGCCCGCCTTGCATAGAGTTCGGTGAGTTGCCCGTCGATAAGGGCGAGGTCGGCCCGTTGCGTTACGTCTTCGAGACGCACGAGAATGTCGCCGGCGGTAACGAGGTCGCCTTCTTCGACAAGGATGGCGGAAACGACGCCGCCTTCGAGATGCTGAACGGCCTTGCGATTGCTTTCGACGACAATCTGGCCGGGCGCGACCACAGCGCCGTCAATCGGCGCCAGCGCCGACCAGAGCGCAAGACCCCCGAACACCGCTGCGATGACGAAGATTCCGAGACGGATAAATGCCTTGGCGCTGGCGGGCGGGCGGTGCGCTTGCGGCAACGGAGGAAATGCTGAAACGGTCATCCGCCCGCCTTTGCGCGCAGGGTCTGAACCTGCTGAGGCGCAAGCTGCTGAAGGATTTCGTCGCGAGGCCCGAACGCGCGGACTTCGCCGTCCGCCAGAAGAAGCAGCTTATCTACGCCGGCGATGGCGTTCGGTCGATGCGCGATGACGACGAGCGTGGCGCGGCGCGCTTTCAGCCCCTGAATGGCGGATGCAAGCGCGGCGTCGCCTTCTGCATCGAGATTGGCGTTCGGTTCGTCGAGGACGACCAGCGCCGGGTTGCCGAACAGCGCGCGAGCGAGACCGAGCCTTTGGCGCTGGCCGGCGGAAAGATGGCGCCCGCGGTCGCCGATTTCCGTGTCGTATCCGTCGGGAAAGGACAGGATCATGTCGTGCGCGCCGGCGGCCTTGGCTGCGGCGATAACATCCTCGTCTTGTGCGTCGTCTCTGAAGCGGGAGATGTTGGCGGCCGCCGTGCCTGCGAACAGCTCGACTTCCTGAGGGAGGAAGCCGATATGCGGACCAAGGTCATCGGGGTCCCATTGTGAGAGGGTTGCGCCGTCAAGCCGGATATCGCCCGAAACCAGTCTTTCGACGCCGACAAGCGCGCGGGCGAGGGTCGACTTTCCGGCCGCGCTGGGACCGATGACGCCTAGGGCTTCTCCCGCTTCAAGACGAAAGCTGACAGATTTGAGGATGGGCTTTTTGGCCCCGCCCGGCTGGCAGAAGATGCGGTCAACGCTTATCGCGCCCTCAGGTGCCGGCAACTGCGTACGCGGCTGAGGCGCGCCCGCATCACCCAGGAACCTCTTGAGCCGGACATAAGCGGTTCCGGCTTGCAGGAAATTTTTCCATTGCCCGGTGACGATTTCAACAGGCGCGAGTGCGCGCCCGGCGATGATGGACGCGGCGATCATCGCGCCTGGCGACAGCGCGCCCTTGATTGCGAGAAACGCGCCGGTTCCAAGGATCAGGGATTGCAGCAGCATACGCGCCGCCTTCGTTGCAGCCGTGAGACCGCTGGTTCGGTCGCTGGCGGTGACGGCGCGGTCATTGGCTATTTGCGACAGGGCGATCCATCGCGCCCTGAGCGCGCTTCGCAGCCCCATGGCGTCTGCGGCGGCGGCGTTGCGGAACGTCGCAAGCGCGAGGCGGTCGGCTTCGCCCGCTGCGCCGACGGCGTCCAGCAAGGCGCGGCGGGAAACTCGTTCGTTGACGGCGGCGAGTGCCACCAGCGCCAACAGTCCGATAACTGCGACGACGCCAAGCAGCCAGTGCATCAAACAGACGATCGCGAGGAAGAACGGCGTCCAAGGGGCGTCGAAGATGGCGGTGAGGGCGGGGCTGCCGACAAACTGGCGGATCTGGCGTAAATCTTTAAGCGGCTGTTCCGCTGAAAGAGCGCCTCTGAGTGCGCCGTCTGCCGCCTTGTCAAAAACGAGACCTTTCAGCGCGGATTCAAATTCGTCGCCAGCCCTTGCAAGCAAAGCGCTTCGGGCGAAGTCGAGCAGCGCCATAGCGGCGAACAATGCGACGATCAGCATCGTTATGACGGCAAGCGTTTCGAAAGACCGGCTTGCAAGGACGCGGTCATACACCTGCATCATGTAGAGCGGTCCGGTGAGCATAAGGATGTTGACGAACGCGCTGAGCAATCCGGCGTAGACCAGGAGGCGACGTGCGGCGCGTTGCGCCGCCGCCAGGGCGTTTGCCGCCGGCTGCGCTTCGGAGTGAGGACGTGTCACTTCGGAACTTTCATGGGCGCGGTGCGTCGGAACTGACATCCCAGGTCACCGGAGCGCAGCCGCGCCGGCGAGCGGGTGATGCAAGGCGATCAAACCAGTTCGAAAGCATCGTGATCGAACATTTTGTGCGGCTTGTGGATTGAGGCTTCGAAACGATCATCGAGCAATTGCCCCAGCGGAAGATCCGCGCCTGCATCAATCGTGTCGCGATAGGGCCCCGGATCATCGGCGCCGAATTGCGAAATCGAAGCGACGTCGGATAGCTCGGCGGCATGCCCGCCGAGCCGCCCGGCCAGAAGCCCCGAGAAATCGAACGGGTCGTCTTCCGATAGCTCGAATTTCGCAAAGCCTTCCCGTTGCGGGAAGAGCAGGTGTTCGCGTGCATCGAACTGCGCACTGGCGAGAAGCCCGAGACCGCTGAGCGGTTGAAGTTGCGCAGTGTCGCCGGCCGGGGGTGCGTCAGCGTCCGTGGCGCCCGACGCTACAACGTCGAAGCCAAGATCAATGGCTTCAAGAGAGAACATGGCCGACATTTGCGAGGCGCCGTCGAGGATCGCTGCGACATCGGTTTCGCTGAAGGTTGATCCATCGCCTGCAACGATCGTGAACGAAGCCGTTCCGCTTGCATTGAAGTAGTCTTTGAGTTCGACCGTGTCCGGTTCTCCGGCGATGCCGACCAACAAGTCCTGGTTGATCCGGGTGAATGTCAGATCGGACGCGGCGACGCTGGCGTCGAATTCAAGCGTGTCGTCGCCGAGAGAGTTGTAGACGATGTCTGCGCCATCCCCGCGATTGAAGGTGATGAGGTCGTCGCCATCTTCGGTATAGATCGTATCGTCGCCAAGCCCGCCGGCGATGACGTCGCTCCCCTGCTGCGCGAAAATCGTATCATTTCCTGCGCCGCCATCGATGCTATCTGCGCCTGTGCCGGCATAGACCCAGTCATTACCGGCGCCGCCGAGGATGGTGTCGTCGCCAGCCTCGCCATGGAGATAGTCGGACCCGTCGCCGCCGTCGAGCAAGTCGGCGCCATCGCGACCATAGAGACCGTCGCTTCCCGCATTGCCGATCAGCGTGTTATCTCCGGCATTACCGACGAACTGGTCGTTGCCGCCGCCGCCGATGACGCCTTCAATGCCGGAGAGAAAGTTCTGGCCGTAATCAGCGCCTGAGGCGTAATTCGAGTCGAGATAGGCGTAGACCGGAGAGGAGGTCTGCGACAGGTCGAGCAGGTCATAGCCGTCGCCGCCATCAATGGTGTCGGACCCCGCGCCAGGATCAATGACATCATTACCGCCGAGCGCGGTGATTGTGTCGTTGCCGCCGAGCCCGAAGATGACATCGTCGCCCGCGGTCCCGACAAGCGTGTCATTGCCCGGTGTTCCAACAATATCGCCCGATCCCTCGTCCACGTCGTTGATGGCGATGTCGAAGTATTCCGAATAAAGGTTGCCGGCGCTGTCCTCGACTTCGATCTCGATGGTTTCGACGGGCGAGGTTTCGAAGTCGAGCATCGCGCCTTCGGCGACGACAAGCTGCGACCCGATGATTGCGAAGCGGTCATCGCCTGGAGCTCTCACCCGGTATTCGAAAGTCTCGCCCGTATCGGGATCGGCCGCAGAGAGTTCGCCGACAACGACGCCTGCGGCGGAATTCTCATCCACCGACGCGTTAGAGAGGCCGATATCGGTCGGCGCCTCATTGATGTCGTTCACGGAGATCGTGAACTGTTCCTCGTAGGGATTTCCTGCGCTATCCCGAACCTCGATGGAGACATCGATGGACGACTGCGTTTCGAAATCGATCACGGCGCCGTCGCGAACAACAAGCCGGTCGCCGTCGACCTCTAACGGCGAGTCTTCGGTCAGGATCGAATAGGTAAAGGTGTCACCCGGTTCCGGATCGGTCGCCGAAAGAACGCCGACAATTGCGCCGCCTTCGCTGTTTTCGTCGATAGATGCGTTCGACAGGCTGATGTCCGTCGGGGCGGCATTACCCGTGATGGTCAGCGTGAAATCATCCGAAGCGGTTTCGAAGCCGTCGGTTGCGGTGACCCGGATGGCGAAATCGCCATTGACGCCGGTCGGAGCCAATCCGGAGAAGGCGCCAAATTCTTCGCTGAAGAGAAGCCATTCAGGCAATTCAGAGCCGTCAGCAAGCGTCGCCGTGTAGGTGAGCGTATCGCCGTCAACATCGGAAAATGCGTCTTGCGGCACAATGAATTCAAACAGTTCTTCGGCGTCAGCGGCGAAGTCGTCTAGCGGCGTCGCGACGACCGGCGCATCGTTGACAGGCGCGATGGTCAGATTGAACACGCCGGAGGCTGAAAATTCAGCGTCAGCGGCTGTGATTTCGATCTCCAGGACGCCGTTGAAATCTGCCGGAGGCGTGCCGCTGAAACTTCCGGTTTCTGCGTCGAATGCGAGCCAGCCCGGCAGGTCCGAGCCATCGGACAGGAGGGCGCTGAGGGTGAGGTTGTCGAGATCGACATCGCTGAAGGCGCCGCTGTCGATCGTGAAGGACACGACCGTATCTTCGTCGAAGCTCTGGTCGGCAAGGGGCGAGGCCAGCTCCGGCGCGTCATTGACAGGGGCGACGTCCACCGTGACCGAGGCCGACGCCTCGGCGCCGTCAGCATCCACGACCGTATAGGTGAAGCTCGCCTGCCCTGTGAAATCGGCGTCGGGGGTGAAAACAACCCGGCCTTCTTCGCCGATCTCGACCGCTCCGCCGGATATGGCGGTGACATTCGAAAGCGAGAGCGATCCGCCATCGGGATCTGCCGCCGCAGCGATGAGCACGGACGCGCGCAGGATGAGTGGCGTGTCTTCGCGCGCGTCGAAGGCGAGCGCGCCGGCGCTCGGCGCCTGGTTTGCGACGATGACTTCCATCGCGGCCCCTGCGCCGCCTTCGCCGCCGAGGAATTCCAGGGTCTCGACATTGCGGATGCGGTTGACGCCTTCGGTCCCGACATTGTCGCTGACGAGAATCCAGTCGCCATCGACCACAACATCGTAGTTGGAGCGCGGCCCCCGGAAGACGGCCGTATCGCGGCCTTCGCCGCCGTCGATCAGGTCGTTGCCGCCGCGCGATTCAATCCTGTCGTCCCCGTCGCGCGCGTCGATGACGTCATCGCCCTCATAGCCGAGGATTGCGTCATCGCCATTGGTGATCGACTGGGCGAGAAGCAGATTTTCGACGGCTTGCGAGGAGAATTCTGCGCCATCATCGGTGTAGAAATATTCGAGCGTCCTTCCATCGCCGGCGAACTGGCCTTCGATGAGCAGGGAATTGCGTTCCTCGCCGCCGATCTCGATCAGCAGGTCGTCGCCATTCTCACCGACGCGCGAGAAGGCGATCAGTTCCGGCGAGATGCCGGCTCCGAACGCGACTTCGTCATATCCCCCGGTGTCGGACGCTGTGTCGTTGAAGGAGCCGAGATTGAGCACATAGGTATCGTCGCCCGCGCCGCCTTCGAGCCGGTCGGTTCCGGCGCCGCCATCAAGCATGCCGCCAAGATCGTCGGTTGCGATCGTGTTATCGCCTTCATCATCACGGTTGGTTACGAGATCGGCGAATTCCTGCCAGGTGAGCGTTGTGCCGTCTTCGAAGAGGAAGCGCTCGACGCCGGCGCGGAAGAGGAAATCTTCGCCGAAATAGTCGGCATAGTCGTATTCCCATTCTTCGGCCGTAACGAGATGTGGCCCTTCGTCGGAATACTGATCGATGATCGAGCCCCAGTTTCCTGATGCCGCAAGCTGATCGCGGATGAGAAGGCTGTCGCCGGTTCCCTGTATTTCGATGAGGAGATCAGAAAGCGAAGACCCGGTCGCTGTCAGAATCAGGTCCGATACCGTGATGCCTGCTCCGAAAGTGAGCGTATCGGTCTCACGCAGAAGCGCGATATCGAGTTCGGGGCCATCGTCCGGGTATGGGATATAGGTGAGACCGCGATTGGTTTCGACAAGAAGATCTGCGCCAGAACCGATCCCGAATGTATAAGTATCGCTTCCACGGCCGCCGTGGAGTTCGTCGGCGCCGGTGCTGGCCGCAAACGTATCGGCTTGTTCCGATCCGATCTGCAGATCGTCGCCACTCGTCGCGGTCTGGGTGGCGAGGAGCAACTCGCTTGCGTCGATAACGACGCCCGGTTCGCTCTCGAACTCGATCCGGTCGAGATAATTGCCATATCTGAACGGATCTGAGCTGTACGGATTGAGTTCAAGCCCGTACTGGCCGGCGACGGTGATCGAATCGCCCGAAGCGAGCGTGATCACGAGATCTTCGTAAAATTCGCCAGAACGGGAAATCGAAACATCCGATGACGCGACATTTGCGCCGAACCGAATGGTTGTGACGTCGTTGCCGCCGATCTCGGGGCTGATGATCGTGTCATTCCCGTCGCCGACATCAAAGAGGAAGGTGAGATCGCCGAAGTTGCCATAGAAGGTATCATTGCCACCGCCGCCTTCCATGATGTCGTCGCTGGAAGAATCAAGGGGAACGAGTAGCTGATCCTCAGCGGTGGGCGCACGCGCCAGCGCATCGATCGCCGCGAGTGAAAGTGTCGACCCGTCATCAAAACGCAACACGTCGATTGATCCGACATTATCAGACGGATTTCCTGCAAAGGTGATGGAGCCGCCCTGGGCGAGATCTGCGCGGATCGCCGCTTGTGGTCCGTCAAACACATAATAGTCCGTGTAGGCGCTCGGATCGACGATCACGAAGCTGAAGGTCAGGTCGCCTGCTGAAATGCCAGCTCCGAACTCAATGGCGTCTGTTGTTGAACTGCTGCCGTCGTCGAAAACAAGATCGTCGCCGTCTCCGATATCATAATGGTAGACGGACGCGCCAGATCGATCGACCATGACGTCGTCGCCGGCGCCGCCGCGGAAGTCGTCATTCCCGAAGTCGCCTCTGAGGATGTCGTCTCCGGCGCCGCCTTCAAGAACGTCGTCTTCCCAACCGCCGTCGATCGTATCGGCGCCCGCGCCGCCGCGAAGCGTGTTGCCGGCACGTAGACCAGACGAGGTTTCGCTGCCGTCGCCGGCATAGATGATGTCGTCTCCATCGCCGCCTTCTATAAGGTCTTCGCCTGCACCGCCGAGAATGGTGTCATTGCCGTCCCCGCCGTAAAGCTGGTCAGCGTCATCGCCGCCCTGAATCTGATCGTCGCCGCCATAGCCGTTGATAATGTCGTCGCCTGACAACCCAACTATAAGGTCATTGTCCTCTGTGCCATCGAGTGTGTCGGCCCCGGAGGTGCCGGTGATGGCGTTATCATAGCCGGTGACATCGATGAGCGTCTGAACGTCGTTGGTTGACAGATCGTACATGTCGGCGAAGTCGAAGGTCTCGATGCCGAGCGCCGTGACCTGATCGCCAGTCGTCTCGTTCAGGAACACGAACCCGCCGGTGACGGAGGAAATCGTCAGTTCGCCGAAATCGAAATCCAGATAGAGGCGGTCTTCGCCTGCATCGCCGCCGTCGTCGACGGTATCGACGCCGTCCCCTGCGCCCAGAAAATAGGTATCACTGCCGTCGAAGCCGCGCATCAGGTCACTTCCGGCATTCCCGGAGAAGAAATCGTCGCCGGCCGTCCCGAGTACGGTGTCATCGCCTGGCCCGTCTTCCATGAAGATGTCTTCAATGTCCCAATAGGACAGCCCTGATCCATCATCGAAGATGAGGGTTCCTATGACCGGCGCGAGCTGGCTGAACTGACCCAGGATGGTGATTTGGTCCCCTGACGTGCCGACCGTAATGACAAGGTCTGTGCCTTTGCGGCCCTGTCGGGAGAATTCGAGATCGCCGCCTGTAATGCCTGGACCGAAGAAGAGAAGGTTCTCGCCTGAGCGGTCGTCGCGGATTTCGTCCGAGCCGTCGCCGCTGTTGAAGAGATAATCGGTATTGCCGGGTGCGCCCATCAGGACGTCGTCGCCAGTCCCGCCATTGAGGGTCGCGCCGGGCGTGTGCTGAATGACGACGTCGTCGCCCGCAGTACCCGTTTCAGCGAGTGCTGCGATTTCATCCAGAAACTCGGCGAAGGAGACGGTTTCACCGTCTCCGAAGACGAAGACGCCCGAGGGCTCGCTTTCGGCGTCGAGGAGGTTGCGGATCGTGAGGGTTTCGCCAGTGGAGACGATGCGAAGGACGCCGTCCGTGCTGAGCGGATCAGTGGAGCGTTCAAAGACAACGTCGGTGCTGTCGACGCCGATGAGACGCAGTTCAACCCGCGGCGTGAGGCTCCACCCCTGAGAAGAGAACGGGTCGATTTCGATCGTATCCGAGCCCTGGCCTGTGCCCCAGTAAACGATCTGGCGATTTCCGCCGAGGACGATATCGTCGTCGCCGAGGCCGCCGGAGATCACGGGCGTCTTGCTCGCATACATGGAGCTGTTGAATGACTCGGTGAGGAAGGAATCGTCGCCATCGCCGCCAATACGAGCGGCGACCAGCGACATGTAATCGAGATCGATCCCGGCGTTCTGAAGCACGGTTTCGACGGACGCGATATAGCCGGCGCCGTCGTCATTGGCGAGCTTCACGTCTTCGAATGAGAGGTAGACTGTGTCGAGAAGCCGGAGCCCGGCCTGGTAGTGCGCGAGGGCGGCGTTGACATCTGTCGGAGCGGAATCGATCAGGCGCTGCAGCACGGTCGCGCTGTCGACGCCGGATTGCAGCACAAGGAACTGATTGTTCTCGTAGGTGAGTTCGGGAAACAGCGTCTGCCCGAGGTCGGTCTGCGCGATCAGCCTGGCGGCGAAGAGAAGCGCCGTCGTGTTGTACTGATCGGCGAGCACGCCGCCGGCCATCGGTCGCGGATTGGGCCCGGACCACTGGGCGAAGTCGGTATCCGCGAAGGCTTCCATGACCGCGACGCTGCGCTGATCGGCATAGGCGCCGCGACCGGTCGCAAGGTCTGGAGTTGAGACGGCGGCCCATTCGTACAGGATGGCGTCGATCAATGGCGAAGCCTTGCCGAGATCGGCGGCCGTCAGGCCGTTAAGCTGTTCGACGAGCGCTTGAAGCGCCGGGTTCTCCGCCATGGCGAGCCGCAGGGACTTAACACTGCCGTTGCCTGAAACGTCTGGCAGATCAAGAAGCGCGGGGTCCAGAGTATCTGGTTCCGCGAACCGAGAATCGTACTGGTCGAACCGGAACCAGACATCGGAGATTTCGCGCGCCACTCCTTCGGTTGTCGTATACGACCCAAAATCGGTGACGAGGTTGCCGGCGTTTTCGACTTCGCCTGTCGTAACCGCGAGGGAGATCGAGGCAACGCCTGCCTCTTCAAGCGAGGTCAATTCTCCCTCGTCGGTCTCACCGTCGCCATTCAGATCGCGCCAGATCCGAAGGCTCGAAAACTGCGCATCGCTCGCGTCGATGAACCCGTCATTGTTGGAGTCGTATTCGGCTAACTGAGCAAAGCCGCTCGCATATCTGGTGTCGAGGTCGCCGGGCCCGAGCAGCCGGTCCGCGTCGGGAGCCTGCCCCTGCTGTCCGGAGAAGGTCTCGCCATATCCAAAGAGTTCATCGGCGCCATCAATGACGCCATTGAGATTTGCGTCGATCGCGAGCAAGCCGTCATCCGGACCCGCCCAGCCTGTGCGCTCGGCCACGCCATCCCTGTCGATGTCGAAGAATGCGACGGAATCCTCAAGCGCGATCAGTTCGAGGCCGTCACCGTCCAGGTCGAGCACGAGCGGTGAACCAAAATTGTCCGGCGGATCCTTGTCGTCGTCACAGTCATCACCAGCGCCGCCGTCTTGCGAGCCTTCGTCTTTCAGCGTGATGCCGAGATCGCCGTCGCTCCAATTTTCAATGGTAAGTGACGCACCGTTGTATTCAACCGTCAGCCCGGACCCCGATTTGCGATAGGTCTCGCCATTCGACCCCTCATAGACTTCCTCGTCGTCGCTCGAATGATCGCTTCCGCCGCTATCTTCACAGTCGGTCTCACCATCATCGTCGGGCTTCTTTTCGCCGCCGGTTAGCGTGATGCCGTTGAAAGCGACCGAACCTTTGCCGTCGGAGTCGATGACGGTGTCTCCGTCGCCGACAAAATACTGATCCTTGCCGCTCCCGCCGATCAACCTGTCAGCGGCATTGTCATCATCTTCAGAAAGGTGGTCATTCCCGTAGAGTTTATCGTTGCCGTCGCCTCCTTCGAGAACGTCGGCGCCTCCGCCGCCAACGAGGGTGTCGTTTCCTCCCTCGCCATATAGCGTATCTGTTGCATCGTCATCATCGAGACCATCTCGCGAATGCCCAAAGAGTTCGTCGCGGCCGTCTCCGCCGTAGAGCGTGTCTTCGCCTGAATTGCCTGTGAGCGTGTCGCGGCCCTGCTCACCCCTCAGAATGTCGTTGTCGGCATTTCCGTATAGGATGTCGTTGCCGCGCCCTCCGGCGAGGATGTCGTTTCCCGAGCCGCCTTCGATCAGGTCGTTTCCATTCCGACCTCGCAGATCATCGTCCCCACCGCCGCCATATAGAAGATCGTCGCCTGCGCCGCCGTCAAATGTAGCGCCGACATCGCTTTCCCAATCTCCAACGATGAGGTCGTCACCCCCTTCGCCCGACACAAATCCGGACTCGCCAGCAAAGATAATATCATCGGCGCCTGTCGCACTGATGTTGCCGTTCTGCGCCCCCAGGATGAACGCCGATCCGCCGCCGTTCAGTTCCAGGTTGACGAACGATAGGCCGCCATTCGCGTAAACGAACTGATCAATCGAAGGCATGTGTGCGGCAATGAAATCCTGAGCTTGGTAGGATTCATAGTACCCGTCGCTCGTCGACGGTGCTTCGTCGTCGAACAGCGCCGACGCATAGGTTTCGAGGTCGGCCTCAAGGTCATAGGTGAGGACAGTATTCCCGACCGTGTAGTCAGCGGGAGCGCGATTTCGAACGAATTCCACATCGACGACGCCGTAGGAGTTGTCCGGCGCCACCTCAACAAACCCTTCTATGAAAAAGCGGTCGACGTCGGGGAGGACGAACAGAATTGGTCCGAACAAATGAACGTTTGCGGATCGATTGACGTAAACGTCCCTGATCAGAAGAATGCCGTTCTGATAGAGGCTGTTACTCAGGAAATCCGGTCCCAGGCTGTCTGCCTCGCGAATGGCGTCGAGTCCTGAAACGTGAAGTTCTGTGACATGATGCTCGATAACGTTCCCGCGTCCTTGCGTGGCATCATTCCACACCTGGTTCGCGTAGGCGCGCTGCAATATGTCTGAGAGGATGTCGGCGCCAACATGGATCGCTTCAACAGCGGCATCCGCACCAAGGCTAGCAAAGGCGTCGATTGCGTGACTGAGCGTCGCTCCACGCGCCAGCGGCACATCGTCAAACACGCCCTGGTTCAAAGCAATGTCGCGGAATAGATCCTGAAACCCTCTTTCGATAAGCTCGTTCGCGACAACATCGGCAATATGCTCTGCCGCTTCGTCAGTATCTCCCTCTACGAGGTCCACAAACGCGTCGGCCAAAGTGAAGCTGGTAGCGAGCTGGCCGGTCAGTTCTCGCATCTGTCTGACCTGAAAGGCATCGATTCCATAGTCGCTGAGGGTGCCCTCCGCAGCTTCCGCAATTAACAGCAGGTCGAGGGAGGTGGATAAATCTGAAAAAGCGTTTTTGACCTCGTCGTTCACATCCTTTGTCGTGACAACTTCCACCATCGATCATTCCCCTTGCGAATTGCTCAGTTGAGTTGAATTTTAGTCGTCGGAACTGCCTCCAACGACGTTAGCGAGCCGCTTAATTGCTGCAGCGCATGATGCTTGATCCACCGTTAGGTCGGAGCTGGGCGATGCAGTGAACGTAAAGCGAGTAGCGCGCTCCTCTGGCGCTCCGTCCAGCTTGTTCAGGACGAGTTCGAACTGCTCATCGCAGCCGAGCGCGAACTGCGCGAACGGGCCGCCGGAAAGTGCTTGCAAGGAAAGCAGATAGTCCTGTCCGCCGACATTCACGAAAGCGATCTTCCCGAAGGGCACGCCCCAACTGCGAACATCCTCGACGGGAGCATCGATTTTGCCGAAGTCTGTGCTTCGAGACACAAAATCTCCTGCGATCAGCGGAGGTTCCCCGGCAGATGCTTTTCTCCAGGAGTAAATCAGGCTGCGAAACGGTTGCTGGCAGGATGCGCGATCGATGACAATGTAGCGAAGTTGAGCGTAAGGATCATCAGTCAGCACATTAGCCTTTGTGACAACGGCGGTTTCGTTCGCGCCTTCAGAAGACCCCCAAAAATAGTATATGCCTTCTTTCGAACCGGGCTGACCGGGAGCGAACATAGGCGTCGCATCGTCGAACGCGCCTTCTGGAGTTGCCTGGGACAATACGGCATTCACGCTTTCGCAAACGGCTTCTTTTCCCGCATTTATCGGAAACCGCCGAGAGTATGCCACGGGTGCCACCAGCCGGTAATCGCCTGCCCGAAGCGACGACAGCAATTCGTGAGCTGTCCTGAGCTGTTTCGGCGACGCTGCGCACGAAGCTTTGGAACTCGGCGAGCAGCCCGTTCGTGACCCATCGACCGTAAAATTGTTCGCATGGAGAGTTTCTTCGATCAACTGTCGCGCAAATCGTTCGCCCGAGACGATCTTTCGATAGTCGTCCCTCGGAACGGCGAGGTCTTGAAGACTCGTGATGGGCGAGGCAGCTTCGCTGAACTTGGTTGGCTCAGCCTGCTGAAGCGGCTGGAGCGAAGCAGTGCTGACACAAACCACTTCCGGCGCGTCCGTGACCGTCAGGACGCTGGCGCCGTATCCCGCTGCTACTCTAGTCAGAGCCGCCGAATCCGGAAGTCGCTCAGCTTGCAGCGTCGATTGAATTTGCTCCGCCGGCCAATTTTCCAACTCTCCAACAAGGCCTATGCTATATTGGTGTTCGAACGTCTTGGACACGCTGATCTTGTGCTGTTTGCGTTGAGATCGCTCGGCATTCGCGGCGACTGCAGGATCTGCGAACCGGTAGGTTATTGCGAGGCCCTGCACGTCGCACGACCGGGCATCGTTCGAGATCACATTCAATCTGTCGTATTTCGCTTGAAGAACCCTTTGCGTCACGAGCGCATAGTCGGAAAACGGCTTCCGAAGTTTCCATCCGAACAAAGAATTGTCGGACGACGCAACAACTGGGTCTTCGGTCGTGAAGATCACGAGGGTTTCATCGGCGCGGACCCTTACCAGTGAACTTGCAAGAAGCACAATGGCGGTTGCGGCGCTTATCGCGGAAAGAAAGATGGTCGGCTGGAATTTCATAATCATGCCCAACTATTTTTTTGCGCCTGGTTTGGCGGCGTTCACCTTGAAGTTCCGATACTTCCCGATCACTTTCCTTCCAAAGTGCTAATATTTATTGGCAAATTTCTAACAGTCGTTCTCACCTTCCATCCGCACACAAAGTGATCAGCGCACACATTTCAGCCCACACTCTGCCGCCACCAAATGGGCTGATGGCGCGGGCGGCGGCTGACTTTCAGGGACATTTAGCCCTGCGGCATATCTTACCGATGCCAAATTCAAATTCGCCAGACAGGCGACTTATTCCTTCGACACTCAACCTACTTTACTCAACCTGCATTGCAATCAAAGGTTTTGTGACAAATCAAGTATTATTTTCCCCTTTTGATTTAATGTGATTGTAATTGCCTGAACTTTTTTGAGAGAGCGCTCTAAGTTTACATCTGAATTTTTATTCCGCCGCGCCGCAGCGCGGCGCGGTTCGTATCTGGAGACGTGTTGAGCGTTCTGCCGGTTTGGTCATGCGAACGTTGCGCGGGCGCACGCATGTTCGCGCCAAGCTGCTCTGCGCCGCCCGCTTTGTCGCGCACCTTCCGAACCAGACCGCGAGGGCTTTCAAGCAGCGTCTTCCCTAACGAATGTCCAGGTCGCATCATGACGGCGGCAGTCATTGATTCGTCGCGGGCACGATGCAACACAACGAACCAGCAGAGACGGAGGAGATCAGCGCGCTTGAGATTGCGCCGATGCGGGATGTTTCTGATCCGCCGCGGATTCTCACGATCCGACCGGCGCGACCCGGTGAAACGCCGGACCTCTGGTGTGTGATCGCCCGGATGAAGGGCGGCGCGGGGCGCGTTCTCAAGGATGAGCGCGACCAATCGGCGGCGCTCGCTTTCGCCGAAGCCTTCCGGGAGCGGCTGCGCGGGACACAAACACATCCGCTTCCTGCGATTGTTGCGATCTGAACGATGCGCGGCGTCGCTCCGGGCACCGCAAAGGTCTGATCAGCGACATGCTAGCGCAGAAACGGGTCTGCGCGCAGCAGGTCCTCCCGATAGCCGCCATCGCGCAGCGCCTCGGCTTTCTTCACCAGATAGCGAACGGCATGTTTCATGGAAGGCCCGTTCCACTCTTCGCGGACCCGGATTTGGCCGTAGAGCGCGGCCGCGACATCCCTGTGATTGCCGCCGAGGGCCAGGCAATCGAGGGCGATAAGACCGTCGCGAAGAATCTGGGTGGTTTTGCTCCATTGCGCCGGCCGCGTCGGATAGACCCCGTTATAGACGTCAAAGGCGGACTGGAGCAGTTTCGACCGTCGCGGAAAACTCTGCATGTCGGTGATCATCAAGCGGACGCCAACGGGTTCAAGGCCGAGCAGCGAGACGCCGGTGCAGCAGTTTTGAATCACCGATCCGTCGCAGCGGCAAAGAAGATACTCGCGACCGGAATAATCGGTGACGTGCGTGGATTTGGAGACCGCGTTGACGCGTTCCCAGATTTCGCACGGCTCATGCGGAGCGCGGGTAACGCAGTAGATGATGATCTGGTCGGGAAAGGCGGCGAGATTCCAGACGACATCCGCGTCATGACCGTTGAGGTTGGGATCCGGCATCATGACAAGGCCCCAACGATCAGCCAGGGGCTGCGGCTCTCGCGCGCGCAGAATTCGGGCGTTTACGCATGGCGCCTTGCGCTCTGAAATATCGTCATCGCGCCGTGTCGCCGCATCGCGTCTGAAATCAGGATTTCGGCGCAGGAATTCCCAAGCCCACCGATCAGGCGAGAGACGCCAGAGATAATCGTATCGGCTGAGTTCGACCCGATCGCCGATCGTGAAGTGTTCCATCTCCCTTACCGTTTGATCCTGTGATGTTGGCCGGAGGGCGCATCAGAGGCGACCGTTGTTCTATTTTTAGTTGTTCCGCCAATATACAGTATGAGTCAAGTAAAGACGCACGCCGCCACGCCTTCGGCGGCGTCGACCGTCGTCTTCGGGAAGTTCGACTCAATTGGCTCTGAGGCCACCTGTCATGGACGCATTTACAACCAGCGGGATGATCCTGCATTGCGTGCGAGATGCGGCGTGTCGTCAGGCAAGTGAAAAAATAATGCTGCGGCAGGTTGTCGGCAGCGCGGGAGTCTGATCGCGAGGGTGCGCGATGGCGCGAGCGAACGTGTTGAGGAGACAGGCAAAATTTGCCGATGGATCGATCGCAAACACAAAACTTGTCTTTGCACCGAGGCAGCAACTCTAAAGAGTAGGCGCGCGCGGTTGAAAGCGCTTCCATGCCATGTTTGGAGGCTGGCGATGAGAGCGGCATTATGGGCTTGCGACGATATTCTGGTGGATCTTGAAGACCGCGACGTCACCGTCCGGTTCGTCCATTTCAAAACCCATGCGACGGTTACGGTTGCATTGCGGATCAACGCCCGAGCGCTCGACACATCGGTCGAAGAACTCAAGCGCAGGGTGGAAGCGCTGGCGGGCGACTGTGTCAGCGATCTTGCCTCGTTTCTCGATGGAGGGTGAGCGAACGCCGTTTTCACGCAGCGAAGACGGCGAAATACAGAACCGCAATCACAAGGATCGCGACGAGTATCCAGAAGGCGCGCGGCGGCGGTGCGGGGGTATAATCGCCGCTTCGATCCCTGTCCCATCCGCTCATGGCTGTTTTCCGTGACTTTGACTCAACAGGCGCGGCGAGGGGGCGAGGATTTGTTGGCGCCCCCGCCCCATCTTAGCGCGCGAATGGGTCGGCGAGAAGCAGCTCGTGGGCGTATCCGCCATCGCGCAGCGCTTCGGCCTTTTTCACGAGATATCGAAGCGTATGTTTCATGGACGGCCCGTTCCATTCCTCGCGCACGCGGTCTGATCCGTAAAGGGCGTTGGCGATGTCCTTGCGCGATCCGCCGAGGGCCAGGCAATCGAGCGCAATCAGCCCGTCCCGCAACACCTGGGTCGTCTTGGTCCATTTCGGCTCAGCCGGGCCCGGCGGATCGTTGTAGACCCGGAACGCCGCCTCAAGGAGTTTGAGGCGGCGGGAATATCCGTCCATGTCGTCGATGATGAGTTTGATCCGGACCGGCTGGTCGCCGAGAAGGGACACGCCCGAACAGCGATGCTGAATCACGGCGCCGTTGCATCGCACGAGAAGATATTCCGGGCCGGTGTAATCGGTGACATGGGTGAAGGTGGAAATCAGCGTTACGCGGTCCCAGAGTTCGCAAGGCTCATGCGGCGCGCGGGTGATGCAGTACAGCTCGATCTGGTCGGGGAACGCCGTCCGGTTCCAGACGACTTCGGCGTCGCAGGCGTTGAGATCCGGGTCCGGCATGAGGACAAGCCCCCAGCGATCCGCGAGCGGCTGGGGCTCCCGGGGGAGCAGGATCTTCGCATCGACGCAAGGGGCGCGCCTGACAGAGATCGCATCATCGCGGCGAAGCGCAGCGGCGCGCTTGAACTCCGGGTTTCGCCGCAGATACTCCCAAGCCCAGCGGTCCGGGGAAAGGCGCCAGAGATAATCGTATCGGCTGAGTTCGACGCGATCGCCGAGCGTGAAGTGTTTCATCTCCCTAACCGCTGCAGCCTCTGAGGCCAGCGGGCGCATCAAAGGCAGGTCTTGTTCTATTTTCAGTTGTTTGGACGATAATCCGGATGAGTCAAGTAAAGGCGCGCGCCGTACCGGATTCCGATTCAGTCAGAAACGGTCGCTGGAATCATGCAAATGTCGCGCTTTTTCAGGCATAACGGACGCCGCTCGCCTGCAGCCGTGCGCCGTGGCGCGATCACCGGCCGCCATGAGCATTTCAGCACCAAAATAGGATCACAAAAGAGATAACGGTTGATCCAGTGCTTGCGGACAATTCGAGCAAAATCCGCAGCATAAAATACTTGAGCGCCCGGAAAGCTGACTGTAGCATCCAAGCAGGTTAGCTACCCCGCTCTGCAACTCTGCAAATCCGCAACGGGGCATAAAGGGCCGGGCGCGGCCGGCGGACATTGCAATCCGTCTCCCGCGCGAAGCCCGACAAGAACCCGCTAGCGACCTGACAATTCGAACAACAAAGACTCTGCCGGCGCCGCAATCGCGCCTCGCAATGCATTTGCCCGCCTTCAGGTGCGCAAGGCGGCGGCGGTGATTTTTCAGTGTGGGAATTTGATATGGACGACCGTACTTCCAGGCAGCGGCACCGACGGCTTCGAACGCGTTCGCGCCGTAATGTCCGAAAACTGATGGCGTCGAATATCCAGCTGGACGAACAGGACGTCCCAGACGAGGAAGCGGCGCCAAAGACCTGGCGTGAGCTGATGGAGGACGGCAAGGCGCTGATGGATGCAGGCCGGGCTGAGGAAGCGGCGCTGTCCTTCTGCCACGCACATGATCTGCGGCCCGATCATGTGGTGACGATCCAGCATCTCGGCGCGGCACTGTTGCGCGCCGGCGATCCCAAACGCGCGCTTGGCTGGTTTGACGAGGGACTTTGGGTCGCGCCGGGCAATCCAATCTTGCTGCACGGCAAGGGCGTCGCCTATCACGCGTTGCGCGCGCGGGGGCGCGCGCTTGAGGCGTTCCGGAGCGTTGTTGCACGCGACGCGGACGCCTGGGCGTCCTGGCAATCGATTGCAGACCTGACGCCGGACGAGTGTGAGCGCCTTCATGCGATTGGCGCGGCGGCGGATGCGCTGCAGCGCGCATGCGCGCGGCCGGCGGCGAGCGCCGGGGATTTCTTCCGCGGCGCGACAGCGTTGATCGAGGCGCGCCGGTTTGATGAGGCGGTGCGGTTTGTCGAGAAGTATTTTCATTGCTTCGCGGCCCCGCGCATCGCTCATGACAAGCTGGCGAGCGCGCATTATCGCCGCGGCGCATTCGCGGACGCGTTCTTTCACAAGCTGCGAGCGCTGCAATGCCTCGCGCCGGAAGATGTCGGGTCCGCCGGCGCTGCTGGTCAGTTCGATCCCGGCGCGGCGCGGGCTGCGCTCGCGGACATTTACGACATACTGGGGGCGGCTGGCGTGCCGGCGTTTCTGGCCGCCGGCACGCTGCTCGGATTCATCCGGAGCGGCGGACCGCTGGCGCATGACCGGGATGTCGATCTCGGCGTCATGCGTGATGATGAGGGCGGCCCCGACATTGCAAAGATCCTACGCGAGCATCCGGCGCTGATGCTGCCGCGCGCCGCCCGTCCGGGCGACCGGTATTTCGGTCTGACTCACAAACATGTCGGCATCGATATCTTCCTCTACGCGAACGACGACGACGCCGGCGTTTGCGGTTTTTCGGACCACCCCGGCGACATTGAGTGGCGGTTCTCGGCGTTCGACACCATTGCGCAGGGCTTCAGCGACCGGACCTTCCGCATTCCCTCCGGCGCGGAGCGCTATCTGGCGGAAACCTACGGCCCTGACTGGCGTCGCGCTGACAAGGGATTCTCCTCGGCGATCAGCTCGCCGGCGCTTTCCGGCGTCGATGACTATGCGCGCGCTTTCTACAGCGTCGCGCGCGCAGAACGCAGCCTGCTGCTTGGCGACCGGGAGAAAGCCGCCGCGCTGATGGCGCAGTCGCCGATAAAAATTGAATTCAGCATTCCGCTTTCGGCGCCGCCGGCCATTGCCGCTGCGCCCGCCAAAGCGACGAACAGCAATGACGCGTAGGCGTAGAAAGGCGCAGGCGATGTCCTAATCCATTCGTACACGTCCCTTTTTGCAAGAGACCCGGCCAGGCAACCTGATCCCTCGGCGCGAGAATCGTGCGAGCCATCTAACCATTTATTATATTTAGACTTTTTCTAATTTACTGATTGACTCCCGGTATTGATGCGCGCACGCTGAAATTGTCTCCGGAGACGTTTGATCCCTAAAAAAGGGGAATCCCAAACCAGAAAGGAGGTGCTGACATGAAAACCAGCAAAGAAAATCATCAGTCTGACGACGAATTCGAACCGCTCGAACTCGGGACGGTTTCGGAAGAAACGAAGGGCGACATTTATCCTGGCGTCGAATCCTTGGATCCGAACAGCAGGATCAACTAAGAGGCCGAATGCGAGGGTGTGAGCTCACACCCTCGCTCTTCGGTCAAACCGAGTCGCAGTCTTTTAGTCCTTCATTGGCAATATGATATGTTCGAACTCGCACAAAATGCATGTTCATGCGAAATCGGCGGCACAACGATCATTCTTGACGTTTCGGCGGATAAATTCATCCAAACCAACCAGCGTCAGTCACAGTGGCTTGATGAAATCCTAACGCATGACGATCGGAATGGCGCTCTTTCGGATTCGGCTACTCAATTCGCCGAACGACTAATTGCACGAGGAATACTGGTTCGCACAACATCAACAACAAACATGCCGAACCGAATCCGCCAAGAAGCTCCTACTGCATCAATCATGGTGAGAGCGGCTGCGGAGCCCATCCATATCGAATTGCGTCTCCTTGTCACATTCTGTCGAGCATTGATCGAGTGTTGGGCTTTGGAGCATTTTGAGTCATTTGAAGACCAGGTGCGTGCTGCGAAGAAATGGAGTTTGCGAAACCCAAAGAGCAAACCGTGCAACTCTGAAGAGGCCTACTCCGCCATACATGCCTTCCACGCGCTCACCCCATACTTTTTCTCCTTAGAGGATGCGTGCCGCTTCCGAAGCCTCGTCTTGTTGCGCTATATCTCACTGCTTCGGTATGATGCGAGCTGGGTGTTTGGAGTTCAACTCTCTCCATTCCGCGCTCATTGTTGGGTAGAAAGCCAACGGGTCGTGCTGAATGATGAACTTGAGAACATACTAGGCTTTCACCGGATCATGTTGGTGTAAGGGCCTATATCATGCATGCATTTGTCGCCCTCTTATGGCACGCTGATCATCCCTCAGCGTGCCATTCAGCACACAAATTGTTGGGACGCATGGAGCAGGCCTTCGACGCCGATCACCCATGTATCAAAGCTCCCGGCTTCGTGCTGTTCGATCTAGGTTCAAATACCACGCGCGATACCATCATTCGTGTTAACGGGGCTGATCACAAACCGGTCGGCGCCATATTTGGCACGCTCTTTAGGCGATCGAATGCTCTGGCTCCAAGCCGCCCCATAACGAATTTTGCGCAGGATGAAATGCTACGGCTTTCGCGGTCTAGAAATGAATGCGTGTTATCGGACTATTGGGGAAGCTACTTGGCATTTCATTCGGATCAAGATGGAGGTTCCGTTATTGCGGATCCAACATCTTCGATTCCTTGCTTCTTCCTAGTGCATCAGGGGGTATTGATTGTGTTTTCTCACCTAGAGAAATGCACATTCATTGATCCAGAATCACTCTCTCTAAATTATAAATTCGTTTCTGATCTGCTAGCCTACGACAAAATTCAAAGCGGAGCGACGGGCTTCAACGAAATCGAGGAACTACGGGGTGGTGAAAAACTGGTATTCCACGGACCAAGGCTATCAAGACATCTGATATGGGATCCTCGCGTCATCGCCTCTAACCATATCGCGCCATGTTTCGAAGACGCAGCCGCCGAATTGCGCGCAACGACACGGTACGTCGTTCAGTGTTGGGCCTCCGCATTTGATCAGACGACTGTGAGTCTGTCGGGTGGGCTTGATTCCTCCATTGTCCTTAGCTGTTTGTCAGATACTCCTTTCGCGTCGAACGTGCGTGCAATTCACTTCGTGATGGGAACCGATGACCTGACTGAAGTCGAGTTTGCACGGGCCAGCGCCTTAAAAGCAAAATTGCCGCTAAAGGAAATCCAATTTGGCGCGCTCAATTTACCGCGGCTAGATAGCCATCCACGGTCAGCGCGACCATTTCGAAAGTTCCTTACTCTCATTCCGAAGCTGGCAGATATTGCCGATATTCTGAGTCCCGATTCAGCAATTCTTACTGGACAGGGCGGCGATCACTTGTTCCGAGCCAGAACTACAACGCTGGGCTTTGCAGATTTTCTAATAGATAGCGGCGTATCGCGCAACGCGTTGCGCGAATTGTTGAATAGCGCCCGATTGTCCAGAAAATCGATTTGGGCGGTACTGAGGGAAGCAATTCCATCATTGGCTCCGGGAGCAAGGAAAAGCACGCTGATAACGGGAATCGAGCACGCTTGCACGCCGGTCAACAGGGGTGCGTTCGCTAGCCTAGATCCAAGGACCTGCGCCCCAGTCTGGGCGTTAGAGGCAAACGGCCTCCCTCCCGCTAAATTTGAACAGGTCAGCACACTGATTCATTTGTTTCTTGTGCGAGAAACTTTAGATCAGCCATTTCATAGGAATTTTGTTCACCCACTAATATCGCAGCCGCTGATCGAATTATGTCTGAGATTGCCTATCTACTTGCTTTGCTGGAACGGCGTTAGCCGCGGGTTGGTTCGCGAAGCGTTCAAAGGCGAGATTCCCGATTGCGTTCGAACTCGAACGGCAAAGGGAGCATCAACCCAGTTTTTCGTTAAACAGGTAACGTCCAATATTGCGGAGTTGAGGGAAGCCCTTCTGAATGGAAGACTTGTCGAAGCGAAATTACTGTCCAGAAACGACGTATCAAAATTTGCGACCGTCGAATCTGTGCAAACGCATGAATTTGGGCACAAGATGCTTATCTACTATACAATAGAGGCGTGGCTAAGAAATTGGATCGAAAAATTGGAGAACGTTCGTACATCGGCCTAGCAATAGTTATTCCTGATTCACGCTTTCTGCCAGGAATGCATCTACCCTTTGCCAGAAGTCGATAATGTTTGCCGGCGATGATAGTGCGTGACCTTCACCCCAGTAGCGAACGTAGCGGGCATCTTTGTCGGCTCGCTTTAGCGCTCCGAACATCTCATCGAACTGCGACATTGAAAAGCTGTCCATATCGGTCCCGACCAGCATAACCGGACACTCTATTTTCGGTGCGAGAAAGGCCGGGCTATTTCGATAGTAAACTTCCGGAGCGATAAAAGGTGTTTCTCCTATTCCGAATTCCCCGCCTTCGATTTCGTCATAGCGACCAAAATTTCCGAATAACGATCCGTAGACATAGGAATATATGCCATTGGGGCCAAAATAATGGCTGAAAAGATCGGCCCAACTGTTTGCTGCAATGACGGCTTTGTATTTGCTGGATTGCGTTGCAACGTAGAGCGCCGACACGCCCCCCTGACTGAAGCCAAACAGCATCACCTGATCGGGATCGGCTATTCCTTGGTCGACAAGCGCATCGACCCCGGCATCTGTAACTTCATCCAATCCCGCGATGGGCCCATCTTCTGTCGTAATAAACTCGCTGGGAGTGGCGAGACGCGCATAAACATAGCCCCGACTTGCCCATAGATAAGCAGAATATGGGTCTGGATACGAGAATTTCCCCATGGTGTTTGAGCAATCTGGGCGCGCGCCCGGATAAACATCCACTATTAAGGGAAGCCGCTTCCCGGGAACATAGTTTGGCGGTAGCAATACACAGCCATTGATCGTTTTAGGCGCGAGCTTGCTTTCAGGGTCAGCGATCACATAGGTAATGGTCTTCCAGCTTCCGAGATCAATCCCCGAAAGGTGTACATTCAAATCTGCGATGCCTCTTTCCTGATTGGTTGCATCGGCAACTACAGCCAAGCGAGTCGCTAGATTGTCTTCGGTGCTCAATAGGAGCGTCCGGGCGTCAAGGCTTCCCGCCATCGGGTGTACTTCCGAAGTTTTGGCAGGGAGGATGATGTTTTGCCCATCGCGACCGGCACGGAGATCGATCAATGCAACCTTAGTCTGTCCGTCGTAGCGAACATTGAACAGAGCTCCATTTTGGAATTCTGGACGATTTACTCCGCTTGCAGTCGAAAATGTACCGGGCGGAAAATATGTAAACGCGCCAGGTAGTTCAGGCGTTAATTTGATACGCCTTCCGTCGGCGTGAACTCGCCATACTCCTTCCTGTCCGAACACTGTAATTGCCGCCTCGCTCGCTTGTAATAATATTGGCGAGACGCTCTTGATCGTGGCTGTGAGATTGCGATGGGTTCCAGCAGGCGCGAGTGCGTACCAGTCTGCTTTGGATAGACCGTTTTCTTCGAACCCCCGATAAGAGAATCTGGGCGCTTGAGCTTCGTCGTTCGGGATTTCGCGGGCATAGACAGCTAAGTTATCGCCAAGGAAGGCGGTTCGTTCCGGCCGCTGCATCCACCCCCGCTCTCGCTCCGACGCCAAGTCTAGTCCGATATGGTCATATCGGGTGACCTCCCCGGAGGAGATGTCAAAAGCATAGAAGCGGCCATTGCGAGGCTCATCGCCAACTCTCCAACCAAATGCAGCGAGGCGTGTCCCGTCTGGCGCCCATTCAACTGTGTAGGGAAAGAACTCCAATCCTGGGGCCAGCCTACGCTCGTGGTCGGTTGAAAGGTCAAAGACCGATAATGTGTAGGAACGGGAATCTGTGGTGACTAGCGTATCTGCACTAAGCGGCCGAGGTTTGGAGACAGCTAGCGCAGCCATATAACGGCGATCCGGAGACAACTTTAAATCTGCATACAGTCCGTTTCCAATCAGTTGTTCTTTGCCAGTTTTGGCATTGGCTAGGATCAATGCGCCGTCTTCTTGTTGATCGGACTCGTCTTGAATTTTTGTTCGTACTTCGCTTGCCGTGCTCGCCGCGCCGTCCCAGGCGTCATGCCAACGCCGGTAAAGTGTTTCTCCGGTATATCCTCGAACGCTTGTGAACATCGGCTCGCGACCGTCAGGGAGTGCGGCAAACACAATTTCTTCGTCAGATATCCACAGAGGATTGTGACTTCCAGTTCGATCAAATGCCGGCGTGGATTTGAACTGCACCGACATATCCCGCGCCATATCGTACGCCGAAATGGATAAGTCACCCCGATAATACTGCATAATGGCAAGGTAACGTCCGTTTGGCGAAAACCCTTCTATGTAACTGCTCGGTCGTGGATCGAGGCTCGGCAATAGCTCTGGCTGTCCTCCCTTCTCTAAATTATATCGCCAGATTTGATGTCCAGATTTCGCGAAAGCATAGGTGCGGAAGCTATAGTCGACATTTTGATTGTACGGGCGTAGGCGCTCATAAATGACCCAGTTTCCGGTCGGATCGAACAGTCCGCCGCCTAAACCTTCAACCGCGAGCATGTCGTCAAGAGTGAGCTGCCTCGTTTCTGAAAGTGCGGAAATCCACGATGCGGCTAATGCTGTGATCGTCGCCAAAATGCCTGCGCGGACCATCCTACTCATAGGAAACACTTTCATGATCTGTGGAAAGGGGTGCCTTAATGGCGAAGACGCTACAGAGTGCGCCTTCGCCTCGTGAGTATGAGCTTCTAAAAGCGCTTCGCGATCTCAACCATTGCAAACCGCCCAATCGGAGAAGCATTGGTTGGGTCATAGCCTGCTATCCGATAGGCGCCCAAGGTCGGCGTAACCGGCGGGGGTTCATCAAAGAGATTTGACACGCTTAGGTTTATCCTTACACCGCCTAACCAATCGGATCTCTCGCGGTCGAACCCATAAGAAAGCGTACAATCGACTGTTGTCCAGGAATTGATGGAAACAGCATTAGTCGACTCGTCCGATTCATAACTGTCGGTATAGTTGATAATAACCGCGCCGGAGAAGGCGTCCCGCGACAACCCGAATTTAGAGCGAATTTTGAGATCAACCGGATTATATAGTGTGTTCAGGGTTGCGACTTCAGGTGTCGAGGGGGCCGCTTGCTGAACGAATTCTGCGATATAATTGGCGTTCAGCGATGCAGAGACGTTTCCAAGTGCTGTGTTCCAATCGCCATCAATATGAAAGTCAAACCCGCTCGTATCGATCGATGAGAGATTCCTGGTGATGCTCGCGTTGTTGATGATAGCTACTTCATCGAGCTGAGCGCCGAAGTTCAGGTTCGGATTATACTGCGCAGCATACTGATTGATCTGATCAAGCGTCGGAAAAAAGAGAATCGTTCCATCTGGGAAAGACCCTGGGCTATCGCTTTCAATAAATGGTGCGAATGCCGGATCTTGGTTCAACGGAATAGGAACGCGACCCAATCGATCATCAAAGCGAAGGTCATAATAGTTTAAGCTCATGGAAATGCTCTTGTCAGACCGACGTTGACTATATTCAACGCCTGCGGTGAACGCCTCAGACGTTTGCGGCTTCAAGTCGTCTGCAGTACCGAAGGTCAAGAAGTAAGCTCCATCTTCAAGAGCCGGGTACTGTCCAGTAAGCCCCAGCGCGCCGAGAACGAACGAAGTGGGGTAAACGTCACCGGCGCTGGTCAACGAGCCGACCCGCCCAAGAGGTGGGGGAACAAAGGAAGTGCTATATGTGCCGCGCACTTTTAGGCCAGAGGCGGGCGACCATAACAAACCAACCTTCGGATTGGATGTGGAGCCGAAGTCTGAGTAATCGTCGAATCGTGCTGACAAATTCACCTCTAGCCGATTGATGCCTGGAAGTTCGTTCCCGGCACCGACGACAGGAATCAGCATTTCGGCATAAAGTGCTGAAACGTCACGCGAACCTTCGGCAGTCCTGCCATTCAGGCTCGTCTCGCTTGAAAACTCCTCATTGCGGAGATGACCGCCAAACGCCGTCTTCACTGCGCCACCAGGCAATGAGAAGAGATCTCCTCGCAACACAGCGTCGAGCGACGAAGTAGACGCCTCCACCTTTAGCACCGAGGACACCGGTCGATTAGATCCTGACGCCAAAGTCTTGTTGTCGAGCTTGCTATATGTAGCATCGAGCGAGACCGACCAAACATTTGACAAGTCATAGTCTGCGCCACCGTGCGCGACGAGACTTTTCGTGTTTGCATCGGATGACTGAGTCACTATCGGGAACTGAGTCGTAGTGCTTTTGCTATCCACCGAGCGTCTGGAATAGAGAACATATCCAGATGTCGAGAGCGATGCCGAGACTTTCTGCTTAGCAGAAACCAAGCCGCTGAAACGATTCTGAGCGGGCAATAATTGGAAAAGATCCAGATCTTGAAGCTGGCTGCCGTTGGACAACTCAGGGCTCGAAATCTCTGGACGGTCTGCGAGGGTCAGATTTGTGCGATCAAGGATTTCCGCAACAGCCAGAACGTTGCCACCAGTCCATGATCCACCGACTGTTTGGCTAAGGCGATACTCATTCAAACCACCATCGGTTACCGATCCATATCGGGCCGTCGTTTCCGCACCGTCAAAGTCATCTCTTAGAACAAAATTCACAACACCGGCCACGGCGTCTCCGCCATAAATCGAAGACGCGCCATCTGTGAGAACATCAATCCGCTCTAGCGCCGAGACCGGAATAAGGGATATGTCGACAAAGTCCCCAATTGCCGATGTCGGTGCAAGACGGCTCCCATTGAGAAGAACGAGTGTGCTTCCCGATCCCAGACCACGAAGGTTTGCGCCAGTGCCAAGTGTGTCGTTGGAGCCAGAGTTGGCGTCATTGGGTAAACCAACCGAAACGAACTCCGATGAGCCGCCACCAAAGTTTTGTGGCAGCGAACGCATAAACTGCTCAGTTGTTGCAGCGCCAGATTCAAGTATGTCCGCACGGGTATAGATATCGAGCGGCGAGCTTTCCGGCGCAATCCCTTGAATAAGAGACCCTGTGATCGTCACCTTCTCCTGACGAAGCGCAGCTTCCTTCTCTTCGTCACCGCCAACCTCGTCGACTCGTACCGGCGTCTCTTCGACTGGTGATGCGCGATCCTCTTCGGGCGTTCGCGTATCAGATGGCTCAGCAGCCGCCTGACCGGCGCGCCCCGTCGCCGACGGACGAACAATAATGTTTTGATCCGGCCCGGAGACGAATTCCAGCCCGCTGCCTTGGAGGAGGACCGCGAGCGCAGCCTCCGGCTCATATGTTCCCTTCAGTGAGGGCGCGGTCAGGGGAGCTACCGCCGTTTCCGAGAACATTATCGCCACGCCCGACTGCTGGCCGAAGGCTCGCAAGGAATCGCCGAGCGGGGCCGGATCAAGATCGAAATCGACCGGCTCATCCGCCAATGCGGTTCCAGTCGATAGAAGCGCCCATAGCAACGCCGCCGCGCTTGCTGTCATCGGGCCTTTGCGCACGCTCGTTTTATCCCGCATGTCATTCTCCATCCCTCAGTCGGCTGAGGGTCCCATCACCTATCGCAGCGCCCCGTGGCTGCAGATCTCAGGGGTTCAACGAGCGAGGCGACAAAGCGGACAGAGTTTTTATGATCACGGTGTGCGGGATACGGGCGAGCTTGGCCGACTGTGATGTCGTTGAAACGTTCGCGCGCGGAAAATGCTTTAAATCTCAAGTCGCTTGACGAGATGTAGTACCAAGATGCGTTGTCGAAACAGGCAAGAAGGAATTTTGGCGAAAAGCAAGCCGGGCGCTCAGTCTCTCGCCTCAACGATGAGCGTGTCGCCGACTTCGACGACTTCAATCGGCAAATACAATCCGAGCGTCGAGAGGAATTTTTCCTGGTCCCCGACCGGGAACACGCCGGAGATGCGCTCCCGCGCAATGTCCGGATCGCCGATGCGCACCTGTCGCCGGGAGTAGCGATTGAGTTCTGTGATCGCTTCACTGAGCGGCATGTCCCGGAACTCAATGCGGCCTTCACGCCATTTCAAAGCGGTTTCTATATCTGCGGGCTCGACGCGCACGGGTGCATCACCGACGAGCGTTGCGCGCTCGCCGGGCGAGAGAATCTGACCTTCGTCGCTATCGTCACCCTGCCCCAGGGCGTTCAGGACACCGCGAATGCCCGTCGCCGGTTTTACCTCCGACACAACCACCGAGCCTTCAACAAGCGTGACGGAGACCTGGCCCGGCTGGGCATAGACCTCGAATTGGGTGCCAAGCGCGGTTGTCCAGCTGTCAGCCGCCGCGACAATGAATGGTCGGTCGGCATCGTGCGCGACATCGAAGTAGGCCTGGCCTTCTGTCAGCGTGATGTTGCGGCGGCGCGTGGTAAAATCGATGTCGATGTGGGAGTCCGTATTGAGCGTGACGTGGGAGCCGTCGGCCAGATCAATTGTACGGATCTCGCCGAGCGCTGTCTCGTAGGATTCCAGATCATGACTTTGACGCCCGGTCGCGAACAGAAGCGTTGCGCCCAGCGCGACGAATGCACTTGCGGCGAGAAGGACTCCTTTGGGATTTAGGGCGAAGCGTCGGCCCGTCTGTATTGCTCCGTCGCCAGCGTCGTGTTCGCTGCATCTGGCCATTTCCGAAACGTCGAGCATGCGCAAGGCGTCTTCGAGTTGCGCAAAGGCGGCGGCGTTTTCTGGCACCTCGCGCCAGAGGACGAATTCGTCCCAGGTTTCGATCGGCAGGTCAGTTTGCTGCAAACGGGCATGCCAATGGGCGGCCGCTTCCAGGCGACTTTCGTCCGGAGCTGGTTTCCCGCACGCCTTCATCGGCGCCGTCCTTCGGCGCGTTCGATTGATCGCGCGATGGTTTTCATGGCGGCCATGAGATCAGTTTTCGCGGTTGTCTGCGAAATCGAAAGCCGCGCCGCAACGGCTTCAACGGTTAGCCCCTCATAACGGCGAAGGTGTAGCACCTCGCGTTGGCGCGGGCTCATTTCTTCCATTGCCTGACTGACGAGTCGCAGCGTCTGGGTGTCGATCAGCCGTTTTTCCGGCGTCACGGAGGTGCTGCACGGCAACAGATGCCCGCAATCACCGATCTCGACTGAGGTTTTGCGGCGCTTGGTGTCGTGCGATTTCAGATGATCGTTCGTCCGGTTCCTAAGCGCAGTGTAAATGAGGCGGCGCAATTCTTCGCCCCGCTTGTCGGGATAAGCGCGGCGGACGGCGAGAAAGGCGTCGTGGACCAGATCGGATGCGTCGGCGGCGTTGCCGATTCGGATCCGCGCGAATGCAAGGAGCTGACTGTAGTCGTCGCGATAAAGCTGCTCCAGGTCCCGCGAGGCCAACAAGGATGACGCATCCTTGCGCGCCGGAGCGGCGCCGTCGCTGCGTCCGGGTGCAGGGTCCGATCTTTGCGCCGGGTCCGGCATGAAACGGGAGTGAGCCATGATGGTTGAAACCGTCCGAGCATGCGCAAGACGCTCCGTGACAGTGCGCCCCGTCATTAGAGGCCACACAGTCCTCATGGTCGTCAACCCTGTTTCCGGACGCCGACGTTTCCGCAGCGACCGAAAGGAACACGCGTCGGGCCACGATGCGAAATTCATCCGGACACGCCTCTTCTTGCGTGAGCCCGGATTGCAATCCGATCCTGCGGAAAGACGGTTTATCCATGTTTCAGGCCGCTAAATCTATCAGGCGTTCCCGTAAAGTTTAACTTGCGCGATCATTTCAAAGCTGTAATCGGCTTTCAATCAGGCGGCGTGAGACGCTGGCACATCAAGCTCTTTATGGGGAGGCGAGGCGCGCATGACGAAGCGTGCAACAACCGGACGTCGGCAGGCGCGACAGGGCGGCGCTCCGAAACGCGGCCGGCGGCAGACATCGCGCGCGCCGACGGAAGTCGACATCACCGTGGGCGAGAATATACGCAATCTCCGGCGGGAACGCAGGATGACGCTGGCCGAGCTTGGAGATGAGCTTGGGATCAGTCACCAGCAACTTCAGAAGTACGAAACCGGCGCAAATCGCCTCAGCGCAGGCATGGTGCATGCCACTGCGGAGGTCTTCAATGTTGGAATCGAATCGCTGTTTGACGACGGCGCCCGGGCGATCGCGGAAGGAAAATCCGATCCCGCAGATGAGCTTCGAAGCGAATGCTTTTTTATCGTCAATCGGACGCGATCCGCGAAGACGCTGTCGCAGATGGCGAAAGTGCTAAAAGCCATTGTCAGCGGCTAGGTCCGATCCCCGGTCCTGAAGGCCGGATAAGTCGCGCGAGTTTCCAGTTTGTCCGCGGAAGCGATTTGCATGCATGCGCTGCGCCTGATTAGTCGAGCGTCGGGTTCAGGCGGCGTCAACTTCACCGTTTCGCGATTTTCTCCTTACAGAGGAATTGTATTCTTTGAAGTTTTTCAATCTATCAGAATATTCAATTGGTTGCGTGCAATCTGAGTGATATGTTCCCTGTATCGCTAACCGGTGACGCGCCGGGTTTGCCAGCGAACAATTCCCACCAACGCCAGGAAGGCGTTTGCGGCCCGGCGGCGTGCAAGGTCTGAGATACCGCGCGCGGGCGTTCGGTCTCTTGCGCGCGCTTTTCCCGGCACAACAAGAAGACGACGCCGTTAATGCCGCTCTTGCCCCTCCCGCCTCGCGCTTCTCTTCAGTCCTGCCGTCTGTTTCGACACGGCGTTGATCGGCGGTCCGATCATGTTTGAGGACGCGCCGGCAAAGCACGAGGAACAAACAGCGCGGCTCGAAACCTGGCGCGAGGCTATGCGGGCGGGGATGACGCTGATGGCGTCGGGCGCCTCGGCGGAGGCCATCGCGCATTTCGAGCGCGCCGTTGCCGAACGGCCGGACCACGTCCCGACCGCACTCACACTTGCCGCGGCGCTGAAATGCGCCGGCGACGATGACCGGGCGCTCGCAGCATTCGAGGCGATCTTGCGATCGGATCCTGACGCGCCGGAGGCTCATCATGGGCGCGGGCTCGCCCTGCAATCGCTGGAACGTCGCGAGGCGGCGTTGGAGGCGTTCCGCCGCGCGACGCGGCTGGCGCCGGACTTCGCCAGAAGCTGGGCATCGATCGCTGACATCACGCCCGATGAGGCGGAGCGGCTGCATGCGGTCGGCGAGACAGCGCGGGCGCGGGAATGCGCGTGCCGGGCGGATCGCGTGGAGACAAAAGACTTTCAGAAATGCGTCGCCGCGCTTCTCGCCGCGAAGCGGCATGCGGAGGCGGCGGAATTCGTCGAGGCGAACCGCGATCGTTTCGACGAAACGACCTATCATGACCAGCTCGCGCGTTGCCATTATCGCCAGGGGGCGTTCGAACCGGCGTTTCGTGAAAAGCTCAACGCGTTGCGCAGCCTCGATGTGCGGTCCTTGCCGGCCGCCCGGAAACCGGCCCGGTTCGATTCGGACGCCGCTATTGAGGCGGTCGCGGCGCTGTGTCGGATTCTCGAAAGCCAGGGCGTGCGGGGTTTCCTCGCCGCCGGCACCCTGCTTGGGATGTGGCGCGAAGGCCGTCCGCTCGGGCATGACCGCGACGCCGATATCGGCGTCATTCGCGGCCCGGATATCGCCGGCGTCATCCGCCGGCACCCTGAGCTGATGCTGGAACATGATGCGAGACCGGGCGACAGGTATTTTGCGCTGACGTTCAGGAAGGTTGCGATTGACATATTCGTACATGACGTTCGCAACGATCACCTCGTTTGCGGCGTCAGCGATACGCCCGGCGACATCCAGTGGCGCTTTTCCCCCTTCTCACTCCGGCTGGTGGAAATTGCAGGACGCGAATGGACGATCCCACATAACGCCGAACGCTATCTTTCGGAAAGCTATGGCCGCGGCTGGCGGACGCCCGACACGGGCTTCGCCTCGGCGATCAGCTCACCGGCGCTTTCGGGCGTGAACCGCTATGCTCGCGCCTACTATGCGGCGACGCGCGCCAAGACGGCGCTGGTTCAGGGCGATGTCGCCAAGGCGAAGGCGCTTCTGGGTCAGTGCCCGGCGGCGATCGATCCTTTCATCATCGAAAACCTGTTTGGAGGAGACGACATGCAGACAAGTTGACTGACGCGCACCCTGACCGCCTTCCCTTATGAACCGATCCGGATCTTGCGACCGAATGAGTATTATTCAGTGCACTGATTGCACGTTATGAGCCGACCTGCGCCGCAGGGCGGTTGGGGGTGCTGGCTCACTATAACATATTGTTTTGTTTAGATTTTTTAACATTTTCGACAATTGACTCACCCCTGAATTGAGCAGATTTTCTCCTGGTCGCCTGACAAGCGACGTCTCGCAACCCAAGCCCCCGAAAAGGAGAACTGCAATGGACAGGATCAACGAAGACCGCCTCGACGACGAATTCGAGCCGATCGAACTCGGCTCGGTCTCGGAAGAGACGAACGGCGTACAGCTTGGAGGCGGTGAATTCGACACCGGCTCCGGCAACACGCGCGCCTGATCGAATGGCCTGCAAGTGCGTATTCAACGCACTTGCAGGTCCTTCCGGAACCACCCTGCTGATACAAGACAATGACCGATGGATTTCTGTTCCAGTTGAACGTGTATGGGCGCGAAGTGGATGGCGCATAAGAGGTGGCTCGGTTTGTCTGAACAGATCCCGGTCAGTCTATAAGTGGATTTCTGCCCTTTGGGTTATGCCGCAACCGGGATTGGCTGCAGCGCGTTGAAGTAGGCCTGAGCTGGCGTTTTGCCGTCAAGCGATGAGTGGGGCCTCTTTGCATTGTAAAAGGAAAGATACCGGCCGATCCCGGCGCGGGCATCCGGCACGCTGGCATAGGCTCGGAGGTAGATCTCCTCGTATTTGATCGATCGCCAGAGCCGCTCGACAAAGACATTGTCCTTCCAGGCGCCGCGGCCGTCCATGCTGATCTCGATGCCGTGGTCTTTCAGGACCTTCGTGAACGCGATCGATGTGAACTGGCTTCCCTGATCGCTGTTGAAGATCTCGGGGCAGCCATACCGGGCGACGGCTTCTTCGACGGCCTCGATACAGAAGCCCACGTCCATCGTGATCGACAGCCGCCAGGCAAGCACTCTCCGGCTGAACCAGTCGACGACGGCGACGAGGTACACAAAGCCCCTCGCCATGGGCACGTAGGTGATGTCGATCGCCCAGACCTGGTTCGGCCGGGTCACCGCCAGCTTGCGCAGGAGGTAGGGATAGATCTTGTGGCCTGGCTCAGGCTTCGACGTATTGGGCTTGCGGTAGAGCGCCTCGATGCCCATCCGCTTCATCAGTGTAGAGACGTGAAGCCGCCCCACGTGCATGCCCTCCCCAGCCAGCAAGTCCCGCAGCATCCGGCTGCCCGCAAACGGGTAGTCGAGGTGCAACTGGTCGATCCGCAGCATCAGCGCCAGGTCCGTCTCGGGCACCTCGCGCGGGAGATAGTAGACGCTGCCCCGGCTGATGCCGAGCAGCGCCGCCTGACGCTTCACAGAAAGCTTGTGTTTCCGGTTGATCATTTCTTTGCGCCCGGCAACAGGCCTGCCTTGCCGAGCGCTCCGGACAAAAAATCATTCTCCAGTGCCAGCTGGCCGATCTTGGCATGAAGCTCCTTCAGATCGACGGCAGGGGTTTCTTCTTTCGGCGGATCGCCAAAGACCCCGGTCGCCCCTTCCAGGAGCTGGTCTTTCCATTGCTTGATCTGGTTGGGATGAACATCGAACTGCTGCGCAAGCTCGGCGAGGGTCTGTTCACCGCGGACAGCGGCGAGGGCCACCTTCGCTTTAAAAGCCGGACTGTGATTCCGGCGCGGTCGTCTGGGCATGGTCGTCTCCTGTGCTCGGCAAAATAGCCGATCTGCAGGCAGAAATCTCACCTAACCAACCTGTTCAGATTTCCCGAGCCACCTCTCATACGTCATTCTGGATGCCAACAGAGATCGGTATCTCTTATTCACAGACAAGCAGTACCGATGGATGTCGGAGATTTTATCGGCCCAATCCAATGACGAACTGTCAATGTCCGCTAGTCGGTTTGCAACTCATCTGGAGCGGTCTGGCTTGCTGGCCCCTGTTGCGGAAAATAAACCAACGCGGACCAAAACGTGCATTCGAGAGACGCGGACATCAGCATTCGACGGCTTTGCAGCGCGGTGTGCGCAACCAACCTTCGCGAGGTTCCCACAGCTGCTGTACGGTCTTGCATATGTCCGGAGAATGCGCCGAACGCTGCCCTTCATAGACACGATCGAGGCAGTCCAGTCGTGGAAGCGTTCCCTGATCAGTATTGGGAGTATTGATAGGGCGATAAAGCTTTCATCCGAATTTCATGCGGCAACACCGTACCTGTTTACACGCCTAGACGCCTGCATGTTCAGGAGTCTGTTTCTACTGAAATTTCTCATAATGCGTGGCGTGGCAGCTGACTGGGTTTTTGGCGTGCGGCTTTGCCCATTCAAAGCGCATTGCTGGATAGAGCGTGACGGCGTCATTCTTAATGACCATCTGGATACGATCCTGGAGTACCGTCGTATTCTGGAGGTGTAGCGGAGCTGGTGATGAAGTCCGTATTCGTCATGCTGTGGGACCCTGGCGATAGCGTCGCTTCGTGGTACGCCAAACTTACAGCGTCGCGAGCCCGGTCACACGTCGAATTCCACGCGGACCACATCGAATGCCCCGGTCTCTTTGTTCTAGATGTGAGCACAAATTCCAACAAAGGCAATCTTCTTGCGTTGCGAGGAACTGATGGCGAAATCCGCGGGGCGATATTCGGAACGCTTTTTGAAGCGACAAGTGAGCCCGTCGTCGCTCCACGCGTCCACAAGATACCCAGCGAGAAATCGGCCGAACTCCTCAACTCCGAGGGACGATCGCTGACAGCGCAATTTTGGGGAAGCTATATCGGAATTCTGGATCTCTACGATCGAAAGGCCGTCGTCACGGATCCAACGTCTTCCATTCCGTGCTTCTGGACCCGGCGCAATGGCGTAACCCTCGTCTTCTCCCACCTTGAGCGTTGCCCATTCATTGAGGTGCGAGATTTCACGATCGACTACGATTTCATTGCATGGCTGATCGTCTACGATAAGCTTCAGACTGGAGCGACTGGACTTAACGAAGTGAAGGAACTCCTTGGTGGTCAGAGACTGGTGGTTGCCGGAACGAGCACATCGACTGAATGTCTTTGGGATCCTCGTACCTTTGCTGTTCGGTCACCCAGGCTTTCGCCTGAGTGCGCCGCTAAACGACTGAAATCTCAAACCATTGCCGCTGTAAACGCGTGGGGCAATTGTTATGACAGAATCCTGGTCGAGCTTTCCGGCGGTCTCGATTCCTCCATCGTCTTGAGCTGTCTGGCATCGCAGGATCGCAGCAAGCAGGTAGAGGCGGTTCACTACCTGCTTGTCTCGGATGACGCAGATGAAATTCGATACGCGGCCGCGGCCGCCAGCTCGGTTGAGATTGAACTTCAAATCGTCCGCGTCGATCCTAAGCGAGCAATCCCGAACGTGAGTTGTCATCCGGCAACCGTCAGGCCTTATCGGCAGTTTACGGCTCAGAATTTTACGGCTGAACTCGATTCGGAATTTGAAGGCCGCGTCGATGCACGCTTCACAGGTCAGGGCGGGGACCATCTGTTTCTTGCGCCAGCGAATGTTCTTGGGTTTTCCGATCATATCCTCGATCGCGGCCTTGGAAAGGGCACGCTCGACGAACTACTCAATACGGCGCGATTGACGGAGAAGTCTGTTTGGCGAGTACTCGGCGAAGCGGTGCCTGCGCTAATGCGTCGTGGCAATGCCACCGCCCGCCTCGAAGCAATTCTCCAGACGCGGAAAATCCTGGGAGACCGGCAGTCCGGCACACGGGAGCTCGGCACGATTTTACCTCAATGGGCGCTGGACCGAGGGACAGTCGCGCCAGGCAAGTTCGAGCAGGTGGTTTCTTTGCTGCATATGGTCCATACGCGCCAGCCCTTCGAACAGATAAGAGGATGCGAGACGATCAATCCGCTCGTCTCCCAACCTCTCATCGAGTTCTGCCTGAGTGTACCGACCTATTTGCTTCGGGCGCATGGGATAAGCCGCGGGCTCGCCAGACTCGCGTTTGAAGGCGGCATTCCGGACTGCGTAAGGCTACGACCTGGAAAAGGAGATGCCTCGCGGTACTTTGTCGAGAACCTGATGTTCAATCGAGAGCGGATTGTCGAAGCGCTTGTTGACGGCGAAATGGTGAAGAATGGCCTCCTCGCCAAAGAAGATGTGTTAGCTTTCATGCGGGAAAGCCTTCCTCGCACGCACGAATTCGGACGCATGATGCTTGTCTATTATGCGATTGAAGCCCGGCTTCAGACGTGGAGGAGCGTGCTCCGGTCGGTTCCATAAATGTACCCCGCGAGTCGGGGGCGCCGATTTCTCGGTAGATCGTGGGATCCAACGAAAAGCGCCGCTCCTATCTACTCAGGCGGGCAATAATGGCTAAGCCATTCGTGGATGGTCTCTAGCGCGAACAGAGCGGAGTCAGGTTTGAGATAGGCGTGCCCTTCATCTGCGAAGACAATGAACCGGCTCGGTGTTCCGGAGCGCCGAAGGATTGAGAACAGAATTTCATAGGGCGCGTGCGGCTGACTGCGGATGCCGTCGCCCATCATAATGAGTGTCGGGGTTTTTATCTTCCATGCATCGAAGAGATAGTTTCTGCTGAACTGATCCGTGTCTTCTGCAATTGAAACGCCCACACGAGACTCAAGTATGCGGAGTCCGCTACCACCGGTCAGGTGTCCCGTTGACATGAAGTACATGAAGGACTCGGGATCGGGCGCGATCGGATCGTTCAGGATCGCTGCAGCAAACAGGTCGCTGCGCTCATGAAGCGCCATAAAGACGCGGCGGCCTCCTGCACTGTGTCCGAGCAGCGCGATACGACTGGGATCTGCGATGTTCTTCTCGATCAGATGCTCGACACCGGAGATCACATCCTGCGCATCAGCCAGTCCGTCGAATACGCGCTCCCGATACATTTTAGTGATCGGCGCGGGACCGTATGCGCCTGTCGTGCGATAGTCCGGTACAAAGATGAGATAGCCTAGCGCGGCCCATGCATGCCATTCAAGAGGGCCAGGATTAACGCCGATCGTTATCGGCGCATCCATATATAAACGGCTTCCGCCGCCGCCGCCGTGCACATCGACGATCATTGGATAGCGTTTCGATGAATCATATTCTGGCGGGTAGATGAGAAAGCCGGAAGGATTCACATCTCCGGGCGCCCCCCAAGTAATCTGCTCCCAGTCGGACAGCGCATATTCCGTGGCCGGGTTGCTCGTGACCAGCTCGACCTTTTCCTCATTGGCGCCCAGATCATAAACTCTGACGTCACTCCGACCATCGAGGTCTTCGGTCAGATAGGCGACCCGCGTCCGATCAGGTGATGGGACCATCAAATAGTGGCGACGGGGACCCGATCGGACCGGGAGCGCGCGCCCGCTCAAATCGATCGATACGATCGAGTCGAAGCCACCGTGGCGGAATCGTGCGATGATGCTTTCTCCGTCAGCTGACCAGAAGAAGTCGTCGTCAAAGAGCGCAATATCCGTCGTGACACGCCGAGCCTTGCCGGATTTGACGTCAACCAGCACCAGACTTTGAAAATCGCCCCAACGCATATTATCGGCGTTCAGAACCAGGGCGAGCTGCTTTCCATCCGGACTGATCCGTGGGACCAGCGAATTCGCAACACCGGCGGTGGAGTAAACGCGTCTGAAGGACTGCGACCCGGAAATGTACTCAAAAATGTCGGTTCGGTTTTCGCTAGCGATCGCCGCAGAGAAATACACGCGCTGAGATCTGAACCAGTCAGCGCCACTCACCAAGCCGTCGACCAAGGTCGAAGCGATGCGTTTCTGCCCGGATATGTCCAGAATCGAGACCTCGGTTCGTGAAACCGGGCCAGGCTCGTCGCCGACTTCAACGAATTTCGTTCCGCCGATGACCTTGGGAGTTCGTTGAGACCAATCGTTCCTGACGAGCCGCTCTCCTGCCAGGAGGAAAGCGTGATCGGAGGACCATGCCACTGGGGTTACGGCACGCCGCCCGTACGCGTCTGAATCATAGATTGGTGGAGTGTTTTTGAATGCGATCGAAGAGATGTTAGTGTTGGAACTGAGCAACAGGCGTTCGCCGTCCCGAGTCAACTTTGAACAAAGTTCAAGCGAGGCGCCCGAACTCAGATCACCACACTTCGTGTTGGCGTACTCGGCACCGTTTTCGTGGATCTCCAGAGAAAAGGTGTTGGTGTCGGTCCGACTTTGGCGAATGACACCCGTCAGCGTATTGCTGTCTTCCCAGTTGAGACGTTCAACCGTGTCCAATGGATGGCGGGTTATCGCCTCAAAGCTTGGCGCAACAGCGCGCTCGGGCAAGGGCGTTGCTCCGAACACGCTGCAGGATGCCGACGCGAGCAGGCAAAAGCTTATCGCGCCAGTGGTTCTTGAACACAGCATTCAAGTTGCGTTTCAGAAGCGCTTCGACAATTCGAAGGCAATGAACCGCTTGAGCGGAGACGCGTTTGCTGGATCATATCCGGCAAGGATGAACGTTCCATAGGTCGGTGTGGAAGGGGGCGTTTTGTCGAACAGGTTCGACACGGACAGACTGATAGAGGTTCCATTCAACCATGCCGATTGGCTTTCGATCTTATACGATGCGAGGAAATCGACGGTCGTCCAAGCATCGATCTTTTCGGCGGATGGCGAGTTGTCCGTCTTGTAGCTGTCCGTGTAGTTCACGAAGGCGCTCGCGCTGAAACCACCTCGGGAGAACCCCATATTGCCGCGAATGCGTAACGCGACCGGGTTGTAAAGCGTGTTCAGGGACTGCACTTCCGGCGTCGTCTCTGCCGCGCGTTCCTTGAAGTCAATTATGTAGTTCGCATTTACGCCCAGCTTAAGTCGCCCGACATCGGCTTCGTGCACATAGTCGATACGCCCTTCAACGCCGCGGGTACTTGTTGAGGCGAGGTTACGGACGGCGTTGGCGTTGTTGATGATCTGGATGTTATCCAGAGTGGCGCCAAAGAGCGCTGATGGCGGCTGGATGAAGGTGGCGATGATCGAATCGACCAGTTGCTGGCTGGGAAAGAAGATAACCGTGCCGTCCGGGAAGAGACTGGGATCATTGTAAGCGAGTCCTGGCGCGAGGTTGGAATTCAGATTGTTCGGGATCGGCGTCGATCCAAGCCGGTCCTTGAAGGAGATGTCGTAATAGCTGGCGCTGGCAGAAAGCGTGTCGTCGCCAAATTCTGCGTTCCAGTCCAGGCCGCCAGTGAATGTGCGGGAAGTCTCGGGTTTGAGATCCGCCATGGTGCCGGTCGTGACGAGGTAGTTTACGCCTTCCAGAGAAGGGTCCGGCGCCTCGGCTCCGAAAATTCCAAGGATGAACGAATACGGGAAAATCGCGCCGGTGCGGTCCAGCGCTGCGGCGCGACCGAGCGCCGGCGGGGCAAACGAGGTGCTGTAGGACCCCCGAATATTCAATCCTTCCACGGGGGACCAGAGCGCCCCCACCTTCGGGTTCACCGTCGTTCCGAAATCGGAATAGTCGTCAAGGCGGGCGGAGGCGACGATTTCGACGCGATTTGCCCAGGGCAGTGCGTTCCCTTCGCCGATCAATGGAATCATAGTCTCGCCGTACACGGCCATTACATCGCGATCACCGTCGCTGCTGGGATCGCCGCCAACTCGTTGGTGCGCGAAATTCTCTTGGCGATAGTGACCGCCAATGGCCGCCTTAACAAACCCGCCGGGCAGCTTGAACACATCGCCGTTTGCAGACAGGTCAATCGACCAGAGATCAGACTTGCTGCGATAGATGTTCGGAACCGGATCCGGCGTAACGAATACGCTGAAAGCTTCCCTGTTACGAACCTGGCTGAAATTGGTGTTGAGCTTCGCCGACCACCGAGACGAGAGATCGTAATCTGCCGAAAAGGTCGCGCTGATGCTCTCCGAATTGGAATCTGACTCACTGATATTGCTGCTGACGCCGGCGGAAGACGTGGTGCTTTGCGTTGACCTATTCGCATACAATCCCGATGCAGAGAGTGTCAGAGCAGGACCGACACTCTGTATCACAGAGAGCACCGCGCTATGCTTTTCCTGTTTCGGCAGAAGATCGAACGCGTCAGTCGTCGAAATAGGGGTTCCATTCGAAAGCGTAGGCGGTGCGATTTCGAGACGATCAGAAAGCGTGAGATTGTCCCGGTCGAAGTATTCGTAGGTCGCGAGGATGTTTCCGGTGTCCCATGCGGCGCCAAGCGTCTGGCTCAGACGATATTCATCCATGTCTCCGCTGGTCACGGTGCCGTAGCGAACGGACGTTTCGGCGCCTTCAAAATCGTCTCGAAGAACGAAGTTGATGACGCCTGCAACGGCGTCCCCGCCGTAAAGGGAAGACGCGCCGTCCGAAAGGACATCGATTCGTTCCAAGGCAGAGATCGGGATGAGCGAAAGGTCGACGAAATCGCCGATTGAGGAAGTGGGCGCCATCCGATTGCCGTTCAGCAGGACGAGCGTGCCCCGTGAGCCGAGCCCTCGCAGGTTCGCGCCGGTCCCGAGGGTATTGTTCGCTTGAGAGTTCCTGTCGTTTGGCAAGCCTCCCGGCGCGAACTCAGAAGATCCGCCTCCGAAATTCTGCGGGATGCCGCGTTTCAGAAAGTCCTCCAGGGAGGAGGCGCCGCTCTCCATCACGTCCTGGCGGCTGAAAACCTGAAGCGGTGATGTTTCAGGCGCTATCCCCTTGATCAATGTGCCGGTGACGGTGATTTCATCGCGCTTTTTTGCGTCTGCACCTGCTGTATCCTCGTCGATGCTTGGATCACCGCGCTCAATCTCCTCGACGATGCCCGCGCCGCCGCCCTGATTAGCCACCGCCTGCTGCTGCGCCGCCGTGCGGACCAGGATGACATTCGTATCCCGTTTTTCAAAAGCGAGACCGGACCCGGCGAGGAGTTTTTGAAGCGCCGCTGAATCGCTCATCTCGCCCTCAACGGGACGGGTGGTTTTGCCTTCAACAAGATCGGTCGAAAACAGCAACTGCTTGTTGGTGGCGATTGCGTAGCTTTTGAGCGCGGTATCGAGGCTTTGGGCTTCGATATTGAACTCTCGCACCGGATCGGCGGGCGCCTGCGCCACTGCCGGCGTCATCATGCAGCAAGCGGCAATGGCCGCGATTCCGCATCCACGCCGCAGTTTATTCCGTTTAGACCGAACGCTGTACTTCCTATACCGAACTTCCGTTAACATCACTGCCCCACCTTGCCCTGTGGCCTTTGGCGCCCCGCCCCAATGGCGGCGCCGTTACGTTGTGGGAAACGGACGACCGCCGGGAAGCGTCAGCTTCAATGCAAATTTTCCTGTATGAAATTCGTTTTGAGTGCTTCCTTGCTAGGAGCGCGAATAAAATTCTATTCGCGTGGCTGATTGACGTCTCGCCTCGACGGGGAGGTAGGCTTCTACGGCGTCTACAAAAGCGTCTGTGTCGCCGGCATGAAAGACGCCGCTGATGCGGTATTGTTTGAGATCGTCGCTGGCGATGCTGAGGCGAATGCGCGAATATCGATTCATCTGCTCGACGGCTTCTTCGAGCGTGTCTCCGTCAAGCATGACTTTGCCGATGCGCCACGCGTTGGTTTTCTCTAAATTCGCGTTGGGATCAACTTCGGGCGCGCCTGTTTCCGAGACGACAAGCTGTTCGCCCTGTCTCAGCTTAACCGGTTCCAACGTCGGCCCGTCGGTGACGGGCCGCGGTTCTCCGGTCACGACCACTTCGCCTTCGACCAGCGTCACGCGGATTTCGCGCCCGAGCCTGCTGACATTGAATTCAGTGCCGGTGGCGAGGACCGTTTGAGCGCCGGCGAGAACACGGAACGGGCGGCTCATATCCTTCGCGACATCGAAGAACGCCTGTCCGGCGAGAAGCTCGATTTCCCGCGCCTCTGCAGTGTAGCGCACAATGAGCTGCGTGGCGGCGTCCAGCGTGATGCGGCTATTGTCCGTCAGGGTGATGACCCGCGTTTCGCCTATGCCGGTCCCGTATTTTTCGCTCGCAATATTGGTTTCGCCTCCGAATCCCGACTCATGAAGCCAATCTTTGCTGTCGCCGACGATTAAGATCGCGAAAGAAAGCCCGGCGAGAAAAAATGCCATGACAGCGGTGCGGACGGCAACGCGAAGCGCGGGACGTTTCCAGGAAAGCCAGCGGCGGGTGATCGCATGGCGGGACCGGTCGAGCGCATCACGGCGGGCTTTGAGGATTTCGGGTGTGACGGCGTTCTCGCCGAGCGACGCCCAGATCGAGCGCGCATGATCCATGGCCTCTGCGTTCATGGCCGCAGCGCTCAGCCATTCGAGAAAGGCCGGATCGTCTTCCCTGATCTCGTCATTGTGAAGACGCACCTGCCATTCGGACGCCTGCTTTCGAGCCCGCTTGCGGTCTTCTTCCATATTTGTTGCGTCTGGAGACGTCATGCGTCCTCGGTCATTTGGATAAGGAGTTCCATCGCCCGGAACAGGCGCTTTCGCACCGCGCTTCCCGAAATGCCGTAAAGGTCCCCGATTTCCTGATAGGTCATGCGTTCGAGGCGGTTCAGGATGAGCATGTCGCGGGTCTGCTCGCCAAGCGACGTAAGGTGCGTGAGCACCTGATCGAGTTCCTGGCGGCTGCTGACAACGCGTTCGGGGTTGCGCCGTTCGATCGTTTCGTGCCGGATCTGAATTTCAGAGAAATTCTCTTCCCGGACTTTTGCGTGCCGGGCGCGGTCTGTCATCAGGTTTCGCGCGGTCTGGAAGATGAACGCGTCGGGTTCTTCGATGGGCGCTTGTCCATTTCGGCGAACGACGCGCAAAAGGACTTCCTGCGCGAGGTCTTCAGGCTCGCCGGCTGCGCTGGTGCGCCGGCGAAAGAAAGCAATCAGGGGCGCCCTGTAGCGATCGGACAAAGTCTGAGCGAGACGGTCTCGGGCCGAATCTTCGGGCGTTCGCCGCGTTCTGTTGTCGAGCTTGTCCGAATTCGCCATCCCGCCACCCCTGCGGCGCGGTCCGGGACAGGCGCGCCGACAAAAATTGCCCGATGAGGAAGACGTTTCAGGACGCAAATGCGCCCCGGTGACGCAAATTTTTTTTGCTGGGAGGCGGCACGGCGAGCGCCCGACGGGCAAATACTTGATCCGGCGAGGTTATTACAGCCTACAGACGTTCTCAAGCGCCGGCGCCGCTTGGCCGGTCCTGGCCAAGGTCGGAGTCATCGGTCTGGGCGCGCCAAAGGCTTGCATAGAGGCCGCCGCGCGCCAGCAGGTCTTCATGGCGGCCTCGTTCGGCGATCTGGCCCTGATCGAGCACGATGATGTCGTCCGCCCTGACGATGGTGGAGAGGCGATGAGCGATGATGAGGGTGGTGACGCCCTTAGCGGCGATGGCGAGGTTTTCGACAATCTCGGCTTCGGTTCTGGAATCGAGCGAGGAGGTGGCTTCGTCGGCGATGAAGAGGCGGGGCTGCTTGAGGGAGGCGCGGGCGATAGCGACGCGCTGCTTTTCGCCGCCAGAGAGTTTGAGGCCGCGCTCGCCGACAATGGTGTCGAACCCGTCGGGAAGCTTGTCGATCAGGCCGTCGAGATTGGCGAGGCTGGCGGCGCGCGCGATGTCGTCCTGAACGCCGTCATATTCGGGAAAGCCGATATTGTAGGCGAGGCTGTCGTTGAAGAGCGACGTGTCCTGCGGGACGAGGGCGATCCACTTACGCAGTTCTGTGGGCGGGATTTCGGCGATCGGGACGCCATCGAAGAGGATGCGGCCGGCGTCGGGATCATAGAAACGCATGATGAGGCGGACGACGGATGACTTGCCCCCACCCGAGGAGCCGACGAGGGCGGTCATGGAGCCGGGCGCGATTTCGAAGCTGAGGTCCGTCAGCACGCGCCGGCCTTCATGATAGGAGAAGGTCACATGCTCAAAGGTGATCCTGGCCGGGCCTTCCTGAGGCCCGATGGCCGGGACGGACGCACCGGCGCCGCTTTCCGGCTTCACGTCGAGGAGATCGAGCATGCGCTCGATGAAGGCCGCCCCCTGCCCGATGTCGCGGACGCCGAGGCCGAGGAGTTCCAGCGGCCGGACGATCTGAAGCATGTAGGCGTTGACGAGGACGAAATCGCCGACGCTCATGGCGCCCGATTGTACGCGCGCCAGGCCGAGCCACAAGGTCGCTGCAAGCCCGCCCGAGAAGATGAACGCGATTGCGATCCCGTTGACAAAGCGCGCGCGATAGAAGTCGCGCCAGCGGCTTTGCGCGATCTTGAGCGTGTCGTCGTAGCGGCGGGTGACGGCCGCTTCTCCGGTGAAGGACTTGACGGCCTCGAAATTCAGAAGGCCGTCGGCGAGCTGGGCGTTGGCGTCGATGCGGGCGGCCGAGACGCTTCGGCTGGCGCGCAGCACTTTCCGGGCGCCGTCTGCAAAGACAAATATGTAAAGCACCGCACAAGCCGCAAAGACCGCAAGAAAGACAGGGTCGAGAACGAGGGCGACGACAAGCGACATGATGAGAATTTCGATAAGCCCCGGCAGCAGCGTGAACACGGCGTGCTGCATGACCAGGCGATAGCCCTGAATGCCGTTTTCGAGCGTCTGCGCGACGGCCCCGGTGGCGCGGGCGAGATGAAACCTCAAGGGCAGCGCCATGGCGTGCGCGAAGAGTTTTCGGCTCAGTTTGCGGGTGATCGATTGTTCGGATGCGCCGAAGAGGAACATCCGCATTTCGCTGGCGACGCGGCTCGCGCCCTGCGCGCCCACGTAGAGGGCCAGCAGCGTGAGCGGGGCGAGGGCGAGCATGTGGGTTGGCGCCCCGCCTGACAATGTGTCGATGAGGAGTTTGAGGGCGACCGGTCCCAGCGCTGTCAGCGCAGCGCCAAGAACGACGCAGGCGAAAGCCGCAGCAAACCGGGCGACATCGAGCCGATCGAGTTCGGGTCGGATGACGGCGAACGCCCGGTTGAAGAAGCCTTTTTGTTTGCTATGCGCTTCGACCAAATGTGTGAGACCTCTCCTTTTGCTGGAGACAGGGTGCAATATACCACAGGTTTATTGATCGACACGCGCATAACGCGAAAATCATGTTGTGGGACCAAGGCGCCAGGCGCGACCGCCAGCGCTACTCAACCGGTTCGATCAATTCTTCGCCCTGGTTCCTGACATTGCCCACCGCTTTGCCGACCTTCCAGGCATGCATGTCCTGGGGATCATGGGGTTCAATCATTTCGGCGCGAGCGTCGGGCGAGCCCGTCAGCCAGTCTACGAGCTGGTCCTGCGGCGGGATCACGGGCATCCGGTTGTGAATCTCGGCCATAAGGGAATTCGGTTTCGTTGTGAGGATGGTGAAGCTGTCAAAGGGCGCGCCGTCGATGGTGGCGCGATCCCACAAGCCGACAGTGAAGAAGACGCGCCGGTTCCGGAGGCCGATGGCGTAGGGCTGTTTCGCTCCTGCCTTTCCCTTCCATTCATAGAACCCGCTCATGGGCACGAGGCAGGGCCGGTCTTTCCAAGAGGCGCGAAAGGTCGCCTTCTCTGCGACATCCTCGCCCTTGGCGTTGAAGGTCGAGAATTTCTTTTCCGCGAGTGGCTTTTTCCACCAACGCGGCACGAGCCCCCAGGCAGCATGAACGAGTTCGGGCTTGTCGCCGTCGTTGGCCATACGGACAATTGGCGCTTTCTGAGTCGGCGCCACGTTGAAGGCGGCGCGCGTCTCAGAGATGTTCTCTGCATTGATCATGTCGAGATAGGCGCGGTAGTCTTCCCAACTCAGGCCATAGATGAAAAAGCGTCCGCACATGATGGCTTTGTAGCATCGTTCCGAGCCTTCGTCTTTGTCCGCGAACAGGAAAGAAGCCCTTCATGGTTATGCCTTCAATGCAGCTAAAATAGCCGAATAGCCGCTATTTGGAACATCAGAGGGCGGCTTCAACAACGAAAATAGCTATCGTTCGGCCTTAAGTTTTTCACGATCTGTAAGTATCGTCTTGATACGGTGTTGAGATGCCAACCCAGATCACCAAACAACGATTCGACGCATTCACCTTCGGTATTCGAGGCGATGGCGAGGACAAGATTTGGCAGGATGTGTCCTATTGGTCCACGCATGGAGGAGAAGCGCTCGCTGCGCTGTTCTATGTCGAAAAGGCTGATGCTTTCCTGGGGGCGATATTTTTACGCGATGATCACCAGAGGTTTCGAGTTTTTCCGCCGCTCGTTCCGTTCCGAACAAAGCGAGCTGGCGAAGCGTCGATTGTCGAAAAGCTTGCGAGCATCGAGGGACGGAAAACTGCGCTCAACCGACCGGATTGCGAGGGCGGGCCGGGAGTCGATCTTTTCACCGTCACCCATGACGCGCCACTAAATCCCATTTTTGAAAACATCTGCGATAGCGAGCACTCAAGAGCCGCGAAAGAGATGCTTTCCGAGATCGGCCATTGGTTCGAGGACCGTGATGGCAATTTTGTCCGCGATTTTCAAACGACAGGCACGAGCGCCCGTCTCTGGGAACTCTATCTTTTCCGGGTCTTCAGGGACCTTGGCTTCAACATAGATCCTGCTGCCGCTTCTCCAGATTTTGCATTGTCCAAAGATGAATTGAAACTGTTTGTCGAAGCGACAACGGCGAATTCAGGCGATCAAAAATATATCGATCTCATGGCAGGTCCCGCGCCGCGCCCGGATGATTTCTGGCGGTTCATAGAAAACGATATGCCAATAATCTTTGGATCGCCGCTCTACACCAAACAGAAAAAAGAATATTGGAAAAAGGAACCTGTGAAGGGGAATCCTTTTGCAATCGCCATCGCCGACTTTCACGCTCCGGGTTCTATGACATGGTCACATATTGCATTATCTATATATCTCTACGGCGTCAGTGTTAGTCGGGTTCCCGGACCAGACGGAAAAGATATCGCCATCGCGAAGCCGCTCGGTACGCACAAGAAAGGAGATAAGGAAATTCCGGCGGGGTTCTTTAGCCAACCGGGTACGGAACATATATCAGCGGTTATATTTTCTAATGCCGGGACGAAGGCGAAATTCACACGAATGGGAACGCTTGCAGGCTTCGGTGGTATAGACATGGCGGTGCGTCGAGCGGGCGTTCTTTCGAATCCGGAGCCCGGTGCGCTGGATGGGATAAGGTTCGACATAAATGTTGAGAACCCGGAATATCATGAGAATTGGCGTGACGAACTGGAGATTTATCACAATCCCAATGCTCTAATACCTTGGCCCGATGAGACGGTGACGCCTGGCGCCACCCATTTTAAGGAAGAGGACGGCGAGCTCGTTTGGCGAGGCAGACCATTTCGGGTGTTGACTTCAAGCACCGTGGTCGAAAAACGGCCACCGTTTTCAGAAGCCGATAAGCTCTTGTGATTGTGTTATGACGGGCATTCCGCCATCACACATGGATTGTCGGCCGAACAACGTCGATATCGGAAGCGTCTGAGTCGCCGGGCGTTTGACGTCATCGATATTGTCATGGGGCGGTCCGATGTTTGTCGGTTTGGGTTTTCCGAACTGCGCGTTACTTCCAGCGACCTTTGGGGCTACGCCAAAGGGAAGCGAGTCATATCTTCACATTCAGAAGTCGACCCAAACTTCAGTTTTCGGATTGAGGCTTATTCTTCTTATTTGCAATTCACTCGACTGTGCCTTCGACATTTGTGCGATTTCTAAAGACGGAAAGAACCCCACAATTTTTTCCGAACTAAAAACCCCATAGCCTTTAATAAAGCCGGGATTGCCGATATCTAACTCCGGTGCTATGTGAGGCAGCGGGATGTTAGGTAGCGCGACGGCAAATCCAACGCCGGGAGAACCTTCGTACGGCGGAAGCGAACTGCTCACTACACCGACGACTTCGCCGTGTGTATTGATTACGGGTCCTCCACTCATGCCGGATTCCCAATTACCAGAGATCTCGAAGGTAGGCCAAGGCTTTGACTCCGACGTTCCTTTCGGATGAATTGCTGTTACTACTCCCGATGCGCCGTACATATTTTCCTCAAAGATCAATCTCGAACTTTGTGATTTGAACTTAGATCCAAGGATCGGGTAGCCGATAGCAAGAATTGCATCGCCGATTTTTGGCCCCTCTCGTCCAATCGGGAGTGGGCTTATGAGAGGCTTTCTCTTTAGGTTTTGAATGTTCACTCTAAGAGCAGCTACATCTATCAGGATGTCTGGTGGTTTCGGACCGGGCAACACGTTGAGATGCGCTGCCTCGGGATTTTCGTAGGTAAGACGCTGCCGCACTTCACCAAAGATATCAGTCGTGACAAAACCGACAGTTCCGTAAACAAGTCCCATGGAAAAGCCAACGGCGCCAACTTCGTTATCTGGAAAAATAGATGTCGAAGAATGTCGAACCACATGATGCGCCGTTAGCCAGAGCCAAGGAGAAACCTGAAAACAGGTTCCCAGTCCTGTGATTTTGTCCTCTGACTGGGATATAGATACGACCGGTTGAATGACCTCTCGGAGACCGAACGGATCTTGTATGAGGAACGTATCGTTTGCTCCATGAGTAAAAAAGTCTTGGGGTATCACCACACCGGCACCAGTCATTTTGCTAATGTAGAAACGATCAATTTACCGGCAGTCAAGCTAAGTCATCGTAACATGTTAGTCTCAGAAATTTTCTGCACACATCAATGAAAATCCCGGCTGTAGAAGAGTTTCTTCGCCTGCTCACGGGGATGGCGCGCGCCGACGCCATAGCGCACTTTCTGGGCGCGCTGAAGTTCGGCGGTGATTTCCTCGGAGAGCGGTTTGCGCTCGGGCCGTCTCGGCCCGTATTCGCCGGCAGGCGCCGGCCGTTTAACGTCGTCGGCATTGTCATGGGTTGGATCGATCGTCATGCCGGCGCTGTCAGCGTCGCCCAGCGTGTCGAGGAGAAATGAAAGATCATCGATGCGCGACGAGACGATGTGCGTGACCATGCCTTCGCGCTGAAGCCGGCCGGTAATGCGGACGAGACGACCCGCCATCACCTGCTTGCGGAATTTCTCGAAGGTCTTCGGCCAGACGATGATGTTGGAGACGCCGGTGTCGTCTTCGAGGGTGAGGAAGATGACGCCGCTCGCGGTGCCGGGACGTTGGCGGGTGATGACGAGGCCGGCGACCGTGACCCATTGGCGGTCGGGTGCATTGCGCAGGGTGGCGGCGCTGGCGAAGCGGCCGATTTCGGGGCGGAGCAATCGGACCGGATGATCGCGCAACGTGAGGCGCGTCGCAACGTAATCCTCGAACACCTCTTCCCTGTCGGACATGACCGGCAGCGGCGAGGTGATGACTGGAAGACCTTCTCCATCCTGCTCGAACAGCGGCAGCGGTTTATCGCCGCCAAGCCCCTGCACTTCCCAGAGCGCGTCGCGCCGGCTGAGGCCGTATTCGGCGAAGGCGTCGGCCCCGGCGAGCCGGGCGAGCACGCTGCGTCCGACGCCGGCGCGGCGCCAGACCGCGTCGATGGAGCGGTAGCCATTGCCGCGGGCGGCGGCGAGCCAGTGCCCGTCCTCTTCGGCGACGCCCTTGATCTGGCGGAAGCCAAGGCGCACGGCGAGCGATCCGTCGCCGGCGGGTTCCAGCACATTGTCCCAGAAGCTTCGCTCGATGCAGACCGGCAGGATTTTGACGCCATGGGCGCGCGCGTCGCGGACGATCTGGGCAGGCGCATAAAAGCCCATGGGCTGCGCATTGAGGAGCGCGCAGCAGAAGACCTCCGGATGGCGCCGCTTGATCCAGGACGAGGCATAGACGAGCAGCGCAAAACTTGCCGCATGTGACTCTGGAAATCCGTAGCCGGAGAATCCTTCAAGCTGCTTGAAACAGCGCTCGGCGAATGCCTGATCATAGCCGTTCTCAAGACATCCCGCCACGAAGCGGTCGCGAAAGGCTTCGACGGAGCCCGGCCCGCGAAAGCTGCCAAGAGCGCGGCGGAGCTGGTCGGCCTCGCCGGCGGTGAAGCCGGCCGCGACGATGGCAATCTGCATGGCCTGCTCCTGAAACAGCGGCACGCCGAGGGTTTTTGCGAGAACCGATTCCAGCGCTTTCGAGGGATAAGTCACCGCCTCCTGCTTGTGGCGGCGGCGGATATAGGGATGGACCATATCGCCCTGGATTGGACCCGGGCGGATGATCGCGACTTCAATCACGAGGTCGTAGAAGCATCTGGGGCGCATGCGCGGGAGAAAATTCATCTGCGCGCCGCTTTCGACCTGAAAGACGCCAACGGTGTCGCCGACGCAGAGCATGTCATAGATGTCGGGGTCTTCCGGCGGCAGCGTCGAAAGAGCGTAGGTCTGCCCCTTCCATGTCCGCAGGAGATCGAACGCTTTACGGATACAGGTGAGCATGCCGAGGGCGAGGACGTCCATTTTCAGCATGCCGATGACGTCGATATCGTCCTTGTCCCATTCGATGATGGTGCGGTCTTCCATGGCGGCGTTCTCGACGGGACAAAGTTCGTCGAGGCGTCCGCGGGTGATGACGAAGCCGCCGACATGCTGGGAGAGATGCCGGGGAAAGCCGATGATCTCTTTGGTCAGCGCGAGGGTCTGCTTAAGCCGCCGGTCGGCGAGATCGAGCCCGGCGGCCTTTGCGCGTTCATTGGCGATGCCGGCGCTGCTTGTGCCCCAGACCTGGCTTGCGAGCGCGGCGACGGCGTCTTCGGAGAGCCCCATGGCTTTGCCGACTTCGCGGATCGCGGCGCGCGAGCGGAAGTGGATGACGGTCGAACAGATGCCGGCGCGGTGGCGGCCGTATTTTTCGTAAATGTGCTGGATGACCTCTTCGCGCCGCTCATGTTCGAAATCGACATCGATGTCGGGCGGCTCATTGCGCGCGGCCGAGATGAAGCGTTCGAACACCATGGAGATCGTCTCGGGCGAGGCTTCGGTAACGCCAAGGGCGTAGCAGACGACGGAGTTCGCGGCCGACCCGCGTCCCTGGCAGAGGATGTTCTTCGAACGCGCGAAGGCGACGATGTCATGGACGGTCAGGAAGTAGCGGGCGTAATCCAGTTCTGCGATGAGCGTCAGCTCCTTCTCGACAAGCGCGCGCACGGCCGGGGTCTCGCCGTCCGGATAGCGGCGCGTCAGTCCCTCTTCCGTAAGCTGGCGCAGGCGGACATCGGGCGCCATGCCGTCGGTGATTTGGTCGGGATATTCGTATTTGAGATCGTCGAGGGAGAACGTGCAGCGGTCCGCAATCAGGCCGGCGTTCTGCACGGCTTCCGGATAGTCGCGGTAGAGGCGGCGGATTTCGAATTCGGATTTAAGACGGCGTTCCGCGTTCGGCTGCGCCCGGCGGCCAAGTTTGTCGATGGTGGTTTTCTCCCGGATGCAGGAGAGGATGTCCGCCAGCATGCGCCGCTTGCCGGCATGCATGAGGACATCGCCCAGAGCCACCAGCGGCGCGTCGGTTGCGTCCGAGATCCCTGCCCGCGCGGCGAAGCGGGCGTCGTCCTCGCCGTCGTAGCACGGCGCCATGCCGGTGAAGACGTCATCGCCGAACGCCGCCATGAGCCGGCGGATCGCCGCGGCGCAGCCATTATGAGGAAGATGATCATCATCACCGGCGGCGTCATCATCAACATCAGCAGCATCGCCAGCAGCATCATGATGGCGACCGGGACGATGATCGTCATCGCCGCCCATGACGACGAACACGCAATCGCCGCCCCATTCGACGACATCGCCGAGCGCGATGTCGCATTTGCCCTTCCCGGTGCGACGCTTGCCGATTGTGAGGAGCCGGCAGAGGTTGCCATAACCGGTCCGGGTTTTCGGATAGGCAAGCAGATCCGGCCCGGCGCTGAGCACAAGGCGCACGCCGACAATGTAGCGCAGTCCCAGCTCTTTTGCGGCCGCATGCCCCCGCACGATACCGGCGAAGGTGTTCGTGTCGGTAATGGCGAGGGCGGCAAGGCCGAGATCTTTCGCGCGCGCGACCAGCTCGTCGGCGTGAGACGCACCGGTCAGGAAGGTGAAATTACTCGTGACGCATAGTTCGACGTAGCTCATGGGAACCGTCCTGCGACGAACCAGACGGGCTCCGTTGCGCCGGGCCAGGTCAGAAGCCAAAGGCGCAGGCCTTCGCTGGTTTCGACGCGCCAATAGTCGCGCAGCCGGGCGTCGCCTTCCCGCCACCATTCGCCGGCGAGCCGTTCGGGACCGCTGGCGCGGGCGGTTTCGAAAAGCCGCCGCCGCCATTCGAATTTAAGCGGCGGGCGGCCCGGCGTTTCGACGTGCAAGGGCTCGGGCGGATGATAAAGGCGCACGGGCCGCGATCGCGGCGAGGGCGTCCAGGCGGGCGCATCGGGCCGATCCATGGCTTCGAGCGTCATGTATTCGCGTTCCGGAAGATGACTCTCACCGGGCGCATATATCCGGACACGGTCGAAGCCGAGCCGGTTGCCAAGCGTCGAGATAAGGTCGGTGCGGTCGTCTTCCCTTCTGGTCTCATGACCGAAGCCCGTCTGGCGCGGATGCAGGGGTTCGACGCTTTCCGCGACAAGGCGGAAGAAGTCGGCCCCGAAGTCGAGCCGGAGCTTGTCGAGCGGCGTGCGGAACTGCTGGAGGACGGCTGCGGGCGCAACGGTCGGCCGGGCGAAGCCGATGGTCATGATCTCATCGGGGCGGTCGACCGGACGCACGGTGAGCCGGTAGCGCCGCGCGCCGCATTGCGCTTCCGAGAGCCGGCCGCAAACGGAGTCTGCGAGCCGCAGGATCACGGCTTCGAGGTCGGTCATAAGGCCGATCGGATCGGGCAGCGTGGCGCGCGCGGCGTAAACCGGATCGGCGCTTTTGGGTGTGACGGGATCGGGTGTGCGCCCGAGTGCGCGTTCAAGGGCCGAGGTCAGCTCCAGGCCGAAACGCCGGGCGAGTTCCGAGGATTTGACGGCGTAGAGCTGTCCGACGGTCTGAAGGCCGGTGCGGCGCAGATCGTTGACAAGCGCCGGGTCGAGGCCGAGGGCGGCAAGCGGCAACGCTTCCAGCGCCGCGGCCGCTTCCCCCGGCGCGGCAATGGCGATGGGAGCGGGCGCAAACCGGGCAAGCGCCGCGGCGGCGCCTTTTGTGTCGGCGATGCCGATGCGCGCTGTGATCTGCAGGTCGCCGGCGCGTTCACGGATCGTCTCCGCCATATCGCGTTCGCCGCCGAAGAGATGGGCGCAACCGGCAATGTCGAGAAGCAATCCGTCGGGCGGATCGAGTGAGACGCGCGGTGAAAACTGATCGGCCCATCGCCAGAGCGCGCGCAGGAGCGCTTCCTCGCGCGACGGGTCGGCCGGTTCGGTGAGGAACGACGGGCAGATGGCGCGTGCATCGGCGAGCGAGAGGCCCGGCGCGAGGCCGGCCTTTCGGGCGGGTTCGGTGAGATGCGTCAGCCGCCAGGCGTTGCGCAGTTCCGTGACGATGGCGAAGGCGTCATGAACCCGCTGGTCGCCGAGGCGGATGCGCCGGTCAAGCGGTAGCTGAGGCAGCCATAGCGACAAGGTGCGGCGCATGATGCTTCCCCGATGACGATGCGCGCCACGCGCCCGGCGGCCCGCGCTTGCTCTTCGTGCAATTCCATACCCACCCATCCCCGGCTGCGGCGTCGCAGGTCCACCGCGTTTCCGCCGCGGACGCGCGTGCGCGCCCGTGAACGAGGACCAGACCGACCGCGCCGCTTTCCTCCGCCGCAATCTGGAGCCGCCGGCTCTCCTTGAGATCCGGCCCATCCTGCAATTCGACAATGACGCAAGGGGCGGCGCGCGAGCGAAGCGCCTGCTCGCCGGCCCAGAGTGTTTCGGCGCGATTAAGACCGATGGACAGGACCAGTCGCGCTGGATCGACAAAGTCCTGCAGTCCCGTTGGCGCAAGGGTTTCGACATCGCGCGACACGCCGATCCAGAAAACCGGTCCCTTGGCCGCTGCGGCGGCGGTGAGGGCGAAAATGTCGGCGCTGTCGCCCATGACTTCGTGGACGCGCCCGCGCGCCAAGCTGACGGGCCCGGCGAGGCGGATTTCGCCATGCGCGGCCGGCCCTGCGAGGCCGGTTGCGGCGATGGTCTGAAGGCGTGTGATCTCGGTTCCTGCGCTCATGTTCTTATTTTGTTCTTCACAATCGCGAAGAGTCAAGGCAGCTTATCCGGCCCTTCATGCATGGAAATTGTGGACCGCGCCGCCTTCGATCCGCCCGGCATTCCCTAATCCCGAGCCTTTTCAAGGCCTTGCCATCAGGTCTCGGACGGCAGTGAATTGTTCATTGAAAAATGTCAGAAACTACACTACGTTTCTGACAATTGGAGACCTGAGATGAAAACCACCGAAGCCATTCTTCGATACGCCGAAGGCCTGCCGGAAGGCGCGCCGATTGCGGCAAAGGCGCTCCTGCATCTTGGCGAGCGTGCGAATGTCGATCAGGCGTTGTCGCGGCTCGTGAAACGCGGCGTGCTGATCCGCGCGGGACGCGGCGTCTATACCCGTCCTGTCGTTTCGCGCTTCGGCAAGCGTGCGCCGACGCCTGAGAAGTTCGTGGAACAGCTTTCCGCGCACACTGGCGAGGCGGTGGCGCCGAGTGGCGCAGCGGCGGCGAACATGCTGGGGCTGACAACTCAGAACCCGGCATCCATGGTGTATCTCACATCCGGCCGCACCCGGTCGCTGGCGCTTGGCCGGCAGAAGGTCGAGCTTCGTCATGCTCCGGCGTGGCTGCTTCAGCGGCCGATGGCGCGTTCCGGTCAAGCGGTGCGCGCGCTCGCATGGATGGGACGGGAACATGCGCCGGAGACCGCGCGCCGGCTCGGCGCGGCGTTGAACGAGAAAGAAAAGCAGGAACTCCTGTCCATGCGCCCGCTTGTGCCCGGATGGATGGCGAAGGAGATCAGCGTCCTTGCCGTCTGACGAACAGCTTCAGGCATTTCTGTCATTGGCCGACGCGGAGCGCGCCGAAGCGCTGGCGGTCGCGGCTGACATCACCGGGCGGCCCGCGCATCTTCTCGAAAAGGATGTGTGGGTCGTCTGGACACTGAATAAATTGTTTTCAGCGCCGTTCGGCGGCGACCTGGTCTTCAAGGGCGGGACATCGCTCTCGAAGGCGTATGATGTCATCAGCCGGTTTTCCGAAGACATCGATCTGACTTACGACATCACCGCCTTTATTCCCGATCTAGCGACGAAAGAATCTGGCGGCATCCCGCCCAGCCGCTCCCAGGCAGCCAAATGGACGAATAAAGTCCGGGAGGAGCTTCCGGCATGGGTGAGCGGGACCGCCATGTCAGCGATAGAGGCTGCGCTGAAGGCAGATGGATTGACGGCTAATCTGACCGCTGAAGGTGAAAAGCTGACCATTGCATTTGCGCCCGCGGCCACGGGCAGCGGCTATGTCAAACCCGAAGTCGTTGCCGAGTTCGGAGCGCGCTCGACGGGAGAACCTGCAACCGCGGTTGAGATTTCCTGCGACGCAGCGCCAGCCCTTCCGATGCTGACATTTCCAACCGCGTCTGTCCGCGCCATGGCCCCTGAACTGACGTTCTGGGAAAAAGCCACGGCCGTTCATGTTTTCTGCGAAGGCGGACGGCATCGCGGGCGTCCGGCTTTCGCCCGGCACTGGCACGATCTGACGCGGCTCAAACGAAAAGGCGTTGCCGAGAAGGCGATCGCCGATAAAGCGCTGGCTTCCGCCGTCGCAACGCACAAATCCCTCTTCTTTCGCGAGAAGAAAGCCGACGACGCAGAGATCGACTATGCGGCGGCTGTGCAGGGCAAACTGAACCTCGTGCCGACGGGCGACCGCCTCGAAGAATTGCGCAAAGATTATGAAGCGATGATCGCTGATGGCCTGCTGTTTGACGATGCAGATGGCTTTGATGCGCTGATGGCGGAGATCGGCGAACTTCAGGAGCGCGTAAATAGGAAGGCGTAGTAGCGGCGAGCGCTAGCGCGGACGCTCGCACGGGTCTGCTCCCGTTTCGTGTCGATGCTCAGGCGCAATGCGGGCCCGCTGGCGCCAGGTCGGAGCCCAGCAATTCCTTCCGATACCCGCCGTCGCGGAGTCCCTGCCCTTTTTTTACGAGATAATGGATCGCGTGCTTCATCGACGAGCCGCTCCAGTCTTCCTCGATGCGCGCAGAGCCGTGAAGCACGATGGCGATTTCCCTGTGGCTCATGCCCTGGTCGAGACCGTCGAGCGCAATCAGGCAATTGCGAAGGACTTCCGTGGTCTTGGTCCAGACCGGTCCCGGCGGATGCGGTCCGTCGCCATAGATTTCGAAAGCAGCCTTCTGGAGTTTGACGCGATGGTCGTAGCCGTCGACGTCCGAGATGGTGAGGCGCATTTTCACAGGCTCCAGCCCGAGCAAGGAAATCCCGGTACAACAGAGCTGAACGACAACGCCATTGCGGCGCACCAGCAGATACTCGCGGCCCATCATGTCGGTGATGTGGGTGATGTCGCAAATCGGGATGGAGCGATCCCAGAGCTCGCAGCGTTGGTCGAGGGCGCGCGGCCGACAATTGACCTCGACCTGATGCGGAAAAGCCAAACGATTCCAGACCGCGTCCGCATGATAGGCGTCGCGATTCGGGTCAGGCATGAAGATGAGCCCCCAACGCTCGGCAAGCGTCTGGTCGGTGCGCGGGCGCAGGAGCCGGACATCGACGCAGGGCGCGGTCTTTTCCGAGATATCGTCAGCGTTCACGCAGGCGGCGTCACGGCGAAAATCCGCGTTGCGCCGGAGGAATTCCCAGGCCCAGCGATCCGGGGAAAGCGGGCTTAGATAATCATAAGCTTCAAGTATGTCTGCGGAATCGAGGTCTGAACGGGTCATATTCCGCCTCCTTCCCATGTGGGTTGAGGCAAGAATGGCGCCAGCCGATCAGCCGTCTTTATTTGCCGCCTGTGCGACCGGCGAAAGTGTGCGGCAGCGATTTATTTGCATTGCACTGGCCCGTTTACCAGTTTCTTCATGAGAGCCGTTCGGGCGCATCATTTCCGCGTGTTGCCGAACGTTGCCGACCATGGCCGAAAATGGCCTGCGCTCCAACTCCCTGACGCGTCTCAAACCCGCGATGATCTGCATCGAGACGATGAAAGGGAGCGGCGACATGCCGGCGAACACGCAAAAGCAGGAAACGGACGAACGCCACATCACGATGTTGCGTACAGCGTTCTCGTCCGTCATCCGCGACGCGCTCGCCGATCCGGACACGATCGAAATCATGGTCAATCCCGACGGATCGGTCTGGATCGAAAGGGCCGGGTGCGGCGTTGTCGCTTCCGATCATCGTCTTGAGCCCTCCGACCGGGAGCGAGTTATTCGCCTGGTCTCCTCGGGGGCGGGAGAAGCCGTTGGCCGTCATTCCCCTATCGTCTCCGCAGAACTCCCCGGCGGCGGCGAGCGGTTCGAAGGGCTTCTCCCGCCTGTTTCTTCGGCGCCGTGCTTTTCGATCCGCAAGCCGGCGGCGACGTTGTTCGGTCTCGACGACTATATTGAACAGGGCGCGCTCGCGCCCGCCGTCGCAGCATCGCTGCGCGCCATGCTCGCCGCACGGGCGAACATTCTGATCGCTGGCGGCACGTCGTCCGGCAAGACCACTTTCACAAACGCGTTGCTTGCCGAGCCGGCCTTTCGGGATGAGCGGATCATCATTCTCGAAGACACGCGTGAGTTGTCCTGCAGCGCGCCGAACGTTGTCGCCTTGCGCACGCACCGGGAGCATGTCTCGTTACAACAGCTTGTGCGCTCGACCATGCGCCTGCGCCCCGACCGGATCGTGGTCGGCGAGGTGCGCGGGCCCGAAGCGCTCGATCTCCTGAAGGCCTGGAACACCGGCCATCCCGGCGGGATCACGACGCTGCATGCGAATTCCGCGCGCGGCGCGCTCGCCCGGCTTGAACAGTTGACACTGGAAGCAGCGCGTCAGGCGCCGGTCGCCCTGATCGCGGACGCCATCGACGTCGTTGTCTTCATGAGCCGGTCCGGCGGCAAGCGCCGCATCGAAGAAGCGCTGCGCGTCACCGGACGCGATGGCGACGGTTATGCGACCGCGCCGCTCATTTCCCCCGCTCTTTCCCTCGTGAACCAAGGAGACGCGTCATGACAATCTACTCGCAAATCAGGGCCCTGAACCGGACGGTGCAGGCAGCGGCTTGCATCGCGGCAATGACGATCATCGCCGGTCCAGCGCACGCCGCCGGCACCGGCATGCCCTGGGAAGGCCCGCTCGATCAGATCCTGCAGTCGATCGAAGGTCCGGTCGCACGGATCGTTGCGGTGATCATCATCACCCTTACCGGTCTGACGCTGGCTTTCGGCGAAACCTCCGGCGGCTTCCGCAAGCTCATCCAGATCGTCTTCGGTCTCTCGATCGCGTTTGCGGCGACCAGCTTCTTCCTGACCTTCTTCTCCTTCGGCGGCGGCGCGTTGCTGTGATGGTCGAGGGTTACGAAATCCCTCTGCATCGCTCGCTCGCCGAGCCGATCCTGATGGCGGGCGCGCCGAGGGGCGCCGCCATCGCCATCGGGACGCTGGCCGCGGCGTTGGCGCTGGGCCTGCGGCTCTGGATACCGGGCCTTGCGCTCTGGGCGCTCGGCCATTCGGCCGCCGTCTTCATCGCACGCAGCGATCCGGATTTCATGGCCGTCGCCGCGCGGTCGACCCGTCACCGGGAGCATCTTCAATGCTGAACCTCAAAGAATATTCCGAAACGCCGCGCCTCCTTGCCGATTATCTGCCCTGGGCGTGCCTTCCGGCGCCGGGCGTCGTTCTCAACAAGGACGGCTCGTTCCAGACGACGTTTCGTTATCGCGGGCCCGATCTCGAAAGCTCGACCGAGGCCGAACTCGTCGCCGTCATGGCGCGCGTCAACAATGTGTTGCGCCGCTTCGGTTCCGGCTGGGCGCTGTTCTTCGAGGCGCAGCGCGAGGAAGCCGGCGACTATCCGCATGGCGCGTTTCCGGACGCCGCCTCCTGGCTCGTCGATATGGAGCGCGCCCTGCAAGCCGACGAGGCCGGCGCGCGGTTCGAAAGCCGCTATTATCTGACACTGCTCTGGCTGCCGCCGGCGGACGCCGCCGGCAATGCCGAGCGCGCCCTGATCCAGCGCCCGCAGGCGAAGAGTTCGGCGACCTGGCGCGAAAGGCTGGAGACGTTCGAACAGCAGGCGTTGCGGGTGTTCGATCTTCTCTCGACCTGTCTCGCGGATATCGCGCGCCTCAGCGATGACGAAACGCTGACCTATCTACACTCAACGATCTCGACCAAGCGCCATCGCGTGACGGCGCCGGAACTGCCGGTCTTCCTCGATGCGATCCTCGCCGACGAGCCGTTCGCGGGCGGGCTCGAACCGATGATCGGCGCGGCGCATCTGCGCACGCTGACGATCCTTGGCTTTCCGGCCTCGACCCTGCCGGGCATTCTCGACGAACTGAACCGCCAGGGCTTTTCCTATCGCTGGGCGACGCGGTTCATCGCCATGGACAAGGCGGAGGCTGAAAAGATCCTCGGGCGCAAGCGCCGGCACTGGTTCGCCAAGCGCAAATCCATCGGCGCTGTGCTGCGCGAGACCCTGTTCAACGAACAGGCCGCGTTGCTCGATATCGACGCCGACAACAAGGCGGCCGACGCCGACGCAGCCTTGCAGGAACTTGGCAGCGATCTCGTTTCCTATGGCTATGTCACGACCACGATCACCGTCGCCGATACCAACCCAAAGACCGTCGAAGAAAATATCCGCATCGCCGAGCGCGTCGTCAATGGCCGCGGCTTCACAGCGATCCGCGAAACGCTGAATGCGGTCGAAGCATGGCTCGGCTCTCTGCCGGGCCATGTTTACGCCAATGTGCGCCAGCCGATCCTGCACACGCTGAACCTTGCTCATATGGTCCCGCTTTCCGCGGTGTGGGCCGGCTCAGCGGAGAACCCGCATCTTGGCGGTGCGGCGTTGATCGAAGCGCAGACCGACGGGACGACGCCGTTTCGTTTGAATCTCCATGTCGGCGATGTCGGTCATACGCTCGTGGTCGGCCCGACCGGCGCCGGCAAGTCGGTGCTGCTCTCCATGCTGGCGCTGCAATGGCGGCGCTATGAAGGCGCGCAGATCTTCCTCTTCGACAAGGGCCGCTCGGCGCGGGCGGCAACGCTCGCCATGGGCGGCGCGCATGTGGATCTCGGCGGGACCGAACGACCGAGCCTTCAACCCCTGAAGGACATCGACACGGAATCCGGCGCGCGGTTCTCCGCCGACTGGCTGGGCGGTCTCTGCGTTCAGGAGGGCGTCGCCATGACGCCGGACCTCAAGGCGCGCCTCTGGGAAGCGGTCACGGCGCTGGCGAGCGCGCCGGAACGCGAACGCACGCTGACGGGACTGTCGCTGATGCTCCAGGAGGACGCCCTGAAGGCGGCGCTTCATCCTTACACGCTCGAAGGCGCGCATGGCCGGCTGATCGATGCGGACACGGACAGCCTGTCGCTCGCCGACACGGTCTGCTTCGAGATGGAAGAGCTGATGCATTCGGGCGGCGCGGCGCTTGCGGTGCTGACTTACCTCTTCTATCGGCTGGAAGCGCGCTTCGACGGCAGACCGACGCTGCTTGTTCTTGATGAAGCCTGGCTTTTCCTCGACAATCCGGCCTTCGCCGCGCGCATTCGCGAATGGCTGAAGACGCTGCGCAAAAGACAAGTCGCCGTCGTATTCGCGACGCAATCGCTGGCGGATATTTCGAATTCGTCGATTGCGCCGGCGCTGATCGAATCCTGTCCGACGCGGATCTTCCTGCCGAATGAACGCGCGGCCGAACCGCAATCGAAAGAAGCCTATCAGCGCTTCGGCCTCAATGACCGGCAGGTCGAGCTGATCGCGCGGGCGACGCCGAAGCGGGACTATTATTACCAGTCGCCGCTCGGCGCGCGTGTGTTCGATCTGGGGCTTGGCCCCATCGCGCTCGCCATTTGCGGCGCGGCCGATCCGATCAATCAGAAACGCATCGACAAGGCGCTGAATGAAGCCGATCCGAACGGCTTCGCGGGCGCCTTCCTGCGCGCGAAAGGGCTCGACTGCGCCGCCGACCTGCTTGGCCGCTGGCCTGGGGTCAACGTCCGCGAACTGCTGGCGGGCGCACCCGATGCTTTCGATCCCGCCGAACTGGAGATGTCGCCATGAATTATCGCAGATTCATTCAGGGCGCATTATGCGCGGGCCTCCTTACCATCGCGCCGGCGGCGCAGGCACAATTCTTCGGCGGCGTCGTCTACGATCCGGCGAACCACGCGCAGAACGTGTTGCAGGCCGTGCGTGCGCTCCAGGAAATCGAAAACCAGATCCAGCAACTCTCACACGAAATCGAGATGCTTGAGAATATGGCGCGCAATCTCGAAACCCTGCCGGTCAATGTCGCCGAGGCAATCATCCTTGATCGGATTAACCGTATCGCTGAACTGATGCGCAAAGCGGAAGGCATCGGCTACGGCGTTGAGACGGTCGAACGCGATTATGATGAAGCCTATCCGGATTCCTATGGCGAGCCGCCTTCGCAGGCGGCGCTCGTGGAAGACGCACGGCGCCGCTGGAGCCAGTCGCGGCTCGCTTATCGCGACACGCTCGTCACGCTCTCTGCCGCGCTCGCCGACAATGAGACCGACGCCGGCGCCATCGCCGGTCTCGTTGAGCGCAGCCAGACGGCTGCGGGCGCGCTACAAGCCGCCCAGGCCGGCAATCAGATAGAGGCGATGCAGACCGAGCAATTGATGCAGATGGAGGCGATTATGGCGGCGCAATACCGCGCCGACGCCCTCGATCATGCGCGCATGCTGGCCGAAGAAGAACGCGCCCGCGCCCGCTTCAGAAGCTTTATGGGAGATTGAGGCGCGATGGACGTGATCGATACATTTCTCGCGACGTTTATCGCCTATATCGATTCAGGCTTCGGCCTGCTCGCGGGCGACGTCGCCTATCTGTCGACCACGCTGATCGTGATCGATGTGACGCTGGCGGGTCTCTTCTGGGCCTTGTCGCAAAACGCCGACGTGATCGCGGGCCTCCTGAAGAAAATTCTATATGTCGGGTTCTTCGCCTTCATCATCGGCAATTTTTCGATGCTGTCCGGCGTAATCTTCGACAGTTTCGCCCGGCTCGGGCTAACGGCCGGCGGCGGCGCGATGACGCCGGACGATCTGATGCGCCCCGGCTACATCGCCGGCGTCGGCTTTGAGGCGGCGAAACCGCTGCTCCAGAACATCGCCGACCTGTCGGGCCCCATCGCCTTCTTCAACAACTTCGTGATGATCGCGATCCTGCTGATCGCCTGGGCGGTGATCATGGTCGCCTTCTTCGTCCTCGCCGTGCAGCTTTTCATCACCATCCTGGAATTCAAGCTGACGACGCTAGCGGGCTTCGTGCTCGTGCCCTTCGCGCTCTGGAACAAGACCTCGTTCCTCGCCGAACGGGTCCTTGGCAATGTCATCACGTCCGGCGTCAAACTGATGGTGCTGGCGATTGTCATCGGCATCGGCTCAACGCTGTTCGGCTCGGTGGCGGATGCCTTTCATACGGGCGATGACGTGACGCTGGCGCAGGTCATGGGGACCGTGCTCGCCGCGCTCGTCTTCTTCTGGATGGGTGTCTTCGCACCCGGCATCGCGTCGGGCCTCATCACCGGCGCGCCGCAGCTCGGCGCAGGCTCGGCGGCGGGCGCAACAGCGGGCGTGCTCGCCGGGACCTACGCCGCCGGTCTTGGCGGCAAGGCGCTGATCGGCGCGGGCGCGAAAGGCGTCTCCGGCGCGGTCAAGGCGGGCGCATCCGTCGCCGGCGGCGCGCGCACGTCCTATGCGATGGGGTCGGTCGCCTCCGGCGCATCCGGCGCCGGCGCGGTTGCTGCGGGTCTTGCGGGCGTCGCCCGCGCGGGCGGCGATGTCGTTCGCCGCACCCTCTCGCGGCCGGGCGACGCGATCCGCGACGCCTACACACATGGCGCGCGCGGCGCATGGACCGCGACGGGCGGATCGCCGGTCGGCGGGCCGCCGCCTCAGCCGTCCGCATCTGCGGGCAGTCCGGCCTGGGCGCGACGCATGCAGACCCAGCAGCACATGGCCCATGCCAGTCAGGCGGCGGCCCACACCTTACGCGAAGGCGATCACGGCTCGTCCGGCGCGGCGCCGACCCTCACAGACAAGGACGACTGACCCATGTTCTTCAAACGCTCATCGACCAGCTACGGCCAGAGCCCGTTCCCGGAAACGCCTTATCAGAAAGCCGGACAGATCTGGGACGAACGGATCGGATCGGCGCGCGTGCAGTCGAAGAACTGGCGTCTGATGGCGCTCGGTTGTCTCGCGCTCTCCTTCGCGACGTCCGGCGCGCTCGTCTGGCGCAGTCTGCAATCGACCGTGACGCCCTATGTGGTCGAAGTCGACGAAACCGGCGCGGCGCGTGCGGTTGCGCCGGCCGTTGAGCGCTACAATCCGAGCGATGCGCAGATCGCGCATCACCTCGCGAACTTCATACAGGATGTGCGCGGGCTATCCGTCGATCCGGTCGTGGTGCGTGAGAACTGGCTCCGGGCTTACGACTTTGTAACCGACCGCGCGGCGACGACGCTCAGCGAATATGCAAACGCCAATGACCCTTTCGCGGACATCGGGCGCCGTTCGCGCACGGTCGAGATCGTCAGCGTCGTCCGCGTGTCGGCGGACAGCTTCCAGGCGCGCTGGATCGAGAAGACTTACGAGAATGGCGCGCTGATGAAGTCCGACCGCTTCACCGGGCTCTTCACCATCGTCACCCAGCCGCCGCGCGATGCGGCGACGCTGCGCGCCAATCCCCTCGGTTTGTATGTCCACGAGCTCCATTGGGGCCAGGACCTTGTCACAGGAGACTGACCCCATGCGTATTCTGTTGTCCTCATCCATGCTCGCCCTGACGGCGGCTTGCGCGTCGGCGCCCGCCGATGACGGGTTCGACCGCGCCGGTTTTGTCGGCGCCGTTCCGTTCGAGGAGACGGAGGATTACCCGGTCGAAATCGTCGAAACCGCCGTGCCGCTTCCGCTGCCGGGCCAGTTGAAGAAGATCGACGCCGCGCCGCCGGAACCGCCGGTCCCGCCCGAGGAGGCGATCGAGCAAGGCCGCGCGCATGCGCTGATGGAGCCGACGGTGGATGGCTATGTCAATGCGATCCAGGTCTATCCTTACACGGAAGGTGCGCTTTACCGGCTCTATGCTAGCCCCGGTCAGGTCAGCGATATTGCCTTGCAGCCGGGCGAAGACCTCGTGTCCGTGTCGGCCGGCGACACGGTGCGCTGGGTCGTGGGCGACACGCTGTCCGGCTCAGGCGCCGAAGCCCGCGCGCATGTCCTCGTAAAGCCGATCAATGCCGGCATCCGCACCAATCTGATGATCGCGACTGACCGCCGGACCTATCATCTGGAACTCGAAAGCGTTGCGAGCGGCTATATGGCGGCGCTCTCCTGGCGCTATCCTGCCGACGAGCTGACCCGGCTCGCCGCGCGCAATCGCGACGCGCTGGCGCGTGACGCCGGAACGGTCGAACGCGGTCTTGCGCTGGACGGGCTTAACTTCGAGTACAGACTGACCGGCGACGATCCCGACTGGAAGCCGGTGCGCGTCTTCGATGACGGCCGTCAGGTCTTCATCCAGATGCCGGCAGGCGTGACGACCACCGACATGCCGCCGCTGTTCGTTCTCAATGACGAGAACGACGCCGAACTCGTCAATTACCGCGTGCGCGGGACGTACTATGTCGTCGATCGCCTGTTCCGCGCGGCGGAACTTCGCCTCGGCGAGAAGCCGCAGACGGTCGTACGCATCATCCGGGTCGAACGCACCGCCTCGCTCGGCGCCGGATCGAAGGGCTGAGCGCGATGGCCGATCCTGTTCCCTTCGACGAGCATGCCGAGCGGCTGAAAATCCGCGCGGCGCCGCGCCCGGTCGCGAAGATCAATCGCAAAGTGCTGATGGCGGGCGCGGGCGTCGGCGCGCTGCTCCTGTTCGCGGCGGCGAGCATTGCGCTTGCCCCACCCAAAGCCGTCGATCCCGCCGACCGGCAGGAGATCTACAATACCGGCAATACGCGAAAGCCGCACCGGCTCGCCTCGCTGCCGGCGAGCTATACCGATCTGCGCCTGACGCCCAAGGATGATGCGACGCCGCCGGATGTCGTACTCGGACCGCCGCTCTCCGGCGATCTCGGCGCGACGGTGCTTCAGGCCGAACGCGAACTTGGCGTTGAGCCGCAATATGCGCGTCGGATCAATGACGACTTCCGGCCGAACCCGGAAGACGAGGCCGAACGGGCGCGGCGCATGCGGCTCGCCGCACTCGAAGAGGAAGCGGCGCGCGCGCCGGTCTTCTTCCGCCTGGAATCGGAAACCGGCGGCGCCGCGAAAACCACGGACGGCCGGTCCGCCGATCGGCTCTCTCTGGAGCGCGCGGCGCTCAACGGGATCGGACCAGACCTCCTGGCGCTCGCCGGCATGCCGCAGGGCGCGCCGTCTGCCTTCGGCGCCGAGCCCGATCCGAATTTGCAGGACCGCAAGCGCGCGTTCGCGGGCGAAACCGGAAGCCCCGACATCTATAATCCGCACAGCGTTGAAGATCCCGTCTCGCCGTATCAGGTGATGGCGGGCGCGTTGATCCCGGCGTCTCTCATCACAGGCATCAACAGCGACTTGCCGGGGACCATCATCGCCCAGGTGACGCAACCGGTCTACGACACGGTGAGCGGCGATTATCTGCTGATCCCGCAGGGTTCGCGGCTGCTCGGCCGCTATCAGTCGGAGGTTTCCTTCGGCCAGGACCGCGCCCTGGTGATCTGGGACCGGATCATCTTTCCGGACGGGTCCTCTGTGGTGATTTCGGAGCCGGGCGCCGATGCGCAAGGCTATGCCGGCGTTTCCGACCGCACCGATCATCATTGGGGCCGCGTGTTCACCGCTGCCGGTCTCGCGACCATTCTCGGGATCGGCGCCGAACTCGGCTCCGGCGATGACAGCGACATCGAACGCGCAATCCGCCGCGGAACGAGCGACACAGTGAACCAGGCCGGCCAGCGCGTCGTCGAACGCAATCTTGGCATTCAACCAACGATCCGTGTGCGTCCCGGCTGGCCCGTTCGGGTCGTGGTGACGCGCGATCTTGTCCTGCGGCCGCACTGAAGGAGGCGATCCATGAGTTTGCGCATCGATAAACTGCCTGACCGCACGCCGGTCAAACTGACCATCAGCGTCGATCCCGATCTCGCACAGGCGCTTACCGACTATGCGGCGATCTACCGTCAGACCTATGGCGAGGAGGAAAAGCCCGAAACGCTGATCCCGGCCATGCTCGAAAACTTCCTCGGCGCGGACGCCGGATTCAAGCGGGCCCGCAAGGCCCTTCACGCCAACGCTAGCAAAGGAGAGTAACCCATGGCGCAGATCGGCTCATTCAATCTCAAGGATGGAAAATATACCGGCACCATCCGGACCATGACGATTAACGTCAAGGCCCAGCTCATCCCCAACAAGGACAAGGTCAATGACGATGCGCCCGACTTCCGGATCTATGCCGGCGGCGCAGAACTTGGCGCGGCCTGGCGTCAGGACTCGAAGGATGGCGAGACGCCTTATCTCGCCGTGAAGCTCGACGATCCGAGTTTCGACAAGCCGATGCGGGCCGCATTCTTCGAAAACGAGACGGACGGCACCGGCGTCATGGTCTGGAACCGGCCGAAGGCGCGTTGAGCGGCGCAAATCATCCGGCGATCCGAGGCGGCAATGGCGTTTACGGATGAAGAGCTGCGAAGAGCGCGGATGATTCTGGCGCAGGTCGTGATGACTCATGACCGGAAATATCTTCCGCTGTTCGAAGTGCTCGACACCGAGGTGCGCAGACGGGAGGAGAGCGCTGCCCGGATCTCAGAAGTCGCCCGGAGCGCCGTTGCGGGGCGCGGCCTCCGGCGGCGCAAACGGCGCAAAGACCTGGCCGACGCGCGCCGGAAACCCGCGCAGTCGCAACAGAAGCCGGACGACCGCTTGGCGTCGAAAAATTAGAGCGGCGGCGAACAGGCCCGCGCGTCAAAAGCCGGACCGCGCCGGTCGCATTCAGGCTGTCGCCCGCCCGTGTTTGGCGTCGAACGCCGCGAAGAAATCGTCCGGAAACGGGTGCGCGATTTTCAGAATCTCGCTCTGGCGATAGGCCATAGAGCCGCCATCGCCATATTTGGGGCGGTCATGGTCGTGCCCCATCAGGAGGCATCGCAATTCATAGTCGATGCCTGCTTCTTTCATCCGGTTCTCGAAGGCGTGGCGGAAGGAATAGGCGACATGATTCGGCGTCTCGAAAAGACCGCGCCGCTTGAAGGTCGCGCTCAGCGCGGCGGAGAAACTGTTGGTCTTGTCATGATAGTGGGGGAAGCCCTTCGGCGCTCGTCTTGCGGCCTCCAGGGCGACGCCGACCAGCGGGATTTCGCGTTCGGACTCGGCCGCTTTGATCTCGCGATCTTCGCGGAACGGAATGACGAGATGAGGGACATTCGCTGTCAGGCGGATGTCTTCGGGCCTGAGATTGATGACTTCTCCTGGACGGCAGCCGGTTTCGATAAGGATACAGGTGATCAGGAAGAGGTCATCGGAAATCCCGTCGAACGCGCCGGTTTTGAGAATATGATTGCGCACCCAATCGTCGCTGAAGGCGGGGCGCTTTTTCTTTTTTCCGCGGGCGGTTTTGAAATTGAGATTGCGGAAGGGATTCGCCCTGTCCTCTTCGCCGAGATATTTGAAATAGCGCTGATAAAGGTCGCGGATGTCGCCAAAATGGCGCGCAGCGGTTTTGGGGGACTTGGCCTTGGCGCCCATCTTCTCGCGCGAGATCTGATCCGACCACCAGCCGAAATATTGCTGTGCGTGGTCGCGGGTAATGTCGGTCATGGCGAGATCGCCGACCACCTCGACGAAATAGTTCAGCGACCGGTCTTTGGTTGCCTTCCAGAGCCGCAATTGCGCGCGCGACTTGCGCCGATTGTCGGTCGGCGCGATTTCGTCCTGATAGAGCCGCATGGCCCCGCTGACGGTCAATTTTGGCGTGTCGACGCCGCCAAGGACAGCGTCGGTGAGTGCGGGAATCACGCGCCCGTCCGCGGTGGTCTGATTGCCGATGGCCAGCGAGCGGCGCACCAGTTCTTCGATCATGGCGGGGTCTGCGAGTTCGTGCAGCGGGCGGTATTTGAAGCCGACGGCCATGGCGCGGGCTTTGGCCAGCTCGTACCGTCTGGCGGCGGGCTCGATGTCCATGTCCTGACCGGCCGCTTCGAGCCGCATTTTCTGCTTCAGCGCGTGCCAGTATTCGTCGTCGGCGCGAGCGAGACCGTCGCGTTGTTCGCGGGCTTCCGGGAGGGCGCGCGTGCCGAGCGAAACGCGGATCAGCGGGGCGTCATAGAAGGGGGCGAGCTTGCGGGGAACGGCGCGCTGATAGTGATACCAGCCGTTGCGCAGGAGGAGGTAGCGGTCGGGATCGGATTGCTTCGACATCCCTGAATTCTATCACAAACTCTATCCATTTTCTATCACAAATCTGGCGCTTTCGAGCGGACACGAAACCTAACAAGGCCGAAAAGGCCTGTGATTTCAATGTGTTGTTTTGAATTTTGGGTGAAGAAAATGGAGCGGGCGATGAGATTCGAACTCACGACCCCAACCTTGGCAAGGTTGTGCTCTACCCCTGAGCTACGCCCGCTCGGCGCCTGCATCGGCCCGCTTGGAGCCTCCGGCAGGGGCCGCTATATGCACGAGGGCCGGGCGCTTTGCAAGCGGGGAATGCGCGCCGGCGCATTGGCGGGACAAGCAGGAATTCAAGGAGCGCAGATGACGGGCGACAGGCAGAACGACAGGGCAGGCGAAGCCATGGATGAGGGGGCGGACGCGGCCGCCGCCGGAGATGGCGCCTCAGGGCCCGCGCCAGCCGACAGGGCCGCGCTGATCGCCTTTCTCGACCGGCTGGGGATCGCCCACAAGACGGTGGAGCATCCGGCCATTTTCACCGTGGAGGAGGGCCGCGACCACAAGAAGGACATGCCGGGCGGGCACTCCAAAAACCTCTTTTTGAAAGACAAAAAGGGCAAGCTGACGCTCGCCACCGCGCTCAGCGAGACCCAGGTCGATCTCATCGGGCTCGGCAAGCGGATCGGCGCGAAGGGCCGGCTTTCCTTCGGCAAGCCGGAGTTGATGACGGATACGCTCGGGGTCATTCCCGGCGCGGTGACGCCCTTCACCCTCGTCAATGAGAGCGCCAGGGCGCTTTCGCAGGTGATCCTCGACGAAGCGCTCTTCGCGCATGATCCGGTATGGTTTCATCCGCTCGAAAACACCGCCTCCACGGCGATTTCTCCGGACGATCTCGTCCGTTTCGTGAAGGCCTGCGGCTTTGAGCCGCTGATTTTGCCGCTTTCGCGCCCGTTTGAGGGCTGAAACGGTCCGCCGGGACGGTTGCGTTTCACGGCGCGCGCCCTCATTTAGTGAAGGAAGGCCCAATCAGGGGCCAACAGCAGACGATTTCGGGCGCGGAGGCCTGACATGAGCGAGATTATCGGCGGCGGACAGGGAAGCGGAGCCGGAGCCCCGGACGCGGATCTGATCAAGGATGCGACCATCGAGACGTTTGAGCAGGACGTCCTCGCCGCGTCCATGCAGACGCCGGTGATTGTCGATTTCTGGGCCGACTGGTGCGGGCCCTGCAAGCAGCTCGGGCCGCATCTGGAAAAGGCCGTGAAAGCCGCGGGCGGCAAGGTCAAGCTCGTCAAGATCGACATTGACAAGAACCAGATGCTCGCCTCGCAGATGCGCATCCAGTCGATCCCCACGGTCTACGCCTTCTTCCAGGGCCGTCCGGTGGACGGCTTCCAGGGCGCGCTCCCCGAAAGCGAGATCAAGGCGTTTGTCGACCGCCTGCCTCAGGCGGACGGCCAGTCCCAGAGCGACCCGAACCAGGATTATCTCGCCGCCGGCGACGCCGCCTTCGAAGGCGGCGATATTTCAACGGCCGCGCAGCTCTATGCCCAGGCCGCGCAAAACGATCCGCAAGATGTTGCGGCCATTGCGGGGCTGGCGCGCTGTCACCTGGCCCTTGGCGACAAGGAAAAGGCGCGCGAAACCTTCGATCTGATCCCGGAAGACAAGCAGGGCGATCAGGCCGTGGCGAGTCTCAAGGCCGCGCTGGCGCTTGCCGACAGCGGCGGTGAGGCGGGCGATCTCGCGCAGCTCGAAGCGGACGCGCAAGCCAATCCGGAAGATCTCGATAAACGCTTCGCGCTCGCCAACGGCCTTCTCGGCGCGGGCGCGATGGAGCCGGCGATCGAACAATTGCTGGCGATCATCGAACGCGACCGCGAATGGAATGATGCGGCGGCGCGGGAAAAACTCCTGACCGTTTTTGAAGCGCTCGGCCATGGCCATCCCGCGACGATGCGCGGCCGGCGCAAACTGTCCTCCATCCTCTTTTCGTAAAGGCGGCCAATGGCGACAGGTTCGGCGGCGAAAGGGCCGGGAAAACCCGGAAAAATGAAAACGGAGCCGGAAACGCTGCCGCTATTTCCCCTTTCCGGCGCGCTCTTGATGCCGGGCGGGCAATTGCCGCTCAATATTTTCGAGCCGCGCTATCTCGCCATGGTGGACGCCGCGCTCGCCGGCGACCGCCTTATCGGCATGATCCAGCCCCTCGAGGATACGGATCTCGGCCGGCCGCAGCTTTACGGCGCCGGGTGCGCCGGGCGCATCACTTCTTTCGCCGAAACGGGCGACGGGCGCTATCTCATCAATCTGACGGGCACGCGGCGTTTCGCGCTCGCTGAGGAACTCTCGACCGACACGGCCTACCGCCTCGCGCGGCCTGACTGGGAGGCCTTCGTCATTGACGCGGAGGACGATCCGACCGTCAAGCAGATCGACCGCGAGGCGTTGCTCGAAGCCTTGCAGGATTATCTCGCTGCGGAGAATTTGCAGATCGAATGGGAAAAGGCGGCGGAAGCCTCGCCCCAGTCGCTGATTGTCTCGCTGGCCATGGGCTGCCCTTTCCAGCCTAATGAAAAACAGGCCCTGCTCGAGGCCAAGACCATTGCCGAACAGGCCGAGTGTCTGATGGCGCTGATGGCGCTGGCGGGCGGCGATGACAGCGACGTTCCGCTGCAATGATGAAAACAAGGACGGCCCTGCGATGAGCGAAGCGAAACCCCAGCCGGAACTCGACAGGCGGCTTCTTGAAATTCTGGTCTGTCCGCAGACCAAAGGCCCGCTCGATTACGACCGCGCGGCCGGCGAGCTGATCAGTAAAAAGGCGGGCCTCGCCTATCCCATCCGCGACGGCGTGCCGATCATGCTGATCGAGGAGGCGCGCACCCTGTCCGATGAGGAAATGCGCGGGCGTTAAGCCTTTTCCGCGCCGCCGGGGGCTCGTTCTGTCCTGAAACAGCGTTAACGGTCCGGACTGTGCATGGACCTTTGCGGGCCGGCATTGCCGCCGGCGCTGTTTTGAAGTCGGAGACGGGCGCGGTGTCTGCGCAGTTGGAAAAAGACTTATCGCCGGAAATTCGGGCGCAGCTCGTTTCGCCCGAAGACGCGCCCGCCCTGCGCGATGCGTGGGGCGCGCTTTGCCGCGATCTTCTCGAAGAAAACCCCTTCTTTGCGCCGGAGACATTGCTGCCGGCGCTTGAGGCTTATGGGCGCGCGCGCGTTTACCTTGCCTGTGCGTGGTCGAGGGATACGCTGATCGCGGTTCTGCCGGTCGTCAGAAAACGGTTTTATGCGCGCCTGCCGGTTTCCTATTGGATGACCTGGAGCCATCCCCACTGCTATTACGCGGCCCCGCTTATTCGCCGGGGCCATGAAGAGGCGGCGTTCGCCGCGCTCTATGCGCTTTTATGCGACGGCGACGAGGGCCGCGCGTTTTTGCGGCTGTCGCGCCTCGACCGCGAGGGGCCGGCGATGAAAGCCGCTCAGGCGGCGGCGCATGCGGAGCGGCGGCTTTCTTACGAATCCGGCGCCATCGCCCGCGCCATGCTGTCTTCCGGCGCCTCAGTCGAAGCGACGCTGGCCGTTCACGTGGGCAAGAAAAAGCGCAAGGAACTGGCGCGGCTCAAGAAACGGCTTGAGGAAAAGGGCGCCCTCAGGCTGCGCCTCCTGTCGCCGGGCGATGACATTCATCAGTGGACAGAAGAGTTTCTTGAACTCGAGCACAAGAGCTGGAAGGGCCGGGCGAAAACCTCGCTGAAATCCAGCGAAAGAGACGCCGCATGGTTCCGCGAAACCCTGGCCGGGATGGCGAGGCGCGGGCGCCTGCATTTCCTGCGGCTTGATCTCGATGAAAAGCCCATCGCCATGCTGGCGACGCTGATGATGAACGGCGCGGCCTATTCTCTCAAAATCTGTCATGATCCCGACTTCGGCCGCTATTCGCCGGGCGTCATGATCGAGGTCGAAGCCATGCGCTCCCTGATGGCGCAGCCCGGTTTCCGCTTCGCCGATTCCTGCGCCGCGCCGGACCATTCCATGATCAACGGGTTGTGGCGCGCGCGCCGCGTTGTCACCGGCCTTAATGTCAGCGGTCGAAGCGCCGCCGCGCGCGGCAGTCTCGGGCTGGCGCGGCTGTTGGAGGGCGCGCGGGCGCGCCTGCCGAAAGGGTAATGTCATGAGAGCGTTTAACCCCGGATCCCTGGAAGATTTCGCCGAGCGCTACCCTGCATCCCCGGTGACGCTGCGCCATGAGTTGGCGGGGCATCCGCTTTTCGCCATGGACCGGCTCATGGCGCTTGCGAGGACCCTGCCCAGGGAGCGGATCGAATATAATCTCGGCGATCTGCCCATCGGCCAGGACCCGGACAAGACGCCCCTGAACGGGCTCGGGGCGGAAGACACACTGCGCTGTATCGAAGACAACAGGTCCTGGATGGCGCTGAAGAATGTCGAATGCGATCCAGATTACGCCGCCTTGCTCGACGCCTGCTTCGAGGATCTCGCGCCCGTCGCCTCGCGGCGCACAGGGCCCCTGTACAGGCGCGAGGGCTTTATTTTCATCTCCTCGCCCGGCTCGGTGACGCCATTTCACATGGACCCCGAGCACAATATCCTGATGCAGATCCGCGGCGCCAAGACCTTTCGGATTTTCCCGGATGCGCGCGGGCTCGTCAGCGACGAGCAACACGAAGCGTTTCACCGGCCCGGCGGCCACCGCAACCTTCCCTATAAAGAGGATTTCGACGAACGCGCGATCGCCTACAGGCTGTTTCCCGGCGATGCGCTTTATGCGCCGGTGAAGGCGCCGCACTGGGTGAGGGTCGGGCCTGACGTTTCGATTTCGCTTTCAGTCACCTGGCGCAGTGAGATTTCCGATACGGAAGCGGCGCTCCGCCGCGCCAATGGCTGGCTTCGCGCGCATGGATTGGCGCCGCCGCCGCCCGGCGCTGTCCCCTTGCATGACCGGCTGGCCAGCTTAAGCGCGCGCGCTGCGTCCCGGTTTCCCGGCCGTCCGGGGCGCTGAGCGCCGCCCATTGTGAGGCTTCGTGCGCTGGCCTAATCTCTCGGGGCGGTGTAAGGGACAGAACTTTTTATCCAAACGGAGGAAATAGTGTCCTCAACCATCGATTTCGACGCTCCGGCCAGCGACCTTGTCCCATGCGCCACCCCGCAGGAGGCGATGGACCGGCTGGTCGCGCTTTACGATGAGGCTCACGAAGCGACGCAGACCCGTTTCGACCGCTATCTCGCCGGCGAAGCGTCGATCGAGGAAGGCGTCCATGGACTGGCGGACGGGCCGGGGGGCGCCGTTTATCCCTATCTGTGCGCGGTGGTGCCGGCTGAGGCTGCGCCCCAGACTTCCAAGCTCGCGCTCGGCCAGATCGCCTCGCTCAGCGTGCACGGCGCCACGGTCACGCATCCGGCGCTTTTCGCGGATTATTACCTGGCGCAGCTCGCCTATATCATGGAGCGCTATTCTGCGAAGATTTATGTCGGGCGGTCCTTCACGCCGATCCCGCTCACCTTCGCGCTTGAAAAGGCGACCGCGGCGCTGACGCCCGAAAAGCGCAACCGGCTGCAACAATATTTTCACACGCCCAATCTCGTCGCCACCAATGACGACATCGTCGACGGCCAGTTCATCCTGAAGCGTCATGGGGCGATGCCGCTGACCCTCTTCACGGCGGAGAGGATCGATTACTCCCTGCACCGGATTCAGCATTACACGGCGACGAAGCCGGAGCATTTCCAGAACTATATTCTGTTCACGAACTACCAGCGCTATGTGGACGAGTTTGTCGAATACGCCAAAAAAGAGATCGCCGCCGGTCGCGCCGAGGCGCTGATCGAGCCCGGCGACCGCATCACCACGAAAGACAAGAACCCCGCAGCGCCCGAGCCCCGCCTGCCGCAGATGCCGGCCTATCACCTCGTGCAGCCCGGCCATGACGGGATCACGCTCGTCAATATCGGCGTCGGCCCTTCAAACGCGAAGACCATCACCGACCATCTGGCGGTGCTGCGCCCCCATGTCTGGCTGATGATCGGCCATTGCGGGGGCCTGCGCCGCTCCCAGCGGCTCGGGGACTATGTGCTGGCGCACGCCTATCTGCGCGAAGACAACGTCCTCGACGACGTCCTGCCGCCTTCAGTGCCGCTGCCGACGCTGGCCGAGGTGCAGCTCGCCATGACCCGGGCCGTGCAGGAGGTTTCCGGCATCGAGCCGAAGGAGCTGAAAGAGCATCTGCGCACGGGCACGGTCGTCACGACCGGCGACCGCAACTGGGAGCTTCGTTTCGAGCGCAATGCGGTGCGTCTCAATCAGGCGCGGGCCATCGCCATCGATATGGAATCGGCGACCATTGCAGCGAACGGCTATCGCTACCGCGTGCCTTACGGGACGCTGCTTTGCGTGTCAGACCGGCCGCTCCATGGCGAGGTGAAGCTGCCCGGCATGGCGGATGCGTTCTATCAGGAGCGGGTGAGCCAGCATCTCGACATCGGCGTCAGGGCGATCCAGCTCCTGCGCGAGGAGGCGCAGGCGGGAACGCTCCACTCGCGCAAGCTCAGAAGCTTCGACGAGCCGTTTTTCCGTTAGAGCGCCGGTCGAAAAAGTGGAAGCCGGTTTTTCGCATCAACCGGCGCTACTGCTAAAAACCAGATCATCTGGGGTTTCAGATGATCTAGTTCAGCATCTCGAAGATTTCGATCTTGAAGAGTTTCGGCCAGTATTTGCCGGTAACGTAGAGCGTGTTCTTTTCGCCCTTATAGGCGACGCCGTTCAAGACGTCGGTCTTGCCGGCTTTGCGGTCTTCATGGGGCAAGAGCCCGCGCAGATCGACAATGCCGGTCACCGCGCCGCTTGACGGGTCGATGCGCACAAGGGCGTCGGTCTGCCAGACATTGGCGAAGATCTCGCCGTCGATCCATTCAAGTTCGTTGAGATTGCGCAAGGGCTGGCCGCGCAGCGTCACTTTGAGCCGGCGCGTTTCTTCGAAGGTCAAAGGATCGATAAAGCGCAGCTCAGCGCTGCCGTCGCTCATCACCAGCTCCTCGCCGTTGAAAGCAAGGCCCCAGCCTTCGCCGTCATAGCGATGGCTTTTTTCAAGCGTGAAATCTTCGGGGTCGAACCGGAAAGCGGTTCCCTGTTTCCAGCTCAGGACGAAAATATCGCCATGGGCCATGGCCGCGCCTTCGCCGAAATGCGACTGCGGCAGGGCGGTTTTCTGAAGAACCTCGCCGGTTTCGAGATCGACCCGGCGCAGGGAAGACTGGCCGTACTGGCCGGTCGTCTCATAGAGCGCGCCCTGGTCGAAAAAGAGACCTTGCGTGAAGGCGTCGTCCGCATGGGGGTAGGTTTCAAGGATGCGGTAGCCATAGCGGAAAGGTTCGACGCTCTGGGCCGCGGCAAAAGAACAGACGGCCAGAAACGCCGCCACTCCTGCAACAAGCCTCTTCGCCACACCGCGTCTCACAGGGGCTTCTCATACATGCGATAGGTCTTGTAAATCTCCGCGCCCATATCGAGCAGCATCGAAAGCATGGATTCGTTGCTGTCGAGAATCCAGGACAGCTCGGAATGGTTGACGCCGCGCTCCACATTCGCGTCATGGGCCATGATGATCATTTTATAGGCGAGCGCCGTGCCCACGGGCCGGCGGTGGAGTTTTCTTACGACGCCCATCAGCGGCATGCGCGCGCGCGGAACCGGCTGTAACTTCAGCCGCCAGATCAGTTTCGCCCAGTTGAAAGGCAGAAGCCTGCCGCCGAAATCCCGGGTGATGTAATTGACGTCGGGCAGGACCAGGCTGAAGCCCGCCGGTTCGCCGTCATAATCGCAGAACACCACATTGTAAGGCCGGACGATGGGCCGCAGCTCCTTCGCCATATGGTCGATCTGCTCTTCCGTAAACGGAATGAAGCCCCAATTGTCAAACCAGGCGTCATTGAAAATATCGATGAGGGTGTGAATTTCCTCGTCGAACCGTTTCATGTCGATGGTGCGGAACGACACTTTGGGGTTTGAAAGCGCCTTGTCGATGAAGCGCTGGCGCTTTTCCGGCATGATGCGTTCGCGCGGCACATATTGCAGCGCATGCAGGTCGGCGGCTTTCTGAAAGCCGTTCGCCTCCATCATGGACTGATAATAAGGCCGGCCGTGAGGCATCATGACATAAGGCGGCGTGTCAAACCCGCTGATCAACAGCCCGGATTCTTCATTGATGGTGTTGTTGAAGGGGCCGATGATTTTAGCGACGCCCTGTTGCTTCAGCCAGTCGGAGGCCGTGTCGAGAAGGGCCTTTGCGACCGCCGGGTCGTCGATCGATTCAAAGAATCCGAAATGGCCGGCATTGTCCTGATGGCGTTCGATATAGGCTTTGTTGACGAGCGCCGAGATGCGCCCCACGGGCGCGCCGTTCTTCTCGGCGATCCAGAGCCGGCGCGGAAATCCCTTGATCGACGGGTTCTTCTCGGCGTTGAGGCGCGCGCTGAGCTCATATTCGAGAGGCGCCACGTAATGCGGATCCTCGGCGTAGATAGCGTTCGCCAGCCGCATGAAGGTTTTCATGTCGTCGGGGGTTTCGACGGGGCGGACGGCGAGAGTGGCGGCGGTGTCGAGCATGGAATGTCCGAAGAGCTTTCGGGCCATGTTAGCCCGAAACCGCGCGGCGGCGAAATACGCGGCCGCTAATTCAGATTGATGACCACATGCGCGCCAGTCGGCTGCGACACTTCAAACAGCGCTTTTTCCACCGGCGGCGGCGCGAAGCGGACTTTCGGATTGTTGGAAATCCCCCACGGCTCGGCGGGGAAGCCGATCGCGGTCTTGTCGAAATCGCCATTGGCGTTCTGATCGTGATAGGTCGACATGGCGAACAGGCCCGCTTCCGGCGCGTCGATGCAGAACTTGGTCATCGGCGACTTGGCGGCGTATTTGACCTGTTTCAGGCGTCCGCGCCCGCGCAGGAAGCCTTCCTCCTTGTTCGGGAAGAGGTCGGCGGTGATCAGACCCACGCTGTCCTTGACGCCTGTAACGATAACGCGGATCTCGTTCTCCGCGCCGGTGCAGCTCACATGCTCGAAGTCGAAATCCTTTTCGGTGACGGCGGCGTCGTCGGCGAACACCGCGCCGGCGCCGGCGGTCAACATCATGGCGGCGAAAATTACGGCACGCTTCACGGTCGGCTCCTTCATAACTCCTGGCGGCCTCGCTAGGCTCTCTCTAGGCCCGGGCGAAGGCGCAATTGCGGCGGTTTTGCGCCGCAGGCCCTATTTCCGCCTCCCTGACGGGATCGTGAACGCCGCCGGGCGGGTCAGCCGGCATCCTTAGTCAGTAATTGCGACAGGCTTGTGTAGGCGCTGACCACAACGTCGAGATCCTCTTCCGTATGGGCGGCCGACACCGACAGGCGCAGGATCGAGGCGGCGTTCGGCGTGCCCGGCGGAATGGCGAGATTGACATAAACCCCGTGCTCCATAAGCACGTTCCAAGCCATGAAGGCTTCTTCCTTGTTTTTCAGCTTCACCGCGATGACCGGGCTGACCGGGGCGCACAGCTCAAAGCCGAGCTGGGTGAAGGCGGCGTGAATGCGCTTTGCATTGCTCCACAGCGTTTCGCGCATGGAAGAGTCGGTCGAGATCTTGCGCAGCGCCGCCGAGGCCGCCGCGACATTGGCGGGCGAGGGCGAGGCGGTGAACACGTAAGGCCGGCTCGAAAAGCGCAGATATTCGAGTTCGGGGTGGTTCGAGGCGACAAAGCCGCCGATCGAGGCGAGGCTTTTCGAAAAGGTGCCGGTATAGAAATCGACTTCCGAAAGAATGCCGTCGCGCTCGCAGACGCCGCGCCCGCCGTCGCCGAAAACGCCGAAGGAATGGGCTTCGTCGAGGAGGAGTTGCGCGCCGTGCTTGTGCGCGACCTCGACGAACTCCTTTACCGGGGCGACGTCGCCGAACATCGAATACATGCCCTCAATGCAGACGAGCTTGCCGTTGACCGTGTCGGGCAGGCGCGCCAGGCGCTTGTCGAGGCTTTCGGGGTCGTTGTGGCGGAAGCGGATCGTTTCTGCGCCGGAAAGCTGGCAGCCGTCATAGATGCAGGCGTGGCAGTCTGCGTCGATCAGGATGACGTCGTTCGGCGGCGCGGCCAGCGCGGAGATGGCGCCGAGATTGGCCTGGTAGCCGGTCGAGAAGACCATGCAGTGCTGATAGCCGAGAAACGCGGCGAGATCGATTTCGAGTTGCTTGTGCGCGGCGTAGGTGCCGTTGGCGAAGCGCGAGCCCGTGGTGCCTGTGCCCGACGATTTCACCGCGTCGCAGGCAGCCTCGACGGCGCCTTCGTCATAGGTGAGGCCGAGATAATTGTTCGTCCCGGCAAGGACGATTTCCTTGCCGTCCACCATTGCGCGGGTCGGGCCTTTCATCTCGTCCATGGAGACGGAGAACGGATCGCGCGGCGAAGCGTCGAGCAGGCTTTTCAGCATGCGCGACTTGTCTTCGAATTTGTCGAACAGACTCATGGTTAGGATTGTTCTTTCTTGATCGCATGAATAGCGTCGACGAGTTCGCCGATGGTCTTGATTTCAGAGATCGTGTTGACCGGGATCGAGATGTCGTAATTGTCCTCGATATCCATCACCACATCGAGCAGCGACACGGAATCGATCTCCAGATCGGCGATGATGTCGGTGTCGCGCGTCAGCTTGACGCCCTTCTCATTGAGAGGCTCCAAAAGGGAGGTGATCTTGTGGAATACGAGATCGTCGTCTTCCTGAATGCCGGACATGGGCTTGGTCTCCTTTGCGGGCGTCATGCCATGCGCCCCGCACGCCGATTAAAGCAAACCGTGTTCTTGATACCAACGGGCGGTTTTTGCAAATCCTTCCTTGAGGGGCGTTTTCGGCCGCCAGCCCGAGGCCTCGCTTAATAGGTTCTCCCGCGCCGTCCAGTCCGGGTGGAAGAACTCGTTGACCTGGCCTTCGCGGACGCTGGGGCCCTTGCCGAGCGCGCTTTCAAGGGCGCGCGTCAGCCCATGATAGGCTGCAATCGCCGAGCGCGGAACCGCAATCGCGCGGGGGCGCCGGCCCAAAACCTCGCCCAGCACCTCGCCGATTTCCCGCCACGCATGCCCCTCGGCGCGCTCGTCGCCGACCTCGTAGACCGCGCCCGGCGGGGCGTTCGTTGCGGCGGCGAGCAGCGCCCCGGCGGCGTCCTCCACATAGAGAATGGAGGCGCGGGCGGCGGGCTCGGTTTTCGGGGCCAGCGCGAAGCCGGCCTTGACGAGCTTGAAGAAGGGCAGGGTGACCATGTCCCGGGGGCCGTAGATGGCGGGCAGCCGCAGCGCGCGCCAGTCGCCGCCGGGGCCCGCGACCGCCGCTTCGCTCTCGAACTTGCTCCGGGCATAGGGCGAGACCTCCGGGCGGCGGGCCGACATGGAGGAGGCGTGGACGAGCCGCGCGCCCGCGTCTTTCGCGGCGCGCGCCGCTTTGCCGGCGCCTTCCACATTGACGCGAACATAGTCTTCGGGAAGGCGCGCATGGGTGAGGCCGGCGAGATGGAAGAAAACATCGGCGCCGGCGGCGAGGTCCGCCAGGGCGGCGTCGTCCTCAAGCGCGCCCGTGACGACGCGCGCCTTTCCGGCGGCGGCAAGGCGGGAAGGGTCGCGCGCGAGCGCGGCGACCTCCCAGCCTTCCTGCAAGAGCAAATCAATCAGTGCGGCGCCGACAAAGCCGGTTCCGCCTGTCACCGCTGCTTTCACGGGACCCGGGTCCTAAACGCGCGCCTCGGCGAGGCTGCGCGGGGCTTCTTCGTCATCTTCCTGAGCGTCTCCGGCGAAGGCGCCGTCGAGATATTTCTGTTTCACTTTCGCGCGGGAAAGCTTGCCGGAAGAGGTCATGACCATGGAGTGCGGGCGGGCGAGAACGATTTCCGCCGGCGCGCCGACGGCGTTCTGCACGACAATGCCGATTTCGCGTTTCAGGGCCGCCAGCGCTTCGGCGTCCATGCCGCGGCGTTCGGCGACCACGACGATGCGTTCGCCGTGACCGTCATCAACGGAAAACGCCGCGACGCCGCCGCCGCGCACGCCTTCAACCTTTTCGACGGCCCATTCGATGTCCTGCGGCCAGATATTGCGGCCGTTGATAATGATGAGATCCTTGGCGCGGCCGGTAATCACGATCTGGCCGTCGAGGAAATATCCCATGTCGCCGGTGTCGAGCCAGTCGCCGTCATACATGGCGGTCGAGGCTTCGGCGTCGGAGTAATAGCCGGGCGTCAGGCTCGGCCCCTGGATGAAGATGCGGCCCACATGGCGTTCGGCGCAGGGCGCTCCGTTTTCGTCGCGCACCTCGATGGCGTGGCCGGGCAGCGCGCGGCCGCACAAGACGAAGCCGCGAGTGTGTTCCGGCGAGGTGAGCGTCGAGGATGGCTGCGCCACGCCGGAGCGCGTGTAATGGCGCATGTCGACTTCATCCACCTTAATCGGCTCGCCAAGTTCCGGGAACGAGATGGCGAGCGTCGCTTCGGCCATGCCGTAGCTCGGGGTGAAGGCGTTGCGATTGAAGCCTGCGGGCCCGAAAGCCTCTGCGAACGCGTTCAGCGCTTCGGGGCGCACCATGTCGCCGCCAATGCCGGCGACGCGCAGATTGGCGAGGTCGATGGCGCCCGGTTCGGCGCGCGCCGAACGCTTGGCCGCGAGCTCGTAGCCGAAAGACGGGCTGTAGGTGATCGTCGTCTTGTGCTCGGTCATGATGCGCAGCCACAATAGCGGTCTGCGCACGAAATCGGAGGTCGCCAGAAAATCGACGGAGGCCTGCGTCGTCATCGGCGTCAGCACGAAGCCGATCAGCCCCATGTCGTGATAAAGCGGCAGCCAGCTCGTGGCGCGGTCGCCGGGCTGAAGATACATGCCGTCCCGCGCGATGGCGGTGAGGTTGGCGCAGACCGACCGTTGCAGGCCGATGACGCCTTTGGGCGCGCTCGTCGACCCGGACGAATACTGAATATAGCAATACTCGTCGGCGCTGAAGCGCTGCGGCTCGACGCCCTTGTCCTCGAGCGCATTCAGTTCGGCGAAGCTCATGACCGCCGCGCCGCCCGCCTTGCCGGCGGCCTCTTCGAGAAATTCGCGCAGGGTTTCCGGTCCGACCGCGGCTGCGGCGTCCGCGCCGGCGATCATCTGGCGGATCTGATTGATGTAGCCGTCCTTGCCGCCGAGATTGACGGGCATCGGCATCGGCGCCGGGATGAGCCCAGCATATTGGCAGGCGTAAAACGTAATGAGAAAATCGGGACTCGTTTCGGCGATGACGGCGAGCCGGTCGCCGCGCTTAAACCGGCCGGAGAGTTTCGCGGCTAGCGTCAGCGCGAGCCCGCGCAACTCTGCATAGGGAAGAACGGAGGCGACGTCGCCGCGCAGATTAAAGAAGGTGTAGCCGGTGTCGCCTTGCGCCGCATAATCGAGCGCGTCGCAAATCGTCGAGAACCCGCTGATCTTGGCCGGCAGCGAAGAATTCCGACTCGGCATGGCCGCCGTCTTTTCCGGGCCGGTTTTGCTTTCAGGCCCATCGCTAGGAATGACGGTCATTCAACGCCCCGCACTCTCGCCGGCCGCAGCCGGCCGTTCTGGTTATTCACCGCCGCAATACCCCTCGAGGAAGCCTCTCGCAGAATGCCTGCCTGAAACTCCGCCCCGATGCGTCTTGCATGGCGCACAGTCTTGCCCCCGCCTCAAGGCGCTGGGTTAATTTTGAGCCGATACAAGCCCTTGGGTCAACGGGCAAGACCTTGACCCGGCTCTGCTTATCAAGATTTGCAGCCGGATGTTACAGCTTGTTGCATCCGCGGGCCATTATTTGACTGGTTTTCCGCCGCGGGCGGCGTTTCGCCGCTTGAACCCGCTGATTAGCGCGCCTAATTTCGCAGGCGCGCACAGGCCCTGCAAACAGGCTGTGCCGCCGCCCCGCAATACGAACCCGCATTACGAAATTGTCAGGAGCGCGAAAATGCGCCTTCTCATCGGCTACAAGGCTTGGAAAGAAGAGGAATATCTCCTCAACCGCATGACCTTCGACGATCTCGTCAAGGCCTATGTCACCTATCCGGCGATCCAGGTCTATGCGCTGATCCTCGTCGCGGCGCTGATCGCCGGCATCGCGACTATCAGCTCTATCTTGTTGTTTTTAGCGGCTTTTGCTGCGGGTGCGCTGCTTTTCCCGATCTCCTGGTATTTTGTGCACCGCTTCATCCTGCATGGCAGCTGGATGTACAAGACGCCCTGGCTCGCCGGCCTGTGGAAAAGGGTGCATTACGACCATCACCTCTATCCGAACGACCTTTCGGTGCTGTTCGGCGGCCTGCATACGACCTTGCCAACGATCGTCCTGGTTGCGGGGCCCGTGGGCTGGCTGATCGGGGGATTTCCCTGCGCCTGCGCCGCTGTCGCCGGCACGGTGATCATGACGATGTACACCGAATTTCTGCATGCTGGCGAACATCTGGCGTTCCAGCCCAAGTCGAAATTCTGGCAGGACATGAAGCGCCGCCATCTCGCCCATCATTTCCACAATGAGCAGGGCAATTACGGCATTGCCGAGTTTTTCTGGGACCGCCGATTCGGCACCTTCTACGAACAAACCACCGATGCGCCGCGCACGAAAACCGCGCGCAATCTAGGCTATACGGACGAAATGGCCGAAAAATTCCCCTGGGTGAAGGCGCTGACGGACGCCGAGCCGGAAGCCCGCAAGGCCTTCCGCCGCGGCGGGGCGCCGTCTTAAGGCCGCCAGACACCCTGTATCCTTTTGAAATCGAAACGGAAGTTCCGCGGCTGACGGCGCGGACCAGAACTTTTTGTTGATTTTGCCGGGGGGCTTTGCCAGTTTCCCGCGGACATCAAAAGGGGCCGGTTGAAGCGCGCGCGGGGAGTGTCATTCCGTTGCTGCGGCCATACCGGCGGACACATCCATCAAAGATAAAAATCCGAAGAAAGGTACGACATGAGCTTAGCGCTTTGGTTGGTCATAGGGGCCGGCTTGCTCGCCATCGCCTACGGCGCCTTCACCATCAAACAGGTGTTGTCGATGCCGTCGGGCAGCGACCGCATGAAAGAAATCGCCGCGGCTATTCAGGAAGGCGCGCAGGCCTATCTCAACAAGCAATACACCACCATCGCCATCGCCGGCGCGGTGGTGTTCATCGTGCTTCTCGTTGCTTTTAAATTCGACTTCATCCCGGCCTTCGGCTTCGCGATCGGCGCCGTCCTGTCGGGCGCTGCGGGCTTCATCGGCATGCTTGTCTCGGTGCGCGCCAATGTGCGCACCACCCAGGCCGCCAGCGAAAGCCTCGCCAAGGGCCTGTCCGTCGCCTTCAAGTCGGGCGCCATCACCGGCATGCTGGTCGCCGGCCTCGCGCTTCTGGGGCTCTCGGCCTACTACATGATCCTGACCGGCCCCATGGGCCATGCGCCGGAAAGCCGCTCGGTTGTGAACGGCCTTATCGCGCTGTCGCTCGGCGCCTCGCTGATTTCGGTGTTCGCCCGTCTCGGCGGCGGCATCTTCACCAAGGGCGCCGATGTCGGCGGCGACATGGTCGGCAAGGTCGAAGCCGGCATTCCCGAAGACGATCCGAGAAACCCCGCCACCATCGCCGACAATGTCGGCGACAATGTGGGCGACTGCGCCGGCATGGCCGCCGACCTGTTCGAGACCTATGTGGTCACGGTCGCGGCGACCATGGTGCTGGGCTCGATCCTGTTCACCGCGAATGCGTCCGCCTTCATGTTCTACCCGCTGGCCATCGGCGCGGTCTGCATCGTGACCTCCATTGCCGGGACCTATTTCGTGACGCTCGGCAAGGGCTCAACGAACATCATGGGCGCGCTCTATAAAGGCCTTGTGGTGACCGGCATCTTGTCGCTGATCGCCGTGGGCGCCGTAACCTTCCAGATGTTCGGCTTCTCCGAAGTGGTCGCGCAAACCGAGCAGGGCAAGGACTTCACCGGCCTGTCGCTTTATCTGTGCGGCGTTCTCGGCCTCGCCGTCACCGGCCTCATCGTGTGGATCACCGAATATTACACCGGCACGGCCTATCGTCCGGTGAAGTCGGTGGCGAAATCCTCCGAGTCCGGCCACGGCACCAACGTCATCCAGGGCCTTGCGGTTTCCATGGAAGCGACGGCGCTGCCGGCGCTCGTCATCGTTGTCGGCATCGTCACCGCCTACAACCTCGCGGGCCTGTTCGGCATCGCGACGGCGGTCACCACCATGCTGGCGCTCGCCGGCATGATCGTCGCGCTCGACGCATTCGGTCCGGTCACGGACAATGCCGGCGGCATCGCGGAAATGTCCGGCCTTGAAGGCTCGGTCCGCGAAACCACCGACGCCCTCGACGCGGTCGGCAACACCACGAAAGCCGTCACCAAGGGCTACGCCATCGGTTCAGCGGGCCTCGGCGCGCTGGTGCTGTTCGCCGCCTACACCAAGGACATCGAGCACTTCTCGGCGCATCCGGCGGACTATCCGTTCTTCGACGGCGTCGATGTCACCTTCTCGCTGTCCGATCCTTATGTGATCGCGGGCCTCCTCATCGGCGGCCTCCTGCCTTATCTCTTCGGCGGCATCGCCATGCAGGCCGTGGGCCGCGCGGCGGGCGCGATCGTCGAGGAAGTGCGCCGTCAGTTCAAGGAAAAGCCGGGCATCATGCAGGGTACGGAGAAACCGGACTATGCGCGCGCGGTGAACATGCTGACGGGCGCGGCGATCAAGGAGATGGTGGTGCCATCCATGCTGCCGATCCTCTCGCCGCTCGTTGTTTACTTCGTCGTCTATGGTGTCGCGGGCAAGGCTGCGGCCCTCTCCGCTGTCGGCGCCATGCTGATCGGCGTCATCGTCACCGGCCTCTTCGTCGCCATCTCCATGACGGCCGGCGGCGGTGCCTGGGACAACGCCAAGAAATACATCGAAGACGGCAATCATGGCGGCAAGGGCTCCGAAGCCCACAAGGCCGCGGTCACCGGCGACACGGTGGGCGACCCGTACAAGGATACGGCGGGCCCGGCGGTGAACCCGATGATCAAGATCACCAATATCGTGGCGCTTCTGCTTCTGGCGGCGCTCGCCGGCTAAGGCCGACGCATCACGACGAGTTTCAGAAAGGCCGCGCTTTATGCGCGGCCTTTTTCGTTTCGTGGTTCCGGCCCCGCCCGCCCCGCGCGGGCGCCGTTAACCTATTTTTTCAGGCCGCGGGGGCAGGATGAAAGCGATGCCCTATATCGTTTTCATCGCCTTTTTCTGTCTCGGGATCGGCCTTCGCCAGGGCGCCCTGATGGACCCGGACACCGGCTGGCATATCGCGGCCGGGGACTATATCCGCGCGCATGGCCTGCCCGCGCGCGATCCCTGGTCTTACACGGCGGGCGACGCGCCCTGGTACAACATATCCTGGGCCTTCGACGTTCTCCTCAGCCTCTTGCATGATATCGGCGGGCTTGGCGCCGTGGTCGTCGCCTCCGCGCTTATCTATGCGCTTGCCATGGGTCTGGTCTGCTGGATGGCGCAGAAGAGGTCGGGCAGCCTCATTGCGGCGCTGGCGGTGAGCGCGCTTGCAGGATTTGTTTTGCTCCCCGGCATGCTGGCGCGCCCGCAGCTTTTCACCTTTCTTCTGATTGTAGCCTTTTACTGGGTGTTGCGGTTCGGCGGTCCGCGCCTGTTGCTGGCGCTGCCGGTCATGACGGCGTTCTGGGCCAATGTGCATGGCGGTTTTATCGCCGGCTTCGTGATGCTCGGCATGTTCTTTCTCGAAGCCTTCTTTAAAGGCGACCGCCAGCGCGCCCTTTATCTCGTTGCTGTGGGCGCGGGGTGTCTTCTGGCGCTGCTCGTCAATCCTTACGGCTGGCGCATCGCTGAAGCGGCGAGCCTCACCATGAACAGCGCCCTTAAAGACGTGCTCTTGGAATGGCGCCCGGTCGAGTTGACGGCGGGCAGTCCGGTCTGGTTGCTGGTGGTTTTCTTCGCGGGCGTCTCCGCGCTGTTCGAGAAAAGCATTCCGCTTGCAGACAAACTCCTCGCCTGTTTCTGGCTCGCCGCCGGGCTGATGAGCGCGCGCATGATGCAGATTGCGGCGATCCTGAGCGCGCCTTACCTGGCGCAGGCGCTGGCCCTGCGTCTTCGTCAGGCGCCGTTTGGCGAAGCGATAGGCGCGCGCGATCGCGATTATGCTGCGGACCTTTCTAAAACAGCGGTGCGGGGCGTGCTGGCTTTCGTCTCCGTCGTCTTTGTTGCCGCAGCCTTTGCGCCGCCCGTGCAAAAGGCGTTGGCCGCGGGCGATGTTGCGTTCGTGGAGACGCCGTCGTCTCATGCGCCGGAAGCGGCTCTGTCTTATGCGAATGCGCATTTCCCCGACGCGCGTCTTTTCGCGCAATACGGGTTCGGCGGGTATATTCTCTATTGCTGCCGCGATTTGCGCCCCGTCTTCGTCGACGGGCGCGCCGACACCGCTTATCCAAGAGATGTGCTCGAAGACGCCATCGTGCTCGGCTTCATGGACGGACGCGGCGCAACCGATCCTGAGCGGGCCGCCGACTGGACGGCGCTCACCGAAAAGTACGCCATCGGGGGATTTTTGACATCGCCGTCGTCGCGCCTTGCCGCGCATCTTACAGACATGGCCGGCTGGGCGAAGGTCTATGAAGACGACGACGCGGCGCTCTTCGTGAGCGCGGATCTGGCGAGCGCGCAATAGCATCCCCGAAAGAAAAAGGGCCCGCCTAAGCGGGCCCTTTCCTTCACGCTGGTGAAAAGCGTTATTCGTTAAGGCAGGCGTTCAAGGCAGCGTCATAGGCGGCTTTCTGCTGCTCATAATCCGCTTTGGCGTATTCATAACGCTCATCGGCTTTTTGCTGCTTGTCGGCCTTGATCGCCTGACCGCCGGTCGCGCCCGCCGCCGCGCCGGCCGCTGCGCCGTACCCGGCCTTGTCGCCGATCACTTCGCCAGCGACAGCGCCGAAAGCGGCGCCCGCGGCAGTGCCTTTCAAGACCTGCTTGTTGCCGGCGTCTTCACGCACGGGAACGGGCGTCGTCGCAGGATCGAAGCCGGTTTCAGCGGTCGCGCTCGCGCGGCAATCTTTCTTGACGGCGTCCACGACAGCCGTGCTTTCGTTAGTGTCGGAAGCGAGTTGAAGCTCGTTTCCCTCATCCATGTTCGTGGCCACAACAGCGCCCACGGCGGTCGCGGTTAAAACGCCAGCAGCCCCCAGAGCGATCAGAGTTCCTTTACGCATGTCTCGTCTCCTTTCGTCAGTCGAAAGGGCAAACACGCCAGCGCCGGAAAAGAGCCAAAACTTACAGGAATTCAATTCTGGGACGGCGCGATCAGCGCCAACCCCAATAGCCGCGCGGGCTCCAGTCCCAGCCCCATCCCCAGTCACGGGGCTTGCGTGTTTCAACATAAAACACGTCGCGGGGGAGTTCGCGCCGTCGGATGCCCGTATTGGCTGCAATGATGTCGCCGAGCCGCACATGCCGCACCATGGCCTTTTCGGCATAGGTAAGATCGCGCTCCCACCAGAAACGGTCATGATCGCGCAGCGCCGTGAACTGTTTGACGACGATGGCGCGGAAGGTCTCGCCGAGCTGCGAGCCCTGCCAGGCAAGCGGGTCTTCGGAAACGCCGCCGACCCAAAGATCGATGTCGTCGACCGTTCCATAAGCCTCGCGCAGTTTCTGCTGAAGTTCGGGATCGCGTGTGATGTCGCGGAAGCGCTTGTGCGGTCTCAGCCCGGCCGCCTTGCGCGCATCGTTTAACGAAGGCAGGCCGCGGTCGCGCCCGCGCTGGATATTGAGCGCCGCAAGGTCGAACCCGCCGGCGCCCGGCGGGCCGAACAGGAAGTTCCGCAGATCGTCGACGATCATGTTGTCGTAAGTCTGGCTTTTCTGCGAAGCGAGGCCGCGCAGGATCGGGTCGATATCGCCGCGCTTGGTAATAAGCAGCGGCGCATTGAAGAACGCGTCGCGAAGCTGGAGATGGCCGTTGGCGATTTCCCGCCCGCGGGCGTCGACGCGCATCAGCCGCGCGTTGATGAGGGTATGGCCCATGCGCCAGGCGGCGCCGGAAAATTCGGTGAAAAGGCCGGGGTCGCCGGGCTCGTAGCCGCGATAGCGCGGCAGGGCGCGCTCGCCAATGAGCGCGGGCAAGAACTGCTCATAGGTGATGACCTGGATCTCCGCGATCACCATGCGCCGCGCGGCGTGAAAGACATCGTCGCCGGAAAGCCAGGGGCGGGTCTTGCGGATATAATCCGCCCACCGATTATGTTCGCGCACGAACAGCGTGTGCATGGAGGTGAGCCCGATCTGTTCGTTCGCGCGCACATCGCCGGCGAGAAAAAGCGTCGCCGGGTCGATGGGGCCTTCATTGGCGTTGGGCAGAAGATCGGTGTTGAACGGCAACAACTCGCCGTCGCTTGTCTTCAGGCGCCCCGTGCCGTCATTGGCGCGCAGGGCGTGCGCGCGCTCGTCATTCGAGCCGTAAACCATGGAGCCGTCGAGCCAGGAGGTGATCTCGTTCATCTGTTCGCGCGGGTTTGACGGGTCGGTGCCGGTCTCCTCGTCGAAAATCGCGCGATCGAAATGAATCCACTTATCGCCCTCGCGATAGGGATCGAAATGCGGATCGCCCATGGGGATGGGGATGTCATGGGAGCGGTCGTCGGACCGGACGCCGTCGCCGAGCGCAAAGTCGTGGTCGATGAACTGGCCCCATTGCCAGAGGAAATCGCTGGTGCCGAACGGGTTCGGATAGGACTGGCCCGCCTGATCGATGACGATATTGGAAATTTCCCGCGGGCCTTTGCGGGAAGGGCCCGCCATGGCGGCGACCCCGTCGGCGTAATCATGGGGCGCCATGCGCGTCAGCTGGCTGAAGGTGGCGCCGGCTTCCGGGTCCCGGCGATTGTTGCCGGTTCCGTCAAAGCTTCTCACCTCGCGCCCCTGATGAAAGGCCGGGCGGCCCCAGCCGAAATAGCGCCGCCATTTCGCCCGCGCCTGTTCGTGACGGTCGCGTTCGATATTCTGCGCTGGTCCGCGGTCGCGGCGGTCTTCGCTCCAGCTTTTGCGGGGCCCGCCCTGGCCTTCATCGTGCGCCGCTGCCGGGGCGGCCGCGCCCGTCAACGCAAGCGCCGCCGCTGCAACCAGAAATCTCGCCTTTTTCATTGTGTACGCTCCCGCAACCCCTGACGCGCAAGGCTCAGTATCGAACGGGATGGCCTTTGATTTCAAGCGGCGCCATAAGCCCGTAAGCAGCGTTAAGGACGTTTATTCTCGCGGCGGGCGAGCATGGCTGCGGCCCCGCCCGCGAAAGGCTTAAAAGGGTTATGGGTTTCGACGCGGTGATATTCGATTGCGACGGCGTGCTCGTGGACAGCGAGGTTCTCGCCATCCGCGGCGAACGCGCGGCGCTGGAGCCCCTGGGGCTCGCCTATTCCCCGGAAGACTATGTGCGAAAGTTCGTGGGCCTGCATGACGGCGCATTCTTTGCGGCGTTGCGGGAGGATTACCGGCGCGCCCATGGGCGCGACGCGCCGGACGGTTTCGAGGAAGAGGTGCTCGAGGGCCGGCGGCGCGAGCGGCATTTGCTGACGGCGGTGAAGGGCGCGGCCATGGGGCTTGCGGCTGCGCGCGAGCGCATCGGGCGCATCGGCGTCGCTTCGTCTTCGCGCGCGTATTTCCTGCAATCGAAACTCGAGCGCACGGGGCTCTACGATCTGGCGGCGCCCCATGTCTATTCCGCCGATCTCGTGGCGCACGGCAAACCGGCGCCGGATATTTTCCTTTACGCGGCGGAGAAGATCGGCGCCGATCCGGCCCGCTGTCTCGTGCTTGAAGACAGCGAGAACGGCGTCAAAGGCGCGCGCGCGGCGGGCATGACGGTCTGGGGTTTTCTCGGCGGCGGGCATTGTTTCGACGGTCACGGCGAAAGGCTGAGGGCCGCCGGCGCTGCAAGCCTTGCGCGCGACTTCATGTCGTTTGTCGATCTCCTTGACGCGCTTGTCGCCCCGGCGGAAGAGTGAGCCTTATGAGTTTTGCTTCGGACAACTGGGCGGGCGCCGCCCCTGAAATTCTCCACGCGATCGCAACGGCCAATGACGGCGCCGCGCCGGGCTATGGCGGCGACGCGCTCACGAAAAAGGTCGAGGCGCGTTTCGCGGAAGTTTTCGAAAAGAACTGCAAGGTCTATTTCGTGGCGACGGGCGGGGCCGCCAACGGCCTCGCGCTGTCGGTGATGACGCCGCCTTACGGCATGGTGCTCTGTCACGAGGAAAGCCATGTGCAGATGGACGAATGCGCCGGGCCGGAGTTTTTCACCGGCGGCGCCAAGCTGCTCCCCATCGCGGGAAAAAACGGCAAGTTGACCGCCGACGCGGTAAGAAAAACCATCAAGGGCTTCCCGCACCGTCCGCCGCATGGCGCGCCGATCAGCGCGCTCTCCCTGACGCAAGGGACGGAATGCGGCACGGTTTATTCCGTCGACGAACTGTCCGGTGTTTGCGCCGCCGCCCATGAGGCGGGGCTCTCCGTTCACATGGACGGCGCGCGCTTCGCCAACGCCGTCGCCGCGTCTGGCAAGAGCCCGGCGGAACTCACATGGAAAGCCGGCATTGACGTTCTGTGTTTCGGCGGCACCAAAAACGGCTGCATCGCCGCGGAGGCGGTGGTGTTCTTCGATCCGGACAAGGCGAAAGATTTCGAGTTCATGAGGAAGCGCGCCGGGCATTTGTGGTCGAAAATGCGTTTCATCTCGGCGCAGTTCGACGCCTATCTTGAAGACGGGCTGTGGTTGAAGCTTGCGGCGCAAGCCAACAAGATGGCGCAGCGGCTTGCGGCAGGGTTGAAAGAAGCCGGCGCGGAGTTTCTCTATCCTGTCGACATCAACGAGCTCTTCGTCGTGATGCCCGACGGCGTCGCGGCGAAGCTCAATGAGGCGGGACACCTTTTCTACCCTTGGGTGACGCCCGGCGACCCGGCGGGCGGGCGGGCGCACCGGCTCATCTGCTCTTTCCGCACGACGCAAGAAGAGGTCGACGGCTTTGTGGACGCAGCGAAGAAAGCCTGCGGCTAAACCCAGCCTGCGGTTTCGCGCCGCGCGATCATCTCCAGCATGGAAATCGCTTCGGGCGAATTGTTGAGGCAGGGAATTGAGGTGAACGCCTCGCCGCCGGCCTCCATGAAGGTCTCGCGGCCCGCAATGTCGATTTCTTCCAGGGTTTCGATGCAGTCGGCCATGAAGCCCGGCATGATGACGGCGAGTTTCTTCACGCCTTTTTCAGCGAGCCTAGTGATGGTCTCGTCCGTCGCCGGTTCGAGCCATTTCTCCCGTCCGAATTTCGACTGAAAGGCGAGGGGCGCGAATTCCTGCGTCCAGCCCATCTTCTCGCGCAACAGCCGCGAGGTCTTGGCGCAATGGCAATGATAGGGATCGCCGAGATCGAAATAGCGCTGCGGCAGGCCGTGATAGGAGAGGATCACCCGCTCGGGCTCAAAATCCAGCGCATCGAGATGGCGCCGCGTGACGGCGGCGAGCGCTTCGATATAGGCGGGATGATCGTGATAGGCGGGCGCCATGCGGATCGCCGGCTGCCAGCGCATCTGCTTTACCGCATCGAAAACCGCGTCGGCGACGCTCGCGGTCGTCGTCGCGGAATATTGCGGATAAAGCGGAATGACGACAATGCGTTCGCACCCGTCCGCCTTCATCGCCTCGAGGCGCGAGGCGATGGAGGGATTGCCGTAGCGCATGGCCCAGTCGACGCGGACCCCTGAAAAGGCGGCGCCGAGTTTTTCCGCCTGTTCCCTCGTGTAATAGCGCAAGGGGCTTTCATTGCTCTCTGTGCGCCAGATCTTGGCGTAATTGCGCGCCGTCGCCGCGGGCCGGACATTCAGGATGATCCCGTGGAGGATCGGCAGCCACAGGGCGCGGGGCAGATCGACGATCCGCTCGTCGCTCAGGAACTCCCGCAGATAGCGCCGCACTGCGCCGGCCTCGGGCGCGTCCGGGGTGCCGAGATTGACGAGGAGAACGCCGGTCCTGGCCGGCGGGATCGCCGGATGGCCTTGCGGCTTGTGATCGCTCGTGGAGGACGGTGCGGCGTCTGCGCCCATGGCGGGATTTTTCCTTTTGAAAGTCCGGATTCAGGCAGCCTTGTCGCAAAAAAACGCGCCGTTGTCACAATAGTGAAACATAAAAAATAGAGGGTGCGCCGCAAATCGGGCCGGGCGCGCAGTGTGCGCAGGCGAAGCCTCGATCGGACGAGTTTAGCGTTCGGTCGCACGAAGGAACGGGCATGGACATCGATATCGGGTTGTGGGCCGCCATCGGTTTTGCGTTTGCGGCCTATGCGGTTGTCGGCAACGACGCCCTGCAGACGCTCGGCACGTTCATCAATTCCAACCGCCGCCTGCCCTGGTGGGCGCTGTTTCTCTACGCGGCGACGGTGCTCGTCGTCGTTTTCGCCTTCGGCTATATGGCGAATGGCGGCGATCCTTCCTTCGGGCGCCTCAACGACACGGATAAATATCCGATCTTCGAGCCGCATTGGTATCACGCCCTGCCGCCCCTGATGCTGTTAGTGCTGACGCGGCTCGGCATTCCGGTTTCCACCACCTTCATGGTGCTGAGCATCTTCGCGACCATGGGCGGGCTTTACAGCATGCTGGTGAAGTCGCTGATCGGCTACGCCGTCGCGTTTGGCGTCGGCGGGCTCATCTATGCGGCGCTGGCGCCGACTCTTGAGCGGTGGTTCCTGAAGACCGCTTCGGGCCAGCACGCGCCGATCTGGGTGCTCGCCCAGTGGATCACCACGGGCTATCTCTGGTCAGTCTGGCTGATGCAGGATTTCGCCAATATCTTCATCTTCCTGCCGCGCGGCGTCGATGAAACGGGCGCCGCGGCGCTCAACCCGACCGAAGCGGGCATTGCTGTCGCGGGGATCGTCGTCCTTCTCGGCTATACGTTCTGGAATGGCGGCGGCCCGGTGCAGCGCATTCTGAAATCGAAGACCGCGGTCACCGATATCCGCTCGGCGACCATCATCGACTTCATCTTTGCGACGCTCTTGTTCTATTTCAAGGAACTCAACAACATCCCCATGTCGACGACCTGGGTGTTCCTGGGGCTGATTGCAGGGCGCGAATTCGCCATTGCGACCATCGACAAGATCCGCCCGGTGGGCGGCACGTTCCGCATTGTCGCCACGGACGCCGGCAAGGCGTTTCTGGGGCTCGTCATCAGCGTGGTGATGGCGGTCGGCCTGCCGGAGCTGGCGAAGATGCTTACCGTCGCCGGCTAGGGCTGGCTGCGAACTCAATCGGCCGGTTTGTAGCGCGCGGCCTTGTCCTTCACCCGATAGCGGGCCTCATCCTGGCGGCGGTAGCGGCGACGGCGCCGTTCGCCTTCATCCAGGGTGCGATAGGTCTTTGGCGCGGCGTCTTCGGTGCGGCTGTCGCGCAAGCCGGAGGGTTTCGTCCGGGCGCGGGCCTTGATCCGGTAGGCTTTGCGGCGGGACTTTGCGGCGCTTTCCGGGTCTTCTTTCAGGGCCAGCAGCCCCAGAAGCCCAGCCGATCCGGCGCGGGCGTTCGCCAGGTACCAGTGCAGCACCACGGCGAAAACGGCGAGGATCAGGATGAATTCAAGCGCGTCCATAGCGCTCCCTTCCTTGCAAGCCTCGTGCTAGCGCCCTGCGGCGGTTAACCAGGCGCGCCGCAGTGGGAGAGCCTGATGGACGGGGGCCCCCGGATCGCCGTAAATTCCGGCCATGACCTATAAAAACAAATGGGCGCTGATCACCGGCGCTTCGGCGGGCATCGGCGCGACCTTCGCGCGGGCCTACGCCGCCAGGGGCGCCAATATCGTTCTCGTCGCGCGGCGCGAAGACCGTATGCGCACGCTCGCCGCCGAGCTTGAGGAAAAGCACGGCGTCAAAACCAGGATTGTCGCCGCCGACCTCGCCGAGCCGGACGCGCCCCAGCGCATTTACGACGCGCTCTCGGCTGACGGGATCGCCGTCGACATCCTCGTCAACAATGCCGGGTTCGGCCTGCCGGGCGTCTACACCGAAAACGACTGGGCGACCCATCGCGCCTATCTGGAGCTGATGCTGGTTTCCTACGCGGCTATGACGCGGCTTTTCCTGCCGGGCATGCTGGCGCGCGATTATGGCCGCATTATTCAGGTCGCGTCGCTGGCGGGACTCATTCCGGGATCGGCGGGCCATACGCTTTATGGCCCGTCGAAAACCTTCCTGATCAGCCTCGCGCAATCGATCGCGGCGGAATGCGAAGCGACGGGCGTCAATTCCTCGGCGCTCTGTCCGGGCTTTACCTATTCGGAATTTCACGACGTCAACAATACGCGCGGGCTCGTCTCGCAGCTTCCAAAATATATGTTCATGGAAGCCGAGCCCGTGGTCGAGGGCGCCATCGACGCGACCGAAAAGGGGCGGGCGGTTTACGTGCCCGGCGCCTGGAACAAGTTCACCGCCTGGCTGGCGCGCACCCTGCCGCGCTCATGGGCGGAAGCGATGGTGAAAAATCAGTCCAGGCGATTCCGCAAACAGACAGGGCACTAGGCCGTTTCAAATTGACGCCTGTTTCTAATCTTTTTTTCCAAAGAGTTTGTTTTTTAGCGCAATAAGGGGAAGCAAGAGCAATATCCATAGCTTTTTAGCAAAGCCGAGTAAGATGGCGCCCAAGCCTACGGCTACCGCTTTTCCATATTTGACGCCGACAAGCCCGGCCAAAACGCCGAGAACGCCAGCAGAGGCGACTTTGTCGCCCTCGCTGAAATCTGCATATGCCTCCGATGTCTTGGTGCTGTAAGCGCTAAGCACCCCATCGATGTTCTGTTTGACTTGTGTTGCAGGCATCGACGCATCAAGCGGCACCATAACAAAAACAACATAACCGCGGCGATCAAACACCGTCGCTTTGATATTAATTTGAGGTTGGCCGTCCCATATCAGCTTGGTGGCGTAATACAGATAATTCTTTTCCTCATCGAGTGTTGGATACACCAGCCAGCTATCGGCCTTTATTTCCACGCCCAGCTTTTCGCTTTGAGCTTGAATACTCTCTTCAAGAGCATTCCAGATAGATTCGATTTCTTGATCCCTGTTGGAATTATCCCAATCGTCAAAACGAACGAACCCTTCAGAGTTTGGCCTTTCAACCAATAGCGTATCTAGGGATGCTGTTGGCGCGACGAACATTTTGTCGATGGCGGCGCAACTTGAACGTTCCCAGCCCCAGTCTGTGGTGACGAGGTGGCATGTATCTTCCGCTGAGAGATGAAATCCAGCCTCGTTCATTGGTGCCAATCTTCCCCGCGCAAGCGTGACGGGCGCATCAAAGGCTATAGGATTATACTCATAAACATCGCTTTGGTTTTGCGCGTGTGCTGGAAATAGAAAACATGAAAAAAAGATAGCGCCTGCAATTGCCGGAATCTTGCATAATGAAAACAAATTCATCTATTGGCCCCTCCGCTTAATAGGTGGAGCCTAATTCTCGAAAAACATGCGCGCAATCAATAATATCATGAATTGCGCAAGATCTGCTCGTAGTAATTTTGACTTAAGCCGTTTTTTCGGCCCAGCTGCGGTGTTCTGAATCAAGCTCGTAAGCGGCCATGGCGGCGAGCGTGACGATATCGCCGACAGCGGCGCCGACCTGGGCGATCTGGACGGGGCGTTCAAGGCCGATGAGCACGGGCCCGAGGACAAGCGCGCCGCCGACTTCGCCAAGAAGCTTGGTCGAGATCGCTGCGGAGTGAACGCCCGGGGTGACCAGCACATTGGCTTCGCCCTTGAGGCGGGAGAACGGGTAGATCGCGCGCAGGCTTTCATTCAGCGCCATGCGCGGCGTCATCTCGCCTTCATATTCGAAGTCGATATCCGTGCGCTTGTCGAGAATTTCGACCGCGCCGGCGACGCGGCGCGAATGTTCCGTATCCGGATTGCCGAAATTGGAATAGGAGACGAACGCCACCTTTGGCGGAAAGCCCATGTGACGCGCGGCATGGGCCACCTGCATGGCGATTTCCGCGAGCTCTTCCGATGAAGGCAGTTCGGTGACGTTGGTGTCGGCGACGAACAGCGTGCGGTTCTTGGTGAGAATGATGGAAACGCCGATCATGCGTTCGCCGGGCCGCGGATCGAGGGCGAGGCGGACATTGTCGAGCGCCACGTCGTAATGGCGGGTGACGCCGGTCACCATGCCGTCCGCATGGCCGTGGGCGAGCATGCAGGCGCCGTAGACATTGCGGTCGGTATTGACGAGGCGCACCGCGTCGCGGTGGAGATAGCCTTTGCGCTGCAGGCGTTGATAGAGATATTCGACGTAAAGATCGCTGTTTTTCGCCGTGCGCGAGTGATGGATCTCGAAGTCGGCGTTTTCGGGAAGCCCGGCGTTTCTCAGCCCCTCGCGGATATATTCCTCGCGTCCGATGAGGATCGCCTTGCCGAGATTTTCCTGCTGGAAGCCGTAGGCGGCGCGGATCACCGCTTCTTCCTCGCCCTCGGCGAAGACAACCCGCTTGGGCGTTTCGGAGCCGCGCAAGGTCGCCTGGATGCGTTGCAGGAAGGACGCCGCGGGATTGAGGCGCGCGGCGAGATTTTGCTTGTAGGTGAAAAGGTCTGCCACCGGCTTGCGGGCGACGCCGGAATCGGCGGCGGCCTTCGCCACGGCAGGCGGAATTTCGGAAATAAGGCGCGGATCGAACGGCGTCGGGATGATATAGCCCGGCCCGTATTTCAGGCGCTTGCCGTACGCGGCGGCGACTTCGTCGGGCACATCCTCGCGCGCGAGGCGCGCCAGCGCCTGGGCGCAGGCGATTTTCATGTCTTCATTGATGGTGCGCGCGCGCGCGTCGAGGGCGCCGCGGAAGATGTAAGGGAAACCGAGAACGTTGTTCACCTGGTTCGGATAGTCCGACCGGCCCGTGGCGATGATCGCGTCGTCGCGCACCGATTTGATTTCTTCAGGGGTGATTTCCGGATTGGGATTGGCCATCACGAAGATGATCGGATTCTTCGCCATGGACTTGATCATGTCCTTGGAAATTGCGCCGGCGACCGAAAGTCCGATGCACACATCGGCGCCGTCCATGGCGTCGGCGAGGCTCTGCTTGTCGGTTTCGACGGTATGCGCGGAGCGCCACTGATCGAGCTGGCGGCTCTTGGTGAGCACGCCCTTGGAGTCGCAGACAAAGGCGTTTTCAGCCGGAAGCCCCATGGCCTTGATCAGCCCGATCACCGACAGCGCGGAAGAGCCGGCGCCGGAGACCGCGACCTTGATGTCCTTGATCGACTTGCCGGTGATGTCGAGCGCGTTCAAGAGCCCGGCGGCGGCGATGATCGCCGTTCCATGCTGGTCGTCATGGAAGACGGGGATGTCCATCTCCTCCTTGAGGCGCTGTTCGATGATGAAGCTGTCGGGCGCCGCGATGTCTTCTAGATTGATGCCGCCGAAGGCGGGCCCGAGATATTTGACCGCGTTGATGAAGGCTTCCGGGTCTTTGGTGTCGACTTCGATGTCGACGGAATCGATGTCGGCGAAGCGCTTGAAGAGGACGGACTTGCCCTCCATCACCGGTTTCGCTGCGAGCGCGCCAAGATCGCCCATGCCGAGGATCGCCGTGCCGTTGGAGATGACGGCGACCATGTTGCCCTTGGACGTGTAGTCGTAGGCCTTATCGGGATCGTCGGCGATGGCCTGCACCGGCGCGGCGACGCCGGGCGAATAGGCCAGCGACAAATCGCGCTGGGTCGCCATGGGCTTCGTGGGCGTGATCTCGAGCTTGCCGGGCTTGCCGCGGCTGTGAAAGGCGAGAGCTTCTTCGTCGGTGAATTTTTTGGTGTTTTCGTCCATTTGGGGGTCTCGTGGCGGGAAGGCTGGAAATGTGGCATACGCGGCTCGTCCAGCCCCTGCAATGCTTCAAGGGGCGCAGAACGGGACGATTGTAGCTTTATCGTCTTTTTAAGGCGTGAACTCTGGGCGAGGTCACGATTAGGCGCGCGATAGTTGCGGGCGGCCCCTGGAGCGCCTAGGTAAGCGCTGAGCAAAAGCTGCGGAAACCCTCATGTTTATTCAGACCGAAGACACCCCGAACCCGCAATCCATGAAGTTCCTGCCCGGCCAGGCGGTGCTGGGCCAGGGCGCGACGGGCGTCGATTTCCCGACCTTTGAGAGCGCTGCGGCCTCGCCGCTGGCGCAGCTCCTGTTCGAGATCGACGGCGTCATGGGCGTTTATCTCGGCGCGGATTTCATCACGGTGACCAAGACCGAGGCCGTCGAATGGCAGCATATCAAGCCGGCGATCCTTGGCGGCGTGGCCGACTTCATGACCGCCGGCCTGCCCGCCCTTGCGGAAGGCGCCGCGCGCTCCGACGCGCCGGCGACGCCGCTTGAGGATTATGAGGGCGAGGACCGCGAGGTGGTCGAACAGATTGTCGAGCTCATTGAAACCCGCGTGCGTCCCGCCGTCGCAGCCGACGGCGGCGACATCGTTTTCAAGCATTTCGAGCCGCGCACCGGCGTTGTTTTCCTCACGATGCAAGGCGCCTGCGCGGGCTGTCCGTCTTCGACCATGACCCTGAAAAGCGGCATCGAGAACATGCTGAAGCATTACGTGCCGGAAGTCGTCAGGGTCGAGGCGGCGTAGCGCGCCGCCGGGGGATGCGATGGCGAAAAACATCCTGATCATACAGGGCCATCCCGATCCCGCCGAGCCTCATCTCTGTCATGCCCTGGCCGATGCTTATGCGCGCGGCGCGCGCGAGGCCGGCGCGCAGGTGAAGACCGTCCCTGTGGCGGCGCTCGATTTCCCGTTTCTGCGCAGCGAGGCCGAATGGCGCGGCGAGCCGCCCGAAAGCCTCGGTCCGGCCATCGCCGATCTGCGCGCGACGGATCATTTCCTGATTATATATCCGCTCTGGATGGGAACCATGCCGGCCCTGTTGAAGGCCTTTCTGGAACAGACCTTCCGGCCGGGCGTCGCCCTGGGCAACGAAGCGGAAGGCTTTCCAAAGCCCGGCTTCAAGAACAAATCGGCGCGCATCGCCATCACCATGGGCATGCCGGCGCTCGCCTATCGCTGGTTTTTCCGCGCCCACAGCCTGAAAAGTCTTGAGCGCAATCTCCTGCGGCTCACCGGCGTCAATCCGATCCGCGAATCCCTGTTCGGGCTCGTGGAGGCGACGGACAGGGAGGGCTGGGAAAGGCGCCTGGCGGGCTTCGCGCAAACCGGCGGCCGCGACGCGAGGGGCTGACCCGGCCCCCGAACCGGCGCCGGCCGGGAGTGTTCCCTCAGGAGGCGCGCCAGCGCTCTGAGATAGCCAATGGGAGGTTTTCCATGTCAGACAATGTTTACGCCGTCTCGAAAGTCGTCGGCACCTCGAAAAGCTCGGTCGAGGACGCGATCCAGAATGCGATCTCGACGGCGTCCGCGACGCTCAAAAATCTCGACTGGTTTGAAGTGAAGGAAGTGCGCGGCCTTATCGACGAAAACAAGGTCGCTTATTACCAGGTCGCGCTGGAGCTTGGCTTTCGCTACGAAAAATAGCTAGAAGGGCAGGGACTGAATCGCCCGACGGAGCTGAGCCCCATGTCCGACAAAATGATCAATGACGAAGCCCTCGATCTGATCTTCCGCGACGCGCGCACGCGCAATGGCTGGGAGGAGCGCAAGGTCACCTCGACCCTGATGCAGGCCGTCTACGATCTGACGAAGATGGGCCCGACCTCCGCGAATTGCTCGCCCGCGCGGTTCGTCTTCGTGACCTCGGACGAGGCGAAGGCCCGGCTGAAGCCGCATCTGATGGACACCAATCAGGAAAAGACTATGGCCGCGCCCTGCTGCGTCATCATCGGGCATGATATGAAGTTTTATGAAAAACTGCCCGAGCTTTTTCCGCATACGGATGCGAAAAGCTGGTTTGAAGGCAATGACGCGCTGATCGAGGAAACGGCTTTCCGCAACGGCTCCTTGCAGGGCGCTTATTTCATGATCGCCGCCCGTGCGGTCGGTCTCGATTGCGGGCCGATGTCGGGCTTCGACAAGGATGGGGTCGACAAGGAGTTTTTCGCCGGCACCACGATCAAGTCGAATTTCCTGTGCAATATCGGCTATGGCACGGACGACAATCTTTTCCCGCGTTCGCCGCGGCTTGAGTTCAACGACGCCTGTCAGATTCTTTAATCACCGTCATGAAGCAGCGCTTTGTTTCGATTGCGCGGATGGCGGGCGTCTTGCCGCTCGTCGATGCGGCCCGGTTCTGGCGCGAAAAGCGCCGGCGCGCTGACGAAAACCGCATCTTTCTTAGAAAACATCCCGGCTTTGAGCCGCCGCCCCTGTGGTGGATGCACGACATGTATCGCCATACGTCCTACAGGCTTTACTGGGGAAAGGGGCTGGACATCGCCGCGTCTTTTTCGGAGCGGATTGACGCCCATGTAAAGGCCGAACACCTGCGCGTCGCCGAATGGGGCTGCGGGCTGGGGCGCATCCTGCGTCACATGCCCGACCGCTATGAGAAGACGGGTTTCGATTATAACGCCGACGCCATTGATTGGTGTTCGGAGCATATAAAAAACGCCACGTTCTTTCATAACGATCTGATGCCGCCATTGCCGGCCGCTGCGGCGTCCTTTGACTCGGTCTATGCGTTCTCTGTCTTCACGCATCTTTCCCCCGAAGCCCATGACGCCTGGATCGCCGATATCGCGCGCGTGCTGGCGCCGGGGGGCGTCTTTTTCGCCTTGTTCCACATGAAGCCGCGGCCCGGCCAGCTCCTGCCCGAAGAAGAAGTCCGTTTTGCGCGCGGCGAGCTCGTGACGCGCGGGGGCGTTAAGGAAGGCTCGCGCACCTATGTCGCCTATCACCCGGAAAGCTGGCTGCGCCATCACCTTTTCCATGGCTGGGAGATATTGGAAGGGCCGGTCGATTTCCACGGCCAGAGCCTGATCGCCGCCCGGCGGCCTTAACCGCGCACTCTCGCCATAAACTCCGTCCACGGAAAATTAGCGCCCGGGTCGGTGCGGCGGTCCCGGTCGAGCCTTGCATGGCTCGTCACATGGACGAGCTTCGGATATTTCGCCCAGGCATAGCGCACGATGGCGGCGGCGGCGCCGATCTGCCAGTCCGAGAACGGATCCTCGCCGTCCTGCCGGTTGACGATTTCGATCCCGAGGGAGGCGCGATTGAGATTGGTCGCGCCGTTGCAGATGTCAGGATGCGCGCAGGACCGGCGCACATGCCACGCCGCGAGCCTTTCCGGACAGGTCGCCCAGACATGAGCGCCATGCGCCGCCTCGTCCTTGCCCGGCACCACCCAGTGAAAACTGGCGCGGCCCGCCTCCATCACCGAAACGGCGCCGTCCGTGGTCGCGCCCGCCGTCGCGTGAATGACGACAAGGCGGATTGTTTCCTCTGGCGGACCGCCGCGCAAAGAGGCGACATCGCCCGCCGCCGCCCAGGCGCGCGGATGGATTTTTTCAGCCAGCGGCGCGGGCGGCGGCGTTCGGGGCAGGTCGAACTGAAAGTCTTTCGGGTCGCGGGCGAGGGCGGTCGGCATGTGGTTCATGGAGGTTTCCTCCGGCCATGGCTTTAAGGATTTGCGCCCGCGCCGGCGTCGAGTAGGAAAGCGCCATGCTGGTGATGGGTCTCGATACGGCGTTGAAGCGCTGCTCGGTCGCTATTCTAAGGGGCGGCGAGGTGCTCGCGGATGAGTCCCTCGGACTCGAGCGCGGCCATGCGGAGTATCTCGCGCCCATGGCGGCGGCCGCGCTGTCGAAAGCCGGGATTGCGGTGCGCGATCTTGACCGGGTCGGGGTGGTTGTCGGCCCGGGCGGGTTTACGGGCGTGCGCGTGGCGCTTTCCTTCGCTCGCGGTCTCGGGGTCGGAACCGGCTTGCCTATTGTCGGCGTCACCAGCCTTGCGGCCCTTGCCGCGCCGCTTGAGGCGTCCCTCGCGGCGCCGGTGATCGATGCCAGGCGGGGCCAGGTTTACGCCGCGCTTTACGGGCCCGGCGGCGAAGTCCTCCTGCCGCCATTCGTTTCGGAGCCGGAAAAGGCATTGGAAAAACTGAGAGAAAGGGCCGCAGACGCAGCGGTGATGCTGGTCGGCTCAGGGGCCGGGCTGCTCGGTCCCGTGCCTGCCGGCTGGGCCATCGAGGGCGCAGAAGACATCGACGCCAAAGCGGTCGCGCGCCTCGCCGCCGCCGCGCCGGTCCCGCAAGGCCCGCCCGCGCCGCTCTATCTGCGCGCGCCTGACGCCAAGCCCGGCCGGCCCAGCCCTTTCGAGCGCGAGGCGGGCGCGTGAGCGGCTGGCGCGTCTGGTCTGGCGCCGAAAAAGACGCCGACGCGCTGGCCGACCTCGAAGCGCTCGCCTTTGGCGGGAGGAGCTGGGGCGCCAACAATGTGAAGGAGAGCTTTGTCGCGTCGCGCGTGACAGTTCTTTTCGGCGGCGAAAGCGAGGCGCGTGCGAAAGGCTTCGCGCTCTGGCGCGATCTGGGCGATGACGCGGAGCTTTTGACCATCGGCGTCGCCCCGGACGCGCGCCGCCAGGGGCTCGGGGCGGCGCTGCTCGGCGCCGTCATCGAGGCGGCCCGCCACGCCGGCGCCCAGCGCCTGTTTCTGGAGGTCGGCATGGATAATCCCGAGGCGCGCGCCCTTTACGAGCGGGCCGGTTTTTCACAGGTTGGCGCCCGCAAGGCCTATTACGCCGATGGCGGCGACGCGGCTGTGCTGGCGCTTGATCTGCGCGATGCGTAAGACCCGGCTAAGTGTTGGGGCCGGTTTCGCTTTCGAGTTGCATGGCGGGGCCGGCGCGTTGATAAAGGGCCCGGCGCAATGAGCGCCCTGGACCGCATTCACCGGGGAAAACGACATGGACCGGCTTGAAAAACTCTGCACCGAAAAGGGCATGCGCATGACCGAGCAGCGCCGGGTCATTGCGCGCGTTCTCTCCGTGGCCAGCGATCACCCCGATGTGGAGGAGATCCACCGCCGGGCGACCGAAATCGACGCCAATATTTCCATCGCCACGGTCTACCGCACCATGCGCCTTTTCGAGGAGGCGGGCGTCGTCGAGCGCCATGACTTTCAGGACGGGCGGGCGCGCTATGAGGAAGCGACGGAAAGCCATCACGACCATCTTATCGACCTGCGCTCCGGCGAGGTGATCGAATTCGTCAATGAAGAGATCGAGGCGTTGCAGCGCAAGATTGCCGAACAGCACGGCTTCAAGCTCGTCGACCACCGGCTGGAGCTTTACGGCGTGCCCCTAGACAAGTCCAAGGACTGAGCACGCCCGGAGATTTTGGCCGAATCGGCCAAATGACATAAGGAAATCTTGACGATTTTCGGTAAACTGGTCAGTGTAATTCCCGGAGTCACACAGCTGTTCGCGGCTGCCTGAAAAGACATATCGCCGGCCGTCCGCGAGCGCTTTTGGAGGAAACGCATGGCTTCCCAAAATCCCTCATTGCGCGATCTTTATCCGATCCCCGACATCGATCCCTGCTGGACCGTGCCCCAGAATTTCGAAGCCTCTTTCGACTGGGACTATGACGACGGCCGCAAGCAGATGATGCACCTCTATCAGAAGGGCAAGGACATGCAGTGGGATGCGCTGGAGCGCATCGACTGGTCTTTGGACCTCGACGAAGAAAACCCCATGCAGATCAAGGACGAGATGGGCGGCATCGCGCATCTGCCGCTGTGGGGGAAGATGAGCGCCAAGGAAAAGGCTGAGCTCCGCCGCCACCAGCAGGCGTGGACGATCTCGCAATTCATGCAGGGCGAACAGGCGGCGCTGATCTGCGCGGCGAAAATCGTCCAGCAGGTGCCCGATCTCGACGCCAAGTTCTACGCCTCGACGCAGGTGATGGACGAAGCGCGGCATGTGGAGGCCTACAAGAAACTCCTCCAGGCTTTCGGCGTCGCCTATCCCATGACCGGTCCGTTGCAGACGCTGGTCGATCAGGCGCTCCGGGACTCGCGCTGGGACATGACCTATCTCGCCATGCAGGTGGTGATCGAAGGGCTTGCGCTCGCGGCCTTCAACAATATCCGTGAGACCGCCGGCAATCCCCTGGCGCAGCAGGTCAACGCCTATGTGATGCAGGATGAATCGCGTCACGTCGCCTTCGGCCGGCTGACGCTGAAGGAATATTATCCGCAGCTCACTCAGAAAGAGCGCGACGAGCGCGAGGAGTTTCTCGTCGAGGCCTGCTATCACATGCGCGACCGCTTCGAGGCGCGCGAGTTGTATCAGGCGCTGGATCTGCCCGTCGATGAAATCGTCGAGGCGCAGATGGCTTCCGGCTATCAGCAGATGTTCCGCACCATGCTGTTCTCGCGCATCGTGCCGATCGTGCGCGATATCGGCCTGTGGTCGGACAAGATTCAAAACGCCTACACGGAAATGGGCGTCATCGGCTTTGCGGATGTGGATTACGGCGAGCTTATGCAGCACGACAATGAGCGCGCCGAAGAGTTCGATGAAATGAACAAGCGCAAGCGGCAAGGCTATGTCGAAGAGGTCGCGGAGCTTGGCAAATCCGGCGGCGTCGCCGCGGCGGAATAAGGTACATCGATCAGCAAAAAAACAAGGGCGATAGAGCATCTATCGCCCTTTTGCCGTTCTTGTCGTTTCCTGAAGTCAGACGCCGGAGAAATTCTTCCTGTAAAGCGGCTCCGGCGCCGGGGCTGCGTAATTTTGCGTCCGGTCGCGTTCGATCTTTTCGGCAAGGGCGTCGGCGGAGCGGCCGAGTTCGCGGATCGCGGACGCATAGGCGTCGCGGATCACCTCGAGGCGGTCTTCGTCCACCGGCTCTCCGGCTTTCTCGAGCTGCTTGGCGGCGCTTACATAAATCTGGCGGTTTTCCCGCAGCGCCTGGATTGCGCTTTCGAGCATGACGACGTCGTTCATGGAAAGGCGCGGGGCGGCGAGCGCGCCGTCAGCGGCGACAAGCAGGCGGTCGGCGGCGGCGAGATTTGCGCTTGCGTCGCTCGCCAGCTTGTAAAAGCGCGCGCCCTGGGGCTGCAGATCGTCGATATAGATGTCGACGGCCTTGCTGCGGCTCATGTGATCGTCGTCGCCGGCGCCCGTAATGCGGGAAAAGAAGGAAACGTCTTCAACGCGCGGCCATGGCGCGGTCTCAACGTCCCTGACGGCGTCGGCGAGCAGATCGCGCTGGGCGACGGTTTCGCGCCGCGCATCAGATTGCGAAGTGAGCGGATTGACGGCGCAGCCGCCAGAAAACAACAAGACAAAAGCGGCAAAACCGCCGAATAGTCCTGAACCCCGTTTCACCAAACCCCGAACTCCAGAAAGACTTGTTACACATGTCTCTCCCCACTAAACGCTAACGCAACAAAACGGTCTTGTCAGCAGGAAATGAACGAAGTTCGAACTTTATACCCGCCATTGGAGCCATTTGACGCCGGCATGCTGCGCGTCAGCGATGGTCATGAAATTTATTATGAAGTGTCCGGCGCGCCGGACGGCAAGCCGGTCGTGGTCTGCCATGGCGGGCCCGGCGGCGGCACGACGCCGTCCATGCGCCGCTATTTCGACCCCAGGCGCTATCGCATCGTCTTGTTCGACCAGCGCGGCTGCGGCAAGTCGCGCCCCCATGCGGATCTCACGGACAACACGACATGGGATCTCGTCGCCGACATGGAAAAACTGCGCGCGCATCTCGGGATCGAGCGCTGGCAGGTGTTCGGCGGCTCCTGGGGCTCGACGCTGGCGCTGGCTTACGCCGAAACCCATCCAGAACAGGTGAGCGAGCTTGTTCTGCGCGGTATTTTCACGCTGCGCCGGGAGGAGATCGAGTGGTTCTATCAGGAGGGGGCGAGCTGGCTCTTCCCCGATCTCTGGGAAGATTATGTAAGACCGATCCCCGAGGATGAGCGCGGCGATCTCATTGCCGCCTATTACAAGCGTCTCACCGGCGACGACGAAGCGGAAAAACTGCGCGCGGCGAAAGCCTGGAGCCTGTGGGAAGGCGGCACGGTTTCGCTGATGCCCTCAGAAGAGCGCATGCAGAGTTTTTCGTCGGACGCTTTCGCGCTCGCCTTCGCGCGCATCGAATGCCACTATTTCGCCAATGGCGGCTTCTTCGAGCGCGACGACCAGATCCTCGCCAATATCGACCGGGTGCGGAGTATTCCGGCGGTGATCGTGCAGGGGCGCTATGACGTCTGCACGCCCATGAAGACCGCCTGGGATCTGCATGTCGCCTGGCCCGAAGCGGACTTCAAGCTCATTCTCGACGCCGGCCACGCCGCATCCGAACCCGGCATCATCGACGCCTTGATCCGCGCGACGGACAGATACGCGTCGCGGTAAAACGCAGCGCTATCCTCTAGTGGAAATCAAAGTCGGTGATCAGGCGGCGCCCGCCCGGTCCGCGCTGGAACAGCCTGAGGCGGAGTTCCTGCACGGCTGTCGCGTCGATCGGCGTCATGGTGATCGAGCCGACGATGCGCGCGTCTTCGCAGGTCCATTCGAAGGTCGCCGAAAGACGTCCGTCGGCGGTCAGGGGGGCATCCGTGGCGCATGTCCCGGCGGCGGCTTTCATGTCGGCAAGCTGCGCGTTCCAGCGCTCGACCGAGCGGTCCGGAAAGAAATTGTCGGCGAAGGAAAGCCCGCCGCTTTCAATATCGCCGGCGTCATAAGCTTTCGCGACGCCATCATAAGCGGCAGGCACGCCTGCATTCAGCGTCGGCGCGGGCGGACGGCTGGCGAGGGCGCTTCTGGCGAGCATCAGCCCGCCATCGGTTCCGGGGCCGGAGGTCGGCGCATAGGTGCGGTTCGCGAACACGAAAATCCCGACGCCGCGTTCCGGCATCATCATCACGTAAGAGCCGTAACCCGGAAAGCCGCCCGAATGGGTCAGGATCAGCCCGGCGTCGCAATGGATGGTCATCCTGAGGCCCATGGAATAGGCGGAGGACATTATGCACTCGTCGGCGCCGTTAAGACCCGACGGCAGCGAAGGCCCGTGTAGGAAAACCCCGTCGAGAACCGAGCGCACGAGCGCGCGCGGCATCGGCCCCTTGTCTTCGCCGTCGCGGGCGGGCCAGGCGGAAAGAAACCACGAGACGAACTTGCCGTAATCCTCCGCGGTGGTCCAAATCCCGCCAATGGGATCGAACGCACCAGAATAAAGAGGTGGCTCTTCGACATATTCGTTGTTCAGCCAGTGATAGGCGCCAGCGCGTTCGCTTTCGGGTATGGCGGTAAGGTCGAGCGTGGTGTCGTCCATGCCGAGCGGGTCCAGAAGGCGCTCCTGCAGCAATTGCGCAAAGCTTTGTTCCGAGACGTTTTCGAGAATGCGCCCGGCGATCGCATAGCCGAAATTCGAATATTCGTATTTTTCGCCCGGCGCATGGGAGAGCGGCGCGGCCTCAGCGAGAAACGCGTCGAACTCTTCGGCGCTGCGCGCCATCTGGCGGTCGGCCCAGGGATTGTCAGTGACGAAGCCCGCAGTGTGATGGAGAAGATCGCGCACGGTGATCTTGCGCGAGTCGCTCGTCGGATAGTCGAGATCGGCAAGCGCCGGAACGTATGTCTCCGCCGGCGCGTCGAGGAGAATTTTGCCCTCCGCTGCAAGATCGAGAACGAGGAGCGAGGTCATCATTTTCGTCATCGAGGCGATGCGATAATGCGTCTTCGCTGTCGTGGGGGCGCCGGTCTCTACATTGCGCACGCCATAGGTTTTCACATGCACAAGCCCGCCGTCTGCGACGACGCCGTAAACGAGGCTGGGCGCGTTGATGTCGAGCTGGGCGTCGGCGAAAAGCGCGTCGAGCCGGGCGAGGGCCGCTTTTTCTTCGGCGCTCAGCCGCGCAAGGGCGGGGCTCGCGGCGAGGCTTGCGGTCAGGAATGAGATGATGGCGATGAAGGCGAACGGATGACGCATGGTTGTCCTCGATTGTCTTTGCCGCCAACACTGCCGAATGGCGCGCCCGACGCAAGACTATCGCCGTCTTTAGGACAAAGATTTTCAGGAAGGCGCGTTTCAGGTCGGCTCCCTGTCAGTAAAAGCCTCGCTTCGCCCTTCGCAGAGAAAGACTATCCCGGTCTTTTGCTGCCTATCGATGAAAATTGATGTTTCTAGGTGGCGAGGTGTCGTAAATATTCGAGATATATATTTTTGTTTTACTTGACCTGTTTGCACGGTTGCGACACGATTTGAGAGCGGGGCATGGAGGGGGCCGTGAAGGGGAGCGATCATTCTAATTTCGATCTTGGCGAGACCGTGCTTGATGTAGATCCGGTCTTGGCGCCCTCCGTCATGCGCAGGCTTGGCGGCAAGCCTGCCCAGGATGAGATTGTTGATACGCTTCCTGTTCCCAATCGACCTCATTGGCTAAGGGGCGTGGTGTGGCTGTTGAGAAGTTATCGCACACACATTTCGCCAAAGCTTGGCGACAGATGTGTCTATGAGCCAAGTTGTTCGCGTTATTCTGAGCTTGCGTTCCGTCGCTTTGGCTTCTGGCGCGGCTTAACGCTGACCGCAGGCCGGCTGGCGCGCTGTCGGCCGGGGCGCGGTGGCGTCGATCTTCGTCATATAGGGGAATGACAATGCAATATGTTGTGAGAAATATCGGGAAGTCGTTTACGGAAAAAGGGATGAGAAATCTCGAAAAGATTCTTTCTGACTCTTATTCGTCTGGGTACAAATTTCACAGCGTTTTCGAAGTTTCTCAACCAGGCTGTCTCGGTATTGGCCAACCGAGCGTGACCTATTTTGCTATTTTTGAACGCATGACAAAGTAAGTTTGTTGCGCCGTCATTTCGCGAGGCAAAACACGAACCAATGTCTTGTATACGGCTATAGTCTTTTGGGTCGTGGCTCAGGCCGGGCAATAGGCCGCCGCGACGACGCCTTTCTGGCCGGGCTCCTCGACGATAAGCGCGCAGCCTTCGCCCTCCGCCGGGACTGGCGCGGTGAGCGCTGCGCCGCGCCGGCGCACAAGGCCGAGGGGCTCCATGCCGGTCACCACATGAGCTTCGTCGAAAGTCTTGCCGGCGTTCTTGCCGCTGGTGACGTCGGTCACCGCTTTTTTCTTGAAAGTGACAAGATAGGCGTTCCCGCCCGCTTCGCTTTCCCCGATCTCGAAGGTCACCTCGCCGCCGTTCAGCCGCGCCTTGACCGCGGGACGGTCCTTCGGCGCGGAGGCAATCAGCTCACTGATCTTGTTTTCGTCAGCGCCGACGGTCTGCGCCGCGCCGTCGACGATGACCTGCGGCGTGTAGATGGAGCTGCGGTGGCGGATGTTCATATTGTAGCGCTTCTGGCGCTTGGTGTAGGCGGCCTCGGAATAAGGATCGACCCAGCGGCCGTTCTCCGAGGTGGTCATGTTCCAGTAATCCACATGCCAGGAGAGGGCGACGACGTCGTCGCGCGCGGCGATTTTGGGGAAGAGCGCCGCGGCCGGCGGGCACATATTGCAGGCTTGGGAAAGGAAGAGTTCGACAAGGACGGGGCTTCCGGTCTTTCCGGGCTCCTGCGCGGGCGCCGGACCCGCGCAAAGAACGGCCGCAAGGAAAACTCCTGCGGCGGCGCTTTTGCCGTGCAAGCGGACCCAAATCCGGCGATTGTCGCCCATGACACCCTCAAGAAAGCGGATACGCGCTCTCTCTCCCTGACTGCAACATGCCGCGCACGCCGTGCGCGATCAAACCAAAGTTTCTCACAAAAATGCGAGTTTTCGCTGGGCCTAAACGCATGATTGCATCGCGCGGCCCGCCCGCCTAAATAGCGGGTCTTTCGTAAATGTCAGTGAAACATGACCGATCCGCGGCCAAAACAAGGTAAATCCGTCTTCATCCGCACCTATGGGTGCCAGATGAACGTCTATGATTCCGAGCGCATGGCCGGGCTGTTAAAGCCCCTCGGCTACGGCCTCGCGGACAAGCCGGAAGGCGCGGATCTCGTCATTCTCAACACCTGCCATATCCGGGAAAAGGCGGCCGAAAAGGTCTATTCGGAATTAGGGCGCCTGAAACGTCTGAAAGCAGACAAAGAAAAGGCTGGCGGCGAGATGAAGATCGCGGTCGCCGGCTGCGTCGCCCAGGCCGAAGGGCCGGAGATCACCGCGCGCGCCCCGCAGGTCGACATGGTGGTCGGGCCCCAGGCCTATCACCGCCTGCCGGAGCTGATCGCGAAAGCGGCGCGCGAGCGCGGCGATGTTCTCGACACGGATTTTGCGGTGGAGGAGAAGTTCGACCGGCTCGCGGCGCGCGAGGCGGAAGGGCCGACGGCGTTTCTGACGGTTCAGGAAGGCTGCGATAAGTTCTGCACCTTCTGCGTCGTCCCTTACACACGCGGGGCCGAGGTCTCGCGTCATGTGGACGCCATTGTCGCCGAGGCGCGCTCGCTGGCGGCGCAGGGCGTCCGGGAAATCACGCTCATCGGCCAGAACGTCAACGCCTGGGCCTCGAATCCCCCGGCGGGCGTTGCGAGCGAGCAATGGGGCCTCGGCGAACTCTGCCGGCACCTCGCGAAGATCGACGGGATCGAGCGCATCCGCTTTACCACCTCGCATCCGCGCGACATGGATGACGGGCTGATCGCCGCGCTCGGCGAAGAGGAAAAATTGATGCCCTATCTGCACCTGCCGGTGCAGGCAGGCTCGGACAAGATTTTGAAGGCCATGAATCGCGGCCATACCGGCGAGCACTACCTGCGCCTCATTGAGCGCATTCGCTCCGCGCGGCCCGACATCGCGCTTTCCGGGGATTTTATCGTTGGTTTTCCGGGCGAAACGAGCGAGGATTTTGAAGCGACTTTGGCCCTCGTGGAGGAAGTCGGCTACGCCTCGGCCTATTCCTTCAAATATTCCCGCCGCCCGGGCACGCCGGGCGCGGCCATGGGCAAACAGGTCGCCGAAGCGGAGAAAGACGAGCGCCTCGCACGGCTCCAGACCCTTCTGGAAAGCCAGCGCCAAGCCTTCAATGCCGCCCAGATCGGGGCCGAACTGCCGGTCTTGTTCGAAAAGCCGGGCCGAAAAGAGGGCCAGTTGATAGGCCGCTCGCCCTATTTGCAAAGCGTTCACGTCCGGGCGCCAAAATCTTTTCTTGGAAAGATTGTTAAGGTGAAGATCGAGGATGTGACGCCGAATGCGCTTGCGGGCGCATTGAGCAGCAAGGAAGAGGCCGCCGCTTGAGCGAACACGACAAGGCAACTGGGCCTTCCGGCGATATCGAGCATGTCGATTTTGACGACAACCTTCTGGTTGCGGCGCTTTCCGGAGAACATGACGCGCATCTGGCTCTTCTGGAAAACGCGCTTGGCGTCAGGATCGATCCCAAAGGCAACCGCTTCGCCGTCTCGGGCCCCCCGGCCGCGCGTGAGCGCGCCGTCGCCGCGCTCACCTCGCTTTACGCAAAGCTCGCCCGCGGCGAGACCGTGGCCGAGGGCGAGGTCCGGGCGGCGGCGAAACTTTCCGAAGCGCCAGCGGCGGTGCACGCCATGAAGCCCGGCATCAAGACGCCCAAACGCCTGATCAGCGCGCGCACGGCCAATCAGGCGGCTTATCTGCGCGCGCTCGGGGAAAGCGATCTTACCTTCGGGGTCGGCCCCGCCGGCACCGGCAAGACCTATCTCGCTGTCGCCCATGCGGTGAATCTGCTGCTGACCGGCAAGGTCGAGCGGATCATCCTGTCGCGGCCGGCCCTCGAGGCGGGCGAGCGTATCGGTTTTCTGCCCGGCGAAATGAAGGAAAAGCTCGATCCTTACATGCGCCCGCTCTATGACGCGCTGCACGACATGATGCACACGGATTATGTGGAGAGGCGCATGGCCGCCGGCGACATCGAGATCGCCCCGCTCGCTTTCATGCGGGGTCGCACGCTCGCCCGCGCGGCTGTCATTCTCGATGAGGCGCAGAACGCGACGCCCGCCCAGATGAAGATGTTCCTGACCCGCCTCGGCGAAGGAGCCCATATGGCGGTGACGGGCGATCCGAGCCAGACCGACCTTCCGGCCGGCGAGACCTCAGGCCTCGCCGATGCGCTGGGCGTCCTGTCCGGGGTGGAGGGCGTTGCGGAAATCCGCTTCGTCGCTTCCGACGTCATTCGCCACCCGCTGGTGGCGCGCATTATCGACGCCTATGACAAGCGCGGCCAGCGCGCGCCCAGGCCGTGACCCAAAGTCCATGATCGAAAGTCTTGTGGAAGACGAGGGCTGGTTCGACGACCTGCCCGGCCTTGAGGCGCTGGTGGGCGACTGTCTCGCCGCCGCCGCGAACGCCGAGCCGGTTTTCGACCGGGAAATCGCGCTTTTGTTCTGCGACGATGCGGCCATTAAAGAGCTCAACAGCCGGTTTCGGGGCAAGGATCGCCCGACCAATGTGCTGTCCTTCCCTTCGGGCCAGGACAAAGGCTTTCTGGGGGACATCGCGATCGCCCGGGAGACCTGTGTGGCCGAGGCGGCGGACAAGAACATCCCGTTGCGCGCCCATGCCGCTCATCTCATTATTCATGGCATGCTGCATCTGATCGGGTATGATCACGAGTCGGAGGACGAGGCCCGCATCATGGAGCGGCGCGAAACGGAAATCCTCCGCGCCATGGGGGTCGCCGATCCTTATGACGGCGAGTGAACGGACGAGAACGATGAACGGCGAAGAGAGCGACGACGAAAACGGATTTGGCGACAGTATTCTGGCGCGGCTGCGGTCCATGATGGGCAAGAACGGCCGCGCGGAAGATCTCGCCGCCGCCCTTGATAACGGGGACGAGGAGACGGCCGGCGCCATCACCCGGGCCCGCCGGGAGATGATCGAGCGGGTCATCGCTTTCGACGACAAGAAGGTCTTCGACGTCATGGCGCCGCGCGCCGACATTTCCGCCGTGGATATCGACACCCCGCTGCAGGAGCTGATCCGCCTGTTTTCCGACGCCGGGCATTCGCGCATGCCGATCTACCGGGGCGATCTCGACGACCCGGTGGGCATGGTGCACATCAAGGACGTGATCGGGCTGATGGCCGATGCAGGCAAACCGCTTCCTGCCTCGGGGCCGATCCTCAAGACCCTGCGCCGCGATGTTCTTTATGTGCCGCCCTCCATGCGCGTCACCGACCTGCTTCTCCGGATGCAGGCTTCGCGCATTCATATGGCGCTCGTGATTGATGAATATGGCGGCACTGACGGCCTCGTCACCATTGAAGACCTTGTCGAAGAGATCGTCGGCGAGATCAATGACGAACATGACGATGAGGACGAGGTGGTGATCGTCCCGCTCTCCGGCGGCGGCTGGGAGGTCGACGCGCGGGTCGAGCTTGCGGATTTCGAGGAAGAAACCGGCCTTCATCTCGATACGGAAGATGAAGAGATCGACACGGTCGGCGGCTACGCCGTTTCGCTGGCGGGCCGGGTGCCGCAGCGCGGAGAGGTTCTTTCCGCGCCGAACGGTTTCGACTTTGAGGTGACCGAGGGCGATGCGCGCAAGGTCAGAAAGCTGCGCGTGCGTCCATCCGCGGCGGCGGCGGCGTCTGCGCCCGCTAGCGGCAAGGCCGCGGAGTAGCGGCTTGGGATCTTTGCTTTCCCGATTGTCAGAGTTTTTTGCCAAGGCTGCGGAAAAGCTCCGCGGGCTGAAAGGCTGGCGGCGCTGGCTGGCGGCGTTTCTGGCGGGCGTCTGCGGGGCCTTGGCGATGGCGCCGGTCTACGCGCTGCCGCTGCTCGCCCTTTCCTTGAGCGTCTTCGCAGTCTTTATTGATGGCGCGAAAGCCCATGCGCGCCCGCGCGCCAGCGCCTTCGCGGCGGGCTGGTTCTGGGGTTTCGGCTATTTCCTCGCCGGGGTTTACTGGATGGCGTTTTCCTTCTTCGTCCAGGCGGACCAGTTCGCCTGGATGGCGCCCTTCGCGATGACCGGGATGCCGGCGTTTCTGGCGCTCTTTACAGGCTTCGCCGCGCTCGTCTGTGTTCCGTTCAACAAGACCGGCTGGGCGCGCATTGCGCTTTTCGCCGCTGTTTTTGCGGCGGTCGAATATCTGCGCGGGCATATCCTCACCGGTCTTCCCTGGAATCTCGCCAGCCAGGCGCTGGCCGGCAGCGCCATCGGGTCGCAGACCGCCGCCTGGTATGGCGCATACGGATTAAGCCTTGTGGTTATCTTCCTGGCGATGGCGCCGGCGGCGGGGCTCGGGTCCGGTAAAAACCCTCACGCCCTGTCCGGCTTTGTTGTCATGCTCGCGGGGACGGCTTTGCTTTTCCTTGCGGGCGCTGCGCGTCTGGCTTTGCCCGAACCGCAAGGCGATGGCCGGAACATGGTGCGCATCGTGCAGCCTAACATTCCCCAGCGAGAGAAGATCGATTGGGACTACTGGGCGCGGAATTTCGAACGGCAGATGGAGCATTCCACCGGGGCAGTTCCCCCGGGCGTCGGGCTTTACGTCATCTGGCCGGAGAACGGGGCGCCGTTGCTGGAAGAGGCGCAATCCGCCCTTGGCGCCATCGACCGCGATCTTCCGGATAACTCTGTGCTGATCGCCGGCGCGGTGCGGCGAGAGCGTGGGCCCGAGGGCGCGGAGCGCTGGTATAATTCCATCGCCGTCGTCGAAGGAACCCCGGCCGGGCGCGCCGTCACGGCCCATTACGACAAGCATCATCTGGTGCCGGTCGGCGAATATCTTCCCTTTTTCGGGTTTTTCAAAAGCATCGGCCTCGCCGCGCTGACGCCCTATCAGGATCGCGGCTTCCATGCGGGGAAAGGTCCCAGAACCATTGCTGCGGCGGGCACGCGCTTTTCGCCCATGGTCTGCTACGAGGCTATCTTCCCCCACGCCTCCTATCCGCCCGGGGATCGCCCCGAATGGCTGGTCGTCGTCACCAATGACGCCTGGTATGGCGACACGTCGGGCCCGCGCCAGCATCTCGACATGGCCCGGCTGCGCTCCATCGAGACCGGCCTGCCCATGGCGCGCTCGGCCAATACAGGGATTTCCGCGCTGATCGACGCCAAGGGCCGCATTCTCAAAAGGATCCCGCTTTATCAGGCCGGCAAGATCGAGGCGCCGCTGCCGCCCCCCCTGCGGCCCCCGCTTTACGACCGCTATGGCGACTGGATCTTCTTCCTGATGCTGCTCGGTTTTCTTGGCGCCGGGCTCGCCATCAAGCCGTCCGCGCGCAATTAAGCTGAAGGCGCAACCTTTGCGGGACGTTTCTCCTCCGTTATAAAGCTTCCCGTGTGGGACTTACGGGGCCAGAAGGCCCCAAAAAAGACAGATGGGGGACGGCATGGCCAAACCGCAGAATGCGGCGACCGGCGTCAGTGAGCAGGAGAGCGGCAAGCGCAGCGGCCCGCATCCGATTGATATTCATGTAGGCTCGCGCGTGAAACTTCGCCGCATGATCCTTGGCATGAGCCAGGAAAGCCTCGGAAAATCGCTGGGGCTCACCTTTCAGCAGATCCAGAAATACGAGAAGGGCGTCAATCGCATCGGCGCCAGCCGGATGTTCGAATTGTCGCGGCTGCTCGATGTGCCGGTGCAGTTTTTTTACGACGAATATGGCGGCGACGGCCCGTCGGCCCCCGGTTTCGCCGAAAACGGCGCCGGCGATGTCATGGGCCTCCTGAATTCCTCCGAGGGCGTGCAGCTTTGCCGCTATTTTTCCGGAATCCGCGATCCTGAAGTGAAAAAGCGGGTTCTGGAGCTGGTGCGATCCATCGCGGAAACCGAGGAATCCGCGGTTTCACGCCCCGCCTCCTGAATAACCCCGAAATCTTTTCCCTTACGGTTGGACATGGGGCCAATGTTTCGCTATAGCCCCGCATATAAAGTTTTCCTTATATGTGAGGTTTGCCATTTCCATGACTCGCCAATCTTTTCTGTTCACCAGCGAAAGCGTTTCTGAAGGCCATCCGGACAAGGTTTGCGACCGTATTTCCGATGAAATCGTCGATCTGATCTACCGTGAGGCGCAAAACGGCGAGATGAACCCGTGGGACGTGCGGGTCGCCGCTGAAACGCTGACCACCACCAACAAAGTCGTCATCGCCGGCGAGGTTCGCGCGCCGGAGCATCTGATGGACGGCAAGGGCGGCGTCACGGCCGAGCCCTTCGAGAAAGCCGCGCGCGAGGCCATCAAGGCGATCGGCTACGAGCAGGACGGCTTCCACTGGAAGACCGCCGATGTCGACGTCCTTCTTCACGGCCAGTCTGCGGATATCGCGCAAGGGGTCGACAAGGCCTCCGACGCGAACGCCGAAGGCGCGGGCGACCAGGGCATCATGTTCGGTTACGCCTGCCGCGAAACGCCGACGCTGATGCCGGCGCCGATCTATTACAGCCACAAGATCCTCGAAGATCTCGCCAAGGCCCGCCATGCGGGGCAGGGCGACGCCGGCAAGCTCGGCCCGGACGCCAAGAGCCAGGTCACCGTGCGCTACCGCAATGGCGAGCCGGTTGAAGTGACCTCCATCGTCCTGTCGACCCAGCATCTCGATCCGAGCTGGAACTCCGACAAGGTGCGCGAAGTCGTCGAGCCTTACATCGCCAAGTCGATCGCCGAGCTTCCGCTCGCCGCCGACTGCAAATGGCATGTCAACCCGACCGGCAAGTTCGTCATCGGCGGACCGGACGGCGACGCAGGGCTTACGGGCCGCAAGATCATCGTCGACACCTATGGCGGCTGGGCGCCCCATGGCGGCGGCGCGTTCTCCGGCAAGGACACGACGAAAGTCGACCGCTCGGCGGCTTATGCGGCGCGTTATCTTGCGAAAAACGTCGTCGCGGCGGGCCTTTCCGACCGCTGCACCATCCAGCTTTCCTACGCCATCGGCGTGGCGCAGCCGCTGTCGATCTATGTCGACCTGCACGGCACCGGCAAAGTCGACGAAGAAGCGCTCGAGCGCGCGCTCGGCGAGGTCATGGACCTGTCGCCGTCGGGCATTCGCCGCACGCTGGACCTCAACAAGCCGGTCTATGCGCGCACCGCCGCTTACGGCCACTTCGGCCGCGAACCGGACGCAGAGGGCGGTTTCTCCTGGGAGAAAACCGATCTCGTCGACGATCTGAAAAAGGCGCTTTAAAAAGCTTTTTCCGGATCGAGAAAAGAATTTCGCCGCGCTTTGCAAAAAGCGCGGCGTTTTCTTTGTTGAGGCCGGGGCGTCCGCCCGCTAAGCACGGCGCTTCATGCCTGACGAAAAATACATCCCCCGCCTTTACGGGCGCCAGCAGGACAAGCCCCTAAAGCCGCGCCAGCAGCGGCTGATGGAAACGCTGGCGCCGCGCATTGCGGTTCCCCTGAATGAGACCGTGGAAGGGCCGATCGATCTTCAGGCGCTTTTTCCGCAGGCGGAGGAAGTTCACCTGGAAGTCGGTTTCGGCGGCGGCGAACATCTCGCCTGGCAGGCGGCGCATCATCCCAAGATCGGTTATATCGGCGCCGAGCCCTTCAATAACGGCGTCGGCAAACTGTTGGGCCTTGTCGACGAAGGGCGGCTTGAAAATGTGCGCGTCCATCATGGCGACGCGCGGCCGCTGATGGAGGCGCTCCCCGACGCGTCGCTCGCGCGCCTTTATGTCTTGCATCCCGATCCGTGGCCGAAAAAGCGCCACCACAAACGGCGGATGATTTCGTCCTGGTTCTTCGGCGAGGCGGCGCGGCTGATCAGGCCGGGCGGCGAGCTTCGCGTGGCGTCGGACATCCGCGACTATATCCGCTGGACCCTGATGCATGCGCAAAACGCGTCCGATTTCGAGTGGACGGCGGAATGCGCCGCCGACTGGAAGGACCGGCCCGAGGACTGGCCGCAGACGCGCTATGAGGCGAAGTCCCGGCGCGAGGGCCGCCCGCCCGCCTATCTCGTCTTCCGTCGCAAATAACGACCGTTCCACGTGATTTTGACTTGCGCGCGGCGGCGGGGCCTTGGCAAATGCCGGGCATGCCCCGCTTTCTTTATCGCCTTTTGCTTTGCCTTTGTGCGCTTGCGCTCCTGTCCGGCTGCGTGCGCGCGACCATGGCTTGGACGAAGCTGGCGCCGAATGGCGATGCCGCCCGGCCACAATTGCTCGAAAGTTTTGAAGGCACCCCGCCTGTAGAAACGGCTGAGGAATGGCGGACGCGGCGCGCGCTGGCTTTGCGCGAAGCGCTGCAGCGGGAAGTCTATGGTTTCCTTCCCGACGCCTCGGAAACGCGCGTTCTTTCTCACGACGTGATCAACTCCTCGGCGTTTGGCGGTCGGGCGGTGCTTGAAGAATACAGGATCGCCGTGACGGCGACCTTCAACGGCGTCGCCGTCGAAAGCAGAGGCGCCGACGAAGCCATGGGTGTCGTGATGAATGTGGCGCTGCCGGTTCGGACGAACGGACCAGCGCCGGTGATCCTTATGGAAACCTTTTGCCCGCGCTGGATGACGCTGCCTGATCCGGCCGTCGCCGGGTCGCCGGAAGAGATCGATGAGGGCAGCGGGATCATGACGTATATCTTCGGCCGCTATATCTGCACGCCGCCGGTCGAAGATATCCTCGATGCAGGCTACGCCATCGCTGCGATCTATCCGGGCGAACTCGTTCCCGACGATAAGAAAGAAGGCCCGCCGCAATTGCGCCGCCTCTCCGCCGGTTACGAAGACGACGAAACCCGCTGGGGCGCCGTCGCCGCCTGGGGCTGGGCCTTTTCGCGCATGGTCGACGTTCTCGATGGCGACCGCCGCATCGACCCGAACGGGATCGTCGCCTGGGGGCATTCACGTTACGCCAAGGCCGCGCTTCTGGCCGCCGTCTTCGACGACCGCATCGACGCCGTCATCGCCCATCAGTCGGGCACGGGCGGCGCCTCGCTGAACCGCGACAAGCCCGGAGAAAGCGTCAAGGCCATCACCAGGACCTATCCTCACTGGTTTGCGAAGGCTTATGCGAACTATGCCGGCCGCGAAGAGGAGATGAGCATCGACCAGCATGCGCTGCTGGCGCTGATCGCGCCGCGGCCCGTGCTTCTCGGCAACGCCCGCCGCGATGTCTGGTCCGATCCCAATGGCGCGTTTCGCGCAGGCCAGGGCGCGGACCCGGTTTACGACCTTCTGGGCAGCGAGGGGCTCGAACAGGACCGTCTCGACGAGTGGAAGCCAGAGGCCGATCTCGCCTTCTGGATCCGGCCCGGCACGCACGGCGTGGTCGAGGAAGACTGGCCGGCTTTTCTTGAGTTTCTGAACGCCCACTTCGGGGGCGGGGCCGATGAGACTGCGGCCAATTGAACGCCGCCGGGAGGGTGACGAGGGCGAACGGACGCCCTAGGGTCCGCCGCCGAACTGTCACCTTAAGCGGGCCGGCGATCTCTCATGCCTGAAAGTCTTGTTGAATTCTGGGGCCATGTGGAAGTCGTCTGGGAGATGGCGTTTTTCGGCTTCAGCGCCGGGCGCATTCTCGCCGCGTTCTTCATTCTGTTTCTCGCCTATGTGCTGCGCCGGGTCTTTGCGCATGTGCTGGCGGTCTGGCTGCGCCGTCTCGCCGCGCGCACGGAAACGACCTTCGACGATGCGCTGATTGACGCCATCGAAAAGCCGCTGGCGCTGGCGCCTGTCGCGCTCGGGTTTTTTCTCGCCGCCCGGGTGCTGGGCCTTGGCGAGGAGGCGCTGCTTTTCGCCGACCGCATTGTCCGCTCGCTGATCGCCATCGTGATCTTCTGGAGTCTCGCCCGCCTCGTTCAGCCGGTTTCTTCGCTCTTTGCGTCGCGCGGCGGCAGCCTTACCGAAACTATCCTCAACTGGTTCCGCCAGGCGCTGAGGATTTTCTTTCTTCTGGCCGGGGCCGCGGCGGTGCTGCAGGTCTGGGGCATTCCCATCCTGCCGATCCTCGCCAGTTTCTCTCTGTTGAGCGTCGCCATCGCGCTCGGCGCCCAGGATCTTTTCAAGAACCTGATCGCCGGGGCGACCATCCTCATGGAGCGGCGCTTCACGCTCGGAGAATGGGTCAAGGTCGACGGCGTCGTCGAAGGCACGGTCGACCGCATCAATTTCCGCTCGACCCAGATCAGACGGTTCGACAAGGCCCCGGTGCAGGTGCCGAACGCCGTTTTCTCCGACAGCGCGGTGACGAATTTCTCGCGCATGACGCACCGGCGCATCTACTGGATGATCGGGCTTGAATACCGCACCAGCGTCGATCAGCTGCGCGAAATCCGCGACGGGATCGAAGCCTATGTCACGGAGACGGAAGATTTCGCCCCGGCCTCCGAGGTTTCGACCTTCGTCAGGATCGACAGCTTCGCGGATTCCTCGATCAACATGATGCTCTATTGCTTCACCAAAACCACGAACTGGGGCGAATGGCTCGAGATCAAGGAGGCGCTCGCCTGCAAGATCATCGAGATCGTCGAAGGCGCCGGCGCCGGGTTCGCCTTCCCCAGCCAGTCGGTTTATATTGAGCATCTGCCGAAAGGCGCGGAGATCTTCAAACCCGAAGGGTCGATGAGCGAAGATGAGCGAAACGCAAGCTGACCCCGGCCCGAATCTTGAGACGGCGCCCGAAGCCGCGCAGACGCTGCCGCGCGTCTATGCAGATGCGCCGTCCTCAGTGTCCTTCAAGAAGTTGAGGAAGCGCCTCCTGCGCCAGACCCAGGAGGCGATCCGCCGTTACGGCATGGACGGGCTGAAGCCCGATGGAAGCCCGCAGAAATGGCTTGTCTGTCTTTCCGGCGGCAAGGACAGCTACACCCTTCTCGCGGCGCTGCTGGACCTTAAATGGCAGGGCGCCCTGAAAGCCGAGCTTGTCGCCTGCAATCTCGATCAGGGCCAGCCCGGTTTCCCGAAACACATCCTGCCCGATTATCTCAAAAGCCTCGGCGTCGATTACAGGATCGTGACCGAAGACACCTATTCCATCGTCACGGACAAGCTGCCGGAAAATAAAACCTATTGCTCCTTATGTTCGCGGCTCCGGCGCGGCATCCTCTACCGCGTGGCGCGCGAGGAGGGGTGCGACGCCATCGCGCTCGGTCATCACCGCGACGACGCGCTCGAAACCTTCATGATGAATCTCTTCCATGGCGGGCGCATGGCGGCGATGCCCCCGAAGCTCGTCAATGACGAGGGCGATATTCTTGTTCTGCGTCCGTTAATCCTCAGCGCCGAGGACGACATCGCGAAATTCGCCGCGGCGCTCAAATTCCCGATCATCCCTTGCAATCTGTGCGGCTCGCAGGAAGGCTTGCAGCGCGAGGCCATGAAAGAGATGCTGGACGAATGGGAGCGCCGCCGGCCGGGCCGGCGCGAGGTGATGTTCCGGGCCCTGCAAAATGTGCGGCTAAGTCACCTTGCCGATGAAAAAGTCTGGAATTTCGCCGCGCTTGCAGGCGATACTTCCCTTGGCGCGCCGATTGCAGAGCCTGCAAAACCTTCTGGAGAGAGTGCGGACCATGACAGTGAGTAACGGAATGGAGGCGGATCTCGAGCGCCTCGAGACCATCGCGGAAGCCCGCCATGCCGACTATCAGGGCGGCGATCCCTTCCCCCACATCGCCATTGACGATTTCGTGCGCCCGGAAGTGCTCGAAGAGGTGCTGGCCGAGGTTGAGGCGCGCGACGAAGCACAATGGTCGACGATGAACGACCGTTACCAGAAGAAGTCGGCGCTTAATTCAACGCGCCTGATGGGGCCGAAAACCCGGGCGCTGATCCAGTTTCTGAACGGCCAGGAAGTCATCATGTTCCTGGAAAAACTGACGGGCATTCAGGGGCTCGTGCCCGACCCCTTTCTCGCCGGCGGCGGTCTTCACGAACTGCGCCAGGGCGGCTTTCTCGGGGTTCACGCAGATTTCAATTTCCAGAAGCACATGCGTCTCGACCGCCGCATCAACCTGCTCGTCTATCTCAACAAGGACTGGGAAGAGGACTGGGGCGGCAATATCGAGCTCTGGGACACATCCATGAAGCATTGCGTCAAACGCTATGCGCCGCTGTTTAACCGCTGCGTGATCTTCAACACCACCGACAAAAGTTTCCACGGCAATCCGCAGCCGGTGACGGCGCCGGACGGGCGCATCCGCCGCTCCATCGCCATGTATTACTATACGAACGGCCGTCCCGAGGACGAAGTGTCGGGCGCGCATATGACGCTCTTCCAGTACCGGCCTGGCGAGGCCACGGCCGTGGAGCGCGGCAAGCGCACGCTGAAAAAATTCGTGCCGCCGATTGTCAGCGAGTGGCTGGAAAACCGTCGCAACTAGCGCTCTTCAAACAAATGCCGCCGGCGCAATCCGGGGGGAGTGCGCCGGCGGGTTGCAGAAAGCGAAGGAGGGCTCTTATTTCCCCGCTTCTGCAAACTCGACGTGATCGTCGCCGGTGACCCGCGCGTAATAGGCGGTGAGTTTCGGCAGGTCCGCCTTGGCCACTGCTTGCCGGACCATCTCTTCGCGGCATTTGCGCAGCGTGATCGGCGAAATCATGCCCACCACGGACGAGCGGTAAAGATCGTTGCAGCCGGCATAGGCCGTGCGGCGGAAATCTCTGTAGATATCTTCGGGCGCTGCTTCGCGGTTGAAGTTGAACTTGACGTCGACGGTGATTTCCTTGTCGCCGAAGGGGTTTTCGGCGGCTGCCGGGGCTGTGAAGGCGGCGAGCGCGAGGGCGGAAAGGGCGGCGGCGATGAGGGGCTTGGTCATGAGAGGTCTCCTTGGCGTTGAGGCGGCGGGTGCGCCGCGGTTGATGCGTTGAAGCCTCGCCGCATCCCCGCCAAAGGTCCTGATCGAGCCTTGAAGCTTTTCCGATGGTTTTCTTAAGTATTGAAAAAGCGCTGTTTTCTTGAAGATTGAGCAGGCGCAAAAAACTTTCTTATGTTAGAAATAGAAGTGTCCGGGGACATTCATAAGACGCGCGACCGGTAAAGTTCGCCCGTGCGTCTTTGAGGGGAGAGGCGAGAGGTGTCTGAGCGCCCTGAAACGGCGGCGGCTGAAAGCACGGACTGCGCGGCCTTCACGGCGGGCGGCGTCGAGGTCTGGCCGGACCGCAATCTTCTGGCGAAAGGTGAGGCGCAAATCCGCCTCGAACCCAAGGTCATGGCGCTGTTATGCGCCCTTGCCGGCGCGCCTGGCCGGGTTTTCTCCCGCGAAGAGCTGATCGAGGCGGTGTGGGGCGTCGAGTTCGGCGGCGATGAAAGTCTGTCGCGCGCCGCCTCCCTGCTGCGTAAGGCGTTCAAGGATGCTGGTGGCGAGGGGGAAATCCTCGAAACCGTCCCCAAGCGCGGCTACCGCCTCGTTGCGCCGGTGAGCGGCGCGGCTGAAACAGCGCCAGCCGACGCGCCTGAGCCTGCGCCGACCGCCACAGCGCCGGATAACGCGGTTCTCGAAAAATCGATCGCCCCCATGCGCTGGCTGGCGATCGCCGGCGCGCTCGCGGCTTTGGCGATCGTCATCGCCGCCGTTCCCCGCTTCTTTGCGCCGGCGCCGGCAGACGCCGAGCCGTCCGTGGCCGTCATCCCGTTCGCCAATCTCAGCCCCGATGAAGACGAGGCTTATTTTGCGCTTGGGCTTTCGGACGAAATTCGCGCAACCCTGTCGCGCATCCCCGACCTTCGCGTCAGCGGGCGCATTTCTTCGCAGAATTACGGCGACGGCGCGGCGACCCTGCCGGAAATCAGCGAGGCGCTCGACGTCAATTACGTGCTCGACGGCACTGTGCGCTCGAATGGAGAGCGCGTGCGCATCGCTGCGGAGCTGCTTGAGGCGCGGACCGGTTTCGAGGTCTGGTCGCATGCCTATGATCATGAGCTTACGGCGGAAAATCTCTTCGCGATCCAAAGCGATATTGCGCGGGCCGTCGCCGGGGCGCTGTCGATTGCGCTCGATGTCGAAAGAACGGATGAACTCCTTGGCGCGCGCACGGACAATATGGAGGCTTACACTCAATTTCTGCGCGCCCAGGCCGCCGCCAGAAAAACTGTTGTCTTGGGGCCTGAAGCTTTAAGCTATTTCCGCCGAGCGGTGGCGATAGACCCCGGCTATGGCGCCGCCTGGGCGATGCTGGCCCTGGCGAAGGGCGGCCAAAGTTATCAAACCGGCGAGACCGAAGAAATCCAGAGGCTGCTGAAAGAAGGCCGCGCCATGGCGGCGCGCGCCGTGGCGATCGATCCGGACGACGCAGACTCGCGGGCGGTTTTTGCCTTTTATCTCTGGGCGGATGGCGAGTGGGTCGCCGCGGCGGAAGAATTTGACCGCGCGCTCGACCTTGGCCGCACCAGTCAGACCTTGCTCGCCTATGGCCATTTCCTTCTCCGCACCGGGCGCCTGGAGGAGGCGGTCGTCGCCTTTCGCCGCGGCGGCGAGCTTGACCCGTTAAACTCTGCGGAGCTTTCTTGGGAGCCCTATGCCCGGATTGTTCAAGGCCACACTGAAGAGGCGGCGCCGCGGATGTGGGAGCTGGTAGGGCCGCTTTTTGATCAAAGCTTGTTGGCTTACCTCGAATGGTTTTACGCAATCGACAAGAACGAACCGCCGGCGGACCTGCGCGAGGAATTCCCCAAGCTCGCGGCGATCACGCCGTCCGAAACGGCGGCTTTTTATCTGGCGATTGCCGAACGTCTTGACGATCCGCCCGCCGCGTCAGCCTTGTTGCGAGAACATTACAAAGCGCATTTCGAAGCGTATAATACGGCGGCGGAGGATCTGGCGCTGATCGCAGGCTATCTCGGCGATGCAGAACTCGCCCTTGAGATTACCGAGCTCGAGGCCGCGCGCAATCTCACGCGTCTGCCCTATATCTGGCGTCCGCTTCTCGCCGATATGAGAAAGCTCGACGGCTTCAAGGACCTCATGCGCGAGATCGGGCTTGTGGAATACTGGCGCGCTTATGAATGGCCTGACCGCTGCCGCCCGATTGGCGCCGGTGATTTCGAATGTAGCTGACAAGGGCCCGTTATTCGGGAAAGCGCGAGATGAAGCGCGCATAGCTAGAGGGCGAGAGGTGTCGGAAACCCCGGAAACCATAGAGCGAGGCCCTTTTTCGGCGGGCGGCGTCGAGGTCTGGCCGGACCGCAATCTTCTGGCGCGGAACGGGTCGGAAATCCGCCTCGAACCAAAGGTCATGGCGCTTTTATGCGTGCTGGCCGGCGCCCCGGGACGGGTTTTTTCGCGCGAAGAGCTGATCGAGGCGGTGTGGGGCGTCGAGTTCGGCGGCGATGAAAGCCTGTCGCGCGCGGCGTCGCTGCTGCGCAAGGGCTTCAAGGACGCCGGCGGGGAAGGCGAAATTCTGGAAACCGTGCCGAAGCGCGGCTATCGCCTTGTCGCGCCGCTCAGCGGGGCCGATGAAAAAGCGCCGGCTCTTCAGGGCGCGCCCGCGCTGTCAAGCGAGGCGGGCTTCAACAATCCTGTCGACCGGATGCGGTGGGTGATGATCGCCGGGGCGCTCGCCGTGGCGCTGATCGTCATCGTCGGCGCGGGGCGTTTGTTCAGCCCGGCGCCAGCGCCGGCGTCCGCCGCGCCTTCCGTCGCCGTCATTCCGTTCACCAATCTCACCGCCGAGGACGAAGGCGCGTATTTCGCGCTCGGGGTTTCCGATGAAATTCGCGCAACCCTGTCGCGCATTCCCGACCTTCGCGTGAGCGGACGCATTTCTTCACAGAATTACGGCGACGGCGCGGCGAGCCTTGCGGAAATCGGCGAGGCGCTCGATGTCGGTTATGTGCTCGACGGCACGGTGCGCTCAAACAGCGGGCGCGTGCGCATCGCCGCCGAGTTGCTGGAAGCCCGGACCGGCTTTGAAATATGGTCGCAAAGCTACGATCACGAACTGACTGCGGAAAATCTTTTCGCCATTCAGGGCGACATTGCGCGGTCCGTCGCGGGCGCGCTGTCCATCGCCTTTGACGTGAAACAATTCAACGAAGTCGCCGGCGGCGGCACGGATAATCTCGAGGCCTATGATCAATTCCTGCGCGGGCTCGCGGCCATGCGCAATACATTCGGCGTCGACCCTCAGGCCGCCGCCTATTTCCGCCGCGCGGCGGAACTCGATCCCGATTACGGCGCCGCCTGGGCGCAACTGGCCCTGGCGAAAGGGATCGAATCTTTCGGCGCCGGCGAGACTGTGGAGATCCGGCGCCTGCAAAAGGAAGGCAGGGACATGGCGCTGCGCGCCGTTGAGATCGATCCCAATGCAGCCAGCCCCCGCGCGGTGCTGGCTTCATTCATCTGGGCGGCGGGCGATTGGATAGGCGCTGCGGAAGAATATGAACGCGCGCTCGAGCTTGGTCAGAACAATTTGACGCTGACTAATTACGGCATGTTCCTGTTGCGCGCCGGACGGCTCGAAGAGGCGCTCGTTGCTTTTCGCCGCGCTGCGGAGCTTGATCCGTTGAGCGCCTCGACCCGCGCCCTGGAGCCCTTCGTCTGGCAGATGCTGGGACGCTCTGAAGAAGCGGACGCGCTGATGGAGGAACTGGGGCCGGCCATCTTCACGCCGCCCATGCAGGCTTATTCGCAATGGCAGATCACTATCAACAAAACCGAGCCCGATAATTTGCGTGAGAAATTCGAGGCGCTTGAAGCGATCACGCCGCCCGAAACCGCCGCCTTTTATCGCGCGCTTTCCGAAAAGCTGGATGACGAGGCCGCCGCCGCAGTGTTTCTCGGGGAGAATTATCAAAGACTGTTCGAAACCTATCCGACAGCCGCAGAGGACATGGCGCAAATCGCCGGTTATCTCGGCGATGCGGAGCTCGCGCTCGACATCACCCGGCGCGAGGCGGAGCGCAACCTGACGCGCATGTATTATCTCTGGCGGCCCGTCATGGCGGATATGCGCGCGCTCGACGGCTTCAAGGACCTGGTGCGCGATATCGGTCTGGTCGATTACTGGCGCGCTTATGAGTGGCCGGAATATTGCCGGCCGCGCGGCGCAGACGATTTCGACTGCGGTTACACGCGCCCTATCGTTCGATGATGCGCGCCGGCGCGCCGACGGCGATTGCGCCCGATGGCACGTCTTTCAACACAACCGAATTGGCGCCGATCACCGCGCCGTCGCCGATCCGGATATGACCGAGCAGCACCGCGCCGACGCCGATGTCGACATTGTTTCCGATCATGGGCTTGCCGTTGAGGTCTGCCTTGCTCTTGACGCCGAAGGTGGTGTTCTGGCGGATCGTCACGTCGTCGCCGATGGAGCGCGCGACGAGGATCATCCCGCCGAAATGCTCGAGAGTCACTCGCCGGCCGACTTTCACCGTATAGGGAATATCGATGCCGCAGGTCATCTGCACCCATTTGCGCCAGATGCGGTAGAGGAGCGACAGGGGCGCACGCAGGAGTTTCGGTTTGACGCTCATGCGCCAGTTGCCGAAGCGGTGATTAAAGAGCGCCCAGAAGCCTTGCGCCCAGAAGCCGTCTTCCTGGGCGCGCATGTCTTCGCCGACAAGCGCCCAGAATTTGATGTCGGCGGGGTTCTCGTTGGTCTCGCCCGCGGGCAGGGGCGGGGCGGCGGCGTTGGTCGCAGCGTCGCTCATTTTGCCTCGCTCCCTTCCCCTTTGATCTTCAGGAACTGCCGGATATTGGCGAGGATAGAGGAGGCGTCCTTTCCCGTCACGGCCCGCTTGCCCGCATGGAAGAGCGAGCCCGAGAGCCAGCCGAGATCGGCGAAGAACGCATAGACGGGCCCGTGATTGGCGCGGAAATAATGCCCGCGCGAGCGGAACCAGTAGGGCGGCGAGACCTGGTCCTTGGTTTTGCCGTCGGTGACGCCGCTCGACTGGCCCACAAGGTGAACCGCACGCGCGTCATGGACGTACCAGGTTTCCCAGCCCGCGCGTTTGGCGCGCAGCATGAAATCGGTTTCCTCGTAATAGAGGAAATAGGCTTCGTCGAAGAGGCCGATATCTGCGAAGACCTCGCGGCGGATCAGCGCCGCGGCGCCGCAGACCCACTCCGTCTCATAGGTTTCGTCCCGCTGCGGCGGCGCAATGATCTGCTTGCGGAAGAGTTTGTAGAAAAGCCCGGTCTGCGAGGTGTTGGCGAACTCACCGAGCGCGGTGAAATAACGGAAGGCGGAAACCTGCGGCGCGCCGTCCTCGCCTTCGAGTTTTGCGCCGGCGATCCCCGCTTTCGGATGCGCGGCCATGAACTCCACAAGCCGGTTCAGCATGCCGGGGCGGGGGAAGGCGTCGGGGTTTAACAGAAACACATAGTCGGGCGGCGTTTCGGCGCCGAGAAGCTCGCGCAGGGCGATATTGTTGCCTTTCGCAAAGCCCCAGTTTTCCTCTTCCGCCATCAGGCGGACCTTGCCGCCGAGGTTTTCGGCTTCGATGAACGCCGCAAGCTTTCCCGCGTCGGGGCCGGGCGAGGCGTTGTCGACAATGGTGATCGTCGAGCCCGGAAACGCGTCCTGCTCGGCGAGCATCGCCGAAAGGTTGGCGATGATGAGATCGGCGGCCTTGTAATTGACGATGATGGTCGCAATGCGAGGGGCGGGGCGGGGATTGGCGCTCATGATTTGTACTCGATCAATTGCGCTTTGGCGCCGGTCATGCGGTTCAGGTGATATTTCAGAACGCCTTGCGCCTCGGCGAACTTGCCGAGGGTGAGGAGCGCCGCGTCCGCCCAGTCGAACGGCGCGCCGCCTTTCTTCAGGGCGATGCGCGCGATCTGCGCGGGATATAGGAGGAGCAGGGCGAGCGCGGCGGGATGAATGAGGAGCGCCGCCAGCACAGCGAGCGGGGCGATTGCGGCCCATAAAAGCGCGCGTTTGGTTTCCGCCGCCCAGATGCGTTTGTCGGAGTCTTTGTGGCGGGCAGAGACCTCTGCATAGGCGTGGCCGGCGCGCACGGCGCGTTTCCACCATTGCGAAAGTTTCGTGATGGCGGCGTCATGCCGGGTCATCTCTTCGTCGAGGCGCATGATGCGCCAGCCCTTTTCGCGAAGCCGCAAACACAGCTCCGGTTCTTCTCCGGCGATCAGCGATCCGTCGAACCCCTGCACGGCCTTGAAGGCGCAAACGCGCATCAGCGCGTCGCCGCCGCAGGCCTCAGCCTCGCCCACCGGCGTCGCCCATTCCCGGTCGCATTGCCGGTTGAACAGGCTGGCCTCGGGAAATTTTTCCCGGCGGCGTCCGCAGGCGACAGCGTAGTCTTGATTGGCGCTCAAAAAGGCGGCGGCCTTGCCGATCCAGCCCGGCGCCAGCGCGCAGTCGCCGTCGACGAACTGGACGTAATCGGGCGCGGCGATGTCCGTCAGCCGTGCGAAGCCGGCATTGCGCGCGCGGGCCGCGGTGAAGGGCAGGCTCATGTCGAGCGCGACCACGTCCGCGCCTGCCGCGCGGGCCGCCTCGACGCTGGCGTCGGTTGAGCCGGAATCGACATAGACGACCGCATGGCCGGGGCCGGTCGAGGCGAGACAGGCGACCAGCCGCTCCCCTTCGTTCCGGCCGATGATCACGACCCCGATTCCGGGGGCCTTGTCTGATGCGCCGTTCATGTCTGCGTGTTCGCTCATTTTGCGTCCCGTTCATACAGGGACGCAAAGATCGTGCAAGAAGGGTTAAGCCCCGCCCGATCTAGCGGCTTGAAAGGCGTTCAGGCGCGGCGCCGTGCGCCGAAGGCGCCGCCCAGAAGCCAGAACAGGAAGGACATGCCGCCCCACAGCACCGCAAAGCCGCCGCCGCCATAGATGAGGCCGTCGATAGTGGCCGGGATGGCGGGTTTGAACTGTTCGTAGGCGGAGTTTGTGATTTCCGGCATCTGTTTGCGGGCGAGGATGAGGGGCCGGACGGTGTCGCTGGCGGCTTCGAGCTCGGCCATATGCGCCGTCAGGCGTTCATAGCGCTCCACCTGCGAGACATAGCCTTCGCACAGGGCGTCGAGCAGGCCGTCGGCGGCTTTGCATTCGATCAGCGCGCGTTCGCGGGTGTAGTCATAGCGCGCGATATTGGCGTCGAATTCCTCGACGGTGACTTTTAGGGAATCGATCTGGCCTTGCAGGTTCTGCATATATTGCAGCGTGAAGCCCGGCCCCTGGCTGCCGATCACGGCGCCGGCGATGCCGAGCAAAAAAGCAAGAAAGCGTCCCATCTGCGCGTCCCCCTCAACGAGCGATACCCCTGAGGCTGAGTTTGGCCGATCGGGCGGTCAAAATCCATAGCGTTAACGGGACGGCGCGCGGCGGCGCTCAGCGCTTGCGGCGGGTCATCGCGGCAAGCCCGCCAAGACCGGCGAGCATCAGCGGCAGGGCCGGGGGCACAGGCGTCACCAGCACCGGCGGCTCCGTGCCGGGCGGCCCCGACGGAGGCCCCGAAGGGGGCCCCAGGGGCGGTCCGGAAGGCGGCCCTGAAGGGGGGCCGGACATAGGCGGGCCGAATGGCGGCGGCGCGCCCGGCCCAGGGGCGCCTGGAATCAGGAAGCCGGGCACGTTCCCGCCGGGCGGGACTGCGCCGGGGGCCCAGGGCGCGCCGCCGACCGGCGTCAGGTCCGGGGCGAGGGCAAGGCTCAAGGGATCGCCGGGATAAGCGTTTTCGCCCCCGGCGGGGCCGATCGCGTCATCGCCGCCCGCAAGGGCGCGCAGCACCGCTTGTTGCAGGGGGCCGTCTTCTGTGCGGCGGGCTCGCGGCCCGCGAGGGCCAGGCGTTTCCGCCACGGCGACCTGCCGGGCTGCGGCCGGCGCGCCTTCCCCTTCGCCATCGCCGCCATAAGGCCGGCAATAGACTTCCGAGAGGCCGTGACGGGTGATGGCGGGATCTGTCCTGCTACAGGCTGCGCCGGCTTTCAGCGCCTGGACAAGACTTTCATAATCGGGCTCGCCGTCCGTCCCGTATAGGGACGCGTTAACCATGGCGCTGGCCTCGCTGGCGCCCCGATCCTTGCCGGCGAAATAGGCAAGGGGCGCACAAACGCTTGTTATCAAGGCGAAATATATGATCAGCGCTAGCGCGCCGCGGGTTGAAAGGCGGCCTTCCATGCCGGTTGAGCTCCAAAATATTGGAGCGATCCATTCAAGTTTTAGGCCTTGTCTTAAGGTCTCGGTAAGCTGCGGGCCGCGGCCTGGGGCCCAAACGGCCTCATTATGGGGCTCAACTGCAAAGACGGGGGCTGACAAAAGCCCTTTTCGGGCCTATATACGCGGTCAAACGCTATCGAGTTTTTGATAAGCGGGCCCCGCGGGGCCCGCTTTTTCGTTCCAAAGGGCCCGTTTTGCTGCTTGAAGACCGTCTTGTCGCCCTCATTGAACCCGTCGCCAATGCTGCGGGCTTTGAGCTTGTGCGCGTGCGGATTACGGGCGGCCAGACGAAGACGCTTCAGGTGATGGCCGAACGGCCGGACCGCACGATGAGCGCTGAGGATTGCGCCAAGCTCTCCCGCGCGCTCTCGCCGACGCTCGACGAAGCCGACCCGATCGAGGGGAACTACAATCTCGAGGTTTCCTCGCCGGGCATCGACCGGCCGCTCGTCAAGCTGAAGGATTTCGACGACTGGCAGGGCTGGGCGGCGAAGCTCGAACTCAATCGCCTTGTCGAGGGGCGCAAACGCTTCAAGGGCGTTGTCGCGGGCGTCGATGAAGGCAAGGTCGCTTTCGACATCGAAGGCGAAGAAGACACGGCGCTGTTTCCATTGGAATGGATCGCCAGCGCCCAGCTCATCCTCACCGAAGAGCTGATCAGGGAAACGATGAAGGCGGAAAAAGAAGACCGCCAAACCACAGGAGAAGATGAGATGGAGACCTCTCAATGAACGCCGTCAGCGCCAACAAGCTGGAGCTCATTCAGATCGCCGACGCGGTCGCGCGCGAAAAGTCCATCGACAAATCCCTCGTCATCGAGGCCATGGAAGACGCGCTGGCGCGCGCCGCACGCAGCCGCTACGGCCACGAAACGCTGGTCAAGGCCGAGATCAATCCGAAGACCGGCGAGACCAAGCTGTGGCGCCTTCTCGAAGTCGTCGAAGAGCTTGAAAGCGATCAGACCCAGATGACGCTGGAAGAGGCCCGTCACCGCAATCCGGAAGCGGAAGTCGGCGACTTCATGTCCGAGCCGCTGCCGCCGATCGATTTCGGCCGTCAGGCCGCCATGGGCGCGAAACAGGTGATCACGCAGAAAGTGCGCGAAGCCGAACGAGACCGTCAGTATGAAGACTTCAAGGACCGCATCGGCGAGATCATCAACGGCATCATCAAGCGCGTCGAATACGGCCATGTGATCGTCGATCTCGGCAAAGCCGAAGCGATCATCCGCCGCGACCAGCAATTGCCGCGCGAGAATTACCGTAATGGCGACCGCGTGCGCGCTTACATCATGGATGTGCGCCGCGAGACGCGGGGCCCGCAGATATTCCTGTCGCGCTCGCATCCGCAATTCATGGCCAAGCTCTTCGAACAGGAAGTGCCGGAAGTCTATGACGCCGTCATCGAGATCAAGGCCGTGGCCCGCGATCCGGGCAGCCGCGCCAAGATCGGCGTTTACTCCAAAGATCCGGGCATCGATCCCGTCGGCGCCTGCGTCGGCATGAGGGGCTCTCGCGTCCAGGCGGTGGTGAATGAACTCGGCGGCGAGAAGATCGACATCGTGCCCTGGAACGAGAACGACGCGACCTTCGTCGTCAACGCGCTCGCACCGGCCGAAGTCAGCAAGGTCGTGCTCGACGAGGATCTGAAGCGCATCGAGGTTGTTGTGCCGGACGAGCAATTGTCCCTCGCCATCGGCCGGCGCGGTCAGAATGTGCGTCTCGCTTCGCAGCTCACCGGCTACGAGATCGACATCATGACCGAGGAAGAGGAAAGCGCGAAGCGCCAGGAGGAATTCCGCGAGCGCTCCGAGCTCTTCATGAACGGCCTCGATGTCGACGACATGATGGCCGGCCTGCTCGTTTCCGAGGGCTTCTCCAAGATCGAGGAGATCGCCTATGTGGAGATCGACGAGCTCATGGAAATCGACGGCCTCGACGAGGAGACCGCCGAAGAGCTTCAGGCCCGCGCCAAGGATTTCATCGAGGCGGAAAACAAGAAGCTCGACGAAAAGCGCAAGGAGCTTGGCGTTGAGGACGACCTTCTTGAAATGGACGGCCTCGATCTCAAAATGATCGTTACGCTTGGCGAAAACGACGTGAAATCGGTGGAAGACCTTGCGGGCTGCGCAACGGACGACCTCACCGGCTGGACCGAGCGCGTCGACGGCGAACGCAAGCACTATGACGGCATGCTTGAAGCCTACAAGATCGCGCCGGAAGACGCCGAGGATCTGATCATGCGCGCGCGCATCCAGGCCGGCTGGATCACGCAGGAAGATCTCGACGCCATGAAGGCGGCGGAAGAAGAAACAGAGGAGGCTGAGGCTGAAGCCAGCGCTTGACCGTAAGGCGCCGGCGCGGCGCTGCGTGGCGACCGGCGCCGAACTGACCCCGGAGACGGGGTTGCGGTTCGCGCTGTCGCCTGAGGGCGAGCTGGCGCCGGACTTTTCGGCGAAACTGCCGGGCCGCGGCGCCTGGCTGACGCCGGACCGGGCGCTGCTCGACGCGGCGCTCAAAAAAGGCGCCTTCGCGCGGTCTTTCAAGGCCGGGATTATCGCGCCGGCGGATCTCGCCGACCGGGTCGAAGCGGGGCTCGCCAAACAGGCCTTGTCGGCGCTGGGCCTTGCGATGCGCGCCGGCGATGCGGTGACGGGCTTTGAAAAGGTCCGGGCGCTGCTGACCGGCGGGTCCGCTGCGGCGCTTGTCAACGCCGCCGATGGCGGCGAGGACGGACGGCGAAAGCTCGCGAATGCAGCGGGCGAGGCGGCGGTGGTGGAGCTGTTCAGCGAGGCTGAGCTCGCCGCCGCGCTGGGCCGGGACGGACCGACGGTTCATGTCGGTCTGAAAGCCGGTCCGGCGGCGCAGCGTTTCCTCAAGGAGGCGCGGCGCCTGACGGGATTTAGAGGCGGCGCATAAAGCCGCATGGAAACACGGGTTCGCTGTGGACCCCGGCCCCTCGGGGCTGTATGTCGAAGGCGGTTTTCGCGCGGGGAACGGGAAGGTTCCGCTGCGGAAGCCGAAAAAAGAGCGCCGCCTTGCGGCGCATTTGGAGATTGGATGAGCGACGACGTCGAAACCGAAACCAGCAAACCGCGCCGGCCCCTGACTTTGCGCCGGACGGAAACGGGCGCCGTGAAGCAGAGCTTCAGCCACGGCCGCTCGAAGACGGTTGTTGTCGAAACGAAAAAGCGCCGCGTCCTGTCGCCAAAGAAGGAAGGCGCGGAAGCCAGGCAGCCTGAGGAAAAGGACGCGCCTGAGAAAAAGGCCGCCGAACCCAAGGCTAAAAAGCTCGCACCGGCGCCTGCGGCCAAATCCCGGGAAGCCGAGGATAAGGCCAAGAAGGGCGCTGTCCTCAGAACCCTTTCCGACGACGAGAAACAGGCCCGCGCCGAAGCGCTCGCCAAATCCCGTAAGGAAAAGGCCGAGCGGGAAAAACGCGACGCCGCCGAACGCGCCGAACGCGAGGCCCGGGAGGCCGAGGAGCGCACGCGCCTTGAAGCCGAGCGCAAGCGCCAGGCCGAGGAAGAAGAAAAGCGCGCCCGCGAGGCCGAAGAACGCCGCAAGGCCGAACAGGCCGCTCAGGAAGCGCTGGAAGAAGAAGAACGCGAGCGCAAAAAGCGCAACGCCGCCAAAACCGAGGCGCGCGCCAAGGGCCGCGAAGAAGAAGAGCAGAAGGCCGACGCCAGCAAAGCAGAAGCGGACAACCCGCTCGCCCAGCTTGGCGGCCGCATCAAGACCCGCCGAAAAGGCGCCGGCGGCGACGATCGCCGCGATGCGACCAAGGCCAAGGAAGCGCCGCGCCGGCGTTCCGGCAAACTCACCATCGCCAACGCCCTCGATGACGAGGAGCGTCAGCGTTCGCTCGCTTCGGTGAAGCGCGCCCGCGAGCGTGAAAAGCTGGCGCGCCAGCAGCGCGGCGGCGGCGACCGCGTCGTGCGCGACGTGATTATTCCTGAAACCATTACCGTTCAGGAGCTTGCCGGGCGCATGTCCATGCGCGCCGTCGATCTCGTGAAAGAGTTGATGAAGCAGGGCCAGATGGTCACCGCGAACGCGACGCTCGACGCCGACACGGCGCAGCTCGTGGCGGAAGATCTCGGCCATTCGGTCAAGCGCGTGTCCGAAGCCGACGTTGAGGAAGGTCTCGGCGGCGGTCCGGACAAGCCCGAAGACATGAAGCCGCGTCCCCCGGTCGTTACGATCATGGGTCACGTCGACCACGGCAAGACATCGCTGCTCGACGCCATGCGCCAGACCGAGGTCGTGGCGGGCGAAGCCGGCGGCATCACCCAGCATATCGGCGCCTATCAGGTCGATCTCGGCGAGAACCGCAAGATCACTTTCCTCGATACGCCGGGCCACGCCGCCTTCACGCAGATGCGCGCGCGCGGCGCCCAGGTGACGGACATCATCGTGCTCGTCGTCGCCGCGGACGATTCCATCATGCCGCAGACGGAAGAGGCGATCAGCCACGCCAAAGCCTCGGGCGTGCCGATCATTGTCGCCATCAACAAGGTCGACAAGCCGGACGCCGACCCGAACAAGGTCCGCACCGACCTTCTCCAGCACGAGATTCAGGTCGAAAGCATGGGCGGCGACGTTCAGGACGTCGAAGTCTCGGCGCTTAAGAAAATGAATCTCGACGGGTTGCAGGACGCGATTCTCCTGCAATCGGAATTCCTGGAGCTGAAAGCCAATCCGAACCGCCCGGCGGAAGGCGCGGTGGTCGAGGCCCGTCTCGACAAGGGCCGCGGCGCCGTTGCAACCTTCCTCGTGGAGCGCGGCTCGCTGAAGCGCGGCGACATCCTCGTCGTCGGCGCCGAATGGGGCAAGGTCCGGGCCATGTATGACGACAAGGGCCAGGAAGTGAAAGAAGCCGGCCCTGCTTATCCGGTGGAGGTGCTCGGCCTCGACGGCGTGCCCGAGCCAGGCGACAAGTTCCATGTTGTCGACTCCGAAGCGCGCGCCCGCGAAGTGGCGCAGTTCCGCCAGCGCCAGCGCCGCGAAAAAGCCGCCGCGCAGACCTCGGGCACCTCGCTCGAGCAGATGATGGCGCAGCTTCAGGACGCGGAGATCAAGGAACTGCCGATCGTCATCAAGGGCGACGTGCAGGGCTCGATCGAGGCGATCGCCGGCTCGCTCGAAAAGATCAATACCGACGAAGTGCGTGTGCGCATCCTGCATACGGGCGTCGGCGGCATTTCCGAAAGCGACGTCATTCTCGCCGCGGCCTCGTCCGCGCCTGTGATCGGCTTTAATGTCCGCGCCAATAAACAGGCCCGCGACGAGGCCGAACGCAATGGCGTCGAGATCCGCTATTATTCGGTGATCTACAACCTCATCGACGACATCAAGGCGGCGCTCTCCGGCATGCTCGAACCGGAGCTTCGCGAGACCTTCCTCGGCAACGCGGAAATCCTCGAAGTCTTCAATATTTCCAAGCAGGGCAAGGTCGCCGGCTGCCGGGTCACCGAAGGCCAGGTGCGGCGCGGCGCAAAAGTCCGCCTCATTCGCGACAATGTCGTCATCCACGAAGGCGAGCTGTCGCAGCTCAAACGCTTCAAGGACGACGTCAACGAAGTGCCCGTCGGCCAGGAATGCGGCATGAGCTTCGCCAATTACGAAGACATGAAACAGGGCGACGTCATCGAATGCTTCTCCGTTGAGAAGGTGACGCGGACGCTCTAGGCGCGGCGGGAGAGTAAATGCTCCGCCTCTTCGATCCAGACCGAGACGGTCCCGCGCTTCACGCTGTCTTCGGCGACGAGGAAAGCTGCACCTATCTTACGGGCCCTGCGACGGCGTCGGTCGACGAAACCATCAGTCAGCTGAAGAAATGGAACGCGGGAACGGAAGAGACCACCTGGGCGATTGTCGAGGAGCCTGAGGGAGAGGCGCTGGGCCGGGCGACGCTGATGCCGCGCGAGCGCAATGTCTGGGAAGTCGGGATCATGCTGTGCCCGGCGGCGCGAGGCGGCGGCCTTGCGGCAAGGGCGCTTGGCGAGGTCATCGATCATGGGTTCGAAACGCTCGGGGCGCGGCGCATTTTCGCCGATATCGACGATGACAACAGGCCCTCTATCCGCCTTTTTGAACGGCTCGGTTTCACGCGCGAGGGTGTCTTGCGCGCCAACTGGAAGACCCATATCGGCGTGCGCGATTCGGTCATCATGGGCTTGATCGATACGGACCCGCGCCCCTGGCGATAGGCGCTGCGCCTACCCAACCATCTCTTCCGCGATCGCTGCCGCCTGTCTTTCGCGGTCGTCCCAGTCGGCGCCGGAGACGATGGCGTAGCTTGCGTGCCAGGCGTCGAGGCGTCTTTTCGCAGCCTCGAAAAACCAGTCGCGCTGGTCGCGCCGCCCGGCATAGCGCACGCCGTCATCCGTCCACGGCGTTTCCGGCGTCATCAGGATGTAGCGGTCGGCGAGATTGGCGCGGGCCATGGTCTCGAGTTTCGGGGCCGGCGCGCCGAGAAGAAACTCCGCCCAGACGCAGGTCATGAGCTCGTCGGTGTCCTCGATGAGGAGCGGCCCCGCCAGCGGCGCCAGCGCCTGGCGCATGGCGGCGTGAGTCTCGGCGATGGCGACAAGGTCCTGCTCGCGCCAGCCTTTGCCCTGTTTGAAGCGCGTCTGCATATATTGCTCGTCATAGGTGCGGCCATATTCGCGCACCAGCCGCGTGTCGAAGCGTTTGGCGAGCCGCTCGCCCAGCGTCGTTTTCCCGACGCTTTCGGGGCCAAGCAGCGTGAGGCGCTTCTGAGTCTTTGACGTCACGCAGGGCCCTTCATTCTTCTATTCTTTCGCCGTGCGCATAAGCGCGGCGCCATTGCACATATCCGATGGCGGCGATGACCAGAAACAGCGTGTAGAGCGCCGCCGTAGGGTAAAGACCCTTCGTCCAGTAAAGCCCGATGGCGAGGGCGTCCACCCCGATCCAGACCAGCCAGTTTTCGAGAATGCGCCGGGCGAGAAGGATTTGCGCGATGACGGAAAGCCACAGGATCGAGGCGTCCCAGAAAGGATAGCTGGCATCGGTGAAGGCCCCCATGCCCCAGCCCCAGATCAGGGTCCCGAGGATCGCTATGACGGCGCAGGCGAGGGCGGCGCGGCGTCCGATGCGTGTGACGATGACGAGGCCGCTCTCGTCACGCCGGGCGAGCCAATGGGCCCAGCCGTAAAGCTGCACCACGACGAAAAAGATTTGCAGGATGACGTCGGAATATAGCTTCGCGCCGTAGAACACCCAGGCATAGAGCGAGACCATGACGATCCCGAAGGGGTAGTTCCAGATCGAGCGGCGCACCAAGAGGATGATATTCGCCAGCCCCAGAAAGAAGGCGGCGATCTCCACGGGCCGCTCGCCGATCATGGCGTGAAGGAAATCGAGAGTGTTTTCCATGCCCCGCAGCGCTCGCCGCTGTTACTCGGCAGCCTTGACGAGGGTCGGGCCTTTCAGGGCGTCGGCAATGCGGTCCGCGAGCCGCCGCGCAACTTCGCCTTTCGCCATTTCCGGCCATTCCTCGTCGCCGTCTTCGGTGATGAGGATGACCGTGTTGCGCTCGCCGCCCATGGCGCAGTGTTCCCCGGGGGAGACGTCATTGGCGACGATCCAGTCGCAGCCTTTGCGTTTGCGCTTGGCCTCGGCGTGGCCGAGCACGTCATCGGTTTCGGCGGCGAAGCCGATGACGAGGCGCGGGCGGCCTTCTGTCATTTTCGACAGGGTTTTCAGAATGTCCGGATTTTCCGTCAGCGGAATATCGGTAAGGCCGCCGCGCTCTTTCTTGATCTTGTGGGGAGTCTCGATCTCCGGGCGATAGTCGGCGACGGCGGCGCAGCAGACCGCGCAGTCGAAGGGCAGGGCCGCCTCGCTGGCGCTCATCATTTCGCGCGCCGTCTGGACATGGACGATATTCATGCCGGCGGGCGGCTTTTCATGGGTCGGGCCGGTGACGAGAGTGACTTCGGCGCCGAGATTTCTGAGCGCCGCAGCGATGGCGTAGCCCTGCTTGCCGGAAGAGCGGTTGGCGATGAAGCGCACCGGGTCGATGGGCTCCACGGTCGGGCCCGCGGTCACGAGCACGCGCTTGTGCGACAGCGGCCCCTCGAAATCCTTCAGGAAATAGGCCTCGATCTCGTCGGCGATCTCTGCGGGTTCGGCCATGCGGCCTTCCCCATATTCGCCGCAGGCCATGTCGCCCTTTTCCGGGCCGACGATCATTGCGCCGTCGCCTTTCAGCGTTTCGAGATTACGCCGGGTCGCCGCGTGCTCCCACATTTTCACATTCATTGCCGGCGCCATCATCACCGGCTTGTCGGTGGCGAGAAGCGCCGTCGAGGCGAGATCGTTGGCGATGCCGTTCGCGGCCTTGGCCATGAGGTCGGCCGTCGCGGGCGCGGCGACCACGAGGCCGGCCGAGCGCGACAGCTCGATATGGCCGATCTCCGCCTCGTCGGTAAGATCGAAAAGATCGGTGAAGCACTTCTCGCCGGTGAGCGAGGAAACCGACAGGGGCGTGATGAACTCGGAGCCCGCTTTGGTCAGGATGGCGCGGGTTTTCACGCCGCGGCGGGCGAGCTCGCGGATCAGCTCGAGGCTCTTATAGGCGGCGACGCCGCCGCCGATGATGAGAAGAATGCGTCTTTCGTCCATGGGCCCTAAATAAGGCCTCAGACCTTTAAAGTCACGCGATCTGCTCGGTCCGCGCCTTTTCACAAAGGGGATAGTCGGCTAGGAAATCCGCCAAAGCAGCCTTCATCTCCGAAAAGGACGCGCCGTAGCAGAAAAGCGCCGTCTCGCGGTCGCCTTCCCAATAGCCGCGAAAGGCGCCCTTGCCGGCGAGGAGGCGGTCGAATTCGTCGATGACGAAATTGACGTCGCAGCTCCGGTAGACCTCGTCGTCGAGATCGGTCCCGTTGAGATAGACCGCGAGGCCTTCGGCGACGCCGAAGGGAATCTGCTTGCCGGTGGATTCGATGATGAGGCGCGAGCCCTTGGGGGCGCCGAGATCATTGAGGCGCTTGATGATGACGGCGAGGCCTTCTTCGGTGACCTCGTTCATGCGGATTTCAAGATCGCAGAATTCGATGCCGTAGGGATCGTCGGAAAGCTGCGTGCCGCCGCCCGTGACTTCCCCGAGCCCGGCTTTCTCAAGCGTCTCGGTCAGCGGGTCTTCGTAGTAATCGCCGCGGTCGATGGGTTGCAGCTTTGCATTGAGCCGCGCCGTCACGGTTTCCCCTTGCGGCGCGGCTTCCTGTTTGCGCGCTCCGCCGAATTTCAACCCGAACATGAGGGAGCCCTCCCGATAATTTGATTAAAGATCGGTGAGAGCTCCGAAAAATCGGTAAGCGAAATTGTTGCAATTTTATCGAATGAGGATCGCCGCGGCGAGAGCGATGACGGCGGCGGCGAGGGCCCATAGGGCGAAGGTCGCGCCCCGGGCGGGAGGCTTTTCGTCAGCCTTCGCCTCTGCCGCTGCGATTTTTTCCGCCGCCCGGTTGAACGTCTCGATATAGCCGGGGAGCTTCGGGGCGAGCTCCACAGCCTTTAGCGCCGCGGCTTTCAGCTTTTCGGCCTGGGCCATGGGGCCGATGGCCTTGTTGACGTAATCCTTCACCACGGGCGTCGCCGCGGCCCACATGTCGATCTCCGGATCGAGAAGGCGCGCGACCCCTTCCACCGTCACCATGGTGCGCTGGAGGAGGACGAGCTCGGGGCGCAAATGCATGTCGAAGAGCGCGGTGACGTCAAAGAGCTGCTGCAAGACCCGGGACATGTCGACCTGCGCCGCATTGCGCCCCTGTAGAGGCTCGCCCACGGCGCGCAGGGCCTGGGCGAAGGCTTCGCGCGAATGGCCCGGCGGCACGTAGCCGGCGGCGAAATGCACCTCCGCGGTGCGCGCGTAATCGCGCGTGATGAAGCCGTAGATGATCTCCGCGAAGGTCTGGCGGGCCTCTTCGTCGAGGCGGCCCATGATGCCGAAATCGATAAGGCCGAGGCGGCCCTTTGCATCGACGATCATGTTTCCCTGATGCATGTCGGCGTGGAAAAAGCCCGTATGCAAAGCCTGTTTCAGGAAGACATGGATGACGAGCTTGGCCAGCGCCTTGCGGTCGACGCCGCGTGTGTCGAGGGCCGCGGTGTCGCCCAGCGGCGTGCCGTCGATCCATTCCACGGTGAGGATGCGCTTGGCGGTCAGGGGCCAGATCACCTCGGGAATGCGCACCTGCGCCTCGTCGGAAAGGTCTTCGGCAAGCTCAGAAGCCGCGCCTGCCTCCATCCTGAGATCAAGCTCGATGGCCGCTGCGGCTTTCAGGGTTTCGACGAATTTCACCGGCTCCATGCGGCGCGCGGTTTTCGAGACGGATTCGACGGCGCGGGCGGCGCGTCCGAAAGCGCGGAATTCCGCGCCGGCTTTCTGTTCGATCCGGGGACGGAGGATTTTCACCGCCACCTTGCGCCCGTCCTTCAGCGCCGCCTGATGCGCCTGGGCGATGGAGGCGGCGGCGATGGGTGCGGTGAAGCCGTCATAAAGAACGTCCGCCGGCTTGCCGAAGGCGGTTTCGATCTCGCGCCGGGCCTCCTTTTCGGAGAAAGGCGGCATCTTGTCCTGGAGCCGGCCGAGATCGTTCGCCATGTCGAAGCCGATAATGTCGGGCCGGGTCGCCATGAATTGCCCGAGCTTGACGTAAGCAGGGCCGAGTTTTTCGAAGGCGTGGGCGAGGCGCTCGCCCGGCCGGCCTTTGCGGTTGGCGCCGAGGCGCGACAGCGCGCCGAAGGCCCTGACCGGCGCCGGGGCGAGATAGGCGAACTCCTTCGGGACAAGCGCGTCCCGGCGCGACAGCGTCCAGCCGGCGCGGAGAAGGCGTGCATAATCGGCGATAATGGAGATCATGGGCGCGCCTAGACCCGCCAGCCGGAATGAATGGCGGCGACGCCGGCGGTGAGGTTTTCGTATTTCACGCGCGCGAAACCGGCGGCGCGGATTCTTGCGGCGAAGGCCTCCTGCGCGGGAAAGCGGCGGATGGATTCGACCAGATACTGATAGGACTCGCGGTCATTGGCGACCATCTCGCCGAGCTTCGGGATGACATTGAAGGAATAGGCGTCGTAAATTTTCTGCAATCCTTCCGTCGCCATGTGCGAAAATTCCAGACAGAAGAAGCGCCCGCCGGGTTTGAGGACGCGCCAGGCTTCGCTGAGCGCAGCGTCCATGTTGGTGACATTGCGGATGCCGAAAGCGATCGTATAGGCGTCGAAAGATTTGTCCGGGAACGGAAGATCTTCCGCATCGCCCGTCACGCGTGTGAGGCGCTCGCCGAACGCCGCCATGTCGGCGCGCGCTTTGCCGGCTTTCAGCATTTCGTGATTGATGTCGCAGACGACGGCGGTCGCCGGCGGTTTCACCCGCGCCGACGGGCGCTCGTCGGCGCGCCTTAAAAAGCCCGCCGCGATGTCGCCGGTCCCGCCCGCGACGTCGATCAGCGCCCCGCCCGGGTTGGGGGCCATCCGGTCGAGCATCACCGATTTCCAGAGGCGATGGACGCCGCCCGACATAAGGTCGTTCATGAGGTCGTATTTCGTCGCGACGCTGTCGAAGACGGACCGCACGAGGCGCGCCTTCTCGCCGGTTTTCACCGTACGAAAGCCGAAGGAAGTTTCCTGATCGCCGCCATCATGCATAAAAAGGGCTTAATCCCTTGAACGCCCAGCGAAAAGCGCCTTGACGCCGCATCCGTCCTTTGACAGTGTTAACCGATTGAATTAGCCGCGTTTTTGGCGCTTCCCGGGAATAAAGGGGTCCCGTCATGATCAAGTCGGAATTGGTGCAAAAACTCGCCGACGAAAATCCGAACCTGTTCCACCGGGACATTGAGCGGATTGTGTCCATTGTTTTTCAGGAAATCTCCGATGCGCTGGCGCGCGGCGACCGGGTGGAGCTCAGGGGCTTCGGGGCGTTTTCGGTCAAGCATCGCCCCTCGCGCGTGGGCCGCAATCCGCGCTCGGGCGAAGCGGTCCATATCGAGGAGAAATGGGCGCCGTTCTTCAAGGCCGGCAAGGAGCTGCGCGACCGCCTCAACGCAAGCGGCCGGTTTTCGCAAGGCGACGCCCAGCCGCCGGCGGGGCCAAATGAGTAAAGAGGCCGAAATCAGCAAGACCGCACGGCTTGCGAGGTAACGGCGCTTTCGGCGACAATGCGACCATGAAGAAATGGCTGTTCCGCATTTTCTGGATTCCCGTCCTCATCGTGGCGGTGCTGTTTCTTGTGGCGAACCGCACGCTGGTGCCGATCAGCCTCGACCCGTTCCGTCCCGACAATCCGGCGATGTCGACCCCTGCCCTGCCTTTATGGTTCTGGCTCATGGGGATGCTGTTTATCGGCGTGGCGCTGGGCGCGGCCGGCGGCTGGTTTTCCGGGCGCGAAACCCGCGCCCAGGCCCGCGACAACCGCCGCGAGCTGAAGGCCGCGAAGCGGGAGCTGGCGGCGCTCCACGCGAAGCTCGAGACCGAAGAGCGCCGCGACAACCCGGCCAGCCATGAGCCGCCCAAGCTCGAAGCCACGGATGTTTGATGTGAACTCATGAGCGCTCCCCTCGTCAAAATCTGCGGCGTGAAGGATGCGGCGACGGCGATCGCCGCGGCCCGCGCCGGTGCGGACTTTCTCGGCTTTGTGTTTTTCCGCAAAAGCCCCCGCTTCATCACGCCCGAAGCCGCCGAAGAGATCATTCTCGACCTCAAACAGGCGGCCTTCGACGAGGGGTTTGCGATGCCGCGCCTTGTGGGCCTGTTTGTGGACGCCGGCGAGAAAGAGCTCTCCGAAGCCGCGCCGCTCCTCACTCATTTCCAGTTTCACGGCCATGAAAGCCCCGAGCGCTGTAGCGAGCTGGGGCTCGAATTCGGGGTCGAGGTGATCAAGGCCATACCGGTGACCGGCAAGGGCGATGTCGGCGACGCCGCCGCCTATGCGGAGGCTGCGGACATCATCCTCTTCGACGCCAAGCCGCCGCCGGGGGCGGGGCGGCCGGGGGGCAACGGCGTCAGCTTCGACTGGACCCTGCTTTCCGAATATGAGGGCGAAACGCCCTATATCGTCGCCGGCGGGCTGACGCCGGACAATGTCGCTGAAGCCGTGAAGGGCCAGGCGGGCCGTGAATCCTTCCTCGGCGTCGATGTTTCCTCCGGCGTCGAAAGCGCCCCGGGCGAGAAAGACGACGTGCTCGTCAAAGCCTTCATCTCGGCTGCAAAAGGATAGGCTTGCAGGCAGTTTATGTTGCGGTTTTTTGTGCAGCATAAAGTGCAGCATTTTGCGACGCTCAGGGCCCGGTTTTTTGCGCATCGACCGCGTCTCTTGTTTTCGCTAGGCTTCAAGGCGGGGATTACAGCGGCAAGCGGGGAGTGACCGGTGGGCGGAAAATATTTTCATGAGATGGCGCGTCAGCGCGCGACAGTTCTCGCGCCGGCGCTCGCGGCGCTGATTCTGACGGCCTGCGCAAGCGATGCGGGTCCGGAACGAGCCTCTATGGCCCGGGCTCAAGCCGCCGATCACGCGACGGCAGGCTATCTGCCCCGCGATATGGGCGCCGCGGAACGTGCGGTGCTGGCTTCGCTCGGCCGCGAGGAGACGCCGGGGTTTCGTTACGCTGCGGCTCTCTCGTCGCGCGCGTCCATCGGCGCCGAGGCGGACCCCGCCTCCGCAGCCCATGAGGCGGAATTTGCGAAAGCCGGTCCCCAGGACGATCCCGGCAAGCTCCGCAATGCTTCCTCTCCCGCGCCGCGCGCCGTCCTCGTCCAGAACCAGATGGCCCCGGACGGCGCAGCCGACGGCGGCTGGCGCGAGACAAGCGACGCCTTCATTCATGATTATTCCGGCATGCGCTGTCCGAAGGAGCTTAAGATGCTGCTTCAGGGCGAGACCGAAGAGGCTGTCGAGTCCTTGATGGTCGGCCTGACGCGGATCACCGTCTATGACGAGGCCGGCCAGGACACCTCCTGCGATTATCAGGATGCGCCGACCGGCATCTATTACACGCTCTATGCCTCCAACTGGCCTCAGACGACCCGAGAGGAACATTTCGGATCCGCATTGAATGCGATCGCCAATGTCATTCCCCTTCAGGAAGCGGCGCCGGTGCTGGTCGCCGAAGCCAAGGTGGACCGCCCCTCGACCATCGAGGGCGAGACCCTGGGCGCGGCCTTCCTCACCCAGCCCGTGAACGGCGTCACCTACAAGACCGCGCTGTGGCTCAACAAGACGGGGCCCTGGCATGTGAAGGCGCGGGCGACCTTCCCGGCCGATCTCGCCAAGGGAGAAGGGGCGATCTCGTTGGTGGAAATGGTCGCCGTCACTGTTCACACGATCACGCTTGTGGAAGTTGATGAATATATCAACGCCGCCCAGACGGTCTCGTTCAGCGGGCGCTAGGGCGCGGGAAAGAAAGGCCCCCGGAATGCCGATCAAGATGGCGATGACGAGATTTTTGTGCGCAGCATTGGCTGCAGCATTTCTAGGGGGCTGTGTGTCGGCCTCCGCGCCGCGCGAGAATGAGGCGGCGGCCTCCGTCGCCTTCGAGGCGCTGAAACGCGGCGGCTATGTCATCGTCATGCGCCACGCCAATTCCCCAGAAGATCAGGTGAGTTTTGTCGGCCTTTCCGAAGGCTGCCGGTTGGCGCCCGGACGCGGTCTTGATGCGGAAGGCTTCTTCCAGGCGCGGGCCATGGGCGCCGTTTTGAAGGCGGAAGGAGTCCCGGTCCTGAAGGCCTATACGAGCCCCATGTGCCGGTCGTGGGATACGGCCGCGCTCGCCGCGTCTGGCGCGCCGGTGGAACCGCATCCCTCGCAGATTAGCGAAAAACCGGCGGATGTCGCGGCCATGAAGGCCAAGGTCGCGGCGGAACTCGCCGCCAATCCGGGGACCAATATCATCCTGTCGAGCCATTCCAACATCGCGCCGCTTTACGGCGCGACAACGCGCGGCCGCGAGGATGTGGTCCCGTCCGGCGTCGCCTGGCTCGTCCATCCCCGCGACTGGCGGGCGATCGCCCGCATCGATCTCCTTGTGCGCTATCCGGATGTGACGCCCGCGGTTGAGTAGGCCGCCTTTCCGGGCCCCCTGTGACCAATCGACGTTGAAACGCGTTAGCGATTTCGCGGTTGCGATGCTAAGAGACGCCGCAAATAGCTTACGGACCTAAGATCGTGACCCAGCTCAATTCATACCGCACCGGACCCGACGAAGAAGGCCGCTTCGGCATTTATGGCGGGCGCTTCGTCGCCGAGACCCTGATGCCGCTCGTCCTCAAGCTGGAGAAGGAATACAAGGCCGCCAAGAACGACCCGTCCTTTCAGTCGGAGCTTGAGTACTACCTCAAACACTATGTGGGCCGGCCGTCGCCGCTCTATTACGCCGAGCGTCTGACGAGCCATGTGCGCGGTATGGCCGACAAAAAATCGGGTAGTGCGGGCAAGAAGGGCGCGAAAATCTACTTCAAGCGTGATGAGCTCAACCACACCGGCGCGCACAAGATCAACAACTGCATGGGCCAGATCCTCCTCGCCATGCGCATGGGCAAGACCCGGATCATCGCCGAGACCGGCGCCGGCCAGCATGGCGTTGCGACGGCGACGGTGTGCGCGCGCTTCGGCCTGCCCTGCGTCGTCTATATGGGCGCGACCGATGTGGAGCGGCAAAAGCCCAATGTCTTCCGCATGAAGCTCCTCGGGGCGGAGGTCATACCGGTGACGTCGGGCACGGCGACCCTGAAAGACGCCATGAATGACGCCCTTCGCGACTGGGTCACCAATGTGGACTCAACTTTCTACATCATCGGTACGGCCGCCGGCCCGCACCCCTATCCGGAGCTGGTGCGCGACTTTCAGTCGGTGATCGGGCGCGAGGCGAAGGAGCAGATGATGGAAGCCGAGGGCCGGCTTCCTGATACGATCATGGCTTGCATCGGCGGCGGCTCGAACGCCATCGGCCTTTTTCATCCTTTCCTAGACGACAAGGACGTGGAGATCATCGGGGTCGAGGCGGCGGGGCTCGGCGTCGACACCGACAAGCATGCGGCCAGCCTTACCGGCGGGCGGCCCGGCGTCCTCCATGGCAACCGGACCTACCTCCTTCAGGACGAGGATGGCCAGATCAAGGACGCCCATTCGATCTCTGCGGGGCTCGATTATCCCGGCATCGGGCCGGAGCACTCCTGGCTACATGAGACGGGGCGGGTGCACTATGTCTCGGCGACCGACGACGAGGCGCTTTCGATGTTCCAGCTCTGCGCCAAGCTCGAGGGCATCATCCCGGCGCTCGAGCCTTCCCACGCGCTCGCCCGCGCCGTCGACAAGGCCGCCGAGATGGATCGCGACCAGATCCTGCTCCTCAATATGTGCGGACGCGGCGACAAGGACATCTTCTCGGTGATGGACGCGCTGGGGGCCGAATAAGGGCGGATCGATAAAATCCCGCCGATCGGTTTCAGCCCGCCGAAAGCAAGACCGCCTAGTCTGACCAGCCTTCAAAGAGCCGCTCCCGGAGCCCGGCATGGTTGGCATTCAAAGCGCGAATATCGCCTCTCTCCTGGTAAGCCAGGCGCGGACCGCCTTTGCGCCCGCCGGAGCCGGCGGCGCCGGCCGGGGCGGGGCCGATGCGCCGGCGCTGATCGTCGATGTTTCCGGCAATGGGAAAGGCCAGCCCGAAGGCTATGAGCTGTTCAAGATCAAACAGGCCAAGTCGCTGACCGACAAGCAGATTGAAGTCGCCATGGACCTTATGGAGACGGGGGCGTCGTTCAAAGAGGCGCTGGCCAAGGCCGACGCGGCGGGGATCATGTCGGACGCCTTTAAATTAAACGGTCTCCTGAAGGCGGACTCGGCCCTTTCGGAGGCGGTCGAAAAGGCCAATCAGGCCGACGCGAAAAAGCAAGCCGAGGCCCTTGAGCGCGGCGAGAAGGAAGCGGCCAAGGACATCCTCGAAGACGCGGCCGGCGCCGCTGAAGAGGCCGAGGAGACGAAGACGGCCGACGACAAGGTCGATCTCGACAAGATGGCCGAGGAGGCTGAAGCCGCCGCCGAAGAGGCCATCGCCGAGGCCGCCGCCGCAGCCGCCGGCGCGTAACCCCCTGAAAACTGAGGAACCGGCCCGCCGCCCCCGTGTTCCCCGCAGGTGACGCAGCAAACCAACAACCGGGTCCTGAAATCGCTGCCGGCCCGTGTCCGGCAAGCGGTTCTTGACGACTGCGAACGAACCGAGCTTGAGAGCGGCGCCATTCTCGCCCGCGTCGGAGAAGCGACGGCGACGGTCTATTTTCCTGAAACCGCGGTGATCTCGACTCTGCAGACCTACAGCGACGGGTCGATGATCGAAATGGGCAATATCGGCTGCGAAGCCTGCACCGGAGTCAATCTTACGCTCGGAAACGCCAAACAGCTCAACACAGACGAGGTTCAGGTCCCCGGGCGCTCGATCGCGATGTCGACCGAGAAATTCTTGCGCCTGAAATCCTCTCAGCCGGAATTCGAGCGTGCCCTGTTTTCAAACGCCCAGGCCGTCTTTTACCAGGTGATGGTCTCCGGCGGCTGCAATGGCGCGCACGGTTCCAAACAGCGTCTTGCGCGCTGGTTACTCACCATGGACGATCGCAATGACAGCGAGACCATGCACCTGACGCATGACTTCCTCGCGTCGATTCTGGGGCTGCGGCGTGCGACCGTCACCAACGCCGCCTCCGACCTTCAGGGGGCGGGGCTGATCGAATATTCCCGCGGCCGCATCCGGATCACCGATCATGCCGCTCTGCAACAGGCGAGCTGCGAGTGCTACGAGCTCGTCCGGAAGGCATACTGCGCCCTGCTGCCGGAATATGAGGAAGACCGGTAATTTTCTCCTTGGGTACGTTTGCGTACCGACAAGAAAAACGCATTCCGTTTACTGATCGACGATCTTGCGTGTTTCGCTGCTCGCGGGCGGCGTTTCCTCGAACGGGTTTGGGGCGTGATGAAACAAGTATCGACGGGCGTCCGGGGGCTTGATGCGCTCATGGCCGGCGGACTGCCTGAAGGCCATGCCTATCTGATCCGCGGCGAGCCGGGCACCGGCAAGACGACAATCGCCATGCAATTTCTGACCGAGGGCGCCCGCAACGGCGAAAACGGTCTGTGCCTCACGCTCTCGCAGAACGCGCGTGAGCTTGAGGGGATCGTCCAGTCCTACGGCATGGATCTCGACAGGATCGACGTGCAGGACGCCGCCGCGCTTCTCGGCCGGAACGACTCCTGGCGCCAGACTGTGCTCAACACCAGCGAGCTTGAGCTGAGGCAGGTGATCGAGACCTTGCAGGCGCGCCTCGAAGCGGTGAAACCGCGCCGCGTCGTGGTGGACAGCTTGATCGATCTGCGCCTGCGCTCCGCAGACATACTCGGCTATCGCCGTCTATTCCGGGAAGTGATGGACCTCCTGATCGCGCGCGGGACAACGGCGGTGTTTCTAGACAGCACGCCGGAATTTGGCGGCGACAGCCAGATCGCGGGTCTCGTGCATGGCGTGGTGACGCTGCAGCGCGCGCTGCCCGGCTACGGCATCGCCCAGCGCCGCCTCGAGATCAACAAGCTGCGCGGCGTGGCGCATGCCGAAGGGCTGCATGATTTCACCATCACGCCAGAGGGCGTGCGGGTGTTTCCGCGGCTCTCCAGCGATCTCGATATTGCGGCGCCCGATCTGCTGACCATCGAGACGGGCCTCGCCGGTCTCGACGAGATGACCTGCGGCGGTCTTCCGCAGGGCACCTCGGTAATGATCTACGGCCAGACCGGCACCGGCAAATCGACGCTCGCGGGGGCGATCGCCAAGGCCGCGCTCGACCGCGGCGAAGAGGCCGCCGCCTTCCTGTTCGAAGAGCACCCGAAGACCTTTATTGCGCGCTCCGACGCCCTCGGAAGGGAATTGTCTTCGGCCGAAAAAGACGGGCGGTTGCACACATACGACCTCAGGGCCGGCGAAGTGCTGCCTGGCGAATTCGTGCACCGCGTCCTCGATGCGGCCGAACGCAAAAAGGTGAAAACCGTCGTCATCGACAGCGTCAACGGCTATCTCACCGCCTCCGCGCTGAAGGACCACGCGCTCGCCCAGCTCAACACGCTGATCGCCACCTTGCGCACCCGCCAGGTCGTCACGGTGCTTATCGTCGAACAGCCTGGCATGCTGGCGCAGATCGGGGAGGCGCTGGATATCAGCATTCTCTCGGACTGCCTCATTCTGCTGCGCCAGTATGAGGCCCGCAGCACGGTCCGCCGTTCCGCGGCGGTGATGAAAATGCGCACGGGGCCCCATCTGACAGAGATGCGCGAGCTTGTCATGGAGCCGGGCCGTTTTGAGATTCAGCCCATTTCCGACGAAAATTTTGAAGCGATGCGCGACCTCCATCTGATGAGTTCGCGCGCGCCCGTGTGATGTCATGAGCCAGTCCGGTCCGAAGTCTCATACAGAGGCTGTCCTCATTCTTGCGCCGCTTCTCGAAGACGAAGCCGCGCTCGGCGAGGTGGTCGCCGGCGAAGGCGAGCGCGGATTGCCGGTGCGCGAAACGTCCCTTGAGACTGTGCTGGAGGCGGGCGCCGGCTGTCTGATCCTGACCGAGGACATGCTGACGCCGGATCTCCTTAGGACGCTGAGCGGCTGGGCGGCGGCGCAGCCGGCTTGGAGCGCGCTGCCGGTGCTGGTTCTGACCCGCAACACCGCCATGCTGCCTTATCCGCTTCCCGGTTTTTTCCCCGCCGGGCATCCCCCGGGCATGCAGGTCACCTTGCTGCATCGGCCTGCGGCGCCGGAAGTGATGGCGATGGCGGTGCGCAACGCCATGGATTCGCGCCGGCGCCAGTATCAGATACGCGACCAAATGGAGGCGCTGGAGGCGAGCCACAAACAGGTTGTGCTCCTCGGGCGGGAGGTGCAGCACCGGGCGAAAAACAGCCTGACGAAAATCTCGGCCATCCTGCGTCAGACCTGGCGCAGCGCGAAAAGCCCAGAGCAATTCATCGAGAGCCTCGAACGGCGCATCGGCGCCACGGCGCGCGGCCTCGACCTGATGTCGGAAACACATTGGCGCGGCGCCGGCCTCGCCGACTTGTTCGGTACCGAGGCGCGTGCGGTGTTCGGCGAACATTATGGAAGCCGGCTCGACTGCAAGGGCGAAGACGTCGCGCTGAACGCCGAAGCGGCGCTGGCGCTGCATCTGGCTGCGCACGAGCTCACCACCAACGCCCTCAAATACGGCGCCTTCAGCAATCAGCAGGGAAGGGTGCGCGTATTCTGGCGGCGCATTAAGGAAGGCGGAGAGGAGCAACTGGACCTTCTCTGGGAGGAGCAGGGCGGCCCCGCCGTCTCAACGCCCGGGGAGAAAGGCTTTGGCTCGCGGTTCGTGGAACAGGCGCTCGCTCTCCAGGTCGGCGGCCATGTTCAGATGAGTTACAAGCCTGACGGCCTTCACTGTCGCATGGTGATGCCGCTCGCCAATATCAGCCGCGACAAGCCGCGATAAGGCTTTTTTTGCGCAGCATGAGCCGCAGCATTTCGGCCTTGCGAGAACCTTTCTTCCGCCCCGCTGTTGCCTTTCTCGACCCTGATAAAGGAAGGCCGGAGGCTTGTTGCATGAGACTTGTTGTGTTCGCCTTGATGCTCGCGCTTCTCGCCGCTTGTGGCGGCGAGGACGACACGCAGGCGGAGCATGTAACCGACGCTGAGAAGATTGCGCCGCAACCGGCGCCCGCACCGGATTTCGACAGCAACGCAGAAGCCTCTTCCGGAGGCGCGGACGACGCCGCTGATCCCGAAGCACTTAGCGCCAATGGCTGGAAAAATCTGCGCATCGGCATGACCCGCCAGGAAGTCGAAGCGGCCTATGGGCCGGACGCCAATCCGAACGCGGTGGGCGGGCCGGAGCCGGACAAATGCGATGAGTTCCGTCCTGAAGACGCGCCCGACGGTTTTCTTCTGATGGTGACCGACGGCAAGCTGGCGCGCATTTCCCTCATCCGCGACGCGTCGGTGAAAACAGGCGAAGGCTTCGGGTTGGGCGCATCGGCGGAAGACGTGAAGGCGGCCTATGGCGACGCCGCGATGGTCTCCCCGCACAAATATGTCGAGGCGCCCGCGCAATACATCACCGTCTGGCAGGCGGACCGCTCACAAGAGGCTTATGTCGAAGACCCGGCGGCGCGCGGGCTGCGCTATGTCATCGGCCGCGACGGCAAGGTCGAGCGCATCCACGCCGGCGGGCCGGCGATCCAGTATGTGGAGGGGTGCCTTTAGGCGCGCAGCCCCGCCGCTCGTCTAATGCCCGCCGCCGAAAATGCCGGTGCGTACGGAGTAATCCACGGCCAGCGCATATTCGGGATCATCGTCTGAATCCACCAGCAACTGCCCGGCGTGATTGAGCAGCTTGTGACAATCGCGGGTCAAATGACGCAGGCGGATGGTCTTGCCGCGCGCTTCATATTTGTTCGCCAGATCTTCAATCGCCTGCAACGCAGACTGGTCGACGACGCGCGAGCGCATGAAGTCGACAATGACCACATCGGGGTCTTCATCGGGCGTGAACAGTTCCGCGAAGCCGTCCGTGGAGCCGAAGAAGAGCGGCCCCTCAATTTCGTAGACTTTCGCGCCGGCCTCGGTGTGGCTTTCGCGGGTGACGGCGTGGATGCGCTTGGCGTTGTTCCAGGCATAGGCGAGCGCCGAGACGATGACGCCGACCACCACGGCGACGGCGAGATCGTGCATTACGGTGACGGCGGTGACGAGCACGATGACGAAAGCGTCGGTCAGGGGGATGCGCCGCATGATCCTCAAGGATTGCCAGGCGAAGGTGCCAATCACCACCATGAACATCACGCCCACCAGCGCGCCCAGCGGGATCTGTTCGATGAGCGGCGATGCGAACAGGATGAAGACGAGCAGGAACAGCGCCGCGGAAACGCCGGAAAGGCGGGTGCGCCCGCCGGATTTCACATTGATCATGGACTGGCCGATCATCGCGCACCCGCCCATGCCGCCGAAAAATCCGGTCACCAGATTGGCCGCGCCCTGCGCCACGCATTCGCGCGACGCGCCGCCGCGCTGATGGGTGATTTCGCCGACGAGGTTGAGGGTCAACAGGCTTTCGATCAGGCCGATGGCGGCGAGGACAAGCGCGTAAGGAAAGATGATCTCGAGGGTTTCGAGATTGATCGGCACCAGCGGCAGATGAAGCGCCGGCAGGCCGCCCTTGATGGAGGCGAGATCGCCGACCCGCGGCGCCTCGAGACCCAGTCCGATGACGATCGCGGTGGTGAGCGCGATTCCGGCCAGCGGCGCCGGGATCGCCCTGGTGAGTTTCGGCGTCGCCCAGATCACGGCCATGGTCAGCGCGGTGAGCGCCAGCATGATGAACAAGGGCCAGCCGGTCATCCATTCGCCGGACGCGCCTATGGAATGGCCTCCGCCGCCAGCGGCGCTTCCCGGAACCTGAAACTGGCTGAGCTGGGCCAGGAAGATGACGATGGCGAGCCCGTTGACGAAGCCGAGCATTACCGGATGCGGCACAAGCCGGATGAATTTACCGAGCCGAAACAGGCCCGCGAGGATCTGCATCACGCCCATCAGGACCACCGTCGCGAACAGATATTCAACCCCGTGTTCGGCGACCAGCGCCACCATCACCACGGCAAGGGCGCCCGTGGCGCCGGAGATCATGCCGGGGCGCCCGCCGATCAGCGCTGTAATCAATCCGACGATAAAAGCCGCATAGAGCCCCACCAGCGGGTGCACGCCGGCGACGAAGGCAAAGGCCACGGCTTCGGGCACCAGCGCCAGCGCGACCGTAAGCCCGGCCAGGACTTCCGTTTTCATCAGGGCCGGGGTGAACTTGCTGAGATCGGGCGTCGTCCAGTCGGCGAACGTCAAGCGTTCAGCGAACGCGGCGAATGTTGTTTTCGTCACGGGGGACCTTGTTGCATGGAGCGTGAAAGGAGAGTTGAGGCTCTCCATAGAGCATTCATGCTGCAACGCAACATTAGCTTGGGATTTTTACGCTCTGGCGGCGGGTATGAGGCTGTAATTGGGTCGAGGGCGCCCGGTTTTCGGAGATTTCCCGCAGCCGCTGACGGGCGAAGCCGCGCCGGGAAAACGCCGCCGAACGCCGAGACGCTTAGATTTCGAGTTCTTTGGGCTTTTTCTTGAGCTGCGAGTCTTCGTCGCGCGCGATTGCCTCCGGCTCCTGGGCGAGATCGTTCAGCGCGCCGACGAGCTCGTCGAACGCCTGTTCTTCCGCTTTGTCCTGGGGATCGTCCATGCGAGCCTCCCGCATAGATGAGCGGGAGTACCATCGTGTCTCTCAGCCATCGGCGCCCATGGATAAAATGCCGATGATGCTTTCAGCATAGAGCATATCGCCAGCAAGAGATAGTGCGGCGCAAAATCGGGCTAGGCTGCTGATATTGCCGATTTTCTCGGTCTTGAGGCCTCCGCTTTCCGGGGCCGGTTCCGGTCGCCTCGCCGATGCGGGTTGAAGCTGGTATCTTAACAGTCAAGGGCTCGGCTTTTCGGGAAACTTATCAGTGCGGCGCGTCTTCAAGATCATTGCGGGACTGGCCGCGGCGCTTTTCATCGCGCTTGCGCTCGCCGTTCTCGGCGGATCCCTGGTCTGGCGGCTTGGCGGCGACAACAGTCTCGACATCGACGGCGCCGCAGCAGCGGTAAATCCCGCGCCCGGGACGCAAGGCTGGGCCTATTACGGCGCCGATCCCGGCGGCTCGCGCTACGCGGCGGTCGAGGACATTACGCCGGACAATGTCGGCACGCTGGAGATCGCCTGGCGCTATTCCACCGGCGATCTCCTGTCGAAACCGGATGCGATCAAGCGCAGCGCCGGGGAGACGACGCCGATCCTCGTCGAGGACAGCCTCGTCTTCTGCACGCCGTTTAACGACATCATCGCCCTCGACCCGGGCTCCGGCGAAGAGCGCTGGCGCTTTAACGCGGGCGCTGATCTCGAGCAGAACCCGGCCAACCAGTTTGTCTGCCGCGGCGTCGCCTATTGGAAGGACGACACTCTCGAGGGCGCTTGCGCATCGCGTATTTTCGGCGCCACGAACGACTCCCGCCTCAACGCCGTCGATGCGAAAACGGGCGCGCCGTGCACGGACTTCGGGGAAGGCGGGACCGTGCACGTGGACGCCGGCATGAGCCTTCTATGGCCGGGGGAGTTCCAGATCACCTCGGCGCCGACGATCGCCGGCGATGTCGTCGTCATCGGTTCCGCGATCAGTGACAATGCGCGCGTCGAAGCGCCGAAGGGCGCGGTGCGCGCCTATGATCTGCGCAGCGGCGCCTTGCGCTGGACCTTCGATCCGATCCCGCGCGACCTTGAGGCCGTCAACGCCGGCGATTGGCAGGGCGCGCAGCCGCCGGCCGAGGGCCACGCCAACGCCTGGGCGCCGATGTCCTATGACGCTGAGCGCAATCTCCTTTTCGTCGCCACATCCAGTCCGTCCCCTGACTTTTTTGGCGGGCTGCGCCCGGGCGACAACCGCTACGCCGATTCCGTGGTCGCTCTTGACGCCGCGACGGGCGCTATCGTCTGGTCCTTCCAGACCGTCCATCACGATGTCTGGGATTACGATCTTCCTTCCCAGCCGGGGCTCTATACGGTGTGGCGCGACGGCGCGGCCCATGACGTCGTGGCGCAAACAACCAAGACCGGGTTCGTCTTCGTCCTCGACCGTGAGACAGGGGAGCCGTTCCTGCCCGTCGAAGAGCGCCCGGTTCCGCAAGACGGCGCCGTTCCCGGGGAAACCCTGTCGCCGACCCAGCCTTTTCCGGTCGCGCCGCCGGCCCTTGTGCCGAACACGCTTGAAGCGGAAGAGGCGTTCGGGCTCACATGGTTCGACAAGCAGGCCTGCGCTAAGGCGATCCGGGCCTTGCGCCATGACGGCTTGTTTACGCCGCCTACGGAACAAGGAACCCTGTTCCTGCCTTTTTCCGGCGGCGGCGGCAATTGGGGTTCGGCCGCCTATGACGAGGCGCGCAATCTGCTCGTCGTCAACATGTCGAACCTCGCCCATCTCATTCAGCTCATTCCCGCGGACAGGGTCGAGGCGTCGCGCGAGACCCTTCACGACGCGGAAATCTCGCCGCAGACCGGCGCGCCTTACGGCATGCGCCGTGAAATCCTGCTTTCGCCGCTCGGCCTTCCCTGCACGCCGCCGCCCTGGGGCGTCATCGTTGCGGTGGATCTTGCGAAGGGTGAGATCGTCTGGCGCAGGACGCTCGGCACCATCGAGGACCTCTCGGGCGGCGCCTTGAAAACCAAACTCGGAACGCCGACGCTTGGCGGGCCGATGGTCACGGCGGGCGGCCTCATCTTTATCGGCGCCACGCTCGATCATTATCTGCGCGCCTTCGATGTCTCGACTGGTGAAGAGCTCTGGCGGGGCCGTCTTCCCGCCGCCGGCATGGCGACGCCCATGTCTTATGAATGGCGGGGCCGGCAATATGTGGCGATTTTCGCGGGCGGCTATTCCAGCGTCGATGCGCCGCCGGGGGACGAGCTGATCGCCTTTGCGCTGCCCGACGGCGCCCGGCAGTAAATCGAAAAAATCAATACACTAAATCAATATTATCTGATTGATCCATAAGTGGCGCGCGCCCATCTTCATGGAGACAAAGCTGATAACCGAGTCCCAGGGCTCCCCCTTTCGGTGAAGCATGCTCTCCTTATCTTCGCCGAATCCTGGTCCGCCGCCTCGTTTTTCTCTGTCCGCTCTCCCCCGACTGGTCGGCGAGAATGAGGCGGCGGGCGCCCTTCCGGGATTGGCTGGCCGCGCGGAGACCCGTTCCGCCTCCCTCCCTCCGAAGGAACGGCTCGAAGAGGCGGCCAGCCGACCTGGGGACGGTCGCTGAACTGGTCTCTATTTCACTCCGCCAGCGAAACTTTTTTGCGCAGCATAAAACGCAGCAAAACGAAAAGCAGAAGCCCGACCGGTCCGAACATGAAGGCGCCGAGCAGGCAGGGAACGACCGCGAGATGCGGCAGCTTTTCCCGCGTCGCCTCGCGCCCGATCCAGGCCCCCACGAAAAGATCGAAAACGAGATAATGGGTCCAGCCGATCATCACCCCGTTCGGGTGATCGAAAATCGCCATGACGGATTCGATGCTCGAAAAGCCCGCCCCCTCCGCCGACTGGCCGAAGGCGATCCCGGCGACGAGGCAGGCGAGATAAACCGAACCGAGAAGGGACGGGTAGAGCACCGAATGGACGAGGCCGGCCGTCAGTTTCGATTTTGGCAGGAAAATCAAAAGCGCCCATGCCGGCAGGACGGACGCGTTGAGGAGAAGATAGGCCTGGCTCCAGCTCATTGCGGTCTTCCCCTTCTGTTGTTCTCGCCGGAAAGCATCGGCGCGTTTCGGCGCGCCGTCTACCGGAGATGGGCCGAGAGCGCGCGCCGCCATCCATCCATCAGCGCTCGGTAAGAGTCTTCGGTATGGCCGTCGACAATGGCGCGCCCGCGGGGGCCAAGCGCCGTATGCTCGTAACTCGCCGTCACCGCAGCGCCGTCTTTGGTTTCGTCGACGGCGATGTCGAGCCGGGTGACGCATTCTTCGGGCGTCACTTTCAGCATGGTGAGGCGTCGCGCCTTACGATCGTAGAACGGCGTCACCCATATGGCGTCGGCGCTGTCGCCGTCGCTGGCGAGGGAGGCGCCGCCGGGCGTCGTGAAGATGCAGCCTTCTTCCACAAGACCGGTCTCAGACAGGATGATGTTGGTTTTCCAGCCCGGCTCCCATTCATGTTCGCGCACCGGGCACATCAGGGCGAAGACGGCGTCGGGCGCGGCGGCGACGCTGAAGCCGCCTGACTGCCTGCGGCGGTGAGGCTTGTGGATCCTGATCGCTTCTCCGGACATGAGCGTCCTCCTTTAGTCGCGCTCGTCGAGCCTGTGGCTGTCCGCGGCGGTGAGATCGAGTCCGGCCGACTTCTTGGCCGCTGCAATCGTCTTGAGCGTTTCGGGGCTGAACGGCGTTTTGCCGTCGAAGGCGTGGAGCACGATCCCTTCGATCAGCTCGCCGAGGCCCATTTCCTTATGAGCGGCGACGATTTTCAGCACTTTCAGCACGCGCTTTTCGATGCGCACCCCGGTCTGGACGCGGGTGACGGTTTTGCGGGTCTCGGTCATGGCATATTGGTACAATGGTACCAAATAGATTGCAAGCCGGAAAATCATCCCCCGCCGGGCGGTTTTGTACGGCCCGGGCGGTTTATCTTTCAGCGAAAAACTGGTTAGTGGACGGCTAATTTATGCCGAATAACCCCGCCGGAGATTTTCACGAAACCGGCGCAAAAGACGGGTAGTCTGCGTTTCATGTCTCAACCTTTGTCTGCCGCCTTCTCCCGGAATATCGCGAAATTTCAGGAGGCCGCCGAACATGCGGCCGAGAATTTCTCTCAGGGCGCCTCAGCCGCGCGCGAAGACATGCTGCGCCGGATCGTGAAACATTGCGCCCAGTTCCAGACGGTCGATCTCGGCCGCTCCCTCGGTCAGGCCGCGCTTTCCCTGTCGCTTTATATCGCCGCCGTGGCGCTGATGATCCTCGCGGTGAAGGCCGGCTACTGGCCGCTGGCCCTCGTGATGTCGCCGGTCGCGGGCATGCTGCTCGTGAAGCTCTTCACCATCCAGCATGATTGCGGCCATGGCAGCTATTTCAAAAACAAGCGCGCCAATCACCTTCTCGGATTTATCGTCAGCCTTCTGACCTTTACCCCTTATGGCTTCTGGCGCGACGCCCATAACCGCCATCACGCAAGTTCCGGCGATCTCGACCGGCGCGGCGTCGGCGGCGTCGACACGCTGACCGTGCCCGAATATCGCGCGCTGCCGCCCGCGAAACGCGCCATCTATCGCGTCTATCGCCATCCGCTGGTGATGATCGTCCTCGGCGCGCCGCTTTATTTCCTGGTGATTCAGCGCCTGCCGCTCGCCGGGCCCATGCCCTTCGCCGAGGTCTATCAGGGCATGAAAGTCCGCCACATCTGGAAGTCCGTCGCCGCGCTCAATCTCGGGCTCGTCGTCTTCTATGGCGGTCTGTCCCTATGGCTCGGCCTCGGGACCGTGGCGCTCGTCTTCCTGCCCGTGGTCAGCATCGCCGCGTGGGTCGGGGCCTGGCTGTTCTTCGTGCAGCATCAGTATGAGGACACTTACTGGGCGCAAAAGCCGGAATGGAGCATGGCGGAGGCGGCGGTTTTCGGCTCCTCTCACTACAAGCTGCCCCAGCCGCTGCGCTGGCTGACCGGCAATATCGGCCTTCACCACATTCACCATCTCGCCAGCCGCATCCCCAATTACCGGCTGATGGAGTGCTATCGGGCGAGCGAGGATCTTCTCTCCCTGCCGGTGATGACCATCCGCGATTCCATTCGCTGCGCGCGCCTGGCGCTGTGGTGCCCTGCGCGCCGCAAAATGGTGAGCTTCGCCGCAGCCTGACCTGGGGGCGACTGGCCCCCGGTCTGACAAACGCCTCCGATTGGTGTTTACTGGAGCCCGGGATTACTTCACGGGAGCCTTTTCATGAATTTTCGCTTGTCCGCCAGCGCCGCCGCGCTCGCCGCTTTCGCTTTTGTTGCGCCGGCCGCCGCGCAAACCTCGCTCGAAGAGGATATTGCGCAGGATTACGACGCCAATCTGGAAGATCTTTTTGTCTGGTTTCACCAGAATGCGGAGCTCTCCCATCGCGAGTTCAAAACCTCGAAACGCCTGGCCCAGGAAATCCGCGATCTCGGCTATGACGTCACCGAAGGGGTCGGCGGCACCGGGGTTGTCGCGGTGATGGAGAACGGCGAAGGCCCGACGGTGATGATCCGCGCCGACATGGACGGCCTGCCAATCAAGGAAGACAACGGCCTTGCCTATATGTCGACCCAGACCCAGGAAGATATCGACGGCGAAGTGAAGCCGACCATGCATGCCTGTGGTCACGACACGCATATGGCCGGCCTCGTCGGGACTGCGCGCCAGCTCGCCGCCCATAAGGACGAGTGGTCGGGCACGCTCGTTCTCATCGGCCAGCCGGCGGAGGAGCGCATCTCCGGCGCCCGCGACATGCTCGAGGACGGGCTCTACAAGCGCTTCCCGAAGCCCGATTACGCGCTGGCCTTCCACGTTTCGGCGAATACGCCCGCCGGCCGGATCGAGGCGCCGCTGGGGATTTTCGCCTCCAGCTCCGACAGCGTCGACATTACTGTGCGCGGCGTTGGCGCCCATGGCGCCTCGCCCCACAAGGGCGTCGACCCGGTGCTGGTCGCTTCGCAGATCGTCGTCTCTCTCCAGTCGGTGGTCTCGCGCACCATCGCGCCGCTTGAAGCGGGCGTCATCACCGTCGGGTCGATCCATGGCGGGACCAAGCACAACATCATCGGCGATGAGGTGCACATGCAGCTTACCGTGCGCTCCGACGATTTCGCGGTGCGCGAGAAACTGCTCGACAGCATCGACCGGGTGGCGGAGGGCGTCGCGATTTCGCTTGGCGTGCCGAAAGACCTGATGCCGGAAGTCGTTCGTTCCAAGACGGAAACCACGCCGCCCACCATCAACGACGCCGAAACGGCGCAGCGGGTTCGCGCCGCCATCACCGCGCAGATGGGCGAGGGCGTTCTTTACGAGCAGCCGCGCAGCGGCATGGGCGCGGAAGATTTCTCCTATTTCGTGACGCCCGACACTGGAGTCAAAGGCGTTTATTTCGCCGTCGGCGGCACCCCGGCGGGCGAGGTCGAGGATGCGCCCTCGCACCATTCGCCCTTCTTCAAGATCGAGCCGGAGCCGGTCATCACCAATGCGGTGGAAGCGATGACGGTCTCGGCCATCGCGCTCTTCAACGGCGAGTAAGGCCGCCGCAATTCGGCCCTGAAAACACCCCGAAACGACCTTCAGCGCCGGCGACGGGCCTTGCCCGCCGCCGGCGTTTTATTCCTGTGAGACGAGCGGGCTCGGGGCTCTGGTCTCAGGTGATGGAGTAAACGTCATGTTGAAGAAAGCAGCTTTGGGTCTTTTGGGGGCGGGGATGGTTTTGTTGAGCGCGCCGGCTTTTGCGGGCGAATGGAAGTTCAATCCGCGCGCCTGTCCGGATCTTGTTGAGGATCGCTATGACCGGCGCGAGGACCGCCGAGACGCGCGCGTCGATTACGGGCGCCGCGATCGTGTGGAAGACCGGTTCGACCGGCGCGAAAACCGCCGCGACCGGGCGGTGACGATCTGTCCGGCGCGCGCCTTTTATTACGAACCTTCGCGCCGCGAGCTGCGCCATAATGGGCGCGGCCGGCATGGCGCCCGCTCGGCCTACCGCGCGCCGGCGCTGGCGACCGGCTATGACCGCAGACTGCGCATGGGCTATCGCTATGTAAACGGCCGCAAGATTTACATTCGCGGCTGACGCGATCGTGGATTCGTGCGGAGAAAAAGACGGCGGGCTTGAATGGCCCGCCGTTTTACTGCGCCGCGTAGGCCTGAAGGCGGTTCAGGATGCCTTTGTAGAGCCAGGCGACCGCGCTGTCGCAGCGCAAGGCGGACAACAGGGCGCAGGGCGCGATGACGCGCCAATATTCTTTCAACAGGATGCGCTTAGCGTCAGGGCGGCGTTCGAGGGCTGACAGAACGCGCGGCGCCAGCGTGTAATACGCCTCGACCGCTTGTTTGTTCTGTTGGTTGCGTGACGCGAAGCGGTCCCGAAACGCGCGCAGCTGACACAATTCAAAGCAGTCATCGGAAAGGCCCACGACGCCGCAGGCCGCGGTGGTGAAGAAACAGTCGGACGCGGCTTCGCAGGTCCAGTTATTGTAGCCGTCATTCAGTTTTTCTAGGTCTTTGCGCGCGGCGCTGATCGCTTCGGGCAGGCCCGCTGTATCATATTGATTAAGCGGTTCGCCCGGCGCCGAGAATTCGAAAGTTAGCGGCGCCTTGGCCAGAGTGGCGATGGCGTCTTCCGACAGGTTCACCTGGCTCTCGGCGACCTTCGCATCGAGCGGAAAGGGATAGCCGGTCTGATCCGGCGCCCGCAGGACCAACGTGCCGCCCCTGTATTTATGCAGTACGTAGAGGTCGGGCGTTGGGCTTTGGCTGGCGTCGAACGCAACGATAAGGCTGAAGGCAGGGCTGTACTGTTTTACGCACTCCCACAGGCCGACAGCCTCTTCGAGATCCGGCCATTCGACGAGGCTGGCTTTTACGCGCCAGCCCGAAACTTCGCGTTCGCTTTCGCAGGGAGGGGCCGCCATGTCCCCGGTTTGCGCGCCTGCGCGCGTTGTCGGCGCGACCAGTCCCAGCGCGCCGGCTGCTGCGACAAGGCGGCGTCGCGTCATCTTTGCTGTCATCGGAAAATGCCTACACCACTATCGGGGATAGTGGTGCAGTCATTAGTTTTCAAAAGCAAGCGCTCCGGGCGGCGCAAAAGACTCAGTGGCTGCGCAGGGCGCGGATCAACTCGTCCTTATCCATTTTCGAACGGCCTTCAATGCCGATCTCCGCGGCGCGATCCTCGAGCTCGTCTTTCGTCCAGTCTTCGTAAGGCGGGTTCTCGCCGCCTTTCTTGGATGGCGATTGCGAGGAATTCGCTTTTGCGTTGGCGATGCGCGCCGCCTTTTCCTTGCTGGGCCAGCAGTTCCTGATAAGTCTCGTCGTCCTTGATCGAGGGTCCGTGATCTTTGGTCATGGCGTCATCCCTTTCTCATCTTGCCGCCGGCGTCGCGCTCGTCGCCCTGACGCACGCGCGTCGCGCCGGCCGGGCGTTCGTTCGCGCGTTTTTTCTCGTCGCGCTTGCCGACTTTTTCCTGAAGGTCGCCGCCGGCGACGCCGCCATGCTCGGCGGCGTCCGGTTCGCCGAGATAGTCCGGGGTTTCGAGGGCTTCCTGGCGGGTTCTCGGGGTCTGCCGCGCGCTGTGGATTTCATCGGGCGAGACCAGGGCAAAACCGCCTTCGTCCTTTTCCACCGTATAGGCGGGCCGGTCGGGCGTTGCTTCCCGGCGCACTTTCTCGCCGTCCGCATTGATGGTCACGTCCTCGGTGTGGATGGCGGTGATTTCGCCATGCGCGGAGGCGTCGCCCGCCTCCAATTGAACTCTGTCGCCAAGCCGGAAGGTCTCAGTCATGACGCGCTCCTTTCGGTTTTCTTGTGCACGGGGAACGGGCTGTCTGTGAAACACCCGGAGAGGGGCGGCGTTCCGATTCCGGGCCGATTGCGGCTGGCGCTTTCCGCCTCGCCGCGCTATAGCCGCGGCGCAGCAAAAATGAGCGCGAGATGACTTCGAAAAGTGACGTCAAGAAAGTGGTCCTGGCCTATTCCGGCGGCCTCGACACGTCGGTGATCCTGAAATGGCTGCAGGTGGAATATGATTGCGAAGTCGTGACATTTACTGCCGATCTCGGCCAGGGCGAAGAGCTGGAGCCCGCCCGCCGCAAGGCAGAGCGCGCCGGCGTCAAGGAAATCTATATCGAGGATCTGCGCGAGGAGTTCGTCAGCGATTTCGTCTTCCCGATGTTCCGCGCGAACGCCGTTTATGAGGGGCTTTATCTCCTCGGCACATCCATCGCGCGCCCGCTGATCGCCAAGCGCCTCGTGGAGATTGCGCAGCAAACCGGCGCGGACGCCGTCGCCCACGGCGCCACGGGCAAGGGCAACGACCAGGTGCGGTTCGAGCTCAACGCCTATGCGCTGAACCCCGACATCCGGGTGATCGCGCCCTGGCGCGAATGGGACCTGAACTCGCGTGAAAAGCTCATCGACTTTGCGGAAAAGCACCAGATCGAAATCCCGAAGGACAAGCGCGGCGAGGCGCCGTTTTCGGTGGACGCGAACCTGTTGCACACCTCCTCCGAGGGCAAGGTGCTGGAAGACCCGGCCGAACCCGCGCCGGATTATGTCTTTCAGCGTACGGTCGATCCGGAAAGCGCGCCCGACGAGCCGGAAATCATCGAGATCGGTTTTGACCGGGGCGATGCGATCTCCATCAACGGCAAGCCGCTGTCGCCGGCGAGCCTCCTGACCAAGCTCAATGAATATGGCCACAAGCACGGCATCGGCCGTCTCGATCTTGTGGAGAACCGCTTTGTCGGCATGAAGTCGCGCGGCGTTTACGAGACCCCGGGCGGGACCATTCTGCTCGCCGCCCATCGCGGCATCGAACAGATCACCCTCGACCGCGGCGCCATGCATTTGAAAGACGAGCTGATGCCGCGCTATGCGGAGCTCATCTATAACGGCTTCTGGTACTCGCCCGAGCGCGAAATGCTCCAGGCGGCGATCGACAAGAGCCAGGAGCATGTCGCCGGCACGGTGAAGGTGAAGCTCTATAAAGGCTCGGCCAATGTCGTCGGCCGCGCCTCGGAGCGCACGATTTACTCGCTCGCCCATGTCACCTTCGAGGAAGACGCCGTCTACGACCAGAAAGACGCCGAAGGCTTCATCAAACTGAACGCCTTGCGCCTTAAACTCCTCGCCCGGCGCAACAAGAACGCGGAGTAGAAAATTCGGTTTGGCCGAAGACGGGATATATCTTTTCGACGGCCATTGCGTCTTGTGTTCGCGCGCCGTGCGCTACGTTTTGAAATATGAAACCGCGCCGGATGTGCGGTTCGTGGCGATCCAGTCCGAAGAAGGGCGCCGTCTCGCCAAGACGAACGGCATCGATCCGGACGCGCCGCACAGCTTTCTCTATGTGGAAGACGGGGTCGTGCGCGAACGTTCCGATGCGGTCTTCGCCCTGGCGCGAAAAGTCGGCGGCCCCTTGCGGCGCTTCATGTTTCTTAAGGGCTTGCCGCGTCCCGTGCGCGATTTTTTCTATGACCGCCTTGCGCGCAACCGGTACGCCCTGTTCGGGCGGATGAAGGAATGCTATCTGCCAGCGCCTGAAGTCAGAGACCGTTTCACCTTACCTGAGATTTCTGAAAACAAAGCCTGAGTATTATGGACCTTTCCAAGATCACCCCCGGCGTTAATCCGCCCAAGGACGTCAATGTCGTTATCGAAGTGCCGCTCGGCGGCGAGCCGATCAAATACGAAATCGATAAGGCGTCGGGCGCAATGTTCGTCGACCGCTTCCTCTATACGGCGACGCGCTACCCCTGCAATTACGGTTTCGTGCCCGGAACGCTCGCCGATGACGGCGATCCGGTCGATGTCATGGTGGTGGGCAACCGGCCGCTGGTGCCCGGCGCGGTGGTTGGCGCCCGCCCCGTCGGAGTACTGCTGATGGAGGACGAAGCGGGCATGGACGAGAAAATTCTCGCCGTACCCAGCGCGCGGCTGACGCGCTATTACGCCAAGATCGACTCCTATGAGGACCTGCCGGAGATCCTCATTGAACGGATCCGTCATTTCTTCGAGCATTACAAAGACCTCGAGCCCGACAAATGGGTCAAGATTGTCGGCTGGCGCGGACGCGATGAGGCCGAAAGACTGATCTTGGAAGGGCTGAAGGCCGAGGCCGCGAAAAAGTCTTGAAGGCGGAAACGGTTTTGAAGGCTCATGCGGCGCCGCAGCAAAATGCGGCTCTTATTTTCGCAAGCGAAGGTTGTTCGCGCTCCAGGCCTATATCACCCACGAAGGCCGGGGCTTGGAGCTCGATCCCGGCAAACACTAGGTTCCAGGCCCGCCGGACGCCGGCCCCGGCGTTCATTAACTCTTTTTTAACGCCGCGCTTTGGGCTAGCATCTGATTGTCCGGGACCCGGATGCCGCGCCTATGTAAGGCCCTTTGGGGCGAATATGGGCGCGAAGGGGCGGCGAGAGATGAGGGGTGGAGATGCGTAATATTGAAGCCATATTCGGGGGAGTATTGGCGCTCTTTGTATTGGGCGTCGCCTTTTTCGCGGTGATGAACACCTCGTTCCCGTCGGGCGGCAGCGGAGATGCAGCCGCGCCTGTCGATGACATGGCCTATTCCGGCGGCGCAACGACACCGACGCTTGCTGCCGTTTCGGGTCAGGACCTCATCTGCGAATGCTATGACGCCGGTTTCGAGCTCGCCGGGCAGTCGGATGTTCTTTCGCCCGAATATCGCACCGGTTTCCAGCAATGCCGGGCGCGCGGCGGGGTCGATGGCGGCGACGCCTGGACCGCCGGCTGGAATGCGCGTTTGTCGGGCCGGCCTTACGAGACGAGCTGCCGCTCCTATAAGCGCCGGCTTTAATCCTGAAAATTCTCGATCACCGTCTTGAACGGCTTGATCTCCACCTCCGCAAACAGGCTTGCCTTGGCGTAGGGGTCGTTTGCGGCGATCTCGCGGGCATGGGTTTCGTCTTCCGCCTCGACGATGATCAGCGAGCCGGCGGGCTCGCCCGCCTCGTTCAGCATCGGCCCGGCGAGGAGAAGGTTTTCCCCAAGGCTTTCCGCGTATTTCAGGTGCTCTGGCCGGGTTTCCATGCGTAAGGGCAGGGAGTCCGGTTTGTCCCGGCAAAGCAGAATGAATTGAGGCATCGTTACGCTTCCGATCTGAAAGGCCGCGCCAGCAGGGCGGCGATGATTTCGTCTACAGTCATATCGCCGGCCACGAGGGCGGCCACCGCCTCGCAAATCGGCGCTTCGGCCCCGGCTTTCACGGCGAGGGCGTGAATGGCGCCGGCGGTGGCGACCCCTTCGCTCACCGTATTGCGTTCGGCGAGGATGTCTTCCAGCTTCCGGCCTTTGCCGAGCTCGGCCCCGAGCGACATATTGCGCGACTGGGGCGAGGAGGCGGTCAGGATCAGGTCCCCGAGCCCCGACAGCCCGGCCATGGTCTCGGGCTTGGCCCCCAGCGCGACGCCGAGGCGCTGAAATTCCGCGAAACCACGCGCGATCAGCGCCGCGCGGGCGCTTTCTCCGAGGCCCCGGCCTTCCACCACGCCCGCAGCAATCGCGAGGACGTTCTTCACCGCTCCGCCGAGTTCAGCGCCGGTAAGGTCTTCGGAGAGATAAGGCCGGAAATGCGGCGCCCCGACCGTCGCCACCCATCGTGCGCCGAGGTCAGGATCGGCGGCGGCCAGGGTTACGGCGGTGGGCAGTCCCAGGGCCACGTCCCGGGCGAAGCTCGGGCCCGACAGAACCGCAGGCTCGGCCTCCGGCCATACTTCATTCAATACCTCGGTCATCAACAGCCCGGTGTCGCGCTCGATGCCCTTCGAGCAGAGCGCGACGGGTAGCGCCCGGCCGTTGGCGCCGGCGCGCAGTTCGGCGAGGACGGGCCGCGCGAACTGCGCCGGCACGACAAAGAGTAGGGCCTCGTTTTCGGCGGCCATACCCAATGAATCCAAGGCCTTGAGGCTCTCGGGCAGGGGAACGCCGGGAAGGAATTCGGTGTTCTCGTGACGCTCGTTGATGGTGCGTATGACCGCCCCTTCGCGCGCCCAGAGCGAGGTCGTCACGCCGTTCGCAGCGCAGAGCGAGGCCAGCGCGGTGCCCCAGGCGCCGCCGCCGATGACGCCAAGGGAAGCAAAAGGATTGCCCGGTTTCATCACTTCTAGTTCTCGTGCTGATTGCCGTATGACGACTGAACGGTTTATAAAGATGTCAACATACACAAAGCATGCGCATGCCTGCCGAAGTTCTCGATGAAACCGCGAAGCAGATTTTGGACGCCGCCAGCCGGCGCTTCCTGCATTACGGCTACGGCAAAACGACCATGTCGGAGATCGCCCAGGACTGCAATATGTCCACGGGCAACCTCTATCGCTACTTCCCGTCGAAGCTCGACATCGCTGAAATGTTCGTCCGCGTCCTCAGGCGCGAGCAGGCGGCGCGCCTGCGCGAGGTCGCGGATGCGCGGGATATGGCGCCGGCGGAAAAGCTCCGGGCGTTTTTCCTGCGCAAGTTTCAGCTCGCCTATGAGCGTTTTCACGACAAGCCGAAAGCCTTCGAGCTGTCCCGCGAGTTGATCACGGCCCGCCCCAAGGTCGCCATCGAATGGGAGAACGCCGAGGCCCGGATCCTGACGGAGATCCTTCTGGAGGGGGACCGGGAAGGCGTCTTCGCCGTGGAGAATGGCGGCGATACGGCCCGGATCGTCCATGACGCCTTTTATCGGTTCACCAGCCCGTCGATCCTCCAGGACAGCGAGTTCGACGAGCTGTCGGTCGAGCTCAATGGCGTGATCGATCTTGTGCTCGACGGTTTCGCCTGGCGGGCGGCCAGAAGAACCGCCCAGGAAAAGCGCAAATCCGGCTGAGCTGGCTTCCCCGACGCCGCGTCACCTCCCAGGCTCATTGTGCGGCGCCGAAATGTTAGCCCATTCGTCTGGGTTTCAGCGCGAAATTTGAGTGTAATCACGCGCCTTTTCGATCACATGGGGGTGATATTTCTTCCCCAGACCCTGCGTATTATGGCCTAAGCCATTGTAAAACAGGGGGCTATTTACCTTTTTAGAAAAATTACGATTAAACAATGAATATTTATGATTTTGTTCATTGACAACCTCAAGTCCGAGGCCTATGTCCCCCTCATCGGCAGCGGGGAACCCTACCGAGAAAGCGCTGAACAGGCCCTCATCCAAAAGGATAAGGGCCTTGTCTGCGCCAAAACAAAGAAACGACCTGATCAAACGACCAACGCAAAGAGAAACCCAATGTCCAGCCTTCGCAATTTCGCCATCCAGGCGACCGCCACCCTGACCCTCGCCGGCGTCCTCGTCGCGCTGCTTTACACCGCAGCCGATTTCGCCACGCGCGGCGTCGTTATCGCTTAACCCCTTTCACGAACCCGCTGTTGCGGTCCGTTCCTCACCACCCCTCGAGGACGTCCCCCTCCCCCCGACCGCAACAGCGACCCCTTGGCGCGGAAGCCTCCCCCGGCTTCCGCGCTTTTTTGCGCGCTCATGCTGCATTTGCGAAATAAGCAAAGTGAAACTGCGTGCGTTACGCTTTTACAAGATTTCGGGAGGAGACTTCGGCCATAGGGAGATCTCGCCATGGCCGCCTCGACCCGGTTCGCTGTCGCCGTTCATCTGATGACCCTGCTTGCCGCAAAGCGCGGCGCGCCCCAGACCTCCGAGACCCTCGCGCGCTCGGCGGCGACCAATCCGGCGGTCGTGCGCCGGCTTCTCGGGGCGCTGACAAAATCCGGGCTCGTCAGGACCCATCTCGGCAAGGGCGGCGGGGCCGAGCTCGCCAGGGGGCCGAAGAAAATCAGTCTCGCCGACATCTATCGCGCCGTTGAAACCCCGGGCCTCATTCCCCTGTCGCGCACCGCGCCCGCGGCGGCCAGCGCGGCTGGCCGGCATATCCAGCCGGTGCTGAAGGAAGTCAGCCGACAGGCGGAATCGGCCTTCATCGCCTCCCTCGAGGCGACGACGCTGAAGCAGGTGGCGAAGGAAATTGCTGCAGGCGATGCTGCAGCAAAAAGCGCAGCATAAATTTCGTTTGCTGCGATTATGCTGCGCCTATGCTGCAAAAATGCTGCGATGCACAATGATTCAGGCTTTCGGTCCCTTGCGGCCAGATCCGTAGCGTTTTCCATCGCCCGGATCGGCCAGCGGCCAGCGCGCCCGCGGCGCCATCCCCAAAGCTTCTTCCGGCTCCATCGCCAGCCCGGAAGCCAGTCTTTCTGCGCCCGCCCAGGCGATCATGGCGCCATTGTCGGTGCAATATTTCGGCGGCGGGGCGATCAGATCCCATGACTTTGCTGCGCACAATTGCTGCAGCATTTTCTTGATGGCGCAGTTCGCCGCGACCCCGCCGGCGACCACCAGGCGCGTGGCCTCCGGCATCAGCGCCATGGCCCGTTCCGTCCTATGGGCGAGGTGGCGGGCGGCGGCCTCCTGAAACGAGGCGGCGAGATCCGCGACGTCCTGATGGCTCGGTGCGGCAAGGCTCTGCGCCGCCTCGCGCACCGCGGTTTTCATGCCCGAGAAAGAAAAGTCGCAGCCTTCATGCTTGAGGAGCGGGCGGGGCAGGTCGAACCGGTCGGCGTTTCCGCCGACGGCGGCGGCCTCCACCTTCGGGCCTCCCGGCGCCCCGAGCCCGAGCAGCTTTGCGGTCTTGTCGAAACACTCCCCGGCGGCGTCGTCGATGGTGGTGCCGAGGCGGTCATACTTTCCGACGCCATGGACCCGGATGAGCTGGGTATGGCCGCCGGAAATCAGGAGGAGCAGATAGGGAAAGGGCGCGTTTTCGGTCATCCGCGCCGACAGGGCGTGGCCTTCGAGATGGTTGACCGGGACGAGGCGGATCCCGTGCGCCAGGGAAATCGCCTTCGCCGTGGTCAGCCCTACCATCACTCCGCCCACAAGGCCGGGTCCGGCGGTGGCGGCCACAAGGTCGAGTTCTTCATAAGCGACGCCGGCTTTCGCGACCGCCTTTTCGACGGTGGCGTCGAGCCGCTCCACATGGCTCCGCGCCGCGATCTCAGGCACCACCCCGCCAAAGGCCGCATGGTCGTCATGATCGGTCCAGACTTCGTTCGATAGAATCCGGCACGAGCCGTCGGCGCGGCGCAGGACGACCGCGGCGGCGGTGTCGTCGCAGCTCGTCTCGACGCCCAGCGCCAGAATGTCTTTCGTCTCGCTCATCAGGCTCTGCTTGCTTCAGGCTTCGGGACTGCGTTAAGCCCCGGGAAGGAAAATCTGCATGGACAGGAAACTTCGCAAGGACGCAAGAGGCGTGCTCCCGCGCGGTTCCGCCGGATCCATATTCCGAAAGCGAAACGAGTGCCAGAAGACAAGTCTTTCGCCATCGCCAGCCGCCGGTCGCCGCTCGCCATGGCCCAGGCGCGGCTCGTCCAGTCCATGGTCGCCAAAGCCGCTGGCCTGCCTGCCGAAGCCGCGCCGATCCGCGATTACGTCTCCAGCGGCGACCGCAATCTCACAGGCTCCCTTGCGGAGATCGGCGGCAAGGGGCTTTTCACCAAGGAGATCGAGGAGGCGCTGCTCTCAGGCGCGGCGCGGTTCGCCGTCCACTCCATGAAGGACATGCCGGCGGAAAGCCCGCCGGGACTCGTCACAGCGGCCATACCGCCCCGCGAGGACCCGCGCGACGCTTTCATTTCCTTCGTTGCGGAAACGCCATGGGACTTGCCGTCCGGCGCCAGGGTCGGCACCGCGTCGGTGCGGCGCGCGGCGCAATTGCTGGCCCGCCGGCCGGATCTCGAGACCGTCACCCTGCGCGGCAATGTCGGCACGCGCATCGACAAGCTGGAGCGCGGCGAGGCCGAAGCGACCTTTCTGGCGCTCGCCGGGCTCAACCGGCTGAGCTTTGAAGATCACGCCACCACAATCATGGCTGTCGACGAAATGCTGCCCGCCGTGGGGCAGGGCGCCTTGTGCGTACAGACCCGCGAGGACGATGCGGAGGCGCGCGAAATCGCCGCCGTCTTCAACTGCCCGCGCACCAGCGCCTGCGTCGCCATCGAACGGGCTTTCCTCGCCGGGCTCGACGGGTCCTGCCGCACGCCCATCGCCGGGCTCGCGGTCATCGACGGCGGCGAGATCGTTTTCCGGGGCGAGGTTCTGTCCCTCGACGGAAAAGAGCGGCACAGAGCCGAGCGCCGTTTGCCTTACGCGCCCGGCTGCGATGAGGCGGCGGCGACGCTGGGCGCCGAAGCGGCGGCGGAAGTGAGGTCGGCGGCCGGCGAGGAGTTTTTCCGAAAGCTCGGCCAGTGACGCCGCCGCGCGTCATCGTCACCCGGCCCGAGCCCGATGCGGCGGCCTTTGCCGATTTGTGCCGCGCGCATGGATTGGACCCGGTGCTCTCTCCGGTGATGACGATCGAAATCGAAAGCGCGCCCGTGGATTTGTCCGGCGATCTCGCGGACGCCGGCACGCTTGCTTTTACCTCGGCGAATGGCGTGCGCGCCTTTGCGGCAAAAGCCACAATGCGCGATCTGCCGGTTTTCGCCGTGGGCGCCGTCACGGCGGAGGCGGCGAAAGCAGCCGGGTTTGAAAATGTTCAGGCCGCTGGCGGCGATGTCGACAGTCTCGCCGCTCATATCGCTTCCGAAAAGGAGCTGGCGGGCAAAGGCGTATTGCATATCGCCGGCGAGAACCGCGCCGGAGACCTCGTGGCGCTCCTCGAAAAACACGGGATTCCCGCGCGACGGCGCACGCTTTATCGCGCTGTCCCCGCCGAAGCGCTCACCGAGGCTGCGACAGCGGCGCTGAAAGACGAAAAAGCGGACCTCTGGGTCGGTCTTTTCTCCCCGCGCACGGCGCGGCTGTTCGTTGCGCTCGCGGAACGGGCGGGGCTGGCGGCGGCGCTTGGCCGCACGCGCGCGGCCTGCCTCAGCGAGGCGGTGGCCGAGGCCGCCGGCGAGGGCTGGGCGGCGCGTCCTGCGGCGCCGGAACGCAGCGCGGAAAGCCTTGTTGCCTTGATGACGGCGCAGGCGCGCGCTTGAGCGGACCCGCGCCGCCGCTTATCTAGGGTTTAGAGCGCGCTGCGGCGCGAAACGGAGGGAGCTTCGTGGCGGACGAATCCGGCAAACGCGACGACGAAAACAAGGATGCGCCAGAAGACGGCGCAGACAAGAGCGGGGACGGCCAGTCCGGCATTCCCGAAGTCGAAGCGGAGCTCGTCAGCGAACAGGCCGCCGCCAGCGGCTCTGGCGACGCTTTTGACGCTGACGCCCCGAAGGATGCTTCTGAAACCGACGGCGCGCGCGAGGCCGAACCGGCCCCTGACCCTGAAAAGCCCGCCCGCAAATCCTCCCTGACGCCCGGCGTCATGCTGTTCCTCGCCTTTGTCGTGGTGGCGCTGATCGCCTTCGCGGTCTGGCGCTTCGCCCCTTTCGGCGCTGCGTCGTCGAATGGCGCCCCCGTTGAGACCTCTGCTGCGCAGGCGGAAGACGAAAACGCCGCCCCCGAAGAACCTTCTGCGTCAGACGAAGACGCCGCGCGGGCCGTGACACCCGTTGAAGAAGAACCGGCCGATCCGAAAATCGCCAATGCGCCAGCGGGCGAGCTGAAAACCTCGCCTGTCGCCGTCGAGGAAGAAGAGACCGGCGCCTTGCCGCCGGTCTCCGATGATGCGGCTGAAAAAATTCAGAACATGGCGGCGGCTGAAGCCAAGCAAGCCCCTGAAGAAGCGGTTGCTGAGGAAGAGACCGAAGAAGAAGCATCCGCCGCGCCGGTAGATGATCTGTCTACAGAAGAAGTTGCCGAAGCGAATGCCCCGGCGCCGACTGAGGATGAAGCCGACCTTTCCGAAGCCGGGATGGAAAGCGTTGAGCAAACCGCCGAAAACGACGCCGTTTCGGACGAGGCTGCGCCGCAGCAGAACCCAATGGCGCAGGCTGCTGCTCTCGAGACGCCGCCGGGCGATCCCGCCAATGCGCAGCGGCTAGCGGCGCTTGAAGGCGAGCTTGCGCGTCTGCGCGGCGAGTACGCTGACGAAAAACGCAACCTTGAAAACGAGTTGGCCCAAGCGCGCCGCAACGAGACGGATCTGGCCGCGGAAATCGAGCGCCTTCGCGCGGACCTTTCTGACGCGGAGGCCGTGCGCGACGAGGCCGTGAACGCGGAGGTCGCTTCCTTGCGCGCCGAAGTCGAAAGACTGCGCCGCGAGCAGGCCAATGTCTCCGCGCGCCAGATGCGCGCCTCCTTCGCCCTCGCCGCGCTTTCCCGCGCTGTCGATCAGGGCGATCCCTTCGCCGAAGAGCTTGATGCCGTCGAGGAATTTGCGCCCGGTGCGACGGGCGCGCTCGCTCCTTATGCCGAAAGCGGCGTCGCCACGGAAGCGGCGCTGCGCATTGGTTTCGACGCTGCCGCGCGCGAAGCCCTGGCCGCAGCAGGCCGGGAAAAGTCCGGCGGTGGCGTTGCAGGCCTGTTCGCGCGGGCGCAAAGCCTTGTCAGCGTCCGCCCCGCCGAACCGGTCGCGGGGGATGCGCCGGGGGCGATTCTTTCTCGCGCTGAAAACGCGCTCGAGGAAGGCGATGTCGCCTTCGCCCTGGCGCAGCTTGAAGACCTGCCTCCCGTCGCAAAGGAAGCCATGGCCGCCTGGATTTCCGACGCGAAGGCCCGGGCGAAGGCGCAGGCCGCGCTGGCGTCGCTGCAGACTGACATTTCCGGCGAGACCGGCTAGGAGCGCCCCAATGATCCGTATCCTGATTTTTCTCCTGGGCGCGGTCTTTTTCGCCTTTGTCATCACCTATCTGGCGACTCTCGATCACCGCATTACCGGCGAGGCCTTCGGCTATCAGTTCGACGGGCCGTCGGGGCTTATTCTCGGCGGTGTGGTGTTTCTCTTTCTCGCCGCCATCTATCTCACCCACAAGATCAAGGACATCGCCGCGATTCCGGCGAAGATCCGGGCGAAGGACGCGCAAACCCGCCGGGAACGCGGCATTGCGGCGCTGACCCGCGGGCTTGAAGCGGCGGCTGCCGGCGACGGCGAGGATGCGGCCCATCACGCCCGCGTCGCACGGCGCAATCTCGACGACGTGGCGCTCACAAGGCTGTTGACGGCGCAGGCGGCGCAACTTTCCGGCGATGCGTCGACCGCGAAAGCGAGCTTTTCGGAAATGCTCGCCGCGCCGGAGACGGAGTTTTTAGGACTGAAAGGCCTTTACGCGCAGGCCATGGCGGCGGGCGAAACCGAAAAGGCCAAGGGCTATGCCGAGCGCGCTTTTCGTTTGCGCCCCAACGCCGCCTGGGCGTTCCAGTCGGTGTTCGATCTCGGGCTCGAACGCGGCGCCTGGGGCGAAACCCGCAATGCGGTCGAACATGCGAAAAGAAACAATGCGGTGGAGGCCGCGCGCGCCGACCGCGCACGGGCGGCCCTTTTGACGGCGGACGCCTATGCGCTCGGCGATCAGCACGCTGCGCTTGCCGAGGCGGAAGCGGCCTTGAAGATCGCCCATGGTTTCACGCCGGCCGCGGTGCTCGCCGCGCGCATCGCCATGGACGAAGGCAAGACCGGCAAGGCGGCGCATATTATCGAGAACGCCTTTTCCGAAACCGCGCATCCGGCGCTGATCAAGCTTTACGACCGTCTCTACAAGGAAGACTCGCCGGACAAGCGCGCCCGCAAGCTCAAAAAACTCGCCGAGAAAAACCCCGACGCCGACGAGGCGGCGCTGTTGACCGCGCGCGCTGCAACGCTGACCGAAGACTGGTCCGAGGCCGTCGACGTTCTGGAACCGGTGATCGCCCGCCACCCGATGCCCGCAGCCTATTCCCTGATGGCGAAAGCCGCGCAGGGCCTTCACGGCGAGCACGCCGCGCAAATCTGGCTTGAACATGCCGCGAACGCGCCCCGCGATCCGCGGCCCGGCGCCGAAGGCGAGTTTCATCTGACGCGCGAAGGCTGGGCGCGGTTGATCCGCGAATATATGGACTATGGCCGCCTCTCGCCGCCGCCCATTGAGGAAGCCGCCATCGGCATGTCGCCGGAAGAGGTGCGGCTGCTGCTGGCGTCGCCGGTTGTGGACGAGCCGGAAGCCGCAGAAGCGGAAGACGCCGAAGCCACGGCGGAAGCTGGGGAAGAAAACGACGTACCGACCTCGGAGACGCCGCCCAAAGACACGGAAAGCGTCGCGGCGTCAGGGGAGGACGGCGACGATCACATCCATGACGACGAAGAGGCTGATCGCGCCGCCAATGCGGCGAGAAGCACGTCGTAATTTTTTGGTTGAACAATGATGCGTGTCATCGCCAGCTTCATGCCGGCGATTCAGCCAAAAACTGGATGCCCGGGACAAGCCCGGGCATGACACATCAATTCGCTGTATATTGCTTGCCTGAACGCGGTCTTCGCCAGGGCGAGCGTAATAAACCTACTCCGCCGCGTCCTTGCGCTCGCCGGTTTCGTCATTGGCGGGACTGGGGGCGGTCGCGGCATCGCCATCCGCGCCTTTGGGCGCCTTGGCGGCCGCTTTTTCTGCGGCCTTCGCTTCCTTTTCCACGCGTTTCTTTTCGGCCTTATCGGCGGCTTCGCGCTTCTTGAGGTCGCGTTTCGACAGCTCTTCGGCGGGCGGCTCCTGCGCTTTTTCGGCTTCCGCCGCGAGGATCGCGTCTTCGGCGATGGATTTGACTTTCAGGTAATCGATCTTGCCGGTGCCGAGCACGGGGATTTCGTCCACCGTAACGATCTTTCTGGGCACCGCGATTTCCGGGACGCCGTGCGACTGCGCCCAGGATAGCAACAGCCCGCGCGGCGCGTCCTTGCGGTCGGTGACCAGCACCACCTGCTCGCCCTTTCTCGGATCGGGCATGATCGCCGCAGCGTGGAGATTGTCCGGCCAGACGGCGGAGGCGCAGTTTTCGACAACCGCGAGCGAGACCATTTCGCCGCCGATTTTTGCGAAGCGCTTCAGGCGGCCGCGGATCGACATATAGCCTTCGGCATTGATGGATACGATATCGCCGGTGTCGTGCCAGCCGTCCTCGAGCGGCGTGACAACGCCCGGATTGTCGGCCGAGAGATAGCCTTTCATGACATTCGGCCCGCGCACGAACAAACGCCCGGCGCCCTCAAGGCCTTCCACCGGCTCTAGCCGCGTCTCGATGGCCGGCAACAGCTTGCCGACCGTGCCGGAGCGGATGTCTCCGGGCTGGTTGGCGGCGAGCACGGGCGAGCCTTCGGTGACGCCGTAGCCTTCCAGGACCTCGAAGCCGAAGCGTTTTTCCGCGGCCTGGCGGGTCTCGTCGCGCACCCGCTCCGCGCCGCAGACCGCTATGCGCAAGGACGACATGCCGCCGTCGGGGCTCGCGCGCATATATTGCGAGAGAAACGTGTCGGTCGCGAACAACACCGTCGAGCCGGTTTCGAAAATCCGCTTAGGGATGATTTTCGTCTGTAGCGGCGAGGGGTGCAGCACAACCGGATAGCCGTTGAGGATCGGCCACAGCGCCCCGGCGGTCAGGCCGTAGCAATGGAAAGTCGGCAGCGGGTTGAAGAAAATGTCCGTCGGCAGAAGCTCCACATGCTCGGAGATCTGCTCGATATTGGCCATGATGTTGCGGTGAGAAAGAACGACGCCTTTGGGCGCGCCTTCCGTACCGGAGGTGAAGAGGATGACGCCGGGTTCTTCCGGGTTCGGATTGGCCGCCAGAAAGCTCGGAAACAAGGGCCCCAACAGCGCCAGCGCCTTGTCGCGCGGGCTGATCTCTTCGCGGATGTCTTCGAGATATAACAGCTCCACGGCCCCGGAAAGCTCGTCCATGAGATTTTCAAGACCGGCGAGCTCGACGAATTTTTTCGCGGTGACGATTTTCGTGACCTGCGCGGCTTCGCAAGCCGCGAGAAGGTTTTTCGACCCGGCGGTGAAATTCAGCATCGCCGGCACGCGACCGCGCGACAACAGCGCGAATAACGTGATGACCGCGCCCGCGCCGGTCGGCAGTAAGACGCCGACATGCTCGTTCTTTGTTGTGTGCCGGGCGAGCGCGCCGCCGAGCGCGAGCGAGCCGCGCGTGACGTCCTTGGTTTTCAGCTTGCGTCCGTCGCCATCGGTGATGATCGTCTTGTCCGGTTTTTCCCGGCGCGCATGGTCGAGATAGGCCTGAAAAATCGCGCGCCGCGACCGGCGCTCGATGCGTTTGACCGGATCACCCATATCCCTGACGTCCTTCCCGCCTGTCTGGCGGTGTTTCCCCCGCCTCGCCATTCATTTCAATGTAGCGCGGCGGGACCGGAATTTCCAGAACGATCGGGCGCCATAAGCCTTTGAAATGGGACGCTTAAAGCCCTCGGCGCCGGCGATCCGGTTTGAAAAAAGGAACTCCGGCGACGCGCGGAACGCGCCGCCGGAGCGGGAGCAGCAAATAAGGCGCGTGAAGCCTTGAACAAAGGCGGCCTTATTCGCTGGGGGGCAGCAAAACGCTGTCGATGATGTGAATGACGCCGTTGGACGCTTTGACGTCGGCGGTCGTGACCGTCGCGTCATTGATCATCACCGCGCCGTTCTCAACCGCGATGGAAATGCTTTTTCCATTCACCGTTTCAGCGCTTTCTAGATTGACCACATCGGCGGCTTTCACTTTGCCGGGCACGACGTGATAGGTGAGGATGGCGGTGAGTTTGTCCTTGTTTTCCGGCATCAAAAGCGTTTCCACCGTGCCGTCGGGAAGTTTTTCAAACGCCGCATCAGTGGGCGCAAAGACGGTGAAAGGCCCTTCGCCTTTGAGGGTTTCCACAAGACCGGCTTCGGTCAGCGCCGTCGCCAGCGTGGTGAACTGGCCAGCCTCGACGGCGGTGTCGACGATATCTTTTTTGTCTTTCTTGTGATGATCGGCGCTTGCGATGCCGAAGGCTGCGAGAGAGGCGGCTGCTGCGGCGATCATCGTTTTGGTGAAAGTCATCTGCATGGGTCGCGTGCTCCTTTATTAGCGGGGAACCGCCAGGCTTTTGGGCCTCAGGCGGGCGCCGGCGCGCTTTTTTCGATGAACGGGACCGGCGACTGGCTTTCACTTAGGGAAATTAGAATTGAATGATACTCAAATGTGCGTGACATGAAATTTTACTTTCTTGAAAAGAAAATCAATCTGCTTATTTTGAGCCCCGCGAAAGTGAGGGGCAGATCATGCTTTCAGAAGCGCTCGCCGAAGGGCTCGAACAATATGAAATCGGATCGAAGATCCGGGCGCTGAGGCTGAAAAAGGGCATGGCGCTCGCCCAGCTCGGGGACCATTCAGGGCTATCGACGGCCATGCTGTCGAAAATCGAACGGGGCCGCATCATCCCGACTTTGCCGACGCTGATGCGCATCGCCATGGTGTTCGGCGTCGGTCTGGATCATTTCTTTACCGACGAGGACCGCCCGGCCGCCGCAGTCACGCGCAAGAAAGAGCGCCTGCGCTTTCCCGAGCGCAAGGACATGGAAGGCGAAACCTATTTCTTCGAAAGCCTGAACTTTCCGATCACGGATAAAAAGCTGGAGGGGTATTATGCGGAGTTTTCGGCCTATTCCGAAGCGTCGAAACCTCATGCGCATGACGGCGCCGAGCTTCTTTTCGTTCTTAAAGGCCGGCTTGGCGTGACCGTCGGCGGCGAAGACCATCTTTTGGATGAGGGCGACGCGATCTATTTCGACAGCGGCGCGCCGCACAGCTATCGCCGGGTCGGGCGGGCGGCCTGTTCCGCGATTATTATTGTCACGGCCTGAAGCTTTGTGGGCGCGGTCAGGTCTTGAGGGCGCCGGCGATTTCGCGTGCAATGGTCTCCGCCGCCGTCTTCGGATCCTTTGCGGCGATGATCGGGCGGCCGACCACGAGATGATCCGCGCCGGCGGCGATCGCATCCGCGGGCGTGACGACGCGTTTCTGGTCGTTTGCGTCCGCGCCGGCGGGGCGCACGCCGGGGGTGACGATTTTAAGGGCGTCGCCGAAGCGCGCCTTAATGGCCTGCGCCTCCCGGGCTGAGGCCACAACGCCGTCAACGCCGGCCTCGGCCGCGAATTCCGCGCGTTTCAGGACAAGATCGGGCAGGGGGATCTCGATCCCCATTTTTTGAAGGCTTGCCTGATCTAGGCTCGTCAGCACCGTCACCGCCAGGATTTTCAGGCGGCTGTCGTCGCCCCGGCCCGCGACCGCGCCTTTTAGGACGTCCGGTTCGGCGTGGACGGTCAGGAAATCGCCGCCGAGTGTTGCAACGCTTTTGACCCCGCGCTCCACCGTCGCGCCGATGTCGTGAAACTTGAAATCGAAAAAGACTTTCTTGCCGTCATCGGTCAGCCGCTGCGCAAGATCGAGCCCGCCGATGGGCATTAACTGATAACCGATTTTGTAAAAGCTTCCGCCCGCGCCGATAGCGTCGACGGCGGATTGCGCGTCTTCGGTGGTCGGAAGGTCAAGGGCGATGATCAGGCGGTCTTTATCGGTCATGGTGTTACTCCGATCATCCCCGCGAAGGCGGGGATCCAAAAAGGTCCGATGCTGAGTTCATGGGTCCCCGCCTGCGCGGGGACGAGCGGGGAGGAAAGCGTCAGCGTCATTTCGCGGGCGCTTTCTTTTTAGCGGTCTTTTTCTTGGGGGCGGCGCGCAGTTTCGGTTTTCCGGCCAGCGTCTTTTTCTTTGTCGTGGCCTTCTTCGCCGCCGGTTTGGGTTTTTCCTTTTTCGGCGGATTGGGCGACATCACCTTCTCCTTGAACTGGCAGAGATCGACGATGGGGCAGCGCCAGCATTCGGGCTTCCTCGCCTTGCAGATATAGCGGCCATGCAGAATCAACCAGTGATGGGCGTGCTGCATGAAGTCGTCGGGGATGATCTTCTCAAGGCCCAGCTCGACCTCCAGCGGGTTTTTGCCGGGCGCCATGCCGGTGCGGTTGCCGACGCGGAAGATATGGGTGTCGACGGCGATGGTCGGCTCGCCGAAGGCGACATTCATCACGACATTGGCGGTCTTGCGCCCGACGCCGGGGAGAGACTCCAGTTCTTCGCGGGTCCGGGGCACCTCGCCGCCGAACTCGTCGATGAGCTTTTGCGAGAGCGCCAGGACGTTCTTGGTCTTGTTGCGCCACAGCCCAATGGTCTTGACGTAGTCGCCCAGTTTCTTCTCGCCCAGCGCCGCCATCTTTTCCGGCGTGTCGGCGACCTCGAACAGGGTCTTGGTCGCCTTGTTGACGCCCTCGTCGGTCGCCTGCGCGGAAAGGGCGACAGCGACCACCAGGGTGAACGGGTTTTTGTAATGCAACTCCGTTTTCGGGGCGGGCCGCGCTTCGGCGAGGCGCTCGAAAATTGTCCGCGCGGTTTGGCGGGTCATTTTGGGCATGGGAAATCCAGGGACTTGTTTTCGCGACAATAGCCTGCATCGCGCCTTCGTAAAGTTCTCCAGGCTGGCGAATTGCGGCGCGGCGCTGCTGCGCTTATGTTTTCCCCATGAAACGCGCCCGCCAGATGGAGACCATGGCGCCTGTCGCCAAAGGCCGCGCCTCGAAGGCGTCGGCCCTCGACGATGTGGCGGAGGGCGAAAGCCTGTTCGACGCGGTGCTTTCGCCCAATCGCTCGCTGCCGGGGACCGGCTTCCGGGCGGTGATGGCCATCGTCATCATTTCGAACCTGTTTTTCGGGACCTATTTCTTCCTCAAGGGCGCCTGGCCGGTGGTGGGCTTTTGCGGCCTCGACGTCTTCGCGGTGTGGCTCGCCTTCAAACTCAGCTACCGCCAGGGCCGCCTGCGCGAGCGGGTCCGGGTGACGGATGACGAGATGTGGGTGGCGCGGGTCCTGCCCTCTGGCCATGAGACCCGCTGGCGGCTCCAGCCCTACTGGACCCGGGTCTTCATCGAACGGCCCATCGGCCATGAAAGCCAGGTCCGGGTCACCTCCAAGGGCGAAACCCTGATCCTCGGGGCCTTTCTCTCCCCTGAAGAACGGGGCCGCTTCGCCGAGGCGCTGTCGGACGCCTTGGGAAAAGCGCGGGCGTAGGGTAAACCGGCGCCCTTCGCAGCACAGTTACGGGACCCTTTGATGCTCGGCTTCTTCCTTGTTGTGTTTCTTGGCCTCGGCCTTGCCGGCGGGCTTTATTGGCGCTGGCGGAAGAAAGTCGCGGAGGAAGTCGCCGAGGGCGCGGAGATCGAATGGGGGCTGTTCCAGAAGAACGAGCCGGAATTCCTCGAAGGCATCAGCGAGGCGAAGTTCCGCGAGATCTATGCGCGCGTGCACACCCCGCGTTTTCCCGCCTATGCGCTGGCGGCGATCGCGACCTTTTTCCTCTCGCTGCCGGTGACCTTCGCGGTCCTGACCCTGCTGCTCTGGGTGGGCCAGGCGACGGGCGTCGTGCCGCAGCCGGTGGAAATGGTCCAGTATGTCAATCTCGGCGAGGTGCGGGTGACGCAGGCCTGGGAATGCGGGGCCGAATGCCAGCTTTATGTCGCCGAGGCCTTTGCGGGCTTTTATTATTTCTTCGGCGTCATCGTCGCCTGGCTCGTCATCGTCTGGTTTTTCATGCGCCGCTATCATCGCCGCCGCCCGGGCTATCTGCGTGACGAGATCATTCGCGCGAAAGAATAAGGAGTGAAGCTTTGCGTTATCTGCACACCATGGTGAGAGTGAAAGATCTCGACCAGTCCCTCGATTTCTACTGCAACAAGCTCGGCCTTGAAGAGGTCAACCGCATGGAAAGCGAGAAGGGCCGCTTTACGCTGGTTTTTCTCGCCGCGCCCGACGATGTCGAGGATGCGAAAGAAAAAAAGGCGCCGCTGGTCGAGCTCACCTATAATTGGGATACGGAAGACTATGACGGCGGGCGCAATTTCGGCCATCTCGCTTATCGTGTCGAAAATATTTACGAGACCTGTCAAAAGCTGATGGATGGCGGTGTTGTGATTAACCGTCCGCCCCGCGACGGGCATATGGCTTTCGTGCGCTCCCCTGACGGCATCTCCATCGAACTGTTGCAGGAAGGCGAGCACCTGCCGCCGCAAGAGCCCTGGGCCTCCATGGAAAATACAGGGAGCTGGTAGCCCGGATTAGCCAAGGCTTATCCATTCCTTAACGACGCAGACCCCAAAAATAGGGCGGCCCGCAAGGGGTGAAACCGCCGGAAACGCCAAGAAAGCTCAACATGACGGATTGTCCCGTTCAGCTTGAAAACATCACCAAGCGCTATGGCGCTTTTACGGCGGTGAACGATCTCTCCTTTTCCGTGGCGAAAGGCGAAATTTACGGCTTTCTCGGGCCCAACGGCGCCGGCAAGACGACAACGCTCCGCATGATGCTCGACATCGTTCAGCCGACGGAAGGACGCATCTCGGTTCTCGGTTCGGACTCGGCGATTTCCGTGCGCCGGCGCATCGGCTACCTGCCCGAAGAGCGCGGGCTTTACCGCAAGATGAAGGCGGCGCAGTCCATCGCCTATTTCGCGCAGCTGCGCGGGCTTTCCGGGCGCGAGGCCAAGAAAAAGGCTTACGCGCTGCTCGAAGAATTCGGCCTTGAAAAATTCGCGCGCTCGAAAAACGAGGCGCTCTCGAAAGGCATGGCGCAGAAGGTGCAGTTGCTGGCGACCATCGCGCATGAGCCGGAACTCCTGATCCTCGATGAGCCGTTCTCCGGGCTCGACCCCATCAATCAGCAGACGCTCGAAAAGCTCATCGCCGATCAGCGCGCAAACGGGCGCACGATCATTTTCTCGACCCATGTCATGCAGCATGCTGAGCGTTTGTGCGACCGCTTCCTGATTATCGCCGAGGGCCGGAAACGCTTTGAGGGCACGCTTTCCGAGGCGCGGGCGCGCTACGGCCAGCGCCTGCACGTGCGGTCAACAGCGCCGGTCTCGGCCTTTGAGGCTCTGCCGGGCGTGGTCGCGGTCTGGCTCGAGCGCGGCGCCGGCGAGGAAAGCGACTATGGCGTCGAACTTGCCGACGGCGCCGACCCGCAGGCCTTCCTGCGCCAGGCCGTGGCGGCGGGCATTGTCCTGACGCGCTTTGAGCAGGCAGGGGCGACGCTGCATGACATCTTCGTCGATCTCGCCGGGGATGAGGCGAGCGCGCCGGCTTTTGCGGAGGCGGCGGAATGAAACAGGTCTTTCTCATCGCGCTGCGCGAATACAAGCAATATGTGCTCTCGCGCGGCTTTCTGATTTTTCTCCTGATGTTTCCCGTGAGCCTTGTGGCCCTGACCGCGGCCATGGGGCTCGTGGAGCGCAACAAGCCGGTCCGTCCTTTCGTCGTCTATGATCAGAGCGGACACTATGCGGACGATATCGATCGCGAGATCGAGCGGCGGTATCTCTTTGGCGCGATCCGCGCATGGGATCTTTACGCCAGCGCCTCGACGCCGGACGCCGGCCAGGCGCTGCCTGCGCCGTTCGCGCCCGCGCGCGTCAATGACGCGCGCCTCAAGGCGTTCGAGACGGCGGGCGGTTTTGACGCGGCGCGCCAGGCGGCGGCGCCCCTGTTGCGCGAGGGCGCCCCGGCCTTCGAGATGCCGCGCCAGCAATTCGAGCGCATCGATGCGGACACGCTGCTTCGGAATGTTTCAAGCCTTGAGGAAGCCGAGGAGGTCTTGCGGCCCTATCTCCTTGGCGAGCGCGGGGTTGTGCGCGACGGCGGCGAGCCGGAGCCGCTTTTCGCCGCGGTGCTTGTTCCCGCCGATTTCGGCGCGGGCGAGGGCGGGGCGCCGGCGCAATATTGGAGCCGCAATCTCACCGACACGGCGCTCGAAGACCTGATCGGCGACGCCCTGACCTCGGCCCTCAAGCGCGAGGCCATCGCCGAGATGGGGCTCAGCGAAGAAGCCCTCGACGATGTGGCGGCGATCTCCGCGCCGTTCTCGTCCTACCGGCCGGACCGCGAGGCGGAAGAGGCGCAGCTCAGCCTTAAGGACCGGATCGAAACCGGGCTTCCCGCCGCGCTCACCTACATGCTGCTGGTGATCATTTTCGGCGTCGGCAATCTTCTTTTGACCAACACCATCGAGGAGCGGTCGAACAAGATCGTCGAAATCCTTCTTTCGTCGGTGACGGCGGAGCAGCTGATGATGGGCAAGCTCATCGGCATCGCCGCCGTGGGGCTGACCATGCCCGCGATCTTTCTGTTCGGCGGGCTCGCGGCCTCGGCGACCATCGCCTCCACGGGCGACAATTTCATCGCCGCCGCCATGGGGACGCTGTTCGGCTCGCCGCTCCTCCTCATCTATCTTTTCTATTTCTTCTGCGCCTATGCGATTTTCGCGATGATCTTTCTCGCCATCGGCGCAGTGTCGAATTCCCTGCAAGACGCCCAGTCCTATATGGGTCCGGTGATGATCCTCGTCTTCGCGCCGCTGCCCTTCATGATCATGGTGTTCCAAAACCCGAACGGCTTCATCGCCTCGCTTCTGACCTGGATACCCATCTACACGCCCTATGCGGTGATGATGCGCGCCGCCGCCGACCCGCCCTTGTGGGAGGTGCTGGGCGCGACGGCGCTGATGCTCGCCTTTGCGGCGCTGTTGGCGATCTTCATGGGCCGCATCTTCCGCAACGCTATCCTTCAGGCATCGCCGCCGAAAGCCCGCGAGGTCTGGCGCCTTGCGCGCAAGGAAGGCGTTTAAGACCTAATCGCCCCGCGCCCCTGCGACCGGGAGGCGCACGCCTTTCACACTGGCCATGGCGGGCCTGCCCGCCCTAAAAAGGCGGGGCGAAACCGAACAGCGCCATGCCCAGATCACGCTTTAAATATAACAGTCTCAACCGCCGCCTTGACGTTCTGGTCAGCGGCAAGCTGTGGCTGCAGGTGCTTATCGCCATCGTCATCGGCGTTGCGGTGGGCGCGCTCTTGGGCCCGGATATGAACCTCGTCTCGCGTTCCCTTGCGGAGCTGCTCGGCGAATGGCTCGCCCTGCCGGGCCGGTTGTTTCTCGCGCTGATCCGCATGGTGATCATTCCTCTCGTCGCGAGCTCGATCATCATGGGGCTGACGGCGGCGGGCGACGGCGCCGATCTGAAACGCATCGGCATGCGGTTCGTCCTCTTCGTTCTGGCGACCACCATGGCGGCGGCTTCGCTTGGCGGCGGGCTCGCCTGGCTCTCTGGTGCGGGGAAGGACATCGCGGCGCCGGCAACGGCGCCCCCGGCGCCGAGCCTCAAGCCCGACCCCGCGACGCTCGACCAGGCCGCCTCGCCCATAGAAGCGATCAGCCGCGACCTGCCGGCGATGATTTCAAACCTCATACCGCAGAACATCTCCGCCTCGATCCTAGAACAGGACATGCTGGCGGTGGTCGTTTTTTCGATCTTCATCGGCATCGCTGTCATCACCGCCGACAATCGCGAGCTGACAAAGCCGCTGGTCTCGCTGATGGGCGCCGTGCTCGAAGTCTGCATGACGGTGATCCGCACGGCCATGCGCTTCGCCCCGGTCGCGGTGTTTGGCCTGATGGCGCAGACGACGGCCTTGAACGGGCTCAACACGCTGATCGACCTCGCCCTTTATTGCGCTGTCGTCATCGGCGGTCTTGCGCTTCTGCTTGTGCTGTATCTCGTCATCGTCGGCCTTTTCGGGGGCATGACGCCATGGGCCTTCTTGCGCGCCGTCGCGCCGGTGCAGCTTCTGGCCTTTTCCACATCGAGCTCGGCGGCGGTGATGCCGCTCACCATGAAGACGGCGGTGGAAAAACTCGGCGTCACGCCGTCGCTCGCCGGCGCCGTGGCGCCGCTCGCTGCGACGGTGAATATGGCCGGCACGGCGCTGTACCAGTCGGCGGCGATCGTCTTCCTCGCCAATATGTCGGGCGTCTCGCTCTCCTTCGGGGAGGTCGCCTTCATCATGATCACGCTGACCGGCGCCTCCATCGGCGCGCCCGCCGCGCCCGGCGCCTCCATCGCGGTTCTTTCCGCGACGGCGACGAGTTTCGGGATTCCTCTGACGGGGCTCGCGCTTGTCCTCGGCGTCGACCGCCTGCTCGATATGGCGCGGACGGCCGTCAACGTCACCGGCGACCTGGTCGCCTGCCGCCTGCTGTCGCGCGGGGAAGAGACGCCGCCGCAAGCGTCAGTGAAAGAAGCGGCGCCGGCGGCGACAAACCAGCCGGAAACTGAAATTGTCAATCCTGTTTGAGGTTCGAGCAGCGTTCGGCAATGACGCGCTCAAGTTCGCCATGCCCCCTATAAAGATAACTCCAATAAATGCGGCGTCGGTCACCTGATTCTACGTACCAATATTGAGTGACTGTCTCTCCGCGTTTGGTGATGTCGGTCCAAGCTATGGTTGTCTTTTTGAGGCCGAGGGTAGGTCCGAACGTGTTCGCAGGGCCAGTTATTCCGTTTGCATCCCAGGACACATCGTGAATATTTGTGAGTGAAGGCGTCATAAAGCCTGCAATACAGGCGCCTATCATGAATATGAGGCCACCCCAAACCATGTCCGAGAAAGCCTGCTGGCGCCAAAGGACAATGAACCAGACAAGCCCGGCGATGGCCATACATGTGCCGAACAGCACAGTTAGATAAGCGCTGAGTTTATCGGGCTTAATCAGGCCGCTGTCATGCGATAGGGCTGCCGGTTTTGTTTTTCGCAGCCACCGCGAGAGCGCACCCGTGGCGAGAGCCGTAAGAAGGCCGATCAGTAGATAATGAAAAAAGCCCAAGCTTAATGCCCGGCGCCGTCCGGCTTATAGATAAACTTGCGGTCGCAATAGCCACACTCGGCTTCGCCGTCTTCGAGGGAATACCATACGATTGGATGGCCGAGCGCGCCACCGCCGCCGTCGCAGGAAACCCTCAGCTTGTCCGTATAGACGACTTCCGGATCGGGCGTGACGGTGACGGAGGGAGTTTTCTGTTCGCTCATGAGTGGGGCGATCTTCTGTCTGGTTTCAAGGGCCTGACTTGCCGCCGCCGGCCGCGTTCGTCAAGTCTTCGCCCTCTCGCTATCGTGCGGATGCGCGCGGTTGACCCTCGCGGGCCCCGGCGCGATAAGCGGATTTTGGATGTGACCGAATGAGCGCTCCCATGGATTCCAACGCCAACGCCGACTACGCGATCGCCGCCCGCGGCGTGCGCAAGACCTATGGCGGGGCCGGGAAATCGCCGCCGAAAGAGGCCCTGAAAGGCATCGACATTCTGGTCAAGCGCGGATCGATTTTCGGGCTTTTAGGCCCCAACGGCGCGGGCAAGTCGACCTTCATCAACATTCTCGCGGGGCTGGTCAGCAAGACGGCGGGCGAGATTTCGGTCTGGGGCTTCGATATCGACCGCAATCCGCGCCAGGCGCGCGCGGCGCTTGGCGTCGTGCCCCAGGAAATCAACATGGAGGTGTTTTTCACCCCGCTCGAAGGCATGGAAATCCAGGCCGGGCTTTACGGCGTGCCGAAATCCCAGCGCCGCTCCATGGAAATCCTCGAAGCGCTCGGCCTCGACGATAAAGCCAACGCCTATGTGCGCCAGCTTTCCGGCGGCATGAAGCGCCGCCTCCTCGTGGCCAAGGCGATGGTGCATTCGCCGCCGATCCTTATTCTCGACGAGCCGACCGCAGGCGTCGACATCGAGCTCAGAAAACAGCTCTGGGAATATGTCGTCAAACTGCACGAGCAGGGCGTGACGATTGTTCTGACCACGCACTATCTCGAAGAGGCGCAGGAGCTGTGTGAGGAAATCGCGATCATCAATCACGGCGAGGTTGTCGCCTGTGAACCGACGGAAAAGCTCATTTCCTCTCTTGACCGCAAGACCTTGATGGTCACGCCCAATGAGGAAGTCACGGCGGTTCCCGATCTCGGGCCCTTGTCGGCGGATCTGAAGCCCGACGGCAATATCGCCATCCATTACCAGCCGAGCGCTACCAAAGTCGCGGAAATTCTCGAACGCCTGAACAGCGCGGGCGTGTCGGTGAAGGACATCACCACCCTCGAAGCCGATCTCGAAGATGTCTTCCTCGAACTCACCTATCACAGGACTGCGTAAGCGCGGACGCGCCCTTTAGGGCGCTGGCTTTGCGGCTTTCGTTTCACGGCGGGCGGGGCTAGTCTCCCGCGCAAGGCCGTTGAAGGGGGAGTTTCATGGGTCCGCGCGCGTTTCTGACGCTTTTATCCGCTGTTTTTGTTGGTGTTTTTGCATCGCCCGCCGCCGCTGAGGACACCGGCGGCGATTCCATTCTCGTGCTCGACGCCTCGGGCTCCATGTGGGGGCAGATCGAGGGCGAGGCGAAGATCACCATCGCCAAAGAGGTCCTTGGCGGGCTTCTCGACGATCTTCCCGCCGACCGCCGGCTCGGGCTTGTCGCCTATGGCCACCGGCGCGAGGGCGACTGCGCCGATATTGAGGAGATCGCGCCCGTGGGCGCGGCGCGCGCGGCGATTTCAAGCGCGGTGCAGGGGCTCAACCCCAAGGGCAAGACGCCGATGGCGGACGCGGTGAAGCTTGCCGCGGAAAAACTGAAGTACACGGAAGAAAAGGCGACGGTGATTCTCGTCAGCGACGGGATTGAAACCTGCGCGCCCGATCCGTGCGGCGTCGCCGCGGCGCTCGAAGCAGCCGGCGCGGACTTTACAGTGCATGTGGTGGGCTTCGACGTCGAGGAGGAAAATGCGCAGGCGCAATTGCGCTGTATTGCGGCCAACACCGGCGGCATGTTCGTGTCGGCGCAGGACGCATCGGGCCTCAGCGACGCGCTGACCCAGACGGTGATCGACGCGGCGGAAGCGCCGCCGCCGGCCTCCAATCTCTATCTGAGGGCCACCGAACTGGAAGGCGGGATCGTCATCGAGGAGGGGCTCGTCTGGCGCGTCACGCCTGCGAGCGGCGGCGAGGCGGCGTTCGCCGAAGACGGCGCCGGCGTCGTCGAAACCACCGTCGAACCCGGCGCATACGATATTGCTGTCGAACGTCCTGCCGACGGCCTCAAAGGCGAGGCGAAAGGCGTCGTGGTGCGCGAGGGCGCGCAGAAGACCGTCACCATCGCGCTGACTTTCCCGGTCGAGGCGACGATCCGGCTCGAGCCCGAGAGCGAGGCGGTGGCGGGAACCAACATCAAGGTTCACTGGACCGGCCCCGACCGCCGGGGCGATTACATCCAGATCGCTGAAGCGGGCGGCGACGGCTACAAGTCTTACGCCTATACGCGTCAGGGCAATCCCGCCGAAATCAGAATGCCGCTGGAGCCGGGCGATTATGAAGTCAGCTACATGCTGGGCCGGCCCCTGCGTGCGCTGGCGAGCGCCGCGATCACGGCGACGCCCGCGACCGCAACGCTCGAGGCCCCGGAAACGGCGATTGCAGGCGAGACGATAGAGGTCGCCTTCACCGGTCCCGAAGCGGGCTCCAGCGACTGGATCACCATCGTCAAACCCGACGCTGCGAACGGGACATACAACAACTACGCCTATATCAGAAACGGCAGCCCGGCGGCGCTTCGGGCGCCGCTCGAAGCCGGCGACTATGAACTGCGTTACGTGCAGGGCGGCAGGAGCATCCTTGCGCGCCGGCCCATCAAGGTGACTGAAGCGCTGGCGACGTTAACCGCGCCTGAGACGGCCGTCGCCGGAGAGACGATCAAGGTCGAGTTCACCGGCCCGCCCGCGGGGTCGGGCGACTGGATCACCGTGGTCGCGCCCGATGCGCCGGCCGGCAAATATAACGACTACGCCTACACTAAAGGCGGAAGCCCGGCTGATCTGAGGATGCCGCTGGAGGCGGGGGATTATGAAATCCGCTTCGTTCAGGGCGGCAAAAGCATCATCGCCCGCCGGCCCATCGCCATCACTGCGGCGGAGGCTTCCGTCAGTGGGCCGGCTACGGCGGTGGCCGGAGAAATGGCGCCGATTGAGTTCTCCGGTCCTGAGCCCGGCAGCGGCGACTGGATCACGGTGACCGAGCCCGATGCGCCCGGCCAGAAATTCAACGATTATTATTACACCAACAGGGGAAGCCCGGGCGAATTGCGCATGCCCCTGGAGCCCGGCGAATATGAGTTGCGGTTTATTCAGGGCAGAAACAAAATCATCGCCCGCCAGCCCGTCACCGTCACGGAAGCGACGGCGAGCCTCGCCGCGCAGGAAACGGCGGTGGCCGGGGAGACGATCAGCGTCGCGTTCACAGGACCCAAACCGGCCTCGGGCGACTGGATTACGGTCGTTTCGCCGGATGCGCCCGCCAACAAGTTCAACGACTATCACTACACCAAGAACGGCAGCCCCGGCGATCTCAGAATGCCGCTAGAGGCAGGCGACTACGAAATCCGCTTCATCCAGGCGGGCAAGAAAGTGCTGGCGCGCAAGCCGGTTACGGTGACGCCGGCGAAGGCAGAGTTCATTGGCCCGGCGACGGCGAAAGCGGGCGACCTGGCGAATGTCGAATTCACCGGTCCGCCTTTTGGTTCAGGGGATTATATCTCGATTGCGAAACCGGACATGGGCGATACGAAATATGTCCATTACGCCGGTATTCAGAGCGGGAGCCCCGCAAGGCTGCGCATGCCCGACGAGCCGGGCGAGTACGAGCTGCGCTTCATTCAGGGCAACAAGAAACTGCTGACGAGAAAGCCCATCACGGTGACGCCGTAGCGGGCTCCAGCGGGCGCCAGGTCTGCGGGGCGTCTTTCAGCGCCATGGCGTGACGGCGAAGCGCCTCCGCGACCTCCTTGGCGTCGCCCTTCAGCGCTTGCGGCTCGATCGGCGCGCCGAAATTGATGCGGTAGGTCTTTTCTTTCTTGTTCAAAAGCTCATGGAACAGCGTGATGTCACGCAATTCCGTATTGAGCTTCCAGAACCAGTAATAAAGCCAGGAATTGCGCATGCCGATATGCGCAGGCACCACCGGGCAATGATATTTGCGCGCGAAAATCGCGACGGAGGCGAGCCATTCCTGTTCCACGAGCGCCTTGTCATCATTCATGAAGGCAAGCCGTCCTGACGGAAACAGGACCACGCATTTTTCCGCCTCGAAGGCCCGGATCGCGCCTTCCAGCGTCTCGCGCGAGCGCGCCGCGGTGCGTTTGCCGGGCACCCATTCCACGGGGATGATCATGTCTTCAAGGCCGGGCGCGGCGCGCAGCGCATCGCGATTGGCGAAGAATGTCATGTCGGGGCGGCGCTGTTTGATGGCGTCGAACATGGCGACGCCGTCCGGAATGCCGGTGGGGTGAGTCGAGGCGATCAGCACACGTCCCTTTTGCGGGATATGCGCAAGGCCTTCTGCGCGCACGTCCAGTTCTAAAAGACCGCTGATGTGATCGAAGACGCCGCGCGCCGAAAGGTCCGCGATGGCGTCGGCCATGTCGACCGCCGGACGGTAGAGGAGCAGGGGGTAGAGGACGGATCTGTAAAGCGGCCACAGCCGCGAGGCGCGCAGCTTGTGGGCGCGCTCTTCGATAAGGACGTCGACGATATGCTTGGCGCCGTCGCCGGTCTCGGCGAATGCGTTGCTTGCCGAACCTTTCGGGGAAGGCGGGTTTGCGTCCATGGCCCGATATATAACAGGGACGCGGGCAGCCCGCGCCGGGGACGTCTCCATAACGGGATTTTGGCGCCTGCGAAAAGGGTCTTCCTCTTGTGCAAGGAGCCCCGGAGACTAGCGGCTTTCTTCGGGCTCTTCGCTGTAGGGTTGGCTGGCGAGATGCAGGGTCAGGAAGGAGGCGGCGATGAGCAGCGCCACGGCCGCGACGCCGCCGCCATTATTGCCGAGCCAGGCCCCGACCACGCATACGAGCGCGACCACCAGATATGGCGCGAGCGACGGCCTTTCATGGCGAAAACGAAGCAAAAACAGCCCCGCCGTCGCAATGAAGAGCGTCGCCGATAAAAGGTCGAACATAGACGCCACGTGCTTTCTCCCTGCCTTAGTCTCCGGCAACGCCGTTAACAGGGCCTTATTCGCCATGGTTAACGGAATCGGCTTTGGCCTGGGGGGGAATTTGTCCGGATTTGCGCCGGGGGAATGTGGCCAAGGGCCTGAAGAAGCTCTACACCAAGGGGCGTCTGGCGCCGCGAGTGCATGGCGGCCGGACGTCCTCATTGTCGTGAGGTCCCAGGGAGATGAGAAAATGAGTTTATCGGTAACGGCGGCGTCCGGAGCGCGCTGTTTTGAGGACTGCGCGCCGAAAGCGCTGTCCAACCTGACCGGCGCTGCGCTGTATCAACTGGCGGTGGCCCGCGGGGAAGGCGAAATCGCCAGGGACGGTCCGCTGGTCGTCAAGACGGGAGAGCATACGGGCCGCTCGGCCCAGGACAAGTTCATTGTCCGTCGCCCGGAAGTCGAAGAAAAGATCTGGTGGGACGCCAATGCGCCCATGACCCCGGATCATTTCGAGCGCCTCCATGAAGACATGCTTGCCTATGCGGCCGAGCGCGAGCTCTTCTCGCAGGACCTCGCCGGCGGCGCCGACAAGACCTACGGCATCAAGGTGCGGGTGTTCACTGAATACGCCTGGCACGGGCTGTTCATTCAGCATCTCCTCGTACGTCCGCCCATGGACGAGCGCGGCGGTGATCCCGATTTCACGATTGTCGACCTGCCTGGGTTTGCGGCCGATCCGGAAGTGCATGGCTGCCGGTCGAAAACCGTGATCGCGGTCGATTTCGCGCGCCGTCTCGTTCTCATCGGCGGCACGTCCTATGCCGGCGAGATGAAGAAATCGGTCTTCACGATCCTCAATTATCTTCTCCCTGAAAAGAAAATCATGCCCATGCATTGCTCGGTCAATGTCGGCGAGGACGATGATGCGGCGATTTTCTTCGGCCTTTCGGGCACCGGCAAGACGACGCTGTCCGCCGACCCGAACCGGACGCTGATCGGCGACGACGAGCATGGCTGGGGACCGAACGGCCTCTTCAATTTCGAAGGCGGCTGCTATGCGAAAATGATCCGCCTGTCGCCGAAGGCCGAGCCGGAAATTTACGCCACCACAAAGCGTTTCGGCACGGTGCTAGAAAATGTCGTGATGCATCCCGAAACGCGCGAGCTCGATCTCGACGACGGGACGCTCGCTGAAAACTCCCGCGGCGCCTATCCGATCCACTACATCCCGAATGCCAGCATCACCGGCGTCACGGGCCATCCGAACAACATCATCATGCTCACCTGCGACGCCTTCGGCGTGATGCCGCCGATCGCGCGGCTTTCTCCGGCGCAGGCCATGTATATGTTCCTCTCAGGCTACACGGCAAAAGTGGCGGGCACCGAAAAGGGCCTCGGCAAGGACCCCGAAGCGACCTTCTCTACCTGCTTCGGCGCGCCCTTCATGCCGCGCCATCCGTCGGAATATGGCGAGCTCCTCGGCAAGCTGATCGACGAGCATAATGTCGATTGCTGGCTCGTCTCCACGGGCTGGACCGGGGGCCCCCACGGGCAAGGCAAGCGCATGCCGATCAAGGAAACGCGCGCGCTTCTCACGGCGGCGCTCAACGGCTCGCTGGGCAAGGCGCCCATGCGCAAGGATGAGATTTTCGGCTTCGAGGTTCCGACCGATGTGCCGGGAGTCGACAAGGCGATCCTCAATCCGCGCGAGACCTGGGACGATCCGGCGGCTTACGACGCGCAGGCGCAAAAGCTGGCTAAAATGTTCGTGGAGAACTTCAAGACCTATGAGGCCCATGTCAGCGATGCGGTGAAAGCGGCTGGCCCGAAGGCGTAAGGTCCGGTCTTCATTTCCAACGAAAAAGGCGATCCGTGAAGGATCGCCTTTTTGTTTTGCCGTTAAAAAAGCCGGTCAGAATTTGGTGTCGAGACGGTCGTTGGGCTCGCTGTCGCCGTCGTCGGATTGCGACTCGCCGCCGCCTGCGACAGCCGCGCCGCCCGAGCCTGAGGAGACCGTCACCATCGCCGCGCGCAACACGCGGTCGCCGATAGTGAAGCCCTGCTGGGCGACGTCGACCACATGGCCGGAGGGAATCTCCGCATGCGGAACTTGCGCCACAGCCTGGTGCAGGTTCGGGTCGAATTTCTCGCGCTCGGCGGCGACCTTCCGGACGCCATGGCGCTCGAGCACCGACAGCAGCTCCTTTTCGGTCATCTTCAGCCCGTCGATCAGGCTGGCGACGGCGTCCGCGCCGCCATTCTCGGCGGCGGAGAAAGCGCGCTCGAAATTATCGGCGACGCCGATCAGGTCGCGGGCGAAGCCGGCGATGGCGTAGCGGCCGGCGTCGGCCTTTTCGCGCTCGGCGCGCCGGCGCGTGTTTTCAAGGTCGGCGGCGAGGCGCAGCACCTTGTCGTTGAGGGCCGCGACTTCGGCCTGGGCGGCCTCCAGCGCGTCGCTTGCGCCGGCCCGGCCTTTCGACGCAGGGCCTTCCTCTTCCTCGGCCATATCGTCTTCGCCCAGGAGGTCCGGGTCTTCCGGGTCGTCGAGAAATGGTTTGTCGTGATCACTCATGGCTTCGTTTCGCTGTTTTCGGGGAAATCTGTTGAGAGCGGATTTACGCAAGCAGGGGCGCTATTTCAACATCCGGGAGAGCACTTCCGCCGTATAGTCCACAATCGGCACAACCCGGGCGTAATTCAGCCTTGTAGGGCCGATAACCCCCAGAACCCCCACGATCTTGCGGTTTTCGTCGCGATAGGGGGCCGCGATCACCGAGGAGCCGGAAAGCGAGAACAGCCGGTTTTCCGAGCCGATGAAGACTTTCACCCCTTCGCCGTCCCGGGCCGCGGTGAGAAGCTCGATGACGTCGCGCTTCTGCTCGAGATCGTCGAGCAGCATGCGCACGCGCTCGATGTCCTGCACCGACTCGTCGAGAAGATGCCCGCGCCCGCGCACGATGAGCTGCCAGTTGTCGTCCCCGGCGATGTCGGCGACGCCCTCGCGCACGAGCCGCGAGGTGAGCTCGTCGAGTTCGGCCCGGTTCTCCTCGATCTCGGTGAGTATGCTCGCGCGGGTCTCGTTGAGATTGCGGCCTCTGAGGCGCGCATTCAGATAATTGCCGGCGGCGACCAGCGCGGAAGGCGGCAAATCGTCGGGCGCGTTGATGGCGCGGTTTTCGACCTTGCCGTCCTCGAAGACCATGATGACGAGCGCCTTGCCGGGGCTTGTCCGGACGAACTCGATCTGGCGCAAGGGCGCGTCGGATTTCTGCGTGACGATCAGGCTGGCGGTCTGCGTCAGGCCCGAAAGGCGCGCGGCCGCCGCTTCGAGAAGATCGCCGGCGCCGCCCGAGGCGGCTTCCGCTTCGATCGCCTGGCGCTCCTGAGGGCTCAGATCCCCGACTTGCATCAGCCCGTCCACGAAGAGGCGAAGCCCGAGTTCCGTCGGCAGGCGCCCCGCTGAAATATGGGGCGCATGAAGAAGGCCCATATCGGTGAGATCGGCCATGATGTTGCGCACCGTCGCCGCCGAAACGGCGATCTGGGAATCATGGCTCAAGGTGCGCGAGCCCACGGGCTCGCCGGTGGCGAGATAGGTCTCCACAAGGCGGCGGAAGACCTCGCGCGAACGCTCGTCAATATCGTGCAGCACGGGCATCTGTGTGTGAGAAAGCTATCGGGTTCATCCGCCATGGAAAATAAGGCCTATGCCGCCAAGAACAAGAGCCTTTGAGGCGCTCGGCTCGACAGGGCCCCGCGCTTGGGGCTAGGAAAGCCCGCCCCAGCCACATCCCAATTTCACGGAGATATAGATGAGACCTTCCGGCCGCGCCTTTAACGAGCTTCGAGCCGTATCCTTCGATGTCGGCGTCGCCAAACATGCCGAAGGTTCCTGTCTCGTCAAATTCGGGGACACCCATGTGCTCTGCACCGCAAGCTGGGACGAGACGACTCCGCCTTGGCTGAGGGGGGCCGGGCGCGGCTGGGTGACGGCGGAATACGGCATGCTGCCACGCTCCACCGGCGACCGCATGCGCCGCGAGGCGAAGAACGGCCAGTCCGGCCGCACCCAGGAGATCCAGCGCCTGATCGGCCGCTCCTTGCGCGCCGTGGTCGATCTGAAAGCGCTCGGCGAGCGTCAGATCCTGATCGACTGCGACGTCATTCAGGCCGATGGCGGCACCCGCACCGCGTCCATCACCGGCGCATGGATCGCCATGAATGAGGCCTGCAAATGGGCGACGGCTCAGGGGATCATCAAGTCGAGCCCGATCCGCGACCGGGTGGCGGCGATTTCCTGCGGCCTCATTGGCGGCTCGCCGGCGCTCGATCTCGATTATGACGAGGACTCGACCGCGCAGGCCGACGCCAATTTCGTCATCACCGGAACCGGCGGTCTCGTCGAGGTGCAGGCGACGGCGGAAGGCGATCCGTTTACGGACGAGCAGTTCCAGGCGCTTCTCGCGCTTGCGAAGGCGGGCTGCACGGATCTGTCGGCGCGCCAGGCGGAGCTCGCCTGACGCGCTCCGCCTGAGGCTTTCAGTTGCGCGAAAAAGTGAAACTGCTAGAAGCATTTAGGCTTTCCCTGGATCGCTCGAGGGCCGCAACTGAAGGCGCCGATGCAAGACACCGACACCGAAGAAAGCCCGCCATCACAGGAAGGGCAAGAGGGGCAGGAAGCGCCGCCGCCGCCCGCCGAGGATCCCGCATCCGATATCGGCGATGCAGTCGATAGCGCCAACCAGGCGGTGGAAGACGCCGGTGAGGCGGTGCAGCAAAGCCTGCCGGACGAGTCGGTGATCGAGGAAAGCGTCGAAGGCTTGCGCGATCATCTCTTGTCCCTGTGGGACGGTCTGCAAAGCCAGATGCTGACCCTCGGCGTCGCCATCGAAGCGGCGATCCTCATCGCCGCGATCGTGCCGGCGGCGTTTTTCGGCCCGCGCCTGCGCAAGCTGATCCAGACTCAGATCGCGCCGCGCGCGCCCTATGGCGTCCTGCGCCGCGCCGCCAACGCCTTCGCGCATCTGGCGACGCCCATCGCGCTTTACGTTCTCTTGCAGGCTGCTGTCCTGGGGCTCCAGACCGCAGGCAGTTCAACGGGGCTTATTTCCGCTGGCGTCAGCCTTTTAACGGCGTGGATCGTCATCCGCCTTGTGACGCTGGTCATCCGCTCGCCCTTCTGGTCGCGGGTCGCCTTCTATGTCGCCTGGCCCATCGCCGCGCTCGACGCTTTCGGCGTGCTCGACGACGTCGTGCGCCAGCTTCAGGCTTTCTCTTTCCCCATCGGCGAGGACGAAAACGGCGTCGAGCAGACCTTTTCCGCGCTGGACTTCCTGCGCGTGCTGGCGGTCTTCGGCGTCCTCTTCTGGGGCGCGCGCTTTCTCAATCACCTGATCCAGGGCCGGATCAACGCCATCGACGAGCTGACGGTTTCGTTCAAGGCGCTCCTGTCGAAAATCCTCAATGTCCTGTTGCCGGTGGTGGCGCTGGTGGTGGCGCTGCAGGTTGTCGGCTTTCCTTTCGGCACGCTGGCGATTTTCGGCGGCGCCATCGGGCTCGGCATCGGCCTCGGCATGCAGCGCACGGTGTCGAATTTCTTCGCCGGTTTTACGCTGATCGCTGACAAGTCGATCAAGCCCGGCGATGTCATCGAGATCGAGGATTCCTATGGCTGGGTGACGGCCATGAACGCTCGTTACGTCACCTTGCGCACGCGCGACGGCACCGCGCATCTCGTGCCCAATGACAAATTCATCGAGGACGGCGTCGTCAACTGGTCCCATGACGACCGGGTGGTGCGCCTGCATGCGCCTTTCGGCGTGTCTTACTCGACGCAAGACGTGCGCGGCCTCGCCCGCGCCGCCGAGGAGCGCGCGCTGACCATCGACCGGGTGCTGAAAAGCCCGTCGCCGCGCTGCAATCTCATGGAGTTCGGGGACAGCTCGATCAATTTCGATTTGCGCTTCTGGATCAACGATCCCGCCAACGGGTCGGCCAATGTGCGCTCCGACGTCCTCATGGCGATCTGGGACATGCTCCACGAAATGGATATCGAGATCCCGTTCCCGCAGCGCGATCTGCATATCAAATCCGCGCCGGACGGGCTGAAAATGACCGTGGAATCGCGGGGCGAGGCGCTGTCAAACTCCCGTGAAGACTGATTTCGCAGGCCCGGCGGCGTTGCAGGCGGGGCCTTCGGGCGGCTATAATAACGACCGGGGGCGATGCTCATCGCCGCATGGCTTCATCGCCACTGGGCTTTCGTCAATAACAGGCCTGAAAACGCCGGGAGTAACGCCAATGTTTCGACTGATCACCCTTGCAGGAGCCGCGCTGTTGATGGCCGCCTGCGCCACTTCGACGCCTTACGGTCCGGCGGATGGACGGGGCTACGGCTTCTCCGAGCAACGCATCGAATCGAACCGCTACCGCATCACTTTCCGGGGCAATTCCGTGACCTCGCGCGAAACGGTGGAGAACGCGCTGCTCTACCGCGCGGCGGAGCTGACGGTTGAGCTTGGCTATGATTATTTCGTCGCCATCGAAAACGACACCGAGGCGAACAAGTCCTACACGACGACCTCGGAACCGGCTTTCTATGGCCGGTACGGTTACGGCTATCCGTTCTACCGGCCCTATTACGGCTTCCCCTATTACGCCTATGGCTGGGGCTGGGGTCAGCCTTATGACAGCTACACGCGCGAGGTCACCCGCTATTCGGCGGTCGCCTATGTCGCCATGTTCCAGGGCGAAAAGCCCGCAGACAATCCTCAGGCGTTCAATGCGCGTGAAGTGATGGCCAATCTCGGGCCTTACGTGCTTGGCGAACCCGGCCAGTAAGCCGGGCCCGTTTCCGCAAAGCAGCAGCCCGCTAGTTTACGGCGCGAAGAACCGGCTTGCCGGCGTCTTCCGCCGTTTCTGCTTCGGCTTCCCCTTTCGCCGTTTCATAGACGACGACAAAGCCGCGCGGCGTATGGCGCACGATGACGCCGCGCCGCCGGCCCACATGAATGGGCGAGCCTATGGGCGGGCGCCGGCGCGCATCCACGGAGACGCCGCTCACGGAGGCATCGACCAGCGTCACGAAAAGCGACGAGCCGTCGGCAAGGCGGCAGACCGTGCGGCCGCTGCCGTCGCGATGGCGGAGCGCCGTGCGGCGGTCGGCGAGGCCGTCGGAGAAGTCGGGATTGGCGCGCAGCATGAGTTGTTCGGTGAGAAGGTTGCGGCGGCGCTTGGAGAGCAGGAACGACACCGCGAAACCGTCCGGGAAGAGGCGCGCCACGGTGGTTTCGATGACGTCGAGGCCTTCAATGTGAATGACGGCGGCGTCGCCGACCACGGCTTTCGCGTCGGTGATCAGCGCCATGTCGCCGGGAGAAATATTGAGGAGGCGGCCCTCATATTCGTCGACAGCGTTAATCACAATGCGCGCGGGGAGATCGAGGCTGATCCGCCGGTAGCGCCTTGCATCATTCTTAAACATCGTGTGGTTGTCCCGAATTGCGTCTTTGCGCCGCCGCGTTGCAAGTTAGCGGCCAGCCGCAAAACCTTCTCTAACGGACAAGGCGCAATTTTACCGACCGCCGGATTTTTGCGCACAAGGGGGCGAAGCTATCCATGTCCTGCAACAGCTTGTATGGTTAACGAAACCTTTGTTCCCCAATGCACGGCAGCGACACAGGGAGAGCCTTCCTCATGCTGAAGCAGATTTTTTGCGCCGCCGCGGCGGCGCTTGCCACAGGGGCCGCTCTGGCCCCCGCATTCGCTCAAAACCAGCCCCAGAACAGCAACGATCCCTATCAATGGCTCGAAGAGGTCGAGGGCGAAAAGGCGCTCGACTGGGTGCGCGAACAGAATGCGCGATCGCAAGAAACGCTTGAGGCCGATCCGCGTTTCGAGGCCATGTATGTGGAGGCCCTGTCGGTCCTGACATCGAAGGAACGCCTGGCGCTCGGCGCCATCCATAACGGCCATGTCTATAATTTCCGTCAGGACGAAAGCCATGTGCGCGGCGTGTGGCGCCGGGCAAGTGTCGACAGCTATCGCTCGGGCGCGCCCGACTGGGAGACGCTGATCGATGTCGATGCGCTCGCTGAAGAGGAAGAGCGCAATTGGGTCTGGGGCGGCGTCAAATGTCTGTCCCCGGACTATGTGCATTGCATGATCGAGCTTTCGGACGGCGGCAGCGACGCCGCCCTCTGGCGCGAATTCAACACCAGCGAAAAGGCCTTTGTCGAAGACGGCTTCTTTCTGCCCGAAGCGAAGTCGTCGCTCGCCTGGTTCGATGCGGACACGCTTCTCATCGGCACGGACACGGGCGAGGGCTCCATGACGACGTCGGGCTATCCGCGCGCGGTGCGCCGTCTTGAGCGCGGCGGTACGCTTGACGAGGCGCCGGTTCTTTATGAAGGCGAGGAAGCGGATGTTTCAGTCAGCGCCGGCGTCGAGCAGGCTGATGACGGCGCGCATGTGTTCGTCGTGCGTTCGCCGAGCTTTTTCGAATCCGAATATTATTACGCGGCGAGCGAAGAGGGCGCCGTCGGCGCGCTTGAAAAACTGCCCCTCCCGCTGAACGCCGATTTCCAGGGCGTGCTTGACGGGCGGGCGATCTTTTTGCTGCGCGAAGACTGGGACTATGAGGGCGAGACTTACGCGCAGGGCGCCGTCGTCGCTTACGATCTCGCAGAAGGCGAAGCGGAAACCGTGATGACTGCGGCGGAAAACCAGTCCGTCGAGGATGTGGAAATCGGCAAGTCCGGCCTTGTGATTCAGTATCTCGACGACGTCTCCGGCAAGGCCGCGCGCCTGACGCGCAACAAGAAGGGTGTGTGGAAAGCCAAAGCCATCGCGCTCCCTGAAAACGGGGTCGTCACCATCGTCTCCGCAGGCGGCGGCACGGACGACGCCATGCTCTCCTTTGAAAGCATGACCCGGCCGGAAGCGCTTTATTACGCCGCCGGCGGAGGCAAGCCCGAAAAGATAGCCGAGACGCCGTCTTTCTATGACGCCGACGGCGTGGTCGTTGAGCAGCGTTTCGCGACCTCGAAAGATGGAACCAGGGTTCCCTATTTCATCATGGGTCTCGATTCTGTGCTGAAAGAAGGCAATGCGCCGACCGTGCAATATGGCTATGGCGGTTTTCTGGTGCCGATCCTGCCGGTCTATTACGAGGACCCGGCGCGGCCCCAGCATGGCGCGCTTGCAGGCCTCATGTGGGTGCGGCGCGGCGGCGTCCTCGTTCTTTCCAATATTCGCGGCGGCTCGGAATACGGACCGAAATGGCATGAGGCCGCGTTGAAGGAGAACCGCCAGCGCGGCTTCGACGATTTCATCGCCATCTCCGAAGACCTGATCGAGACGGGCGTGACGAGTCCCGAAAAGCTCGGCGCTATCGGACGCTCCAATGGCGGTTTGTTGATGGGCGCCATGCTGACCCAGCGGCCGGACCTTTACGCCGCGATGGATATCGGCGTGCCGCTTCTCGACATGAAGCGGTATAACAAACTCCTCGCCGGGGCGTCATGGATGGGCGAATATGGCGATCCCGACATTCCCGAGCAATGGGCTTATATCTCCGGCTATTCGCCCTATCAGAAGTTGGAAGCGGGCGAGCCTTATCCGAAAGTCCTGTTCTATACATCGACCAAGGACGACCGCGTGCACCCTGGTCACGCCCGCAAGGCAGCCGCAAAGATGGACGGTCTCGGCTACGACTTTTTCTATTACGAAAATATCGAGGGCGGCCATGGCGGCACGGCGAACCAGGAACAGCTCGCTTACCGGACCGCGCTGGAATACGCCTATTTCGCCAGAATGCTGATGCCGTCTGACGAAGAGGCGGAGTAAAAAACGGCGCAAAAAACCGGGCGCTTAAAAGCGCCCGGCGGCATGCGGCCTTCTATAGGCCGACAGCGGAAGGGGCGGCCTTTACGCCGCCGTGTTCCATTCCTTAATCTGGCGCTCAGCCTCTTCGCGGGCCACGCCGTATTTCTCCTGGATCTTGCCGGCCAGCTTGTCCTGGTCGCCTTCGATCTCGGTCAGTTCATCATCCGTCAGCTTGCCCCACTTTTCCTTGGCGGAGCCTTGAAGCTGCTTCCATTTGCCTTTCAGTTCATCGGAATTCATGGGTCGTTCTCCTTTCCAATCGAACATCCAAGGAACACGAAACACGCTGCGCCGTTCCCTTCCGGGGCGAAATTGGATTAAGGTCGCTCCTTTGACAGAGAGGGGCGACGGCATGGCTTGGTGGTTTGGAATAAAGCTCTGGAAGCGCGTTTTTCTGGGGCTCGTGTTGGGCGTGATCTTCGGGCTCGCGGTTTCGCAGGCAATGTCCCCTGATGCGGGCGAAAACCTCCTTACCGAAATCAAGATTGTCGGCGATATTTTCATCGCTGCGATTCGCCTCATCATTATTCCGCTGATTTTTTTCACGCTTGTCGCGGGCGTGCTGGCGCTGGGAGATCCGAAAAAGCTTGGAACGATCGGTCTCAAGACCCTCGTTCTTTATCTGTTGACGACCTTTTTCGCCAATATCATCGGATTGCTCATGGGGTCGATCTTTCGCCCCGGGGCGGGCGTTGATCTGGGCGGCGCCGAGCCAAGGGTGGTGAGCGCTGAGGCTGGAGGGTTTTGGGACCGTATCGTCGATATGGCCACAAAAAACCCGTTTGAAAAAATTATGGCGGGCGAGCCGATGACGCTTGTCATTTCAGCTGCGCTCATTCTGGCGGCTATTTGGCTGGCGCGCCGCCCGGAGGAAGGCGGGGTCAAGCGTCCGGTTGTCGCCATGGTTTTTGTCGCGCTGTTTGTGCTCGGCATCGCTATGTCATCAATGGATATTCTTTTTCTGATTTTCGTTTCGCTCCTTATTGGCATCGCGTTCCTGTTTGAGCCCGGCGACGATGGCCCGGCAATGCGGTTTTTCACCTACGCCTCTGACAAGGTTCTCGGTGTCACACATTTCATCATGGAACTTGCGCCTTTTGGCGTTTTTGCGCTTATCGCCTGGGTTGCGGGCACGCGTGGGCTTGAAACATTTACGGCCATCTTCTGGCTCGTCATCGCGGTTTATCTTGGCTGCCTTCTTCATATGGCGCTTGTCTATGGCGGGATCGTGAAGCTTGGCCTCAAGCTTCCATTCATCAATTTTTTCCGCGGTATTCTTGATGCGCAGATGGTGGCCTATTCGACCTCATCTTCATCGGCGACCCTGCCGGTGACGATCTCAAACGTCACCGAAAATCTCGGCGTAAAGAAGTCAATCGCAGGTTCGGTTTTGCCGCTTGGCGCGACGATCAATATGGACGGAACCGCGCTCTATCTTGGCATTGTGGCGCTTTTCACAGCCCAAGCGTTTGGCTATTCGTTGGAGCCGCATCATTACGCGATGATCGCTGTCACGGCGGCGCTCGTTTCCATCGGCACGGCCGGAATTCCGTCGGCGTCGCTATTTCTTCTTGCGACTGTGCTGCAGGTATTTGATGTTACGCCTGAGCATACGGCGCTCATCGTCGGGTTCATTTTTCCTTTTGACCGCCTTTTGGATATGATGCGCACGGTGGTCAATGTAACTGGCGATGCAACTGTCTCCGTAACGGTGGCGAAATGGGAAGGCGAGCTTGATGAAGAAGTCTTCCGCGCCAAGCCGCTGAGCTGATGACGGCTGAGCCGGTATTCTAAGCTGTGCACGCAAAAGAAAACGCCGCGCAAGAAGCGCGGCGTTTCCCTTTAAGGTCGTGATTGCTTTGCAGCGATGCGCTTAGGCCTTGCGGCGGCGGCGCGACGCGAAGCCGAGGCCGGCGACGCCGCTGAGAAGCAGCGGCAGCGCCGCCGGAAGCGGCACTTCGGACACTTCAGCCGTCACGTATTTCACGAGGAAGCCGTCGCCCGAACCGCCAGGAATGGTGGCGATCAGGAAACGGTAGGCCTGGGTGATGGCGGACAGGTCGATGTCCTTGAAGCCTTCGAGCCCGGAGCCGTTCGCCGTGGCGAGAAGCGTGCTGATCGTCGTGATGGACGAAAGGCCGCCCGAGGTGATCGCGGTGACCGCGGCGTCATTGGAGCCGTAAATCTCGATGTCGTCATAGCCGCCGGCGAGCGAAAGCCGGATGCTGTCGAACGTGGCGGCGCCGCCGAAGTCCAGGACCAGGGCTTCATCGTCGCCGATATTGTCGATCTGGTCGCCGCCGCTGAGGAAGCCGTCGTCGGACTCGCCGGAGTCAACGCCAAGACCCAGAATGCTGCGCTTCAGGACCGGCGCATCCGGTTCCTGGGTGTTGATCGCCGTCGCGGTCAGGGATTCCGAACCGCTGGTGAACACGGCCGACTTGCCGAGATTGGCGCTTGATCCGCCGAGATAGAAGGTGGCGGCGTTCGCCGCCCCGAACATGGCGGCGCCAGCCGCTGCAACAGACAAAAACTTCAGGATTTTCATAGAGATGGGGTTCCCCCTACTGACTTACTGGATTGGTTGATAAAGATCCCCGCGCCTGAATGGCCGGGTTTGTCGACACGCCTGCGCTAAAGGCGTTTTTCCGCCGCGCCTACTCCCCGACGGTTGTTTTTTACAAATTGGCAATCTTTGGGTTGTGGGCGCGCTCTTGCGGAGGCTTGGCGCGCGCTTGCGTTCGGAGGGGCTATCGCCTATATCCCCCCGGAATTTCGGGAATAAAGAGATCTTTCCCGCGTCTTCCGGCACGACCCCCAGACCTTCTTTGTACGAAAAAGGACGATGGGACGGGGCCGGGGATGTCCCGCCGCCGGAGTAACGCTCCCGCGGCGGCAAACTGCGTTTGCCGCCGCGAAAATTTAATATCGCGGGCTTTGCCCGGGGGCGGCAAACTGCGTTTGGACGTTAGTTATCGCGTTTGGGCGTTGGTTTAAGCGTATGAATTGAGGGTTTTGCGGTTTGGATTATCGCGTCGCATTTGCGGAAGCTGACTGGGAGCCTGCCTTTGACGGCACGGCCCGGATCAAGCGCGTGCTGCGCGGCGGCAAATCGTTCCGGCTTCTTGAAATGACGCCGGCGTCTCGCCATCCCGAGTGGTGCGAGGCGGGCCATGCGGGGCTCGTGGTCGAAGGCGAAATCGAGATCGAGTTCAAGAGCGGCCCCGTGCGCTTCGCCGCGGGCGATGCGCTGATGATCCCCGGCGGCGCCGCCGACCGTCACCGCCCGCGCGCGCTTTCGGACCGCGCGCTCCTGTTTCTGGTCGAAGACGAAAAGGCGAATTGATGTTTGATTCTTTAAGCGATCGGCTAGGCGCAATCTTCGAAGGGCTCCGCGGCAAAGGCGCGCTCGAGGAAAAAGACGTCAATGAAGCCTTGCGGGAGGTGCGCGTCGCGCTTCTCGAGGCGGACGTCGCGCTGCCCGTCGCCAAGGATTTCATCGCCAAGGTCAAGGAACGCGCTGTCGGCGCGGAGGTCTTGCGCTCGGTGACGCCGGGTCAGCAGGTCGTGAAAATCGTTCACGATGCGCTTGTGGACATGCTGGGCGGCGAGGACGCCGATCCCTCGCTTTCCTTCGCGACGACCCCGCCGGCGGTGATCATGATGGTCGGGCTTCAGGGCTCGGGCAAAACCACTTCGACCGCGAAAATCGCCCTAAGGCTTTCTAAGCGCGAGAAGAAAAAAGTCCTCATGGCCTCGCTCGACACGCGCCGTCCGGCCGCGCAGGAGCAGCTCGCCATTCTCGGCGAGCAGGCGGAGGTGAAGACGTTGCCGATCATCGCCGGTCAAAGCCCGCGCGATATCGCCAACCGCGCCATCGAGGCGGGCAAGCTCGGCGGCTATGATGCGGTGATGCTCGATACGGCAGGCCGGCTCTCCATCGACGAGCAATTGATGGCCGAGATCGCTGATATCCACGCGGCGACCAGGCCCATCGAAACGCTGCTCGTCGTCGACTCGCTTACCGGCCAGGACGCGGTGACGACGGCGGAGAAATTCAAGGAACGCGTCGATATCACCGGCGTCGTCATGACCCGCATCGACGGCGATGCGCGCGGCGGCGCGGCGCTTTCCATGCGCGCGGTCACCGGCGCGCCGATCAAGTTCGCCGGCGTCGGTGAAAAGCTCGATGCGCTCGACGCCTTCGAGCCCAAACGCATGGCCGGCCGCATTCTCGGCATGGGCGACATCGTCTCGCTTGTCGAAAAGGCGTCCGAGGAAATGGACGTCGCGAAGGCGGAAAAAGCCGCCAAGCGCATGGCAAAAGGCGAGTTCGACATGAACGACCTCGCCGACCAGTTCAAACAGATGCGCAAGATGGGCGGCATGGGCGCCATCCTCGGCATGCTGCCCGGCATGGGCAAGATGAAGAAGATGGTCGATCAGGCCGGCGGTCTCGACGACAAGGAAGTGATCCGTCAGGAAGCGATCATCTCATCTATGACCAAGCAGGAGCGCAAAAAACCCGCGCTCATGAACGCCAAGCGCAAAAAGCGAGTCGCCGCGGGCTCCGGCACTTCCGTGCAAGAGGTGAACAAGCTTCTGAAAGCCCATCGCCAGATGGCTGATATGATGAAGAAGATGGGCAAGGGCGGCATGAAAGGCCTCGCCGCGCAAATGGGACAGATGGGCATGGGCGGCGGCGCCAACCCCTTCGGCGCGGGCGGCGGACCCGATGCGGCGGCGCTCCTCGAGCAGGCGAAAGGCGCCAAGGGCGGAAAAGGAGAGGACGCTCCGTTAGCAGACGATCTCGACTTCGACGCCATCGAAAAGGCGCTCTCTGGCCAGGGGCCGATGCCCCCCGGCCTCGGCGGCCTGCCGGGTAAGAAAAAATAGTTTTTTGAACCAACCAATGAGCTAACCAAAAGGAAGAACCAACATGTCACTTAAAATCAGACTGGCCCGGGGCGGGGCGAAGAAGCGCCCGTTCTATTCGATCGTCGTCACCGACTCGCGCAATCCGCGCGACGGCCGCTTCATCGAAAAGATCGGCACCTACAATCCGCTGCTCGCCAAGAATGACGAAAAGCGCGTTCAGTATGACGCCGAGCGCGCCAAGCACTGGCTCGACAAAGGCGCCACGCCGACGGACCGCGTCGCGCGTTTCCTGTCCGCGCAAGGGCTTGTGAAATGGGCGCATGGCGACAACCCGAACAAGGCCAAGCCGGGCCAGAAAGCCCAGGAACGCGCGGCCGAGCGGGCCGAGAAGGAAGCCGCCGCGAACGCTCCGGCCGAGGCCGCCGAGGCGCCTGCGGAAGAGGCGCCCGCCGAGGAAACCGCCCAATAACAGGGCTTTCAGCCGCTCCTTTGTACGCCCGGAACCATTTCGCCTGCTCCTTGTTGGGAAGGCGCGTGATTTCAACGCCGGCGCGCGGGACCCCAGCCATGCTGGAATAGTCGCGTTTTCCCATGCGCCGGCCAGGCAAAGGAGTTTGCAATGAAACTGTTAGCCAGCCTTTTCGTGTTGCTCGGCATGAGCATGTCGCTGTCAGGTTGTCTTCTCGGCGCCGCAGCGGGCGCCGGCGCCGTTGCCGCAGACGAAGCCAATGAAGGCGACGGCAATTTCGATCCGCTGGAAGAAGCCTATGACGGCGACCCGGACACTAGGGGTCCGGCTGACGCCATCGACGATTAATCGTTGAACGACGTTTCAGCTTTTAAAAGCGCGCCTTTCCGGCGCGCTTTTTTCTTTGCGCAAAGGACAAAAACAAAGGCCCCGAAGGATGAGCGCGCGGATTACGCAAGGCGCATTTCCTTCAGGGCCTTCATTGGCAGAACCGGGACGTGGCTTGGGGCGTTTGATCCCGTTCCTGCTCCCCCATAAGGCTCCACAGGAGCCTTCTCCCCCAAACGATCTTCTCCGTGTTTCGTTCCCAGGCGCTCTAGGATTGATCGGCGTTAAAAGCGATGACGGCGAACGCTACGGTTGGACGCGGATTGAAAGGAGTTTCAATGGCTGCAGCGTCCTTGCCGATCTCGAATTCGGCGCGCGCCGTTGCAATCACATAAAGCCGGTCACGCGTGTTGGTTGAAACGGCGTCGATCGTTTCGGCCAGCGCTTGCGGTGCGGCGGGCGGGCGGAAGAAAGCGCCGGTCTTTTCCAGGCGGGCGTTGATGCCGGCGCCGGCGCGCGCGGAAAGCGCCATGGCGAAGCCGGCTTGCTCCTGATCGAGATCTTCCTGGATGAGCGCCGCCAGCGTGGCGTGGCCGCGCGTTTCGGCTTTCGCTGTGGAATTGGCGCTGACGGTCGCGGCGGCCGCGAACGCCAGAATGGTCATGTATAGGATGCGATTGCTCATCTCTCTCTCCCGATGCGCCGCTGTCCTGGGCGCCGCGATGGAATTAACCCTAGGAGAGAGCCGTCAAACCGGCTGTGATGAGCATCACAGCTTTGTTTCGGTTCATAAAATCGCCCTGATGGAGCCTCATTGCGCCTTTTTTGAAAGGCCCGTGGGAAGCCGGCGCGCATTTACGCTTTTCCTTGCGTGAAAAGGGCGGCCCCGCCTAATGTCCGGCCTTTGATTTCAGCGATTTGGAGGGGCGTTTCGTGATTTCGGACATTATCGGATCGGTGAACAATGTGGTCTGGGGCGTGCCCATGCTGGCGCTGCTTCTCGGGACCGGCATTTATCTGACGGTCGGTCTCGGCTTCATGCCGATCCTCAGGATTCCCTACGCCTTTCTCCAACTGGTGCGTGGCGGAAAGCGCCACGACAAGGAAGAGGGCGACGTCTCGCCTTTCGGCGCCCTGATGACGGCGCTTTCCTCCACGGTCGGCACCGGCAACATTGCCGGGGTCGCTGTCGCCATCGCCATCGGCGGGCCCGGCGCGCTGTTCTGGATGTGGATGACGGCGCTTGTGGGCATGGCGACGAAATACGCCGAGGGCGTCCTCGCGGTGAAATTCCGCGAAATCGACCATGACGGCCGCCATGTGGGCGGGCCCATGTATTACATCAAGAACGGCATGGGCCGCGCCTGGATTTGGCTTGGCGTCCTGTTCGCGATCTTCGGGATTTTCGCGTCCTTCGGCACCGGCAATTCCATTCAGGCGGTGTCCGTCGCCGACGCGCTCTATTCGACCTATCAGGTGCCGGTCTGGGCGACGGCCGTCGTCATGACGGCGCTTGCCGCGGCGGTTATCCTCGGCGGCATCAAGCGTATCGCCAATGTCGCGAGCAAGCTCGTGCCGTCCATGGCGGCTTTCTATTTCATCGCAGGCATCATTGTCCTCGTCCTTAACATCGGCGCCGTGCCGGACGCTCTGGTGCTCGTCGTCAAGCGCGCTTTCGGCTTCGACGCAGCGGTGGGGGGCTTTTCCGGCGGCCTTTTGATGCTCGCCATGCAGCGCGGCGTCGCCCGCGGCATCTTCTCCAACGAGGCGGGGCAGGGGTCGGCGCCGATCGCCCACGCCGCGGCGAAAAACAAGGACCCGGTGAACCAGGGCGTCATCGCCATGCTCGGGACCTTCATCGACACCATCGTCATCTGTTCGATCACCGGCCTTGCGATCCTCTCCACCGGGGTCATTCCGCCCGAATGCAACGCCGTCTCGATCCTGACGAACGACATCCTGCCGGCGGTCTGCGATACGGGGCCCCCGATCACCATTTCCGCTTTTGAAAGCGCGTTGCCGGGCATCGGCAGTCATGTGGTGACGATCTCGCTGACGCTGTTTGCGTTCACCACCATTCTCGGCTGGAGCTATTACGGCGAACGCTGCGCGGAATATCTGTTCAGCGAAAAGGCGGTGCTGCCTTACCGGCTTGTCTATGTGGGCATCGTCTTCGCCTCTTCCATGGTGCTCTATGCGGGCGAGAATGTGGATGCGGTCATCAACACGGTCTGGCTCGCTACGGATACGCTGACCGGTCTGATGGCGGCGCCGAACCTCATTGCGCTCCTCGCACTCTCGCCGCTGGTGTTCAAGCTGACCAAGGAATATTTCGCGCGCGAGAAAGCGGAGCGGGCGAAACAGTAAGCTGCGGAGGCGCCCGCCGCTGACGCGCAACGTCTTCTAAAAGCGGGCCTCAAGACATGGTGAGGCCCGCGCCGCTTGCGGCGTCCCGGCGGGCGCCGCTATTCTGGCGGCGGATTTTGAGGAGTTTTCGACATGAAGTTCGGGTTTGCAGCGGCGGCGGGACTGGCGGTTTTGAGCGCGGGCGCGGCGCGCGCCCAGGACGAGACCGATTACGGCAGCGTCTACGCCCGCATCGGCGCCGGCCTCAGCTTCGCCAACGACTGGGAACAGGAGTTCGCCTATAATCCCGACGTCGCGTTCTCGGGGACGCCGGCCACGGGGCAGACTCTCGATCTCGAAAAAGGCCTCGTGGCGTCGGCGGCGCTCGGCTTCGACTATGCCGACGGCATCCGCACCGAACTCGAATACCGATACGCGCAGCACGATGTCGACATGCGCGCGAGTGTAGGCCCGGCCGGGGCCGCCTTGCCGGCGAGCGTCAATGACGAGGTCGTCGGTCATTTCCTGATGGCGAATTTCTATTTCGACTTCGCCAATTCAAGTCCTTTCACGCCCTATATCGGCGGCGGGGTCGGCGGCGCTTTCATGGAAAACGAAACCGCAGAGCGTGACGCCGCACTCGCCCTGCAGGGCCGGGCGGGGCTTTCCCTCGCCATGGGCGCAGGCTTCTCCACCGATCTTGAATATGTCTATCTGCGTACGAACGAACTCGAATTCGGGCCGTCCGCGGCCGAGTTCGAACCCGGCGGCCCGCTTGGTCCCGCCATTACGGGCGAGCGCTATAACGCGTCATCGGTGATCGTCTCCATCCGCAAGGCGTTCTGAGGCGGTTATGAGCCTCGAGCTCTATCTCGCCTTTGTCGCAGCGACGGCGCTCCTGATCATCACGCCGGGGCCGGTGGTGGCGCTGATCGTGGCGACGTCCGTGCGCTGGGGTGCGCGGAACGCCTTCTGGATCATCGCAGGCACCGCGTCTTCCTGTGTCCTTCACATGCTGCTCGTGTGTTTCGGTCTCTCGGCGCTGCTGGCTCAGCTGGGCGAGGCGCTGTTCTGGATCAAATGGCTCGGCGCCGCCTATCTCCTCTATCTCGGGATCAGGACCCTGCGCGAAAAGACGACGCTCTCGCCTGACGACCTCTCCGCGCCGCCGGCGAAATCGCCCCGCCGCCTCTTCGCCGAAGGGTTCTTTGTGGCGCTGTTCAACCCGAAGCCGCTGATCTTCTATGCGGCGTTCTTTCCCCTGTTCATTTCCGCTGATGCGCCGGCCCTGCCGCAGCTTGTCCTTCTCGCCGCGACCTTTTTCGCGGTCAGCGTGGCGATCGACAGCGGCTGGGTCCTGACCGCCGACCGCGCCCGGCCGCTCTTTGCGCGCATCGGGCGCTGGGGCAACCGGGTGACCGGCGGGGTTCTCATCATGGCCGCGGCGGGGCTCGCTCTCTCGAAAAAATAGCCCTGGCTGAGAAAAGCCGCCGCGCGCGCTTGCGCCGCCTTCAAAAGCGGGCGGCGGTGCGCTAGACCCTCGCGCGACGAATTCAATCCATACTGTCCGCGAAGGAGAAATTGACATGGCCCGCAAGAAAATCGCCCTCATCGGCGCCGGCATGATCGGGGGCACGCTCGCCCATATCGCCGCCCAGAAAGAGCTTGGCGACGTCGTCCTGTTTGACATCGCCGAAGGCATTCCCGAGGGCAAAGGCCTCGACATCGCCGAATCGTCGCCCATCGACGGCTATGACAGCCATCTGAAAGGCACGCAGGATTACAAGGACATCGCCGGCGCGGATGTCTGCATCGTCACCGCAGGCGTCGCCAGAAAGCCCGGCATGAGCCGCGACGACCTGCTCGGCATCAACCTCAAGGTGATGAAGTCCGTGGGCGAGGGCATCAAGGCGCACGCCCCGAACGCGCTCGTCATCTGCATCACCAACCCGCTCGACGCGATGGTCTGGGCGCTGCAGAAATTCTCCGGCCTGCCCGAGAATAAAGTCGTCGGCATGGCCGGCATCCTCGATAGCGCGCGCTTCCGTTATTTCCTCGCCGAAGAGTTCAACGTCTCCGTTGAAAGCGTCACGGCGTTCGTGCTCGGCGGGCATGGCGACACCATGGTGCCGCTGGTGCGTTATTCCACCGTCGCCGGCATTCCGCTGCCCGACCTTATCGAGATGGGCTGGACGAGCCAGGACCGCATCGACGCCATTGTCGACCGCACCCGCAAGGGCGGCGGCGAGATCGTCGGCCTGTTGAAAACCGGCTCTGCCTATTACGCCCCGGCGGCCTCCGCGATCCAGATGGCGGAAAGCTATCTGAAAGACAAGAAACTGGTTGTTCCGTGTGCGGCGAAACTCTCCGGCCAATACGGTCTTAACGACATGTATGTGGGCGTGCCGATCGTGCTCGGCGCCGATGGCTGCGAGCGCATCGTGGAAGTGAAGTTCAACGCCGATGAAAAGGAAATGTTCGACAGTTCCGTCGCCGCGGTGAAAGAGCTGATGGAAGCGTGCATCAAACTCGACTCCAGTCTCGGCTGAGCGGGCGCCCTCATTTGAGGGCCCTTGTTTGGGGAGATGCAATACCCTTATTTGGGAGGGGCGCCGTTCGGCGCCCCTTTTTATTTCCCTTTTGTTTGGCGTTTTCTTTGCAGATTCTCTTTTGCGCGCGCGCCGTCTTTTCAGAATAATTCGTATACTGGCAAAAACGCGGTTTCACTTAACGCTTTGGTGATGGCGCGCCTATAGGGTTCGTCTTGCGTGTGTTTCGCGGCTGTCTTGCGCCGTTGTTTTTTCAACCGACAAGATAAGCCGCAGCGGTCTTGCAAAAAGCAGGGCTGCGGTGTGAGAGCAAAATGCTTTTTTAAAAGCCTTGTTTCGGCAAGGGGGTTGTATGCGTTTCAATCGGAAAATCGGCTTTTGCCTGTTCGTCCTGGCCGGGCTTTTCATTCCCGGCGGCGCGCGCGCGCAGCTTTCGGGCGACGTCATCTTCAACGGCAGCCTTCTCGACATCTGTATTGTCCTGGTGACCGGTTCAGGCACGATTGCGCCGAACGCCACCTATACGGAGATGTCGAGCGAGCATGCCGGCGGCGCGCGGGGCGAGGCCACGATCACCACCACAAGCACGAATTTCGACGTCGCCGTCGACGCGCCGAGCGCGTTTTCGTCGGCGCCCGCAGGGGCCGATACGGGCGTCACCTATGAGGCCATGGTGAGCGCCAGCGGCGTCACCTCGCTCCTGGACGTGGTGGACGGCGTTTTGTCGCCTCTCGGGCTTGGGCTGACGACGCTCGATGTCGGCGTGACGGCGACCCGGGGGGCGGGCGTCTTTCCCGCCGGCGCCTATCAGATTCCGGTGACGGTGCGATGCGTGGCGTCCTGATTTCACTCGCCGCGCTGTTCGCCGCGGGGCCTGCGGCGGCGCAGGCGCTGTCGCCCATGACAGGCGAGGTGCGCACCTATACGGACCGCTTTGCGCTGCAGCTCAAAGCCTTCAATCCATATGAGCGGGCCCAGCGTTTCCAGTTGGCCTTCTACGATGAGACCGGCGCGCGGTTCGCCGACGTGCAAAGCGCGGCGCCGGTGATCTATGTGCCGCCTGGCGAGGAGGTGTCGTTTTACGTGTGGGGCATGGCGGCGCAGCGCCGCCGCATCAATATCTGCGTGACCTCGCCCTATTTTCTGGACGGCGTCGGCTCGCAAGTAAGAGGTGAGGTATGCGGAAGATACGACATCGTCCGTCTCGGGGGGTAATCGCGGCCTGCATTGCGGCCTCGTCAGTCATGGCGCCCGCCGCCGCGCAGGACGCGTCTTTTTATTATCCGCCTTACGCGCCGCCCTCGCAAAGCTCGGTCTACAACCAGAACAGCATGTATCTGCCGACGCCGCCTTCGGTGAACGGTCAGGACATGATCCGCGGCGCGGGGGGCGTCACCTGCCAGAGCGCGGTGGCGAGCGGCGGGCCTTATGTGGATCTCGGGGTGATCGGCGCCCAGGATGTCTATAACCGCGACACGGCGGCGCTTTACGGGCGCGTCGTGGTGCCCCTGGGCAAGCGCCCGGACCGGCCCGACTGCACCAAGCTTTACGAGATGGAGCTGGCGCGCATGCAGATGGAGCTCGACCTGATGCGCATGGGGCTGCCCGATTTCGGCGGGCCGCCGCCGCCCGCGCCGGTGCGAGATTCCGAGCCCGAACGGCAAGGCGCGCCGGCGATGATAAACCCCGCAGAAGCGGCGGACATGCGCGAGGGTGAGAAAGAGAGCGCGCCGCGCGCGGCGCCTGCGGGGGCAGCCGAGCCGTCGCCCCGTCTCAAGCTGGATCGCGCAGAAGACGCGCTCGCCTATCTCGCCGACCTGCGTCCCTGAAAACGCGTCAGCGGCCAGTGCTGTAAAAGCCTTGCGTGTAAGGCTGCGAGCGATAGCCTTTGCCCGAATAGAAGCCTTGCGTGCGCAGATGACGGATACGCCGCCAGGGCGCGTCGACTGTGACGGTGACCTCGCATTGCGCGGGCGCCGGTTCCCCGCCCAGCAATTCCTCTTCGGCGCTCGCCTCCATGACGCGCCCCTTGATCAGGTTGACGCCTTCGACGGACTGGAAACTGAGGCCCGGCGACATCGAGGCGCGTTCGGCCTTGCTACTGGTGGTCAGGAGTTTCGGGCCCTGCTGCGCCGTGGCCTGTGCGCTGAGAAGAATGGCGGCCGCGCCGGAAAGCGCGCCCGCAACAAGCACTGATTTTCGCATTCCATACTCCATACCGGCGACCTTGCCATGGTGAGCCGGCTCCCATGCCCGTTCAAGCGGACATGTGAGGGCGTGCGTAAATTTTACAGGTCCGCGACGCCTTTCGCGTGCGCGCCGCCGCAGGGTTTCGCTTTAAAGGCGTAGCGAAGCGCCGGCGCATCGGTCTAGAAGACGGGAAATGAAGTTTCTTTATTCGCACCGCACCCGCGCCGCAGACGGTCAGGAAGTTCACATCCGGGCGCTGACGGACGCGCTCGCCGCACGCGGGCATGAGATCGCGATGGCCGGTCCCGGCGGCGCCGCCGAAAAACCGCTGAGCGCCGATGAAGGGCGCGGATTGAAAACGTATCTGCCGGCGCCGCTCTATGAATGCGCCGAATACGGATATTCCTTCCCGGCTTTTCGCCGATTGATGACAGCGGCCCGGGCGTTCGGTCCGGATGTTCTTTACGAGCGCTACAATCTTTTCTTTCACGCCGGGGTCTGGGCGAAGCGCCGGCTCGGCCTGCCGATGCTGCTCGAAGTGAACGCGCCTCTGGTTGAGGAACGCGCGGTTCATGGCGATCTGGCGCTCAAAAACTTCGCGCGCAAAAGCGAGACGGCGATCTGGCGCACCGCCGATATGGCGCTTCCCGTGAGCAATGTGCTCGCTGACCGGCTCCGCGCCGGGGGCGTGGCCGACGCCCGGATCGAGGTCATTCACAATGGCGTCGATGAGACGTTCCTGACCGAAGCCAATGGCGAGCCGGTGCGCGCCCGCTACGGGCTCGAGGGGCATTGCGTGCTCGGCTTCGCTGGCTTCGTGCGCGACTGGCACGGGCTCGACCGCGTGGTGCGGTTTCTCGCCGAAGGGGCGAGCGGGGATGTAAGCCTGTTGATCGTCGGCGACGGCCCCGCGCGGCCGGGTCTTGAGCGGCTCGCCTCGGCGCTGGGTGTCAGCGCGCGGGTTCATTTCGCAGGCGTCGTCCAGCGCGCGGAGATGCCTTCGCATGTGGCGGCGTTCGACGTCGCGTTGCAGCCTGCGGTCACGGCCTATGCGTCGCCTTTGAAACTGTTCGAATATATGGCGCAGGGGCGCGCCGTTATCGCCCCGGACCAGGCCAATATCCGCGAGATCCTGACCCCTGGCGAAGACGCGCTGTTGTTCGCCGAAGACGGGTTCGAAACCGCGCTCGCCGCGCTTGCGCAAAGCCCCGCCTTGCGTCAGAGACTGGGCGCGGCCGGGCGCGAGACGCTGATGCGCCGCGACTTCACCTGGGGCGCCAATGCGCGGCGCGTCGAAGCCATCGCCGAGAGGCTGAAAGGAACGCGGGCATGAGCATTCGCATTGAAACCGAACGGCTGGTCCTGCGCCCGATCGGGCCTGAAGATTGCGAAGACCACATCCAGATGATGCTTGACCCCGCTGTCGCCGCGAATCTGAGCCCCACGGGCGGGCCGCAGTCGCGTCACGATCTGTGGCGGCAGTTCGCGTCCTATCTCGGCCATTGGCAAATGCGCGGCTTCGGCTGGTTCTCGGTGCAGGAAAAGGAGACCGGCGCCTGGGTCGGCCGCGTGGGCCCCTGGCAGCCTGAAGGCTGGCCCGGCCTTGAATGCGGTTGGAGCATCGCGCGCCCTTTCTGGGGGCAGGGCTACGCCCCGGAAGCCGCCATCGGCGCTGTCAAATGGGCCTTTGATCAGTTCCCGGAGCTTCCGCGCATCATCTCCTGCATCGCCCCGGCCAACGCCAACAGCCAGCGCGTCGCCGCCAAGATCGGCGAGGAGAACACCGGCGAGACCTTCGAGCTCTGGGGCCTGACGCTCGACATCTGGGCGGCCGACCGGGAGGCCTGGCTGTCCCGGTTCGGATGATTTTCTTTCCTTACGAAAATATCGCTTGAAATCTTCCTGAAATTGACGATTTGATTTCATCGTCGCCGAGATGTTCGCCCGGTCGCGTGTGCGAACGCGGCAAGGTCAGGCGAAGGCCATGAGGTCCAAGTTTTGCGCGCATGTGCGCGCGGGGCTGCCGTCCCGTTTTCCGGCTCGGAGACTATCCTAAAATGATGCTTGTTCCGACCTACGTCGCCCCGAGCGACGTCGAAGGCGTTGGCGTGTTCGCTAGCGAACCGATCAAGAAGGGAACCCTGATCTGGCGTTACGAGCCGACATTCGACCGGCTTGTGCCGGCGGCCTGGCTCAACGAGCAGTCAGAGACCATGCAGGACTTCCTGCGCAAATACGCCTATCCGGCACATGAGCTGCCGGACATGTTAGTCATCGAAATAGATAATGGCAGGTTCATGAACCACACGTTCGAACCCAACACGAACTTCGCCAAAGTCATCGAAGGCTACGCCACGCGCGACATCGCCGCCGGTGAGGAATTGCTCTGCAATTACGCAGAGTTCGATCCGGAATATGCGCTTCTGCCTTCCATGGTCGCCGCTTTCGCCAAAACGAAAGCGCTGTCCAACGGCCATATGGACCAGTAGCCGCAGGCGTTTACAGTTGACCTTCTCTCGCTAACGCCGATCATGGTTGGCGAATGCGAGAGAGGGGTTTTCCATGTTGAAGCAATGCGCCGCCGTCCTGTCGTCGGCGGGAATGGTTTTTTGTTCTCTGGGCGCGGCGGCGCCCGCCGCCGCCGAGGAAGCGCCGTCCCTGACGGCCAAACAGGCCGAGACCGTGGATGGACTCATCGACGCCGGTCTCGAAGACGACGTCGCCTGGGAAATCGTTGAAAGCCTCACTACGGAAATCGGTCCGCGCCTCGCCGCGACGGAAGCCGAAGCCCGCGCCCGCGACTGGGGCGCCGCCAAGCTGAAAAGCCTTGGCTTTAAAAACGTCCGTATCGAAACCTTTGAGATGCCCTATTGGGGCCGGGTGCTGGAAGAAGCGGAAATCGTTTCCCCTTTCCCGCAGCCGCTGATCGTGACGGCGCTCGGCCGGTCGAGCGCCACGCCTGAGGGCGGCGTCACGGCGGAGGTGGTGCGCTTCCGGACGCTTCCTGAACTGCAGGCCGCGCCGGAGACCGGGCTTGAAGGCAAGATCGTATTCGTCGACGAGCCCATGGCGCGCATGCAGGGCATCGCCGGCTATGTCACCGCTGTGCGCAAGCGCAGCCAGGCGCCGGTCGAAGCGGCCAAGCGCGGAGCCGCCGCCGTGCTGATCCGTTCCGTCGGCACCGACCATCACAGAAACCCGCACACGGGCGGCGCGGCCCGCGCGCCCGACCTCACCCCGGTTCCCGTCGCGGCGCTCGCCAATCCGGACGCGGACCAGCTTGCGCGCGCGATGGAGCGGGCGGAAGGTCCGGTCACCGTGCGCCTCGATGTACAGGTGGAGACCTCCGACACCGCCGAGTCCGGAAATGTCATCGGCGAAATTCCGGGTCAGACCGATGAGCTGATCGTTGTCGGCGGCCATATCGACAGCTGGGATCTCGGCACCGGCGCCATCGACGACGGCGCTGGCATCGCCATCACCACGGCGGCGGCGAAGCTTGTGGGCGATCTCAGGGGCAAGCCGAAGCGCACCATCCGCGTTGTCATGTGGGGCGCGGAGGAAATCGGGCTCAACGGCGCCGACGCCTATGCGGAAATGCACAAGGACGAAATCGAGCGCACCATCATCGCCGCGGAATCCGATTACGGCGCCGGGCGCATCTACCGTCTCGACTCTGGCGTCGGCGAAGCCGCGCTTCCGAAAATCGAGGTGATGGAAAAGGCCCTGCGCCGCATCTCCATCGTGCCGGGCGACAACACGTCAGGCGGCGGTCCCGATGTCGGCCCGATCCGCCGCATGGGCGTGCCGGTCGTGGATCTTGTCCAGAACGGGTGGGATTATTTCGATCTCCACCACACGCCCGACGACACGCTCGACAAGATCGACCCGGAAGCGCTTCGCCAGAATGTCGCCGCCTGGGCGGCGTTCATTTACATGGCCTCGGAGATGGAAGGCGATTTCGGCCGCTTCCCTGCGGAAGAGGAATAAAACGGGACGTAAAAAAAAACGGGGCCCTTCGCGGCCCCGTTTTTCAATTCCGTAATGTGCGGCGCGCTTAGCTTTTCTTGGCGCTGGCGCGGCGGTCGACCTTTTCGGTAATCCGGGCCGACTTGCCGCGGCGCTCGCGCAGATAATAGAGCTTGGCGCGGCGCACCTTGCCGCGGCGCACGACCTCGATGGAATCGACCAGCGGCGAATAGACCGGGAAGACCCGCTCGACGCCTTCGCCGAAGGAGATCTTGCGGACGGTGAAGCTTTCCTGCAGCCCGCCGCCGTTCTTGGCGATGCACACGCCTTCAAAGGCCTGGATGCGTTCGCGCTCGCCTTCGCGCACTTTCACATTGACGCGCAGCGTGTCGCCCGCGGCGAACTCCGGCACGTCCTTGCCGAGCTCGGCAATATGTTCTTTTTCAAGTTGTTCGATGATGTTCATCGCTTCGGTTCCTTGTTGTTGCCGTGCCGGATAGGACCGTCAGGTGAAAACCTCTCTTGGAGGTCCGGTCGTCGCGTCCGCGTTATTTCTTCCGCTTTTTTGCGCCGCCACTCGGCGATTTTCTGGTGATCGCCTGAGAGCAGCACGTCCGGGATGGCCCGGCCCTCGAATTCCCTCGGGCGCGCATATTGGGGATATTCCAACAGCCCGCCCTCAAAGCTTTCCTCCCCTAGGGAGGAAGCCGAGCCCAATACCCCTGGAATGAGCCGGACGCAAGCCTCGATCAGGGCCATGGCGGGGATTTCGCCCCCGGCGAGGACGAAATCCCCGATGGAGACTTCCTCGACGGCGCGGGCCTCGAAAATCCGCTCGTCCAGCCCCTCAAACCGGCCGCACAGCGCAATCAGGCCGGGCCCGTGGGAAAGCTCCCTCGCGCGCGCCTGATCGAAGGGTTTCCCGCGGGGCGAGAGGCAGAGGAGGGGCCGGTCGTTTCGGGGGACGGAATCGATGGCGGCGGCCAGGATATCCGCCCGCATGACGAGGCCGGCCCCGCCGCCGGCGGGCGGCGCGTCCACCGAGCCGTACTTATTGTCGGAAAAATCCCGGATATTGACCGTATCGAGCCCCCACAGGCCTTCGCTGGCGCTTCGCCCGAGGATGGACGCGCCCAGAGGCCCCGGAAACAGCTCCGGATAGAGGGTAAGGACGGTGGCTTGCCACATGATGGCCGGTCAGATGGCACGGAGGGCGGAGAGGCGCAAGCTGGCCGCCCCATGCCCAAAGCCGCCATAGCGTAGTAAGACGGGGCGGAAGAGAGGGAGAAACGCCATGACGCGTTTTTTGAGGCGCATGCTCGCCGCGGCGGTTTTTTCATTGCTGAGCGGGCAGGTTTTCGGGGAGGAGACCATGAGCGACAAGGACCCTGCGGTCGCCGCCGTTCTGGAGCTGAACGGCGGGCTCAACGACGCTGCGCTCTCGGGCGATGCGGCCTTTCTTGCGGATCATCTGGCGGAGAGCTTTGTCGTCAGCGATCCGTCGAACGCCGTCCGCCGCCGCGACGACCTCGTCGCGCTGTTCGCAAAGGCTGAGGTTTCTTATCTTTCCTATGAGGCGACGATCGACTTTGCAGAACAGGTCGCGTCCGGTCTCGTGGTGCTCATGGGGACCGAGACGGGAACCCTCAAAGCCGCGCCGGGCGCGCAAGGCGCTGTCGGGCGCCGCATGAGCCGGCGTTTCACCAATGTCTTCCGCGAGGAAGCCGACGGCTGGAAGCTGCTCGTGAAGCAGTCGACGATCATCGAGGCGGAATGAGGGCGCGCCGTTTTCAGGAATCTTCCTGGCGCATGGCGTCGAGATCGACGTCGAGATCGTCGGAGACGATCTGGCCGTCTTCGTTTCTGAGCGTCGGCTCGCTCTCGAGATCGAGAAAATCGCGCGAGACGGTGACGCGTCCCGCGCCCGTGTCGACCGCCGGCACGGCTTCCTTGGTGAAGGGAACCAGCCGCACGCCCTTGACGCCGGGAATGCCGCCAAGCTCCAGAAGATCGTCGGCGCCGAAATTATAAACGGCCTTCACGACGCCCAGCGGCGCGTCCTTTTCATCGAAGGCCGCAAGCCCCACGAGATCGTCGAGGTAAAACTCATCATCGCCCGGCGCCGGCAGAACGCCCCGATCCACATAGAACCGCGCGCCTTTCAGGCCTTGTGCGTCTTCCCGGCTCGTCAGTTCCGGCGCGCGCGCGATGACAAAGCCGTCATTGAGGACTTTAACGACGCTCAGCGTGAAGACCCGCGCGCCGTCTTCGGTCGTCACCGGGCCGTAATCGGCGACGCCCTCCGGCGTTTCCGTGAAGGTCTTGATTTTGACGTCGCCCTTGACCCCGTGCGCCCCGGCGAAAGCGCCGAGACAGATGCGCGCTTCGCCGCCTTCGCGCGCGCTCATTCGGCGGGCTCCGGTTCCGGCTCGGATTCGCCGACCCCGAAAAGCTTGCCGTTCTCCGTCCACAGAACGATGCACAGGGAGGTGATCCCGAGCACCACAAAGCCGATGACCATGGGCGTCGTGGTGCCGTTATAGAGCCCGCCGATAAACCCGCCGAGCGCCCCGGCGATGGTGGTGCCGGCAAAGCCGTTGAGCGCGGCGGCCGCGCCGGCATTGTGGCCCATGGGCTCCATGGCGAGCGCGGTGGCGTTGGGGCCGATCAGCCCCATGGCGAAGAAGGAGATCATCATGCAGGCGATGAAGACGGAAAGATTCTCGCCGACAGCCGCAATCACCACAACGTGGAGACAGTTCGCCGCGATGAACAGGAACAGGGCGGTATGGGAGAGCCGCCGCATCCCGAAGCGCGAGACCATCCGTGAATTCATGAGGGTCGAAAACGCAAAGGCGCTGGCGATGAAGGCGAAGACCAGGACGAAGGCGTCGCCGAGGGCGAAGACTTCGAGAAACACCTGTTCGGCCGAGCTGATATAGCTGAAAACCGCGCCGAAGATTGAGGCGGCGGCCAGCGTATAGCCCATGGAAATCCTGTTGCGCGCGAAGAGAAGGTAAGACGTTGCGATGGCGTTCGCGTTCAGCGGTTTCCTGTCCTCCGGCGCCATGGTTTCCGGCAGGCGTGTCGCCGCCCAGATGGCGAAGACGGCGCCATAGACGAGCAGCGCGACGAAGATCCAGCGCCAGGGGGCGGCGAAGAGAATGAGCTGGCCGATGCCCGGCGCGAGGATCGGCGCCGCCATGAAAATGGTGATGGCAAGCGACATCACTTCCGCCATGCGCCGGCCCGAACACTGGTCGCGCACCACGGCGATGGCTGAGACCCGGGTCGCGGCGGTGGCGACGCCCTGCAGCGCGCGTGCGGCGAGGAGCAAGGTGAAGGAGGAGGCGACGACAGAAAGCAGCGACGCCAGCGTATAGCCTCCCAGAGACCACATCAGCACGCGCTTGCGCCCGAAGCGGTCGACTATCGGTCCGAAGAACAATTGCGCGATCCCGTTGGCGAGGATGTAGACCACAATGATGAGCTGGCGGTCATTGGCGTGCGCCACACCTAGTTCGTCGCCGATGATCCCCAGCGCCGGCAGCATCATGTCAACGGCGAGCGCGTTCAGCGCCATCGCTGCGGCGACGATGGCGACAAGCTCCCAGAAGGGGAGTTTGGGGATGGTTTGGCGGGCTTCGCTCATGGGCCGGGGGTACGCGGGCGCGGGGCGTTTGGCAATAAGAGAGGGGATAGGACTTCGCGCGAAACGCCATTAGGCTTCCCGCAACCGGGAGGAAACGGCATGAATAAAGAAAATCCGGCGAAGACCGGGGACCGCGCCGCCGCCTATTGGCGCGAAAATGTGAAGCTCTTGTGCATCCTGCTCGCGATCTGGTTTGCGGTCTCCTTCGGGGCCGGCGTCCTGTTCGTGGAGGCGCTCAACACGATCCGCATCGGCGGTTTTAAGCTCGGTTTCTGGTTCGCCCAGCAGGGGTCGATCATCACTTTCGTGATCCTGATCTTCGTTTATGCGGCGCACATGAGCGCCATCGAAAAGCGCCTCGGCGTCGGCGACGAATAGCGGGGGCTCATCATGGACGCGCAGACGCTAACTTTCATTTTCGTCGGGCTTTCCTTCGCGCTTTATATCGGCATTGCGATCTGGTCGCGGGCGGGCTCGACATCGGAATTCTATGTGGCGGGCGGGCATGTGCACCCCATCGCCAACGGCATGGCGACCGCCGCCGACTGGATGAGCGCCGCGTCGTTCATTTCCATGGCGGGCATCATCGCCTTCGCAGGCTATGACGGCAGCGTCTATCTCATGGGCTGGACCGGCGGCTATGTTCTGCTGGCGCTGTTGCTTGCGCCATATTTGCGCAAATTCGGCCAGTTCACGGTGCCCGACTTTATCGGCGAGCGGTATTATTCAAAGGCGGCGCGGGTCGTCGCCGTGATCTGTCTCATCGTTGTGTCTTTCACCTATATCGCCGGGCAGATGCGCGGCGTCGGCGTCGTCTTCTCCCGCTTCCTCGACATGCCCATTCAATGGGGCGTCGTCACCGGCATGGGCGTTGTCTTTTTCTACGCTGTGCTCGGCGGCATGAAGGGCATCACCTATACGCAAGTCGCGCAATATTGCGTCCTGATCTTCGCTTATCTGGTGCCGGCGATATTCATCTCCATGCTGATGACCGGCAATCCCATACCTCAACTGGGTCTCGGGGCGGACGCGGTGGGGACGAGCGTTCCGGTTCTGGAAAAACTCGATGCGGCGCTTGTGGATCTCGGCTTCGCGGCCTTTACCGACGGAACGAAGTCGAAGATCGACGTTTTCGCGATTACGCTGGCGCTGATGGTCGGGACGGCCGGCCTGCCGCATGTCATTGTGCGGTTTTTCACGGTGCCGAAGGTCTCGGATGCACGGAAATCCGCGGGCTATGCGCTCGCCTTTATCGCCATCCTTTATATGACGGCGCCGGCGGTGGGCGCGTTCGCACGCCTCAATTTCATCGAGAGCGTGCACGAAAAATCCTACGCAGAGGCCCCGGGCTGGGTGAAAGGCTGGGAAGGAATCGGCCTCATCGCCTGGCTCGACAAGAACGGCGACGGCGTCATCCAGTATGGGCCGGGTGCCCCCTTTGAGGGCCGTCCCGATTATGCGGAAGGCGTCGGCGCCCATGGCGAGCGGCGGCTCAACAACGCGCCGACGGCGAACGAGAACGAGATTCACGTCGACCGGGACATCATGGTGCTCGCCAATCCGGAGATCGCGCAACTGCCCGGCTGGGTGATTGCGCTTGTCGCGGCGGGCGGCGTCGCCGCGGCGCTGTCGACGGCGGCGGGGCTGTTGCTCGTCATCTCGACGGCGATCAGTCACGATCTTCTGAAACGGACCTTCCGCCCACAGATTACCGAAAAGACCGAGCTGAGGGCGGCGCGCGGGGCGGCTGCGGCGGCGATTCTCGTCGCCGGCTATCTCGGCATCAATCCGCCGGGTTTCGTGGCGCAGGTGGTGGCGCTTGCCTTCGGGCTCGCCGCCGCCTCGCTGTTTCCGGCGATCCTGATGGGCATCTTTTTCAAGCGCATCAATCGCGAAGGGGCGGTCGCCGGCATGGTCGCCGGGCTCGTCTTCACGCTCGCCTACATTATCTGGTTCAAATCGCCCTGGTTCGGGGCGGTCGACAGCGCCGAACAATGGCTGTTCGGCATTTCGCCGGAAGGGATCGGCGTCATCGGCATGACGCTCAATTTCGCCGTCGCCGTCGCGGTTTCCTGCTTTACGGCGCCGACGCCAGCGGGCGTGCGCGCCATGGTCGACGACATCAGGATGCCGTCATCGGTGAAGGCCGAAGCATAAAGGGCTAATTTTCAATCCCGGCGGCTTCGAGGGCGCGAGCGCGGTCGGCGGCGTCGGCGATGCCGCGCGCCGACGCTTCATAAGCTTCAAGCAGGGCCGGCGCAGTCTTTGCTCGCCCGGCGAGATTCTCAAGCGCGAGGCGCCGGTCCTTGCCGTCCCCGATCTCATGCGTTGCTTCGATCAGCCTGCGGATCACGTCATGGGAAAGGCCGTCTTCGTCCGCCGCGTCGGCGAGGGCCAGGCGCTTGTCATGATCGGAAGCGATGGCGCCGAGTGCGGCGACCCACGCAGCAGCTGCGTTCCCGCCGGAGGCGAGATAAGGCGCCGTCTCGCCGAGCAGCAGCCGCATATCGTGATCGGACTCGAGGCGGTCCGCCGAGAGAGCAAGGATGTCGGCGGCCATATCCGGCGTCAGGTTTTTCTGGTCCAGCAGCGCTTCGGCGGCGCGGCGCAGATCGTGGCTGGAGCCGATGCGCTCCATCAGGGCGATGGCGAGCGGCAGGGCGTCGTCGCTCATGGGGGCTTCAGCGAGGGTCTCGATCAGGCGGCGCAAATCGTAATCGCTTTCGATGCGCCCCGCCGTCTCAAGAACCGCCGGCGCGATGTCGGGCGTGACGGTTTCGTTTTCGAGAATGTCGCCCAGCGCTTCGCGTATGTCGTGATCGCTCTCGATGGCTTTCAGCGCATCGAGAAGCGCGGCGATCTCGCTGCTCGAAAGGTCGGCCTGTTCGGTGAGTTCAGCGGCGAAGCGCCGGCGCGCATGATCGCCGTAAAGCGCGCCGATCTCACCGATCACCGCATCGGGGCCGCCCTGGCGCAACAAGATCGCGACACGCTCTTCCGCTTTGACGCCGCTGGCGCCCAGAAAGGCCGTGAACAGCTTGCGAACCGCTTTTTGCGTTTCTTCGTTATCGGCCTGCTTGTCGCCGTCGCGATAATAGCTGCGCGCGACACCGTCGCCGTCGCGCTCAAACACAACGCGTTCGGCATGGCTTTCTTGCTCGCGGCTGATTTCAAGCTTGTGGTCGAGGCTTTGGATGTCTTCGCCGTCCGCGCTCAATTCATAATCGCCCCGCCAGGCGGCCTTGAGCACGATTCCGTCCTGATTGAGAGAGAATTCGCCGCGATCGCCGCGTACGACCTGGCGCACGCCTTCGCCGGCTTCGCTCTCGATCTCGGTCGAGAAGGAGTTATCATTGAGGACGCCGTAAAAGGCGGCCAGAAGTATGGCCCCGGCGACGAGAGCGCCCAAAGTCCGAAGGCTGTTCATGCGCCGATCCTTCGCTGAAAAGCTTTGTCCATGCTAGTCCCGCCGAGCGCTAAAATCCATCGTTTCGCCGCTTATTCGCCCGTTTCTGCAGGCGGCTCCGCCGGCGGTTCCGCGGCGGCGGAAAGATACTCCCCGGTGCGCATTTCCATCAGCCGCGAGGCCGTGCGCTCGAATTCAAACGCGCCGTGGCCGTCGCGGTAAAGATCGTCCGGCTCGCCGTCGGCGGAACAGACGAGCTTCACCTTTGCGTCGTAGAGAGCGTCAATCAGCGTTGAAAAGCGTTTGGCTTCGTTGCGCTGGTCGGGCCCCATGACCGGGATATGGTCGATAAAGAGCGCGCCATAGCGCCGCGTCAGCGCGAGATAATCGCCCGCGCCCAGCGGCTTTTCGCAAAGATCGGCGAAGTCGAACCGCGCCGCGCCACGGCCTGCGCGGGGCACGCTCAGCTTGCGTCCTTTCACGCGGACTTCCTCGCGCCGCTCATGGCCGCCGCTCAGCATGCGCGCCCAGGCGGCGTCCATGGCCGTGTCGGCGTCCGGCCCCAGGGGCGCGTAATAGACCGGCGCGGCGGTGAGTTTCGCGAGCCGGTAATCCTGCGCCGCCTCCAGTTCGAGACTGTCGAGCGAGGATTTCAGGAGCGCGATGAAGGGCAGGAAGAGCTGGCGGTTCAAACCGTCCTTGTAAAGATCGTCCGGCGCGCGGTTGGAGGTTGCGACGACGACGACGCCGTTCTCGAACAGCGCCGTGAACAGCCGCCCGAGGATCATCGCATCGGCGATGTCGGTGACGTGAAACTCGTCGAAGCACAAAAGCAGCGCCTCGTTCGCCAGGTCATGGGCGACCGGCGGCATGGGGTCGTCGGGCGATGCGCGGTTATAGGCCTTGTGCTTTTTCTTCTCGGCGGCGGGGAGCGCGCGCCAGGCGGCGATGCGGTCATGGGCGTCGGCCATGAATTCGTGGAAATGCGCCCGGCGTTTGCGGTGGAAGGGCGTGTTGTTGAAGAAGAGGTCCATGAGGAGGGTTTTGCCGCGTCCGACCCCGCCCCACAGATAAAGCCCTTGCGGCGGGGTTTTCCCGCCGCCGAACCAGCTTTTTTTCGGGCCTTTGTAGCCTTTCAGCGCGTCATGCAGCGCCTGCAGGCGATCGGCCGCCGCTTCCTGCGCCGGATCGCTGGCCAGTTCGCCCGCTTCTACGAGCGCGTCATATCGCGGGCGCGGTCCCCTCATCGGGAGAGGCTATAATCTGCTTGGGGCCCGCCGTCACGTTTGAAGTCGGGCCATCTATGGCTTGAGGATCGCGGACACCGCTTCGCGAACCAGCGCTTCCGGTTCGGACCAGGGATAGGCGCTGATCGTAATCAGGTTGTGCGCGACGCCGTTCAGCGCACACAGGAGCAGTTCCGCTTTCAGGGTGAGATCTTTCTCGCTGACGCCTGAGCCAAGCGCGCTGGCGAGGCTGTCGCGGATGACGTCGAAGCGGCGGACGACGCTGTCATCGCCGACAAAGATGCTGACATCCGACTGCGATACGCCGCTCGACATGAACACCAGAAAATAATGCTCGCGGCGCTCGAGCCAGAACGCCACATAGCCGAGCGCGACCGCATGGAGCCGCCGCGCCGGATCGGGCTCGCCGGCGGCGATCTTGTCGAGTCGGTCGAAGAGCTCGGCGAAGACCTCCGCCCAGAGCGCGCGCAGGATGTCGATCTTGCGGTCGAAATACCGATAGAGCGTCATCACCGTGCAGCCGGCCTCATTGGCGAGGCGGCGCATGGAGACCGCGTCGTACCCATCCTCCTGAAACAGCCGAAACGCCCCCTCGGCAATGCGCCTTCGCATGTCGGCTTTCTCGCCTTCGGAGAGGACGGGCCGGCCGCGCGCGCGGGATGAAGACGATGGGGGCGATGAGGGCATGTGCTGATCCTTAGCAGATCCTCGGGCTTGACCAGGCGGACATATTAAAATATAACGCGTTATAAATAAATAGGGGAGAACGCCGCAAATGCGCTTGATTGGAGGGGTGGCGATCGCCGTGTCGATGGTCGCGGCTTGTCCGGTTCTGGCCAGCGACCTTGCCGGCATTGCCGGGGACTGGCGCACCGTGCGCCATGGCGCGGCGGTGACGATCGCTGATTGCGGGGACGGCTCGCCATGCGGGTTTCTGGTCTCGGTCGATGATGAGGTCAGTGGCGGGCGAAGCCTTGATGAGAACAACCGCGATCCTGAACTGCGCAGCCGGCCCCTCGCCGGGCTTCCCATTTTGTGGGGCTATTCGCCTAGCGAAGACGGCTGGCGGGACGGACGGCTTTACAATCCGGAGACCGGCCAGACCTTCCGCTCGGCGATGGCGCTGATCGCCGGCAACCGGCTTCGCGTGCAGGGATGCCTCGGACCGTTTTGCCGCACGCAAGTCTGGACGCGGATCAATCAGCAGGATGCGGCGCTAACGGAGGGCGGGAGCGATGACTGAGCTGGATGGCGGCGCTTTGCGGTTTTTCCGCATCCTGTTTGTGATTTCGGCGATCTGGAATTTCGCCGGCGCGATCCCCGGCCTCATGGACGCGGGCGGCATGTTCGAGCGCGAGTTCGGGCGCGCGCTCGCAGACCCGGTGATGATTGCGGTCTATCGCGGCGCGTGGGGCACGGCTTTTCTCTATGGGTTCGGGTTTCTCATGGCCGCCGTCAATCCGGCGCGCCATACCGGCATTGTCCTGATGGGCGGGCTGGGCAAGGCGCTTTTCGCGCTCAATCTCTGCTTCATGTATCTGCAGGGCTGGACGTCCTCCTTCGCCATCGTGGTGATCGCCGGCGACGTCGTTTTCGTGGCTTTGTTCGTTCTCTATTTCATCATGCTGAAGCGGCGCGGTGTTGCGATCGTTTAAGAGTTCCCGAGTCACTGACCGGACAAGGGGAAATGTTTCTGCGTTGCATTGGCGAAGGCGACCAGCGACAGCATGACCGGCACTTCGACGAGGACGCCGACGACCGTCGCCAGCGCAGCGCCGGACTCGAGGCCAAAAAGGCTGATGGCGACGGCCACCGCCAGTTCGAAAAAATTCGACGTGCCGATGAGCGCGCAAGGGGCGGCGATGTTGAACGGAATGCGCCAGGCCCAGGCGGCGGCATAGGCGAGGGCGAATACCCCATAAGACTGGATCAGCAAGGGAACGGCGATCAGCGCGATGACGAGCGGCCGGTCGAGAATGACCCCGCCCTGAAAGCCGAAAAGCAGGATGACCGTCGTGAGAAGGCCGATGACGGAATAAGGCTTCAGCCGCGCCGTAAAGCCGGCGATGGCCGTCTCGCCGCCGCGCCGGGCGAGCGCCGCCCGGGTCGCCGCGCCCGCCATGAGCGGGATCACCACGTAAAGCGTCACCGACAGCAGCAGCGTCTCCCAGGGCACGGCGATGTCGACGACGCCGAGCAGGAAAGCGACGATGGGCGCGAAGGCAAAGACCATGATGGCGTCGTTCACGCTCACCTGCGCCAGCGTGTAGGTCGGATCGCCCCGCGTCAGTTGCGACCAGACGAAGACCATGGCCGTGCAGGGCGCGGCGCCGAGAAGGATCAGCCCGGCGATATAGCCTTCGGCGTCCTCAGGCGGGATCAGCCCTGCGAAAACATGCTTGAAAAAGAGAACGCCGAGCGCCGCCATGGTGAAGGGTTTGATCAGCCAATTCACCGCGAGCGTGACGGCGAGCCCCTTCGGTTTATCGCCCACGCGTTTGAGGCTGGCGAAGTCGACGCCGATCATCATGGGATAGACCATGGCCCAAATCAGGATAGCGACCGCGAAATTGACATTCGCGGCCTGCCAGGAGGCGAGGATCTGAAAAAGACCGGGCGCGAGTTCGCCGAGCGCGATCCCGGCGATGATGCACAAAGCGACCCAGAGCGAGAGATATCGTTCGAATACGGACAAAGCGGCTCTCCCCGTTTTCAGTCTTCTTCTCGTGCCAGAAAGGCGTCGATTTGGGCGCGGATGTCGGCGAAGACGGTCTCGAAAGCCTCGCGCTTTTCATTGTCGCTTCCCTCTGCCGCCGCGGGGTCGGGGAAGGACCAGTGCGCCTTTAGCGGCGCGGCGCCCTCTTTTGCGGGCCAGACGGGGCAGGTCTCGCCCGCGGCGTTGTCGCAGACGGTGACGACCGCATCCATCAGGGGCGCGTCCGGCTTCGCGAATTCGTCCCAGCTTTTCGAGCGCACGCCTTCCGGCGCCGCGACGCCATGCGCCGTCAATGTTTCAAGGGCGAAAGGATTGACCTTTCCTGTGGGCGTTGATCCCGCGGAGAAGGCGCGCCAGCGCGGCGCGCCCGCATGGTTCATATAGGCCTCGGCCATGATCGAGCGCGCCGAATTGCCGGTGCACAGGAAGAGGATGTTGCGCATGAGGCTTCAGGCGCCGCAGCAGGCGCCGGATGTTTCCGCTTTGGGGTCCGGGCGGGCGTCTTCGCCAAAGGTTTCGCTGTCGCCATAGGTGTGGAACAGCTCCCAGACCGCGCCCTGCGGGTCGTGGCTCCAATATTTGTCGCTTCTGGCGTAACAGCAGGTCGCCTTGTCTTCGGCGGCGACCGGCGCCGCCTTGTCTCGCAGGCGAGCGGCGATCGCTTCTAGCCCCTCATTGTCGTCGAGGCTGATGCCGAGGTGATCGACGCCGCCCGCGCCGCCGCGGGTTGATATGGCGAGGTTGACCGCCGGATCGTCGAGGAGCCAGCGGGCGTAATCGTCTTTGCGCTTTTCCGGTTCGGCGCCGAAAAGGGCGGTGTAATAGCGGACGGATTGGTCAATATCGTTGGTGCGGATATGGATATGCAGGCGTTTCATCAGGCGCTCTCCTTGATCACCACATATGGGCCGCAGAGGCGGCGGTCGCCGCCGCAGCAATCGGCCAGGAGGAAATCGATCAGCTCGCGCACGCCGCCATAGTCCGCCGAATAGATGACCCGGCGGCCCTCCTTGCGGGCGTGGACGAGGCCGGACCTTTCGAGTTCTTTCAAATGAAAGGACATGGTCGGGGGCGGCGTATTCATGGCCTCGGCGATTTCGCCGGCGGAGGCCCCGCGGGGGCCGGCCTTGATCAGCATTTTCAGCGTGGCGAGCCGGGCGCCTTGCGAAAGCGCTGAAAACGCCTGGGTTGCGGCTTCAATTTCCATATTTCTATAATTATAGAATAATAGAAATGAATGCAAGGACTTTCTGTTGCGGCGTGTAGGCGCGCGCGCTTTAGGGGAGGGGAAAGGCTTTTCGGGTATGGCTGAGCCTCGAAACCCCGGGGGAGTCCGTTGCCTTACAGAACCCTGAAGCCCGATTGCGTGATCGCCACCATCGACGCCCTCGCCCGGCGGATCGGGGAGCGTTTCCCCGGCTCCGGTCTCGAGAGGGTGGCGCAGGAGCTGTGCGAGGCGGCGCGAAGCTGCGCCTCAGAGGCCGAAAGGCTGCGCCGGCCGGTCATCGCGATCCGTCTGTCTGTCTATTCGGTCTGGGCGCTCGGGGCCGGGGCGCTCGCCTGGATCGCCCTGACGCTTCATTACGGCGCCATGGAGTTCGAGGCGGCGAGTCTCGTTCAGGTGCTTGAGCCCGCCATGAACATCGCGGTGCTGATGGGGCTCGGCGTTTTGACGCTCGGCCGCCTAGAGGAGCGCTGGAAGCGGGCCAAGGCGCTCGACTATCTCCATGAGTTGCGGTCCATCGCCCATGTCGTCGACATGCATCAGCTTACTAAAGATCCTTACCGGCGCGCCCTGCCGGCGACAGCCTCCTCGCCGAAGATCCATCTCGAAGGCGCCATGCTCGAGCGCTATCTCGATTATTGTTCCGAGATGCTGTCGCTGACGGCGAAGCTCGCCGCGCTCTTCGCGCAGAGCTGTCGCGACCCGGAAGTCGTCGCCGGCGCCGGCGACATCGAACAGCTCACCACGGCGCTCTCGCGCAAGATCTGGCAGAAGATCATGGCGTTCTCCCGTTATGAAGAGGCGGGTCCGGACATCACGCGGGCGCGGGCTTCCTGAAAACTTGAACAAAGAAAAACCCGGCGGAATGATCCGCCGGGTTCCGTGGGGCTTGCAAGCCTGTTTGTAGCGCGAACGCTATTCCGCAGGATGCAAGGGGTTTTGGCTGGAGAAGTCGGGCCATGCCGGCGCGCCGACTTCCGAGTCGTCGAGACCCTTGTCCTCTTCCTCCGCGCTCGCCCTGATGCCGATGATGATTTTCATCAGGAACCAGATCACGAGGCTGACGAAGAACACGAAGACGCCGTTGGCGAGGATGCCCACGCCCTGGCCGACAATGGTCGCGTCGCTGTTGCTGAGCGGCACGATGATCGTGCCCCACATGCCGCAGAAGAGGTGCGCCGGAATGGCGCCGACCACGTCGTCGATGCGGGCGTATTCGAGGATTGGCGTCGTGATGAAGATGATGACGCCGCCGACGGAGCCGATCAGCGCCGCCTGCCACACGGCCGGCATCAACGGTTCGGCGGTGATGGAGACGAGGCCGCCGATCGCGCCGTTTAAGGCCATGGAAAGGTCGATCTTCTTTTTAAGGAAGGTGCACAGCACCACGACCGTGATGACGCCGCAGGCCGCCGCCATGTTGGTGTTGACGAAGATGTTCGACACCGCGATGGAATCGTCGAGCGAGCCGAGCGCCAGCTGAGAGCCGCCGTTAAAGCCGAACCAGCCGAGCCAGAGAATGAACGTCCCGAGCGTTGCGAGCGGCAGGGAAGAGCCGCGCAGGACATTGATCTGTCCGCCGGGTCCATATTTGCCGCGCCGCGGTCCAAGCGCGATGGCCGCCGCAAGCGCCGCCCAGCCGCCGGTGGCGTGCACCAGGGTCGAGCCGGCGAAGTCGGAGAAACCGTAACGCGCGTCAAGCCAGCCGCCGCCCCATTCCCAGGACGCCTGGATCGGATAGATAAGGCCCGTCAGGATCGCGGTGAAGATGAAGAACGGCCACAGCCGTACGCGTTCCGCAATCGTGCCAGAAACGATCGACGCCGCGGTGGCGACGAAGACCATCTGGAAGAACCAGTCCGAAGACGCTGAATAGCCGGTCTCGAGCGCCGCTGAATCGTCCGCCGACCATAGGGCGAGCGTGCCGATGTAACCGCCGGTTTCGACGCCGTAGATGACGTTGTAGCCGACGAGCCAGACCATCACGGTCGCGATGGCGTAAAGCGTAATGTTCTTCAGGCAGATCGTTGCGGCGTTTTTCGACCGCACAAGACCGGCTTCAAGCATGCAGAAGCCCGCCGCCATGAACATGACGACCATGCCCATCATCAGGAATAAAAATGTGTTGAACACGAACGCCGTGTCCGGCGCCGGCGCCGTGGACGCCTCCGCTGCGGCGGGTTCTTGCGCAAATGCTACGCCCGCAAGCATGACCGCCGCCGTCACGCCCGCGCTGATCGCTGGTTTTATTTTTGACATATGTTAGCCCCTCACTTTGGATTTTCGGGCATGAGGGATCGTCCGTACAGTGACTGTTCCCCACGACCTGAAAGTCATCCGTGCGGAAATGATGCGGAAAATAATTTCGCGACGCAACATAAACGACGATGAATTACCTATAGAGTCGCATAATTAGCAAATATATTCGAATTTTAAGCTATATTATGCCATTATTTTAGTGATAAGTTCCTTTTGGGTTTTGGGGTGTCCCGCGTTGCAACAAATCGGTTGCGGAGCGCGCTTTGCGGCGTATAGACTTTTTCGGCGCTGCTTGCTCGTTTAAGGCCGGTTTTAAAGGGCCGGACCGCCTGGGCGGGGCGCGAGGGGTTTGTCGTGAAGAGGGGCGTATGAATAACCAGGAAGCAGCGACGCTTCTGATGCAAGACATCGAAGCGAACATGACCTATCTGCAAATTGGCGTCCTCGCGGCGTCTTTCATGCTCGCATTGATCGGTCTGGTGCTTGCCTTGCGCGCCTATAATGTTCTCAGCGAAGCGCGCATGATCTATTGGCAGGCGGCTGTGGGCGCCGTTCCCGGCGGCAAGGACGAGGCGCGCGCCGCCCGCGCCGCGGCGATCAAGGCGGCGAGCGTCAAGAAAAAAATCAAGTCAAACCGCGTGCGCGGCACGATCTGACGCCGCGCTGTCCGGCGCGCTCGAAGCAGGCTCGCCCAAGCCATTCGGGCGTGCCAGCCTGATGGCGAACGCCGTCAGCAGGACGTTGGTCAACAGAATATAGGTGAAATTGCTCGCGTAATATTCGGCGACCCGCAGCCATACAGTCCTGGTCGGCACGGCCAGCCAGTCCATGGCGAAGTAAAGCCATTGCAGCAGATGCGCTATCAGTAAATATCCGAGCAGCGCCGCCCCGGCGCTTTTGAGCCCCACGCCATCATTCCGCTTATTCAACAGCGCCGCCCCGAGGCCCATACAGGCCGCGCCGATCAGCATGTGGGCGCCCATGAAGACGAAATAAATCATATCCTCCGCAAGCGTATTGAATGCGCTCAAGTTAAGGGGCGTGAGCATGTCGGTGAAAGTCTGAACGCCGTAAATGCAGAAGAACAGGCCCGCTGCTTGCCGGATGGGCCGGAATTGCGCGGCCTCTCGATAGCTCGCGCCGGCGGCGACGCGAAACGCAAGCCAGCCAAAAAGCGCATAGCCGAAAATCCGCAAGACGTTGAGCGCAAACTCCGCTGACGAGTAATAGGCAAGGAAGATGTCAGAGGACTGATAGCTTTCGTAAGCCGGGTAAAGGTCGAAGCGATTGAAGAGAAAATTCGCGTGCCAGATCGACAGGTAATCTAGCGCCGTCAAGGCGACGACAATGGAAAAAAGATCGCGCCGTTCCACAAACAGATAGCGGAAGGCGCGCGCCCAGTTCGCGTAGAAAGAGCAGCGGCGGCTTGCCTGTCTATGGAGCCATGCGAATAAGCCAATACCGCGTTGGCCGGCCGCGGCTGCGTTGCGCCGCACGTCCTTGTGCATCAGCGACAGAATAAAAAGGCCGAAAAGACCGATAAGAAGCTCGCCCGACCTTCCGAGATGTTCGGAAAGGTCCGCTTCCATTGCGCCCTAGTCCGCTTTCTGCGCGGCGCTCTGGCCGTCCGGACGGTTCACCATCATCTTCTTGATCTCGGCGATGGCTTTCGCCGGATTCAAATGTTTCGGGCAGACCTGTGCGCAGTTCATGATGGTGTGGCAGCGATAGAGCTTGAACTCGTCCTCGAGCTTGTCGAGGCGCTCATTATCGAGCTGATCGCGGCTGTCGGCGAGCCAGCGATAGGCCTGCAACAGTGCGGCCGGCCCGAGATATTCGTTCTTGCCGTCATTATCGCCGTTCCACCAGTAGGACGGGCAGGAGGTCGAGCAGCAGGCGCAGAGAATGCACTCGTAAAGCCCGTCGAGTTTCGCGCGCTCTTCGGGCGACTGGCGCCATTCGGTTTCGGGTTCGTCCGCCTTCGCCTGTAGGTAAGGCTCGATATAGGCGTGCTGTTCGTAGAACTTGCTGAGATCGGTGACGAGGTCCTTGACCACCGGCTGGTGCGGCAGCGGATAGACATGCACGTCGCCGTCGCCGCATTCGTCCATGCCCTTGGTGCAGGCGAGCGTGTTGGCGCCGTTGATATTCATGGCGCAGGACCCGCACACGCCCTCGCGGCAGGAGCGGCGGAAGGCGAGCGTCGCGTCGGTTTCGTTTTTGATGGCGATCAGCGCGTCGAGCACCATGGAGACGTTGGCGACGTCCACCTCATAGCTGTCGACGCGCGGATTGTCGGGGCTGTCGGGGTCGTAGCGATAGACATGGAAGGTGCGGACTTTCTCCGCGCCTTCCTTCGCCTTGAAGGTCTTGCCGTTCTTGTTGACTTTCGAATTCTTCGGCAGCGTCAGTTGAACCATCGAGCCTTTAGACCTCATCTTCGCGCGGTCGACCTTGCGCTTCGCCGCGTCCGCCATACCAATCGAGCCTGCGCGTGACATACATGGTCAGCGCGATTGCGCCAAATGCCGTCACCGAGCCAATCATGAGGGCGTAATCCTCTGATTTCATGAGGAGATATATCAGCCCGTAGGCGGCTGAAAAGGCCACGAAGGCGATTATCCCGCGTAACAGGCTGTGAAACACGGTCGCAGCATAGACGCCGGAGAGGCCCACCGTCGCCGTCGCGGCGCCCGCAAAGGCCGCCTCGAAGCCGATATGCTCGGAAAAGGCCAGCACCAGGAGGTAGAAGATCACCTGGGCGAGGCCGAGCAGGATATATTGCGCCGGGTGGGCCCGGGCCCCGGTCGTCGCCTCGAACAGGAAGAAGGTGAGAAAGACGATCCCGAGGAACATCAGGGCGTATTTCAGGGCCCGGTTGACGCTCTGATAGGGGCTCGCCGCGTCGATGAAGCGGACCCCGAAGGTCTTGCCCGCATCGAGGCGGGACAGGCCCTCATCCACCGGAAAGCTGCGGGGCAGGGAGCGCGCCAGATAGGGGATGCGCCATTCCGCCGTGAAGCCCTCCGCGCCGATCTCGCGGGCGTCGGGCAGATAGGCGCCCTGAAAACTGGGGTCGGGCCAGTTCGCTTTCATGGAAACGCTGGTCTCTTCCCCGGCCGGGGCGAAGAACAGGGCGCCGCCGCCCGACAGGGGCAGGGAGAGCCGGAAGGCGAAGGGCTTTTGCGGGTCGGCGATGGGGAAGGGCGCGCTGATGCCCGGTGCGTCGATGACGTGATCGCTTCTGGCGCGGCCGAGGGCCGAGAGATTGACCCCGGGCTCGAAGGTCGCCTCGCGCCGCTTGCCGTCGACATAAAGACGGGGCGTGTCGCGCACGCCCTTCAGCGCGGCGTTGGCGGCGAACTTGACCACGATCGCCGCGCGCTCCCACTGGATCTCCTTGATGTCGCTGCGCAGTTGCGGCGGGGTTAGCGGCCCGAAGGAGCCTTCGGCGACGATGTCCGCGTCATATATTGTCGCTTCATAGATGGAGCGCCGGCGCTGTGACGCCTTGACGTCGGCGTCGATCTTCAACGCGCTCGGGGTGAACACGAAATAGGTGCTTTCAAGGATCGGCTCGCCCGTCTTCTTGTTCTTGCCGGTCTCGACCAGCGCCGGAGCGATGATCACCGGGCCGCTGACGGTCTGTTCGCCGCCTTTGAGGCCGTAGATTTCCTCGCGCACGCTGTCGGCCCGGGTCGAGCGTTCGAAAACCAGCCCGTGGACGAGCATGGCGGGTATCCACAGCATGAAGGCGAGCGCCCCCACCAGAATGAGTTTCAGGCCGAGCGAGCGCTGGCGCGGCTCCATCTTGATTTCCACGAAAGTATCCCCTGTCGAAAATCGCCGCCGGCCCGGATCGCGAGCATAGGGCCGAGCGTGGCGCCGCCATGGCGCGAAAGCGGGTTTTGCATGGATTGATTGGCGCGATTATGGGGCGGGGCGCGTCCGCCAGGGGCCGGCCGGGGGCGTCAACAGGGACTTCGGGACCCGGAACGGATGTGTGCTTTCAGGTGTTAAGAGACGCTGAGAAGAGGAGTATGCCCGGCCTGTATCTGGACGGGGCTGGCGGCGTATAACAGGCTTATGAATGATGAAGTGAATTCCCGGCTGGCGCGCGGGCGGGTGATCGTCACCTATGGCCGCTCGCTCATGTCCCTCGCCATTGCCCGCTCATTGCATGAGCGCGGCGTTGAGATCATCGGCTGCGACGATGTAGGGATGACGGCGCTGTCCTTCTCCAAGAATATCAGCGGCTATTTCACCCATCCCGTGCGCGAGGACGAGCCCGAAGCCTTTCTCGACAAGATGATCGAGAAGGCGAAGGAGCATCAGCCCGAAGACGGCCGGCCCTATGTTCTGATGCCGGCTTTCGAGGGCATGCGGTTTTTCTCCGAGCACCGCGACCGCTTCGAGGGGATCATCGACATCGCCGCGCCGGATTTCGCCGCCATCGACCGCGTCGATCCGAAGGACCATCTCGTTCCCTGGGCGGCCGAACAGAACCTGCCCGCGCCGCAGACCATCAAGGTGACCTCGGAAGAAGAAGTGCGCGAGGCGGCGGAGAAAGTCCGCTTCCCGGTGATGCTGAAAGCCCCCGACAAGGTCGGCGGGCGCGGCGTCACCAAGGCGGAGAGCGCCGATGAACTCATGGCGCAGTTCAAGAAGCTCACCGGCGACCGCGCTCTCGTTCAGGAATTTCTCGAAGGCGTCGATTACTGCCACACGGTGATTTTCGAAAACGGCGTTTTGAAAGGCTCCATGGCCTACAAGAATCTGCGCCAGTGGCCGCGCACGTCCGGCGCCGGGGTAATGCGCGAGACCGTGGACGACGCGCCTTTCGTCGAAAGCTCGAAGAAACTCTTAGGCCTCCTCGGCTGGAACGGGATCGCGGAAATCGACTATCGCTGGACCGAGAAAGAAGGCGACGAGGCGCGTCTCATCGAGGTCAATCCACGCTTCTGGGCGGGGCTTTATCATTCCATCGCGTCGGGGGTGGATTTTCCCTGGATGCTTTACGAACTCACGGTGACGGGCAGCGTGCTTTCCACTTACGAGCAGCGCGTCGGCGAAAAAACCCGCATTCCGGGCGTTGCGATGCTCTCCGCCGTTAACGACATCGCCCATTCCGAAACCCATTTCACAAGGCTGAGCGAAGCCTGGCGCGATGCGGGCGAAAGCCTGAAAGAGGGGCGTATCGGCGAGGCGGTGAAGCGCTTTGCGAAAAATGTCGGCGAGGTGATCGACCGCGACGACATCGCGTTCGAGCTTTTCCAGGCGGTGTACGAGATCCGCGGCGCCAAGGGCGAATTATCCTTCAAGGAAGACCGCATGGCCAATCTCGGCTTTCTCTATGTGGTAAGCTCGCTTGTGCGCCACGGGGAGCTGCCCCCGGAAATGAAGCATTGACGGGTAAGACGTAACTATATCGGCATGACGGACAAACCGGTTATTGGCATCACCAAACCGACCCATGGCGATTTTTTCGCCTATGGGGCGATCTGGCTGGCGGTGCGCCGCGCCGGCGGCGAGCCCCTGCGGCTGACGGCGCGGCATCCGCATACGGATAAATGGATTTCCGGCCTGGTGCTGGGCGGCGGCGCCGACGTCTATCCCGAGCTTTACGAAGGCCAGCCGAACCCGCAAGGGAATTACGACCGCGACCGCGACCGCATGGAGCGGTTCTGGGCCCATCGCGCCAGGGACGAACGCCTGCCGGTGCTCGGGATCTGCCGCGGCGCACAGCTTTTGAACGTCGTCAATGGCGGCACCTTGCATGGCGATATCGGCAGCGCCTTTCCGGAGATGGATTACCCGAGCTCGCTCCCCGGCCACATCTTCTACCGCAAGAAAATCCACATAGAGGACGGCTCGCTCCTGCGCCGGATCATCGGCGATGAAACCCGCAAGGTGAACTCGATCCATAAACAGGCGGTGGAGACGGTGGGCGAGGGGCTCGTCGTGACGGCGCGCGAAGACAACGGCCTCATCCAGGCCATCGAGGACCAGAGCTGCGATTTCTATCTCGGCGTTCAGTTCCATCCGGAATTCCTCACCTATCGCAAGGGCGACATGCGCATTTTCGAAGCGCTGGTGGAGGCCGCGCGCGAGCGCGACAAGGCGCGCAAGGAAGCCATCGGCGACGCGCCGCCGCCGCGCTACAACCCGCGCCAGTTTATTGACGAAGCGCCTGAATTAAGCTCCGATTGACGCCTCTCGCCCGGAGCGCGCCCATGAAACGCCTGTCTTCGATCACCCGCCGTGATTTTCTCGGCGGCGTCAGCCTGCCCGTCATCGCAGGGCTTGCGCCCTCTGCCCTTCTGGGCTGCGCCAAGGCTGACGACGGCGATTACCCGCCGGCCCTGACGGGGATGCGCGGCGCCCATGCGGGGTCATTCGAGACCGCCCATGCGCTGGCCTGGGACGGCGAGACCTGGTCGCGCCCGGAAACGCAGACCGACGAGGACTACGATCTCATCGTCGTCGGGGCCGGCATATCGGGCCTTTCCGCCGCCTATTTCTGGAAGCAGCGCGCGGGCGCGAATGCGCGCATCCTCCTTCTCGACAATCACGACGATTTCGGCGGTCACGCCAAGCGCAACGAGTTCGACGTCGGCGGCGAAAAGCTGATCGGCTATGGCGGCAGCCAGTCGCTCGACGGGCCGAGCCAGTGGTCGAAGACGGCCCGCGATCTGGTCAGGGAGATCGGCGTCGATCTGGAAAAATTCTACGATTATTTCGACCGCGATTTTTACGCCCGGCGCGAGATGGGCCGCGGCGTTTATCTCGACAAGGCCCATTACGGCGACGATGTTCTGATCGACGAGCCCTACGGGCTCTGGGGCGACGCGCCGTCAAAGACGCGCGCGATGGACGCCATCGCCGCTATTCCGTGGCCGGAGGACCAGCGCGAAAAATTCGCGGAGTTGGTGTTCGCCGGCAAGGATTATCTCCAGGGCAAAAGCGTTTCCGAAAAGATCGATCACTTAAGGCGCATCAGCTATGAGCGCTTTCTTCTCGATCATGCGGGCGCCGGCGAGGAGATTGCGGTTCTCCTGCGCCGTTCCATCACCGGCCTTTGGGGCGTCGGCTGGGACGCTTTGTCGGCGCTGGAAGGCGCGCGGCTCGCCATGCCGGGAACGGCGGGGCTTGGTCTCGGCGACGCCATTCCCGCGCCTTACGACAATGAAGATCCTTACATCTTCCATTTCCCTGACGGCAATGCCGCGGTCGCGCGGCTGCTCATGCGCGCCTTGAGGCCCGACGTTGTGCCCGGCGAGACCATGGAGGACGAGGTCGGCGCGCGCGCCAATTACGACCGGCTCGATGCCGACGATGCATCCGTGCGCGTGCGTCTCAACGCGACCGTGGTGAAGGCGGAGAACGCCGGCGAGGGCGCGGAGGTGACCTATGTGAAAGGCGGCGAGGCGTTCCGCGTGCGCGGCCGGAACGTCGTTCTCGCCTGTTACCTGCACATGCTGCCCCATATCTGTCCGGAGATGGACGCGGTGCAGCGCGAGGCGGGCGAGGCGCTGGTGAAGATCCCGCTCGTTTACACCAATGTCGCCCTGCGCAACTGGCGTGCCTTTGAAAAGGCCGGCTATCACCGGTTCTATTCGCCCCATGGGCTGTTTGAATCGATTTCGCTCGATTTTCCGGTGAGCATGGGCGGCGTCGCGTTCTCGCCCGCGCCGGACAGGCCGGTGATCGCGCATCTTCAATATGTTCCGGCGGAGCCTGGCCTGACGGAGCGCGAGCAGCATCGGGCGGGCCGCGCGAAACTCTATCAGATGTCCTTCGAGGATTTCGAAACCGCGATTGTCGATCAGATGACGGGGATGCTCGGGCCCTACGGCTTCGACGCCGAACGCGACATCGCGGCGATCACCGTCAACCGCTGGCCGCACGGCTATGCCTACGAATATAACGAGCTTTACGATCCGTGGACCTGGAGCCCGGAATACGGGCCCCACATGACGGCGCGCAAACCTATCGGGCGCATGGCAATCGCCAATTCGGATTCAAGCGCGCTCGCCTATGTGCAGGGCGCCATCGACGCCGCCGACCGCGCCGTGAACGAGCTTCTCGCTCTATAGAGACTTCTTCACCGGTTTTAAGTCGTCGAATTTCGCCTCGCGTTTTTCCGACTTCGCCATATAGCTTTCCTTGATGTCGCCGGGGCGCAGCATGGCGGCGTTCCACAGCGAGATGTAATCGAGCGTGTCTTCGGTGGAATGGTCGCGCGAATAATTGATGAGGCGCTTGCAGCCGGAAACGGCGAGCGGCGAATGCGCCGCGATCTGGCGCGCAATCTCCATCACGCCGTCGAGCAGCGCTTCATGCGTCTCATAGACTTCGTTGACGAGGCCGATTTCCTTGGCTTTCGCGGCGGGAACGCGCTCGGCGGTGTAGGCCATCTGGCGCGCCCAGCCTTCGGGGACAATCTTTGCGAGCCGCGGAAAGGTGCCCACATCGGCGGTCATGCCGATGGCCGTCTCCTGCACGCAGAAAAACGCGTCGGCGCTGGCGTAGCGGCAGTCACAGGCCGAGGCGAGATCGACCCCGGCGCCGACCGCGCCGCCCTGAATCGCGGCGAGCACAGGCTGGCGCGCATTTTCAAGCGCCGAGAAAGTCGCCTGCAGCGCCTTCACCTGATGGCGCAGCGCCTCGGCCGCGGTCTCATTGTTGTCCGGCGGCGCTTCTAATGCGCCCGACATGAACACCGAAATATCCATGCCCGCCGTGAAATGCTTGCCTTCGGCGGAGAGGACGATGACCCGCGCTTTCGCGTCGTCCGAAATCTCGTTCACGGCCTCGGGCAGCTCGCGCCAGAACTCCGGCGTGAAGGAGTTGAACTTGTCGGGCCGGGAAAAGCGCAAATGCGCGACGCCGTACGCAAGATCGAGGGTGAAGCAGCTATAGCTCATGAAACAGCCTTTCTTCGCCGGAATTTTCGCATTTCGGGTTTTCCATGATAAAGTGGTTAACGCCAAGCGGCGACAGCAGCGCCACAGCCGCACACCGATGGCGCCGATTATGCTTCTCCGTTCGGCAAGCGCCCTTTTCGGGCGCTATTCGGGCGGCGTTCCCAATGGCGTGGGGCCCTTGGGAGCATGCGAGCCGCTCCGGAATTGGTTGAAGTTGAGTTAGGCGCCGGGCGGAATGGCTCAGGACAAGGTTGCGGAAATCATCAATTTCAAGGGCGGCGCGGGCGCGCCTGCCGGCGCTCCTGCGCCTGACGAAAACGCGCCGGCGCTGGCCGGGGCCGAGCATGCCGGGGCGTTCCTCGCCGCCGCGCGTGAGGCCGCAGGGCTCTCCGTCGACGAGGTGAGCGAGGCGATCAAGGTGAAGGCCTCCCATATCGCCGCGATCGAGGTGATGCGCGCCGATCTTCTCCCCGCGCTGCCTTACGCATCGGGTTTCGTGAAAAGCTATGCGCGCTATCTCGGCCTCGACGCCGAGGCGGTCGCCGGGCGCTTCCGCGCCGAAATCGCCGACGTTCAAAAAGCCGCCGCCGCGCCGGACGAAGCGGCGCAAGGCGCGCCTTACGCCGCGCCCGCCTCCTATGCGGCGCCGTCGCCGGTTTCTGCGGCGGGCGAGGGCGCGCGGCTCGCCACAGTTTTTGCGCTCCTCGCGGTTCTGCTTTTCGTGATGTGGGTCGGTTTTCAGGTGCTTTCGGGCAGTGGCGACGAACCGGCCACGGGGCCGAATGTCGTCGTCAGCGCGCCATCTGCCGCAACCCGGCCGTCGCTTCTGGTCCCGGCGCCGACGGCCCGGCCGCAAGAACAGCCGGCAACACAAGCGCAAGACGGCGCCGCCGCCGAAGCCGATCCGTCTACGGAAGGATCTGTTGAGGATGCTGCGCCCGCCGCGCCGCTCCCCGAAGAAGAGGGCGCCGCCGCTGAAACCCCGGAGGCTTCAGGGGAGCCGGTGGAAGAGACCGCGCAGGAAACCCCTCAGGTAACTGAGGCTACACCCGCGGGGGAAGCGCCGCCCGCGCCGACGCTGGCGAGCGAAACCGCCGCGCCCGAAGCCCAAGCCGACCAGACCGCCCAGCCGACCGAAACCCAAAGCCTGTCGCAACCCCCGCCCCAGACACGGCCTCTGCCGCGCAGGCCGCGCCCGGCGCTGCCGGTGGTGGAGGAAGCTTCGCTGTCGCGCTCCGTGCCGCCTGCTTATCCCGAACGCTGTGCGCGCGGCGCCAAGGACGTGGAATCGGTGACGGTGATGTTCGACGTCAGCGCCGCCGGCCGCGCGGTCAATGCGCGGATCGTGACTTCGACGGATTCCTGCTTCAACGACCAGGCCCTGCGCGCCCTGGCGCAATGGCGCTTCGAGCCCCGCACCGTCGACGGCGCGGCGAGCCTAGAGACCGGCAAAAGCGCGACCCTCAATTTCAGGAAGTAGTCCTAGTAGACCCGCTTCTTCGGCTCGATATATTTGATCTCGTCCGAGAGGGTGAAGTCGTGCACCGGGCGATAGTCGAGGGTCGCCTTGCCGTTGGCGAACCAGGCGGCGGTGTGCTTCATCCAGTTGGCGTCGTCGCGGTCGGGGAAGTCTTCGCGCGCATGTGCGCCGCGGCTTTCCTTGCGGTTCGCCGCGCCCTCCATGGTGACGACCGCCTGGCCGATCATATTGTCGAATTCGAGGGTTTCGACGAGGTCAGTGTTCCAGATCAGCGAACGGTCGGTGACGCCGATATCCGGCATGCCGGCGTGAACCTCGCTGATACGCGCGCAGCCCTGTTGCAGCGACTCTTCGGTGCGGAAGACGGCGCAGTCCTCCTGCATGACGCGCTGCATCTGCGCGCGAAGGGCCGCGGTCGGCGTTCCACCCTTGGCGTAGCGGAACTTGTCGAGGCGGGCGAGGGCTTCTTCTGTCGCCTGTTTCGGAAGCTCCGGCATCGGCGCGTCGCGGTCGACGATCTCGCCGCAGCGAAGGCCCGCCGCGCGCCCGAACACCACGAGGTCGATCAGCGAGTTGGAGCCGAGGCGGTTGGCGCCGTGCACGGAAACGCAGGCCGCTTCGCCGATGGCCATGAGGCCCGGCACCACCACTTCCGAGTTGTCGCCGCGCTTGGTCAGCACCTCGCCGTGATAATTCGTCGGGATGCCGCCCATATTGTAGTGAACCGTGGGGATCACCGGGATCGGTTCTTTCGTCACGTCGACGCCGGCGAAAATCTTCGCGCTTTCCGAAATCCCGGGCAGGCGGCTCGCCAGCACTTTCGGGTCGAGGTGATTGAGGTTGAGGTGTATATGGTCCTTGTTCGGACCGACGCCGCGGCCCTCGCGGATCTCCATGGTCATGGAGCGCGAGACGACGTCGCGCGAGGCGAGGTCTTTCGCGGAAGGCGCATAGCGCTCCATGAAGCGCTCGCCTTCGGAGTTGGTGAGATAGCCGCCTTCGCCGCGTGCGCCCTCGGTGATGAGAACGCCGGCGCCGTAAATCCCGGTGGGGTGGAACTGCACGAACTCCATGTCCTGCAAGGGCAGGCCGGCGCGCAGGACCATGGCGTTGCCGTCGCCAGTGCAGGTGTGGGCTGAGGTGCAGGAGAAATAGACGCGGCCATAGCCGCCGGTCGCAAGGATCACCATCTTCGCAGAGAAGCGGTGGATGATCCCGGTATCGAGCTCCCACGAGATCACGCCGCGGCATTCGCCGTCTTCGGACATGATCAGGTCGAGGGCGAAATGCTCGATGAAGAACTTCGCGTTCTGCTTCACCGACTGGCCGTAAAGCGTGTGCAGGATGGCGTGGCCGGTGCGGTCCGCGGCGGCGCAGGTGCGCTGGACCTGGCCTTCGCCGTAATTCTTGGTCATGCCGCCGAAGGCGCGCTGATAGATCTTGCCTTCTTCGGTGCGGGAGAACGGAACGCCCCAGTGCTCGAGTTCGTAAACGGCGGCGGGGGCGTGGCGGCAGAGATATTCGATGGCGTCCTGGTCGCCGAGCCAGTCGGAGCCCTTGACGGTGTCGTACATGTGCCAGCGCCAGTCGTCCTCGCCCATATTACCGAGAGAGGCGGAGATGCCGCCCTGCGCCGCAACCGTGTGGGAGCGGGTCGGGAACACCTTGGTGACGCAGGCCGTCTTCAGACCGGCTTGCGCCGCGCCCAGCGTCGCGCGCAATCCTGCGCCGCCGGCGCCGACGACGACAACGTCATATTCGTGATCGACAATTTCGTAACTCGAAGTCATGGGAGGCATCCTGGGGGAGCGAAGGTGGAGCGGCGTCAGCCGGCGAAGGTCACAGTATAGACGGCGAAGGCCGCGCCCGCGATCAGCGCGAGGCAGACGAGCCAGTTCAAAATATCGAGAACGCCTTTGAGGCCGGAATGGATATAGTCGGCGATGATTTCGGCCATGCCGATGCGCATGTGCCAGGCGCCGATGGCGATGAAGAGCGCCATCAGAATGCCGTTCAGCGGCTTTGCGAGCCAGGCCCGCGCCGCGTCGTAATCGGCGCCGAGATGCGAGACCACGCCCACGAGAAACCACAGGCCCAGCGGGATCAGGAGCGCCGCGGTGAAGCGCTGCATGATGAAGGAAGAGGTGCCTTTATGGGCCATCTTTTACGCTCCCATGCCGGCGTACCCGGCCCACAGGATGATCGCGGCGAGCACGACCGAGCCGATATAGACGGCCCAGGCGGTCTTGGTGGCGGTGGGGACGGCGAGGCCGCGCCCGGAATCCCAGTAGAGATGGCGAAGCCCGTTCATGAGGTGAAAGGACAGCGACCAGACATAACCGGCGACAATGATGAAGCCGACGGGGCTCGTCACGAAGCCGGAGACCCCGGCGAAAAGCGACGGGCTGAAAGCCAGCGACAGAACCCAGAGGGCGAGGAGCAGCGAGCCGCCATAGAGCACGGCGCCGGTCCCGCGATGGGTGATCGACGCCGCCATGGTGACGGTGAAGCGCCAGATTTGTAAGTGCGGCGATAAAGGACGCGCGCCTTGCGCGTGATCGGCCATGAAACCCCCGAAAGGTCAGCGGTTGGAAATGTGGGGGGAACATAGGCTGCCCCTTTCCCAAGTCAACGCGGCGAAACTGCGCCATCTTGGCCCCGATGGCCCGCCGGACCATTGCCAAGCCCGCGGTCTATCGGTCATGCTGCCCGCCGGTATGGGTAACAAAAGCGTGGGGCGGCGATCATGGGACGTATTCGAACAGTTCTGACCGGGGCGGGCGTTCTCTTGGCGGCGGGCGCGCTTGTCCTGTCCCCGGCCGGGGCCGAAACGCTCGGGGCGGTGACGGCGGATCAGCTTGAGGACGCCCTGACGGACGCCGGGCTTTCCCCCGACATGATGGCCGATAGCGCTACCGGCGCGCCGGTGGCGCAGGGAAAAGCCGGCCAGTTCGGCTTTTACGTGCGGGCGCTCTCCTGCTCGGGTTCGCCCCAGGCCTGTGAGACCCTCGTCTTCTTCGCCAATTTCGAACTTGGCCGCGAGGTCTCCCAGAGCGATTACCGCATTGTCAACAGCTTCAATGACAGCCAGGTCTTTGGGCGCGCTTACGTTCTCGAGGGCACGGGCGAGGTTGGCGTCGATTATGTGATCGAGCTCGACGGCGGCGTCACCGAAGAGCACCTGTCCCAGAACATCTCGCGCTGGGCCGACGTTATCTCGGCTTTCGTCTCGAAATTTCAGGAAGGCGAGCCGACGAGTTAGGGAATAGGTTTGCGGCGTTGAATAAGCCGCCAACTTTTATCCATTGCCGGTTTGTTCCGCACCCCAATAAATTGAACCGCGCGTCCGGCTTTCATCGCTTCCGATGAATTCTTCACTGAATCCCGCATTCGGTGCGTAGTTATCAACGTGTTTCAAAACCCGCTTATGATGGCGTCCGTACAGGTTGTGTCATCGCCGGGCTTATCCCGGCGATCCAGTCAACGCGTCTGGATGCCCGGGACGAGCCCGGGCATGACACATGAGAGAAAACGAGGCTCGCATCTCGCACGCCACTATTCCATCGTGTAGCGCGCGCGGGGATCACAAAGGCTGGCCGGAGATCAGGAAAAAGCCCCGTGGAACAATTGTCGCAAATGGCGCCAAACTTTGCTGAAAGCCAGCAAACAAGCCGCTTAAACGAAACGCGGGATTCGTTTTACGCAAAATTGTTTCACGGCGAAGGGCGCTTACGCGGCGCGGTCGATGAGGGCTTTGAGGCCTTCGGGAAGGTCGTCTTTCAATTCGCGCAGGCGTTCAATGAGGCGGCGCTCATTGGCGTCGAAGGCGCCGTCGCGGCCGATGCGGCCCGCAAGCCAGTCGGCTTCCGTCTTGGTGAGCCTTTCGGCGTGGGCGATGTCGGCCTCGCGCTGCTCGTTATGCGCTTCATGGACGGATTTGTCGTTCTTGTAGGCGTCGATCACGGCGCCGAAGCCGCCGGAGACCATGCGCTTGAAGAAGCCGCCGACATTGGTCGAGTGGTCCTTGGCCCAGGCGTTGCGGCGGAAGGCTTCCTCGCGGCTCGGCGCCGTGTAACCGAGATGCGCCATCAGGTGGTTGACGACCCCTTGCACGAAAAGCTCCGTCCACGCCGGATTGTTGTGGGCGGTCTCGACGGCATCATTGATGTCGAAGAGAAGCTCGGCTTCGCGGCGCGTCACGGCGACATGGCCGTCGCCGCCGGCGGCGAAAAGATAGCGGCGCAGAAGCACCGCGTCCTGCTTGTCGACGACCGGTCCGTCCGGCTTGTCGAGGATCACCGCCTTGAACTGCTCGCCGACGAACGCGGTCATGTCCGGCGGCGTTTGCGTCGCCGTTTCCATGAGCTTCACCATCAGCGCCACTTCAAGGGCGTTGGCGTGGCCGTTGCGCAGCACGCGCGCCTTCAGGGACTGGAACTCTTCCGCCGTCAGATAGCCGTGGGGTTCTTCCTCGCGGAGATAAAAATCCGCCGCAGCTTCGGCGAAAAACTGGAACCATTCCGGATCGCCTTTCTGCGCCCGGTCGCCCAGATCGAAGAGCGCGTCGAGCTCAGATGGCTCGACAATGCCGTTCGCGAAGACGGTCCGGCGCAGGAACAAGACTTCGTCAGCGGAGACAAAGCCGTCAGCGCCGATGGCGGCGAGGCGGGTGGAAAGAGACGGATCGGACATGGGCGGGTTGCTCCCCGGGCAAAAAAAGATCGAGGGAGCATCGCGCATTGAAGTTAAAAACAGGGAAAAGAATTCGATGGGGATTGGCTCATTAAGCTTGCGTTAACCGGCCTTTTTAGCGGTCGCGTGATCGAACCGGAAAACCGGTTCCCGTTGAAAGCTAAACACTTTCAACACCTGATCACGCTCCTAATGCGGCAGGACGCCCTTGCCGAAGGCGACGGCGAGCCCGACAAAAGCCGCGAGCCAGGCCGTCTGGAGAACGAGCGTCGCCACCGGCCTGTGGCCCACCTCGAAAAGCTCCTTGAGGGCGGTTTTGACCCCCAGCGCCGAGACCGCCACGACAAGGCAGAACCGGGAAGCGCCGGCGATCGTCTGGCCGAGACTTTCGGGGACGAGGCCGAAACTGTTTGCGGTCATCAGCGCGGCGAAGCCGATCAGGAAAACCGGGAAAGCGCGGCTTGTCGCTTCCGTACCGGCTTGGCGGGAGAAAACGAGCGCGATCACGAACACCGCCGGGGCGAGCAGCGTGACCCGCATCAGCTTGACGACGGCGGCGACGGCGCCCGCGTCGTCGGAGACGATATAGCCCGCGCCGATCACCTGCGCGACGTCGTGAATGGTGGCGCCGAGAAAGACGCCGGCTTGCATCTCGGAAAAGCCGAGAAGATTGGTGAGCGGCGGATAGGCCACCATGGCGATGGTGGAGAGGGTAGTAACGCCGACCACAGTGAGAATGAGGTTGCGCTCGCTGTCTTTCGTCTGCGGCAGAACGGACGCGATGGCCATCGCCGCCGAGGCGCCGCAGATCGCGACGGCGCCGGCGGAAAGCGTTGCATGCGGGCCCGTGAGCCCGGCGCCGCGCCCGATGAGAACACCGGCGGCGATCGTGGTCGCCACAGCGGCGACGACGAGCAGCGCCGTCGCCCAGCCGAGATGGGCGATTTCGGAAAAAGTCACCGACGCGCCGAGCAGGATCACCCCGAGCTGCAAGACGCGTTTCGAGGCAAACTGGATGCCTGCGCCGGTGCGCGGGTCGTCATTGAGGAAGTTGAAGGCGATGCCGAACAGGATCGCGTAAAGCATCACTGGCCCGCCATAGCGCGACGAAATGAAAAGCGATGCGAAAGCGACCGTTACCGCGAGCAGAAGCCCCGGCGCCAGCGCGCGCGCTTTCTCGGACAGGCGGGAAAAGGTGCTCAAGGGGCGGTCACGGGGTGGATGGGTTTTCGGGTTGCCGGCGCGCAGGGCTTACTCTGCTGACCGAAGCGTGTCTTCCCGCGTCGTCATCGCCGGCCTAGCGCTGTGCGCCGGCATGCGCCGATCGCGATGGGTCACCATGCGGGTGTGAAGGTCGACGACGCAATCGCGGCCAGTGGTTTTGAACAGAAAGGGCAAAAAGCCGTGGATAAGACAGGCGAGTCCGGAAAAGACCATCTTCGAGCCGAAGCCGAAGGCCATGCCCATATGCTCGGGGTAGCTTTCTCCGACACTGGCCGGGTGCTCGGTAAAAGCGCGTTTGATCATGAAAATCCCCGGTATCCTGTGTTCCTGAAGGGACGGATCATAGGCGGGGCCGAATGAAAAATGATTCTACAACGCTCGATAGAAAAACTAATTATTGCGAGTTTTTTCTAATTTATGTATAAAAAATAGAATGGACTTCACCGATAAGGAAATACTACGCATTCTGCAACGCGATTCGGCGACGCCAGTGAGCGAGATCGCCGAGGCGGTGGGGCTGTCGGCCACCCCCTGCTGGCGGCGGATCAAGAAGCTCGAGGAAGACGGCGTCATCCGCGCCCGCGTCGCGCTCGCCGATATGGAGGCCCTAGGGCTCAGCCTCACTGCCTTCATCTCGGTGAAGACCGCCCAGCACACCGAATCCTGGCTGAAACAATTCGCCGAGGCCGTGGGACGCATACCGGAAATTCTCGAAGTGCACCGGATGAGCGGTGAGATCGATTATCTCCTGAAGGTCGTCGCGCCGGACATGGCCAGTTACGACCGTGTCTATAAAAGACTGATCGCCGCGGCGGAGTTTTCCGACATCACTTCGACCTTTTCCATGGAGGTCCTGAAAGAGACGACGGAGCTGCCCACCGATTATGCGTGAGCGGTATGATTTCCTCTGCGGGCGCTATCGGCTCGGGCCGATATAGAGGCTCTCCTCCGCAAAGTCGAAAAACACGCTTCGGTCCGTGAACATGTCGGCCCCAACAAGACAGAACGGTCTTTTTTCATAGCCGAGATCGGCGAAGATCTTCGCATCGTAAACGATGAAGATCTTGTTGCTCCATCTTGCCCGGCCGATGTTCAGGCGCTGAACCCGGATTGGCCGTGCGCGATCGGTCGTGTCGAACACGTCATTGATGCGCGATGCTGAAAAGGCGCCTGCGCCGTGCACGGGGCCGTGTCTTATGCTGGGCATCATCTTTTCCAGCGCCGCCGTGTTGAAGATCGTGCCGGAGGCGCCGAGATCGACAATGCAGGGAATGCGGTCCGCATTGATCCTGACTTCGATCATGAAGAGGTTCGTGCCCGTGCGCTGCGAATGAAAGCGCTCCATATCCACCTTGCTCCAGCGGCGGCGGCGCTCGACGGGAACGGCAGGGTCGTAAAAACGGATCAGTCTTGCGTTGGTGTCGAGATGGACATCGTAACGCGTCAGGAGGTCGAGCCCCATCACCCCTTGCGGCGGCGTGTTCGGCGGCGCCCAGTCGGGCAGGATGACGCCTATATGATCTTCTAAGGCGACGCCGCCGAAATCGATGTCGCCGATTTCATGCGCGGGCAATTCCTGCGCGCCGGTGAGGCCGAGAATCTGAATGCTTTTTCCGGGTACGGAAGGCATCTCCTGCTGGGCGGCGAGATTGGCGAAGACGGAGGTGATGGTGGCCCCGGAATCGACGATGAAGTCATGGGGGCCCGTTCCGTTGACGCTTGTGTCAACAGTGAACCAGCCCTGATAGGCGAGGCGATAAGGAATTTCCGCCACAGGTTCTGCGCCGCGCGTCGGCAAGGCCGCCGCCGGCAGGCAGAGAACAACACCCCATGCGCCCGCCAAGCCGGCCAGACGTCGAAGCAACGATTTCATCCGCCCTCCCTAAAGACAGGAAAATCGCGCGCCCGCTTCATCATATGGCGGCCGCGCCATGTGTCACTAGCCCCGGCGGATTGAAGCTTGGCCGATCTTGCTTATTCTCGCCATTGTGATGGAGGTCCTATGATCCACATTGTCCGGCGTCTGCCCCCGTCCTTGCAGCGCGCGCTTCTGGCGGTCTCGGTATTGGCGCTGGCCGCGGGCGCGCTCTTGTTGCTGCGCTAGCGAAGGCCTCTCAGGGGCTGCTGCGGCCGGAAAGGGGCGGCCAGGCGTAAAATCCCCGGATTTTCAGCGCCTCGCCCTTGAAAGATGGGGCTCTTCGGCTATAACCCGCGCCTTCTCACCGGTCGCCGGGCCCAATGGCATGCCTTGGCGGTCTTGTTGCGCGTCCGAAAGGACCCTTTAAGGAAAAGCGAAATGCCCAAACTGAAGACCAAATCAGGCGCGAAAAAGCGCTTCAAGATGACCGCCTCCGGCAAGGTCAAAGCCGGCGTCTCCGGCAAACGTCACGGCATGATCAAGCGTACGCCGAAGCAAATCCGCCAGAACCGCGGCATGGATGTGCTTTCGGATCCCGACGCGAAGATCGTCAAGAAATACATGCCCTATAACCGCTAAGGAGACCGCCCCATGTCACGTGTGAAAAGAGGCGTCACCGCGCACGCCCGCCACAAAAAGATCATCGGCAAGGCCAAAGGCTATTACGGCCGCCGCAAAAACACCTTCCGCGTCGCCAACCAGGCCGTGGAAAAGGCCGGCCAGTACGCCTATCGCGACCGCCGCGCCAGAAAACGCAATTTCCGCTCGCTCTGGATCCAGCGCATCAACGCCGCCTGCCGCGAGCTCGATTTCACCTATGCCCGCTTCATTGACGGTCTCACCAAGGCCGGCATCGAGGTCGACCGCAAGGTGCTGGCCGACATCGCCGTCAAAGAGCCGGAGGCCTTCAAGGCCCTGACCGAGAAAGCGAAAGCGGCCCTCTCGTAACAACCATTACGGGTGTAAAACGATCCTGAAAGGCGCCTGATTTCCAGGCGCCTTTTCTATTTGGGACAGTTTCGCTCACGGATATTTGTACGCAACACTTACTAAAATTGTATGCAAGACAAACAAAATTCTTGACTGCCGCGCAAATCGGGATATGTATTGTGCGTCGCAGCAAATGCGTACCAACAGAACACATAGGAGACGCCCGGACCTTCGTTAACCTATTGAAAGGAAATCGAAATGATCCGGAAAATGTTTTTCGCAACCGCAGCATTCACCCTGGCTCAAACCGCCGCTTTCGCCGGCGAAAAGGTGGTCGAGTTCGATCGCGACCGCCTCAACGACGCCGCCTATGTCGAGGCGCTCTACGCTGAACTCGAAGACGCAGCCAAGGCCGTGTGCCGGGACGCCCTCAGCGGCGCCGGCATCGATCTCGGCGCTTACTCTTCTTGCGTTGAGGACACCCTCGCCGACAGCGTGAAACAGGTCGCTTCGCCGATGATGACCGCCTATGCTGGCGATGAAGCCGCCCCGGCGCAGCTCGCTTCCGCCGAATAAGGCTTTCAAGGACTTAACGCCTTCTCTCACCGGACAGGCATTGGAGCGGGCCCTCGACAAGAGGGCCCGCTCTTTATATTGAAGCAGCAGGATCTAGTGGAGCCGCGCCGTCCGTGACCTTTTTCAAGTTCTTTTTTAGGAGCGTCGATTGAACGGGTGACCGAAGCGGTATCTGCCGGTAAGCGTCATCCCAAGGGTGGCGCTTTTTTTACGCCTTGAAGAATGGAGACCGGGCGCGATGTCCGACATTGAACAGCTCGAAAAAGACCTTCTCGCCAAAATAGGGGCCGCGGATACGGGCGCCGCGCTAGAGGAAGTGCGCGTTGCCGCGCTCGGCAAGAAGGGCGTTGTCTCCGAGCGGATGAAGACTTTGGGCAAGATGAGCCCGGAAGAGCGCAAGGAAATGGGCCCGGCGCTGAACGGTCTCAAAACCCGCATCGCCGACGCCATCGAAACGAAGAAGACAGAGCTTGAAGCCGCCGCGCTAGACGCGCGCCTCGCTTCCGAAAAAGTCGATGTCACCCTGCCGGTGCGGCCCGAACCGAAAGGCAAGATCCACCCGGTCAGTCAGGTGACCGAAGAAATTATCGCGATCTTTTCCGCCATGGGTTTTGACGTTGCGGAAGGCCCAGACATCGAGGACGATTTCCATAACTTCACAGCGCTGAACTTCCCGCCGGACCATCCGGCGCGCGAGATGCACGACACGTTTTTCTTCGAGCCGAAGGAAGACGGCGAGCGCATGGTGCTGAGAACGCACACATCGCCGGTGCAGATCCGCACCATGATGAATGAGAAGCCGCCGATCCGGATCATCATTCCGGGCCGCACCTTCCGTTGCGACTCAGACCAGACGCACACGCCCATGTTCCACCAGGTCGAGGGGCTCGTCATCGACAAGGAGACCCATATGGGTCACCTCAAGGGAACGCTCCAGGCCTTCGTCAAGACCTTCTTCGAGCTTGACGACGTCAAGACGCGTTTCCGTCCGCACTTTTTTCCGTTCACGGAGCCGTCGGCGGAGATGGACGTTCAGTATGAACGCGTCGGAAACGAGGTGCGCTTCGGCCAGGGCGACAAGTGGATGGAGATTCTCGGATGCGGCATGGTCCATCCGAATGTGCTCCGGAATTGCGGCTTAGACCCGGACGAGTATCAGGGCTTTGCTTTCGGCATGGGCGTAGACCGTCTCGCCATGCTGAAATACGGCATTCCGGACCTGCGCGATTTCTTTGCCGCCGACGCCCGCTGGCTCGAGCATTACGGTTTCGACGCCGCCGACCAGCCGAGCCTGTGGGCGGGCCTCAGCAAATAGGAGCAACTCCATGACCTATTACATTGCGAAAACCGTTTCCGGCGATTTTGACGATGTCATCGCGCGCGTCACCGAGGCCCTGAAAGCCGAAGGCTTCGGCGTCCTCACCGACATTGACGTCAAGGCGACGATGAAGAAGAAACTCGATGCAGACTTCCGCCCCTACCGCATTCTTGGCGCCTGCAATCCGCAGATGGCGCTGAAGGCGCTGACCGCCGAGGACAAGATCGGCGTCATGCTGCCCTGCAACGTCATCGTTCAGCAAACGGATGATGGCGTCGAGGTCGCGGCCGTCGATCCTCAAGCTTCCATGCAGGCCGTCGACAATCCCGGCCTTGCCGACATCGCCGGTCCCGTAAAAGACGCGCTGACCCGCGTCGTGCAATCCCTCTAGAAAAGCAAGAGCAATGAAATTCACCCTTTCCTGGCTGAAAGAGCATCTGGAAACCGATGCGAGTCTCGACGAGATCGTCGAGACCATGGTCGCCGTCGGCCTCGAAGTTGAAGAGGTCGAGAACCCGGAAGAGCGTCTTTCCGCCTTCACCATCGGCGAGATTCTTGAAGCCGGGCCGCACCCGGACGCCGACAAGCTGAAGGTCTGCCGCGTCGCCACCAAAGACGGTGAGATGCAGATCGTTTGCGGCGCGCCCAACGCGCGGGCCGGCATCAAGGTCGCCTATGCGCCGGTGGGCGCTTATGTGCCCGGCATCGACGTGACGCTGTCGAAAGCCAAGATTCGGGGCGTCGAATCCCACGGCATGATGTGCTCGGTCCGTGAGCTTGAAATGGGCGACGATCATGACGGCATCATCGAGGCGCCGGCCTCGGCGAAGGTCGGCGATCCGGTGGCGGCGGTGATGGGCGTCAACGATCCCGTCATTGATTTCGAAGTGACGCCCAACCGGCCCGACACCAACGGCGTCAATGGCGTCGCGCGCGACCTCGCAGCGGCGAAGATCGGCGCATTCGTCTCACCCGAGCCGGAAACGATCAAGGGCGCTTATCCCTCGCCGCAAAAAGTCGAGCTTGATTTTCCGGAAGAGGCGAAAGACGCCTGTCCCGCTTTCGCCGGACGATATGTGCGCGACGTCAAGAACGGCCCCAGCCCGAAATGGCTGCAGGATCGCCTGCGCGCTATCGGCCTGCGCCCCATCAGCGCGCTTGTCGATATCACCAACTACATGTCTTACGACCGCGCCCGCCCGCTGCACGTTTTTGATGCGGACAAGCTTCAGGGCGTCATTCGCGCGCGGCTTGGAAAAAAGGGCGAAAAGTTACTGGCCCTCGACGGCAAGGAATATGAGATTGACGAGACCATGACGGTGATCGCCGACGACTCGGGCGTGCTCGGTCTCGGCGGCGTCATGGGCGGCGAGGATACCGGCTGCACCGAAGAGACAACGAACGTTTTCATCGAATGCGCTTATTTTGACCCGCTTCGCACGGCGAAAACCGGCCGCAAGACCGGCATCAATTCCGATGCGCGCTATCGCTTCGAGCGCGGCGTCGATCCGGCGTTCATTCTGCCCGGCATGGAAATGGCCACGCGGCTCGTTATGGATATGTGCGGCGGCGAGCCGTCGGAAGTCGTGCTCGCCGGAGAGGTTCCGCAGGCGGATAAAACCGTTCTCTTCCCGCCGGATGAGGTGAAGCGCCTCACCGGCATGAACGTCGCGCCGGAAAAGGCCGAGGAAATCCTCGAAGCGCTCGGTTTCACGGTAAGAAAGAGCGATCCGTGGCAGGTGGACGTTCCCTCCTGGCGTCCCGATATCGAAGGCAAGGCCGATCTGGTCGAGGAAGTCGCGCGCATTGTCGGTTTCGGTCATATGCCGACGGAAACTCTGCCGGCCTTGAGGCCCGTCGAGACGCCGAAACTGACGCCGGGCCAGGACCGCCGGCGCATGGCGCGCCGGGCGCTGGCCGTGCGCGGCATGCTCGAAGCCGTAACCTGGTCCTTCCTCGATGAAAGGAACGCCGTGCTTTTCATGAGTGCGGATGAGATCAAGGCGAAGGGGCTGAAGCTCGCAAATCCGATCGCTTCCGACCTCGGCGTCATGCGGGCCTCGCTCCTGCCCAACCTCGTTTCGGCGCTTCAGCGCAACGCCGATCGCGGCCGCGATGATCTCGCGCTTTTTGAAGTCGCGCCGATCTATGCCGGCGACCAGCCTGCAGACCATCAGAACGCTGCCGGCGGCGCGCGGCTTTCTCATTCTGCCCGTCACTGGCAGGGGGCGGCGCAGGAGGCTGACGTTTTCACCGTGAAGGCGGACGCCATCGCCGCGCTTGAGGCCGCAGGCGCGCCAGTGGCGAGCTTGCAGACCAGCGCCGACGCGCCGGACTATTTTCATCCCGGCCGTTCGGGCGTGCTGCGGCTGGGCCCGAAAGCGCTCGCCCATTTTGGCGAGATTCATCCGCGCGTTCTGAAAGCCATGGATGTTGACGGACCGGTCTATGGTTTTGAAGTTTTTCTCGACCTGATCCCTGAGTCAAAGAAAAAGCCGACCAAGACGCGTCCCGCCCTCGATGCGTCGGAGCTGTTGCCGCTGACGCGCGATTTCGCCTTTGTGGTGGAAGACGGTGTCGCTGCCGAAACGCTCCTGAAAGCCGTTCGCGGCGCGGAAAAAAAGCTCATCGCCGATGTCTCTCTTTTCGATGTTTATCAGGGCAAGGGCGTGCCCGAGGGCAAGAAATCCCTCGCGGTTGAGGTCACGTTGCAGCCTCGCGAGAAGACGCTGACGGACGAAGAGATCGATGCGGTTTCGGCGCGCATTGTCGCTCAGGTTGAAAAAGCCACTGGCGGGACTTTGCGGGCCTGACGGGGGCTGCCCGGGCGTGCGGTTCTTTCCGGTGCGCTAGGCGGGTTTCACAGGGTTTACCCGCTTGCGGATCGCGCCCGGCCAAGCTAAGACCCTCGCCTTCGGAACGCCCGAAACGGCGATGTCTTGGGCCGCTTTAGCTCAGTTGGTAGAGCACATCATTCGTAATGATGGGGTCGTCAGTTCAAGTCTGACAAGCGGCACCATAATCCCTTGAAAAAGTAAGATAAATTGGCCCTCTTGGTGCGGTATGGGCGATCAGGCCATGGGCGCAGCGATGACGCGGCCGCTCCACAGGAAAGAGCCTTATCGAGCGCTCTAGGTCAGGCGCTATCTCCTCAGGCGGCGCGGTCTCTATCTCTACCTGTTTCATCTTCTTGCGGGGGTGATCCGGCGCGAAGCCGGGCCTCTTGCGCATGGAAGAAACAGTGAGGGATAGCTGCCTCCCTCGGCGACGGCCTTTCAAGAGGATTTTTTACAGATACGATCGCCAAGAGATATGGCGACTGAAACAGGGCGAGTCCGGCAAAATGTGCAGAGAAGATGACGAACGCAGCCAGCATTCATCGGCGCGCAAACGAATATCATCTCTTCTTGGGAAGGCGTTTTGAGCGCCCTGACATTTCAAGGCTTAAATGTTATGAGGTCATAACTGACAACCTTGTAACAAGAAGACTTGGCGGGGAATTTCTGTGGTTGCACCCATCCTTACATGTTTCAGGCTTAGAAATCACGCGCGCAGTGGGCATGTGCATGCTCGCTTCAGTGCGATCGAGCGGCATTACAAGCTCGGTGAAAATGCGAGCGCCAGGTCAATTCGCTATTACAACGAAAAGACGGCGATGGGCTGTCATGTGATGTGGCAGGACTACGAAAACGAGTCCTATGCCCGGTGTATTGAAACAGAAGATCGTATTGTCGTTTGCGTTTATTACGCGTTCGGTTTTTCCAAGGCTTTGTCGCGTAAGGGGACCGACAATCTGATCATACGCCTCGCCAATACATTGCGAAGAAATCCCAATTCGGTTTTGAAATTAACGCCGCCATTCATGTTGATGGACTTCGAGAAAGCGAGCAGTCAAATCCGGTTTTACACCGATGTGGTGGCGTATTCCCGGTCATACAGGTTGGAGAACGAGGCGGGATTTGCGTTGGCCAATCGTTGCTTCAGTCCGTTTTACGCCTTGCTTGCCGAACCCAAGCCCAGCGAGATGGGGTGGGCTGCGGAGCAGCTCAACGGGTATATGTATGGGGAGTATGCGCCGCTGGAAGGCTTGATGCGCAACGGTCCCGGCTATTCCGCGGTCATTACGCCGGATCGCATTGATCATGGCGAGTCATCGCTCGTGTCCAAATTTTTCACGGATAAAACCGGGGACGTTTATCGTGGATTGAACCGGCTTGCGTCGGAGACGCAACGGCTGGGAGCGTTTGACGAGGTGGACCTGGCCATTACGGGCGGGCGCGACTCCAGAATGACGGCGGCGTTCGGTGTTTCCAAGTTCGCAGAAAAGGCCCGATGCCGGACAAGTCATCCGCCAGCCTTGGAGCGCACGATCGCGACCCAGCTGATGGAGCGCACGGCGGAATTTTCGCGTTACGAAAACGATAATCTGATTGTGCGCGCCGACGGCACGCCGCTTTGGCGCGGCAGTCCGAGAAAAACGCCTGAACGCGCCGACATTATCCAGCGCGGAAAAGACTGGGCCTATGCACATGAGGGCGTCGGCATATCCTCTGCACTCTACAATAATTGCAGCATGAAAATTCCGTTTCCGGAAGCTGAGAGCCATAGCAGCATTTCGGTTTCAGGCGCAGGCGGAGAGATCGCGAAGGCGTATGCCTATAGGCCGATGCAGGTCAGCGGGGTTTTTGCGCGCAATCAAAAGGCCTGGCTCGAGGAGATCAAAACAGTTGGCGCTCATTTAAGGCTGGAAACGCATCCGACAACCGGGTTCGGCGCCGTTCACTTCGTTAAAGAAGAATACAAACCGATACTCGCCGATTACTTTTCGCGCCAGTACAGCAAAGCGCAGGATATGGGCGCCTTCGGATACAGGTTCTTTGACTACTGGTATTTGGTCGGCCGGATGGCGGGGTCTCACTCGGCAGGGCTTCAACACGCGCAAAATCTTTTTCCCTTCCTCGTGCCGGAGGTTATTGCGGCCTCCGTGCAGGACACCTTTGAGCGCAAGATCAATGTTCAGCTGTCGAGGGATATTGTCGCCCATTACCAGCCCTCATGGTCGGAAGTTCCGTATTTCGATGAAATCCAGAATGAAGTTCCGCGCAGCGAGATAACCTTTTTCCAAAAGCAGGAATATCTTTGGTCGGGACCCGCACAAGAGGAATTCTTTGACATCATTGAGAGCTCGCCGGCTTTTGAGCGGCCTTATGACCGGGACCGGATGTGTGAATACTACAAAACCGTGGAGGACCGCCCTCAAGAGCACATCTATGCAAATGTTAAGGCCCACGGACTCATTTATCGGCATTCGCTTTATGAGCTTTGCGGCGATGTTGCAGACGATATTCGCATGTTGAGAAACAAGATTACGCCTTTATACGCACCGAAGTAGCGGAGCGCCGCAGCATAAGCAGGGCGGCGGCGCTTACGACGGGGCCCGAGCCGGCGAACACTGGTCTGGCTGTGGCAGGCGCCCCTGGACTGAACTCTAAACTGCGTTCTAGGGAAAGAACTGCGCGAATACAGCCGCAGGATTTGACGGTGGCCGCTAAAAATGGATTTTAGCGGCTGAAAATTGCTCATTCGAACCAGGGAAGGTCTTATGACAGCCGCGCCTCAAAAAACGACCGAAGAGCTGAAGCGGGTCTTTGACCTGCAAAGCGAGAACCAGTGGAATGTCAAGGCGTCCGACGCCGAGACGCGCAAGGCGAAACTCGCCAAATTGAAATCCGCCGTGGAAGCGCACGCCGACGAGATTGTCGCCGCCGTGCAATCCGACACGCGCAAACCGGAAGGCGAGATTCGAATCACCGAAGTCGGCGGCGTGATGGGCAACATCCAGCTCAATATCGACAATCTGGAGACCTGGATGCAGCCGACCATGGTCGAGCCTTCGGCCAATCCGCAAGACAAGGCGAAGATCGTTTATGAGGCGCGTGGCGTCTGTTTGATCCTCGGACCGTGGAACTTCCCGCTCGGGCTTACCTTCGGCCCGCTTGCCGCCGCCGTCGCGGCCGGCAATTGCTGCATGGTGAAGCTGACCGATCTCTGTCCGGCGACGGCTTCCATAGCAGCGAAGATCATCCGTTCGGTTTTCGACGAAAATGAAGTCGCCCTGTTCGAAGGCGAAGTTTCGGTAGCGGAGGCGCTATTAGAGCTGCCCTTCAATCATATCTTCTTCACTGGCTCGCCGCGGGTCGGAAAGATCGTTATGGCCGCCGCTGCTAAGAACCTTTCCAGCGTGACGCTTGAGCTTGGCGGAAAGTCGCCGGTCATCGTGGATGAGAACGCCGATATCGATAAAGTCGCGGCGGACCTCGCTCAGGCCAAGCAGTTCAATGGCGGCCAGGCCTGCATCTCTCCCGACTATGTCTTCGTCCGGCCGGACAAGAAGGACGCGCTGGCCAAGGGCTTTGCGTCGCGCGTGCAGGAAAATCTCTATAAGGACGGAAAGCTCCAGAAAGAGAATATCGCCCAGATTGTGAACAAGAGGAATTTCGATCGCGTGAAGGGCATGTTCGACGACGCTGTGGCGAAAGGCGCGACCGTGGCCGCGGGCGGAGAATTTGAAGAAGCCGATCTCACGGTTCACCCGACGATGCTGACCGATGTCACGCCCCAGATGAAAATCATGCAAGACGAGATATTTGCGCCCGTGATTCCGGTGATGACTTATGACTCCATCGACGAGGTCATCGGCTATGTGGAAGCGCGCGACAAACCGCTGGCCTTGTACATCTACAGCAAGGATCAGGAAACGGTGGACAAGGTGCTGACCCGGACCTCATCGGGCGGCGTTACGGTCAATGGCGTGTTCTCTCATTATCTCGAAAACCGGCTGCCCTTCGGCGGCGTCAATCACAGCGGCATCGGCAGCTATCATGGCTATTTCGGGTTCAAGGCCTTCTCGCACGAGCGCTCTGTCTACATGCATACTGCGTAAACTGGCCTTTCGCGCATCTGCGCCTGTGGGCAAGCGCTGAAAACATGCCAACCGGCCGGCTGACGTTTTTCGTCAGCCGGTCGGAGCGGGCGCGGGTGCGTATTTGGGGCTTGGCCGCGTCTGGGCTATGACAGGCTGGTTCTGCCGCACCGGAGACTTCCGCCATTTTACGAGAAACCCTCAGATCCACACGCCCGCTTGTCTTCTGGCCGCCGGTTGTTCTGTTGCTGTCGGCGCTTGTCTTCAGTCTAGTGGATTTCGACGGCTTCTATGCGGGCGTGACCGCGGCCAAGGACTGGATTCTCAAATATTTCGGCTGGCTTTTCAGCTACGCCTCGTTCGCTGCGGTGGCGCTCGTCGCCTGGGTCGTTTTTTCGCCGCTCGGCGCCGTCAGGATCGGCGGGCCTGACGCGAAACCCATCCTCAGCCGCTGGAACTGGTTTTCAATCACCCTGTGCACGACCATCGCCATCGGGATTCTGTTCTGGGGCGCGGCGGAGCCGATGTTTCACATCAAGGCGCCGCCGCCCTTCGCTCACGCCGATCCCTATACGGATGAAGCGGCGCAATTCGCGCTCTCTTCCATGTTCATGCACTGGACCGTGACGCCTTATGCGCTTTACACCGTCCCGGCGCTAGCCTTTGCACTCACCCATTACAACCTCGGCCGCCCCTATTCCCTGAGCGGGCCTCTGTCGGTCATTGTCGGCAAGGCGGCGACGGGGCGCATCGGCGCGCTCATCGATGCGGTGGGGCTTTATGCGCTGGTGGCGGGCGTAGCCGCCTCGCTCGGCGCCGGCGTGATGACGCTTGCCGGCGGGCTTGAAGCGGGGGCCGGCGTTTATGACAGCACTATGCTGCGGCTTCTCGTGACGGCAGCCATTGTCGTGATGTTTGTCGTGTCTTCGATCAGCGGGCTGCAGCGCGGCATCAAATATCTATCGGATTTTAATACGCGCTTCTTTTTTGTGCTGGTTCTGTTCGTTCTTGTGGCCGGACCGACCTTCAAGATTCTGGCGCTGGGGGCGGAAAGCGCCGGGCAATATGTGATGAATTTCATTCCGCGCAGCCTGGCGCTGGGCGAACGCGCCGGCTCCGACTGGACCCGCGACTGGACGGTGTTTTATTTCGCCAACTGGCTCGCCTGGGCGCCGGTCACGGCGCTGTTTCTGGGCCGCATCTCGATCGGTTATACGGTGCGCGAGTTCATCCTGTTTAACCTCGTTGCGCCGGCTCTCTTCGGCGGGCTGTGGATGACGGTCTTCGGCGGCGCGGCGATCAATCTTGATGCGGCGGCGAATCACGCCTTTGTCGCGGCGCTCGACGCGCGCGGCCCGGAAGCGGTCGTCTATGCCTTGTTCGACGCGCTGCCGCTCAGTTCCGTCATCATTCTCCTTTTCATCGTGCTCACCTTCGTTTCGTTCGTGACAGCGATGGATTCGAACACGGTGTCGATCACCAATGTGTGTCTCAAACAAATCGGTCCTGGCGAAGCGCGCCCGCGCGCCGAGCGCTGGGTGAAAATCTTCTGGGGCGCGCTGATCGGCGCCGTCGCCTTCATTATGACCGCGACAACAGGGATCGACGGCGTCAGGATGCTGTCCAACCTTGGCGGTCTGCCCGGGCTGTTCATCCTAATCGCCATGGGCGCGGTGATCGTGTCCCTGCGCCTCGCCTGGCTCGACGAAGTGCGCGCTGCCGTGCAACCGGCGTCAGCGAAAAAAACCGCCGGGCAGAATGTCGGCGAGTAGCGCCGCTTTCTTTTGCGCGATGTCCCGCGCTTCCGCTTCTTCGGTCTGCCGCAGCCAGAGATGGTCGCCGGGACGCATCTGTCCCACAAGATGAAGATCGGCGGCGATCACCTGTGCGATGCGCGGATAGCCGCCCACGGTCTGCGCATCACAGGAAAGAAGAAACGGTGCGCCGTCAGGCGGGCATTGCACCGTGCCGGGAAACACGGGGCTTGAGGCCATAGGGGGTGTTCTCGCCAAGGACAGGGACGGCCCTTCGAGTTTCAGCCCCATGCGGTCAGCCCGTCGGCTGACGGTCCAGCGCGCGGAAAAAAACTGTTTCAGACTCTCCGGCGAAAGCTGGCCGGTTTCGGGTGCAGTGGTCGCGCGCAGGAAAAATTCATGGGTCAGCCATGGATAAAGCGCGGCGGACGGCGTTCGCGCCGAACCGGTCGTTTCACCGGCGCTCAACAGTCTGTCGCCCGCTTTCAGCGTTCGGCCCTCAATGCCGCCCAGCGCCGCCTGGGCATAGGTTGAAACGCTGCCGAGAAAGGTATCGCCTGCAAACCCGCCTGCAACAGCGATGTAACAGCGCGCGCCGGTTTTCGCCGTGCCGAGGACGAGTTCATCGCCGTCTTTCACGCGTGCGGTTTCATTAATCGGAAGCGCTGCGCCATTAAGTTGCGCGTTCATATCCGCTCCGGCGAGCGCAATCGTCGCGGTCGCGAGAAAGCGCAAAGACGGGCCCTGCAATGTGCATTCAAGAGCCGGCACGCTGGGTTCATTACACAGTGCGGCGTTAGCCAGCGCGAAAGAAAGAGGATCGGCGGCGCCCGACAGAGGCACGCCGAGATGGCGAGACCCGGCGCGGCCCATATCCTGAAGGGTCGTCATAAGACCGGGTTTGGTGATTTTGGCAATCACGCTCATGAGGCGGCCGCTTCCATGCGCGCGAACTCTTCTTCACTCACCGGTGTGAATGTTACTTCTCCGCCCGGCTCGAAAAGAAAAGGCGTCTCGGCTTTGGCGTCGAAGAGTTTTTTCGGTGTGCGCCCGATCAACGGCCAGCCGCCGGGCGAGGCGAGGGGATAGACTCCGGTCATGGCGCCGGCGATCCCCACGGCCCCTGCGGGCAGATGCGCGCGCGGGCTTTCCAGGCGGGAGGTTCGAAGGCTTTCAGGCAAAGGCCCAAGATAGGCGAATCCCGGCGCAAAGCCTATGGTCAGTACACGGTATTTTTGCGCGGAATGCTGTTTAATGATCTCTTTCTCGCTGAGAGAGAGCCTCTTTGCCAGTGCAGAAAGATCGGGACCGAATTCGCCGCCGTAACAGACTGGGATTGCAATTTTTGTCTTGGGCGCCGCTTTGTCATGGGGCGCCTCCTTCACGGCTGTCTCCAGCATTTTGCGGGCGTCTTGCGGCGAGAGGACGCAAGGGTCGAAACGCAAAACGACGCTGTCGATCCCCGCGACGCAATCGGTCACGCCTTTCAAGGGGCGCAGGCGGTCAGCAATGGCGTTGGCGGCGAGGGCCGTTGCGACCATGTCGCCGCCCTGAAGCTGGACCAGCCATCCTGCCTCGCCGAAAGCGCTAACTTCAAAAGACAGCGCACTCATGCGAAAGACCTGATGGAAAACCCCGCGCTTTCCAGCGTGTGGCGCACGGCCCTTGCGGTTTCGGCTGCGCCCGGCGAATCGCTGTGAATGCATAGCGTTTGTGCAGGAACGAAAAGCGCGCCGTCGGAGGCGGAAATCTCTCTGCCTTCTGCGATTGCACGCGCTTGTTCCGCGCGCGCCCGGGCGCCTTCAATAACGGCGCCGGGCCGCCCCCGCGGCGTCAGCGCTCCCGAGGCGAGATAAAGCCTGTCCACGAAGCCTTCCGCCGCAAAATCGAGGCCCTTTTCTTTTGCGGCGCGTTCAAGGGCCGAGCCTGGCGGCCCAACAAGGATTGCCTCAGCCGGCGCCGCTTCGGCGACAAGTCGCGCCAGCGAAAAGTCTTTCGCGGCGTCGTTGTAAAGTGCGCCATGGGCTTTCACATGGACGAGCGGCAGGCCTACTTCATCGAGAATTTTTTTGAGCGCCGCAATCTGGCTTTTTAAGGCAGCGAGTAATTTGTCTGGATCGAAGTCCAGGCTGCGCCGCCCAAAGCCATCCCGATCCGGATAGGACGGATGGGCGCCGATGCTGACGCCATGTTTGCTGGCGAGCATTGCCGTTGCGCGCATGGTTTCCTTGTCGCCCGCATGGCCGCCGCAGGCGATGGAGCAGGAAGAGACGAGCGGCATGATCGCCGCTTCGTTTTCCCGCTCCGCGTCATTGGCGTATTCGCCCATATCGGCGTTGAGATCGATCACCCGCATTACATGACTCCGAGCGCGCGCAGAATGCCGCGAAGGCCCAGCATGGCGGCGATCAGCGTCACCATAATGCCGGCGGCGTTCGCCAGTAAGCCGTTGGCGTTCTCACTGAGGAGTTTCTTGTTGTTTGCAGCATAGAGCAGGAAGGCGGCGATAATCGGCAAGAGGAGGCCGTTGGCGATCTGCGCAAAGAGAATGATCTCCACAGGCCTTCTCCCCGTGACGGCGACGACGGCGCCCACAAGTAGAACGGCGCCGGCCACAAGCCGGAACTTCAGGGCTTTCGGATCGCTTTCAAAGCCGAACAGTTCCGCCGCGGCGAAGCCGGTGGCGAGCGGCGCCGTGATCGACGAGGAAAGCCCGGCTGCGAAAAGCCCCAATGCGATGAGCCATGTGGCGCCGGCGCCAAAGGCGGGCTCGAGCTGGCGGGCCATGTCGCCGGCGCTTTCGATGACAATCCGGCTTCCGAAGAGGCTCGCGGCCGCTGTCGACAGGACGAGAATGGAGACGACGCCGCCGACGCCGATGGAAAGCCGCGCATCGAAACGGGCTTCACCGAGATGCTCGGCGCCGTTCCACCTTTTGCGCGCGGCCGCCGCATGGAGGAAGAGATTATAGGGGACGATGGTCGTCCCGATGAGACCGAGCACCAGCGGAAAGGCGGCGAAAGGGATATAGGGAATGAGCGCGCCCTTGATGAGCGCGCCCCAGTCAGGGCCGATTATGAATAGCGCCGTCGCGAAGGCTAGTGTCATGATGAGGACCGCGGCGATCAGGACCTTTTCGATAATGCGATAGCCGCCGAAAAGCAGGATGGCGCCGGCGGCAAATGCGATGATGGCGGCCAGAACGCTGCGCGGGGCCATGTCGGGTAACGCCGCCTCCATTCCCAGAACGGCGCCGGCGATATTGCCGCCTTCATAGGCGGCGTTGCCGATGAAGAGCGCGGCGATGATCAGCGCGCCCGAGATCCATTTCAGAACCGGCGCTTCGGCGAAACGCTGCATGATCGCTTCGCCGAGGCCGAGCCGCGCGACGACGCCGAGCCGCGCCGCCATTTCCTGCAAGATGATGGCGGCGATAGTTGCAAAGACGAGCGTCCAGGCAAGCGCATAACCATAGCTCGCGCCGGCGACGGTTGCGGTGGTCACTGTGCCCGGGCCGATGAAGGCCGCTGCGGTAAGCGCGCCTGGGCCGATTGCGCGAAAGCGTTTCAACATGATGGCGAGATTAGCGCGATGTTCCGCGAAAAGCGAACGCCGAGGCAGCGCCCTCTATATAAGAAAACCGCTCCGAACCCTGTCCGGAGCGGTCTCACGCAAGGTGCGTTAAGACGCGGAGCGCGAGCAAACGGCCCCCTGGGCCGTTCGATTATTCGGTGTCGTCGGTTTTGAGCTCGACGCCGGCTTCGTCTTCAGTGATGGAAGCGTTTGTGACCGGGGCGACTTCGATGAGCGCCACGGGCGCGCCATCGGATTTTTCTTCTTCCGGCGCTTTTTCTTCCTGAAGCTCGGGCTTCGTCGAGGGGGAGAGCGGCGCCGCCGGCACGTCGTCAAAATTCGGCGTTTCGACATCGCTCGCGGCATATTGATCCCAATAGGCGGGCTGGTTCATCAACTGGCGATAGACGTCGATATTGTTGTCAGCGACCATCGGCGGCAGGTCGGAACGCGCAAGGCGTTCGGCTTCCCGCATTTCGCCGGAAAGCGCGAGCACCAGCGCAAGGTTCTGACGGATGCGCGCATCGGCGCCGGCGTTGGTCGCCGCCTGACGCAATGTGGCGCGGGCCATGGAAAGGTTTCCATCAAGCGCGAAGGAAAGGCCCTTGTTGTTCAGTAGAATGACTTTGCCCGGCGCCATGGCGAGCGCGCGGTCATATTTGGCGCGGGCCGCGTCGTGTTCGCCGATCTGGTCGAGGGCGACGCCGTAAGCGGAAAGCGCGCGCCAGTCAGCAGGGGCCTTGGCGACAGCGGTTTCGAGATAACGCACAGCTTCAAAAGCGCGACCGCCTTCGACAAGAACCTTGCCGTATTCAAGGCTGACGGCGCCGTGGTCCGGGTGCATGGTGGCGGCTTTCTGCATGACGCCGACGGCTTCGTCATTAGAGCCGATTTTGCGCAACGCTCTTGAAAAGCTTACAGCCACATCCGGGTTCGACTGATCTGTGTTGTACCGTGTGCCCCAGAAAGCCGCTGCTGCGATCGGGTCCATGCCTTCTTCGACAGAAGGGTCCGAATAAACGCCGATTGCGTCTTCATACTCATCGTGGGTTGCGCCTTTTGACGCCGTTTGCGATGTGGACGCACAGGCAGGCAGCAAAAGCGCTGCGCCAGCGACAAGAATTTGTTTCGTTGCGAGCTTGGATGCGTTAAGCATGGGTTGCGCCTCGATGAATTCCATGTGGATTTTCGCCGCCATGGTGGCGCAAGGAATTCAATAAAGGCTTAACCGTATGATTAATGTCCAATCTAACCTGATGTTGAATTGGTAAGTTAACGGAATATTCATGGGGCAGAATCTCTTAAGCGACTATGAAAAAAGCGCTGCGGAAACGGCCAAAAAAATCTATGCCGTGCGCGACGGGGCGCTCGATGAAAGCGACGCGCCGGCTTCGTTGAAAGAGCTTGCCCGCGCCAATGGATTTAGCGGAGAGGCCGGCGGCGTATTTACCGATGGCGAGGCCGCGCTCATCGGCGTCGGCGATGAAAGCGATCCGTTTATTTTTGCGGCCGCAGCGGAAAAATTGCCAGAAGGCGATTATGTTCTCGCGGGGTCGCTCGACTCTGGTTCTGCGACATTGGCGGCGCTGGGCTGGCTGATGGGCGGCTATCGTTTCGATCGCTACAAGGAGCAAAAACCCGCTGAGGCGCGCCTTGTTGCGCCGGAGACCGCTGATGTCGATGCGGCGCGCCGCGCCGCCGACGCTGTCTTCCTTGCCCGCGATCTCGTCAATACGCCGGCCGGGGACATGGGCCCCGCGGCGCTAGAGCAGGCGGCGCGCAATCTCGCCGAAGCCCATGGCGCGCAGGTGAAGGTCGTTATCGGTGAGGATCTTCTGGCGGAAAACTTTCCCATGGTTCACGCCGTGGGCCGGGCGGCGAAAGCCGAACCGCGCCTCATCGACATGGCCTGGGGGGATGTGAACGCGCCGAAGCTGACGCTGGTGGGCAAGGGCGTGACCTTCGATTCGGGCGGTCTCAACATCAAGGGCGCCAGCGGCATGGCGATCATGAAAAAGGATATGGGCGGGGCGGCGCATGTCCTGGCGCTGGCGGGCATGATCATGAGCGCCGGTCTCAAGGTGCGGCTGCGCGTGCTCGTGCCGGCGGTCGAGAACGCGATTTCCGGCGACGCGTTCCGTCCCGGCGATATTCTCAAAAGCCGCAAAGGTCTTAGCGTCGAAATCGGCAACACGGATGCGGAGGGCAGGCTCATTCTCGCCGACGCCCTGGCGTTGGGCGGCGAAGATAAGCCCGAGCTGATGATCTCCCTGGCGACGCTCACCGGCGCGGCCCGGGTGGCGCTGGGGCCTGAGCTTGCGCCTTTTTACAGCGATGACGAGGGGCTTGTTGAGGCGCTTGAGACCGCTGCCGGGCGCATGGCGGACCCGGTCTGGCGGATGCCGCTCTGGCGGGGGTACGAATCGATGCTGTCTTCCCAGATCGCGGATGTGAATCATATTTCGGGCGGTTCTTTCGCCGGCTCTGTCACGGCAGCCTTGTTTTTAAAGAAATTCGCCGGCGAAGCCGCGAGCTGGATGCATTTCGACATCTACGCCTGGCGGCCGAAAGCGGCGCCCGGCCGTCCCGCCGGCGGGGAGGCGCAGGCGATTCGCGCCCTCTTCGAGATGCTCAAGGAGCGCTATCCTGCCTGATGGCTCTGATAGGCTATTGCCCTTTCCGGCCGAACGGTTGCAAGCATAGGGCTTGGTTTCCACGGGAAGGGCGTAAGGCCGGACGATGGCGGCGACGGATCATTTGACAAGCTGGCGGGAAGTCATGTGCGACGCTGTGCGCGCGGAAAGCCCGGATTTATCCATGCGCCAGTGGGCGATCCTGCTGACGGTTTATCTGAAGCCCGGCCCCCATACGGTGCGCGCGCTGGCCCGCGATCTCAATGTGCCAAAGCCTGCGATCTCCCGCGCGCTCGATGCGCTCTCGATTCTCGGTTTCATCAAACGCGTGCGCGACATGAACGACAAGCGCATCGTGATCGTTCAGAAAACCGCGGACGGCGCCATCTATCTCGACAGTTTTGCGCGGCTGGTCGAAGCGCAAACAGAAGAACCGGCGCTCGGCGCCATGTATGGCTAGTTCTTCGGTCCGAGAATTTTAACGCCTGCAATATGAGCGGCGCCGCCTTTGAACTCGATGGGCGCCGATATTTTGCCGCCGCTGGTAATCGCGGCGAGAGTAAGCGCTGCGGCGGCGCTTTCAGCTTCTTCTTCACTCATGACGCCAAGCTGCGACAGGGCTTTCACGAAAGGCGCGGGCGCGGTGATTTCTGTCTCGAGCGCGCCTTGGGGCGCGTGCGTCTCGTCGATGGATAATGCTCCGGCGACGGAGAGTTTCGCCTCGTCAAGCTGGGCGTTAAAGCCGTTGATGATGAGCTCGCCGCCTGTCTGACGCCACATCTCCGCATCGCTGAGCAGATGGGTCTGTGTCGCCGCCATCACGGTCTGAACGCCGCTTAAGCGAAAGACGCCATCGGGCGCTGTGGCTTTAATGTCTTGCGCCGCAAGGCTGAGCACCAGCATGGCCGGATCGTCCTCGGACGGGGCCAGATCGAAGACAAGCCGGTCGACAGCGCCGTTTGCATTGTCTGCGTCGCGCACCGCATGAGCGCCGCGCATGGTCATGGCGAAAGCCCAGCCGCGGGCCTTGTCATTGGCGATGGAAAACCGGAAGTCGTCGGCGTTGACGCGCCAGTCGCCATAGGCCGCCGTTTCCATCCGCTGCTCGCCGCGAACGGAAAAGATAAGCCGGTTGAGATCGTAAGGCAGGGCGTCGAGCGTCAGCCGGTCGGTGCGCCAGCGCCATTGGCCTGGTGCTGCGATTTCCGGGGTCGCCACATGCACGCGCAGGAAAAACGGAAAGCCCTCGGCTTTCAGTTCGCCATGACTGACTTCGAATCCGGCCTCGCGTTGATCTTCCACCCAGGCGGCGACGCCTTTTTTCATTTCCGCGGCGCCGGCGCGCCACAAAAGCCAGTAGCCCGCGACAATGACGGCCGCGACAGCGAAGGGAAGATAAAGCCAGCGGCGTTTCGGTCTGGCGGGGGCGTCAGCCATCCGTGTTCTCCATCGATGCGGCCAGCGCGCTGTCCGCAAGGTCGGGCCGGCCGCTTTCGATACGGCTCTGGAGCTCGCCCAGAAAGGCCTTGCGGTCAAGGCCGGGGGGAATGGCGGGCAGGAACCGCAAGGTGATGACCCCCGGGACTTTTTCTCCGCCCGGATGACGCCAGAAACGTCCGCTGTCATGGGCGGCGGGCACACAAGGCGCGTCAGCCGCCACATAGATGCCGGCGACCCCGGGGTGGTAGCGTTGCCGCGCGCCGAGGGCGGAGCGGGTGCCTTCCGGGAAAATAACCACCTGATGACCGGCGTCCGTGTGGGTTTTCGCGGCGCGGGCCATGGCGCGCAGCGCCTTCGCGCCGCCCTTGCGGTCGATGGTGATGTTGCCTGCCGCCAGCGCCCACCAGCCATAAACCGGGATGCGCGTCAGTTCTTTCTTCAGGATCATCACGGGCTTTGGCGCGAGGGCGTAGAGCGCAATCGTCTCCCACATGGACTGGTGGTTCGCTGCGATCAGCGCGCCGCCCTGCGGAATGTTCTCTGCGCCTTCAATACGATACGAAACGCCAGCGATCCATTTGAGACCGAAAAGCGCAAGCCGCGACCATGCCTTTACGGTAGAGCGCGCCGCGTTCTCGCCGAACAGCATGACGGGCATGCAGCCAATGCCCATCAAGAGGACAATGACGGGGATATAGACTGCAAAGGCCGCTGACCGGATCTTTTGGAGCATGCTTCCTAGCGGCCGTTCGACGGGATCAGCGCCTTGACGCGCGCCAGAAGATATTTGGTGTATTCGCCAGCGAGCTTGCCCAGGGCGCGGGGCGAGGAGGGCAGCCCGTTCTCGCCGATATAGCCGGAAGAGACCGCATAGGGCGTGATGTCGACGCCTTTCATGCGCGCCTGCGTGACGGCGATGGCGCGGGGCATGTGATAATCGGATGTCACCAGGATGACCCGCTTGTAGCGATGGGTTTCCGCCCAGCTCTTGAGCTCGTCGGCGTTGCCTTCCGTCGTCAACGCCTCTCTGCCGAGATCGACGCAGCAGTCGAAGCGATCGCGCGGGCCGACCCAGAATTCCGAAAGCCGTGCTGCGGACGTATCGGGATGCACGCCGGAGATGAGAAGGCGTTGACCGGCGCCGTCCGCCAGCAGCCCCATGCCGTAGGAAATGCGAACGCCGCCGCCGCCGGTGTAAACGACGATGCCGTCCGCCGCAGGCGGTCTCGCCGCATCCGGCTTCGGCAGGGAGGCGAGAAAGAAGGCGAATCCGCCGGCCCAGGCAAGCGCCGCGAAAACCAGAAATGAGACCAGCTTTTTCAAAGTCTTACCCGTCAAAACCGCCGCCCGCCGTCACGATAGCCGATTGATTCCGGCCGCGCCAGTTAACCTTGTCGCGACAGTTCGGCCGCCCGGCGCGGTCAGTATTGTTTGCTGAGGGTGTTGAGCACGGTCAGCCGTGCGGTGAGCGCGGTGACGAGACAGGTGGCGATGGGCGCCGTGGCGAGCCACAGCATCATCCAGCCGCCGAGCCGCAGATCGGGGAGGAAATTGTCCGCGCCGCCGCCGGCCCGGACGGCGAGGCCAGCCAGCAAGAGCGCCGCGAGCGCAACGAAGAGGCCGATCAGCGCGCCCCTGAGCCCCAGAATGAAGAACCGCCTTTGCACTTCCGCGGCGATGAAGGCGTCGGTCGCGCCCACGAGATGCAGGACAGAGACGATCTCGTGATTGGCCGCGAGGCCCGCCCGCGCGGCGAAAATCGAAATCGCGCAGGCCGCGCCCATGACGAGAAGGAAGACCCCGAAAGCGAGCGCCTGGCCCGACCGCGCGGCGCTGGCGAGGCGGTCGTGCCAGCGCGCATGATCGTCGAGGGTGGCGCCCGGCGCGGCGGCGGCGAGGCGGTTGCGCAGGAGATCGAGATTGTCGCGCAGGGCGGGCGAGGCCTTCACCTCGATGATCGCAGGGATGGTGAGAAAGGCTTCCGCATTGCCTTCGCCGAGCCAGGGCTCGAGGAGCGCGGCGGCGTCCTTCTGGCTCTGGGCCGTCGCTTCGAGGACGCCCTCGGTTTCGTTCAGCACCCGCAGGGCGGCGTCGAGACCTTCTGAAATTTCTTCCGGGCTCGCGCCTTTCACCTGCACGGTGATTTCCGAGCGCAAGGCCGAGGTCCACTCGCTGGCCGCGTGATTGACGATGAGGAGCGAGGCCATGGCGAGGACGGCGAGAAACGACATCACCGCGATGACGGCGGTCAGCGGCGCGCCGGCCGCGCCGGCTTCGGGGAGCAACGGCGCCGTTCCGCGCCGGAACAGGCTGCGCCGCGCCGGCTTTTCGGCCGCGCTTTCTTCGTGCTCTTGGGTTTCGTCCGCCTGCGTCATCATCCGGCGCCGCCCGCTCCGGCGCTGCGCGTTACCTTTCCGTTAGCAATTCTTAAGACCGGCTTGCCGATCGACTGCACAAGATGGAGATCGTGGGTCGCGACGATCACGGCGGCGCCGAGCTTATTCAGCTCGACAAAGAGTTTCATGATGCGCTCGCCCATGGCCGGGTCGACATTGCCCGTGGGCTCGTCGGCGAGAATGAGATCGGGTTTTGATACGAGCGCCCGCGCGAGCGCCACGCGCTGCTTCTCGCCGCCCGAGAGCGTGGGGGGCTTGGCGTCCATGCGGTCGCCGAGGCCAACCCAATTTAAGAGTTCGCTTACGTCTTCCCGGTATTGGTTTTGGTTAACGCCCGCGACTTTCATGGGCAGCGCGACATTTTCATAGGCCGTGAGATGATCGAGGAGACGGAATTCCTGGAAGACGACGCCGATGCGCCGGCGCAGTGCGGGCAAGGCTTCGCGCGGAGCGTCCATGGCGTCTTCCCCGAACAGGAAGAACCGGCCGCGCGTCGGCTTATGCGCGAGATAAATCATCTTCAGCAGAGAGGTCTTGCCGGCCCCGGACGGGCCGGTGAGGAAACGGAACTCGCCTTCGCGAAGCGCCATGGAGACATTGCTCAGCGTTTCCGGCGCGTCCTCGTAAGCGAGGCCCGCCTTTTCGAATCTGACGATTTCTTTTCCGGCGTCCATCGTGATTCCGGCCCTGGTCCCATCATGACTGTGCAGCGCGGCCATAGGCGCGCGCCTGTCGCCAGCGAACCCTTAAACGATTCTGGTCCGACATGATAATCACCTGTCCCGATTGCGCCACGCGATATGATGTCGATGACGACCGGTTTTCCCCAAACGGGCGGTCAGTGCGCTGTTCGTCCTGTGGCGAGAGCTGGTTCGTGCCGGCGCCAGAGCTAATCGACGTCGAACCGCTTGAGGAAAAGTCTCCATCGCGCCGCAAAAACAAGGCCGAGGACGAAGAGGAAGACGCCCGCCCGCGGATCAAGGTCGGATTCGCCGATGACGAGCAGGAAGATCGCCGTCCTTCCCGCAGGGAGGCGCGCGCCTATGAGGACGATGACCGGGACTATGGGCGCGGCGACGATCGCGGCTATTCGGCCCGGCGCGGACGGCGCGAGGATTTTGATGCGGCTGATGACGAAGACGACGATGATTCGCTGTTCGATGCGCCGCCGAGCCGCCGCGAGCGCGAGGAAACGCGGTCGAACGACAAGCGCCGCGACGCGCGGGATGAGGATGACGAACCCGCCGAAAAAGGCTGGCGCAAGGGCCGTCAGTTTATCGTCGAGGATGAAGAAGATGAGACCGAACGCCGGCCCTTCTTTGCGCGCAAGCGCAAGAACAAGGACGGCGGCGGGAGTGAGCGCGAATCGCTGCGCTTCGGCGATGACGAAAGCGACCGCCCATCAGATAGTCGTTCTAACGACCGCTCCGATGACCGCCATCATGACAGGGTGGATGAGCGCCCCGATGAACACATGGAAGACAGCCGCGGTTATGAGCGCGGGGTTGAGGACGACCGGGACGAAGAAAACGACGCCTTCAACGGCGCTTATGTTGTCGACGCCGACTGGGAGGATGTGGGCGACGGCGCCGAGGAGCGCGGGCGCGGTTTCGGCCGCCGTATCCGCGCCGAGCGCCGCCGCGCGACGGCGCTGGCGCGCATGGAGGATGTGCGTCCTCTCGACCCCGACGCTTTCGACGAAGAGTTTTTCGCCGCGCTGCGCGTCACGCCGCGCGAGCTAGAGCGCGCCCTGAAAAAGGCCCGCCGCCGCGCCGAGGCGCGCGAGAAAAACCGGATGACGCCGCTGCGCGCCTTCGGCTGGACCGCCTGGATTGCGCTGGTCGCCGGCGGCGCCTATGCGCTCTTCATCTATCGCGACGAGATCGTCAAAGCCGCGCCCAAGGCCGCCGACGCCTATGCCGTGATCGGCATCGAAGCGAACCCTTACGGGCTTTCCATCGACAATGTGAATCACCGCCTCGCCATGTCGACCGGCGGGCCGACCATCGAAATCACCGGCAATCTCACCAACGAAACCGAAGACGCGGTGGCCGCGCCCCTGCTTCAGGCCGAGGCGCTCGGCCCCCGGGGCGAGCTTCTGGCGCGCTGGACGTTCGCCGCCAGCGATACGCAGGTGGCGCAAGGCGCCAGCATCGATTTCATGACGCGCGCGCCGGCCCCGGACGGCGTCGCGGAAGTGGCGCTCTCCTTCGCGCCTGAAAAGAGCGTGCTCGACAGCCTTCTGCCCGCGAAAGAGTAAGCCAACTGGCCTTTCGCCGGAAAAGCTCTTAAGAGCGGTCGCTTCAGGCGCCAGCCGGGAGGACAGTCATGCGCACCCTCTACACCGAAGATCAGATCGCCAAACGCATTGACGCCATGGCCGCGGAGATGGCGCGGGACATGCCCGCCGACTTTCTGCTGGCGCCGGTGCTGACGGGGGCGTTCATCTTTGCGGCTGACCTTTTGCGCGCGCTTCACCGTCACGGCGCCGATCCGCATGTGGATTTCGTCCAGCTTTCCTCTTACGGCGGCGCGCGCGCTTCGTCCGGGGTCGTCACCTTGCTGAAGGACTTTTCCGCCGACATCAAAGGCCGGACGGTTCTTCTGGTGGACGACGTGCTCGACACCGGCCGCTCGCTGCATTTCGGCAAGGGCATGATTGAGGACCGCGGCGCCGCCGCGGTGAAGCTCTGCGTCTTCGTGAAGAAGCTCACCGGCCACGCCGAAGACCTTCACTGCGATTATATCGGCTTTGAGGCGGGTCCGGACGATTTCCTCGTCGGCTACGGCATGGACGATGACGGCCGCCAGCGCGGGCTGCCCTTTCTCGGCGCGGCGAACTAGGCGGGATCGCGGCCGCACAACATTAAAAAGGGAACATGTTTAATCCTCGGGTGTTGGCGTCACCTAACCAAGCGGGCGCGCTGAGAGCCCGCAAATCGGAGGAGGATGACGCATGCACGGCATTATTTATCTTGTTGGGTTGGTCGTAGTGGTCATGGCGATCCTGTCCTTTCTGGGGCTGTAGTCATGAGCGCAACGGAAACCGTAGGCGTCGTCGTTGAAGACGGCGGCGACACTTCACACTCATATATGGAATGGGGCGCGGTCTTCGCCGGCGCGTTCGTCGCTTCGGCGGTCTCGCTCATTCTGTTCACTTTCGGCGGCGGCGTGGGGCTTTCCATTTCGTCTCCCTTTCCGGGCGACGGCGCGTCTCCGGAAACCCTGAGTTACATCACCATGGCCTGGGTGCTTGTGGTCATGATCTTCAGTTTCATCGCCGGCGGCTATCTGGCGGGCCGGCTGCGCCGTCCTGCGTTGAACGCAACCGAGGACGCGGTGGAGTTTCGCGACGGCGCCCACGGTCTCGTGGTGTGGGCGACGGGCATGTTGATCGGCGCGGCGCTCTCCGCGCATATCGCAACCGCCGCGGCGACGGCGACCGCTGAGACGGTTTCGTCCGGTCTCTACAATGCCGGCGTTGTGTTGCGCGGCGGCGAGGACATCGAGGCGGCGGACCGCGAAACCCTCGGGTCGATCCTGGCGAACACCAACGCCGACGGGGAGCTGTCGAGCGGCGACCGCGATCTGGCGGTGGAGATGATCGCCGACAACACCGAGCTTACCGAAAACGAAGCGCGCACGCGCCTCGAAAGCTGGGAAGAAACGAGCCGCGAGACGGCCGACCGGGCCCGCAAGGTGGGTGCGATCAGCGCGTTCCTTCTGGGCGCGAGTGCGCTTGTGGCCGCGGCGGCCGCCTATTTCGCGGCCGGGATCGGCGGGCGTCACCGCGACGCCAACTCGCCCTTCCCCTGGACGCGGGCCCGCGCGAAGTGATAAGTTAAATAATCAGTAGACTGATTATCTGGATTGCAGGGCGGCCTCAACGAGGCTGCCCTGTTTTTTAAAACCGCTCCAGCAGTCTTTCGAGATAATCGACTTCGTCGTCCTCGCGGCCCGGCTCGCCGAGGCGCCGGCGCAATTCCTCGATGACGGCGCGGGTGCGGCCCGCATCGCCTTCGCCGGGGACTTCGACGCCGTCGCCGGGGGCTTCGCCGGCGGGACGGCCCAAGGGGTCGAAGCCGCGATTGCGGCGCCCTTCCTGGCCTTCGCCTTGTCCTTGCGCCTGGCGCATCTGTTCGCGGGCGAGACTTTCCGCCCCGTCGCGCAGGTTTTCGATGGCGCGCTCCATGGCGTCATTGGCGGCGGCGAAATCGTCGCCGGCGAGCGCGCCTTCGGCTTCGCGCATGGCGCTGCGCGCGCGGCCTAGAGACCGTTCCGCCTCGCCGTCGGGGTCGGCGCCCGGATCGCCTTCGAGCGCATCCATGAGATCGTCGAGATCGCCGCCAAGCTCGCCCTGGCGCGAAGCGAGGCCGTCGCCATTTAGCTCGCCGTCGCGGCGCTGTTCGAAGGTTTCGTCGGAAAGCTCGCGCTGGCGCCCGATGAGATCGCCCGCCTGTCCGGCCGCGCCGCCGCCCTGCTGGCCGCGCCCCTGACCCTGTCCCTGACCGCTTTGGCCCTGGCCGCCCTGCGACAGGCGCAGATTGTCGAGCATGTTTTCAAGGTCCGAGAGCATCTGTCGCGCGGCGTTGTTGGCGCCCTGTTGGGAAAGATCGCGAATGGCGTCGAGCATCTGATCGAGGTCGGATTGCTCGAGCTGCTGGGCGTTTTGCGGCGCCTCGCCCTCCATGGGCTGGCCCGACTGGGCGAGCGCCGTCAGATAATCGTTCATGGCCTGGCGCAGCTCTTCGACGAGGCGTTCGATTTCCTCGTCGCTGGCGCCGCGCTCGAGCGCCTGGCGCAGGGCTTCGCGCGCGGCTTCGAGCCGCTGGCGGGCGAGCTCCAGCGCTTCGTCTTCAAGCTGAAGCGCTAGCGGCCAGAACTTTTCGACCGCGTCGTCATAGCTGTCGCCATTGCGGCGCATCACCCGCCAGAAGGCGGCGCGCAGGAGAAGATAATTGGTGGGGGTCTCCGCGTAGAAAATATCGGGCGCCAGCGTGACGGCGTCGAAAGAGCGCGCGGCCCGGCGCCAGTTGTCGGACGCGACGGCCAGCGTCTGGCGCTGTTCGATGACGGCCTTGGCGACGGGGTTGTAGAACATCCGTGTAGGGAGGGTCAGCGAGGCTTCGCCAGTGTCGCCTTCCTGGCCGGCGCCGTCGCGCACCACGACTTTCGCCAGCACGGTCAGCCCCGCCCAGGGGTCGGCCTGAAGATCGAGGGTCTGCGCGCGCTCGCCCTGACGGCCGGCGACGCCCTCGAGAGGAATAGTGCGGGTTTCTCCCAGCGCGTCTTCGTCGAGGGGCGGCGCGTCGAGGGGCCGCGTCTGCGCCGGGTCGAGCCGCATCACGAGGCGCGCATCGGTGACGCCGTAATCGTCTTCGAGGGCGATGGCGAAATCGACCCGCGCATCATCGGTGCGCGCCGGGGCTTCGATGAAGGCGACCATGGGCGCGTCGTCGCCGATGACGCCGATGGGCCAGCGGCCTTCGCGCCCGCCGAGAATGAGGCGCAGGACGCCGCTTTCGCCGATGGCGATTTCGGCGCGGCCGGCCTTGTCCTCGCGGTCGAACCGGCCGCGATAGGTGTCGTCCGGCGTCTGATAGAGGAGCTTCGCGCGCCCGCCGCCATTGACCTGCGCCACCAGCTGCGAGCCTTCCGGCGCGTCGACCTGCGCCGCCTCGCCGGGCAAGGCTTCGCCGGCGCGCAACAGATAGATTGGCGCGCGGCCGGAATAGGCGGGCGGCTCTATCCATAAGTCCGCGACGAGTTTCCCGGCGCCGCCATGGGCGCCCGGATCGAGACCTGAGGCGAGGCGTTGCAGCGAGTCCTTGCCGCCCGCGATAAAGGCGATGGCGAGGAGGCCGAGCGCGATAAAGCGCCAGCCCCAGGGGTCGCGCGCGGTCGCGGTCTCGCGCACGCGTTTGAGCCGCGCGGCGCGGGCGCGTTCGGCGCTCGCTTTCTGGTGCGCGCGCCACAGGGCCGAGGCGTTCTCGTCCGCCTCGAAGGGCGTGTCGTCGAGCGCCTGCAAGGCGGCATGAAGAACGCCGCCGTCTTCTTCGAGACGCGCCTGCGCTTCGCGGCGCGAGGGAAGCTCGACGCCGCGCAGATCGCGGAACAGGAGGACTGCGAACCCCGCGCCGCCGAGCGTCAGGGCCAGCCAGTGCGCCCAGGGCGGCGTCAGCGCCCAGAGATTGAAAAGGCTGACAAAGACATAGGCCGCCGGGATCGCCAGCGCCGGCAGGATCGCGGGCCAGAGCCGTTCCCAAAAAAGGACAAGCCGGGCGGCGAAAATCGCGGCGGCGCCGGGAACGCCCTTCCGCTTTGTTCTCGCCTGTGTCACGTCAGTGGTCATCTTCTTGCACTTTACCCGCCGGGACGGCATCCGTCGACGCCGTTCGGCCTTACGCTTCCTTCAGTCTGGCGTGTCGCAGGCGAAAACTGGTTAACGAATAGGAGATCAGGTTTTGGTTTTTTCGCTCGCTTCGTCGAAACGCCGCCAGCAGCTCGGCGAGGAAGCGCGCCAGTCGCGGGCCTCGGCCATCCGCCGGGCCGTCGCCTGGGGCTTCGTCATCTTTTACAACATGGTCGGCGCGGCGGACATCGTCTCCACCGTGATTGCGCTCGACAGCGGCGCCGGGGTCGAGGCCAATCCGATCCTCAACGCCATCATGACCCATGCGGGCGACGGCTGGATTCTCGCCAAGCTCGCCTTGCAGGGGCTGATCAGTTTCATGGTGCTGTGGTTTCCGCACTGGATCGTCATCAGCTTTTTCGCGGCGGCGACGGCGGGCAACGCGTGGATCGTCTACAACAATTTCCAGATCGCCGGGATTTTCTAGCGCCGGCGCCGCCGCGCCCGTGAAACAATTTGCGTCATTCTTTTTTCTCGATGTCTTTAAACGGCGTCTTTCAAGGCTTTCAGCGGAGTTTGGCGCCATTTGCGTCAAATGTTTCACGGGGGAACGCGTTTCGTTTTGCGCCGGCCCGGCCGTCTGCGACTCCCCACGCTTTACGCGTGGGGTCCAGTTCGCGTCAGCGAGGCGGGCGCAGAGAATGGACGCCACGCTTAAAGCGTGGCGAGGCGCAGGAGGAGAGCTTGGTCTTTCCATCGTAAGTTTTGCGAACACGGGGGCCGGACCTTCACGGGGGGCGCATGCATCATACCCCAGCCGGAAAGGGCGTGGATGCTTATCCACGCCTTTCATTTCCGTGCTATCATGAACGGCGCCCGCCTGTTTCGCGGCGCAGTCTCAGAAAAAACCTAGCGAAGCCAGTCGGGCGTGGCTTCCAGCGCCAGCATTTCGTCGAATGTCGGGCGGCGGCGGATGACCGCGTGTTTGCCGCCATTGACCATGACTTCCGGCACGAGGGGCCGTGTATTGTACTGGTTGGCCTGCACCGCGCCATAGGCGCCCGCCGACATCACCGCCGCATAATCGCCAGCGCTGAATTGGGGCAGCGTGCGCTGCTTGGCGAGGAAGTCGCTCGACTCGCAGACCGGGCCGACGACGTCATAGACGATTTCCGGCGCGATCTCTTTCGCCAGCACCGGCTGGATGTCGTGATGCGCGTCATAGAGCGCCGGGCGGATGAGATCGTTCATCGCCGCATCGACAATAAGAAATGTGCGCGCCTCGCCTTCCTTCACGTAAAGAACCTGCGTCACCAGAATGCCTGCGTTCCCGGCGATCATGCGTCCCGGTTCGAAGATGAGACGCACGCCAAGCGGCGCGGTCAGTTTCTTGATAAGCCCCGCATAGTCGTCCGGATGCGGCGGCGGCGCAGCATTGCCGTAGGGAATGCCGAGCCCGCCGCCCACATCGAGGCGTTCGATCGTGCAGCCGTCGGCGCGCAGGTCAGCGATCAGCCCGGCGGCTTTCGTGAACGCGGCCTCGAAGGGCGCGAGATCGGAAATCTGCGAGCCGATATGGAAATCGACGCCGACCACCTCAATCCCGGCGAGGTCGCGGGCATGGGCGTAAAGCGCGCGCGCCTCGGTCCAGGCGACGCCGAACTTGTCTTCCTTGCGGCCCGTGGAAATCTTGTCATGGCCGCCGGCGGCGACGTCCGGATTGACGCGCAGCGCCACCGGCGCGCGTTTGCCGAGCGCCAGGGCGACGCCGTTCAGCGCCTCGAGCTCGGGCGCGGATTCCACATTGAACTGATAGATGCCGGCGTCGAGCGCGGCCTTCATTTCCTCGCCGGTCTTGCCGACGCCGGAGAAAACGATGTTTTCCGGCGCGATCCCGGCCTTCATGGCGCGCATCAGCTCGCCCGCGGAGACCACGTCGGCGCCGGCGCCTTCGCTCGCCAGGACTTTCAGGACCGCGAGATTGGAGTTCGCCTTGACCGAATAGGCGACCAGCGGGTCGGCGTCGGCGAAAGCGTTCGCGAAGACGCGCACATGGCGGCGCAATGTCGCTTCGGAATAGACGTAAAACGGCGTGCCGATCTCGCCGGCGAGCGCCGCGACATCCACATCCTCCGCATAAAGACGGCCGCTGCGATATTCGAAATGGTGCACGGAGTTTACCGCCCGATCAGAGATTGTTCTTCGGGCTCGTCCGGCGCGCGCAGGGGCGCTTTCTTGCCGCAGGCCGAAACAGCAAAGGAGAGGGCGAGAATGAGAAACAGCGCGCGCATGAGGTCAGTCCTTCTTGAGGGCGGCGAGCCAGCGTTGGGCCTGGTCCCTAACATTGTCCGGCGCGGTCCCGCCATAGGCTTTACGCGAGGCGGCGGAGGCCTCGACGGACAAGACGGTGAACACGTCGTCGGTGATTTTCGGCTCGACGCTCTGCATGTCGGCGAGCGTCAGCTCGTCGAGGCGTTTGCCGGCCTTTTCGGCGAGCGCCACGACCCGGCCCGTGACGTGATGGGCCTCGCGGAAGGGCAGCCCAAGTTCGCGCACCAGCCAGTCGGCGAGGTCGGTGGCGGTGGAATAGCCCCGCGCGGCGGCTTCGCGCATGGCCTCGCGGTTGGGCTGTAAATCGCCCGCCATGCCGGTCATGGCGGAAAGCGCGAGCGCCAGCGCTTCGACGGATTCGAAGGTCGCGGCTTTGTCTTCCTGAAGGTCTTTCGCATAAGCCAGCGGCAGCGCCTTCATGACGGTGAGGAGCGAGTTCAATGAACCGTTGATGCGCCCCGTTTTGGCGCGCACCAGTTCCGCCGCATCGGGGTTGCGCTTTTGCGGCATGATCGACGAGCCGGTCGAGAACGCGTCGGAAAGTTTCGCGAAGCCGAATTGCGGCGAGGTCCAGAGCACAATCTCTTCGGCGAGGCGCGACAGATGCACGGCGCAGATCGCCGCCGCCGACAACAGCTCCAGCGCGAAGTCGCGCGAGGACACCCCGTCGAGAGAATTGGCGCAAGGGCGGTCGAAGCCGAGCGCGTCCGCCGTTTTCTCGCGGTTGATGGGGAAGGGCGTCCCGGCGAGCGCCGCCGAGCCCAAGGGGCTCTCGTTCATGCGCTCGCGCGCATCCATGAAGCGCCCGGCGTCGCGCGAGAACATCTCCACATAGGCGAGGAGGTGATGGCCGAAGGTCACGGGCTGCGCGGTCTGGAGATGGGTGAAGCCCGGCATGATCGCGTCGGCGTTTTCCAGCGCCTTTTCGGAAAGCGCCGCCATCAGGTCGCCGAGGCCGGAGGCCGCGTCCTCGCAGGCGCTGCGGCACCAGAGCCGGAAATCAGTCGCCACCTGGTCGTTGCGCGAACGCGCCGTATGCAGCCGCCCGGCGGGCTCGCCGATCATTTCCTTGAGGCGCGCCTCGATATTCATGTGGATGTCTTCAAGCGCCTTGGAAAACTTGAAGTTCCCGCCCTCGATCTCGGCGGCGACCTGGTCGAGGCCCTTCAAAATTGCGTCAGCGTCGGCGCGGGAGATGATCCCGGCCTCGGCGAGCATGGCGGCATGGGCCTTGGAGCCCCAGATATCCTCGCGCCAGAGCCGCCGGTCGATATCGATGGAGGCGTTGATCGCCTCCATGATTTCGGCGGGCCCTTGCGAAAATCTGCCGCCCCACATTTGGTTTTCGGCTGGTTCGGTTTTATCTGACATCAGGCAAGCAATTCGGTTGGAGCGATCGTTTCGTGAATCTCATCAAGCAGCCGCGCTTTTGGCTCCTCGTCTGGGGAGCGGCCGGCGCGGCGTTCCTCCTCTACGTCATCATAAGCGCCAGCGTAAGCCCAAAGCCGGGCGCTGAGGGCGGCGAAAGGACCTATTCCGCCCTTGAACAGGACAAAGCGCTGCTGACCGGCGAAATGGCCGACTTCGCCTACGCCTTTCCGCCCCGGGGCGCGCCGCAGATCGCCTTCTCCCATGAGGGCGAGGACGTGACCCTCGGCGATTTCCGGGGCAAGGCGGTGCTGGTGAATTTCTGGGCGACCTGGTGCGCGCCCTGCCTCAAGGAGCTGCCCTCCCTCGACGCGCTGGAGCGCGATCTCGGCGGGGAAATCTTCGAGGTGGTGGCCATCGCCGCCGACCCGCAAGGGCCCGAGGTCGCACAGCAATTCCTCGACCGCCTCGAAATCGAGCATCTGGCGCTCTATGCGGACCCCAATCTGCGCTTCACCTCGGCCATCGGCGGGGCGAATGTGCTGCCCGTCAGCATTCTCTATGACGCCAACGGCCAGGAGGTCGGGCGGCTGGTGGGCGAGGCGGACTGGTCCTCGCCGGAAGCGCGGGCGCTGGTTTCCTCCGCGCTGCCGCGCTGAGGGCGCGCTGACAGGGCGGCGAGCCGGCTCCTTTCACCGGACAAAGGCCGCAAGTCAGCGCAACTTCAGCGCATTGGGCGCGCCCTAGGCTTGGCGGAGCAATCCCGATATACCACCCTCCAACTCATCACTCTTGCGGGGGCCGTTCAGGGAAGGGCGGATCGCAAGCAATCAGGGGAGCTATCTCATGAAATTGTCGAATGTCCTGCTGGCGGGCGCCGCCGCGCTGGCGCTTGTCTCTTGCGGCAAAAAAGACGGCGCCGAAGGCCCGTCCTCCGAAACCAGCGCCGCCGCTGCGAAGGCCGACACGGGCTCGCCCCTCGACAAGCGCTTCACGCTGAAAGGCGCCGAGCCGACGGATATCGACGCGCTCCTGGCGCTGATGCCGGAGGATGCGCGCCCCACCTATGAGACCGCGACTTTCGACGACGCGCTGGGCGCGACGGTGGTGGAGAATCTGCGTTTCGCTGACGCCGATGACGGCGAGGGCGTCACCGTAGCGCGCGCCGAGTTCTACGGCGTCGACATGGAGGCCATCGAGCGGGTCAAGGCGGCGGAAGATGCGAGCGCGGACGCGCCTTTCGCGACGGTGTTCCAGAAAGTGCGTTTGCTCGACATCGCGTCCGAAGGGCTTGAGGACGGCGCGGAAGCGGTCAATCTTTCGATCGGCGGCGTCGAGTTCGACAAGCTCGAGATCCGCGAGGGCGGCGTTGACGGCGACGGCGCCGGCAACGAGGCGGCGCGGTTCTTCAACGCGGTCAATCTCGCCGGCGTCTATTTTAAGGATCTCACCTTCGCGACCGAATCCGGGGAGGCGCCGACCATGGCCATGTCGGCGCCGGATCTGCGCTTTGTGGGTCTCGGCGGCGGCAAGCTCGGCGCGATCATCGCCAACGATCTCGAATATGACGTCTCGCAAAGCGAGGCGTCCCTCGCCGCCATGCGCCAGGCCATGGGCCCGCAAGGGGCGATGTTCATGAACAGCCCCCTCGGCGCGCTTCTCGCGCCGGAACAGCAGCGCGTCAAAACCGAACAGCTCGAATGGCGCAATATCGACTTCGCGGGCCTTCTTTCCTGGGGGCTCAAAGGCGAAAGGCCGCCCGCCAGCGAGACCGATCTCATCGATCTCGGGACCATGACGGCGACCAACATGGAGACCTTCGTCAATGGCAAGCGCGCGACGAGCGTCGCCGAAGCCAATATGACCGCCGGCGAGTTCACCTGGCTGGCGCCCTCCAATATCAGAGTCGATTCCAAAGGCGCCGTGTATGATTTCACCGCTTACGTTCCGGATACGGAGGAAGCGGCGCTGAAGGTCCTGAAAGATCACGGCCTCGACAATGTCAAAGGCGACGGCGAGGCAAGCTGGGTCTGGAATTCAAAATCCGGCGCCGCCGATCTCAGCTACACGGCCACCATGCAGAAATTCGCGCATTTCGATTTCGGGCTCGGCTTCGGCGATTTCAAACTCGCCGAGATCGCCGCCGCCATGGATGAAGGCGACGACGGCGCGATCTTCACGCAAGGCGCGTTCAGGAATTTCTCCCTGAAGCTCGAGGATGAAAAGGCGCTCGATGCGGTCTTCGCGCTGGCGGCCCTGCAAATGGGCGGCACGGGCGACGATCTGCGCGCTTCCGTGCCGGCGATGATCCGGATTTCCGGCGCGCAGGCGGCCCAGATGAACGCCCGCATCAGCGATTACGTGAATGCGCTCGCTGATTTCGTCGCCGATGGCGGATCGCTGGAAATCGCCGCGACGCCGGCGGAGCCCGTGCCGTTTGCGACGTTGCAAGCGACCGGCGAGACCGCGCCGCAGACCATTCCCGACGTCATCGACCTTACCGTGACGCACAAGGAATAAACCGCTGCGGTTTTTGCGTCCGGCGGCGGACGGTGAAAACCGGGACCGCCGGGCGGTTCTATTTGGCCGCCCGATGATCTAGGCTCTCCTTTCGGGCGCGCGACTGCGCCTGTCGGGGAAGGGGGAGCCCATGATCAAGTCATTGAAATTGCGGTCCGTCCGCGCTCTTTGCGGCGCGTCGGTCGCGGCGCTTGCGCTTCACGCCTGCGCCACGGCGCCGGCGCCGCTGACGGCGGACGATCTGCTGGCGGCGCCTTATGCGCAGACGGGCGGCGAGCCTTTCGACGCCGCCGCCATCTTCGCGGCGCTGCCTGACTGGATTTCCGTCAGCCATGGCGCCGCCTATTTCGACCCGGCGCTCGGCGCCATGGTGATCGACGATCTTTCCTTCGCCCTCGCCAGCGCGCCCGATGCGCGGCTTGTCGCCGAGCGCTCGCTCATGTGGGGCGGCGACGCGGAAGCGGCCGAAGCGGTGTTTTCCGGCGCGGCGAGCCTTGAGGAAATGGCGCCGATCTTCGACCGGCTGAGCCTTGAAGGGCTGCGCTCGGAAGGCCTGCAATGGCAGTCGGGAACCGAGAACGCCTCGCTTTCCATCGGCAAGCTGGTGATCGACGGTTTTTCTGCGCGCTCCTATGCGCTGGCCCCGAGAGCCGGCGCCGGCGCGGAAGCGGCGGGCTTGCGCCAAATTGCGGCCGTCTTGGGCGCCTTTGCTTATGAGGGCGCCGCCTATTCGGATTTCTCCTTCCGGCTTAGCAATAATCGCGGCGACAATGTCATGTTCTCGGTGGCGGAGGCTTTCACGCGCGGCTATCGCGCCGGCGCGACCGAGTATGAAAGCGTGCGCGGGTTCCACGCCATGATCGAAGCGGGCGATGCTGCGCCGCTGGTCGAGGTGGGCGGCAAGAAACAGGAACGCCCGCGCGAGAAAAGCCCCTACGAAAAAATTCTCAACAAGCCGCCGTCTGAGGCTGCGTCCGAGATTGCCCGCAGTCCGGCGGCGTTTCTGGTTGCGGCGACAGGCGCCGGGGCGACGGAATACGAGGTCGATTTGGCCGAGTCGCGTGGCGCGGATCTCAGCGGCGGGCTCGCCTGGCTGGCGCGCGGGGAGCTGCCGCCGATCACCGAAACCGAGCTGATCGATCTCGGCGCCCAGACCGTGAGCGGCTATCGCGAAAGCTGGAACGGCGCCCCCGCCTATACGGTGGACCGGATCAATGTCGCGGCCTCCGATTTCTACTGGCTCGTACCGTCGGATTTCGACATCGCCTATGAGGGCGTGACCTATGATTTCAACGTCATGGCCGCAAAGATGCGCGACGGCATGGGCCCCGGCTTCGCAACGGAAGCCGCGCCGCAATTCAAAAGGCTGACCGAAACCCTGATGGCGCTCGGGATCGACCGGGTGAGCGCGGATATGGGGTTCGGCTGGACCTGGGACGGCGAGACCGGCGCCGCCGCCTTGTCGCTTTACGGCGATGCGGCGGAAGTCTCGGCGGGCGATTTCGGGGTGCAGGCCGACGGCCCGTCCCTGGCGCGCTGGGAGGAAATGGCGCGCGCCGACATTCCCGTGTCGGTCGCGGCGGAGGAGATCTTCCTGAACGGGGTGCAGCACAGCCTGCGCGACAAGGGGCTTCTCGAGCGCCTGTTCGCCTATATCGCGGTTCAGAACGGCGCCGATCCGGAAGACCCCGAGGCGGGGCCGGCGATGCGCCAGTCCGTCGCCGCCATGATCCGCCTGACGGGCGCGCAGGCCGGTGAGCAGAATGCGCGCTTTCCCGCCTATGCCGAAGCGATAGCAGGCTTCATCGAAGAGGGCGGCGCCATCACGCTCGCAGCGGATCCGGCGGCGCCCGTCGACGTTGCGACCCTGAAGGCGGCGGGCGAGACCGCGCCGCAAACCCTGCCCGACATCCTGAACGTCACCCTGACGCATACGGACTAATCCGGCGCATCAAGAAAAAACGGCCGCCGGAAGGGCGGCCGTTTTTTTTGTGGATTTCGCAGGCCTAGGCGTCGAGGACGAAGGTGACCTTCATCACGACGCGGTATTCCTTGATCTTGCCCTTGTCGAGAATGATCGACTGGTCCTTGATCCAGACGCCTTCGACGTTTTTCAGCGTCTTGTTGGCGCGTTCGATGCCTTCTTCGATGGCGTCTTTGAAGCTCTTGCTTGAGCCTGCAATAATTTCCGTAACGCGTGCGACCGCCATAACTTCCTCCTCTTTCATGTTTTATGGCGCGAGGAAGATATCTCGCGCGGGGCCTTGCGGATTAGAGACCTTTTGCGGGGGCGGCGCAAATGGCGCCCGCCTCCTTGACGGCGATTTAAGAAACCGCCGCTCAGCGTGTCGGAACGGGCGTTTCGCCGGCATAATCGTAAAAGCCGCGGCCCGTCTTGCGGCCCAGCCAGCCGGCTTCCACATATTTCACGAGTAAGGGACAGGGCCGGTATTTCGAATCCGCCAGCCCCTCGTAAAGCACCTGCATGATCGCAAGACAGATATCGAGACCGATGAAGTCCGCAAGCTCGAGCGGCCCCATGGGATGGTTGGCGCCGAGCTTCATGCCGGTGTCGATGGCCTCGACCGAGCCGACGCCTTCATAGAGCGTGTAGATCGCTTCGTTGATCATCGGCATCAGGATGCGGTTGACGATGAAGGCCGGAAAATCCTCCGAGACTGTCATGGTCTTGCCGAGGCTTTCGACGACGCCCTTGGTCGCTTCGAAGGTTTCCTTCGAGGTGGCGATGCCGCGAATGACCTCGACGAGCTTCATCACCGGCGCCGGGTTCATGAAGTGAAGGCCGATGAACCGCTCCGGCCGGTCTGAGCCGGCGGCGAGCCCGGTGATCGACAGCGACGAGGTGTTGCTGGCGAGAATGGCGCTGTCTTTCAGCTTGCCTTTGAGGGTGTCGAAGATGTCCTTCTTGACGCCCTGAACTTCGCTCGCCGCTTCGACGATAAGATCGCAATCACCGAGATCGTCGACCTTGGTCGTCGTGTTGATGCGCGCGAGGGCGGCTTTTTCCGTCGCGTCGTCAATCAGGCCCTTGGCGGCCTGGCGCGCGAGGTTCTTCGCCACGGTGGAGCGGGCGGCCTCAAGCTGGCCGGCGCTGATGTCATTGAGCACCACGTTATAGCCGGCCGCGGCGAAAACATGGGCGATGCCGCGCCCCATCTGGCCTGCGCCGATCACGCCTACAGTCTTGATTTCACTCATGGTTTGCTCCATCCGCCCTTATTCGCCCGCCTGTTATGATTACGCTTTACGGGGCGCGGATACTGCATCGCAACATGAGGGCTGGCAAGAGCGGAGGGCGGCCGAAGGCCCCGCTCCCCGGGGAAACATTGTGGGGAGGGGGGCCCGGCCGCCGGACCGGGTGGGGCCACGGCCGGCGGCGCGTCCTTTCGGCGGCTTACTGAAGGGCGGCTTGTTGAGAAAGGGTGACGGGGCGGACCCGGTTCACCATCTCGACAATATATTTGCCCTGTTGTTCCGGATAGACATAGTGGGCGGAATCGTCGAACGCGACATAGTCCTTATACGGCGTATTAAGGCGGGCGAACCACGGTTTGACCAGCGTCGTCGGGGTCTGCCAGTCATGCTCGCCCTGGAAGATGAAAATCGGAACCTCATACTCGTACCCGAGATCGGCGCGGATATCGCGCCCGTAGAGATCGTCGATCAGCGCCACGGTGGCGGGGCTGCCCTGAAAGAAACCGCCAAGTGTTGAGGACAGCGTCTCTTCCGGCGACAGGAAGATGTCCATCATGACGTCGCTCTTGAAGAAGTCGCCGTCTTTGAGGGCGTGGTAGCCCTTTTTGTAAAGCGGCAGTTTGCCCTGAATGGCGCCGATGCGCTGCATCAGGGCGGTGACGTCGCCCTTGGGCGGCCATTCCTCGGGAAGCGCGCGCAGTTCCTCAGCGACGGCGGCGTCGCCTGCCGCCTCCGCCGCTTCGATCAGAAGCCGTGTGGTTTCATCGAAGCCCTTGTTCCAGGCGATCACCTGGCCGACGCCCACATAGGCGGCGACGAGATCGGGGCGCTTTTTGGCGACGCCGAGCCCCAGGATCGAGCCCCAGCTATGGCCGACCAGCACCACTTTCTTCACGCCAAGCCGGTCTTGCAAATGCTCGATCAGCTCGATCGTGTCGTCGACCATGCGGTCATAGGACATGGTTTCGACGAGCGATTCGTCGCCGCGGGACTTGCCCGCGCCGCGCTGGTCCCAGTCGACAACGACGAAATACTCCGTAAGCGGACGCATCAGCCGGTGATTGGTGGACGACATGGCGTGACCGGGGCCGCCATGAAGATCGAGCATAACCGGATCGCTGCGGTCGCGGCCGCGAATGCGGATATACTGATCGACGCCGCCGAGCGTGACATAGTCTTCCTCGTCGATGGCGTTCGGCGCGCCGTACCAGTTGCTGTTGGCGGCGGCGTCCTTGCCGGCGCCGATCAGGAGCCAGGCGCCGCCGCCGGCGCCGATGAGGACAAGCGCCGCCGGCGCCAGGACGTAAAGCGCGGCGAGTTTCAGGAATTTCAGGGCGGATTTAAAAGCGTTCATGACGATTCCCGATCCTCAATAATAAAGGCTGAAGCGGACCAGGTGGAAGGCGAAGCCCACATAGAGCACCGTCAGCGCCGACAGGACGAGGACAGTGCTCCACAGCTTCGCAAACCAGCTCCGGTCTTCGCTGCGCCAGACAAGCCAGGCGTTTCCGGCCGTCACTGCAACGCCGCCGATAAAGGCGATGGCGCTGAAGATCTGCGCGGACAAAAGGAACGGATCGCTCGCCGCCGACAGATTGCTGAAATCGGCGAACATTCTCGAGATCGTGAAAACCCAGAGATAGAGCGCCGCCAGAATGGCGACCGCCGCGATCCGGGTGAGGCGGTGGGAAAGAAGCGCCGCCGGCTCCAGCGTGCGTTCGACGCCGTAGCGCCGGCGGATGAGGGCGGCGACCGGCCAGAGAACCGCCGTCAGCGCCAGCGCGCCGAGGCTCGCCATCAAGAGCGGCACGAGCCAGCTTTCGTTCTTGTGCCAGGGCACGCGGTCGAACATCACGACCGGCGCATACATGTCGACGCCGTAGCGCACGGGCTTGCCGTCCACGACCTTGGCGACGAGCTTCTGGTGGCTTTGCGTGTCGCGCCAGACAAAGGGTTCGATCTCGACCCAGCGGCGCGGCTTCAAGTTGAGCCCCGGCGGCGAGGCGATCAGCTCGCCGTTCGGGCCGACGCTCACGGTCGTCTGGCCCATCAGGCCGGTCGCGTGCATGAAGGTCGACTGCGAGCGCCGCGAGGATTGCCATTTGCCGGCCATCAGCGCTGCGTGCTGGGCGGCGGTTTCGGGATCGACGCGGCCGTCAGTGTTCGACGGGCCGGGCAGATAACGGTCGGCGAAATCCTCATACATGGTCTGGCGCAGAAACGCCGTGATGCTGCTTCTGCCCGCGCTGTTGAAGGCGACGAAAAAGCCGACATTGTCATCCATGAACATATAGAGGGCGGTATGGAAATCGACCGTGTCGCCGGCGTGGTTGCTGACATTGCGTCCGTTGATGTCGGTTTCGAAAAAGCCGAGCTTCATGCGGTTGAGGCCGGGAATGATGGTCAGTTCGGAGGAATGCATCTCTTCCGCCGTGTCGGCTTTCATGATGCGCCGTCCCCGGAACTCGCCCCTTTGCAGATGCGCGATCATGAAATTCGCCATGTCGCCGGCGGTGCTCGCATGGGAGCCGGCGGGCGCCTGGGTGAGAAATTCAAACCCGTTCGCCTTCTGCGAGGCGAGGCTGTAGCCCTTTGACATGTAAGGCTGGAGTTCAGGCGGCAATGGCTGGCGCGACGTCGTATGATCCATGTCCAGCGGCTGGAAAATATAGCGCTGAAGATAGTCCTCATAGTCCATGCCCGAGACGCGCTGCACGACATAGCCGGCAAGACCGGCGCCGTAATTGGAGTAAGCGGGTGTCGTGCCGGGCGCAAAGATGCGCTTGGGCGTCCAGCGCTTCAGAAGGTCTTCATAGTCCATCATATCGTCGCCATTGCGCGTCATGAGGTTTCTGAGCTGTTCCTCAAAACCCGGCACATGCTGCATGAGATTGCGCATGGTGATGGGCTCGCCCTTGCGGTCGGGAATTTCAAAATCGAGATAGGTGTTGATGTCCGCGTCGAGATCGATCTTGCCTTGCTCGACGAGCTGCATCACCGCGGTCCACGTAAACAGTTTGCCGATGGAGCCGAGCCGGAAAAGTGTTTCCGAGGCGTCCACAGGTTTTTTCTCCGCGACGTCGGCGTAGCCGTAACCGCGCTGGGTCAGGATCTCGCCGTCCTTGACGACCACCACAAGCGCGCCGGCGATGTCGCCCATTTCCAGCGAGACCGGCACATAACCGTCGAGCCAATTATTGACGTCATCCCTGGTGAGGGGATGAGCGCCGTCTGACTGCTGTCGGTCTGCGCTGTTGTTGGCTTGCGTCTGCGGCGGCGCCTCCTGGGCGTGGCCTGTCGCCATGGCGAGCGCCAGAAGCGCGCAAAAAAATCCTGTTACTGATCGCATTAGTCGTCTGCCTCCCTTTTGCGGGGCTGCATTCCGGCCATAGCGCGAAAATCCCAGCCGCCGCCTTTCACCGCGCCGTCCGCCCGTACTCAATAAAAAAGCGAATACTCGTTTTTTTTATTGAGTACAAGGTTGATTTCCGCTGGCCAAAGCCTGCTAGTAAAATCACAGTGGAATCATGGAGTTGCGTCGGCTAATCGGGGCCCTGGCGCGACCCTCCGGGGCTGGACCGACCGATAGGACTTTTGAATGCCGAAGCGCGATGCCGGATATATGGCGGAGAGACGGGAGATTATTCTCGACGCGGCACAACTCTGCCTTGATCGCGCGGGCCTCGATAAATTCACCATCGAGCAAATCTGCCGGGAAGCGGGGATCAGCACCGGCGCGCTTTACCGTCATTTTCCCAACAAGCGCGCGATCCTTTTGGGGCTGCTCGACCGCTCGACGGATATGCGCGACAGCATAGTCGTAAAAAGCCTGCGCGAGCTTGAAGATGTTCTGGTCGGCGTCGTCAAAGGCTACGACCAGCCCGGCGGGCTGGAGCAGGTGCGCCGCGCTTTCAACCTCATTCAGATGAGCTTCAACGATCCAGAGATGCTCGAAAGGGCGCAAGACTCTGTTGTCGGGCTTGAAGGGTTTCTGAACAAAAGCCTCAGGGACATCGCGTCGGCGGGCGGCCTGCCGGCGTCCGCCGATATCGATCACGCCGCGCGGCGCATCGGGAGTCTGTTTCTCGGCATATGGCTGGCGAAGGCGGTGAAGCCGGATCTCGATACGACGCGTTATATCGACTGCATCAAGGAAGAATTCGACCGGCTACGCTAAGGCGGACCTTTGCCGCCTGCCGCCGGATGAAAAAAAGCCCCGCACGAAGCGGGGCTTTCGTTTCTTGCGTTGCGCTGCGCCTACAGCGCGCCGGTGAGCTTCGGGCGCCTCGACCGCGACGATGTCGGAAATCTGCATGACGTCGAGCAGCGCTGCGACGCGGGGCATGACATTCTTGCCGGTGGTCGCGGCGGCTTTCAGGATCGCGTCTTCATCTCCGGCATCGCGCTTGTCAATGATGCGCTAGCGCGCCGTCAGGAGGGCGCGGCAAATGGCGCGGCTTAGTATTCTGGTCGCTTTCCTTGCGCTCCATTTGCAGTCTTTCGTGAGCAAGCCCCAAACCTGGACGCTAAATGCCGCCCATAGATACTCCGCCGCCTCCTGCGCTTTCCAGTCCGGCGCTAGCGCGCCGTCCTTTTCCAGCGAGACCGCCAGAACGTTCAGCCAGCGGCGCAGTTCGGCCATGCGGTCTTCCCAGGCTGCAGAGGCGGCTTCATCCGTTTCGCGCAGGCGAATGAGGTCGGATGCGACAGGGAAAATCGTCATCACAAAATCGATCCATACGCGAATCGTCGTTTCGAGCCGGTCCCGAGGGTCGGCGACGGCAAAACTGGAAAAAAGTCTTTCCTCTATTTCAAATCGCTCATCCGCTCGTTTGACCAGCGCCATCAACAAACCGCTCCTACTGCCGAAATGCAGATAGACGGCCTGTCGGCTGACCCCGGCGGCGGTGGCTATTTCCTGTAGCGATACTTCCGCCCCCTCCTCGCTGACGAGGTCCCATGCGGCGTCGAGGATGTGTGTTTTTGTTTCGGTTGAAACGGGTTTGCTTGACACGTGTAAAGTTCTCTGTAATTTACACGTGTAAAGTACAAGGAGCGCCTCATGGACGTCAATCAACAGGCCGAAAAACTCGCGGATTTATATGCGCAATGGGGCCCTGGATTAGCGCCGGGCGCTGCGCAATGGGCGCGGATCCTGTCGCTTCCCCAGTCTGAGCCCGTCACGCTGGTGAACCTTTTCAAAGTGAGAGGGCAAGCGCTCTATCCGAATAAAGAGTTTGCCGGCACGGGCGAAGAGGCGTTTCAGCGTTACGCCGCTGTCAGCATGCCGACAATGACGCGCGTGGGCGGTGAGTTTTTGCTGGTCGGCGCGTTTCACGGTTCTTTTATTGGCGCCGATGAAGACTGGGACGTTGTTGCAATCGGGCGTTATCCCAATCTTGATGCGCTCATCGCACTTTATGAAGATAAAGACTATGTGGAGTGTTTCCTCCACAGGGCGGCGGCATGCGAAAGGCAAAAAGTCTTCACTTGCCGCTAGAGGTGGCCTGCAGGCAAATCAAAAAAAGCCCCGCCGAAGCGGGGCTTTTGATCTTTTGTGTTGTCGCTGCGCTTACAGCGCGTCGTTCAGTTCCGGCAGCGCCTTGAAGAGGTCCGCGACGAGACCGTAATCGGCGACCTGGAAGATCGGCGCCTCTTCGTCCTTGTTGATGGCGACGATGACTTTCGAGTCCTTCATGCCCGCAAGGTGCTGGATCGCGCCGGAAATGCCGACGGCGATGTAAAGCTCGGGCGCGACAACTTTCCCTGTTTGACCCACCTGATAGTCGTTCGGCACATAGCCGGCGTCGACCGCGGCGCGCGACGCGCCGACCGCGGCGCCGAGCTTGTCGGCGATGGGGAAGATGTATTTCTCGAAATTCTCGTAGGAGGCGAGCGCGCGCCCGCCGGAGATGACGATCTTCGCGCCGGTCAGTTCCGGGCGCTCCGATTTCGTCAGCTCCTCGCCCACGAAAGACGAAAGGCCGGAATCGGCCGGCGCGTCGACCGTTGCGACTTCCGCCGAACCGCCGTCGCCTGTCGCCTGGAAGGCGGTGGCGCGGACCGTCACGACCTTCTTGGCGTCGTTCGACTTTACGGTCTGCATGGCGTTGCCGGCATAGATCGGCCGCACGAAGGTGTCGGCGCTTTCAACGGCGACGATGTCGGAAATCTGCATCACGTCGAGCAGCGCCGCGACGCGGGGCATGACGTTCTTGCCGGTGGTCGCCGCGGCTTTCAGGATCGCGTCATAGTCGCCCGCAAGCGAGACGATGAGATCCGCGAAAGGCTCGGCGAGGCGGTGGGCGTATTGCTCCGCGTCGGCGTGCAGGACTTTCCGGACGCCGTCTATCTTGGCCGCAGCCGCCGCCGCGTCGCCCGCGCCGGAGCCGGCGACCAGAATATCGATGTCGCCGCCGATCGCTTTCGCGGCGGTGACAACCTTGTAGGTGGAATCGTCAATGGCGTTTCCATGAACGTCAGCGATAACAAGAACAGCCATTAGAGCACCCCCGCTTCGTTTTTCAGTTTCTCGACAAGTTCCGCGACGCTTTCGACCTTGACGCCGGCTTCGCGTTTCGGCGGTTCGGTGACTTTAACCGTTTCGAGGCGCGGCGCGACATCGACGCCGTAATCGCCGACTTCTTTCACGTCGAGCGGCTTCTTCTTCGCCTTCATGATGTTCGGGAGCGAGGCGTAACGCGGCTCGTTAAGGCGAAGGTCGGTGGTGACGATTGCGGGCAGGTTGAGCGAAATCGTCTGCAGACCGCCGTCGATTTCGCGGGTGACGTCGACCTTGCCTTCCTTGAGATCGACCTTGGAGGCGAAGGTGCCCTGGGCCCAGCCGAGCAGGGCGGCGAGCATCTGGCCGGTCTGGTTGCAGTCGTCGTCGATCGCCTGCTTGCCGAGAATGACCAGCTCGGGGCTTTCTTCCTCGACGACTTTTTTCAGGAGTTTGGCGACGGCCAGCGGCTCCACCGTTTCATCGGTCTTGATCAGGATCGCCCGGTCCGCGCCCATGGCCAGCGCCTGGCGGAGCTGGTCCTGCGCCTTTTCCGGCCCGATGGAGATCGCGACGATCTCTTCGGCCGAGCCGGCCTCTTTCAGGCGGACCGCTTCCTCGACGGCGATTTCGTCGAAGGGGTTCATGGACATTTTGACATTGGCGAGATCGACGCCGGTCTCATCCGATTTCACGCGGACCTTAACATTATAGTCGATCACGCGTTTCACGGGCACGAGAATCTTCATCTGCGTTGCTCCTCGAAGGGGTGCTGGGGTTGCGGCCGCCCCGGGGGAGGCGGCGATTTCGGGCGGACCATAGTCGCGAGGTTCTGAGGATTCAACGCTTCCGGGCGCCTAAGTTTCAGGGCCCGCCCGGCGGGCTTTGCCGCCGGTTCCGGCTGTGCGCTCGAATTGGCGCGCCCAAATAATCGAAAGCCCCGGCCGGCGCCGGGGCTCGCTTGCGCGGATGCTTAAAAAGGGGTTACGCGCCGCCCTGGCTCACGAGCCACAGGAACAGCATCATCAGCGCGATCGTCACCGCCTGGGCGGCGACGCGCATGCGCATCAGCTTGTTCGAGTTCTCCTTGGCGAAGGTGCCGCCCTTCGCAAGCGAATAAATGCCGACGCCGAGAATGATCGCCGTCACGGCGAGGCCCAGAGGGATCAGGAGAAATACAAAGGCGTCCATGAAAGAGCTCCCAAACATAGATTTTATTATAAGGCCTTTGCGACCCTTGACGCCTAATATAGGGCGCGCTGGGTGCGATTTCTACTGCTCGCGGGAAGTTTTCGCGCCAGCGCGGGCGGTCACGCGCCCGTGATGCCATGTGGGGAGAAAGACGCCTTTGTCTTCCGGCCGATAGCGCGCGGGCGCCGCCTCGAGCCTGTCCTCGCTGTCGGCCACGAGCGGGTCCGTCAGCCGGTAGAGATAGCCGCGAATATCGGCGTCGGCGGGCGCGTCGACGCCGAGGCCGCCTTCCTCGGGCGCGGCCGTCATGGGCGGCTTCAGTTCGTGGAGCGCGAAATCCATACGCACGTCATAGGTGCGCGCGGCCTGATAGCGCAGGAAGCGCTGGGCGTTGTACCACTGGGTCTTGGTTTCTCCGTCCGTGCACGTTTCGAGTTCCGCGCCGCTCGCGCCCCAGCGCCGCTCCGGACAGTGATAGGGATCGAAGGACAGCGCCCATAGCCGCTCCATGGCGTGGGCGAGATTGAGCCGCACCCGCGTCGCGTCCGAGCGGCGATAGGTGAAGGTGCAGGCGTTCTTTTCCTCCTCATAGGCGGCGACGAGATCGCCGGCGAGGTCGTGGCCCTTATAGACGACGCCCGGCGCCCCGGCCTCGAGGTCTTCGACGAGATGCTGCATGTTCCGGCGCAGCTCGATGAAGCTGACCTTGAGGCGCGCGTCGCGTGACGGCGTCGAATACTCTTCCCATTCGCCATAGGTGCCGAAGATGTTGCGCGGCAGCCTTGCGGGATGGGGCTTTAAATGCAGGCGATGGCGATAGGCGGCGTCGACCGCGACCTTGCGCGCTTTCAGATCGCCGCAAATGGTCTGGAGCCCGAAGCGCAGCTCCTCCACCGGATCATAGGCGAAATCGGGCGCGGCGAGCTTGCGCCGCACATAGTCGTAATATTTCAGGGTGCGGCCGTTGAACCGGAACTCGCCATAATGCCATTCGCCCGACGGGTGCGGCGCATTGCCGAAATACTGTTCCATGGAAAAATCGGCGATCTCTTCATTCGCCGCGGCGTGAAGTTCGCCGCCATGCAGCGATCCGTCGCTTGCTTTCGTCGCGCCCTTGACGCGGATCGGCCGCCAGGCCTTCAGCCCGGCGCCGAGCGCCGGTTTTGAACGCATGAAGTTGGGGCCGTAGGCGGTGCGCGTCACCGAATTGTCCGGGTGCGACGCAACCACGAGCACGCGCCCGTCTTCGAGAATGTCGTAGACAATGCCCACATGGCCGTAAATGTCATAGGCGAGGACGCCGGGCCGCACCGCGCCGCGCTCGATTTTCACCGGATAAAAATCGTCATGGCTCCGCGCGCCGTTTTCTTCGGGATGGGTGCGGAACATGGCGGTGGAGACCTCGCCGCCGATACGCGCGATGAAATGCGGCGCGTCGCTGACATAGTTCAGAATCTGCCGGCGTCCCGTCACCACATTGCCGGCGCTCGAATAGCGGATGTCCTCGCGCGCGCCGTCAGCGGTGCGCATGGCGTTCTGATAGGAAAAGGGCAGGCCGTTTTTCCACGCATAATAGGCTCTGAGGACATAGGCCATGTCGGCGCAGTCGCCCGGCAGATGCGGGTCGACGGGCGAGCGATAGGGGTTCGCCTCGTCTTTGAGGCAGGAATCGATGGAGGTGCAGTCCGAATGGCCGATGCGGGCGACGAACGCCGAAAACCCGGCCTCGTCCTCTGGCCCCCAGGCCGCCTTGTAGACTTCCCAGCGCTTGCCGGTGTTGACGGGGGCCGGGATCGCGCCGGTTTGCCCCCAGCCTTCGGCCGCGGCGCCCCCGATAGCCATCCCTAAAGCCATCCCGGCGGCCGCTCCCGCCGCCAGGACCGATTTCCACAACACCCTCATGGGCCATATTTTAACCTGCTGTTAACCGACCCGATAGGGGGCCCTGCCGCGGAAAATATTTCCCCCAAGGGTGTTTCGAGGCCGCCAAAAGCAGTTTCGGTGCGGACTATTTTTCGAAAAAACCCAAGCCTTTTCAGTGGGCTAGTGAGGGAAATCGGAATTTCAAGACTGGCGCGACGCATTGTCCGTCACGATCTAAGGATCACGAGGGCTTAAAAAGGGAGGCGATTATGGGTTTCGAGTTATTCGTGGCGGCGCTTGTCGTGCTCGCCATCATTTTGATGTTCAACACCGTGAAAGTGGTGCCGCAGGGCTTTGAATTCACGGTCGAGCGTTTCGGGCGTTACATCAAGACGATCAAGCCGGGCCTGCATTTCCTGACGCCGTTCATCGACCGCATCGGGCGGCGCATGAACATGATGGAGCAGGTGCTCGACGTGCCGAGCCAGGAAGTCATCACCCGCGACAACGCAATGGTGCAGACCGATGCGGTGGCGTTCATCCAGGTGATGGATGCGGCCTCGGCCGCTTACGAAGTGCACGATCTGACAAGGGCGATCTCGAACCTCGCCATGACGAATATCCGTACCGTGATCGGTTCGCTCGATCTCGACGAGGTCTTGTCCAATCGTGACGACATCAATGAACGCCTGTTGCGCGTCATTGATGCGGCGACGCAGCCCTGGGGCGTGAAAGTGACCCGGGTCGAAATCAAGGATCTCGATCCGCCGTCGGACATCACCGAGGCGATGGCGCGGCAGATGAAAGCCGAGCGTTTAAAGCGCGCGGAAATCCTCACCGCGGAAGGCGACAAGCAGTCTTCGATCCTGCGCGCCGAGGGCGAAAAGCAGTCGGCGATCCTTGAGGCCGAAGGCCGCAGGGAGGCGGCGTTCCGCGACGCCGAAGCGCGTGAACGCGAGGCCGAGGCCGAGGCGAAAGCGACCCAGATGGTCTCGGAAGCGATCGCAAAAGGCGACGTCCAGGCGATCAACTACTTCGTCGCCCAGGACTATGTGAAGGCGTTCGAGAAACTCGCGATCTCGCCGCAGCAAAAGACGCTTATTCTCCCTGCCGATATGAGCGCGCTCGTCGGCACCATCGCCGGGGTCGGCACGCTTGCAAAGGAAGCGTTTGAAAAAGGCGGCGCAAGCCGGGCGGCCGGCTCGGTTCCGACCAGCCAGTAATGTAAGCTGCGTTCCTTCCGGCGATTGCGCCGGGAGGAACGTCCGTCAAGCAAAGGGGCATTCAGATGGACGCTTTCATCACTTTTCTCAGCGATATTCCGTTCTGGTATTGGTGCGTTTTCGGGCTTGTCCTGCTCGTCATCGAGCTGATGACGGGCACAACCTATTTCCTGTGGCCGGCGATTGCGGCTTTCGCGGCGGGGCTGTTCGAACTCGGGCCTTTCGGCGGCGCCTGGCAGTTGCAGCTTATCGTCTTCGCCGCGATCACGGTCCTCCTGTCGATCTTCGCGCCGCCTTACGTGAAGCCGTGGCTGCAAAGAGCGCAGGCCGATCACTTCACCCTGAATGAGCGCGGCGCCCAGAAGGTCGGGCGCCGGGCCGTCGTCGGCGATGCGTTCGTCAACGGCGCCGGCAAGGTGCGCATGGGCGACACGCTGTGGATCGCCGAAAGCGAGGACGGCGCGAACCTGGCGGCCGGCGCCATGGTGGAGATCACCCGCGCCGACGGCGCCAAGCTTTTCGTGAAGCCGGCCGCCTGATGGGAAGGGGCCCGGCAGGGGGCGGCAAAGGTTAAGGGGTGATTAGGGCTATCCCGGCGCGTCCTAATTTTTGTTAACCGGGCTTCAGGCATTCGCAGCTATGCTGACAGTGAAAGCAGTGCAAGCACTGCCTGCAAGGAATGCAGTTCTGCGGGGAGCTGATGAAGTCGATTACAATCCGAAACGTGCCGAAGGAAACGCACCGGCGCCTGCGCATTCGCGCGGCCCAGAACGGGCGGTCGCTGGAAGCCGAATTGCGCGCGCTTTTAGGCGCTATTGCGCGGGTCAATGCGGGCGAGAGGCCGGCATCCGCGCCGCGCAAACCCGACGACGCCCCCATGCAATTGAGCGGCGACGACCTCGCCATCGGCGCCGCGCAGGCGCGCCGGAAGGTGCGGCGCATTCTTGAGCGGGAAGCCGAATAAGCCCGGTTTACAAGGGCTTTTCGCATACAGTCCGTACAGGGAAGAAAGCGCAACAGAAAAGGCCCGCCGGCTTTCGCCGCGGGCCTTTCCCTGTCTTGGGCGCCGCTTGACGGGCGCGGGGGATGTTTCCCTTTCGCGCACCGGCGGGCCCCTCCCTGTCTCTGCCTTGCGCCCGGCGCTATTCCAGTTCCGGGGCGGCGGTCCCCGGAATGTCGGGCCAGCCGGACTTGTGCTGGGTGTTGTTGCCGCGGAACATCGCCTCGATATGGCGGATCAGACCGTCCTGAACCTTGAAGACCTCGAACACGACGGATTCGTTGTTGTCGGGATAGTCGGGCGGCGCGGTGAAATGGCCGACGCCCATGACGACCCCGCGCTCCACATCGGCGATATAGATACGCCGGTTCTTCACCGGCCATTTGATGCGCGGATTCTCAAATTCGACACCGCAGCTTTCGGGCAGCATCGCCGAGTTCACGGTCATGGTGGCGAGTTCGTAGCGCTGGCATTCGGGATGCCAGGGGACCTCGCGCCAGTCCAGCGTGCCTGAAACCACGTCGAAATACTGGTTGGCGACCGTAACCAGCTCCTCGCGCGAGACGCGTTCCTCCTCGGGCAGGACGGTGTCGAAGATGCGGTCGGAAAGATGCATGGACGCCGCCGGCGTGCCGCGCAGGGTGCCGTCAAAGGCGATCTCCTCGATCTCGGTGATCTTCATGTCCTCGACTTTGAGGCGCAGCATGTAGAACCACCAGCGCTCGGCGTCGCGGGTCGGCGTGTTGGTGACGGTGGTCAGCATCATCGCCGAGCCGGTAGCGGGATCGACGAAAGCCTGGCGGTAGGGCATGCGGCTGATCTCGCCCCAGACTTCGCCTTCACCCAGTTTCGATTTCTCGCCGTTCGACGTGACGCGCACATTGCGGGCGGCGTCGATATGCGAGGCGTCGTTCATGATGAGACCGTCCGTATAAACGGTCAGGAATTCCAGAAGACAACGCCGGTCGCATTGATCCGCCTGCGCATAAGCGCTGGTCGATGCGAAGGCCGCAACGGCGGCCATCCCTGCAAATCGCAGCAGTCTTTTTACCCCGAAGTCGAAAATCATTATCCGCGCTCCCTGAAGCTTTTTTCTGTTTTGCTTCGGGATGGCGCGCCGCGGTGGGGGGGAGAAAATGATTATGCGGCGCGCCATCCCGAATTCGGCCCCGAATTCGGAATCGCGCGCGGGCGCGATAAAGCCGAAGGCCTTTTTTACCGCGCCTTGCGCGCCGCTGCTAATGCCGGGGCGCGCTGACTGTCATCAAGAAGGGCTTGTTTTTGCAGGCGCGAAGGGGGCCGTGCGGCTTGCCTGGCGCTCAGTAATAAGCACGCCGGCGGCGGAAATCGGAGCTCGCCAGCGTGCGCCCGATGGGCCAGAGCGCGAAGCCCGCAAGCTTCACATGGGCCCAGGCGAAGGGCAGGCCGATAATGGTGATGCCGAGGAAGAAGGCGGCGACCAGATGGCCGAGCGCCAGCCACCAGCCGGCGAGCACAAACCAGATGAGGTTGCCGATAAAGCCGAGAGGGCCGGTTCCGATCTCGCCCTTGTAAAGCAGGTCGCGGTCGATCGTCCGTGTGCCGAAGGGCCAGAGCGTGTAGACGCCGTTGTCGAAGGCGGCGCGCGCCCAGGGCAGGCCGATGATGGAAATCGCCATGAAGAAAGCGGCCACGAACCAGCCGAGCGCCGCGACGGCGCCGCCGAGCGCCAGCCACAGAATATTCAGAACAAGGGCGATGACCGACATCGACTCCTCGTCGCGCAAGGGGTGTTCAGGATACATGGCTCCGTCTCCTTCTCAGAAACGGAATATAGGCATCCTTGGGCGCGGCGCCATGCGTTTTACCGTGGATTCCGCGCCGTCCGTCGCGTTCAGCGCCGCGAAATCAGCCGGTCCGCCGCGATGGCGTCATATTCCTTGAAAAAAATCAGGATCAGGGAGGCGGCGGCGACGGTGGTCGACGGAAAGAACAGGATATTCCGCGTTTCCGGCGTCAGGAGATAAAGCCCCAGCGGATCGGCCAGATATTTCCAGATGGCCGCCGCGCCGCCCATCAGGACGAGCGCTTGGAGCGGATAAAATATCGTCCGGAACAGGCCGAGAATGACGAGCGTCCCAAGGGCGATCTGCCCATAGGCCAGCGGCAGGATTAACGCGTCGGCGCTGATCATGCCGCCATAATATTTTTCCGACAGGCCGACCGCCGCTTCGGGCGACATGACGCGCAAGACGCCCCAGATGATCAACAGCGCGCCGGTCGAGGCGCGCAGGGCGAGAAGAAGAACAGCTTTCATGATGAGCCCCTCGGAAATGACGCCTCGAGTATAGGCCGCGCCCCATGTGCGTCACCTCACATTCCTGAGCTTGGACGCCGCCATGCCGGCGCCGCAATTTCATGCTGTCCTCGCGTCATGAAACGGATGATCTCATGGCTCGCGGTGCTTGGCTGCTTCGCCGGGGCGGCGGCGGCCCAGACGGAGGATTTCGGCGCGCGGCTGTCCGCCGCCGCGCTGGCGCGAACCGAGAGCGCCGTTGTCTACGATCCCGCTTATGTGCGGCTTGCCTATCCCATGGGCGACGTTGCGCCGGACCGGGGCGTGTGCGCCGATGTGGTGGTGCGCGCCTTGCGCGCCCTCGGGCACGACCTGCAACGGCTCGTTCATGAAGACATGAAATCGGCCTTCGCCGCCTATCCGGGGCATTGGGGCCTCGCGCGGCCCGACCCGAATATCGATCACCGGCGCGTGCCCAATCTCGAGACCTTTCTGACGCGGGCGGGCGCGCGGCTTCCCGCCAGCGACGATCCGGCGGACTATCTGCCGGGCGACATCGTTGCGTGGAATTTGCGCGGGGACGCGGGCTGGCTGCCGCATATCGGCGTCGTCACGGACAGGATCGCGCCGTCGGGCCGGCCTATGGTGGTGCACAATATCGGCGCCGGGCCGCAACTCGAGGACGTCCTGTTCGACTGGAAAATGACGGGCCGCTATCGCTACCGTCCGTCAGGCGGTTAAAAGCCGAGCCTTTTCAGAACATGGTCTCTGCTAACGCCGCTGTCGCGCAGCGCTTGCAGCGTCGCCGCCTTGTCTCGCTTGGCGAGGCGTTTGCCGCCTTCATCCGTAAGCAGACGATGATGGCGGTAGGCCGGCGCCGGATAATCCAGCAGGGCCTGCAACAGACGATGCAGATGCGCGGCATGAGAAAGATCCTCGCCGCGGATCACATGCGTGACGCCCTGCAAGGCGTCATCATGTACGGACGCAAGGTGATAGCTCGTGCCGTTGTCCTTGCGGGCGATCACCGGATCCCCGAAAATCTCCGGCGCGGCTTTCACGGTGCGCGCGCCCTCAGGCGTTTCCTCGGTGAAGGAGAGGGCCTCGTAAGCGGGGCCCAGATGCTTCTTTGCCGCTTCGATGGAAAGCCGCCAGGCGAAAGGCTCGCCCGCGTCGATCAGCGCGCGCTCTTCCTCAGCGGGAAGCGGTTCGCCCATATAGGCGGGGCCTTCCGGCCCGTCGGCGGAAAGATGCGGCGCGCGCGCAATCTCGTCGAGGATTTCCTTGCGCGTCTTGAAGCAGCGATAGACGAGGTTCTTTTCGCGAAGCGCATTGAGCGCCGCGTCGTAATCCTTGAAATGATCCGACTGGCGCCGCACGGGGCTTTCCCAGTCGAGCCCGAGCCAGGCGAGGTCTTCGTAAATCGCGGTTTCGAACTCGGGCTTGCAGCGCGTGCGGTCGATATCCTCGATGCGCAGGAGGAACCGGCCGCCCGCTTCGCGCGCCGCATGAAAAACCGTGAGCGCCGAAAAGGCGTGGCCGAGATGCAAAAGCCCGGTGGGCGAGGGCGCGAAACGGGTGACGAGCTTCACGGGGGAAAGCCCGCCCTGCTTACGCGCCGGCGCCGCCGACGGTGAGGCGGTCGACCTTGATGGTCGGCTGGCCGACGCCGACGGGCACGCCCTGTCCGGCCTTGCCGCAGACGCCGACGCCGGGGTCGAGCTTGAAGTCGTTGCCGATCATCGAGACCTTGGTGAGCACGCTCGGCCCGTCGCCGATCAGCGCCGCGTTCTTGATCGGCGCGACGATCTTGCCGTTTTTCACGCGATAGGCCTCGGTGCAGTTGAAGACGAACTTGCCCGAGGTGATGTCCACCTGGCCGCCGGAAAAGTTCACGGCGTAAATCCCGTCCTTGACGCTGGCGAGGATTTCTTCCGGGTCCTTGTCGCCGTTCGTCATGAAGGTGTTGGTCATGCGCGGCATGGGCTGGTGGGCATAGCTTTCGCGACGGCCGTTGCCGGTGGAGGCCGCGCCCATGAGCCGGGCGTTGAGGCGGTCCTGGAGATAGCCTTTCAAAATGCCGTCCTCGATCAGGACCGTGCGCGAGGTCGGGGTGCCTTCGTCGTCGACGCTCAGGGAGCCGCGCCGGCCGTCGATCGTGCCGTCGTCGACCACGGTGACGCCGGGCGCGGCGACCCGCTCGCCAATGCGGCCCGCGAAAGCAGAGGTGCCCTTGCGGTTGAAATCGCCTTCAAGGCCGTGCCCGACCGCTTCGTGGAGAAGAACGCCGGTCCAGCCGGGCCCCAGCACCACTTCCATTTCGCCCGCCGGGGCCGCTTCGGCCTCGAGATTGACCAGCGCCTGGCGCAGGGCCTCGTCGACCTGGCCCTGCCAGGCTTCCGGCGTGATGAAGCGGGCATAGCCCTCGCGCCCGCCGGCGCCGTAGCTGCCCGATTCCTGGCGGTCGCCCTCGCCGGCGGTCACTGAGACGTTGAGGCGCACGAGGGGCCTGAAATCGCGGATTATTTCGCCTCCGGGACGAATAATTTCCACAGCCTCCCAGGAGCCCGACAGGGAGCAGGAGACCTGGCGCACCCGCGGGTCGAGGCCTCGGGCGTAGTCGTTGATATCGGCCAGAAGCTTGGCTTTTTCCTCGAAACTCCCCGCGCCCAGCGGGTTTTCATCGGAATAAAGCTTGGCGTTGGTGCGCGCCGGCCCGTCGGCGAGGGTCCCGCCGCGGCCGGTTTTCACCGCCTGGACCGCCTCGCCGGCGCGTTTCAGCGCCGCTTCCGAGAGCTCTGAGGCGTGGGCGTAGCCCGTGGATTCGCCGCACACGGCCCTGAGGCCAAAGCCCTGATTGACGTCGAAATTGGCGGTTTTCAGCCGGTTGTCGTCGAAAACGAAGGCTTCGGACTGGCCATATTCGAGATAGAGCTCGCCATCGTCGGTGCCCTTCAGGGCGTCGTCCAGGATCGATTGCGTGCGCTCGCGGTCGAGATCGGTGCGGGAAAAGAAATAGGAATCTGTCATGCCCTACGATTTAAGGCTCGCGGGGCCTCGCGGCAATGGCGGAAGAGGGCCCGCTCCTGCTGCGACCATTTTTCCGCGCCAAGCGCGATGACGGCGCGCCCGGCGGGGGCTTATAAGCGGGCCGTTCGAAGACTTTAGAATTTGACCTTGACGCTCGGGCGGGCGTATCGAGGCGGCCGAAAATCTGGAAGAAGCGCCGGCCTTTTCCGGCGGGCTTTCTCAAGGCGCGGGATGCGACAATGAAAAGACTTTTCTCTTTCCTCACCGGATTGAGCGTGCTGGCGGGCTCCGCCGCTTACGCCCTGCCTGAAGACGGCGGCGTGACCATGGTGCCGCCGGCCTCGGCGCTCGCCGAGGAAGTGCATTTTTTCCATGACGGCATCTTGCTGCCGATCATTACGGCGATCTGCCTTCTGGTGCTGGCGCTGCTCATCATCGTGATGACGCGCTTCAACGCCCGCGCCAATCCGACGCCGAGCAAGAACAGCCACAACACGCTGCTTGAAGTGGTGTGGACCGGCATTCCGATCATCATTCTTCTCATCATCGCGCTGCCGTCTTTCGAGCTGCTCTTCAAGGAAGACGTGACGCCGGACGGCAAGCAGGTGGTTCAGCGCGGCGACGGCCAGACGGTCGACTTCGTCTTTCCCAACGACTTTCCGCCGAGCCGCATGGTCAAGCGCCGCGAGCATCTCCAGGTCATGCTCGACACGGGCGCGGAGCGGCGCACCCTGAGCTTCAAGGACGATTATTCCGTCGACGGCTGGGGCGACAACGATCTCGTCGTGTCGCTGAAAGAGCCGGCGCCGATCGGCGCCAGCGTCATCCTGCGCGGCGGCCGCTCGACCCAGAACGTCACCGGCTGCCCCATGGCCAAGCGCTATTTCGACGCCTGCGAAAAGGAAGTCGTGCTGGCGCCGACTCTGACGCTGAAAGTCACCGGCTATCAGTGGAACTGGAGCTACGGCTATCCCGATTACGGCGACTTCGAGATCTTCTCGAACATGCTGCCGGAAGAGGACGCCACGCCGGAGATGTATCGCTTCGAAGTCGACAACCGCGTCATCCTGCCGGTCGGCGAAACCGTGCGCGTGACGGTGACGTCGAAAGACGTCATCCACTCCTGGGCGCTGCCGAATTTCGCGGTCAAGATCGACGCCGTGCCGGGCCGGATCAACGAAACCTGGATCCGCGGCGAACAGGAAGGCGTCTATTACGGTCAGTGCTCCGAGATTTGCGGCGTGCGCCACGCCTTCATGCCGATCGCGGTGGAATTCGTTTCGCGTCCGGCTTTCGAGGCCTGGATCGACGGGCAACGCTCGCTCGCCGGTCTCGATCCCATGTTTGACAGAAATTCCGCTAAGTTCGCGCAGGCCGACACCGCCGGCGCCGCGGCCGAATAAGAGGGCAAGGAAACCATCATGGCTGACTCACACGCCGCGCACGGATCGCACGACGCGCACGATCACAAACCCTCCTTCCTTGTCCGCTGGTTCTTTTCCACCAACCACAAGGACATCGGCACGCTTTATCTGATCTTCGCCATCCTCGCCGGGATCATCGGCGGCGGCATGTCGGGTCTGATGCGCTGGGAGCTCGCCGAGCCGGGCGTCACCATCCTGACGCGCTGGACCGGCGGCGATCTCACCGCCGCTTATAATTTCTACAATGTGCTGACCACCTATCACGGCCTCATGATGATCTTCTTCATGGTGATGCCCGCGCTGATCGGCGGCTTCGGCAACTGGTTCGTGCCGATCATGATCGGCGCGCCGGACATGGCCTTCCCGCGCATGAACAACATTTCGTTCTGGCTTTACGGCGCGTCGGGCATCCTCATCACGCTGTCGCTGTTCGTGCCGGGCTACGGCTCCAATCTCGGCTTCGGGGGCGGCTGGGTTTTATACCCGCCCCTATCGTCGAACACCGGCAACCCCGGACCGGCGATGGATCTGTTGATCTTGTCGCTGCACCTTGCGGGCGCCTCGTCGATCCTCGGCGCGATCAACTTCATCACCACGATCTTCAACATGCGCGCCCCGGGCATGACGCTGCACAAGATGCCGCTCTTCGCCTGGTCGGTCCTGATCACGGCGTTCCTGCTGGTTCTGTCCCTGCCGGTTCTGGCGGGCGCCATCACCATGCTGCTCACCGACCGCAATTTCGGCACGTCCTTCTTCGACGCGGCCGGCGGCGGCGACCCGCTTCTCTTCCAGCACCTGTTCTGGTTCTTCGGCCATCCGGAAGTCTACATCCTTATTCTTCCGGCCTTCGGCATCATCAGCCACATCGTCTCGACCTTCTCCAGAAAGCCGATCTTCGGCTATCTCGGCATGGCCTATGCGATGGTGGCGATCGGTTTCGTCGGCTTCATCGTCTGGGCCCACCACATGTATACGGTCGGTCTTTCGGTGAACATGAAAGCCTATTTCGTCGCGGCGACCATGGTCATCGCGGTGCCGACGGGCATCAAGATCTTCTCCTGGATCGCCACCATGTGGGGCGGCTCGATCCAGTTCAAAACGCCCATGGTCTGGGCCATCGGCTTCATCTTCCTGTTCACCGTCGGCGGCGTCACCGGCGTCGTTCTCGCCAACGCCGGCATCGACCACTACATGCACGACACCTATTACGTCGTGGCGCACTTCCACTATGTGCTGTCGCTCGGCGCGGTCTTCGGGATTTTCGCGGGCTGGTATTACTGGTTCCCGAAAATGACCGGCAAGATGTATCGCGAAGTGCTCGGCCAGCTGCATTTCTGGGTCATGTTCGTCGGCGTGAACCTGATCTTCTTCCCGCAGCACTTCCTGGGCCTTCAGGGCATGCCGCGCCGCTATATCGACTACCCGGAAGCCTTCGCTCACTGGCATTTCATTTCGTCGGTGGGCTATGCGATCACGCTCGTCGGGATGGCGGTTTTCCTCGTCGCGATGATCGACGCCTTCTTCATCTATCGCCGCAAGGCGGAGGCCAATCCCTGGGGCGAGGGCGCCACGACGCTGGAATGGACGCTGCCGTCCCCGCCGCCCTTCCACCAGTTCAACGAACTGCCCCGTTTCGACAAGGGCGACGCCAAGGCGTTCTAAGCGCCCGACTTCGCTCTGCTTTTTCAAAAGCCCGCCTGAGACCTCAGGCGGGCTTTTTTGCGCTGCAGCTTGTTGAAGTCACGAAACTGACGTTAACCTGAATTAACGGAGGGTTAATTTTTCCCAGCGGGCTCGGGAACCCGCGGCGTGCGGCTGATGTTGGCGGCGCGTTTCCCAAAATCAGTTGCGTATCCCGGTAATCTGCTTGCAAGGCCTAAGGAGGGGCGTAGGATGCTTGAGACGATTATCAACGATGTGACCCGTATATTTGAAGGCGTCTTCCTGGACGGCGATCTGATCGCCCTCGTCATCGCCTTTGGCTCGGTGGTCGTGGCGGCCATTATCATGCGCCGGCCCACCCAGATCGGCTCCATGACGCTTTTGGGGCTGGTTCTGTTCGTGGTCGGGGGCTATCTGCGCGGCCTTTTCCGCGGCCCCGCGCCCGAAGACACCGCCGCGACGGCCACGGCGAACCGCGCCGTCAACCAGATCGAATATAGCTGGATGCAGTTCATGGACATGCAGGCCGGCACGCTCTTGGCCTATTTCATCGCCTTCATGGTGCTGATCTTCGTCCTGTTCGGCCTCAAATCCGTGCTGGTGCGGGACTGACGGGATATTCAGGCGATCTGGCGACCCAAGCGACGCTGGGTCGCATCCATTCCGGATTTGTTTGATAGGGGCCCGGCTTTGCGGCATAAGCGCGCCATGAGCGACGCCGCCGCAAAGCCTGAGCCCGGCCCCGTGAGGGGCCAGATCGCCGCCCCCGCCGGGCGGCCGGGTCATGCCGCGCCGTCAACGCTGCGGGCGGGGCTTTGATCATGGATTGGGACGAATATTTCGCCGACGAGCAGGAAGCGCGCAGCGCCGAACAGGCGCGCGGCAAGAAAAGAACCGTCACCGTCGGCTGGACGGTCCGCTCCCAGAAGACCTCCGTCCTGTTCTCGCCGCCGAAGCCTTTCACGCGCGACGATCCCAAACCCGCCTCTTCCAAATCCGTGCAGTTTTGTCCGGCGGCGGTCGATTTCGACCGGCGCCATTTCGTCATCCCCGTGCCGGTGGACCTGACGCTGCAATTTGAAAGGCAGCCCAACGGTTCGCTGACCCTCAAAGATGCGAATGGCGAAAAGTCAGGCATGCGCGAAAGCGGCTTGCGGGATTTTCTCCTCGTCGGTCCGCAAAGCGAATGGCGCCATCCCGAACGGCCGCTCATTCAGATGCTTTCGCCTTACGTTTTCGTCGCGGACGATCCGTGTTTCGTCGTGCAGACGGCGCCCTATCTTCATTATTTCCAGGACCAGCGGCCGGGCTTACAAATGGGCGGGCGCTTCCCGATTCACATCTGGCCGCGTCCTATCAGCTGGGGCTTCGAGTGGTACGATGTCACGAAGCCCTTGAAGCTGAAGCGCGGCGAGCCCTGGTTTTACGTCCATTTCGAAACTGAAAATCCGTCGGCCCGCGTCCGGCTTGTGGAGCAGGAGCCGACCAAGGAGCTGGACGATTACATCAACTCCATTTCCGACGTCTCGAAATATGTGAACCAGACATATTCCCTGTTTTCCGAAGCGCAGCGCAAACGGCCCCAAACCCTCGTGAAAGCGAAAAAGGAATAGAGGTTAATGCGCGCCATGAGCGACGCCGTCATGAAACCCGAGCCTTACTCTCTTGCAGGCCAGACCTACGCCCTCGCCGGGCCGGAGGACTATGTCGCGCTGTTGAAGCCGCGCGTCATGTCGCTTGTGATCTTCACGGCCTTTGTCGGCATGGTCGCCGCGCAGGGCGACATCAATCCGCTTCTCGGCGTGGTCGCGCTGCTCGCCATCGCGGTCGGCGCCGGCGCGTCTGGCGCGCTGAATATGTGGTGGGACGCCGATATCGACGCGGTGATGAAACGCACCGAAGCGCGGCCCGTGCCGGCCGGACGCATCCCGCGCGCCGAAGCCGCGGCGTTCGGCGGCTTTCTGTCGGCGCTGTCGGTGGCGCTGCTGGCGCTCGCGGCCAACTATCTCGCCGCCGGGCTCCTTGCTTTCACCATCTTCTTTTATGTCGTCATCTATTCCATGTGGCTGAAGCGCACGACGCCGCAGAACATCGTCATCGGCGGCGCCGCGGGCGCCTTGCCGCCGGTCGTCGGCTGGGCCGCCGCGTCTGGAACTGCGCCGCTCGAAGCCTGGGTCCTGTTCGCGGTGATCTTCCTGTGGACGCCGCCGCATTTCTGGGCGCTCGCGCTCTATAAGCGCGGCGATTACGAGCGCGCGGGCGTGCCTATGATGCCCGTGGTCAAGGGCGAGGCCTCGACCCGCAGACAGATTTTCGCCTATGCGCTGGTGCTCGCGGCGACCGGCGTGTCGCCTTTCCTGATCGGCATGGCGGGCTTTCTCTATCTTGGGGTCAGCGCCGTTCTCGGCGCGGGTTTCATCTGGCTTTCCTGGTCGGTCTTGAAGGCGGGCGAGGGCGACTACACATCCGCAAAAAGGCTGTTCGGTTTTTCGATCCTCTATCTCTTCGGCCTCTTTGCGACGTTGTTGATCGAATATCTCGCGGGGTTTCATGGCTGAGGATTTCGAACCGCCAAGGCCGCTGACGCCGCAAGAAGAGAACCAGCGCAAGCGCCGCAATCTGGCGATCGCCCTTTCCTTGGGCGCCTTTGTCGTGATTGTTTTCGTGGTGACGATGCTGAAGCTGATGGCCAATGCGCCGCAGTGACGCCGCAGGCATAATGATCGAGAATTGATCCTCATGACGCAAGACGGCCAGTCGAAGAACAGGAAAACCGCGCTCATCGTCTCCGGCGTGGTCGCCGGCATGGTGGCTATGTCGTTCGCGGCCGTGCCCGCCTATCGCGCCTTTTGCCAGGTCACCGGCTGGGGCGGCACCACCCAGCGCGCCGAGGCCGAGGCAGACAGCATCCTGGAGCGCAAGATCACGGTCCGTTTCGACGGCACCACGAGCGACGGGCTCGACTGGAAATTCCGCCCCGAGCAGGTCTCCCAGACCCTCCAGATCGGCGAGACGGGTCTCGCCTTTTACGAGGCTCAGAACCGCACCGGCAAGCCGATCACCGGCCGCGCCACCTTCAACGTCTCGCCTTCCAAGGCGGGCATCTATTTCAAGAAGATCGAGTGCTTCTGCTTCACCGAGCAGACCCTCCAGCCGGGCGAGACCGTCTCCATGCCGGTCACCTATTTCGTGGACCCGGGGCTCGCCGAGGACCGCAATCTGGACGATGTCCAGACCATCACGCTGGCCTACACCTTCTTCCCCTGGGACGACGCCCCTGCCAGCGAGGGGGCGGAAAATGGGGCCGATGACGGAGGCAGTGCGGCCGAATAGCGCGGAAACGGGCGCCCCAGGCGCTTGGATTTTCGCCCGGCCCCAGTATAGAAACTTCTGAAAAACCTTTCCGGATTCGCATCCAGAGGACCAGCCCAAGAGGACCAACATGGCCGGCGCGGAAGTCAAACACGATTACCATCTCGTCAACCCGTCACCCTGGCCGCTCGTCGGCTCCATCTCCGCCGCCATCATGATGATCGGCGCGGTCGCCTGGATGCAGGGCGACGGGGGCCTGCCCGTGGGCGGGCTCGCCGAGGACGGCGGCGCCAAATGGTTCGCCCTCAAGGGCAACATGATTTTCATGCTGGGTTTCGCCGGGGTCCTCGTGACCATGATCGGCTGGTGGCGCGACGTCATTCAGGAAAGCCTCAAGGGCGAGAACACCTCGGTCGTCATCCGTCTCGGCCTGCGCTACGGCATGCTCCTCTTCATCGCGTCGGAAGTGATGTTCTTCGCCGCCTGGTTCTGGGCGTTTTTCGGCGCCGCTCTGTTCCCCACGGCGTTCGATCCGGTGATCCTCGCCGACGGTTCGCAAATGCTGAATGGCAATGGCGATCCGGCCTATATCGGCAATGACGCGCGCATGCACGCCATGGGCGGCGTCTGGCCGCCGGTCGGCGTCGAGCCTTTGTCGGCCTGGGGCCTGCCGCTGATCAACACGCTCGTTCTCCTGCTCTCCGGCACCACCGTCACCTGGGCGCACTACGCCGTGCAGCAGGGCGACCAGAAAGGCCTCGTGCAGGGCCTGACGCTCACCGTCGTGCTCGGCCTGCTCTTCACCTCGCTACAGGCGGTTGAGTATTACGAGGCCATCGCGGGCGGCATGTTCCAGTTCTCCGGCGGCGGCATCTATGGCGCGTCGTTCTTCATGGCGACGGGCTTCCACGGCCTCCATGTGGTCATCGGGACTATCTTCCTGATCGTCTGCCTGTTCCGGGCGATGGCCGGCCATTTCACGCCGGAGCGCCATTTCGGCTTCGAATGCGCCGCCTGGTACTGGCACTTTGTCGATGTCGTGTGGCTGTTCCTCTTCGCCTTCATCTACGTGCTCGGCAATCAGGGCCTTCTGTCCTAAGCTGCCCCTGACGCAGCCGGAAGGAGGGCGGGTCATGCGCTCTCTGCCGACCTTGAAAGCCGCAATCGCTGGGGCCGCCGCGAGCCTTCTCGCCGGGTGCCTTGTCTCCGACGAGCCCGTGCTCGACGGGCGGACCGGCAAGGCCGCGCCGCTCAAGGACGGCATTTACGCCGCCTGCGAAGACGATGAGCGCGGGGATGAGTGCGATGTCTTCCAGGCGACCCGCCGCGAGGACGGCGCCTATCTCTTCGATTTGGAAGACGAGCCGACAGCGGTGCTGCGATTTCGCCGCATTGCGCGCAAGGCCTATGCGGTTCAGTCAGCGGAAGGCGACGGCTACGCTTACTATTACGGCCAGGGCGATTCCGACAGCTTCGCGCTGACCCTGATGCTCTGCGACGCCCTGCCGGAAAAACTCCGTACACGGCTGATCGATAAAGGCGATCTGTCGAGCGAAGAAGAGAATTTTGAAGTCTGCACGGTCGAAACGCTGAAAGGTCTTGCCGCCGCCGCGAAGGCCTATCATCGCGGGCAAACTACGGGGGATAAAGACGTGACACTCGTCTTTCACCAATTGCATCAGGCCATATCGGAAGAATAGCGCATGACTTATTATCCGCCCGTTTCTCCCTACGCCGCCGGCATGGGCGGCAAATGCCCCCGTTGCGGCCAGGGCAAGCTGTTCGAGGGGTTTCTGGCGCTGAAACCGGCCTGCGAGGTTTGCGGGCTCGATTACGCCAAGGCCGATTCCGGCGACGGCCCGGCGGTGTTCGTGATTTTTATCGTCGGCTTCGTCGCCGTCGCGCTCGCCTTTATCGCGCGCTATGTGTGGTACGCGCCCATGGGCGTCGCGCTTCTCCTCAGCATCGGGTTCGCCGTGCTTTCCATTCTGGCGCTCTTGCGTCCCCTGAAGGCGACCCTGATCGCGCTCCAATATGCGAACAAGGCCGAGGAAGGCCGGCTCGAGGAGTGATGGCCGGCTGGCGGTTCACCTTGAAGCCGGGCCTGACGCTGGCGACGGCGCTGGCGCTCGGGATCCTGATTGCGCTCGGGGCCTGGCAGTTGAAACGGCTCGACTGGAAGCGCGATCTCATCGCCCAGATCGAAGCGCGCATCGGCGCCGAGCCGATCCCGTTTGAAGAGGCGCGCGCCCGCGCCGAAGCCGGGGAGGCGATGGAATATACGCCCGTGACGATTTCCGGGCGGCTCGATCGCGATAAGCTCGCGCCTGTTTTCGGAACCTATGACGGCGATCCCGGGGTCTACGCCTTCTCGCCCCTGGCCCTTACGCCAATGGCGGCCGCGCCGGGTCTGACTGTCTATGTGAATGAGGGCTTCGTGCCGCAGGACAGGCGCGGCGCCATTGCGACGCCGGCCGGCGAGGAGACCGTGACGGGGCTCTTCCGGTATGCGGAAAAACCGACGCCGCCGGCCTCCTGGTTCCGGCCGGCAGGAAAGTCCGAGGACGGATTATGGTTCGTCCGCGATCCCCAGGATTTCGCCGAAGACGCCGGCCTCGAGACGGCGCCTTATTATGTGGATGAATTCGCCGTTGCGGGCCGCGACTGGCCGAAAGGCGGGACGACGCGCCTCGACTTCAACAACCGGCATCTCGAATATGCGCTCACCTGGTTCGGGCTGGCCGGGGCGCTTATCGCCGTGTGGATCGCCTTTTCATTGAAGCGGCAGGACTGAAACGGGCTCCGCCGCTGCGCGCGGTGGCGTCGGCGTTCAGGCCGTGCGTTTTTTGCGCAACGGCATGATGAGCGCGAGCATGATCGCGAGCGCGATGAAGCCGCCAACGCCGAGAATGCCTCTCCACGGCATCGACGCGTCCCGCAAGAGAAGAAGGGTTATCGGGGCGAGCCCGTTCAGAACCCCATGCACCATGGCGGCGTGAACGACCGAGCCGCCGCGTTCGCGCAACAGAGCCATCAGCGGCGAGAAGAGAATGCACCAGGCTATAAACAGGAGCGGTCCGGCGACCGGCGCCGCCGGATAGTTATGGCCGAAGAGCGCAATGACCGGCGCATGCCAGACGCCCCAGACAAGGCCGGTCAACAACGCGTTCTTCCAGAATCCAAACCGCGACCAGCGGTCATAGAGCCAGCCGCGCCAGCCAAGCTCTTCGGTCAGGATCAGCACGATGGTGTTGGCGACAGCCGCGATGAAGGGCGCCGAGACAATCTGGATCAGCGCAAACTGTTCGATCGGCATCGGCAGCTCGTCCGGGTCTTGTCCGGAAGCGCGCATCATGTCCGCAAAAGCTTCGGCGGGCGGCGCAAAGGCGCGGTCGCCGAAAAGCAGCGTGAGCGCGAAGGCGGCGGCCGCGATGAGGATGGGCGCGAGAAAGGCCCAGAGCAGCCAGATATTGAAGGGATTGGACGCGAGGCCGACAGCGCGGAAGAAGCGGCCGCGGTCGAAGATCAGCGCACAGACGACCGCGCCCAGGGAAGGGCCGGCCATATAGACGACCCCAAGCCCCACGCCCCAGGAGACGGCGGCATTGAGATGCGCGAACAGGGCGGCGCCCCAGCTCCAGCCGAATGCAATCAGGAAATAGAGCGCAACGCCGCCCCTTGACGTTTCGGAATGTCCGTTCATGAGCCCCTCGCTGGCGTCGCCAATATTATTTTGGTATTTAGGAAAATACCAAAATAAAGTCAATCACACCAGTCAGCTCTGCGGAACAGCATCGGCGGGCTGCGGGCGGGCTACTCGCCGCGCAGCTTGCGCTCATAGGCGTTGACGAGAGTCATGTAAGGGCTGACCTGATCGAAGACCGGATCGGTCTCCTCATCGGGCGCGTAGTTCTGATACATCTCGAAATGCAGGTGATAGGTGGTCGCGACGCGTTCGCCCGCGGAATTGAAAAAGTCGTTGAAGACCCGGCCGAGGCGCTGGCCTTTGGTCACATATTCGCCGTCCTCGACCGCGAGCGCGTCCATCTTCATGTGCATGTAGCGGTAAAGCGTGCCGTCCGCTGTTTGCAGCTTCACGGTGTATTTCGAATCCGCAAGGCCGACGATGCGCCCGTCCTCGACCGCGACCGCCCAGTGATCGGCGCCGGTTTCGGGAATGCAGGTCGCGGGGCGGATGTCGACGCCTTCATGGCCGCCGTCGGGACACATGATCTGCGAGCGCGAGCGCGACTCGCAGAACGTGTCCTGCCAGGGATAGTCGTAATTCGCCTCGTTGCACTGGCCGCCTTCCATGCCGTTCACATAGCCCTGGCTGCCGCCATAGCGGTAAACCTGGCTGTTGAGGAACGCGGCGTCTTCCAGCGGAAACAAAATGTCCGGGCGGTAGATGGTCGTGTCTTCATGGCCGGGCCCGGAATTCGGCAGGAGATCCCCGGCGGGGACGTAGGAGAAAACCCGGCCCTCCGGGTCGGAAAGAAACTCCTCCTCGGGCATCGGGTCCGGCTCTTCCGGTTGCGGGAGCGGGCTCGGCGATGCGGGATCGCCGGGCTGTTCGTCCGGCGAGTCCGTGGGGTTCGGCGTTTCGCCGCCCTCGCAGGCCGCGAGCGAAAAGGAAACCAGCAACGCAACAAAGACTTTATCGAGACTGCGCATCATTCGCCTCCCGCCAGGTCAGGGTTTGCAAGGATCATGGAATCGGCAAGCTCCGTAAGATAGTCGTCTTCGGCGCAGCGCGGGTCGGCGCCCGGATCGCCGCATTCGATGGTCATCACATAGCCGCAGCCGAATTTTGAAAAGCTCAGATCGACGCCGAAATCGTTGCGGCTGATGAAATAGGCCGCGCCCGTGCCGGCGAGACGGCGCGGCCGTTCCGCCAGGCGCCGCCGTGCGGCGACCACATCCGGATCGCCGCCGACGACGCGGTTGCAGGTGCCGGAAATCGACAGCGCCGCTTCCGCGTCGATCCTTGCGCTCGCCGTATAGACATTCTCCATGCCGTAAATGCGGATCCGGTCGCGCACTTCCGGCGCGGCGGGAATGAGCACGGGGATCCGCGCGCGCTCCACTTCCGCCGGCGCGACGCTGCGCAGGCGTTCCGGCGCGAGGGAGCGCAGCCCCGGCGCCGTGCGTTCGCGCGCCGCAGCGGGGGCGCGCGCGGCGGAAAGATCGCTGATGTCGCCGGCGCTGCGCTCTTCGTCGGCGGCTCTGGTGCGCGCCAGCTCCGCGCGCAGGGCGTCGAGATCGGGCCGTCTTTCAAGCGTCGTGGCGCGCGCGTCGCGCTCGTCGTCGGCGGCGCGCAGGGCCGAGGCGAGGTCGCGGCGGGGAATGCGCTTGGCTTTTTCCTGGAGCTGCGCGCGGATTTCTTCCGGGTCGGGCGGCGTGCGCTCCTGCGCAGCGACGACGCCGGCCGCCAGACAGGCGGCAAGCGCTGCAAGGCCGACCCCCGCAAGCCGATCTTTCTTCATCATGTCCCCCTTCCGAGCGTCCTACCGCTCGGTCAATTTGAACTCGATGCGCCGGTTCTGCGCCAGCGCCGTCGCCGAATAGCCGGAGACCAGCGGCGCGGCCGAGCCCGACCCCGTGGCGAGGAGGCGGCGCTCCGGCACATTGCGGCTCGTCAGATATTCCACGACGGAAATCGCGCGTTTGGCGGACAGTTCGAGATTGGACCCGAACTGCGCGCGGCAGGAGGGTCCGAGCGGCGAGGCGTCCGCATGGCCGTCGACGCGCAAGACCCAGTTCACCTCGGACGGAATGTCGCCCTGAATGTCGAGGAGGGCGGAGGCGAGCTTGTCGAGCTCGACCTTGCCCGCATCGCCAAGCGTCGCCGAGCAGGAGCCGAACAGGATGTCGCTTTCGAAGATGAAGCGGTCGCCGACGACCTTGATGTCGGTGCGGTCGCCGAGCGCTTCGCGCAGCGCCTCGAAGAAGCGCGAGCGCACCTCCTGAAGCTCCTGAACTTTTCGGGCCAGCGCCGCGTTGAGGCGCTGGGAGAGATTTTCGATCTGCGCCTGCTGTTCGCGGTCTTTGGCTTCCGCCGCTTCGAGCGCTTCCTGGATGCTGGCGAGCTGGCGGCGCAGGGCCGCGATCTGGGCGTTAAGCGTTGCGATCTCGCTCTTTTGCTCTTCGGAGAGCGCCTTTTCCGCTTCCAGCTCTTCCGTCGACGCGGCGACGGCGGCCTGGCTTGTGGCGAGCGCGGCGGAAAGCCCGGCGAGTTCTTCGTCCTTATTGGCGATGGTCTCCTCGAGGGAAAGCACCTGCGCCTGCAGCCGGTCGCGCTCGCTCTGGGCGAGGCCGAGCTGGTCATTCAAGGAATTGATCTGGGCGATGAGGCGGGCGAGTTCGTCGTCCTTGGAGGCGAGCTCGTCCTTCACGGTCTGGAGCCGGTCGCCGAGATAGAATTGCGCGACCACGAAGATCGAGAGAACAAACATCAGCACAAGGAGCAATGTCGAAAGCCCGTCGACAAAGCCCGGCCAGATATTGGCCTCGCTGCGTGAGCGCCGGCGCGCCATAAGCTGCGCCTCCCCTATTCGCCCTTGCCGACGCGGATCAGCGTCCGGTTGAGCGCCCTGATTTCGTCTTTCAGCTCCGCCGTCTGCCCGGCGGACGCCTTGATCTGGGTTTCGGTGTTGGCGGCGAGGGCGTTTTCAAGCGCCATGACGGCGGCGATGAGATCGCCTTCGGCGTCCTCGACGCTGAGGCTGGCGCCGCCCTGGGCGCCGCCGCCGCGCACGGTCTCGGTCATGCCGGCGAGCCAGTCTTCGAGGTTCGAATAAAACCGGTTCTGGGCCTTGCCCGCCTCGAGATCCAGAAAGCCTACCACTAGACTGCCGCCGAGACCGAAGAGGGAGGAGGAAAAGGCCGTGCCCATGCCCGACAGGGGCTCGCGCAGATTGGCGATCAATTGCGAGACCGCATCCTCCGCCGCGCCGCCGGCGCCGGCGAGGCCGTTGATGGTTTCGGCGACCGCGTTGACGGTTTGCAGGAGGCCCCAGAAGGTGCCGAGCAGGCCCAGAAAAACCAGAAGGTTCATGATGTAGCGGCCGGTCTCGCGGCCTTCATCCATCCGTGTGCCGATGGAATCGAGAATGGCGCGGGTCGATTCCGGCGAGATGCGCGAGCCGCGGGTGTCGGCGTCGAGGAGAAGGCGCGCCATGGCGCTGATCAGGTTCGGCGCTTTCGGCAAACGCGCGCGCGACGGGTCCGCCGCCTCGATGAAGGCCTCGACCCAGCGCACCGCCGGATCGATGACCCCGGCCTGGCGGAGATTATAGATGACGCCAACCGCGAGAACCGCGAGGATCAGCCCGTTCAGCGCCTGGTTGGCATTGAACGCGTCCACAAGAAGATTGGTGGGCTGCGGGCTCAGGGGCGACAGGTAGAACACCACCGCGCCGACCGCGAGCAGGAAGATCAGCATGTTGAAGATGTTGCCGCCCGGGCGGGCAAATTTGATCGTCCGACCTAGTGACCGCGCCATTTGTTTCCCCTTGGCCTGCCAGAACCCCACAGACCGTTACAGTATTCAAAAACCGGGCCGGTGGATACTGCTGAAATCCGTGCGCCCGGCTGCGCCGCAGCGCCAATGGCGGCGTGTCCTGCGTGCGCCTAAGAGGCTGTTTGCAAGGCTAAAAAGCCGACCCGTCAGGGTTGTGTGCGGATTGTGATCGTCCCTTGCGCACATGTTGCGCATCTTCGCTTGACATGACAGTTAGATGACAGGTATATGACAGTTTAATGACAGCCTGTCCTCCGGGCGGCGTCATTCAGACGATTTATAACCAGAAACCTGAAAGGGGCATAAAATGAACATAAAACAAGCTCTTGCCGGGATCGCAGCAGCAGCGGCCTTTGGCGCCGCGGCGATCGCATCGGACTTCGGAGTCGCGCCGGCCGATTACGAGACGCAGGCGATCGACTATTTTGACCAGCGTCTGACCGAGCCCCGCTCGGCGCGTTACGATTTCACCGGCGAGCCGTATCAGGTTTTCGCCGATGTCAGCGGCTATGAAGGCCTGCCCTGCTGGGCGGTGGACGTGCGCGTCAAGTCGCGCATGCCGAACGGCCAGATGGGCGGCTACGTGCCTTACACCGTGATCTTCCTCGACGGCGAGCCGATTGCGCTCGAAATCGATGCGGTGCGCATGGTCCGCGCCTAAAGCTGAGATTCATCTCCGAAAATGAAAACGCCGCCCTTCGGGGCGGCGTTTTTTTGTGTCGCTTACGACCCTCGCCATGCTCAGAGGTCGCTGGCTTTCATGACTTCGATGGGGCCGAGATCGAGGGCGCGCACGCCCTCTTCAATGGCTTCGCGGTCGCCGACGATCACCCAGACGAGGCTTTCCGGATGGATGACTTCTGTCGCAGCGGCGGTGATGTCGCCGATGCTGAGCGCCTGATATTCGTCCTTGAGCGTCGCCGGATAGTCCCAGGGCCGGTCGTAGCGCGCGCTGGAGGTCAGGCTGCCGAGGACGTCGCTTGAGGTCTCGAACGAGCCGGGCAGGGAGCGCACATTGTTGAGGACCGTGCGGTCAAGCTCCGCCTGCGTCGCCGGCGCGGTGGTCATATAGGCGTTCAGTTCCTTCAGGAGTTCGGCGAGGGACTCGCTGGTCTTGTCGGTCTGCACCGGGGCGTAGACCATGAAGGGCCGCTGGCCCTTCGCGCCTTGCAGGAAGGTGTAGGCGCCATAGGCCCAGCCTTTGTCTTCGCGCAGATTCATGTTCACCCGCGCGGAGAACTGGCCGCCGATAATGTCGTTCATCGCATTGATGGCGACCGCGTCCGGCGCGTTCGAGGGCGGCGCCACATGCGCGGCGAGAATGAGCGACTGCGGCGAGCCGGGCTTGTCGACGAGGATGACCTTGCCGGCGTCGGGCCGCGCCACTTCAGCGACATTCTTTTGCGGGACCGGCGAGGACGGCGCCGTCCAGCCGCTGAACGCGTCTTCGAGCAGCGGCTTGATTTCATCCATGGTCGTATCGCCGACGACGAAGACCGTGGCGTTGTCGGGCCGCATCCATTGCCGGTGGAAGCTCACGAGATAGTCGCGGGTCAGCGAATTGATCGACTCCACCGTGCCCGAGCCGGTCATGGGCGCGGCGTAGGCGTGCCCTTCGCCGTAGATTTCCGGCGGGAGCAGGCGCAGGGCGAGCTGCACCGGATTGGCCTTTTCCTGTTCGATGCCGGCGAGCCAGCGCCCGCGCAGCTTGTCGATCTCGGCCTGCTCGAAGGCCGGATTGCGGATGACGTCCGCGAGGATGTCGAGCGATGGGATCAAATTCGCTTTCAGCGCCGACATGGAAACAGCGTTGATGTCGAGATTGGCGCCGGCCCCAAGGCCCGCGCCCAGGGATTCCAGCTCTTCCGCGATGTCCGACGCCGAGCGCCGTTTGGTGCCCTCGTCGAGCATCGAGGCCGCGAAAGACGAGGCGCCGAGCTTGCCGCCCTCGACGGAGTCCGCCGCATAGCCGGCGTCGAACTGCACCGCCATTTCAACGAGCGGCATGGTGTGGCGTTCGGCGAGGACGAGCTTCACGCCGTTCGCAAGGGTCGTTTCCTGGATTTCCGGGAAGACGAGATCCGGGGTGGAGGTGACTTGCGGCAGCCCCGCCGTGCGGTCCACCTCAGAGGCTGTCGTCGAGTGATCCGGATACGGAAGAACGTCGAGTTGATAGTAGCCGGCGCTCATCACGTCGCGGGCCGCGTCCAGCACCTCCCGGCGCGTTGCATTGTCGAGCCAGTCAAGCTGCGTCAGGATGAAGCCCGGATCGTCGGCATAGAGCGCCCCTTGCGCGAGGGTGACGGCCTTGCCGCCGAAGCCGCCGATCTGTTCAAGGCCGCGCAGCACGCTCGCGCGGATGCTGGTCTTGGCGCGCGCGAGCTCGTCCGCCGTGGGGCCCTTGTCGAGAAAGTCGGCGATGACGCTTTCCATTTCGCGCTCCACCTCGGCGCGGTCGGCGTCGGCCTTGGCGTCCACGGTGACCGAATAGAAACTCATCAACTCCTGGGTCTGGTTGCTGGCGGATGCGCTGGTTGCAATCTGGAGATCGTCGATAAGGTGATTGTAGAGGCGGGAGGTCTTGCCGCCGCCCAGCACATGCGCGGCGAGGTCGAGCAGCACGGCCTCGCGCGTGGTGCGCCCGGGCGCCACCCAGTTGCGGTCAAGGCGCGGCTGCGGGACGCGGTCATACATGATTTCGCGCTTGTTCACCTCGAGCTTCGGGGCGTTGGCTTTCATTTGCGTGACCGGCGGGCCGGCTGGAATGTCGCCGAAATATTTCTCCGCCAGCGCGCGGCCGGTTTCGGCGTCGAGATCGCCTGCAAGAACGAGGACCGCGTTGGCGGCGCCGTAATAATCCTTGAACCACTGCTTGGCGGTTTCAAGCGAGGCGGCCTCGAGGTCTTCCATGGAGCCGATGGTCGAGTGGCGATAGGGATGGCCGGCGGGGAGCAGCCCTTCGAGCGTCGCATATTCCATGCGCCCATAGGGCTGGTTGTCGCCCTGGCGCTTTTCGTTCTGCACGACGCCGCGCTGTTCATCCAGCTTGTCCTGCGTCAGCGCGCCAAGGAGATGGCCCATGCGGTCCGATTCCATCCACAAGGTCATCTCGAGCGCGGTGGTCGGGACGGTCTGGAAGTAATTGGTGCGGTCGAACCAGGTGGTGCCGTTAAGGTCGGTGGCGCCGACTTCTTCAAGCGGGCCGAACCAGTCCTGGTCATAGTTTTCCGAGCCGTTGAACATGATGTGCTCGAAGAGATGCGCAAAGCCGGTCTTGCCCTGGGGCTCGTCCTTGGAGCCGACGTGATACCAGACCGAGACGGCGACCAGCGGCGCCTTGCGGTCTTCATGGACGATGACGGTGAGACCGTTGTCGAGGGTGAACGCGTCATAAGGCAGCTCGATGTCGGCGGCGCTCGCCGAAGACAGGGCTGGCGATAGGGCCGGGGACAAGACCAGCGCGGCGGCGCTGAAAAAGGTCAGGATCAAACGCATCTGTTTTCCCTTCTGGACGTCAGTGAAAGACGGGCTGAATAGGTTTTCGCAACACGGGCGGGTCTAGGCAAATGCCAATATGTATCCGGCGCATCCGTTCGCCGCGCGAGAGGCACGGTTCGGCGTGAGACAAGAGTAGCGCGGGGGGCGTCGGCCGCAACTCAGCGGGGCGCGCGTTTGGCGAGAATGCGTTGCAGGGTGCGCCGGTGCATCCCGAGACGGCGCGCTGTTTCGGAAACATTGTGGTCGCAGAGCTCATAGACGCGCTGGATATGCTCCCAGCGCACGCGGTCGGCGGACATGGGGTTTTCCGGCGGCGCCGGGCGCTCGCCGGGGCGCGCCAGCAGGGCCTTTTCCACGTCGTCGGCGTCCGCCGGTTTCGACAGGTAGTCAATGGCGCCGGCTTTCACCGCCGCGACGGCGGTGGCGATATTGCCGTAGCCGGTCAGCATGACGACGCGGCAGTCTTCGCGCCGGGACCGGATCTGTTCGACGACCTCGAGGCCGTCGCCGTCCTCGAGGCGCAGATCGACGACCGCGAAGGCGGGCGGGATGTCCTTGATCATGGTTTCGGCGTCGGCGACGCCGGCGGCGAGGATCGGCTGGAAGCCGCGTTTTTCAAGCGCCCGGCCGAGGCGGGTGCGAAACGGTTCGTCGTCATCGACGATCAGGAGGGTGGCGTCTTCGGGCAGGGACGTATCGTCTGCGCGGGCGTCGTCAAGATGGGACATTAATCGAGCCTGAGGGTCTGTTCGGATACCGCATAAATGCGCTTTTTAGCGTCGATTTCAAGCAATTAGGGCGGATTCGGCGGCGGCGAGGCTCCATTCGGAGGAAACCCAGGCGCCTTCGGTCTCGAAATCCCCGGTTTTCCAGCGGCGGTTGTCGAATCGGACCGCCGCCCCGGTCGCTTCGAGCAGGGTTTTGGCGATGAAAAAGCCGAGCCCGAGGCCGGTGCGCCCGCCCCGTTCGCTGACATAGGGCTCGCCGAGCCGGGCGAGAATCTCAGGCGAAAAGCCCGGCCCGTCGTCCTGCACCGAGATGGTCAGCCGTCCGGCGTCCCATTCGGCCCTGAACAGCACGTGATCAGCCGCATAGCCGGCGGCGTTTTCAATGAAGTTCCGGAGCCCGAAGACGATTTCGGGCCGGCGCTTCAGGACCGGCGCCGCCGCGCCGTCGAGCGCGTTCGTCTCGATACGGATCGCCGGTCCGCCGGGCTGGTCCATGAACGGCCCCGCCGCCTCGCGCATCAGCGCTTCGACGGTCATCTTGTCGTGCATGGCGTCGCCCGCATCGCCATGGCGCGACAGCCGGCCGAGAATATCGCGGCAGCGCTCCGCCTGGCTGACGAGGAGGGCGGCGTCGTCGACAAGGTCTTCTTCTTCCGGATGCGAGCGTTCGATATCGCGCTTCATTTCCTTGGCGGTCACCTGAATGGTGGCGAGCGGCGTGCCGAGCTCGTGCGCCGCCGCCGCGGCGAGACCGCCGAGCGCCGCCAGTCTTTCTTCGCGCGCAAGCACAAGCTGCGTCGCCGCCAGCGCCGAGCGCATCTGCGCCGACTCTGCCGCGATGCGGTGGGCGTAAACGGCGAAGAACGCGATGGAAAAGGTCAGCGCCGACCACAGCCCGGCCTTGTAGATCGGCGCCAGATCCAGCGCCTCGCCCGGCGTCCAGGGCAGCGCCATGTGTTGAACGGCGAGCAGGCTGACCCCGGCCATGGCGAGCACCGCGACGCCGAACGTAAAGCGCAGCGGCAGGACGCTCGCGGCGATCGTCACCGGCGCGAGAATGAGCGCCGCGAAGGGGTTGGAAATGCCGCCGGTGAAAAACAGCAAGGCGCAAAGCTGCACGATGTCGAAGGCGATATAGGCGGCCGCCTCGCGGTCCGAGAGCATGCGTTGCGGCGAGAAACGCAGCACCGTGAAGAGATTGAGCCAGGCGCTGGCGGCGATGGCCGCGAGGCACAGCCCCAGCGGCGTTGGAAAGCCGAGCGCGAAATGCACGATGACGATGGCGACGGACTGTCCCGCCACGGCGAGCCAGCGCAGGGTCGTCAGCGTTCTGAGGCGCACCGGGCCCCGCAATACGTTGAGGGCGTCCTGGGTGTCGGCGAGAGCATGCGGCATTCGGCGCTTTTAGCCTGTCTGTTGTTGCGAATGGAAGGAGTCTATGTAACGGCCTCACCCCCGCCGCCTCAGGGAGCGACCGCTCATGTTCCGTCTTGCCGCCGCCGCGCTTGTCTTCCTTTTCGCCGCCGCCTGCGGCCAGGAGGCTGATCCCGCCGCCGCCGTCCCGACCGAAGGCGTCGTCGCCCTTTCCGACCAGTTCAGCGGCGAGTTCGCGCTCGTGGACAAGAATGGCGACCCGGTCGTCGACGAGGATTTCGAAGGCAAGGTGATGCTGGTCTATTTCGGCTTCACCAACTGCCCGGATATCTGCCCCACGGATGTGGGCGTGATGAGCGCGGCCCTCAATGAGCTTGGCGACGAGGCGGATGAAGTCGCGCCGGTATTCATTTCCGTCGACCCCGAACGGGACACGCCGCAGGCGATGGCGGATTATTTCGCCTTTGACGAGCGCATCATCCCGCTCACGGGCTCGGTCGACGCGGCGAAGGCGGCGCGCAATGGTTTCAAGCTGTTCGCGCAGAAACAGCCGCTGCCCGACAGCGCGCTGGAATACACCGTCCAGCACCAGCAGGCGTTTTTCATCACTGACCGCGCGGGCCAGCCGAAAACCGCGAAGATGGGCGGCGCCACCCCGACGGAACTCGCCGCCTTGCTGCGCCGCGAAATCGGCCGTTAATCACGCCGGGAAGTTGTTTTCCAAATATAATCAATGGGTTGTGAGGATTTTGGCGGCGCTGTGAATTATTGCAGCCGCGTCATAAATCATTGATTCCGCCCGTCGGTTGGGCGCATAGTCCCGCCTCTTTAAGGACTTGCGCATAATTTGTGCTATGCAGCATAACCCAGTAGCGTTTTGGGGCGGACATTAACGATGTTGTACACAGCCTACGAGCTAGCCTATGCGGCTTTGACGCCTTCGCGGATCGCGGCGGGGGTCGGCGCGCGGTTCTGGCGTTCGCCGCTTAATCCGGTTTCCGAAAGCTGGTTCGGCCGCTCGGCCGCCGCGGCGCTCGATGTTTTCGAGCACGCCGTGCGCCGTTACCCCAAACCCGAATGGGGCATCGACGCGACCTTCGTGAACGGCGCGGAAGTGCCCGTCGAGATCAAGGAGGTCGATAAACAGCCCTTCTGCACGCTTTTGCATTTCGAGCGCGACAAGGCCGCGCTGAAAGAAGCCAAGAAAAGCGGCGAGCCCGACCCGAGCGTCCTCATCGTTGCGCCGCTTTCCGGCCATTACGCGACGCTCTTGCGCGGCACGGTCGAGGCGATGCTGCCGAACCATGACGTCTACATCACCGACTGGGCGGATGCGCGTCATGTGCCGCTGTCCGAGGGGCGCTTCGACCTTAATGACTATATCGATTACCTGATCGGCTTTATACGGACGATCGGACCGGGAACGCACGCCATGGCGGTGTGCCAGCCGGGCCCGGCGCTGCTTGCCGCCGCGGCGGTCATGGCTGAAGACAAAGACCCACTGCGCCCGCTCTCGATCACTATCATGGGCAGCCCCATCGATGCGCGCCGCTCGCCGACCTTGCCGAACAAACTGTCCGAAGAGCGTCCCTATCACTGGTTCGAACAGAACATGATCCATACGGTGCCCGCGCCTTACGCCGGCGCCATGCGCCGGGTCTATCCGGGCTTCGTGCAGCTTTATTCGTTCCTGTCGATGAATTCCGACCGCCATGTGAACGCCCATTACGACTATTTCCAGCATCTCGTGGACGGCGACGGCGACAGCGCGGACAAGCACCGCAATTTCTACGACGAATATCTCTCCGTCCTCGACATGACGGAAGAGTTCTACCTCCAGACTATCAAGGACGTGTTCCAGGATTTCGCGCTGCCCGAAGGCAAGTTCATGCATCACGGCCGGCGCGTGAAGCCCGAAGCCATCACCGACATCGCGCTGATGACGGTCGAGGGCGAGAATGACGACATTTCCGGCATCGGTCAGACCCAGGCCGCGCATGATCTGTGCGTCAACATTCCCGAATCCATGCGCCTCGACTACATCCAGCCGGATGTGGGCCATTACGGCGTCTTCAACGGCTCGCGCTGGCGCTCCGAAATTCAGCCGCGCATCGCCGACTTCATGCGCATGGCCGCGAAGGAAGCAGAGAAGCGCTCGGCCCCGAAAGCCGCCGCGGAATAATTCGCACAAAGACTTTTAAGCTCTGGCGTGGGCCAGCGCCGAGGGCGACTGACAGCCGACAATCGCCGGCGCTTCGTGGATGAGGCTGTCGTCGGTCAGCGCTTCGACCATAAACAGCGCGAAGTCGATGCGCCGGGTCAGATTGCTCTCGAGAATGGGGTCGCCCACATGCCGGCTCCAGACGGGCAGGCCCTGGCTTTCGCCTTCTTCGAGATTGCTGCCGCGCACCACCGTCCATTTCCTGTCGCTGGCGAAAATTCGCCGGCAGGATTCCACCTGATCGTCGAGATCCACAAGGCGCAGGGCTTTCGCGATCCACCCTGCAATGGCGACAAGCAGCTTGAAACGCTTCGAATAAACGTCCTTGCCGTCCCGGGTGATGTGCCAACCGCAAGAAAAAATCAGCCGCGCCTCCGGCGGCGCAAAATCAAGCACCGCCTGCGCCGTGCCGGAGGCGTAATCGTCGACGCCCCAGGCCGCGAGCACGGTGAGGACGCCGTCGCAGCCCTCGACTGCGCGGGCGATGACCTCGCGGTTGTTCGTCCTGCCGGGGATGATGGCGATGCGGTCTTTGAAGGCGTCGAGCTTTGGAACGCTCTCCTCGCGGCACACGCCCACGACCTCGTAGCCGCGGTCGAGCGCGTGCTGCACCATATACTGTCCGAGCTTGCCGGAGGCGCCGATAATACAGATTTTCATGAGCGATCAGCCGGCCTTTGACAAAAACGCGATCGGCAATCCGCCGGCGCCTTCGAGATAATAGATGCGCTCCCCATGGGCGTCGTCGGGGCCTTTGACGTCGAGGCCCTTTTTCTTCGCGCGCTCGGCCCAGGCGTCGGCGTCATCGACGACAATTTGCAGCATGGTCATTTCCGGCATCTCCTCGCCCGCCGCCCAGAGCTCGATCCAGCTTCCAAGCCCCTGTTTCGCGCCTTCGTCAACGGGAAAGACCGCGCCGGAAAAGCCGTCGCTGGCGCCCATATCCATGGGCGTCAGGCCGAGGCCGTTTTCCCCAAGCAATTCGGCGACGGCTTTCGCGTCGTCGGCATGGGCGACTTTGCAGAAACGGATGCCTAGAACTTTCATGGACGATCTCCTATTGAGGCGGGACCCGACAGCCCGAAAGGAACGCTACGACAAATGGCGGCGAAAACCAAAAGCGCAAAGCGCCTCTATCTCGTTGACGGCTCCGGCTACATCTTCCGCGCCTATCACGCGCTGCCGCCCCTGACGCGCAAATCCGACGGCACGCCCATCGGCGCGGTTTCGGGCTTTTGCAACATGCTCTACAAGCTGCTGACCGACATGCAGGACGAGCACGACCCGACGCATTTCGCCGTGATCTTCGATCACTCGTCAAAGAATTACCGCCACGACATCTATCCCGACTACAAGGCGAACCGGCCCGAGCCGCCGGAGGATCTGCGCCCGCAATTCCCGCTGGTGCGCGATGCGACGCGCGCCTTCAATGTCTCGTGCATCGAGCTTGAAGGCTATGAAGCCGACGACATTATCGCGACCTACGCCAAGCAGGTCGAAGACGAAGGCGGCGAGGTCGTCATCATTTCCTCCGACAAGGACCTGATGCAGCTCGTTTCCGACAAAGTGTCGATGTTCGACACCATGAAAAACCGCAAGATCGGTCCCGAAGAAGTCGTCGAAAAATTCGGTCTCGGCCCGGAACATGTGGTCGACATTCAATCCCTCGCCGGCGATTCCACCGACAATGTGCCGGGCGTGCCGGGCATCGGCGTGAAGACAGCGGCGCAATTGATCGAGGAATATGGCGATCTCGATACGCTGCTGGCGCGCGCCGAAGAGATCAAACAGAAAAAACGCCGCGAAAATCTCATCGAATTCGCCGAGCAGGCGCGCATCTCGCGCGAACTCGTCACCCTAAAAAAAGATACGCCGCTCGAAGACAAGGTCGACGATTTCGCGGTGCGCGCCATCGACAAGGACAAGCTCCTGACCTTCCTGAAAGAGATGGAGTTCAACACGCTGACCCGCCGGGTCGAAGGCGATCTGGGCGGCGGAGAAAGCAGTGAAGCAGCGGCGGCGCCCGCGCCGTTGTCTGCGGACAAGGCCGACTATGAAACGGTTTTCGACGAGGCGGCGCTGAAAGGCTGGATCGCCGAAGCCACGGAACGCGGCGTCGTCGCGGTGGATACCGAGACCGACAGCCTCAGCGCCATGCGCGCCAATCTCGTGGGCGTGTCGCTGGCGACGGCGGCGGGGCGCGCCTGTTACATTCCGCTGGGGCACGGCAAGCCTGGCGGCGATGGCGGTCTCTTTGACGGCGAGGATTCGGGCGACGAAGACGCTGGCAAACAGATGCCGCTTGAAAAGGCGCTGAAGCTGTTAAAGCCGATGCTCGAAGATGAAAGCGTCCTCAAGATCGGCCAGAACCTGAAATATGACGTGCTCGTCCTTTTGCGCTACGGCGTGAATATTACGCCCTTCGACGACACCATGCTGATGTCCTATGCGCTCGATTGCGGCAAGGGCGGGCACGGCATGGATGAGCTTGCCAAGCGCCATCTCGACTATCAGACGATCAAGTTTTCCGACCTCGCGGGGACGGGCAAGAAGGCGAAAACCTTCGACCAGATCGCCATCAAGGAAGCGGCGACATACGCCGCCGAGGACGCCGACATCACTTTCCGGCTGTGGGAGTTGTTGAAGCCGCGTCTCGCCGCGGAAGGCAAGACGACGGTTTACGAAACGCTCGAGCGCCCGCTGGCGCCGGTGATCGTCGCCATGGAGCGCGAGGGCGTGAAGATCGACAAGGCGGTGCTGTCGCGCCTGTCCGCCGACTTCGCCCAGCGCATGGCGGCGTCGGAAGCGGAGGCCTATGAACTTGCTGGCGAGGAGTTCAATCTCGGCTCGCCGAAACAGATTTCCGAGATTCTCTTCGGCAAGCTCGGCCTGCCGGGGGCGAAAAAGACCGCGAAAGGCGCCTGGTCCACCAAGGCGGACGTGCTCGAACGCCTTGCGGCGGACGGCCATCCCCTGCCGCAGGTGCTGTTGCAATGGCGCGGGCTTTCAAAGCTCAAAAGCACCTATACGGACTCGCTTCCGGAGGAGATCAATCCGGAAACAGGCCGCGTTCACACCTCTTACGCGCTGGCGGCGACGACGACCGGCCGTCTCGCGTCAACCGAGCCCAACCTCCAGAACATTCCGATCCGCAGCGAGGACGGGCGGCGCATCCGCCAGGCGTTTATCCACGAAAAAGGCGCGACGCTGATCTCCGCGGACTACAGCCAGATCGAATTGCGGCTCGTGGCGCATATCGCCGATTTGAAATCCATGAAACAGGCCTTTGCGGACGGCGTCGACATTCACGCCATGACGGCGTCCGAGATGTTCAACGTGCCGGTAGAAGGCATGGACCCGATGATCCGCCGGCGCGCCAAGGCGATCAATTTCGGCATCATCTACGGCATTTCCGCCTTCGGGCTGGCGAACCAGCTCGGCATTTCGCGCACCGAGGCGAAAGATTATATCGACGCCTATTTCGAGAAGTTTCCCGGCATTCGTCAGTATATGGACGACACGATTGCGTCGGCGAAGGCGCAAGGCTTCGTCGAAACGATTTTCGGACGGCGCACCTATGTGGGCGGCATCAACGACAAGAATCCGGCGATGCGCGGCTATTCCGAGCGCCAGGCGATCAACGCGCCGATTCAGGGCGCGGCGGCGGACGTTATCCGCCGGGCTATGATCCGCATGCCCGCGGCGCTGAAGAAGGCTCGCCTCAACGCGAAAATGTTGTTGCAGGTCCATGACGAACTGATCTTCGAATGTCCGCAGGACGAGGCCGAAAAGACCTGCAAAATCGTTCAGGATGTGATGATTGGCGCGCCCGTGCCGGCGGTCAATCTATCGGTGCCGCTCGTCGTGGAGGCGCGCGCCGGCGACAACTGGGACGTGGCCCACTAGCTGTTAGTAGAGACCGATGGCGTCGAGCACGACGCGCGTCGCCAGATCGACGACCGCGAGATCGCCATCGACGATGCGATAGCCGTAGCCGTCATCGAGATAGGGCAGGCGTCGCACCAGATCGTACGGGGCTTCGCGCACATAGATGTCCGGCCCCAGCGGGCGGCCGACCTGATAGCGTTTCTTGGCGATCCCCGGCGGCAGGCAGCCATTGTTCTTTTTGGCGAGGCCCGGCGGGCAGTCGCTCGCATAATAGTCCCTCAGAATGCCGCGCTCGTAATCGCCGAGCCGCGTATAGGCGCGGCGGGACTGGTCGGCGCGCTCGGCGGCCATGGTCTGGCCTTGTCCGTTGCCAACGCCCTTGCCCTTGGATTTGCCAGGATCAGCGCTGGCCGGAAGGGCGGCCGCGAACAGGGCGGCGGCGGTCGAAAGGGCGATAAATTTGAATGTTTTCATTGATCTGTTCCCATCTGCGGCGTGACGGGAACAAAACATCGGGCTAGGCGGGCCCGTTCCGTGAAATTTTGGAAAGCAGAAGGCTGGCCCCGGGGCGCGCTTATGGCCTCAAGGGGGCGCTCGCGCCGGGCGTTGCAATCTGCTCCGCGGAGGCTGTTTCAACAGGCGCTTCGCCCTCGGCTTCCTCGCCGGGCAGCGAGATGAGCACCAGAACCAGCAAGGCGGCGCCGAAAAGGACCGATTCGAACTCGAGTTTCATACGTCTTCCCCCAAAGATGCCGCATCATACCATATGCTGCACCTGCGAATATAGCCTTCGCATGTGCAATATTCATGACAAAATGCGCCAATATGAGCGCTTTTCACGCCAATGGCGGGGCTGCCGCGAATTATTCAACTACAGGTTGTCGCGCCGGACGAAGAGACGGGCCTGTCGGCCTCTTTTCAGAACGCGCAGGCCTCGCGCTGGCTTTCGAAGGTGAAGAAGGCGAGGCGCGGGTCCTCTCCGTAACGCCGGCTCGGCGCCCATAAGGGATCTTCGCTGACCGGCGCCGCAAGCCGGGGCGCGATCAGGCGCACTTGCGCAGGATTGTGGAAATAAACGCAGCGCCCGGCCGCAAGGAACGCCGCCGCCGCCTGCGCCGCTTGGTCGGCGGTCTTTTCCGTCCCGACCATCACGAAGGCGCCCCTTGCTTCCGCCGGCATCAGCAGGATCGGCAGCTGGGTCAGAACGAGCGCGCCTTCAGGGATGGGCGCCGAGGCGTCGCGGGCGATGACGCGCTGCTCCTCCCGGGCTTTCTCGTGGCCGATCTCTTCATAGAGATTGAGTGCGCCGGCATAGGCGAGCGCGGCAAGCCCGGCGTGAAGCGCCAGGCGCGCATATTTTTCCGTATAGAGATAAATACCGATTGCGAGCGCGAGCAAACCGGCGATCAGCCATTGCGGATAAAGCGAGGCCGGCGCGAGAAGCCGCGGAGAAGACTGGGCGAGTTCCTGCATGCCGAAATAGGCGAAGGCCGCAATGGCGACGATGATCAGGAGCGTCTGGCGCTCCGGCGCGCCGCCGCCCTTGCCCATGAGCTCGCCGAGCGCAGCGGCGGACAGGGTCGCGATGAAGGGGAGCGCCGGCGTGAAATAACGCATATTGTAACTGCCCCCGCCATGCCATTCATTGAGCGCGTAAAACGCGACAGGCGCGGCGATGGCGAGCAGGCACAAGGCGACGCGCGATGTGTTCTTTCTGCGCAAGGCGTGAAAGACCGGAAGCGCGATCAGCGGCAGATAGGGAAGGCTCTGGAGGAGCGCTTTCTTCGGATAATCCCAGAACAGGAGCTGGCCGAATTCATTGCGCTCGACGCCTTCCTGATAATAGGCGCCATGCGCCTGAAGATTGACGACCAGCACGTAAACCCCTCGCGTCATGCGCCAGACAAGATCGCGCAAGGGCTCGATGAGAAGCGCGAGAGCGAGGGCGCCGGCGAGCCCCGCCGTGAGCGGAAGCACGCCGTAAGCGCTGCGGGCTTTCAGGAAAATTTTCCGGGCATTGAACGCCCACAGCGCCGCCATGACGGCGCCTGCGACGGCGAGAATGACCGTATAGCGGCTGATATCCGTGCCGCCGCCGCCGGTGGAATTGTAGCTGAAGGGCATGAAGGCGCCGAATTTGACGGCGTTGAACCAGGCCGCGAGCAACAGCCCCGGCGCCGCCCCGACGGCCAGCGCCAGCGGCGCCAATCGGTCTTCGGGGCGCGCGAAACAGCGCAGCCAGACAAAGAGCGCGATCGCGGCGAGAAAGATGTCGATGCGGATATTGATGCCGGCGCCGATCGCCGCGCCGGCGAGCAGGAGGCGGATGTAAAAGGCTTTCCTGTCCTTTATATCTTCGGCCTGCGCCGCAAATGTGAACGCCGCGAGCCAGAAGACGAGCGCCAGCATATGCGGCCATACGGGGAAGACATAGACCGGCGCAAAAGTCGCGACGGCGAAGATCGCCGCGGCGTAAGCGCCGATGCGCGCATCGTAAAACCGTTCGGCGAGCCGGAAGGTCATGAACAGACACGCGCCGAAAGACAGCGCGTTCATCAGCATCAGCCCGTGAATGCCGAAAGCCATATAAAAAGGCGCGGCAATCACCGCGTAGCCGCTCGGATATTGCGGATAGACAAACCCGTTACGCGGATCGGTGAGAAACTTCGTCAGCGCCGGCGCGCCGTCGACGCCGCCATTGCCGCCGATATCAAAGGCGCCCCGTTCGGCCATGGCTTTCGCCATGTCGGTATAAATGCCGCCGTCGATGATAAAGGGCGCGCCCGGCGCCAGAAAGGCGCCGATGCAAAGCAGGAGGAGGACGCCAGGAAAAACAGAACGCCGGCTCACGGTCAGCTTGCGCCTTAAGGGCGGGGCGTAAGTCTGGTCCATCATCGGGGCGCCGGCCTCTCATCGCCGTTCGCAGCGCGGTGTCTCAGGCGCTCGTTAAAAGGCTGTTAAGGATGAGGTTACAGGATGGCGGTGAACAATCGGTGAAACGCGCCGTCATGACCGTCCGCACCGTACAGATAACATTGCGGACCTTTATTTGACGCGATGGCGTTCGCAAACTAGCCATTCAGGCGCACTATGGCGATGCTTCTAGCGGATCGACTGTCGGGATTGCGTACGGCGGCGAAGCGCTGGCGCGGGCCGGTCGGCGTGGTCGCGACGGCTCTGTTCTTCGCCGGCATGGTCTTTTCCATTCGGTCGCTTGATATGAGCTGGCGCGACTTATCGTTCGCGCCAATCCTCATCATTGTGCTGATGACCCCTGTCAGCCTCGCGCTCGCGGGCGTCAATCTGCAACTCGTTGCGAAGGCCGTCGGTCGGCGCATTTCCTTTCAGGACGCCTTTTCGGTTTCCGCCATCAGCCGCGTGGTGGAGCTGCTTCCCATTCCCGGCGGGGCGTTGATGCGCGCCGGGGCCCTCATGCGCGCCGGGGCGAGCGTGGGGGAGAGCGCGTTGATTGTGTCCGTCGCCGGGGCGCTGACCATGGCCGTGGCGGTTGCGCTTGCCGGCCTGCCGCTCATCGCCGCCGGCAAGTCCGTCGGATATGTCGTCATCGCCGCCGGATGTGGCGGCGCCATTCTTTGCAGCCTCAAGATCGCGCGGCTCGGCGGGGCGCGCCTGGCGCTGGAAATGACGGGGCTGAGACTTGTCATTCTTTTCGTGACCATCCTGCGCATCAGCGCCGCCTTTGCGGTGCTTGGCCAATCGATCAGCCTCGCGCAAACTGCGATCTTCGCCGTCTGCGCAAGGCTCGGCAGCGCCGCCTCCATCGTTCCGGCGGGGCTGGGCGTTAGCGAAGCGATCGCCGCGGCTCTGGCGGTCTTTGTCGATGTGGCGCCGGGAACGGCCTTTCTCGCGCTCGCCGCCAACCGTCTTATCGGGCTCGCGGCAAGCGGCTTGATCGTCATGGTCATTCTCGCAAGAGGCAAATTCAAATGGAGCCTGTCGTGAAGAAAGACCTTGTCTTTATCGCTTCCGGCGGGCGGACGGGAACGACCTTTTTCGGCGAGCAGGTGAAGACCGTGATCGACGATTGCTGGTCTGAGCACGAACCCGACATTCTGGTGGCGGACTGGCGAAAGTCGCTGAAACGGATCCGGCGCTTCGGTCTGTGGCACATGGTTGCCGGGCGCCTGGCTGGTCTGTCGGGGCTGCGTCCGCTCGGACACCGTTACCTGGCGGGACGGATCACGAAGGATGACTGCGTTCGCGCGCTGCGCCGTCAGCGCCGCGGCTATCACGCCGCGATAGAGGCGCCGCTGATCGTCGAAAGCTCCGGGCGGTGGTGGATGTTCGCCGACTGCATCGCCGAGATCTGGCCGGACGCCAAGATGGTCGCCGTCATTCGCGATCCTCGTGACTGGATCGACTCGTGGCGCCGTCACCAGCCGCGCCGCTTTACCCCAAACTTTCTGCGCTGGTTTCCGCTCGGCCCCCTGACGCCGGCGGATATAGGCGATGAGGCCTGGAAAGGCCGTTGGGACGATTTAGGGCAATTCGGCAAAACCGCCTGGGATTGGCGCACGCTTTACGGCCGGCTCGATCGCGCCGCTTGCGAGAATGACCGGATACGGATTTTTCGCTTTGAAGATCTTTTTTCCGGCGAGACAGGGGACATGCAGGCGTTGGTTGATTTCATCGCCGATCATGGCGCGCGCGCCTATCGCGTGCATGACCTTGCCGGCTTTGCCGACACAGTGAAAAACGCCAGTCGCGGGCCGCGTCGGCGCTGGCGTGACTGGTCCGCTGAGGATGCGCGCCTTGTGGACGAAATGTGCGGTCCCTTGATGCGCAAATATGGCTACGGGCTGGAGCCTGAATGGCGCGCCCTGCTTGAAGACCAAGATGATACCGCAAAACCCGCTTCAGCGTTGCACGCTGTCGCATAAGCAGCATTCAAACGGAACCGATCGTGACCAAAGACCTTGTATTCATTGCTTCCGGCGGCCGCACCGGTACGACGTTTTTCGGCGAAAGGCTGAAAACGGTGATCGACGATTGCTGGTCGGAGCATACGCCGGATGTCTGGGTGGGATTCACGGAGCGCAGCTTCCGGCGCATGCGAAATTTCGGTTTCTGGCACATGGGGGCGGGGCGCCTTCTTGGCCTGACGGGCATGCGTCCTCTCGGCCAGAAGCGCCTCAGCGGCGTTCTGCCGAGGCAAACATGCCTGGAGCGCCTTTATCAATCGCGCGCGCGCTATCATGCCTCTATTCCCCAGTCGCTCATTGTCGAGAGTTATTCGCGCTGGTGGATGTTTGCCGACTGTTTTCACGAGCTGTGGCCGGAGGCGAAGCTGATCGGCATTATTCGCGATCCCAGGGACTGGATTACGTCCTGGCAGCGCCATCAGCCCCGCCGCCAGACGCCGCAATTTCTGAGCTGGTTTCCGCTCGGTCCGCTGACGCCGGAAGACACCGGCGATGAAGAATGGCGCGGCCGCTGGCGGGAGATTGGCCAGTTTGGCCGGCTCGGATGGGACTGGCGCACGATTTACGGTCAGATTGACGAGGCCGCGCAGAAGAACAGCCGTGTGCGGATGTTCCGGTTTGAGGATCTTTTCAGTGAGAGCGGCGAGGCCATGAGCGATTTGGTTCGCTTCGCAGCCGATCACGGCGCGAGCAAATACGCCATCCGTGATCTTTCCGGATTTGCTGGCGACGTGCGAAATGCAAGCCATGGCCCGCGCCGCAACTGGCGGGACTGGCCGGCCGAAGACGCCCGTCTCGTTGACGAATTATGCGGGCCGGTGATGCGAAAATACGGCTACGGGCTGGAGCCGGAATGGCTGGAGCTGGTTCAAAAGGCAACGCCCCGCGCGGCCGTCTCGGAAAGGCCGCTGCACGCCGCCGCTCAGGCGGGCTGATGCCCGCCGGTCTGGCTTGTTCATGGCGATAAGGGCTGCGTTCAGGCCGCTTCCCTGACATCACCGCAAACATTCGCTTCGACATAGTCGATGAGAAACTGCGTGACGTCAGTGGTTTGCGCGATCATGCGCCTTCCCCGCGCCGCTGCTTCGGCCTTGATTTCGGCGGGGTCGCGGCGGGTCAGCGCGTTAAGATAGGCGATGGCGTCTTGTTCGCGCCCGCCATTGAAATTGCGCACGAGCCCGAACCGCTCTTCCTGTTCGTCATTGACGCCGCGGCCGGTCTTGGAAACAAAAATTGCATGAACCCCGAGGCAGGCGGCTTCCGATGCGATGGTCGAACTTTCCCCGGCGACGACTGTTGCATGGGCGATCGCGTGATGCATGTCGTTGACCGGTAGGCTCAGCCGGTAGGGCTCGAATTCCGGCGGCAGGGGTTTTTCCGAAGATATGTAAACCGGGCCCATGCGGGAAAGAAGGTCGACGGCCTTGCGCTTGTTTTCCAGGCTGAGGCCGCTTTCGCCGCCATCGTGAATCGATTCCCAGCCCACGAAGCGCATCAGCGAGTAAGGCCGCGCAGGATCGATGCCATGGCGGCGCAGGCGTTCAGGGTCCGGCGTGAAACGGTTTGGATGCAGATAGGCAAGTTCATGACAGCCATCATAGCGCAGGTGTTTTGAACCGTAGTCGCCTTTATAGGCGCGGGGCGTGATATAGGCGTCCGCGATGCGGGCGACGACCCGGTTGATTTTGTGGCTTGTCTCGTTGTTGTAGAAAACAAAAGTTTTCGTGTTCGTTATGGCGCCCGCCGCCGCGATGGCGGGGCCCATGACGCCGAGAACCACATCCGGTTTGAATTCCCGGATAACTTTCACGGTCTCCGCGATGCGTTGCGCCAGCTCCCCGGCGAGGCGCGCCTTGCCCGCCCGCTGTGTCGAAATCGCCTGATGCTCGAGGCCATAGGCGTCGAGGAGATCGACGGCGACGTCCTTGTGACGGGACAGGATTTTGATCTCATGGCCGCGCCCGCGCATTTCCCCGATGAAACAGCGGAAGAAGTGCACATGAGCCGGGTGCAGAATATCGATGAGGACGCGCATGAAGGCCTTTTCGCCCTGTTTTGAGACAGGTGGAAGACTAGGCGCGCCTTTATTCCCGAATTGTTAACGCTGCGTCCACTATGATCGGCGGCGCAAGTTCAAACCTTCAGCCGAAGCGTTCCCATGACCAAGCTGATCATCCAGATACCCTGTTTTAACGAAGCGGAAACGATCGCCGCGACCATCGCCGACTTGCCGACGGCGATCGACGGGATCGCGGCGATCGAGATTTTGGTGATCGACGACGGCTCGACCGACGGCACCGCCGAGGCGGCGAGGGCCGCCGGCGCGCAGCATATCCTTTCCAACGGCGCCAATCGCGGCCTCGCTCAGAGTTTCCAGCGCGGGCTCGACGCGTCGCTGCGGCTCGGCGCCGACATCATCGTCAATACCGATGGCGACAATCAGTATAACGGCGCTGACATCGCCGCGCTGGTGCGCCCGATCCTCGACAACCGGGCGGACATCGTCGTCGGCGACCGCCAGACCGCAAGCATCGCGCATTTCTCGCCCCTGAAAAAACGCCTGCAAAAAGCCGGCAGCAGTCTTGTCAGCACCCTGGCCAACGCCGAGATCGCCGATGCGGTGAGCGGCTTTCGCGCTTTTTCACGCCATGCGGCCATGGGCGTCACCGTGCGCTCGAGTTTTTCCTACACCACCGAAACGCTGATTCAGGCGGGCCGCCGGCGCATGCGTATTGCGTGCGTGCCGGTGCGCACCAACAAGGTCGAGCGGCCCTCGCGCCTCTTCCGCTCCATTCCGCATTTTCTTGTTCGCACGGGGCGCACCATGCTGCGCTCCTATGCGATGTATGAGCCGCTGAAGATTTTCGCGGTGCTTGGCGTGTTGATGATGATCGCCGGCGCCGTGCCGGTCGTGCGGTTCCTCGTGCATTATTTCGCCGGCGACGGATCGGGCATGGTCCAGTCGCTGATCATCGGCGGCGTCATCATGATGATCGGCGCCATCTCGGCGATGTTCGCGCTGATCGCCGATCTTGTGGCCTATAACCGGCAATTGCTGGAACTGACGCTCGAGCGCGTGCGCAAGATCGAATATACGCTCGAGGCGCAGCAGACGGCGCCGAAAAAGCGCCTGCCCATCGAAAAGCTGCGTGAAGAACTGAAGGCGATCCGCTCCCGCACGGGGGCTTAAAGCGCGCAACTTCCGGGCGCCGGTCTTTTCCGATCCGTGCTAGCGTCCGGGCATGACGGACTATTCGCTCATTCTGTTCGACACCGCGCTCGGGCGCTGCGGCCTCGCCTGGGGCCCGGCGGGCCTGCGCGCCGTCAGCTTTCCCGAAGCGAGCGACGGGGAAACCCGCGCGCGTTTGCGCCGCCGCGCGCCCGGCGCCGTGGAGGCCGAGCCTTCGCCGGAGATCGCGAGGTTGGTTGAGGACATCGCCGCGCTGTTCGAAGGCGAGAAGCGCGACCTTTCCTATGCGAAGCTCGATCTCGATGGGCTGGGAGACTTCGAGCAAGCGGTCTACGCCCTGTCACTCGACATCAAGCCGGGCGAGGCGAAGACCTATGGCGATTTGGCGAAAGCGTTGGGCGATGTCGCGCAGTCGCGCCGGGTGGGGCAGGCGTTGGGGCGTAACCCGTTTCCCATCATCGTGCCCTGTCACCGCATTGTCGGCGCGTCCGGCGCCATGACCGGCTTTTCCGCGCCCGGCGGCGCGGAACTGAAACGCAAACTTTTGAAAATCGAAGGCGCGCTGGCGCCGGACCTGTTCGACGCGCCTTAACCCCAGGGGCCCGTGCGGCGGGGCTGAGGCGATGGCTCGCTTTCCGGCATGGCGTGACCGCTTTGCCCGCTCATCCCAGCCATCTCCATCAGCCGGTCGATTCGGTTCTGCGTGCCCGGGTGCGTAGAGAAGAGATTGTCCGCGCCTTTGCCCGACAGCGGGTTAATGATCATCAACTGGCCGGTTTCCGGATGGCGCTCGGCGGTCATGTTGGGAATGCGCGCCGCGCCGTTCGAGATTTTCGCGAGCGCCGAGGCGAGCCATTCGGGATGGCCGCAGATTTCCGCGCCGCACTTGTCGGCTTCATATTCGCGGCCCCGGCTGATCGCCATCTGGACGAGCGCCGCCGCCATGGGCGCGAAGATCATGATTGCGATGGCGCCGATAAGGCCGCCGCCATTATTGCGCCCGCCGCCGAAGAACAGCGCGAAATTCGCCAGCATGGTGATCGCGCCGGCGATGGTCGCCGTCACCGTCATGGTCAGGGTGTCGCGGTTTTTGACGTGGGCAAGCTCGTGCGCCATGACCCCGGCGACTTCCTCGTCGGTAAGCATCTGGAGGAGGCCGGTGGTCGCGGCGACCGCGGCGTTGTCCGGATTGCGGCCCGTGGCGAAGGCGTTGGGCTGCGGGTTCTCGATGATGTAAATCTTCGGCTCGGGGATTTCCGCGCGCGCGGCGAGCCCGCGCACGATCTCCACATAGCGGCGCACCGCGCCCGAGGCGTGGGACGTGTCCACTTCCTCGGCCTTGTACATTTTGAGGACCATCTTGTCCGAGTTCCAGTAGGCGAAGAGGTTCGTCCCCGCCGCGAACAGGAAGGCGAGCATCATGCCCGCCGCGCCGCCGACCAGATAGCCGACGCCCATGAACAGCGCGGTCAGCGCCGCAAGCAACATGCCGGTGCGAAGCATATTCATCGGTGGGGCCTTGTCCTTTTCACGAGAAATTCCAGGGCCTATATGTAGAGCCGAAAGGCGTGGCTTCAATATGGCTGACGAAACCGGAATCCCTACCCGAAAAGACCTGCCCCCGGCGGCGCAGCGCGCGCTCGCTGAAGCCGAAGAACGGCGCAAGGCGGCGGCGGAAGCGGAGCAGACCGAAGAGCGCCCCAAGGAGCTTGGGGGCCCCAAAGGCGAAGAGCCCACCCGCTTCGGCGACTGGGAGCGCGGCGGCCGCGCCGTCGACTTCTAGCCCGGCCTTTCCGGGCCACCTCTCGCAACTGTTATCACTCCGGAAGGGCCGGCCGACCGATCCTGCTTGGCGGCCCGCACGCCGCGCCGCTATGTTTTCGCACTAGCGAAACAGGCGAAAGGCAAGGGACAACATGCAGCTTCAGACATCGGTCGGGTTTAAAACGGCGTTGCTCGCGGTTTACGGGGCGCTTGTCGGCTGCGCGGAAAGCGCATCCTCGGCGCGCGCCGAAGAGGCGCCCAGCCTGCCGGGGGCCCATGTCGAGGCGCATATCCAGCAGCTGACCGACCGGCCGATCCCGCGCTTTGTCGTGGACGCCGCCTGGCCGGACCTGCCCGACGATCTGATGCTCGGCCAGATCCCGGGCCTCGCCGTCGACGGCGAGGACAATATCTGGGTCCTCCAGCGCCCCAACTCTCTTGGGTTTTCGGATACGGGGCTGGCCCAGGACCCGCCCATCGCCGCCTGCTGCCGGCCGGCGCCGCATGTCATGACATTCGCGCAAGGAGGCGAACTCCTGAACGCCTGGGGCGGACCCGACCTCGCGCCGGAGATCGACGGCGAGCCGCAATGGCCGTCCAACGTGCACGGACTTTACGTCGATGAGGAAGGCTCGGTCTGGATCGGCGGCAATGGCGACGGCGACCATGTGGTTCTGAATTTCACCGGCGAGGGCGAGTTTATCCGCGCCATCGGCGAGCGCGGCGAGACGCGCGGCAATTTCGACCGCGAGACGCTCGGCAACCCCGCCGACATCGCCTACAACCCTGAGGACGGCGAGATTCTCGTCGCCGACGGCTATATCAACAAACGCATTATCGGCTTCGACGAAGAGGGCGCCTTCACGCGTTTCTGGGGCGCCTATGGCGCCTCGCCCGACGACGAGACCCGCGCCGGATCGTTCGATCAGTCTCAGGCGTCGAGCAACGCCGATGGCGGCGCCGACCCCGAATCGCAAACCTTCGGCGATATCGTGCATTGCCTTGTGGAAGGGCCGGACGGGCGCCTTTATGTCTGCGACCGGCGCAACAACCGTCTCCAGGTTTTCGAAACCAATGAAGACGGCGAGACGGTTTTCATTCAGGACATCGTCGTCGCGCCGGAGACCGGCGGCACGCGCACCGTTTCCGACGTCGCATTCTCTCCCGATGAAGAGTTCATGTATGTCTCCGACATGATGAACGGCCAGATCTGGATCCTCGACGCCAAGACCTATGAGTTTCTCGGCGCCGTCGGCCGTAATGGCCGCTATCCGGGCGAGTTCATCTGGCTTCACAGCATCGTCGTCGACGGCGACGGCAATCTCTATACGAGCGAGGTGAGCACCGGCCGCCGGGTGCAGAAATTCGTCTTCACCGGCGTCGAATAGGCCTTTTCGCCGCCGGGTCGGGTTTCCATTCCTTCAAGGGCGTTTCCGGGTCTCGTCCGGCGCCTTAGGCTTTCCCCATAGAGGACGGCGGAAGAAGGAGACCTCCATGAGCGGATATTACGAAGCGCCGAGCGTTGACGACAGGGCGATCTGGGATCTGTGGCTGTCCATGCATCATTTGCCGGCGGCGACGGCGGCGGAGGAACTCGGCATTTTCGACGCGCTCTGCGAGACGCCGCTCAGCTTCGACGACCTCGCGGCCAAATTCTCGCTCAATCGCCGCGCCCTGTCGGCGCTGATGGCGATGTTGTGCGCGCTCAAGCTGACGACACGGCGCGAGGGCGTCTACCGCCCGACCGCCGTCACGCGCGACTATCTGAAATCGGACAGCGAGTATTTCTGGGGGCCGCTGCTTTCCTCCTACAAAAACGAATCGTCCGTTCACAAGCAGCTTATGGAGCTGTTGAAACAGGGCGACACGGATATGAGCGGCCGCCATGTGGAAGGCTGGGCGGCGGGCAAGATAGAGGCCGAAACGGCGAAGTTCATCGCCCGGTTCATGCACGCCCATTCCCTGCCGGCGGCGGTCGCGGCGGCGCGCTCAGGGGTTTATGACGGCGTCAAAAAATTTCTGGATGTGGGCGGCGGATCGGGCGTCTTCGCCATCGCCGCGGCGCAGCGCCATCCGGACCTCGCCGCGACGGTGATGGATCTCGACACCATGTGCGCGGCGGCGCAGGAGATCTTCATCGAGGGCTCCGGCGTCGAAACCCGCGTCGATACGGCCGCGGTCGACATGTTCCGCGAGGACTGGCCGCAAGGCTATGACGCGCTGTTCTTTTCAAACATCTTCCATGACTGGAACGAAGACACGAACGCGGTGCTGGCGAAAAAATCTTTTGACGCACTGCCTTCCGGCGGGCGCATCTTCCTTCATGAAATGCTGATGAACGACAATGAAGACGGGCCCCTGACCACGGCGTCTTTTTCCATGCTGATGCTGCGCGGCACCAAGGGAAAGCAATATACGCTTCGCGAACTGGGCGGCATTCTCGAAGGCGCGGGCTTCGCCGGCGTCGCGGCGACCCAGACCAGCCCCTATTATTCCGTCGTCAGCGCCCGCAAACCCTGATCTCTAAACCGCGCTCAGGCCGGCGCCGCGGCGTCTTCGGCGGGCGGATGCATAAAGCGCCGCGATTGCAGCAACAGCCCGTCGCGGTCGAGAATGCGCAGGGCGCCGTAATGCGTCTGGATCAGGCCGAGCGACTGGAACTCCGCCAGCACCTTGTTGACGGCCTGCCGCGAGGCGCCGACCATGATAGCGATATCCTTTTGCGCGACCTTCAACTCGGTCACGGTTTCGCCCTTCGCTTCAGCGCTTGAGGCCATGAAGGACAGGCGCGAGGCGATGCGCGCGGCCAGCGGGAAGATCGAGATTTCTTCAATGAAGAGCAGCGAACTGCGCGCCACGCGCACAAAATAATCGAGGAGAACAGTCTCCATCTGCGGATGCGCCTCGCGCAGCTCGATCAGCTTCTTGCGCGACAGGAACAGCAATTCGCATTCGGTCAGGCTCTCGGCGGAAACGGGATAGGGTTTGCCGTCGATCGCCGCGAGATCGCCGAAATTCTCTGACGGCCCATAGACTTTATACAAGAGCTCCCGCCCGTCCGTTGCGAGCGAAAACAGCCGCACCTTGCCCTTGACGATCCGGTAAAGGCCGCGCACCGGCGCGTAGCGCTCCATGAGCATGAACCTGGCCGGCACGCGCAGGCTTTGCATCTGCCCCAGCACCGCCGCCCTGATATCCGCCGGCAGCGCATCAATCCAGTTTAAGACTTCAGCCCCAGTGTTCACACACGCCCCCGCGTTCGTGATGGAACCCCCTGAGGCCTTATTACTCCTTTTGTCGCCAAATGGAACACGCTGCACCGCAACATTGCCGCGTCCGTGACGAAAATGAACCAGGTTTGATTTGATCGGAGCCGGGGATCGGGTTTTCTGTTGAAAATGATTTTTTGCGATACCCCGCAATGATATATGCACTCTTACAAAGAAACGGCCGGGTTTACCTGACCTAAAAAAAACAGTTCATGACCCCGCACTAGTAAAGCGGGGCGTTCCTTGGGAGGATTTATGGCGAAGAACCGAATCGCTAACACTTTGCTTATGACATCGGCGCTGTTCGGCGCAGCCATGGCGGCAAGCGGCGGCGCGGCGGCGCAGGATCTCGACGAGATCGTCGTGACGGCGCAATCGCGCGCGCAGGGCCTTCAGGACACCCCGATTTCCATTTCCGCGGTGCCGGCTGAAAAGCTGACGGGCGCGGCGATCCAGAAATCCGAAGATCTTCAATTCCTGGTGCCGAACTTCACCATGACGGAAACCGGCATCGCCACGAACATCTTCATCCGCGGCATCGGCTCGGGCATCAACCAGGCCTTCGAACAGTCGGTGGCGACCTATATTGACGGCGTGCATTATCCGCGCGCGCAGCAGACGCGCGCGCCGTTTCTCGATCTCGAGCGCGTCGAGGTGCTGCGCGGGCCGCAGGCGATTCTGTTCGGCAAGAACGCCATCGCCGGCGCCCTCAACATCACCACGGCCAAGCCGACCCAGGAATTCGAAGGCTATCTGTCGGGCTCCTACGAGTTCGTGGATGACGAATATATCGTCGAGGGCGCGATTTCCGGGCCGATCACCGACCGCGTGCGCGCGCGTCTGGCCGGCCGTTATCGCGACTCCGACGGCTATGTGGAGAATGCGACGCTGGGCGACCGCACCGAGCCGCAGCGCGAAGACTGGATGATCCGCGGTCAGGTCGAAGCCGATATCACCGACACCTTCCAGATGCTCCTGAAAGCCGAAGTTGGCCAGTTCGACGTTCTCGGCCGCCATATAGAGGTGATCGGCGAACAGCCTGCGGCGGCGGGTCCGTTCACCGGCTTCACCTATGGCCAGATTCTCGCCGGCGTCTTCGGCGCCGATCCGAGCGTTCTCAATACGTCCTTTGACGGCGTGCGCAGCTCCAACGGCGATTTCAGCAATAACGAAACGCAGACCTATGTGGCGAATTTCACCTGGGACGCGAACGGTTTCGAAATCCGCTCGACCTCGGCCTATGAAAACTTCACCTATGACGAGTTGTGCGACTGCGACTTCACCGGCGCCAATGTCTTCGAGGCCTATCTCCAGGAAGAATACGAGCAGTGGAGTTCGGAGCTGCGCGTGACCTCGCCGGTCTGGGACCGCTGGGACTTTGTGGCCGGGCTCTACTGGCAGACCAGCGATCATGATTACAACGACCAGATCGCGGTGCCGACCAATTCCATCCTGATCCCGGCGATCAACGGCAATCCGTCGGCGCCGCCGGGCGGCGGCGATTGGGTGGCGGGCACGCAGGCCGCCCGCGAAGCGACGACGACCAGCGATCTGTATTCCGCCTTCGCGCAAGTCAATATCCGTCCCGTAGACCGGATCGAGCTACAGCTTGGCGGCCGCCTCAGCCATGAGAAGAAAGACGGCGCGCGCACGCTTTCCATCGTCGATCTCGACTTCAACACGCTGCCTATGGCGCAGACGCCGGCGCCGCTGATTTACGGCGCGCTGTTCGGCATCACCTCGACCAACCTCACGCCGCTCTCCATGGCGCCGGTGCCCGCGCTGTCCGTTCCGGCGACGGGCCTTCTGGCCACCCTTGGCGAGCTTCCGGTTGAAGATTCGCTCAAAGAGACGCGCTTCTCGCCGGACGTGAAGCTCGTCTTCGACGCCACGGACGACCTTCTGCTCTATGCAAGCTGGGCGCGCGGCTACAAGACCGGCGGTTTCGACTTCCGCGCCAACAACAAGAACTTCTATTCGACGATCCAGGAGTCCTTCCAGTTCGGCGACGAGCAGGCCACCAATTACGAAATCGGCGGCAAGCTCAGCATCGGCTCGTCGGCGGAGCTCAACTTCGCCGCGTTCTATACGAAGTTCGACGATCTTCAGATTTCGATCTTCGACGGCGTGCTCGGTTTCAATGTCGGCAACGCCGCCGCCGCCGAAATCAAGGGCATCGAGTTCGACGGCCGCTGGGCGGTGAGCGACTATCTCACCCTTTCCGGCTCCGGCGCGTTCACCGATTTCGAATTCACCGACTTCGAAAACGGCCAGTGCTATTTCGGCCAGACGCCGGACTCGCCCACGCTGCCCGGCCTTTGCGACTATACCGGCAAGTCGAACCAGCTCGTCTCCGACTTCCAGGGCGTTGTGACGGCCGACGTGCATTTCCCGGTTTTCAACGACTACGAAATCTCCAGCGTCACCGACATCTTCTACACGTCGGAATATGACGCCTCGTCGACTTACGATCCGGCCCTGGTGCAGGACGGCTACGCCACCATCAATACGCGGCTGGCGTTCCGGCCCGAGGCGGGCGGCTGGGAGCTCGCTTTCCTCGGCAAGAACCTCACCGACGAGCAGTTCCTGCAATATGGCGGCGACACGCCGCTCGCCGGATCGAATTTCGGCGCCAAATCGAACTATTCGTTCTTCAGCCAGGGCCGCACGCTCTGGGTGCAGGCGAGAGTGGACTTTTAAGAACAGGGAGGGGCGAACGCCCGTATGAACGCGAGCGACAGACTTGCGTCATCATAAAAGAAACGGCGGGCCTTCGGGTCCGCCGTTTTTATTTAATGAAAGAGCCCGTCCGGGCTGTGTCTAGCGGTAGAAGATCGTTTCATTGCCCGTGAAGCGCCAGGGGTCTTCGAGGTCGATGCAGGAAGAAACATCTCCGCGCGCCTCGATCTTCAGAAGGTCGAGCCCGGTTTCGCTTTGCTGGCGCTGCAACAGCACGACCCCGTTGATCAGGGGGCCGATGAAATTCGTTCTCAGGCGCTGATAGCAGTGAACGGCGCCGTCATCGACGTCTGCGAAGGGCGTGTTGATGCGGCCTTCGCCTTTCGTGAAGGAAAGAAACCCCTCAAGGGCGTTCTCGTCGGCCCTGCCGGGTTTGCCCCGCCCGGCGACCATTTGCGGCGTCAGCGAGGGCAGGCGGCCATGCAGGGCGAAGATCAGCCGGTCCGGGTCGATGGCGTCGGGCGACAGGGCGATGGCGCTCACCTTGGTGGTCGCCGCATTGTGGGCGGCGTCGGTGAACCAGGCGCCTTGCGCCGCCTCGGGCGTGTCCACCAGCGCGGTGCGGCAGGCATTGTCGCCCTTGGCCCGGCGGATTCCCCAGGCGTCGCCCAGTTTCGCGCCCCAGGCCGACTGCTCGTCCTTGGGCAGATAGTCGATGGGGCAACGCGCCCGGGTCACGTCCGTCGTGATGGCGGTAAGCAGGCTCGGCGGCGCGTCGAAAACCTCGGCGCGCGCGAAACTGTCGACGCGATAGCGTTCCGGGCGGGCCAGCGCCGCAGGTGTCGCCGCAAGGTCGTGCAGGCCCACATCGAAGCCGTCGCTCTTGCCGATCACGTCGCCCTTGTTCACCCGGACGCGGGATTCGACCGCCATGTAATCGGCGGAGCCGAATTCGGTGAACGCAACGAGGCCGCCCGCGCGCTGGAGAAGGCCGGGATCGATCTGGTCGATGCGGTCGTAATAAAAGGCGATGTTTTCGCAGGACCGGAAATGCACCGTCCATGAAAGGCCGGTGGCGCGGCCATATTCATCGCGCAGGACATGACGCTCGATGGCGGTGACGTCCGCTTTCGCCGGCGCCAGGGCTGCAGTTTCGCGGCGCTCGAACGCCTTTTCGCCGGAGCGGGTGTTGATGCGGATATAAGGCGCGGGCAGGGGCTCGCCGGGCGCGGTGACGCCGCCAAGCGGCGAGACGGAAAGCACGTCGTCGATCGCCGCGAAGGGACCGGACAGCGCCGGTTCGCCGATGGCGCAGGTGCGGCTCGCCATAGGCGCGCCGTCGGCCCGCGCCATGGTCTGGCTGGCGATGGATTCGGCTTTTTCGGCGAGCTTTGCGCCGCCCTGCGGCCAAGCGATGGCCGCGCCGAACAGGGCGGCGGTGATGAACGCCGCCGCCAGTCTAACGCCGTCGCCGGTTCCGGACATGAAACAACCCCCAAACGTCCCCGCGCAATCGAGCGCCGAAAGTCCTATGCGGCCTCTCCCCTGTCAAGGCGCGCCTGCGAAGGCCTTATTCTGCGGGGCTTTCCGGGCTCGACAGGCGCGCGCGTTGAGGCATAGTGGCCTCCTCGAACAAGGTTAACCAGCGACGCTGAGAAAAGGGCGCGGGAACATGGTGAAATGGCGGGACCGGCGCCAGAGCCGGAATGTGGAAGACCGCCGGGGCGCGGCCGCCGCCGGCGGGGCGGGCGTTCTATTCATGCTGCTGCGCTTCATCTTCGGCCGCTTCGGCATTCGCGGCGTTATCCTGATCGGGCTTGTGGGCGTCGGGCTCTATATGGCGGGGGTCGATCCCCTGCGGCTCATTCAGGGCGGGCCCGCCGCCACTGAGGCCGCCCCGGCGGAGGATGATGAAACCTCGCAATTCGTGCGCGCGGTGCTTGCTGAAACCGAGGACGTCTGGGGGCGCCTCTTCGCCGCGCAAGGGAGCGAGTATCCAGAGCCCACGCTGGTCATGTTTAGCGGCGACGTCGTTTCGGGGTGCGGTTACGCCTCGTCCTCGGCGGGGCCGTTTTACTGTCCGGCGGACCGCAAGCTTTATCTCGACGCCGGTTTCTTTCGCGAGCTCGCGCGGCGCTTCGGCGCGCCGGGAGACTTCGCGGCGGCCTATGTGATCGCCCATGAAGTCGGCCACCATGTGCAGACGGTGACGGGTATCTCCGACGAGGTGCGCTCGGCGCAGGCGAAGGCCCGCAGCGAACCGGAAATAAATGCGCTGCAAGTGAGAATGGAATTGCAGGCCGATTGCTACGCCGGGGTCTGGGCGCATCATGCGGACCGCTACGGCGATTTTCTCGACGACGGCGATATCGAGGAGGGCCTGCGCGCTGCTGCCGCCATCGGCGACGACACGCTGCAACGGGGCGCCGGCCGCGAGGTGACGCCGGAAAACTTCACCCACGGCACCTCCGCGCAAAGACAGCGCTGGTTCACCGCCGGCTACCGCCTCGGCGATCCGGCCGGCTGCGATACGTTCAGCGCGCAAGGTTTGTAAGGGATCACCCGCGCCAGAAGGCGGGCGAGAACAGGACCAGCACCGTAAAGAATTCGAGGCGGCCGAGCAGCATGCCGATCGACATGGCGATCTTCGCCGCATCGGGCAGGCTCGCGAAGTTGCCCGCCGGGCCGACAATGTCGCCGAGGCCCGGGCCGACATTGGCGATCGCCGTGCCGGCCGATGAAATCGCCGTCAGCGTGTCGAGGCCAAGCCCGGCGAGAATGACGGCGAGCGTTGCGAAGGTCGCGAAATAAACGAAAAAGAAGCTGAGGACCGAGACGTAGATCTCGTCGGTCAGGGGGCGGTGGTTGTAGCGCGCGACGAAGACGCCGCTCGGATGCGCAAGGCGCTTGGCGTAGACGACGACGGCGGACAGCGCCACCTGGAAGCGGAAGATCTTCATCCCGCAGGAAGTCGAACCGGCGCAGCCGCCGATGAACATGATGCAGAAGAAGAAGGCGATGGCGAAAGCGCCCCACTCGTCATAGTCGGTGGTGGCGTAGCCGGTGCCGGTGAGGATTGAGACGACGTTGAAGATCGCCATGCGAAAGGCCGTGAAAAGCCCGAGATGGGCGTAAACCTCGGAGACCTCGATCATGATGACGATGGTCAGGAAGGCGACGGTGGTCATGAAAAACCGGATCTGACTGTCCGTAAACAGACGTTTCCAGGCGCCGCGGCCGATGGCGGCGAGAAAGATGCCGAAGGGCAGGGAGCCGATGATCATGAAGACCGTGACGACGAGGTCGATGGGCCCGCGCCCCACGGTCAGGAACGCGCCGATGGAGGCGTCCTTGGTCGAGAAGCCGCCGGTGGAGACCGCAGTCAGCGCGTGATTGATGGCGTCGAAAGGCGTCATGCCGAAGCCCCACAGGCACAGGAAGCACAGGGCCGTGAAAAAGCCATAGATGGCGCTGAGCCCGATGGAGTATTGCGCCGCATTGGCGATGAATTTCTCCGAGGTGTCCCAGGCCTCGTTCTTGAAGATCTGCATGCCGCCGACTTTGAGCGCCGGCAGGACCGCGAAGGCCATGATGATGATCCCGACGCCGCCGAACCATTGCAGCATGGAGCGCCATAAAAGCGCGCCCGGCGGCGCGTCGTCGAGACCGCTGACCACGGTGGAGCCGGTCGTGGTGATGCCCGACATCGCCTCGAAAAAGGCGTCCACATAGGAAAGATGGAGGCCTCCGAGCGCCAGCGGGATCGCTGCAAAGAGCGTGAGCGCGAGCCAGCTCGCCGCGGTCAGCATGAAGCCTTCGCGAATGCCGAGATTGTCGATGCGCCCCCAGCTCGCCGCCGTGGCGCCGCCGCCGATCAGGATCGAAGCCGTGGCGCCGACGGCGAAGGCAGACCAGTCAGCGCGGTGCACTTCGTCCCGGGACAGAAGATCGGCGATCATCGGGATCAGCATGGCGACGCCCAGCGTCGCTACAAGCGCGCCCGTAACCAGCAAGACGGGACGGAAATTCAGCATTGCTTCACGAAATTGCGGCGCCGGACGCCGCCGCCCTCAGATTCAGGCGGCTGGCGGTATCCCTAGTGGATTTGGCGCAATTCATGCGGGCTGTCGAGGGAGAAGGCCGGAATGTCGACGTCGAACACTTCGCCTTCATGCGTCTCCATGCCATAGGCGCCGACCATCAGGCCTGACGGCGTCGCAAGGGGCGCTCCTGAAGTATATTCGAAGCCTTCGCCGGGGCGAATCACCGGCTGTTCGCCGACGACGCCGTCGCCGGCGACGATGTCGGTCTGGCCGCGCGAATCAGTGATCCGCCAGTAGCGAGTGCGCAGCTGCACGGGCGTTTCAGATTCGTTGTTGATGCGCACCGTATAGGCCCAGACGTAACGGGGCTCTTCCGGGTCTGACTGATCTTCCAGAAAAGTCGGGCTGACGCTGACGCGAATCCCGCGCGTCACTTGTTCATAGGTCCCGATGCTGCGCTCTGCCCTGGTCATTTCGCCGCCTTGCAAATTCATCGCCCTCTCCGGGTTTTTCATAATCTATGCTGCATTGCGGGCGGGCGCCAGCCGTTGACGGAAATTCAACGGGGCGGGGAAAAGCAGCGCCAAGGCGCCCGTTAATAAATCTTGCCTTCGCTGCGCGCGGCGGGCAAACGGGCTTTTATGGTTGAAACTATGCTTCGCGGCGAAGGCGTTCTGGCCACCCAGGATATTGCGGCGCTGATGGACGCCGGCGTCATCGCGGGCGCGGACCGGACGCGGCTGCAACCGGCCAGTCTCGACCTGACGCTGTCGCCACGCGCATGGCGGGTGCGCGCCTCTTTTCTTCCCTCCCGCGCGCGCACCGTTGAGGCGCGCCTTTCTGGCGGCCTCGCCATGCAGGAGATGGATATCGCCGGCGGCGCGGTTTTCGAGCGCGGCTGCGTTTACCTTGTTGAGCTCAATGAAAGGCTGGCCCTGCCGAAAGAGATTGAAGGCGCCGCCAATCCGAAAAGCTCCACCGGGCGCATCGACGTTTTCGTCCGCCTGGTGACGGATCATGGCGCCGCCTTCGACGAAATCCCGGCCGGCTATGAGGGCCCGCTTTACGCGGAAATCAGTCCACGGACATTTTCCATTCTCGCGCGGGCGGGCTCGAGCCTCAACCAGCTGCGCCTCAAGGCCGGCGACTGCCGTCTCGACGACGGGGCGCTGCGCCGCCTCAACACGGCCGTCCCGCTGGTCGACGGCGTGGCGGACATCTCGGGCGGGCTCGGGCTTTCCGTCTCGCTGGCGGGAGGCGACGCCTGCATCGGCTGGCGCGCGCGCCGCCATTCCGGGCTCATCGACGTCGACAAGGTCGGCGCGCTCGACCCCCATGATTATTTCGAGCCACTGGCGCCTCCGGCGTCGGGGTTCATCATTCTCGATCCCGATGAGTTCTATATCCTCGCCTCCAAGGAGGCGCTCGCCGTGCCGCCGGATTACGCTGCGGAAATGACGCCGATCAGCCCCGGTCTCGGGGAGTTTCGCGTGCATTATGCGGGGTTTTTCGATCCCGGCTTCGGCTGGTCGCCCGATGAGAACAAGGGTGGCGGGCGCAACGGCTCGCGCGGGGTCCTGGAGGTCCGGAGCCATGACGCGCCTTTTGTCCTTGAGGACGGCCAGCTCGTGGCGCGGCTCGTTTATGAGCGCATGGCCGCGCAGCCCGACACGCTGTACGGGGCGGGCCTTCAATCCAACTATCAGGGCCAGGGCCTGAAGCTGTCGAAACATTTCCGCTGATCAGGCGCTTTCGGTTTCGGCGTTTTCTTCTTCGCCGCCGGTTTCCGGCTGCTCTGCGTCTTCGTCATGCTCGCTTCGCGGGTCGATTTCGAAGACGGCAGGGGAGGTGCGCGGCACCGAGACATAGGTCTCGCGCTCTTCCGGCTTCACCGCGTCGCTGCGCTGGATGCGGTAGAGGCCGAACAGCGTCAGCGCGCCATAGACCGTCGACGTATAGAAGAAGAGCGACGGAGCCCCGAAATTCTGCATCACGATCGGCGCGATGAAGGGGCCGACAATGGCGCCGGCGCCGTACAGCAGCAACAGCCCGGCGGCGAGCGTGACATATTCATGAGGCTCGGCCCGGTCATTGGCGTGGGCGACGGCGAGACCGAAAATCGGCATCGCGGTGAAGCCGAAACCGGCGGCGCCGGCTAGCAGCAAGATCTCCGACTGCGCGCCGGTGAGCGCGAGGAGCACGCCCGCCCCCGAACAGGCGGCGGCGATCCCCACCAGCAGGAGGCGCCGGTCGAAAAGGTCGGAGACATAGCCGAGCGGCACTTGCGACAGGGCGCCGCAAACCACCACCGTGGTCATGAACGCCGCCACGGTCTGGATGTCATAGCCGAGATTTTGAACGTAGACGGCGCCGACCGCCCAATAGGCGCCGTTCGCCGCCCCGACGCTGAGGCAGCCATAGGCGGCGAGCGGGGAAATCCGGAACAGCTTTTTAAGGTCGATCTCCGCCGAGGTGATCGGGGTCGGCTGGGTGGTCGAGGTCAGCGCCACCGGCACCAGCGCCACGGAAATGACGATCGACACCACGGCGAAGAGCTCAAATCCCGACGGGTCGGCGGCGGCCAGCATCGCCTGGCCCATGGTGCCGGCGCTGAGATCGACGAGGCGGTAGACGCCGAGAACCCGGCCGCGCCGCTCATTGGTGGCGCCTTCGTTGATCCAGCTTTCGATGATCATGTAGAGCCCGGCCATGCAGAAGCCGGCGATCACCCGCAAGAGGATCCAGAAAACCGGGTTCACGGCCAGCGCATGGGCGAGCGCCGCCGCCGAGGCGATGGAAGCGAGCGCGGTGAAGCTGCGGATATGGCCCGCCCGTTTCACCATATGGGGCGCGGCCTGGCAGCCCACGGTAAAGCCCAGGAAATAGGCCGACATCAAAGAGCCGAGGAGGACGAGGGAGAAGCCCTCGATATTGCCGCGCACGGCCAACAGCGTGCCCTGAAGTCCGGCCCCGGAGATCAGGAGGAATGCGGCGATGAGGAGCGCCGAGAGAACGCGGATCGTCTGGGCCATGGCCGGCCTCATACACAAATTCGCCGGCGTCCTGATAGCCGCGGCGGGGATTTTTACGGAAATTTAGGGCTGAAAAATGAAGGAATGACAAAAGAAAAAGGGCGCCGCTTAAGCGACGCCCTTTCTTCCCGCTTTCGCGGAAAAAACCGGAAATCACCCCAATCCAGTGAGAATTCAGATGGTCTCCAGCTGTGCGACTGTTGAGCGGGTCCGTTGCCGTATCGCTCTCAACCGCTAGATCTTGCGGGCGCAAAACTCAGTTCGTGGCTGCCGGCATTTGCGTTTCGCCATGTCCGACGTCCTGCGTCCTTCAGATCCGCACCGGCTTGTCCCAAACGCCAGCTTGCGCTGCCGCAGAGCTTCGCCGAAGCGCGCCGATCAGCAGCTTGCCCGCTGCTCACGGCGATGCCGATCTCCCGTTTCCCGAACCGCCTTTCGGCTTTCCGGCGGGAGCGGACCGCTCAGGTCCGGCCATGCGCGTGAAACTCGCCTGAAGTTCCGTTCGCCGATCTACATCTGAGCGTTGCAATCGGCTTCGCGCATCATTTCGTTTGCTCGTCCAACCCGCCGCTAGGCAAACACGACAGATTGTCTGTAGAACCGCGAAACATAATCAGAATACCGATTTATTGACATCGGTCGAATCATTCTTTTCCACAAAGTTTCGCCTTTACTTGTGGGGAAAAGACAGTGCTGACTTTTCAAGTATTTGTCAGTCTTTCACGAAGACGACGGAGAAATTGTTCGCGGGCATTTCCACAGCCTTTTCGAGGCGGAGCCCGTTTTCCTGCGCCAGGGGAGCGATGTCGCCCTCAAGGTCGCGCACGCCCCAGCGCGGATCGCGCGCCTTGAGGCTGGCGTCGAAGGCTTCGTTGGATGGCGCCGTGTGTGCGCCGTTTCTGGAGAACGGTCCGTAAAGAAACAGTTTTCCGCCGGGCGCCAGAAGCCGTCCCGCGCCTGCGAACAATCCCTTCGCGGCTGCAAAAGGCGCGATGTGGATCATGTTGATGGAAACGACCCCGGCAAAGGGCGCAAGCTCTTCGACGCCCCACGCATCCTGTGTAACATCGATCGCATGAGGGCCGGAAAGGTTGGCAAGGCCGGAATCCGCGATCCAGGCGGCGATGGAGGCGCGCGCGGTCTCGTCCGGATCGCCGGCGAGCCATTCGACGCCGGGCAGGGCGCTGGCGAGATGCACCGCATGTTCGCCTGTGCCGGCGCCGATCTCGAGGATGCGGCCGTCATGGGGCATCACGTCCACAAACACCTCGCGGATCGCGTCGCGATTGCGTTCTGTTGAGGGCGAGAACAGTTTCGCGCCGTCATGGGCGCGGTTTTCTAGGGCGGTTTCTTTCGGCGTCTTCGGCATGAGAGGGCTCCTAACCCGAACAGCTTGCGCCGCCAAGAACGCAAAACTGCGCGCAGAACGGGTGGTTGAGTTTTACGGGCTGCGAGGCTTCGGCGAGATTGGCGCCCATTTCGAATTCCTCGTCATAGGGAAGCAGCGTACAGGAGAGAACGACAGGCGCGGCGGCGCCCTTGCGCTTTACGACCATGCGCGATGTCGCACACATCATGTCCTGCGGCGTCTTGCCGAGGATCGACCAGCAGGCGGTGGTGATTTCGGGAACGTCGCGGGCCGGGTCCATTTCTGGAAAGATGACCAGCGCGGCCGGATCATGCGCCTCGAGCGGAATGGCGCGCGCGGCGAACATCGCCGCGAAGCCTTTGCGCAATTGCGTGTCGTCTTCACCCGTCAGCCCGCGTCCCGCAATGGTGAACCGGAAGCCATTGTCGCGCAGCCATTCAAGGCCCGTCAAAGACGCTTCAAAGGCCCCTTCGCCGCGTTCCGCGTCATGGCCTGCGGCGCTGTAATGATCGAGGCTGACGCGCAAGGTCAGTTGTTTTGGAAACCGCGCTTGTAACGAAAGAAGCCCTTCTTGCACCTTCGGGCGCATCATCGGGCGCATGGCGTTGGTCAGAATGAGAACCTCGAAGCCGCGCGCCAGCGCCGCTTCCGTCATCGCGATCATATCCGGGTTCAGGAACGGCTCGCCGCCGGTGAAACCGATTTCCCGCGCGCCCATGGCTTTGGCTTCGTCGAGAAAGGGCGCGGCCTCATCAGCGGTCAGATAAACCAGCCGGTCATTCGTCGGCGAGGATTCGATATAGCAATGGGCGCATTCCACATTGCAGAGCGTGCCGGTGTTGATCCACAGCGTTTCAAGCCGCGACAGCGGGACTTCGGCGCGAGGCTCGCCCGCCGCAGTCAGGTCTCGGTGCTGAAATTTTGCGGGCGTCCGGGCGCCTGTTTCGCCGTCCATTCTCGTCATCCGTTTAAGACCGCGCAGCATAGCGAAAACGCCCGCCGGCGGAACCGGCGGGCGTTTCAAAGGCGGTCAATTCAGCGTTAGCCGCTAATTGTTGTTGTCTTCCACGGGGCCGATGGGCGCGCCCCAGATGTCGTCGTCGTCATATTCCGGGGTTTCGGGCAAAGGCTCGCCCGTCACCGGATCGACTTTGGCCGGCTGCACCGGCGCCATCATCGGCTGGGCGCCCGGTTGGTCGCGATGGGCCAGCGCCCAGACGGCGTTCTGCAGGATGTCCGACTGGGGATGAGAAACCTTCTCGCGGAAGATGATGTCCACCGGGCTGACATTCGCCTGGTAATATTCCCGGTTCCAGCTCTGGCGCGATTTCAGGACCGCGCCTTCCAGGCTGACGCCGCCATAAAGCCCGCGCGAGCGCGAGAAGGCGAGAACGTCGACGGTCTGGGCTTTCGCCCCGGCGCCGATCGGTCCGGCCGCCAGCGACAGGTCCGCGCCGAGCTTCACATTGGTCGACAGCATGTGCTCCATGCCGCGCTGCGTCATGATGAGGAGGATCGTCTCGGAGCCTTCGACGCCGGCCTGGAAGCCGACGGACAGCGACCCGATGGTGAAGAAGGTCGGTTCCGACCAGCTGCCGTCGTCATTGCGGGCGAGCATCGCCGCATTGCCGCCGGAGGCGCCGATGATGAAGCCGCCGCGGATCGATTTCGGAATGATCACCATGGCTTTCGCCTCGTCCGCCATATCCCAGAGCGGCTCGAAGGCGCTGTCATTGGCGAAATAGTTGACCGTGTCGGCGGCCTTGACCACCAGCTCCTCGGCCTTTTCCCCTTTGGTTTCGGCGCTCGCCGGCGCGATCGTCATCAAAACCGCCGCGCCCATGGCACCAAGAATGTTCAATAGCCGTGTCATCTTGCCGGCCTCCTTTCAAAATCCCCGATAATCCCCAGTGAACAGCCGTAAAGCGCCTGAGGTTCGGCTTATAAATATGCCGCTTCGCCGGGGCCGAAAGAGGGCGGCCCGCAGCGGCGAACATGAATTCTTGGTGAGATTTGCCCCTTGCGTCGAGACCCTTTCGGCCCCGAACCGGCGCTGAACCGGCCAAAACGGGCCCGCTTGACCTTTTTCTCCGCCGGGGCGAAATGAAGGGACGTTCTCCCGCCCGAAGGCAAGGGCGGGACGCGGGTGTAGCTCAATGGTAGAGCAGAAGCTTCCCAAGCTTACGACGAGGGTTCGATTCCCTTCACCCGCTCCATTTTTCTTTCTCTAGAAGCTGTCCTTCAGCGCGCGGGTCTTGGCGAAGGCGTCGACAGCGTTTGCGCCTTTCATGCCGATGGCGGCCTGGAGGTTTTCGTCTTCCGCGCGCAGGAACGGATTGGTCGCGAGTTCCAACGCCACGGTGGTGGGCACGGTGGGCGTTCCCTTTGCGCGCAGGGCGTCGACGTCCTCAGCGCGTTTTTTGAGATCGTCATTGTCCGGATCAACGGAGAGCGCGAAGGCGGCGTTCGCCTTCGTATATTCATGGGCGCAGTAGATTTTCGTGTCGGCGGGCATGGCCGCGATCTTCGACAGCGACGTCCACATCTGGTCGGGCGTGCCTTCGAACAGCCGCCCGCAACCCATGGCGAAGATCGTGTCGCCCACAAAGGCCGCGCCGTCTTCGGGAAAATGATAGATGATATGGCCGAGCGTGTGTCCCGGCGTTTCGTGAACGACCGCTTTTGAGGCGCCGAGTTGGACTGTGTCCCCCTCGCCGACGCGGCGGTCGATTCCCGGAATGCGGTCGGCTTCGCCCTGCGGGCCGATAATCTTGCAGCCCCATTTTTCCTTCAGCGCTTCGTTGCCGCCGGCATGGTCGAAATGGTGATGAGTGTTGAAGATGTAATGGAGCCGCCAGCCAGCCTCGGCGAGCTCGCGGTTGATCGCCGCCGCGTCGGGGGTGTCGATCGCCGCCGTCTCGCCGGTCTCCCGGTCATGGACGAGATAGCCGTAATTGTCCGAAAGGCAGGGAAACTGGCGGATGTCGATGGGCATGATGTTAACTCTTTTCCTCTGGATTCCGCTGGGCTTGCCGCCTGGCGCGCGCCCCCTGCATTGACGCCGGATTAAGGACGCCAGCATAACAATCGGCAGGCAAAGGCGCAAAACCGGCCCCTCGGGTAATCATCGATGCGGACTGACATTCTCGATTTTCACGACTTCTACGCCGCGCCGCTCGGCGCCGTGGCGCGCGACGTGATTGCGGGCCGTCTTGGTGAAATCTGGGGCGACGGGGCAGGGCTCGCTATCGCCGGTTTCGGTTACGCCAATCCCTATCTCGAGATTTTCACCGCCGCGCATGCCCGCTTCGCGCTGGCGCCGGGGGCGCAGGGCGTCATCCGCTGGCCGAGAGACGGGGCGAATGCGGCGGGGCTCGTCAGCGAGCATTACTGGCCGTTGCCCGACGCCAGCCTCGACCGGGTGCTGATCGTGCACGGGCTTGAGGAAGCGCCGCAGCCGCAAAAGCTGATGCGCGAGGTCTGGCGGGTGCTGAAAGACGACGGCCGGGTGATCATCGTCGCCGCGCACCGCCGGGGCCTGTGGTCGATGATCGACACAACGCCCTTCGCGGCGGGCCGGCCCTATCTGAAGCGCCGCCTCGAGGGGCTATTGCGCGATGCGATCTTCCGGCCGCGCTTCTGGGATTCGGCGCTCTTCTTCCCGCCTTTCCGCTCGGGCCTCCTGCTGCGCGCCGCGCGCGCCTGGGAACGGGCGGGGGCGCGGTTGTGGCCCGGTCTCGGCGGGGTCTTGATGCTGGAGGCGGAAAAGGACCTCATGGCGCCGGTGGGGCTGGTGCGCCGGGAAGGCGCGAAATCTCCCGTAAAACGCCCGGCCATCGCCGCGCCGCAGCCGGTTCAGCGGTCCTGACGCCGATAATGGGCACGGTTGGGCTGCGTCGTTTGCCCGCCGGTCCCTTGGTTGCCAGTTCGGGCGCCGGGCCGCTATATCGCGGGCGTTAAAGGTCAAGGAAACCGCACCCATGTCTCTTCCGGCGCCGCGTCCCGGCATATTGAATATCGAGCCGTATACGCCCGGTTCGTCCGGCGCCCCCGGCGCGGCGGAGACCTTTAAGCTGTCCTCCAACGAATCCGCGCTCGGCGCGAGCCCCGAGGCCATCGAGGCCTACAGGGCGTCGGGGGAGGGGCTTTTCACCTATCCGGAAGGCTCGGCAGCCGTGCTGCGCGAGAAACTGGCCGAGATGCACGGGCTCGATGCGGCGCGCATCGTCTGCGGCGCGGGCTCCGACGAATTGCTGCAGCTTCTCGCGCGTGGCTATCTCGGGCCCGGCGACAATATCGTCCAGAGCGCTCACGGCTTTCTCGTCTACGCCATCGCGGCCATGGCCTGCGGCGCGGAGCCGCGCTTTGCGCCGGAGAAAAACCTCACCGTCGATGTCGACGCCATGCTCGAGATGGTCGACGAGAAGACGCGCATCCTCTTCATCGCCAATCCGAACAATCCCACCGGCACCTATATTCCGGATGCGGAGCTTCGCCGTCTGCGCGAGGAATTGCGCGACGACGTGCTGCTTGTGATCGACGCGGCCTATGCGGAATATGTGGACGAGGCGGATTACAGCCCCGGCGAAAAGCTGGTGGAAGACTACGACAATGTCGTGATGACGCGGACTTTCTCGAAGATTTACGGGCTCGCTGCCCTGCGGCTTGGCTGGGCCTATTGCCCGGCGGCGGTGGCGGACGTGTTGAACCGCATTCGCGGGCCCTTCAACGTCTCGACGGGCGCGCAGGCCGCCGGCGTCGCCGCGCTCGAGGATCAGGAGTTCATAAGGCGCAATCGCGAACACAATCGCGCGGAGCGGGATTTCCTGCAGCAGCAGCTCGGCGGGCTCGGTCTCGACTTCGTCCCGAGCCACGGCAATTTCGTGCTGGTGAAGTTTCCAGAGGACGCGGGGCTGGGCGCCGCGGACATCCACGCCTTTCTGAAAAAGAACGGCGTCATCGTGCGCGAAATGGGCGGCTATGGCCTGCCGGACTATCTGCGCGTCACCGTCGGCCCGAAAGAGGGCAACCGCAAATTCATCGCGCTACTGGAAAAGAAGTTCTCCCGTGACTGAAGCAATCAAGTTCACCCGCGCCGCCATTATCGGGGTCGGCCTCATCGGCGCATCGCTCGCCCGCGCCATGCGTGAGCGCGGCCTCGCCGATGAAATTGTCGGCGTCGACCGCGATCCGGACGTCATCGCTCGTGCTAAGGAAATCGGCGTTATCGACGGGGGCGAGACCGATCTTGCGAAGGGCGTCAAAGGCGCCGACCTTGTCGTCGTCTCAACGCCCGTGGGCGCGGTCGCCTCCGTCGCCGCGGCGCTTGGCGATGCGGTGGAGGACGGCGCCCTCGTCATCGATGTGGGCTCGGTCAAAGGCGCCGTGATGGAAGCGGCGAAAACCCTGCCGGACCGCGTTCTCTTCGTCCCCTGCCATCCGGTGGCGGGGACCGAGCGGTCGGGGCCCGAGGCCGGGTTCGCCACGCTCTTCCAGGACCGCTGGTGCATCCTGACGCCGCTCGCCCGCGAGGACGCCGCCTACAAGGCGGCGGTGGACAAGGCCGCCGCGTTATGGACGGCGGTGGGCGCGCGCGCGGAGATTATGGACGCGGCTCATCACGACCTCGCGCTCGCCGTGACGAGCCACCTGCCGCACCTCATCGCCTTCACGCTGGTCGGCGCCGCCGACGATGTGGAAAGCGTGGCGCAGGGCGAGGTGGTCAAATATTCCGCCGGCGGCTTCCGCGACTTCACGCGCATCGCCGCCTCCGATCCGATCATGTGGCGCGACGTCTTCCTCACCAACAAGGAAGCGGTGCTGGAAGTGCTCGGGCGGTTTTCGGAAGAGCTCGCCGTCATGCAGCGGGCGATCCGCTGGGGCGACGGCAAGACGCTGGAAGAGGCTTTCAGCCGCGTGCGCGGGCTGCGCCGCGCCATCGTCGAAGCCGGCCAGGAAAGCGCCGCGCCGAACTTCGGGCGCGATGGCGGGGGCGACGAGAAGGGCGAGTAACGGCGGCCTTTCAGGGAAATCGGGATTTGCAAGGCCGGGGCGCTTAAGGTCCCGCGCAGGGTGAGCGTCCGTTGAACCCGCCCTTACGCACGGGCACGGGACCGTCGTAAATGTCCACTTATTTAAGTGGACACTAAGCGGGCGGATTATGGTCACACGACGCAAGCGTCGCAGCTGGTCTGACGATGAGAAGCGGGAGATTTGCCAGCAGACGACTGGGCCCGGCGTTTCAATTGCTCAAGTCGCACGGCGTTATGCGACGAACGCGAACCAGATTCACAACTGGCTGAAGGATGAACGGTTCGCGCCGGCGACGGAGGCCGAAGCCGAACCTGAAAGCGCCTTTGTCGAACTGGATATGACGACGCACGAAGCGCCCGCTTCAGGTTATCCGGTGTCCGCGATGGCTGCATTGGAAGGCCCCGTCACGGCGACACGCGTTGACCTCACATTGTCTGATGGTCGCCGCATCTTGATCGAAGGCCCCATGGCGCTGTCGGCGATTATTGGGCTGGTGGAAGGGCTCGGCGCTTGATCCCGGTTCCGTTCGAATGCGATATACATTAGGAGTAAGCCCAGCTTCTATAGCGACACCCATTTGGGAGGGAGAATGCAATCGCAAGAACGGGAAGATAAGATCCCGCCGGCGCGGTTGGCCGGTATCTGTTACTTGGTCATTATCGCGGGAGGCCTTTTTTCAGAAATCGTTGTCCGTGGACAGCTCATCGTCGCGGGCGATGCGGCTGCGACAGCGGCGAACATCATTGAGCACGAAAACCTTTACCGGACTGGCATTGGCACTTCGATAGCGTTTCTCGCCTGCAATATCCCGGTGATTTGGGTATTCTACCGTGTGTTTCGCGTGTTCGATCAACCAATCAGTATCCTACTGGTACTGACATTCATGACTGCCATCATTGTCGAGGTGGCGAATTTGGGGAGCTACCTGGAACCCCTGAATTATTTGATCAATGCAGAAGCCCTAGCCGGGCTCACAGAATCCCAGCGCGCGGCGCTAAGCTACAGCGCCTTTCAGAGGTTCAACGCGGGTTTCGCGCTATCTCTTGCCTTCTTTGGCGCGCATTGTCTTATCCTCGCATCGTTGATCATCAGGTCAGGCCTGATACCGCGGATAATTGGCTTCGCGTTGGTGTTCGCTGGAATTGGCTATATTACCAATACGCTAACTACGTTCGTAGCGCCGCAGTTAAGGGGAGACTTCGGGATATTCTTACTTCTTCCCGCGCTAATAGCGGAAACGTCGCTTGCGTTATGGCTCACGTTGTTCGGCGTCAATCAAGCGCGTTGGAACGAAGCGGCAATGTCCTGAGAGAAACACTATAAATGCGCGCCCTTAGTGTTTTCGGGGCAGAGCGCCAATGCCGAGGATCTTAAATGCTGCTGCGTCGCGTTGCTCAACACGTCAAAACGCAAAATTGGTTCGCAGTCGGATTGGATTTCGTGATTGTGGCAGCGGGCGTGTTGCTCGCGTTGCAGGTCTCAAATTGGAGTGAGGCGCAGTCCAATAAGAAAGGCGCGACAAACACTCTAGTACAGTTGAAGAATGAGGTGTCGTTTAGCACCATAGCGTTGGAGGAAAGGATCGCGTCGATAGGGGAAAGTCGCTCCACGCGCGATCGCGCTATACTTGCCCTGGATAGATGCGATGACTCCCCCGAGGCGATAAGTGCCGTCACTAAAACCATTCACGTCATGAGCGGCGATATCCTTCCGTCGTTTGTTGACAATTCGCTGCGCGAGCTAGCTAGAAATGACCAATATCTTGAATTGTTGACAGATGCCTTTCGGGCCGAATTGAACATATATGACTCTCGCCTAGCGGATGAACGGTCCCAACTAAAGATAAACTACGAACTCATGTGGGACGATCACATTCTTCGAAATCCTTCGGTGTCCGTGGTCGCGCCGAAAGGAGATGTTAGCCGCGGGCAGATTGTCTTGCATCGTCCTTTTACTGAACTTTGCGAGGATCCCGTATTTAGTCGCCAGTTCATCATGACCGAAGGCTGGCACCAAGCCGCGACTTCTCGGATGACGCGTTTCAGGAAACAGAGTGAGGCGTTTCTTTTGGAAATCGACGCCGAACTTGAGCGCTTGAATTGAACATAGTCTAACGGACGCTTTCCGCGCAGGCGCGCGAAGCCTAGGACAGGATCTCATCCAGATTGCTGATTATCGCGGCGAGGATAATGGCGCCGCAGATGAGCAAGGCGATCCATTGCAGCCACGACATCAACAGCACGCCGACGCCTAGCGAAAACCCGAAAAAAGCCGGCGTTCTTTCTTCATTCCGGAACAGCGCAATAATCGCCAGCAGGATCGCCGCTGCGGCGAGCGCCAGGACGGCGATGTCGACAATCCGGTCAGCATTCCATTTGGAGCGAGGCGGCTTTTGTTCCGCCGGCGCCGCCTCGCCGGATATAGCGCGCTTGGCGGCGTCCTTAATCTTGACGGCGGTTTCAGCGATTGTGACTTCTGCGGGCTTTTGCGGCGCGAAAGGTCCGAAACTGATATGCGCCACGACCAGGATAATGGCGATGGCGGCCACAGCCATTGAGCCGGCGCCAAAAGGAATGGATTTCGTTTTCGCGAGTGCTGTCATGACCGGCCCCATGCGCGATAAAGAAACAGGGTTTCAGCGATGATTCTAGGAAGGAGTGCTTAATCCTTTCCGAATTATTTCTATCGCAATTCATCGCGTCATGGCCGGCATGCGATAGCGGCGGAGTAAACATGGGCGCCAGGCCGGCGCCAGCCCCCGCGTTGAGGCGCCTAGGCGTCTTGTTCGTCGAGGGTGACTTCGTAGCCCCACAGCGTTTCGATATGGGTGAGGACGGCGGCTGAGGTCTTTTCGTTCAGCGTGCGGCCCCGATGCACCATATGGCGAAGCTGCAAGGTGCGGTCGCCGTCGAGATCGGCGCCGACAACCTGGATGTTCGGTTCGTGCATGCCGAGATTGTACATATCGGCGAGCGCCTGGCGCACCCGGCGGAAACCGCGGTCGTCATGGATCGCCTCGATCTCCACATGGCTTTCCTCGGAATCGTCCTCGATGGCGAACATGCGGAAATGGCGCATCACCGTGGGCGAGAGATATTGCAGGATGAAGCTTTCGTCGCGGAAGTTTTCCCAGGCGTCTTTCAGAACGCCGCGCCAGTCATTGGAGCCGGCGATGTCGGGGAACCATTCGCGGTCTTCCTCTTTCGGGTCTTCGCAGATGCGCTTGATGTCTTCCATCATCGCAAAGCCGAGTGCGTAAGGATTGATCCCGGAATAGCGCGGGTCGTCGAATTCCGGCTGGAACACGACGGAGGAATGGGAGTGCAGGAACTCCATGATCGCGCCTTCTGAAATCTGGCCGCGATTGTAAAGCTCGTTCATGATGTAATGATGGACGAAGGTGGCGCAGCCTTCGTTCATGACTTTCGTTTGTTTTTGCGGATAGAAATACTGCCCGATATTGCGCACGATCCTGACGATTTCGCGTTGCCAGGGGCGCAACACCGGCGAGGCCTTCTCTATAAAGTAGAGCAGGTTTTCTTCGGGAAGCTGGATGTTCTTGACTTCCTGCTGGCGCTCTTCCTTTTCATCGTCCGGCTCTTCGGAATTGGGGAGCGTGCGCCAGATATCGTTGAAGTTCGTCTCTTCGTGTTTGATGCGCGCGGCAATGCGCGCCAGCCGGTCGGCGTCGGAAAGGCGCGGCGGGCGGTTGTAGCGGAAGACGCCCTGATCCATCAGCGCATGCGCCGCGTCGAGCACCGACTCGACTTCTTCGAAGCCGTATTCGTCCTCGCATTTCGAAATATATTTCTTGGCGAAGTCGAGATAGGGCAGGATGCCGTCGGCGTCGGTCCATTGCCGGAAGAGATAATTGTTCTTGAAAAAATGGTTATGGCCGAAACAGGCATGGGCCATCACCAGCGCCTGCATGGTCATGGTGTTCTCTTCCATGAGATAGGCGATGCAGGGGTTCGAATTGATCACGATCTCATAGGCGAGACCCGACCAGCCTTTCTGGTAGTTGATCTGGTCGCGGGCGAAATGCTTGCCGAAGGACCAGTGGCGATACATCAGCGGCATGCCGTGGCTGGAATAGGCGTCGAGCATCTGTTCGGACGAGATGATCTCGATCTGGTTCGCATAGACATCGAGGCCGAGATCGTTCAGCGCAATGTCCTCGATGGCGTCATAGGCGCGCTTCAGGCTGTCGAAGTCCCAGTCGGCTTCGTTGTAGATGAGGGGAAGAGTTTCGGAGGCTGCGCTCATTACGCCGCCTCCTGCTTGTCGCGGGCGAAGAGTTCGCGGAAGACGGGGAAGATGTCCTGGGGCCGGGCGATGCGGGTCTGCGCAAAATTCGGCCATTTCGGCGCGAAGGTGCGGTAGGCGCGCCAGAGCTCCGCGCCGGAATCGGCGTCCGAGAACACCTCGAGCTCGCGCTCGTCGAGGATTTCGATATAGGCGTAATATTGCGAGACCGGCATCACGTCTTCGTCGAGCATCTCGACGCAGCGTTTGGCGTCGCCCGACTGGGTGAAGCCGTCGGACGCTTGCGCCACATAGATGTTCCACTCATGGGCGGGGAAGCGCTCGCGCTGCACCTCGAGCATTTTTTCAAGCGCGGTCGAGACCACCGTGCCGCCCGACTGGCGCGAATAGAAAAATGTCTCTTCGTCCACTTCCTCGGCGTGATGCGTGTGACGGATGAAGACCACTTCGACGCGCTCATAGCGGCGTTTCAAGAATAGATAGAGCAGCATGTAAAAGCGCTTGGCGAGATCCTTCTCGCGCTCGCCCATGGAGCCCGAGACGTCCATCAAACAGAACATCACCGCCGCGGTGGTCTCCACCGGCGTCGGCTCGTAAGCGTTGTAGCGAAGGTCCAAGGGGTCGATGAAAGGCGTGAAGCGGCGGCGCTTTTCCATCCCCTCGAGTTTTTCGAGGACGGCCTTTTTCTCGGCGATTTCCTCTTCCGTCGGGCTCGCGATCTTTTCGAGTTCGAACAAGCGCTCTTTCAGCTCGTTGATCTCTTTGGTCGAGGGGCGCTTCAGCGCCAGGCGCCGGCCATGGGCGTTCCTCATGGTGCGCACGAGATTCATGTTGGTGGGCGAGCCCGCAACGGTCAGTCCGGCGCGCTTATAGGCGTAGGATTTGATCTCTTTCAGGGAGCGCTTGACGAGATTGGGAAGCTCGAGGTCCTCGAAAAAGATGTCGAGAAACTCGTCCTGGGTCAGCGTGAACTGGAACGAATCCTCGCCCTCGCCGGAATCGCTCGCTTCCTTGCCCTTGCCGCGCCCTGCGCCCTTGGGCGGTTTCTTGATGCGGTCGCCGGCGGAGAATTCTTTGTTGCCGGGATGGACCGCCTCGCGCTCGCCCGCTTCGCGATCGTGGGAAAAGCGCGGCTCGGCGGTCGACTTCGACGGAATGGTGATCTTCTCGCCCTTGTCGATTTCCTTCATGGAGCGGTCGCGCAGGGACTTGTTCACCGCGTCCTTGATCTGCGCCTTGGCGCGTTTCAGGAAGCGCTGGCGGTTCCCGAGGGACTTGCCCTTGGGGTTCTTGCGCCGGTCGATGAAGTGAAAGCTGTTCATAGGTTGTTGTTTGCAGTTTGTAGGTTGTGGGAACTACGGGAACTCTAATCCTGCAACCTACAACCTACCACCCACAACCCTTATCCCGCTTTATTAACGCGCATATACCATTCGACGAGGCGGCGGACCTGGCGCGGGGTGTAGCCCCGGTCGGTCATGCGCTCGACGAAGCTCTCATGCTTCTGCGCGGTCTCTGAATCCTTCTTGGAATCGAAGGAGATGACCGGCAGGAGGTCTTCGACCTGGGAGAACATGCGCTTTTCGATGACATTGCGCAGTTTCTCATAGGACGTCCATTTCGGGTTCTTGCCCTCATTGTTCGCCCGGGCGCGCAGCGCGAATTTCACGACCTCGTTGCGGAAGTCTTTCGGGTTTGCGATGCCCGCCGGCTTTTCGATCTTGGAAAGCTCGGCGTCGAGCGTCGCCCGGTCGAGCAACTGGCCGGTGTCGGGGTCTTTAAAGTCCTGATCCTCGATCCAGGCGTCCGCATAGGAGATATAGCGGTCGAAGAGGTTCTGGCCGTATTCCGCATAGCTTTCGAGATAGGCCTTCTGGATCTCCTTGCCGATGAACTCCGCATAGCGCTGGGAGAGCTCCGACTTGATGAAATCGAGATATTGTTTCTCGGTCTCGTCCGGATATTGCTCGCGCTTGATGAAGTTCTCGAGCACATACATGAGGTGCACCGGGTCGGCCGCGACTTCGTCGGTGTCGAAATTGAAAGTCTCCGACAGCACCTTGTAGGCGAAGCGCGTTGAAATCCCGTCCATGCCTTCGTCAACGCCGGCGGCGTCGCGATATTCCTGCATGGTCTTGGCCTTCGGGTCGGTGTCTTTCAGCTTTTCGCCGTCATAGACCCGAAGCTTTGAATAAAGGTTCGAGTTCTCATGTTCGCGAAGGCGCGTCAGCACCGAGAAGCGGGCGAGAAGGTCGAGCGTCTCCGGCGCGCAGGACGCAGTGGAAAGCTCCGAATGGTCGAGCAGCTTTTCATAGATCTTGCGCTCTTCGGTGACGCGCAGGCAGTAAGGCACCTTGATCACATTGATGCGGTCGAGGAAGGCCTCGTTGTTCTTGTTGTTGCGGAATTGCTGCCACTCGCTCTCGTTGGAGTGCGCGAGGATAATGCCGCCGAAGGGGATGGGGCCGAGCGCTTCGGTGCCTACATAGTTGCCTTCCTGCGTCGCGGTGAGGAGCGGGTGCAGCACCTTGATCGGCGCCTTGAACATTTCGACGAATTCCAGAAGCCCCTGGT
>JAUIMC010000026.1 GCA_030433215.1 Alphaproteobacteria bacterium
TCGACGCTTGTTGCGGACAGGTCGAGCGCAGTCGGCGTTTCGTTGACGTCCGTGACGCTGATCGTCACCGGCTTGTCGAAGACGTTCCCCGCCCCGTCCGTGACGCGCAAGGTCAGGTCATAGGAGTCCTGCGCTTCATGGTCGAGGGAAACGCCGGGCTTCAGGCGCAGCTCATCCCCGACAACCTCAAAGAGGCCTGACGCGTCTTCCGCAATCGCATAGCTGGCGCTGTCGCCCGTATCTGCATCCGTGACGGACAATGTCGCGACAGCGGCGCCGGCGTTGTTTTCTGCAACGCTCGTAGAAGACAGGCCGATATCCGTCGGCGTTTCATTGAGATCCGCGACGCTGACCGTCATGGGCTTGTTGAAGCTGTTCCCGGCCCCGTCCGTGACGCGCACAGTCAGCTCATAGGAATCCTGCGTTTCATGATCGAGCGCGACCCCGGGCTTCAGGCGCAGCTCGTTCCCGACGACGACAAAGAGACCGGACGCGTCTTCGGCAAGCGCGTAGCTCGCGCTGTCGCCCAGATCCGGATCGGAAACGGAGAGCGTGCCCACGAGGGCGCCGGCGGCGTTCTCGCCAACATCCGTGGACGAAAGAGAAATATCCGTCGGGGCTTCGTTGACGTCGGCCACATTGATGGTGACCGTCCGTTCGATCGCCGCGCCGCTCTTGTCGGCCGCGCGCAGCGTCAGCTCGTAACTGTTCTGTTGCTCGAAGTCCGCCGCGGCGCCGGCTTTGAGCTTCAACTGGTTTCCGGCGACCTCAAACAGGCCGGAGGGGTCGTCTGCGATGGCGAAGGCCACGGCGTCGCCCACATCCGGATCAGTGGCGGAAAGCGTCGCCACAACCGCGCCCTCGGCGTTTTCCGCGAAGGCGCCGCCGGAAAGGCTGAGGCTGTCCGGCGCTTCGTTGACGTCCGTCACGCCGATGGAAACGGTCTTGTCGAAGACATTGCCGGCGCTGTCGGTGGCGCGCAGCGTCAGGACGTAATTGTCCTGCGCCTCGTGATCGAGAACCGCGCCGTCTTTCAGCTTCAGCTGGTTGCCGACGATCTCGAATAGGCCCGACTCGTCCCCTGCAATCGTGAACACCGCGCTGTCGCCGAGATCGGGATCGAGTGCGTCGAGGCTGGCGATCACCGCGCCCGGCGCGTTCTCCGCGACGGCGTCAGCGGAAAGCACGATATCGGTGGGGGCTTCATTGACCGGCGATTGATCGCCGAAGGGATTGCCGCCCTGCGCCGCGCCCCGGTTTTCTCCTGCGGAAACGCCCTGGGGCGCGCGCGCCGCGCCGGCGCCCGACGCGCTTGCGGAAACATCGCCGGCGACAGTCTGAAGCGACGCCGCCTCGCTCGACGGCGAGGACCCCGTATCGTCCTGAGGCGATAAGGAAGGTTGCGCGCTTGGATTGGTTTCCGGCGACGTCCTTAATGCGTCATCAAGATTGGTTTTCGGCGCGTTAACGCCGCGCGGCTCATTATCATTTTCGCCGCCCTCATTTGGGGATATGGCCACGCCCCCGATTGCGGATAGATCACCCTCACCGTCCTTGGCCGGAGGATCTGCATATTTTACGTCTTGGAGGTTCTGATCGCCAAAATGAAGATTGCCGTAGCCTTCGCCGCCGCCCTCGGACTCGAACGGATGAGCCTCGGAATCGCGCGCTTTTTGCAGCGATTCACGCTCATGCGTGAAACTTTCATCCTCGGCGGTCTTGGGAACTTCAGCCGCCTCGCGCCGCTGAGACGGATCGCCGCCAGCAGGTTTTGACGTTTCTTCGGGGCCGGGCGTGTCTTTGGCCATGGCTCAACTCTGTTTGTTACGCAACGCGTCAAACCTAGCTGGCGGAACTTAATCAGAAACTTATCAACCTAGTTAACGTCCGGTAAAACATAATCGCCATCGGCGCTTAGCATTCCTAAAGGTTTTAACCATAAGACAAATCGGAAGTTCAGGCGTCAAAGAAGTTTGTTTGATGTTGTCGACAGTACGGGAATTCGCGGCCGAGTTTTTCAAAAACCCCGGCAGTAAGGAAAATGAGCTGCCGGAGCCGCCTCTCGGCCCTGCGGTCTATGCGGCGTCAGCCGTCATCAACATTCTGGCCCTCGCCCTGCCGCTGGCGATCCTGCAGGTTTATGACCGGGTTCTGCCCAATGCGGCCTATGAGACCCTGACGGCGATCATCCTGCTTCTGCTTGCCTGCATCGCTGTTGACGGGCTCCTGAAATATTTTCGCTCCAGCGTCGTTAACTGGACGGCCGCGTCCTTCACCCACAATCTGTCGGTCCGCGGGCTGACCTCCATGCTGGCGACCAAGCCGTCCTCTTTCAACAAGACCACCGCCAGCGAACATCTTGAACGGCTGAACGCCATCACCGGCCTCGGCAATCATCTGAGCGCGCAGTCGCGCACCGTGATGGTCGATATCCTTTTCATCCCGGTTTTCTCGCTCGTCATCATGGCCATCGGCGGCGTCATCTTCACCACCGTCGTGGCGCTCTTCATCCTGTTCGGCTTCCTCGCCTATGACGGCACGAAATCGCTCAATGAGACCATTAACGAGCGCGAGGCCTTCGACAGCCGCAAGCAGGACTTCATCATCGAGGTTCTGGGGGCGATCCAGACCGTGAAGGCGAACGCCATGGAGCCCCTGATGATGCGCCGTTTCGAACGGCTGCAATCGGCGGCGAGCGTCGTGACGCGGCGGATGATCACGCTCGCGGGCATGGCGCGCACCTACAACAACGCCTATGCCGCGCTTTCCACGGTCACCATTGTCAGCGTCGGGGCGCTTCTGGTTCTCAACGGGCGGCTGACGCTCGGCGCGCTCGCCTGCTGCATGCTTTTGTCGTCGCAATTGTTGCAGCCGCTGATGCGCTCGCTCGGCAGCTGGAACGAGACCAAGCTCGCCCATCACCGGCGCGACCGGGCGGCGGCGATCTTCCACGAATGCGAAGCCCGTCACCTGCCGGCCACACGCTATCCGACCCGCTTCATTCCCCAGAAGCTCTCGCTCAACAACCTCACTATCCAGTACGGCGAGACGGCGCCGGTATTCGAAAATCTCAATCTCGAGATCGAGGCCGGCGCCTTCATCGCCATCAAGGGCGAGGACGGCAGCGGGCGCTCGACCCTGTTGCGGGCGCTCATTCACGACGCCCCCATTATCGATGGCGAAATACTCATTGGCGACGAAGTCGCGAGCACCGATTCCACGACGCTCTCGCGCCGGTCGGTGCGCTATGTGGGACAACACCCGACGCTCTTCCGCGGCTCCATTCTCGACAACATCACCCTGTTCGGCGAAACGCCCACCCATGTGGCGCTTTCGGCGTCCAAACTCGTGGGCCTCGACGAAGAAGTCGTGCGCATGCCCCTGGGCTATGACACGCTCTTGAAAAGCGCGACGGGACGCGATTTGCCTGCGCCCACCGCGCAGCGCATCGCCCTCGCCCGCGCCATCGCCATGCGCCCTTCCGTGCTCATACTTGACGAAGCCAACGCCTCGCTCGATTTTTCCGGCGAGCAGCGTTTCCTCGAGGCGCTCGAAAAACTGCGAGGCAAGACGACCATCGTGATCTCCACGCACCGCCCGTCGCTGCTGCGCCTCGCCGACAAGGTCTATGAAATTCAACATGGCAAGCTGATGCCGGCGCCGGCCGAAACGCCTCAGCCCGAAATCGGGAGGGCGGCGTCATGAGCGACCTTCAAACGCCTTCGCCCGCGCCCGAGACCATGGACGACGCCCCGGAAACCGCGCAGGACCACCCGGTCCACCGGCTTCAGGAAAAGCTGCGCACGGCGTTCTCCGCCGACGCCAGCCGCGAGACCACCGCCAATGACGACTGCCTCGCCGCGCTCGAACGGTTTTTGACTCTGACCGACTGGGCGCAGGGACGCCGACGAGTGTTCGAGTCTATGCCCCATATGGACGCCGTCGAAACCGTCGCGGCGTTTCGCGCCGTGCTTTTCCGGCTTGGCTTCACCTCGAAAGCGGAGCCGGCGTCGCCGCAAAATCTGCGTCCGGAATTCCTGCCCTGTTTCATCCGCGAGGAGAACGGCGCCGTCAAACTCGCCGAACAGCGCAGCCGCGACGGCGATATCGTGATTTACGATCCGGCGAGCGGCGCCAGCTCGAAAGTCAAGCCCGAAGAGATCGAGGGGCTCGCCATCTTCCCCGAGAAGATGGAAAAGACGGAAAGCCAGAGCGGGCCGAACGCGCCGTCCTGGACGTCGGAGATCCTGAATGTCTTCCGGCCGCTGATCCGGCACATCTTCCTCATCAGCTTCGCCGTCAATGTCATGGCCCTGGCGCCGCCGATTTTCGTCATGGCGGTCTACGACAAGGCCATCGGCACGCACTCTTTCGATGTGCTCGCTGGCCTCACCATCGGCATCGCCCTGATCGTCGCCGCGGATTTCGCCCTGCGCCAGGTGCGCGTGCGCCTTCAGTCCTATCTCGGCGCCCGGCTCGACGAACAGCTTAACGAAACCGCCTTCCGCCACCTTCTTCATCTCTCGCTGTCGCATACGGAAGACGCGCCCATCGGCGCGCAATTGACACGCCTGAGGCAGATGACGTCGCTGCATGAAGTCTTTACCGGCCCGCTGGCCGGCGCGCTCTTCGATTTGCCTTTCGTGGCGCTGTTCATTCTGGTGATCGCGCTGATCGGCGGGCCGCTTGTCTGGGCGCCGATCGCCCTGATCGCGGTTTACGCGCTCGCGGCCAGCTGGGCGATCCCCAAAAACAACAAGCTCATCCGCAAGGCCGGCGAAGCACGCTCGCATCTCAACAATCTGACGGTGGAAGCGGTCTCCTCACAGCAGGCGATCAGCGACCTGGCCGCGGAGCATGTCTGGCTGCGCCGCCACCGCAAGCTTTCCGCGGAAACCGCCACGGCCAACATGAAAGCCCGCCAGCTCAATTTCGGCCTCCAGACCTTTTCACAGGCCATGGTCGCCATTGTCGGCGTCGCGGTCCTGACCTTCGGCGTCGAACGCGTGATCGCCGGCGATCTCACCGGCGGCGCCCTGATCGCGGTGATGGCGCTGTCCTGGCGCGTCCTCGGACCGATCCGCAATCTCTTCCTGACCGGTCTGACCCTCGGTCAGACCATTCAGAGCCTTCAGCAAGTGAACCGGCTGACCAAGATGCCGCTGGAGCGCGAACCCAATTCGAGCCCGTCGATCCCGCGCAGCTTCAAGGGCCGCATCATGGCGGACAAGGTGACGTTCCGCTATCCGGGCCAGCGCGAGCCGACCCTGCGCGGCGTTTCTTTCGATGTAAAGCCGGCCAGTCTCGTCTGTCTTTACGACCAGAGCGGTTCCGGCGTCTCGACCATGCTGCGCGTGCTTCTGGGCCTGCATCAGCAACAGGCCGGATCGATCTTTGTCGACGGCCTCGACCTACGCCAGCTCGACAAGGGCGAATGGCGCCAGTCCATCGGCGTCGCGCTTCAATCCCTCGATCTTTTCTACGGCACGGTTGCGCAGAATATCCGTCTCGCCCGCCCCGACGCTTCCGATGAAGACATCGAACGCATCGCCCGACAGCTCGGCATCGACCGCTATTATGGCGGCGCGCTCAATGAGGGCTTGCAAACCATGTGCACGTCCCATGCCCGCGCGCGCTGGCCGCACGCGCTCATCGCCCGCATCAACCTCGCCCGCGCCTTCGTCAAGGACGCGCCGATCTATCTTCTCGACGAACCCGGCGCGACGCTCGACAGCGCCGGCGAACAAGCGCTGCTTTCCATCCTCGATGAAAAACGCAAGACCAGTTCCATCATCATGACGACCCAGCGTCCGAGCCATATGCGGCTTGCCGATTGCGTCGTGTGGCTCGATCGCGGCTTTGTCCGCGATATCGGCCCGCCCGACGCCATCGTGCCCAAAGTGCTCGCCGCGTGACGCCGGAGAAAGACCCATGTCGAAAACAAAAATGAATGTCGAAACACTCCATGAGACCGTCGGCGAACGCCACGGCCTGGCGCTTCCGCTCGAACTGGAGGAAGGCGCGCCGCCGCATCTCGCCACGACGGCGATGGCGATCATCAGCGGGCTCGTGATCCTGCTTCTCGTCTGGGCGAACATCGCGCAGATCCGCGAACTCTCGATCGCCACCGGCGAAATCGCGCCCCTCGGCTCGACCCGGGAAGCGGCGCATCTTGAAGGCGGAATCATCGACGTTTTGCTAGTCGCGCCCGGCGACGTGGTCGCGGAAAACCAGCCCCTCGCCCGCCTGACGGCGGAAGGCGCCGGCGGCGAAGTCGACCGCCTCTCCGCCCGGCGCGCCGGCCTCGCCATTCGCGCCGAACGCATGGATGCGCAGGCCGCGAACCGGACGCCCGATTTCTCGCCCTGGCGCGAACGCTGGCCCGACATCGTTGCGGAACAGCAAGCCGCCTATGAAGCGGCTGTCGACAAACAGGAAGCGGACATGGCGACGCTGGTGTCGCGCGAAACCTCCGCCAAGGGAGAAGTCGACAAGGCCGAAGCGCAATTGCGGTCGGAAAACGACATTCTCAAATTCGCCCGCGAGCAGCTTTCCATCCAGGAGCAGCTCATCGACGAAGGCTTCACCTCACGGCAGACCTATTTGCAGGCGAAATCGTCGGTTGCGACCGCCGAAGCCAACGCCGCCGTCGCAAAATCCCGGCTTGGCCAGGCCCGCGACGCGCTGGAAGCCGCCAGCGCCGACCGCGCCGGCGCCGAAGCCGACTACCGCGCCAAAATCGCCGAGGAGCGCGCCGGCGTGCTCGGCGAACTCGCCGAACTCGAACAGCCCTTCATCGCGTTGCAGGACCGGTCGGATCGTCTGACGGTGCGCTCGCCCGTCGCCGGCGTTGTCAATGCGGTGCTGGTGAACGGTCATGGCGACGTCGTGCGCCCCGGCGGCGTCGTGGCGGAGATCACCCCCACCGGCGCCAAGCTGTTTGCGGAAGTGCGCGTCGCGCCGAAGGACATCGGCCATGTGGCGCCCGGCCAGAAGACCGACGTGACGATCACCACCTTCGATCCCAACCGCTATGGCAAGATCCCCGGCACCGTGTCGCATATTTCCGCCGACAGCTTCACCGACGACCGCACGGGCGACGCCTATTACATTGCCTATGTGGAGCTCGAAGAGCAGACCATCGGCAAGGGCGACAACGCCCGGGCGCTGACCGCCGGGATGCAGGTGCGCGCCGAGATCGTCACCCAGACGCGCACGCTCATGCAATATGCGCTGAAGCCGGTGTCGCGCTCCCTCGACCGGGCCTTCACCGAACGCTGATCCCGCCTGCGCGGCCTTTCAGTCCAGCATCGCGGCGAGCGCATCGCTGATGCGCTCGTCTCCCGCTTCGGCGCCGACGAACCGCGCCGCAAGCCCGCGCTTTTGCGCAAAGGCGAAGCCGTCCATGGGGCCCATCACGAAGAGCGCGGTCGCATAGGCGTCCGCCATCATCGCGCTTTCATGCAGCACCGTCACAGCGGAGAGCCCGCTTTGCACGGGATAACCGGCGCGCGGATCAATGAGATGCGAATAGCGCCGCCCGCCATGATCGAAGAACTTCACGGCGTTGCCTGACGTCGCGACCGCCAGATCGTAAAGCGCGGCGACAAAGCCGTGCTCGCCATCCGCCGGCGACGCCGCCCCAAGCCCGGCGTCCAGCGCCGCCCACCATGGCTCGCCATTCGGTTTGACGCCGCGCCCTTTCAGTTCGCCGCCGACTTCCACGAGCCACGACTCGATCCCGAGGGCGTCGAGCGCGTCGCCGGCTTCATCGACGCCGAAACCCTTGGCGATGGCGCAAAGATCGAGCTTCATGCCGCCGGGCTGGAACAGCCGCGCGCCCTCGCTGTCGATGTTCAGGGGACGCCCGCAAGAGCCGAGCGCCGCATCAATTTCATGGGCAGAAGGCGGCGCGGCGCGTTTCCCGGCGGGGCCGAAGCCCCAGAGATCGGCAAGCGCGCCGCTCCCCGGATCATAGGCGCCGCCTGTTTCTTGCGCGACGATGGCGGCCGCCATCGCCACGCGCAGGAAAGCATCGGGAACCGCGACCCAGCTTCCCGCAGGCGCCGCATTGAAGCGCACGATGTCGCTTTCCGGCTCCCACGGGCTCATCTCGGCGACGACCCGGTCGAGACTAGTCTGCACCGCTTCATACACCGCGCCGGGGCCGACAGTCTCCGGCGCGGCGAAGCGGACGCTCCAGGTCGTCCCCATCGTGTCGCCGGCGCAGCGCCGGACCGCGCCTTGCGGGCGGGCGCGCGGCGGCGCCGATAAAGCCGGAATCGCAGCGCGCCTTGCGGTCATGCTTTCCATTTCCGCCCCGTTTACTGCGGCAGGACTTCCAGCGTTGCGGTGTAAGCCGCGCGCGAGCCGGACGAGCCCGGCACGTTTGTTTCGTCGCTTTCAATCGTCGCGTTGAGCCAGTACATGCCCGCTTCCGGCCAGGTGACTTCAAACGCGCCGTCATCGCCGGTCGTGAATTTCATTTCATTGAGGGCGTTGCGGTAGCGGATGCCGTCGAGAATGATTGAAACCTCGACGCCTTTTGCGGGCTTGCCGTTCATCAACAGGCGGAAGGTTGCGGTTTCGCCGGAAAAGAGATCGTTTGGGTGAACGCCATACTCGATCTCGAGCCCCTTGCCGGCGGTTTTTACCGTCTCGTCGCTCGGGGCGCCGACCGTGACGAACGTATCGACGCGGCGCGCGCTTTCGCTGATGCGCACGTCTTCGGCGCCGTCCGGAATGGCCGTTTCGATTTCCGACGCCTGTCCGCGCCAGCGCTTTTGTTCGCCGTTCAGCTTGTAGAAAGCGAAGACGCCGTCGCTGACGAGGGATACGCGATAGGTGCCTTGTTGCTTCAGATTGAGGTCGAAAGAATTTTTGAGGCGGCCTTCAGCCATGTTCTGGGGATCGACCGAAGACCCGTCCGGCGCGGTGACGATCAAGTCATCAAGAGCGAGCGGGCGGTGATCGAAGTAAAAGACTTCATTGGCCGCCGCCGCGTCGATGGTCACCCAGGCGTCGTCTCCAGACAGAACCGTGGAAGACGGCAGGAACCAGGTGCGGTGCGCCATGGCGGAGGTTGGGATGAGCAAGGCGAGCGCCAGCGCGCTCCATTTTTTGAGGTTCATGGGTGTCTCCCGGGTTTTCAGGGTTTGAGCGTAAGGATGACGGGGCCGAGTTCGCGTTCGCCTTCGAGGCGAAGGGTCGTTTCTTCTTTCGGCGGCCATTGCAGGGTTCCGTGCAGCAGTTCGCGTCCGCCGACTTCGCGCACCGCCTCGATCATGAATTCATACTCGCCCGGCGCGAGGCCGTTCAGTTTGTCCTCGAAGGCAATGTCATGACCGCCCGGCGCGCGGGTCGGGCCGCTGACGCCGTCCACCGGCATGTCGGTGTTGCGCCCGATGCGCCGCCACCACTGGCGCAGATCCTTCAGCCAGTCCTCGCCTTCATCGTTGCGCAGCTTGACGTCGTACCAGACCGCGAGATTGACGGCGGGCTTGCCGTCCGGCGTTTGCAGCCACATGGCGACGTAAGGCCGGTGATATTCGGCGACGTCGAGGCTTGGCACCTCGACATTGACGCTCATTTCCGCAGCCGAGGCCGATGCGCAAAGAGGCGCAATCAACGCGGCGGCGGCCGTGGCGGGTAGGTGCAACTTCATGAAACCCCCTTCAGTGGATGAACAGTAGAATGAGCAATAGCGGCGCGACCAAACCGATCCCGACCATCGGCCAGGTGGCGGGGCGCCGGAAGGCGTGAAAATGCAGAAGGAAAAGCCCGGTCACGCAGAAGACGACGCAGGCGACGGCGAAAATGTCGATGAACCAGCGCCACACGGCGCCGGTGTCGCGGCCTTTGTGGAGATCGTTGAAATAGGAAACCCAGCCGCGGAAAGTTTCTTCGTAAAGAACGTCGCCGGTGCCGAGATCGATGCTGAGCCAAGCGTCGCCGCCGGGACGCGGCATGGCGAGATAAATCTCATCGGACGACCATTCCGCCGGCCGGGCGCCGGCCTTCACCGACATCTCTTTTTCCAGCCAGGCGCGCAGATCGTCCGGCAACGGAAGGTCTTCGCCGTCTGCAGCGGGAAGCCCTTCGAGCAGCGACATCGGCGCCGCGCCTTCAAGCGTCGTGACTTTCGGGGTCGCCGGAATGTCGCCCGCATGGTTGAGGGTCACGCCGGTAATCGCGAACACCAGCATCCCCGCCAGGCTCAGCGCGGCGCTCATCCAGTGCCATTGAAGCAACTGTCTCAGCCAGAAGGCTCTCTGGGTGCGATCCATGCCCTTTTGCTTCCCGTCCGGCGCCCGCATGGGGACTCTCCTCATCCGTGGGCCTCATTCTCCGGGAAGGGCATATTGCGAATAATTCTCAATTTCAATAGGCAAGACGCGAATTCTTGAGGGCCCGCCTGGCTCCTGCCCCGGTTTCACTCAGCGCGCGCCCTCGCTGGCGCCCATCTTGTTGAGCGCTAACATAATTCGCTGTACGCTTTTACGAGCGGCCGCAAAGAGTCGCGCCAGAGTTAGGGCCCGAAGGGGCGGCGCCGGACCTGTTTGTCAAAGCAGTCACCAGCCGAGGAGAGCGCATTCATGAGATTCGCCGAACACACCATTCGCCGGCGCCGGCTATTGCAATGGAGCGCCGCCGCCGCCGTCGCGCCGGGCCTTGCGGCGCCGGCCTGCGCGGCCGAGAGCAGCGGGGCCAGCCCCGTCGCCGAAGGCCAGCCTTTTCCGCGCGGCGTCTCCCTGCCCTCCTCGCCGCCGCCCGCGCCCGATGCGGACAGCGTCGGGATCGCGATCGTCGGGCTCGGCGGTTATGCGCTGGCGCAGATCATGCCCGCCTTCGCGTCGGCGCGCGGCTGTCACATCGCGGCGCTGGTTTCCGGCAATGAGGAAAAAGCAAAGCGCGTCGCCGCCGCTTACGGTCTCGAAGAAGACAGCATCTACAATTACGAGAATTTCGATGACATCGCCGCCGACGACCGGGTCGATGCGGTCTACATCATCCTGCCGAGCGGCCTCCACGCCGACTGGACCGAAAAGGCGTTCGCCGCGGGCAAGCATGTGCTGTGCGAAAAACCCATGGCGCTCTCCGCCGGGGAATGCGAGCGCATGATCGCCGCATCAACCAAGGCCGGACGCAAGCTGATGATCGGCTATCGCTGCCATTTCGAGCCCTGCAATCTGCGCGCGATGGCGCTGATGCGCGACAGCGCCATCGGCGACTTACGGTTGATCCGCACCGCCCATCAATACCGGACGGGCATGGCGACGCCGGCTGAAAACTGGCGTCTCAACCGCGCCCTCGCCGGCGGCGGGCCCCTTGAGGATTACGGCCTCTATGGCCTGCAGGCGGCGCTTTATCTCACCGGCGAAATGCCGAGCAGCGTTTCCGCTTATACGCTGCAACCCGAAAACGATGCGCGCTTCCGGGAGATTTTCGCGCATGTCTCGACGCAGCTTCAATTTCCCTCCGGCGCCGTCGCGCAGCTCGCGACCTCTTATGACTCTTTCGGCGTCAATGCGCTCACGGCGCGCGGCGCCTCGGGCGCGCTCGTCATGGAGCCGGCGACGAGTTATCGCGGCAACACCATGCTGCTGCAAAGCTACGGCTCAAGCGAGACCCTGACGCCCGGCGAGTCGAGCGTTCAGTTTGCGGAACAGCTCAGCCATTTCGCAGACGCCGTGCGCGAGGACGTTGTCATCAAAACGCCGGGCGAGATGGGCCTGCGCGATGTCCGGCTGATCGAAGCGATCTACCAGTCCGCCGCAACGGGCCGAAAGCTCGCTCTCAATCCCGATGGAACCGTCGCCAGCTGACACTGAATCTAAAATAAAAAACTTTTGAACCGGGGAGACATAGTCATGCAGGCGAGACGGATCGCCGGCGCCCTTGGCGCGCTCTTGCTGCCGCTTACGCTTGCGCATGCCCATGCACAGACGCAGGCGCCGGATATCGACGCGCTTGTGGACGCGATGACGGTCGAGGAAAAAATCGGCCAGCTCAATCAGGTCGCGGGCGGGCGCAGCAAGAACCTCAACTCGCGCATCGACGAGGCCGAGCTCGACCGCGTGCGCGAGGGCCGCGTCGGGTCTTATCTTCATGTGGCGGGCGCGGCGTTTTTAGGCGAGCTCCAGCGGGTTGCGGTCGAAGAATCGCCGCACGGCGTGCCGCTGCTCTTTGCGATGGACGTGGTGCATGGCTATCGCACGATCTTTCCCGTGCCCATCGCCATGGCTTCGACCTTCGATCCCGCGGACGCCGAAGCGATGGCGCGGATTTCCGCCGTCGAAGCCTCGGCGGCGGGGCTGCACTGGACTTTCGCGCCCATGGTCGACATCGCCCGCGACCCGCGATGGGGCCGCATCGTCGAGGGCGCCGGCGCCGATCCCTATCTCGGTTCGGTGATGGCGGCGGCGCAGGTGCGCGGCTATCAGGGCGGCGATCTTTCCGGCGACGACACCATTCTCGCCACCGCCAAACATCTCGGCGCCTATGGCGCGGCCGATGGCGGGCGCGACTATGACAGCGCCGACATTTCCGAACGCGCGCTGCACGAAGTCTACCTGCCGCCTTTCTTCGCGGCGGCGCGCGCGGGCACGGCGTCGTTCATGACGGCCTTCAACGACATCGCCGGCGTGCCGACGACAGCCAATGAAACTCTTCTGAGCGGCCTCGTGCGCGATCAATGGGGCTGGGACGGCGTCATGCTGAGCGACTGGAACGCCGTCCATGAACTCATCAATCACGGCGTCGCGGCCAGCCGCACCGAGGCGGGCGCCCTAGCCCTTGCCGCCGGGGTCGACATGGACATGACCAGCGGCGTTTATGCGGAAGAACTAAAGACCGCGCTTGCCCGCGATCCGTCCCTTCGAGAAAAACTCGACGCCGCCGTCAAACGCATCCTCAAAGCCAAAGCCGATCTCGGTCTGTTCGACGATCCTTATCAATATCACGATGTGGAACGCGAAAAGACCGTCATCCTGAGCGCCGCCCACCGCGACGCCGCGCGGCGCGCTGCGGCAAGAGCCGTGATCCTTCTGAAGAACGAAGACAACTTGTTGCCGCTTGACCTGGCCCCGCAAAAGATCGCGGTGATTGGCGTTCTTGCGGACGACGCCCTCTCTCAGCTCGGTTCATGGCGGGCGCAGGGCAAGGAAGACGACGTCGTGACGCTGCTCGACGGGCTGAAGCGGCGTTACCCCGATGCGGAGATTATTTTCGAATCCGGAAGCGAAGACGGCGTGGCGACAGGCAAAGCCTTGCGGCGCGCGGCGCAAGCCGCCCGCAAGGCGGACGCCGTCATTCTGGCGATCGGCGAGAATTACGATCTGAGCGGCGAAGCGCGCAGCCGTTCGGACATTTCCCTTCCGCAAGCCGACGCCGCATTGTTCGATGCTGTTTCGGAAACCGGAAAACCGTTCGTCACCATTATCATGAGCGGGCGCCCGCTCGCGCTCGGCGATGTTGCGGCGCGCGCGCCGGCGCTCCTGCAAAGCTGGTATCTCGGCGTCGAAGCCGGGAACGCGCTCGCGGCGATTCTCTCCGGCGATGTTTCCCCCGCCGGACGGCTTCCCGTGGACATGCCGCGCGTCACGGGACAGGCGCCTTACGTCTACAGCCACCGCAACACGGGCAGACCGGCGGACCCCGACATTACGAAAGACACTGCCCGTTATCACGATTTGCCCATAACGCCGCAATTCCCCTTCGGCTACGGTCTCAGCTACACGACATTCGAGTATGGGGAGGCGCAGATCAGCACCGCCGAGATTCAGCCGGGAGACAGCGTGACCATCTCGGTTCCGGTCACGAATACCGGCCCTGTCGCGGGCGAGGAAGTCGTGCAGCTTTATGTTCGCGATCCCGTCGCCTCCATCGCGCGGCCGGTGAAAGAGCTGCGCGGCATCAAGCGCATTCGCCTCGACCCCGGCGAGCGCGCTAGCGTGGACTTCGAGCTTGCGGCGGCGAGCCTCGCCTTTTTCGGCGCCGGCGGCGACTGGCGCATCGAAGAAGGAACGGTCGAAATAATGATCGGCTCTTCTTCCGCCGATATTCGTGCGCGGACCGAGTTCCGCATTGTCGCCGACAGCGCCGCGACTACGCCCGGCGCCGCCATCGAAACGCCTGCCGCCGTCACGATGATTGAGAAATCAGGAATGGAAACCGACCAATGATACGCCAAGCGCTCAGCGTCATGTTCGTCATGATTTCCGCCTGTTCGGCGCAAGAACCGGCCAAACCGGAGACGGCGGAGATTGAATACAGCGAGAGCCTCGCTATCGACCGGCGCGACCCGCGCCTCGATGCGATCATCGCCCCGGATGCGAAAGCGGAAATCATCGCGGATGGCCTGCAATGGTCGGAAGGTCCCGTCTGGGTCGGCGGCGATGAAGACGGCTATCTCCTGTTCTCGGACGTCCCCGGCAACCGCATGTACAAATGGAGCCGCGCGGAGGGCGCAAGCGTCTTTCTCGATCCTTCAGGCGCCCCCCATGACACGGAAGGCTTTCGCGAACCCGGCTCCAACGGGCTCATCCGCGACGCATCGGCGGGAAGCATTCTCGCCGCCGTGCACGGGTTGAGGGCCATCGCGCGGCTCGACCTTGAAACGAAAAAATATGAAATCCTCGCGGACGCCTATGAAGGCGAGCCCTTCAACAGCCCGAACGATCTCGTGCTGGCGAGCGACGGCGCGATCTATTTCACCGACCCGCCTTACGGCCTCGAAGGGATTAATGACTCGCCCCTGAAACGCCAGCCCGCAAACGGCGTCTATCGCCGCGACGCTTCGGGCGAAGTCTCCCTGCTGATCGGCGATCTCAGCTTTCCGAACGGCGTCGGCCTGTCGCCCGACGAAAACACGCTTTACGTCGCCGTCTCCGATCCGAAGCGGCCCGTCATCCTCAAATACGATCTTGGCGCAGACGATGTTCAGACGAGCGCGACAATCATCCATGACGGCTCGGAGGATGTCGCGAACCGCAAACCCGGCCTGCCGGACGGTCTCGCCGTCGATGCGCATGGCAATCTCTTCGCGACCGCGCCAGGCGGCGTTCATATCTTCTCGCCGCAAGGCGATTTGCTCGGAATCATCGACACCGGCGTCAGCAACGCCAATTGCGCCATCGGCGAAGGCGGCGAAACGCTGTTCATCGCCGCGAACCATGAGGTGCTGCGCCTGCCGCTTGCATCCGCTCATGCCGACTAGGCGGGCGGCATCACTCCTCGGCGAGCCTCGCGTCAACGGCCTGCGCCGCCGCCGCGAAGACGCCTTCCCGGCTAAGCCCCGCGTCGATGACGATGGCGCTTTCGGGCCGCTGCAGGGCCTCGAACTGCGAGCGCAGCATGTCCGCTTTCATGTAATGCCCCCCACGCTGTTCGAGACGCCCGGCGATCGTCGCTTCGGGCGCATCGAGGAACAGAAAGTCCACCGCACAGCCGGCGCCTTCGCGAAGGCGCGCCCTGACGCCCGGCGTCAACGCGGAGCAACTGGCGAAAACGAGACCGGCTTGCTCTTTGCTGATGGCGCCCGCCAGCGCGTCGATCCACGGGGCCCGGTCGTCGTCGCTCAGGGGTTCGCCCCGCGACATCTTTTCGACATTCGCTGCGGGGTGAAAATCGTCCCCCTCGAGATAAGCGCCGCCGAACCGTTCAGCGAGCGCAGCGGCGAGCGTCGTCTTTCCGGCGCCGGCGACGCCCATGATGATAAAAACATGCGAAGCGGATTTCATGCGGTTCCTTGAGGCTTGTCGTAAAGCGTTTGTCCAATGAACGGCGCAGCGGATGCAAGAAAAAACAGAAACGAATAACAAAGGGAGAGACCACCCGACATGGACATAACCGGAGAGAACCTGATCGCCGGCGCGGCGCGCGCCGCGAGCCCCGGCGATGTGGATGACGCCTGCGACAAGGCGGCAAAGGCCGCCGCCGATTTCGCCGAACGCTCTCCGGAAGAGCGCGCGTCTTTCCTTGAAGCCATCGCGGATGCGCTCGAGGCCCGGAAATACCCGCTCGTCGATCAGGTCATGGCGGAAACGGCGCTGCCGCGCCCGCGCGTCGAAGGCGAGCTCGGCCGCACGGCGGGCCAGTTGCGGCTATTCGCGCGGGAAGTTCGCATGGGCGATTGGCTTGGCGTGCGCATAGATCACGCATTGCCTGACCGCGCGCCGCTGCCGCGCCCGGACCTGCGCCTGCGCCACATTCCCCTGGGCCCCGTCGCGGTTTTCGGCGCCAGCAATTTCCCGCTCGCCTTTTCCGTCGCCGGGGGCGACACCGCGTCTGCGCTGGCGGCGGGCTGTCCCGTTGTGGTCAAGGCGCACCCGGCCCATCCCGGCGCGTCGGAAATCGCCGGGCGCGCCATCATGGACGCCGTCAAAAAATGCGCCCTGCCTGAGGGGTGTTTCTCGCTCGTCCATGGCGATGAGAAAACCGGCGCCGCGCTCGTCCAGCATCCGGCGATCAAAGCCGTCGGCTTTACGGGCTCGCGCCGCGGCGGCCTCGCCATCATGAAGCTCGCTGCGGCGCGGTCCGAACCCATCCCGGTCTTTGCGGAAATGTCGAGCGTCAATCCCGTGCTGATCATGCCGGCAGCACTGAAAGCGCGCGGAAGCGAGATCGCCAAAGCGCTCGCCGGATCGGTGACGCTGGGCGCCGGCCAGTTCTGCACCAATCCGGGGACCGTCTTCGCCATCGCCGATGATGAAGAGGCTTACGCTTCGTTCCTCAAAACGCTCGAAGGCGAAATCGAAGCGGCGGAGCCGGCGACCATGCTTACGGAAAGCATCGCCGCCGCTTATGACGAAGGCCTTGCGAGGCTGTCGGCTGAAAGCGGCGTGAAAAAACTGGCGGAGGGACGCAGCGACGGCGCGCGCCGCCCCGCAGCAATTTTCGAAACCGGCATCGACGCTTTCGCAGGCAATCCCGGCTTGCAGGACGAAGTCTTCGGCGCCGCGAGCCTCGTCATCAAATGTCCTTCGCCGGAAACGCTGGGCGCCGCCATCGCGCAGATGGAAGGCCAGCTCACCATCACCATCCAGATGGATGACGAAGACGCGCCGGCGGTGCGCGCGCTTTTGCCTGTTTTGGAACGCAAGGCGGGCCGCCTTCTCGTCAACGGCATGCCCACGGGCGTCGAGGTCTGCGACGCCATGGTGCATGGCGGCCCCTTCCCCGCGACCAGCGACGCGCGCACCACATCCGTGGGCACGCTCGCCATTACGCGCTTTCTGCGCCCGGTCTGTTATCAGAACTTTCCGGCCTCGCTCCTGCCACAGAGTCTTGAAGATGCAAATCTGCTGGGGCTTGCGCGCCGGGTCGACGGAGCGCGGGAGACATGAGCGGCGCCGCGTTCGATCCGGCGCATGACCTTCCTGCCGACTGGCGATCCGGGCTTTTCGCGGGCCGCATCGACCGGGGCGACGGCCCGGTTCCGGTGCTGATCCGCGAAGGCCGCGTCATCGACGTCGCGAAAACCGCGCCCACCATGTCCGACCTTCTCGAAGGCGGCATTCTGGCGGACGGCGAGGATCTCGGCGATCTCGCCTCGCTTGAATTGTCTGCCAGCGCTGGCGCGCCGCTTCGCCTTCTCTGCCCGCTCGATCTTCAATGCGTCAAAGCCGCCGGCGTCACCTTCGCCGTCTCGACGCTGGAACGCGTGATCGAGGAACGCGCCGGCGGCGATCCCGCCAGGGCGAAAGACATTCGCGCGCAACTTGAAAACGACATCGGCGCCGGGCTTCAGTCCGTGACGCCGGGCGGCGAAGAAGCGGCGGCGCTCAAAACGGCGCTGATGGAAGCGGGGCTCTGGTCGCAATATCTCGAAGTCGCCATCGGCCCTTATGCGGAAATTTTTACAAAGACAGCGCCGCTTTCGAGCGTCGGCTGGGGCGCGGAAATCGGCGTGCGCTCCGATTCCGACTGGAACAATCCGGAACCGGAAATCGTGCTGGTCGCGGACAGTGCCGGCCGGGCTGTCGGGGCCGCGCTCGGCAATGACGTCAATCTGCGCGATTTCGAAGGCCGCTCGGCGCTGTTGCTCGGCAAGGCCAAGGACAACAACGCCTCCTGCGCCATCGGGCCGTTCATCCGGCTTTTCGACAAAAGTTTCTCCATGGACGACGTGCGCAAGGACGACGTGACGCTGCGCATTGAAGGCGAAGACGGTTTCACGCTCGAGGATGTGAGCTCCATGAGCCGGATCAGCCGCGACCCGGAAGAGCTCCTGCGCCAGTGCTTCAACCAGCATTTCTATCCGGACGGCGCGGCGCTGTTTCTCGGCACCATGTTCGCGCCCACGAAAGACAGGGGCGCCGAAGGCGGCGGCTTTACACACAAAGAAGGCGACAGCGTTGAAATCGCGTCTGCGAAACTCGGCCGGCTCATCAACTGCGTCACGACGTGCGATGCGGCGCCGCCCTGGGATTACGGCCTGCGCGATCTCATGCGCTCGCTGGCGAAAAGAAACTTGATCTGAACCCGCGCCAAAGCGGGACCGAATAGGAACAGGAAACGTCCATGAGGGACAAGACATGAGCGACAAGAAAAAAGACCTGCGCTCGCAGGCCTGGTTCGGCGGCGCCGACAAGCCCGGCTTCATGCACAGAAGCTGGATGAAGAACCAGGGCTTTCCCGCACATCAGTTCGAGGGCAAGCCGGTCATCGGCATCTGCAACACCTGGTCAGAGCTGACGCCCTGCAACGCGCATCTGCGCCAGGTTGCGGACCGCGTGAAACAGGGCGTTTACGAAGCTGGCGGGTTCCCGCTCGAGTTTCCGGTTTTTTCCAACGGCGAAGCGCTGTTGCGCCCGACGGCGATGCTGACGCGCAATCTCGCCTCCATGGATGTGGAGGAAGCGATCCGCGGCAATCCCATCGACGGGGTTGTGCTGCTCGTCGGCTGCGACAAGACCACGCCGGCGCTCGTCATGGGCGCGTCGAGCTGCGACATCCCGGCCATCGTCGTCAGCGGCGGGCCGATGCTGAGCGGGCGGCACAAGGGCGAGACCATGGGCAGCGGCACCACGGTCTGGCGCCTCAGCGAACAGATGAACGCGGGCATGATCACCGCCGAGGAATTCATGAGCGCCGAAGCCTCGATGTCGCGCTCCGCCGGTTCGTGCAACACCATGGGCACCGCCTCAACCATGGCGTCCATGGTGGAGGCGCTGGGCCTCAGCCTGCCCCATAACGCCGCCATTCCCGCCGTCGACTCCCGCCGCTATGTGCTGGCGCACATGTCGGGCATGCGCATTGTCGACATGGTGAAGGACGGGCTGAAGATTTCCGATGTCGTCACGCGCGAGTCTTTTCTCAACGCCATCCGCGCCAACGCCGCCATCGGCGGGTCGACCAACGCCGTCATTCACCTCATCGCCATGGCCCGGCGCATGGGCGTCGAGCTTTCCCTCGACGACTGGCAGGCCCATGGCCGTGATGTGCCCACCATCGTCAATCTCGTTCCCTCCGGAGACTATCTGATGGAGGATTTCTATTATGCCGGCGGCTTGCCGGCGGTGTTGCGGCGTCTCGGCGAGGCCGGGCTTCTCGAGAAAAACTGCAAGACCGTCAACGGGCGCTCGCTCTGGGAGAATGTCAAAGACGCCTCCTGTTACAATGACGATGTCATCAAGCCCATGGAGGCGCCGCTGACGCCTCATGGCGGGGTCGCGGTCCTGCGCGGCAATATCTCGCCGCGCGGCGCGGTGCTGAAGCCCTCCGCGGCGACGCCGTCGCTGATGAAGCATCGCGGCCGCGCCGTCGTCTTCGAAAATTACGAGGACTATCACGCGCGCATCGCCGACCCGGATCTCGATATCGACGAGACCTGCGTCATGGTGCTGAAGAATTGCGGGCCGAAAGGCTATCCGGGCATGCCCGAGGTCGGGAATATGGGCCTGCCGCCGAAGCTCCTCAAAAAAGGCGTCACCGACATGCTGCGTATTTCCGACGCGCGCATGAGCGGCACGGCCTATGGCACGGTGGTGCTGCATGTCTCACCCGAAGCGGCGGATGGCGGCCCCCTCGCCGCCATCGAAGACGGCGACATGATCTCGATCGATGTCGAAGCTGGCGCCCTGTCCGTCGATCTTTCCAATGCGGAGATCGAGGCGCGCCTCAAAGCCCGCCAGCCCGGCGCCGCCTTTGACGATGACGGCTATGCGGGTCTTTACCGCAAACATGTTCTACAGGCGGATGAAGGCTGCGATTTCGATTTTCTCGTCGGCTGCCGCGGCGCCGGCATTCCGGCGGACTCTCACTGACCACAAAAAGACGCACACTGAACGGGGCGGAAAAGACCTCGCGCAAACAACCAAGGGGACGGAAACGATGAAAGATTTCACGCGCACTGAAAAACGGAGCGCCGGCTGATGGCGGAATGGCAGCCCCTGATCGCCACCGGCGCCGGCGTCGTCGCGCTGCTGGTGCTTATTCTCTGGGCGCGCATGAACGCCTTCATCGCGCTGATCCTTGTCGCGATCCTCAGCGCCATCGCCGGCGGCATGGGACCGGAGCAGGCCCTCGACACGGTGATCGCCGGCATGGGCGGCACGCTCGGCTTCATCGCTGTCGTTATCGGGCTCGGCGCCTTGTTCGGCGCCATGCTGGAGGCGTCGGGCGGCGTCACCGCGCTGGCGAAGAGCCTGTTGCATAATCGCGGCGTCGGCACGGGCCGCTGGGCCATGGCGCTGATCGGCCTTCTGGCCTCGATCCCGGTGTTTTTCGATGTGGCGCTCATCATTCTGGCGCCTTTGGTGTTCGCCGCGGCGCGGAGCGTCGGAAAACCGGCGATGTCTTTCGGCCTGCCCCTCCTCGGCGGTCTTGTGGTTGCGCATTCCTTCATTCCGCCGACGCCGGGGCCCATGGCGGTCGCAAAAATATTCGGCGCCGATCTCGCCTGGATGATCCTGTTCGGCGTTATTACCGGCGCCTTCGCCGCCGCTGTCGCCGGGCCGGTCTTCGCCTCCATCCTCGACCGGATGAAAGCCATGCCCGAGGGCCACGACCAGTTCACCGGCGCGGAGGTCAATGACGAGGCGCCGGTAATGGGCGCGCGCGCCACCGCATCGATCATCATCGCGCCGCTTATTCTCATTCTCGCCGGCACGCTGGCGCGCACCATGATCCCCGAAGAGGCCGCCGGTGCCGCCAGCTTCCTGCGCGACACGCTCGTCCTTGTGGGGCATCCCTTCGTCGCGCTCATTCTCGCCTGCGGCGGCGCCTACATATTCTTTCGCGGCGGCTCTGAGACCGCGAAGGCGAAACTTTCCCGCGCGCTTTCAAAGGCGCTGGAGCCCACCGGCGCCGTGATCCTCGTCACCGGCGCGGGCGGCGCCTTCAAACAGGTGCTTGTTGAAACCGGCGCCGGCGGCCAGCTTGCCGAAGCCGCGCTCGGCGTCGGCATGACGCCGATCCTCGCCGCCTATGTGCTAACCCTCCTCATCCGCATCGCCCAGGGAAGCGCCACCGTCGCCATGATCACCGGGGCCGGATTGGTTGCGCCATTTGCAGAAAGCGCCGGGCTTTCCGGACCGGAGCTGGCGCTGGTGGCGCTCGCCTGCGCCGCCGGATCGGCGGCCTTGTCGCATGTTAATGATTCCGGCTTCTGGCTGGTGGGGCGCATTTTCGGCCTGACGCCAAACGAAACCTTGCGGACCTGGACGCTCGCGGCGACCCTGGCGAGCGTTGCGGGCTTCGCGGCGGTGAGTTTTCTGGCGCTTTTCGTCTGACTCGCCTAATCGCGCCCGCTGATCTATCGTCCGCTCCATGAGGCGGTCCGAAAAAGTTGCGTCCTGGCTGTTGCGGTCGAAAGTAACGCCGCCGCGCCAGCTTGTTTCCGTGATTTCGCGCTCGCGCCTGGTGGACGCCCTCGACGCCGCCGCCCATTGCAAGCTCGTCGTGTTGCAGGCGCCCGGCGGCTACGGCAAAAGCTCCGCCCTCGCCGAATGGCGCGAAACCCGCAAGAGTCAGGGCGATCTCGTCGCCTGGCTCTCCGTCGATGAAGACGACGACGCGGACACGCTGATCGCCTATCTCGCCTATGCCTGTCTCGTGGCGGGGCTCGATGTCGATGATGACGACCTCCTTTCCTTCGAATACTCCACCGACAAGAAGACGACGCAGGCGGTTTACCAGCTTCTCGCGCAGATCGAGCAGTCGGGCCGGCCCTTGCGCATCGTCATCGACGATCTCGAAAGGCTGGACCCGGTGGTGCGAGAGACGGTGTTCGCCATCCTGTTGCGCCGCCTCCCCGACAACGCAACCCTGGTCGTCGCGTCTCGGGAGCGGGTCGAACTCGACACGGTGGATCTTGAACATCGCGGGCTGGTGACGCGCATCGACGCCGAGGACCTCCGTTTCTCCGCGGATGAAATCGCGAGCCTGTGGGGCTCGCGCCTCTCCCGGCATCAGACGCTGAAGATCGAACAGAAAACCGAAGGCTGGCCGGTGCTCCTGCGCCTTCTTCTGGCCGCCTCGGATATGGGCGCCTTTGATCTGCGCCAGCTCGATCAGGTGAGTTACAGCGATCAGCTCATCGCCGAATATTTCGAAAAGAAAATCCTCTCGCGCCTCGATCCGGCAGTGCAGAAATTTCTCATTCACACCTCCGTCTTTGACGAAGTCCCGGCGGACGCGGCGCGCTATGTGCTGCAAGACGATTTCGATCCCGGCATTGTGGCGCGGCTGCAATCCATCGAGGCTTTCTTTGCGCCGCTCTCGGACTCCGAAGAGATCGAGGGCCACCGCCTTCATCCCATGATGCGCGATTTCCTGCGCCACAAATTCAAGACCGAAAACCCGCAAGCCTACCAGGCCGTGCAATATCGCGCCGCCATATGGCTGTCTTCGGAAGGCAACCATATGCGCGCCCTGAAGCACGCTCTTGAAACCGACGATCAGGACCTGATCGAGAGCATTGTCGACGCCAGCGACGGCGCTTTTTTATGGTTGCGCGAGGGGCTGGTTCAGGTGCGCGGCATGGCGCGCTACCTGCCCGACTGGCTGGTGCACGAAAACCCCACCGCGACCTTTATCAAGTCCATCATGCTGTTCAAAAGCGGCAAGGCGGACGAGGCGGCGCGGCTCCTCGCCTCGGTCAAGACCCGGCTCGGCTCCACCAAGAAATGGCGCACGACCGCGTCGGCCCGGGCGATCTGCCAGTGCATGGCGGACGTTTATCGCGGCCGCGAAGTCGACCCGGAAGAGCTCGCCGTGCTGGAAGCGCATCCGGCGGAAAGCGACAATGAGCGGGCGATCCTCACCGGCTTTGTTGAAACCCTGCGCTGTTTTTCCGCGCATCAATATATGCGCTATGACGACTGCGCCGCGTCGGGCGAAAAGGCCATCGCCGCCTTTCTGACCACGCGTTCCGTTTATGGCGAGGTTTTCATCCATCTCCATCTCGCCATGGTGATGGGCCTCAAGGGCGATGAAGACGGCGCCAAGGCGAAATTCAACGACGCGTCCGCGATCATCCGCCGCCAGCTTTCCTATGACGAAGCCATCAAGTCCATCAGGGACGTGCTGCAATTCGAGATCGACCATGAACGCACGCCCTTCAGCACCAAATCCGTCTCGCGGCTGAGAAACATCTCGACGCGCCTTTTCCGGCTGGAAGGCTGGCTCGATATTTACAGCGCCGCTTTCCGGACGCTTTCGGAAAAGATCGCCGCCAATGCCGGTGCGGACGATGCGCTGGCGCTGCTGGATGCCGCCATCGGCGCTGCGCGCGAAAGCGACTTCGCCATGCTGCCCGACGTGCTGACCGCGCAAAAGGCGATCCTGCTGGCGCAGGCGGACCGCAAGGAAGACGCCGCCGCACTGGCGGCGCCTTTTCTCGCCCGCGCCGACAATTCTGAAGCCCTGACGGCGGCCCCCTGGCGCGTCTCGGAAGCCGTTGCGGAAGCGCTGCTGCTCGCTGCGCCGGACCTGCTGAATGAAACCCATATTGCGGCGCTTGAAGCCTATGCCGATCACGCGCGCCAACAGGACAACAAGCGTACGGCGCTCCGGCTTTACGCCTGCCTCACGCCCTGGCTCGCCGCCGCTCCCGACGGCGCGTCCGACCACCTGCAGCGCCTGGAAGCGCTGCTGCGCGAGACGGGACATTTGCGCGCGCTGGTTTATGCAGGCCCCGGAATCCGCGACGCACTCGACCGGCTCGATAAGGAAACCCGCACGGCGTTTCCCACGCTGGAGCGCGCGCTGGCGCAGGCGCCAGAGGCCATGCAAGAGGAAAGCTCGATCTTTACCGAGAAAGAAGCGGCGGTGATGCGCGAGCTGCAAAAAGGCGGTTCGGACAAGATCATCGCCGGCGCCCTTAATGTCACCGAACATGCCGTGCGCTATCACCTGAAAAAGATCTACGCCAAGCTCAACGCCTCGAGCCGTCTCGACGCCGTGAAACGCGCGGAAAATATGGGCCTTCTCGAAGCCTAGAACGCGCGTTGCGCGAAAAACTACTAATTCCGGTAGTGCGCCCCCGCCCTTCATTTCTGATCCCTACCGGCCGCCCCCCGGCGCTACTAATCGTCACGGATTGCAGCGAGGCGCATTTCGTACACTGATAGTCGCGAGCTTGAAACGCGGCCTTCGGCGAATGGCGAGACACCGCCCCGAAGACCGCAAACCGGGACGGGGTTTGAATGCGCATAGGGGTCGATGTCGGTGGCACCAATACAGACGCGGTCCTGATGGACGGCCGCGACGTCATCGCCTTCACCAAGACAGCGACCACCGAAGACGTGCGCAGCGGCGTCAGCGCCGCCATCTCCGACATCCTGAAGACCGCCGGCGTCGGCGCCGACCAGATCAATGTGGTGATGATCGGCACCACCCAGTTCACCAACGCCTTTGTGGAGCGGCGCAGCCTTTTACCCGTGGGCGTCATCCGCCTCTCCCTGCCGGCGGGACGCGGCCTGCCGCCGATGACCGACTGGCCGGAGGACATCAGGTCGATTGTCGACGGCGCCTGCTATCAGGCCCATGGCGGCTATCAATATGACGGCAGCGAACTGGCGCCGTTCGACGAAGCGGAAATCGAGCGGATCGCGAAAGACATCAGCGTCAAAAAGCTGACGACGGTCGCCATCTCGTCCTGCTTTGCGCCTTTGAATGCGGAGATGGAAAAGCGCGCCGCAGAGATCGTGGCGCGCCATAACCCCGGCGTGCGCATGACCCTCTCCTCGGAGATCGGGCGCATCGGCTTGCTGGCGCGAGAGAACGCGGCGGCGATGAACGCCTGTCTCGCCGACCTTTCCGTCAAGGTCGTGGACGCCTTCGCCGGCGCCTTGAAGGACCTCGGGATCAAGGCGCCCTTCTTCATCAGCCAGAATGACGGCACGCTGATGAGCGCGCAGGCCGTAGCGCGCTATCCGGTGCACACTTTCGCCTCCGGCCCCACCAACTCCATGCGCGGCGCGGCTTTTCTGAGCGGCCTTGAAGATGCGATCGTGGTCGATATCGGCGGCACGACGACCGATGTAGGCGTCCTCAAAAACGGCTTCCCGCGCGAATCGACGGCGCAGGTCGATATCGGCGGCGTGCGCACCAATTTCCGCATGCCCGATCTTTACTCCATCGGTCTTGGCGGCGGCAGCCTCGTCAAGGACGGCGAAACCGTCCGCGTCGGTCCGCAATCGGTCGGCTATCGGCTCACCGAAGACGCCCGCGTCTTCGGCGGCAAGGAATTGACGGCCACGGACATCGCGGTCGCCGCGAGCGGGGCCGAGATTGGCGACCCAAATCTTGTCGCCGCTCTCGACAAGGACTTCGTGCGCAAGGCTGACGCGGAAATCCACGCCATGACCGACGCCGCCATCGACCGCATGAAAACCAGCGCCAAGAAAGCGCCGGTGATCCTCGTGGGCGGCGGCGCTGTCCTGATCCATCGCGACTTGCAGTCTGCGAATGAAGTCATCCGGCCCGAGGCGGCGCCGGTCGCCAACGCCATCGGCGCGGCCATTGCCCAGGTCGGCGGCGAAATCGACCGGGTTTTCAATTTCAACGAGATCAGCCGCGAGGATGCGCTCGCCGAAGCGAAATCCCAGGCGGCGCGGCGCGCCATCGAAGCCGGCGCGCGGGCCGACGACATCAAGATTGTCGACATCGACGAAATCCCCCTCGCCTATCTCGCCGGCAGCGTGCGCATTCTGGTGAAAGCCGTAGGCGATCTTGAACTGGCGCGGGGGCGGCAATGAGGAACTCTCACATGCCCAGCGTACCCAGCCCGCAATCGGCCTCGGCCGTTCGCCTTGAAGACCTTGAAGACATGGCGCGCGGCGCCGCGTTTCTGGGCGCCGGCGGCGGCGGCGATCCTTATCTCGGCCGGCTCACGGCCCAGCACGCCATCCAGACTTACGGCGCGCCGGACTGCATCAGCGTCGACGACCTCGATGACGACGCGCCGGTGTTTCTCGCCGCGATGATGGGCGCGCCGAGCGTCATGACCGAAAAGATCACGGGCGTCGACGAAATCGAAACCGCCCTCGCCGCGCTGGAACAGCATCTGGGGCGCAAGGCGGCGGCCATCATTCCGGCGGAAATCGGCGGCATCAACGCCATGCTCCCCGTCGCCATCGCCGCCAAGCGCGGCGTGCCGCTCGTCGACGCGGACGGCATGGGCCGCGCCTTTCCGGAATTGCAGATGACGACCTTCGCGGTTTACGGCGTTTCCACCAGCCCGGCGGCGGTCGCCAATGAATATGGCGAATACCAGATCATCAACGCCCGGAACGACAAGCGCACCGAAGACGCCGCCCGGCAACTGGTGATCCAGATGGGCGCCTCGGTCGGGCTCTCCTGCTACCCGATGCTCGGCTCGGAAGTTAAAAGAACCTCCGTCCACGGCACGATCACGCTGGCGCTCGGCATCGGCCGCGCCATCGCGCAAGGCCGGAAAGACGGCGACCCGTTCGACGCGCTCCTCGCCTATCTGCGCACCACGGACTATTACAGCGAATGCGGCGTCCTGTTCAGCGGCAAGATCGCCGACCTTGAACGCAAAGTCGAAGGCGGCTTCACCCGCGGCAAATGCGTCATCAAGAACGATGACGACGGCGACGACATGGAAGTCATCTTCCAGAACGAAAACTTACGCGCCTCGGTCGGCGGCAAGACCCGCTGCATCGTGCCGGACCTCATCGTCATTCTCGACGCGGATTCCGCCGAGCCGATCACCACCGAAGGGTTGCGCTACGGACAACGCGTGAAGGTCATGGGCGTCAGTTGCGCGCCGAATATGCGCGCGCCCAACGCGCTACAGCTTTTCGGTCCGCGCGCCTTTGGGCTGGAAGAAGAGTTCATACCCATAGAACAACGCATAAACGGTCGTTAGGGGCGACGGTCAAACCCGGTTAAAGATTGAGGGGAAGGAGTACGAAATGTCAGTTCTTCGAAAAAGCGTATTGTTGAGTTCAGCGGCGGCGGTTCTGGGCGCGGGGGCCCCGGCGGCGCTCGCGCAATCAGGCGGCGTCGATCAGATCGTCGTTACGGCGCGCAAAAAGGAGGAAAACCTCCAGAACACGCCGATCGCCGTTACGGCGTTCTCGCAGGAGACGCTGGAGTCGCGGCAGGTCTTCAATGTCAATGAGATCGCCCAGTATGTGCCGAACCTTCAGGCCTCGTCTTCGGCCGCGGGGTCGGGCGCGGCGTCGAGCTTCTCGATCCGCGGCATCGGCCAGGTCGACTTCATCACCACCACGGACCCCGGGGTCGGGACCTATCTCGACGGCGTTTACCTCGCGCGGGTGACGGGCTCGGCCCTTGAACTCGCCGATGTGGAGCGCATCGAAGTGTTGCGCGGCCCGCAAGGCACGCTGTTCGGCCGCAACACCATCGGCGGCGCGGTCAGCGTCATCACCCGCAAGCCCAGCGGCGAGTTCGGTCTGCGCGCGCAGATCACCGGCGGCAGTCTCGGCCGCGTGCAAGGCCGCGCCATTCTCGACATGCCGGTGATCGAGGACGTGCTCGCCGCCAAGTTCACCGCTTACGGCAAGGTCACCGACGGCTATGGCGAAGACCTCGAACCGGCGGGCGGCTCCGGCGAGCTCGGCGCCGATGACGACATCGCCGGGCGCGCCGAGCTCTTGTGGACGCCCGCTTCCAATGCGGAGTTCCACCTGGCGGTCGACGCCTCGAAACGGCGCGGCACCGCGATGCCCCATGGCCGGGTCTATTACGATGCGGCGAGTCCCGCCGGGATGCTGTTCGACGATGGCGGATCGAACTCCGTGATCGGCGTCAATGGCGATGTCGACAGCGACGATCTCGACGAGATTACCGTCGATACGCCCATGAATGACGATCTCGACGTCTTTGGCGCATCGCTGACCAGCGATTTCGACATGGGCGCCTTCAACCTGAAGTTCATCACCGCCTATCGTGAACAGGAATATGAGAACGGGCAGGACTATGACGGCGGCGCCAACGCGCTCCTCAACCAGTTTATCGACGCCCAGCAATGGCAGTTCAGCCAGGAAGTCCAGCTCACCGGAACGGCGTTCGACGACCGCTTCGACTGGCTGCTCGGCGGCTATTATTTCACCGAAGAGGCGCGCTTCATTTCCGACGTCGTCCTGACCGGGCTACAGCTCGATATCGACACCAACAGCAAAACGACATCCTTCGCCGGCTTCGGGCAAGGCACCTTCCGCCTCACCGATCGCCTCAGCGTCACCGGCGGCGTGCGCTATACGGCGGAGAAAAAAGAAATCGTCATCGACACGATCCTCGGCGGCGCGCCGCTGGTCCTTGACGGCATGGACGAGCAGACCTTCAACGCCATCACGCCGAAAGGCAGCATCGAGTTGCAGGCGACGGATCAGGTCCTCCTTTACGCCTCCGTGGCGCAAGGCTTCCGCAGCGGCGGCTTCAACGGCCGCCCCTTCTCGCCCACCGATCTCGCGCCTTTCGACGAGGAAACGACCACCTCTTTCGAAGTCGGCGTGAAATCCGACCTCGCGGACAACCGCCTGCGCATCAACCTCGCCGGCTTCTACAACAAGTATAAAGACATCCAGCTGACGGCGACGACGACAGATTCCATGGGATCGTTCATCGTCATCACCGACAACGCCGGCAAGATCGACCTTTACGGCTTCGAGGCGGAAGTCCAGGCGGCGCCGACCGACCAGTTCTTCCTGTTCGGCTCCGTCGGCTACACCAAGAATGACGGCCTGACCCCGCAGGAAGGCTTCGACTTCGGCTCCGACACGCTGCCTTTGGCGTCGGAATGGACGGCGAGCGTCGGCGGCGAATACACGCACCGCCTTTCTGACCGCTTCGAAGCGATTGCGAGCGCCGACTACGCCTATCGCAGCAGCTATTACCCGCAGTTCAACAATTCCGAGATCGCGAAAGAGGACGGCTACGGCCTGTTGAACGCCCGCCTCCAGTTGCAGCCAGTGGACTCGAACTGGAGCCTCACCTTCTGGGGCAAGAACCTGACCGACGAAGTCTATCGCTCCTTCGGCCAGGACAGCGCGGTCAGCGGCATCCCGACGGTGGTCGCCTATTTCGCCCCGACCCGGGAATATGGCGTCACCTTCAGCATTGACTTAAACTAAGGCGCG